>NZ_DF850488.1:111549-273844 GCF_000813185.1 Novosphingobium sp. MBES04 | reverse complement strand
GTGCCCGCCGGAATGTGCCCGGGCCAGGACACCATCATGGGGACGCGGAAGCCGCCTTCCCAGCCGCCCACGCCCTTTTCGCCATGGAACGGGGTGTTGCCGCCATCGGGCCAGGAATTGCAGGCAGGGCCGTTGTCGGTCGAGAACATGACCATGGTGTTGTCGGCCACGCCCAGCTCCTCGAGAAGGTCGAGCAACTGGCCAACCTGATCGTCGAGCTGTTCCATGCCATCGGCGTAAAGGCCATAGCCGGTGACGCCGTCGTACTCGGGCGGCAGGTTGGTGCGGTAGTGCATGCGCGTGGTGTTGTGCCACACGAAGAAGGGCGTTCCGGCGCGGGCTGCGTCGCTTATGAAGCGTTTGGATTCCTTGAGGAACTCATCGTCGAGATGGCGTTGGCGCTCCTGCCCGAAGGGGCCCAGGTCCTCGATCTTCTTGCCACCTTTGCCGTCCGCCCAGGTGTGGACCACGCCGCGTTGCTGGAAGGCGGGATTGTCCTTGGGGTAGTCGTACTGCTCGGGATATTCGCCCGCGTTCAGGTGGTAGAGAATACCCATGAACTCGTCGAAGCCGTGCGCGGTGGGCAGGTGCTCATCGCGGTCACCCAGGTGGTTCTTGCCGAACTGGCCGGTCGCATAGCCCAGCGGCTTGAGCATCTCGCAAGCGTCGGGTCTTCCTTCTGGAGGCCGAGCTCGGAGCCGGGCAGGCCGACCGTGCTCATGCCGGTGCGGATCGGGTACTGGCCGGTGATGAAGGCGGCGCGGCCCGCCGTGCACGAGGCCTGCGCGTAGTGGTCCATGAACAGCATGCCCTTCTGGGCGATGCGGTCGATGTTGGGCGTCTTGTGGCCCATCATGCCGCGGTGGTAGGCGCTGAGGTTCCACATGCCCACGTCATCGGCCCAGATGACGAGAATGTTGGGGCGGCTGGCGCTACCCGACTGGGCGAGCGCGCGGCGCGGTGCGGCGAGCTTGCCGATGACCGGAAGGGCGGCCAGCAGGCTGGAGCCCTGGAGCAGCTTGCGCCGTGAGACATCGGACGGCGCGCGCGTTTCGGTCCGAGTGAGGGGAGGGCGGTTCTCTGTGTCCATGAGCCGGTTTCCAGTCCTTGCAATGGGCGTGTCGCCGATGTCGACGACCGGCAGCTAGGCTCGCGCAGGGCTGGAGAGAACCCCATCGGGATAAACCCTGATGCAAGCAGGGGATGTGCTGGAGATACCGAAAGTAAATGCTTTTTCGTGTGCGGAGTGGGCGAGGCCTGGGATCCTGGGGGCTGGGATCAGCCTTCGGCAATCACTTCGTCGTCCGGGCCAAGTACCCGCCAGGAGCGGCCCAGCCATTCGCCCAGCGCCTTGATGTCCTTGGCGGCGGCCGGATTGAACAGCGGCAGGCCGCGCTCCTGGAGCGAGAGCGTGATGATCTCGGGCGTCGTGGCAAGCTGGCTGAGATCGAGCGCGGTATGGCATCCGCCGTGAAGGCGGCGGCACAGGCGGATGGCAAGGCCCCAGCCGATCGCGCGGTCGAGATCGGCGCGCGTTGCCAGCCGGTCGAAGGGTTCGGGAATGCCCGAGAGACCCGCGTTGGCAAAGACGGTCATGGCCATCATCCCGCGCCCGCGCATGTCGAGCCCGATCCAGCGCTTGCGCAGCGCCCAGGTCGTGGCTTCCTCGGTGCGCAGGTTGGGCTCGGTGCGCATGGCGGCCAGAGCCAGAAGCGTCGAGGCCTGGCGCAGGATGCGGTCGTTCTCGTTGCCCGGGCCGTGTCCGTTGCTATCCTCGCCATCGTCGCAGACCGGTGCAGTCCACTTGGCCACCGCGACCGCTTCCTCGGCCGAGACCCGTACGCCAAGCGCGAAACCGGCGACGCTGGCGAGCATCGGCGGTTCGGCCTGCACTTCGGGTTCGAGCTGGGCGTAGAGCAGGCCTTCACGAAGCCCCCAGGAGGAAAACACGATCTCGCTCGGCTGGAGGGCGATCACCAGTTCGGCGAGCAGCGCAGCCGCGTCGGGCAGGCTGGCGAGGCGTGAGGAGGAAATGCGTGGGTCCGGGTTTTCGATCCGGCCCTTGGCGAACTGGCGGGCGATGCGCAGCACATCGTCGGCGGGAAGCGCGAAGCCGTGGGGGTCATCGACCGGCCATTTCAATTCGCGCATGGCCTGTTGGGCGAGCGCGCGCCAGGAACCGCCCACGATGTAGAGCGGCTCGTCCTTGCCGCCGTTCCAGCCGTTGGCCGCGAGGCGCTCGTGCACCACGGTGGAAAAGGCCTTGGCGTCATTGCTGCGCAGGCCCGGCAGGCGCAGGGTGCCGAACGGCATGGTGATGCCGCGCGGGCTGATCGTGCCGTTCTCCACGCCGATGAGTTCCAGGCTGCCGCCGCCAAGGTCGGCCACGGTGCCATGCGCGCCAGGAAAGGCGGCGATGACCGCATGGGCGCTGGCGCGCGCTTCCTCGTTGCCCGAAAGCAGGCGGGGCGAGAGGCCAAAGCCGCGCACGGCCTCCAGGAACTGGGGGCCATTGCTGGCATCGCGCGCGGCAGCCGTCGCCACGCAGTCGACATCGCGCACCCGGTGCAGTGCCAGCAGGCGCGAAAAGCGTTCCAGCGCGCCTAGCGCGGTCTTCAAGGCTTTTTCCGAGAGCGTGCCGTCGCGGTCGAGGTCACGGCCAAGGCGCGCGTTGACCTTCTCGTTCAGCATGACAACGGGCGCGCGCAGCGGCCCGTTGTAGATGACGAGGCGCACGGTGTTCGAACCGATGTCGATAATCGCGCGCTTTTCGCTCGAGTGGCTGATGCCGATCATGCTTTCCAGACGAATCCGAGAGGGACCTTGTTCCGACACTCTTGTGTCAGAACTTGGGCCCTATGTCAGATATTCCCCCGTCGAAGCGAGAGCTTGGGCACTTTTCGTCCACTGGCAAGCGAAGCACCGCGCCCCGAAAGCGAGGGATTGGTCATGAAATAGCGGTGCAGGTTGAAGGGCTCCTCGACCTCGCCCACGCGCTCCGATGTGCCGTCGGGGTGGAGCAGCCAGGACTGCTCGGTGTCGATGAAGTTGGCCAGCATGACCTGGTCGAGCACCTGGTCGTGGACCGTCTTGTTGCGCATCGGGATCATGATCTCGACGCGCCGGTCGAGGTTGCGGCTCATTCCGTCGGCCGAGGTGATGAGCACTTCGGCCTGGCGGCTGGGGAGGTCCGCGCCGTTGGCGAAGGCCCAGATGCGGCTGTGTTCGAGGAAGCGGCCGATCACCGATTTGACCGAGATGTTCTCCGAGAAGCCCTCGATGCCGGGCCTGAGGCAACAGATGCCGCGGATCACGAGGTCGACGTCCACGCCCGCCTGGCTGGCGGTGTAGAGGTGGTCGATCAGCTCGGGATCGGTGAGCGAATTCATCTTGGCCCAGATCGCGGCGGGTTTGCCCTCCCTGGCGTTCGCGATCTCGACATCGATCAGTTCATAAAGTCGCGAGCGCAGCGTCATGGGCGAGATGGCGAGCAGCTCGGTCTCGTCCGGCTCGACGTAGCCGGTGACGAAGTTGAAGAGCTTGCCCGCATCGCGGCCCGCCGCAGGGTCGGCCGTGAAATACGAAAGGTCGGTGTAGATGCGCGCGGTGATCGGGTGGTAGTTGCCCGTGCCGAAGTGGCAGTAGGTGCGATAGCCGCCCCGGCCATTGCCCAGGTCGCTTTCGCGGCGCACCACCATCGAGACCTTGCCGTGGGTCTTCCAGTCGATGAAGCCGTAGATCACCTGGACGCCCGCGCGTTCGAGCTGACCGGCCCACAGCAGGTTCTGCTCCTCGTCGAAGCGGGCCTTGATCTCGACCACGGCGGTCACCGACTTCCCCTGTTCGGCCGCCGCGATGAGGGCGGAGATGATCGCGGACTGCTTGCCGGCGCGGTAGAGTGTCTGCTTGATCGCGATCACGTCCGGGTCGCGCGCGGCCTGGCGCAGGAAGTCGATCACCACCTCGAAGCTTTCGTAAGGGTGGTGGATGATGATGTCCTTCTCGCGGATCGCGGCGAAGATGTCGCCGTCATGCTCCAGGACGCGTTCGGGATAGCGGGGCGAATAGGGCTCGAACTTGAGCTCCGGGCGGTCCTCGTCGCAGATTGCCGAGACGCCCGAGAAGCCGATCAGCCCCTCGGTCTTCATGATCAGCGCCTGGTCGAGGCCGAGCTGGCCGCGCAGCATTTCCTCGGCCGCCGGATCGAACTTGCCCTGAAGCTGGAGCACGATGACAAGGCCGCGGCGGCGGCGCTGGATCGCCGAGCGGAAGTAGCGCACGAGGTCTTCGGCGTCTTCCTCGATCTCGAGGTCGGAGTCGCGCAGGATGCGGAACACGCCGTGCCCGCCCACCTTGAAGCCGGGGAAGAGGGTCCCTGCGTTGCGGCAGATGAGGTCCTCGATGGAGATCCACGCCGCCTCATCGCCGGGGATGCGCACGAAGCGCGGCAGGGGCGCTGGGATCAGCACCATCTCCATGACCGGCGCGTTGTCGGCGATGCGGTTGAGCGAGAAGAGCACGCCGATCCCCTGGTTCGCAACGAAGGGGAAGGGGTGCGCCGGGTCGATCGCCTGGGGCGTGATGACCGGCATGATGTCGGTCGCGAAATAATCCTTGAGCCACTGCTCACGCTCAGGGTCGAGGGTCTCATCGCCAATGACCGCGATGCCCGCCTCGGCCATCTCGGCCTTGAGCCCGGCCCAGGTCTTCTGCTGGATCGTTTCCAGCTCGAGCACCTTCTCGTGCGTGGCGGCGAGCGCCTGCCCGGGGGTGAGCCCGTCGATCGAGGCTTCCTCGATCTGGCGGCGCACTTGCCCGGCAAGACCCGCCACACGAACCATCAGGAATTCGTCGATATTGCTGCCCGAGATCGAGAGGAAGCGCAGGCGCTCGAGCAGGGGGTAGTTCATGTTCGAGGCTTCGGCGAGCACGCGCTCGTTGAAGGCCAGCCAGCTCAACTCGCGGTTGAAGAAGCGCGAGGGGCAGGAGGCAAGCGCGGCAGGATCGATCATGAGGGGCGCATCGGCTTCCGCAGGTGCGGGTACCTGCGCACGGGCGGGCGACATCGTATCCGTATCTCCGGTCGGCTGCATTACGGTACCTGTCGTCTCGTCCATGTGACCCTCTTCTGGTGGTCTTGCGGTGCGGTCCAGGGCGCGGATTTCGGCCCGTGGCACGTACGTGTCTCTAAAAACGCGGCCCTTGCCAGTTCTCGATGACGCTTTTGCGGCAAATGGTACACGTAAAGGGCACTGTAACGAAAACTCTTTCTAGGCCAAGTGAACAGCGTTGCAGTGCAGCAGCGTTTCGCGCAAAGTCTCCCGCGATGATAAAAGCGGCACTGCACCACCTCACTCGCTACCGCTACTCCAAGCGGATCAAGCTCGGCCCCCAGGTGATCCGGCTTCGTCCGGCGCCGCATTCGCGCACGCAGGTGCCGAACTATTCGCTCAAGATCAGTCCGCCTGAGCATTTCATCAACTGGCAGCAGGACCCGCACGGCAACTGGCTGGCGCGGATCGTCTTTCCCGATCCGGTCGACCATTTCCAGATCGAGGTCGATCTGCTGGCCGAACTGGCGGTCATCAACCCCTTCGATTTCTTCGTGGAGCCCGACGCCGAGGAATACCCGTTCCAGTACACGGATACGATGAAGGCGGACCTGGCCGCCTATTTCGACGTGGAAGAGCAGGGCCCGCTTTTCGAGGACCTGGTCAAGCAGTACGAAGGCCACGAGGGGCGTACGGTCGACTTCCTGGTCGAGATCAACCGCCAGCTTGAACAGCGCATCGACTACGTGATCCGCATGGAGCCGGGCGTGATGACGCCCGAGGAGACGCTGGAGGCGGGGCGGGGCTCGTGCCGCGATTCGGCCTGGCTGCTCGTTCACCTGCTACGCCGGCTGGGGTTCGCCGCGCGCTTTGTCTCGGGCTACTCGATCCAGCTGGTCGCCGACGTGATCCCCAAGGAAGGCCCGCAGGGCGTGCTTCAGGACGTGACGGACCTGCACGCCTGGGCCGAGGCCTTCGTGCCGGGCGCGGGGTGGATTGCGCTCGACGCGACCTCGGGCATGTTCGCGGGCGAGGGGCACATTCCCTTGTGCGCCACGCCCCACTACCGTTCGGCGACACCCATCGAAGGGCTGGCCGAACCGGCCGAAGTCGATTTCGATTTCAAGATGGACGTCAGCCGCATTGCCGAGGCGGTGCGCATCACCAAGCCCTTCACGCCCGAGCGTTGGGAGAACATGCTGGCGCTGGGCGACAAGGTCGATGCCGATCTGGTGGCGAACGGCGTCAACCTGACCATGGGCGGCGAGCCGACCTTCATTGCCGGCGGCGACTTTGAAGCGGGCGAATGGAACGGCGAGGCGGTCGGCCCGACCAAGGCGGCCTACGCCGACCAGTTGATCCGCCTCCTGCGCCACAAGTTCGCGCCCGGTTCGCTCCTCCACCACGGGCAGGGCAAGTGGTATCCGGGCGAGACGCTGCCGCGCTGGGGATACTCGATCTACTGGCGCAAGGACGGTGAGCCGATCTGGCGCGACGATTCTCTGCTGGCAGGGGAAAAGCCGCTGGAGAAGGACGGCGATCCCGATCCGGTGCCTTCCATCGATGTGCAGCAGGCTGCGAAGGTCCTGAAGCAGGCCGCCGCGAACCTGGGGGTCGAGCCCGAGTTCGTCCAGCCGGTCTATGAAGATTCAGGCGTGTGGATGCTGCGCGAGGACGAACTTCCGGTGAACACCACGCCGATGGACCCGGCCATCGAGGACGAGGAACTGGCCCGCCGCTTCAAGCGCACCTACCGCCGGGGCCTGGAAAGGCCGGTGGGCTTCGTGCTCCCGATCCAGCGTTGGCAGACGAGGGTCGCGCCGATCCAGCGCCATTGGCAGAGCGAGCTGTGGCGCGTGCGCAAGGGCGTCCTGACCGCCGTACCAGGCGACAGCTCGCTGGGCTACCGCCTGCCGCTGGGGTCGCTGCCGCATGTGCCGCCCGCCGACTATCCCTATATCCATCCGCGCGACACTGCCGAGCCGCGCGAACCTCTGGCCGATATCCGCGCGCAGGTGACCCAACGCGGCCGCCAGATGCGCGAGGAACTGGCCAGCCAGCGCTTCGAGGCCGTGCCCGAACCTGCGCAGTTCGGCCCGCAGATCGTGGAGCAGGACATCATCGAGGGCGCGGTGCGCACCGCGCTCACGGTGGAGCCGCGCGGGGATTACCTTGCCGTCTTCATTCCGCCGACCGAGTGGCTGGAGGACTACCTCGAACTTGTCGCCGCGATCGAGCAGGTGGCCGAGGACATGGGCCTTCCGGTCCGCATCGAGGGCTATCCCCCGCCGCCCGACCCGCGCCTTACCGTCCTCAAGGTCACCCCCGATCCGGGCGTGATCGAGGTCAACATCCACCCCAGCGCCTCCTGGCGCGAGACGGTGGAGATCACCGAGACGCTGTACGACTGCGCGCGCGAGATCGGCCTGACCGCCGACAAGTTCATGGTCGATGGGCGCTCGATCGGCACAGGCGGTGGCAACCACATCGTGCTGGGCGGGCCGAGCCTGCTCGACAGCCCCTTCATTCGCCGTCCGGACCTGCTCAAGAGCTTCGTGCTCTACTGGCAGCGCCACCCCTCGCTTTCCTACCTGTTCTCGGGTCTTTTCATCGGTCCGACGAGCCAGGCCCCGCGCATCGACGAGGCGCGCCATGACGCGCTTTACGAGCTGGAAATCGCGCTGGCGCAAGTGCCCGGGCCGCAGGCGCCGCAGCCCGCGCCCTGGGTGGTCGACCGTCTGTTCCGCAATCTCCTGGTCGATGTCACCGGAAACACCCATCGCACCGAGATCTGCATCGACAAGATGTTCTCGCCCGATGGGCCCACGGGGCGCCTCGGCCTGGTCGAGTTCCGCGGCTTCGAGATGCCGCCAGACGGCAAGATGAGCCTGGCACAGCAGCTGCTCCTGCGCGCCCTCACCGCCTGGTTCTGGAAGGAGCCGCAGCAGGGCGACCTCGTGCGCTGGGGCACGCAGCTCCACGACAAGTTCATGCTTGGCCACTTTGTCTGGGACGATTTCCTCGACGTCCTCGCCGACCTTGGCCGCGCGGGCTACCAGTTCGATCCGGCCTGGTTCGAGGCGCAGCGCATGTTCCGCTTCCCCGTCCACGGCGAGGTCGAGGGCGGCGGTGTGAGCCTGGAGATCAGCCACGCGCTCGAACCCTGGAACGTGCTGGGCGAGACCGGCGCGATCGGGGGGACTGTGCGCTATGTCGACAGTTCGACCGAGCGCCTGCAGGTCAAGGCCACGGGGCTCGTCAAGGGACGCCACGTCATCACCTGCAATGGGCGCCGTGTGCCGATGACGATGACCGGGCCCGAGGAAGGCGTGGGCGGCGTGCGCTACAAGGCCTGGTGGCCGGCCGAGTGTCTGCATCCGCTGCTGGAGCCGCACACCCCGCTCACCTTCGACATCTTCGACACTTGGAATGGACGTTCGCTGGGTGGCTGTGTCTACGAGGTCGCCCATCCGGGCGGGCGCAATTACGACACCGTGCCCGTCAACGGCTACGAGGCCGAGGCGCGGCGCAAGGCGCGCTTCACACCGCACGGCCATTCGCCAGGCCCCATGGCGCCGCCGCCCGAGGAACTGCCGGGCGAGTTTCCCCATGCCCTCGATCTGAGACGTCCGCCGCGTGTCCACTAGCCCCTCGTCCCGGCGGCCGGTGCGCTCGCGGGGATGGCTCGATCGCTATTCCGCAGGGCCCGAGGGCGGCGATCTCTACACCGACGCACCCAGTTGGGTGGGGGAGCGCTGGCGGGCGGTCGCCGCCGAACTCGCCCGGCTGGGTGAGAATGACGCCGCTGCATTGCAGGAAGCGACCAGTCGCAACGCCGCCGACCTGGGTTTGACCTTTCGCGTCACCGGCGATGAAGAAGAACGCGCCTGGCCGGTCAATGCCATGCCGCTTGTCATTGGCGCGGACGAATGGGCCAAGCTCGAACGCGGCCTCGTCCAGCGCGCCGACATGCTGGAGAAGCTGGCCGCCGACATTTACGGCGAGCAGAAGCTGGTGAAGGGCGGGCATCTGCCCGCAGCCGTCATCGCCGGAAATCCCTTCTTCGTGCGCCGCATGATCGGCCATCCCCCGGCCTGCGGGCGCTTCCTGCAGGTCTACTCGGCCGAACTGGCGCGTGGGCCGCGCGGGCAATGGCGCATCCTTCAGGACCGGGTGCGGCTGGCCAGCGGCATCGGCTATACGCTGGAAAACCGCCTGGCCCTCTCGCGCACGACGGGCGATCTGCTTGCGGCAAGCCATGTGCGCCGCACGGCCGGGTTCTTTGGCGCGATGCGCGAGGGCATGGCCGCGGTCTGCGGGCGCGAGCGGCCGCGCGTTGCGCTCCTGACCCCGGGCCGCTTCAACCAGACTTACGCGGAGCAGGCGCATCTTGCGCGCTATCTCGGCCTGCCACTGGTGGAGGGTCGAGACCTCTCGGTGCTCGACAACCGCCTCTACGTCGGCACCATCGCGGGGCCCAAGCGGGTCGATGGTATCTGGCGCTGGATCAACACCGACCTGCTCGATCCGCTCGCTTTCGATGCGCGCTCGCAGATCGGCGTCGCCAACCTGTTCGAGGCCTGGACCTCGGGCGGGGTAGGTATCGCGAATGCGCCGGGCAGCGAGGTCCTCGAGTCGGCAGCGCTCGCCGCCTTCATGCCGCGCCTGTGCCGCCTCCTGATGGACGAGGAACCGCTCCTGCCCAGTATCGCGACCTGGTGGTGCGGGCAGGCCAGCGAGGGCGCCACCGTGGCCCGCCGGTTCGACGATCTGGCACTGCTTCCCGCCTTCGGGCAGCCGGTGGAAGGGTTGGCGGGGCGCGATCCGGTGGCAGGGGCCTCGCTTACGCCGGAAGAGCGCGCGCTCTTCGCCGAGGCCCTGCGCCGCCGTCCCATGGACTATTGCGGGCAGGAGATCGTCCAGCTGTCCACCGCGCCCGCGATCATCGACGGTGAAATCGTGCCGCGCCCCTTCACGCTGCGCGCCTTTGTCGCGCGCCGTGCCGATGGCGGCTGGACGGTGATGCCCGGCGGGTTCGCACGTCTGTCCTCCAGCCGTGACTTGCCGACCACGATGATGGGCGCGGGTGATCTCTCCGCCGATGTCTGGGTGGTCGATGAGACGTCGGCCGAGCAGCACCAGCGCACCACGCTTCAGGGCTCCCCTCCGATCTCGCGCGGGGGCGGCATTCTTGCCAGCCAGGCGGCGGACAACCTCTACTGGTTCGGACGCTACAACCAGCGTGCCGAACTGGTGCTGCGGGTGGTTCGCTCGCTGCTGGGCAATTCGATGGAAGGGGAAAGTGGGCCGACCGGTGGCGGGGCGGTCGCGGCCAGCCTTGTCGGCCTGCTCGAATACTGGGGCGCGGCGGATGCAGGTTCGGTTGGCAAGAAGCTGGAAGATGTCTGCGCGCAGGCCCTACTTTCATCCAACCTGCCGGGCTCGGTGGCGACGCTCCTGAAGCGCCGCATGGACGTGGGCATGAGCCTGCGCGAGCGTTTCGCGCGCGACTTCTGGCGCATCGTCAGCCGTCCGATGCCGCCTGTCACTGTCTCGCGCCCGCAGGCCATGCTCGAAAGCGCGCGCTGGCTCGGCGAGCATTTCAGTGCGCTCTCGGGCCTTGTCGCGGAAAACATGGTGCGCTCCTCGGCCTGGCGCTTTCTCAAGATCGGCGAGCGGATCGAGCGCGCGCAGGCCATCTGCCGCATGACGCACGACCTTTCCGCCTTCACGGGCGAGAGCGAGGACGTGGCAAGCGGCGTCCTTCTCGACCTGTGCGATAGCCAGATCGTCTACCGCACCCGCTACCTCACCGCGCCGATGCCCGATCCGGTGCGGGATCTGGTGCTTCTTGACCCTGACAATCCCCGAGCCCTGGCTTTCCAGATTGCCGATATTGCCACGCACCTCCAGGCGCTGCCGAGTGTTCGGGATGACAACGTGCCCGAAGCGCCCCTGCGCTCGGCCCGTGCGTTGCAGGGCGAGCTTCAGGCCGCGCTGGTCGAGGACATGACCCGTGCGCGCCTGCGCACTCTTGAGGGGCGCCTGTTCGCGCTTTCCGATGCGATTTCGCAGCGGTATTTTCTCCAGTTCGACCGCGAAGGCGCCGAACGCCGCACGAGACTTCTGTGATGCGCTATGCCGTCAGCCACAAGACCACGCTGTCCTACGCAGCGCCGGTGCGCCTCGCCCAGTTCAACGTGCGCCTGCGCCCCGCGGCCTGGCCCGGGCAGAGCGTCTCCGACTATTCCCTCACTGTTGATCCCCGTCCTGCCGCGATCTCCGAAGGGGAGGGCAGCTACCACGTCAACGAGGCGCGCTTCGGGCTTCAGGAACCGATCAGTCGCCTGGTCATCGAGAGCCGCTTCACGGTCGAGCGCGAGGATGCCCCCTTTTTCTTCGCCGAGGCCAAGGGGCCCGCGCTTGTCGAACTGCGCGAAAAGGCCATGGCGCTTCCCGACCTTTCCGCGCTGGGGCCTGCGTCCTACAGCTTTGCCTCGCCCATTGCGGTGCCCGAGCACGAGATCGCCGTCTGGGCAGGCGAATATCTGGTCGAAGAGATGCCGGTGATGGACGCGGGGCGCACGCTGATGGAGGCGATCCATCGCGAATTCAGCTTCGATTCGCGGGCCACGGCCACCGACACGCCGCCGATCGAGGCTTTCCGCAATCGCCATGGGGTCTGTCAGGACTTCACCCATGTCATGATCATCGCGGCGCGGGCACGCGGTATCCCGGCGGCTTACGTCAGCGGCTACCTGCGTACGATCCCGCCTGCGGGGAAGGCGCGGCTGGTCGGCGCGGACGCCATGCACGCCTGGGTCAACCTGTGGTGCGGCGAGGAACTGGGATGGGTGGGCTTCGATCCGACCAACAACAAGCTGGCCGATGCCGACCATATCTTCATCGGCATGGGGCGTGACTATTCTGATGTCGCGCCACTCGATGGGACGTTCCGGGGAAGCTCGGAGCAGACGATGCACTTCGCTGTCGACGTTGCGCCGCTGGACTGAGCGGCCCGCGTCATGCCTGTCCCCATCGAACCGGCCTTTGTGGTTGGCGCTCTTGTGGCGCTCAATGCGGTGACGTTCCTGCTGTTCGGCTGGGACAAGCGTCAGGCCCGGCGGGGTGGGCGGCGTGTACCCGAGGCTCGGTTGCTGCTCCTCGCCGCTCTTGGCGGCACTCCTGGTGCCTACGCCGCGCGCCGCCATTTCCGCCACAAGACGCGCAAGCAACCGTTCGTGGGTCAATTGCACGCATTGGCTGTACTGCAGGTCCTGGCGATCGCGGCGTTGATCGGCTGGAGCGCGGGTTCGCCGCTCTAAGGCATGGTGCCTTCCGGCCCTGGAAGCGTTGTCCTCGCCTCCCTGAGCCCGGCTCGAGTGCCTTCGGTGCGCTGGACGGTTTTGGGAGCCCGAGGGCGATGGCCCTCGGATCACCTGGTCTCCCCCTCAAGGTTCAATCGCGGGGGCCGCGCACGGGCGCGACCTCACCGGGAAATATCCCGGCGATGGCCATGGCCGCCCCAATGCGGGTGAGGGTGTCGAGCAGGTCGCCGACCGCGTCTTCGGCGACGACGAGTTCGAGCGTCTGGCGTGTCTCGCCAGCTCCGCGTTCGCGCAGGGACGTGACCAGTTCCAGCAGGATCGCCTCGTGTTCGGAGACGTGGTTGCAGCCCACCGGACAGAACTGGAGGGTGTCGAGGCTTCGCGGTTGAGAATCAGCATGAGGCGGTGGAAGGGCTGAAGAGCGCCGATCAGGCGCCAGCGGGCGAAGGCGGGCGCGAGCATCTGCGCGGGGCAGTTGCGCTTGGAAATCGCGGTGACCCAACCGCGCATGGAAGCAACGAGAAAGCGGCAGCCTTCATCGAGCGTGCTGAGCGGGCGGTCGACATATTTGTACATGCGAGTCTCTCCATCGGGGCTCTGGCCGCGGGTGCGGGCTGCGGTTCAAAACGACAATTTCTCAGCGACTTGGCTAAATCTCACGGCGATGTGAAATTAGGGGTTGTAGCTGCGAATGATTATCATTAGCTACTGATACGCGGCTTGATGCTTCCGTCAAGCCCCCGGGAAACGAAGTCAGAGCCGTCCGGCTCGCGTCATGGGGCTTCGATTTTCCCATCCTGTGTCCTTGGCCGGGGCGGCTCCTTGCCTTGCCCGCCCCGGCCTTTTTTTCGCGCGCCGCCAGTGCGTAGATGCACAGCTTTTACGCAGCCTATCTTCAGCTCTTGCGTAGGTTATGCACAGTGTTGTCGACATCAGGTGCGCAGAGAAAATTGTCCTCAGCTTGCCAACCGCTTCTGAACATTTTGGGAACAGGTTATGCACAGGCTTGTCGCCAGGGGCTCAAGGGCGTGCAGCCTCTAGGCTTCTTAGGATAGGCAGGGGAAGGAGCCTGGTGCCGTGCCAGCCAGACAAAGGCCCCGCTGGCGATGTCAGCCGCGTGCGGCGCGCACCGCGGCACCGCCGGCAAACGGGGCGATGGCCAGCAGGACAAGGCTGGCCGCCGCGGTCAGGGCCAGGCCGCTCTCGCCGCCGATGGCAAGGCTTCCGGCTCCAAAGATCAGGATGGGGACAGCCATCGGAATAACGAGCAGGCCGGCAAGGGCGGTGCCACCGCGCAGGCCTGCGGTCAGGGCCGCTACGGTGACGCCCAGCGCGGCGAGACCCGGGGTTCCGGCGAGGAGTCCCAGTTCGACGATGCCCAGTGTTCCGGCCTCAAGCCCGAGTAGGGCTGCTGCGGGGAGGGTGGCCAGCATGAGCGGAGGCCCGAAGCTGAGCCAGTGGGCCAGGACGCGCACCGCGATCACCAGTTCCTCGGAAATTCCGCGCAAGGCCCACTGGTCGAACTGGCCCTGTTCGATGTCGGGCTCCACCAACCGGTCGAGCGGCAGGATCGCAGCGAGAAGCGCGGCCACCCAGATCACGCCGCCACCGGTGCGGGCCAGGAGGGGCGCGTCCGGCCCGACCGCGAAGGGGTAGAGCATCGCGACCGAGAGAAAGAAGAGCACCGGCATCAGCGCGCCGCCACCGCGCCCACCTAGCAGCAGGCGCGCAAGGTCGCGTTTCAGGAGGGCGAAGACCCGGCCCGTCACGCGGCGTAGTCCGCCAGGGCGAGGCGCTGGAGCCCCCCGACCCGAAAGGGCTGGTGCGAGGCGACAAGGGCAATGCCCCCGCCCGCACAATGCTCGGCAACGATCGCTTCGGTCAGTTCGACCGCATGGACATCGAGGCCGTTGAGTGGTTCGTCCAGAAGCCAGAGCGGGGCGGCCTGGCCGATCAGGCGGGCCAGCGCGGCGCGCTTCTTCTGGCCGGTCGACAAGTAGCGCACGGGAACGTCGAGAAGATCGGTGAGGCCGAGCCGGTCGCGGGCCGCCTGTGCTGCATTCTCCGAAGTGCCATCGATCCGCGCCCAGAAGGCTAGCGCGTCGCCGAGCGCGTGCGAGGTGTCGAGCGCGGGACGTTCGTCGACCAGGCCAATGGCGCCTTCGCGCTCCACCGTGCCGGCAAAGGCCGGGGCGAGCCCGGCAACGATGCGCAGCAGGCTCGACTTGCCGATTCCGTTGCCGCCCGCAACCTGCAGCGCCTCGCCTGCGTTGAGGGCAAGCGACAGGCCGCGAAAAAGCACCCTGTCGCCGCGGCGACAGGCAAGGTCACGGATCGCGATCTTGGCCTCTTGCATGACGCCGTGCCCTAGTGGAAAGGCCCTGATCTGCCAAGCGTTCTGACGCGGCAGGCGATTCGAGGAAAGGTATCGCGCATGTCTGTCACCCCGCTCTCCGCCACCGAACTGAAATCGCTGCTGGAAAAGCACGCTGCGTGGCATTTGCGCGGTGATGGCAAGGCGATCGAACGCACCCTGAAATTTGCCGATTTCAACGCCGCTTTCGGCTTCATGACGCGGGTCGCGCTGCACGCGGACAAGGCCGATCACCACCCTGAATGGTCGAACGTCTACAACACCGTGGAGATCACGCTGACGACCCACGATTGTGGTGGCCTGTCGGGCCGCGATGCGGACATGGCGCAGTTCATCGACACGGCGGCAACGGCTGCCGGGGCCGACTGAGCGCGCACCCCGAACCCGTCCCGAGCGCGCCACCATGCAGAGCCCCTTCCTGACCCGGCCACTGTCGGTCGTGCTCGATTTCGTGCGCTTCCTGGCCGCGTTCCTGGTGGTGGTGGGGCACAGCGTGCAGCTTCAGCTCTACACCGGGCCCTATCCGTTCTCGGGGCGGCTCCAGCACTACTGCGTGATCGTCTTTTTCGTGCTGTCCGGTCTTGTCATCGCGACCTCGGTGACGGCGCGTCCCTCCAGCCTCGCGCGCTACACCATCGCGCGCGTCAGCCGTATCCTGCCGGTCGCGGTGCCCGCGCTGCTGTTCGCGGCGCTTTCAGCCTATCTTCTGGCGGGGGACGCGCACGTGCGCATCGACAATAGCCCCGATGATCCTCTGCTCTTTGCCGAGCGTATCCTTCCGCCCCTGGTCTTCCTGAGCGCCTGGCCGGGAATGCCCGCACCGGTCTGGAACCCGCCGTACTGGTCGCTGTGCTACGAGGTCTGGTACTACGCGATCTTTGCGCTGGCCTTCTTCCTCAGGGGCTGGGCGCGCGTGGCGGCGGTTAGTCTGGCGTGTCTTCTGGCGGGGCCGACGCTGCTGCTCCTCTTTCCCGTCTGGCTGATGGGCGTGGCGCTCACCGCCATGACGTCGGCGCAAAGATTGCCTCTGCGCCTCGCGCCCCTGGTTCTGGCGGGCTGCGGATTTGCGGCCTGGGGGCTGTTCCAGATCGATATGACGGTCCTTAACCCGCTGGCGGCACGGATCTGGCCTGGACCGCTGAAATGGTCCAATTGGGTGCTGTCGGATCTGGTGATGGGCACGATCATGGCCTGCGCCGTCGTCGCGCTGCGCCCGCTTGCGGCACGTCTTGAAGCTCCGATCCTGCGCACGCGAGGCGTGGCGCATGCGCTCGCGGGCTTCTCCTTCACGCTTTACCTGTTTCATTGGCCGCTGATCCAGTTGCTGCGTTCGCACGGGATCGAGGCAGGACGCAGCCCGCTCGTCTGGGCGGGGTTGCTGGTGCTGGTGTGCGGGCTTTGCGCGCTGCTTTCACGGACGACGGAGGGCATGACGCCGCATCTGCGTCGCTGGATGGAGCGGCGTTTCCAGCGCGCTGTCGCGGGGGCAAAGGTTCAGGCGGCCATCGTCTGAACCGCGCGTGCTTTGCATCGCCAGGGAACGGGCGCTAAGGCGCGGGCCATGCGCACCTTCGACAAGATCATTTCCGACAGAGGCTCGAAATACGCCGTCTCGGGCGCGCCGTGCCGCGACGCGGAAGAGGCGCGCACGCTCATCGAAGGGCTCAAGAAGGCGAAGAAGTTCGCCAAGGCAACGCACAATTCGTGGGGTCTCCTGGGCGCGGACGGCCCGGTCAAGAACGACGACGGCGAAAGCGGGGCAGGGATGATCATCCTCCAGCAGCTCGAAACGGCGGGGCTGGAGGGGCACCTTGTCGTGGTGACCCGCTGGTATGGGGGAAAGCACCTTGGCGGCGACCGCTTTCGCCACGTGCGCGATGCGGTCGCCCATTATCTGGACGCGGTGAAGGCGGAAGGCTGAGGCGCCTCAGCCTGCGAGCGCGCTTTCACGTACGGGGACATGCACCAGCGGTGCGATCCGGTCGGAGGCGGGCGTGCGCACCCGGCGAATGGTGCACAGCCGGGTTTCCTCCAGCCACAGCTCGGCGTTGCGGTCCTGGGCTTCCTTGTGCGCGAAGATCAGGGCTTCGCTCGAATCGGCAGCGGTGAACTCAAGCCGCTGGGCAAGGCCCACTTCGTCTTCGGCGAAGCGCAACTGGTAGACTGGCATCGGGCATCCTCGGGTTTCCGCCGTACGCGCCCGGTTCCGGGCTGCGCACTCTCTCTCACTCTCTGCGATGGCAGACGCGGCAGGGCATATCCTTGACCTTGCGCAATTTGCCATCGCGGCGGGAATGCGAGTTGGAGGAATTTGGTTCCCGTCCGAGACGAGGGAAGAGAGGCAGCGCGATGGGGCGTGGCGCGCCTGCGCCGGACGAGAGAAGGCGCCCTGCTTTCAGCGGCCTGGTGCGTGTCAGAGTGCCGCGTTGTTGTAGCAGTGCCAGGTGAAGATCGCCGCGGCGCCTCGGTGTGGTCGCCAGTCTTCGGCAAGCTTGCGGGTCTCCTTCTCGCTCGGCCTTTCGGCAAGGCCCAGGATCTTGCCGATGCCGACCTGGACGGCGAGGTCGCCAGCGGGCCAGATGTCGGGGCGACCTTCGGCAAAGAGCAGATAGATCTCGGCCGACCAGCGCCCGATGCCCTTGATGCGGACCAGCTCGGCAATGGCGGCCTCATCGTCATCGGGGAGGTTTGCCAGGTCGAGTTCGCCCGCCACGACCAGTTCGCACAGCGAACGCGCATAGCCCTGCTTCTGGCGCGAGAGGCCGCAGCCGCGCAGCGCGTCGAACTCGGCCGCGAGGAGGTCTTCGGGCTTCAGCTCGGGCCCCAGCAGCGATTCGAGCCTGGCCCAGACTGAACTTGCCGCGGCGACCGAGACTTGCTGGCCCACGATGGTGCGAAGAAGTGTCGCATAGCCGGTGGGGCGGGGGCGTGGTTCGGGATAGCCACACGCCTCCAGCGCCCGGGCGATACCCGGCTCGATACCGGCCAGGGTATCGAGCCCATACTCAATCTGTTGTGCGCCCAGCGCCATGATGCATCTCTCTTGTTGAAGTATGAACTTCTGGCGATTTAGTATTATCAAATCGGCTTGCCAAAGCCGAATGGCGCTTCTAGCACCTCCTGTCAGAGGCGTGTAGAAGCGCCGCCGACCAACCCGGTTTACCAAGAGGGGACACAGGACAATGCCGCAGATCACCGTCGTCAATCACGCGGGCGAGGAATCGAGCGTCGAGGCCAGCGAAGGCCGCACGCTCATGGAAACCATCCGCGACAGCGGTTTCGATGAACTTCTGGCGCTGTGCGGCGGTTGCTGCTCGTGCGCGACCTGCCATGTCCACGTCGATCCGGCCTACATGGACAAGCTGCCCGAGATGAGCGAAGACGAGAACGACCTGCTCGACAGCTCGGACCACCGCAACGAGTACTCGCGTCTCTCCTGCCAGATCCCCATCACCGCGGCGCTTGAAGGCTGCAAGGTGACGATCGCCGCCGAGGATTGATCCGGAGCCTTCGGGCTTGCGAAAAGGGGCGCAAGGTCTGTTCCGGGCACTCTGTCCGGCCGGCCTTGCGCCCCTTTTTCGTATCGGATGCAGACAATCGCGGGGAGGGCGCTGCGCGTTAACCCTCGGTCCAGCTTTTTACGCCTAAAGCGCAATTCGATTGCGACATGCAGGGACACTTCCTAAGTCAGCGGCCATGACAGCACCAAACGCCACGCCTTCCTCGATCGACCTGATCGGCAATACCCCGCTCGTACTTCTCAAAGGGCCCAGCGCCGCCGCCGGCTGCGAAATCTGGGGCAAGTGCGAATTCGCCAACCCTGGCGCCTCGGTCAAGGACCGCGCGGCGCTCTGGATCGTGCGCGACGCCGAAGCGCGCGGCGAGTTGAAGCCGGGCGGTACGGTGATCGAAGGTACGGCGGGCAATACCGGCATCGGTATCGCGCTGGTGGCCAATGCGCGCGGCTACAAGTCGGTCATCGTCATGCCCGACAACCAGTCGAAGGAAAAGATGGACACGCTGCGCGCGCTCGGCGCCGAGCTGGTCCTCGTTCCGCCCACCAAGTTTGCCGACCCCAACCACTTCGTGCACACCTCGCGCCGTCTGGCCGAGGAAACCGAAGGGGCCGTCTGGGCCAACCAGTTCGACAACGTCGCCAACCGCAAGGCGCACATCGAGAGCACCGCACCGGAAATCTGGGAACAGCTGGGTGGCCGCATCGATGGCTTCACCTGCGCGGCGGGCACTGGCGGCACGATCGCGGGTACGGGCCTTGGCCTCAAGGCTTTCGACGAGAACATCGTGGTTGCGCTGACCGATCCGTATGGCGCGGCGCTCTACAACTATTACGCCAACGGCGAGCTGAAGGCCGAAGGGTCTTCGGTGGCCGAGGGCATCGGCCAGGGCCGCATCACCGCCAACCTCGAGGGCGCGCCGATCGACACCCAGTTCCGCATGTCGGACGAGGAAGGCCTCGAGTGGGTGCGTCGTCTGCTGGCCGAAGAAGGCCTTTGCCTGGGGCTGTCCTCGGGCATCAACGTGGCGGGCGCGGTGGCGCTTGGCCAGAAGCTCGTCGCCGAAGGCCGCAAGGATGCGCGGGTTGCCACGATCCTGTGCGACACCGGCTTCCGGTACTTGTCCACACTTTACAACCCCGAGTGGCTCGAAACCAAGGGTCTGCCCGTCTTCCCGTGGCTGGTGCGCTGAGGTAACCTTTCGCCGCGATGGCAACCAAGCTCCCCCCCCAGGTCGTCGAGCCACTGACCACCCCGCAGCATTTTGCGGAACCGTCCTCGCGCGAGTTGCGCTCGCAGGCGATGCACCGGTTGCAGGTGGGGCTCTTCGGTCTGTGCGCGATGCTGCTCATCGTCGGGCTGGCGAGCATCATCATGGAGCGCGCGCGCCTTGCGGATGAGGAAGATCCCATCCGCGAGGTCGTCGCGGCCGATGCGCCCGAGAAGAAGCCGGCAAGCGATCCGCTCGCCGATATCGGCGTCATGCCCGCGGCCGAACCTTCGCCCAAGGCCAAGGAGGCCGAAGGCACGTCGGCGCGCGATGTGGAAGGGCCGCTCGATCCGCGCGCAGCGCCTTTCGATGCGCCGCTGCGCGAGGAATAGACCTCGTCCCTTGCTCTGAAGGAGGCGTGCGTAGGCCTTCGTGCCGCGCAGGCATCCTGAGAATCACCTAAAGATTTGCACCCGACTTTCGGTCTGCGTCCGTTCCTCGTGGGGAGCTGACGGGGATTGGCAGGTCGGCCTGCCGTCTCTCCTCCCGGACTATCCCTCAGGGCGATTGCCCAGGCTTGGGCGGAGTGAAACCTCGTCCCGGTCTGGGGAGGACTGGGGGCAGACCGGTGAACTACGGAGAGTTCCCTGGCTTCCGGTCTCCTCATTCTCGCACAGTATTGCGCAATTGCGGCTTGGTGCGGGTCCTTATGGGGATCTGCGGGGAAGGGTGTGAGCCGTTTCGGGGAAGGTCGGGGATTGGTTGCCTCCCTATGGGGGCGCTATGGGGACGCACCGGTCCTGTTTCCCGTGGTGAAGGGCCTCCTGAAGTACGGAAAACCGGGACTTATTGCCATGGTAGCGCCAGTAGACCTATGCGTTGGGCGAAACGGGGAGATCGCGGGATCTTATGCTCGTGATGGCAGCAATCCGTGTTTTTACGCAGGTGCTTCCGGCAGGTGTGGGGATGGCCGGGGATGGTGGTGAGTTGGGCTGTCTTCGCACTCGCAAACCCAGTGAAACTACATAAAATTACACAAATTCAAGGGTATTGTTGGATAACATGAGATTAATAAGCCCTGTGGAAAGTATGTGGGTAAAGTTCCCGGGGTACCTGATCTCGTTAAAATTCCCGTCATTCCCCAAATTTCCCTTTTATCCCCCAAGGGGGCAAGGTAGAAGGAATCGCAATCGGAATGCCTGAGTCCCGCCGCGCCGTGTTCGGTTGGTGCGGACCCTGTCGCGCATCTGCGCTTCGGGGGTGGCCTCGGTCATGCTTCGAGGCGGCAAAACCCACGGGGATCAACAGGGCGGCATGGCTGGGCAACCAACCATCTACAGCGGACAGGGCTTCTCGCTTATACGCGACAAGAAGCGCTTCGTGCTGCCCAACACCCTTCGCCCCACGGTCCGGGAATCGAGCGGCAAGGACATCATGTGCCTGGCCAAGCATCCCGAGTGGAAGTGCCTCGTCGCCTTCGGCTTGTCGCGCGTGGACGACTTTGAAAAGCAGCTCGACGCCGAGGAAGAGCGCGCGGACCGCGCCGGGCGTCCCTTCAACCGCGACAAGCGTGCGATGCAGCTCTACTCGTTCCAGCAGGTTCCCTTCGACGGCTCGGGCCGTTTTGTCCTGCCCGAGGCGCTGTCGGGTCTCGCCAACATCGAGGACCAGCTCTTCTTCCAGGGCGTGGGCCGCTTCATCACCATCTGGAACCCGGCCGAGCTCTATGCGCTCGCCGAGGATCCCGAGATGGAAACCATCGTCGCCACCTGCCGTTCGCTGGCCGACGCCGAACTTGCCAAGGCGAAGAACAAGTGAGCGAGGCTCCCCACATCCCCGTCCTCCTGGACGAAGTCGAAGCCGCGTTGCTGCCGCTTGAAGGCCAGGTGGTCGTCGATGCGACCTTCGGGGCGGGGGGCTATACCCGCCGTCTGCTGGATGCGGGCGCAACCGTCCACGCCTTCGACCGCGATCCCGACGCCATCGCGGCCGTCCACGCGAACCCTGAACGCTGGCCCGAACTTTCCAGCGTGCCGCCCCGCCTGGTCCTGCATCCCCGCCGCTTCTCCGAGATGGTCGATGCCCTGCACGATGCAGGTATCGAAACCGTCGACGGGATCGTGGCCGACATCGGTGTCTCCTCGATGCAGCTCGACCAGGCGGAGCGCGGGTTCGCCTTTGCCAGCGACGGTCCGCTCGACATGCGCATGAGCCAGGATGGCTATTCCGCGGCCGATTTCGTGAACGAGGGCGAGCAGAGCGCGATTGCCGATGTGCTCTACCTCTACGGTGAAGAGCGCCAGTCGCGCCGCGTCGCGCGCGCCATCGTTGCCGCGCGTCCGATCACCACGACGGGCGAGCTGGCGCGCGTCATCCGCAAGGCGCTCGGCCACCGTCCCGGCGCGCCCAAGGATCCCGCGACGCGCAGCTTCCAGGCGATCCGCATCCACGTGAACGGTGAGCTCGACGAGCTCGAGGCCGCGCTGGCCGCTGCCGAGGCATTGCTGCGTGAAGGCGGGCGACTGGCCGTGGTCACCTTCCACTCGCTGGAAGACCGCATCGTCAAGCGCTTCCTCAAGGAGGCGAGCGGGCAGGCGCGCTCCACCTCGCGCCACCTGCCGCTCGTCGATACCGGCCCCGAGGCGACCTTTGCGAAAGTGGCCAAGCCGGTAAAGCCCGGCGCCGCAGAGCTGGAGGTCAACCCCCGGTCCCGTTCCTCCACCCTGCGCAGCGCCATCCGTACCCACGCTCCCGCCCGTTCCGCCGAAACCCGCTCGTCCTCAAGGAAAAACCCATGAACCTGACCCAAGATCGCGTTCGCTCCATCGGGTGGATCACGGTGCTCGCCATCTGCGCGGCGATGCTCGTGGCGCTGACCTTGCGCGTCAACGCGGTGAAGAGCGAGGTCTACGCGGCCGAGAAGCGGATCGTGTACACCCAGCAGCAGATCAACTTCCTTGAAACCGAATTCCAGACGCGGGCCAACCAGCAGGCGCTCAAGAAGCTCAACGATCTGGAGTTCGGGTACGCGGCACCGGGGGCGGGCCAGTATCTGGAAGGGGAGCGCCAGCTGGCCGCGCTGGGCGCCGCGCCGGGCCCCGATGCGCCCGCGCCGATCCGCTACGCCAACGCCGAGCCGGCCGACATTCCGGGTGAGGACGTGGCCGAGCGCGCCGAGGAGAAGGCCGGCTCGCTGCTCGCCATGGTCAATCCGGTGAGCGGCGCGACGGCCGCGGCCATGCCCGAGGAAGAGCGCCGCCGCGAGGTGGCGGCCGCCAAGACGCGCGACGCAGATCGCGAGGCCCTGCGCGCGGAAGCCGCCGATCTGTCGCGCCGTCTCGCCAGCATCAATATCGCGGAGGCGCCCAACCAGTGACCGCGCTGGCTCTTCAGTCGACGGTTCCGGTCACGGTCTCGACGGGCTCACGCGGGCTCGTCAACGAACGCCAGCGCTCGCTGCTCATGGCCAAGGCGCGCACCCTCTGGGTGCTCGTTGCGTTTGTGCTGGTGGGAATGATCGCTGCGCTGCGCATTGCCTACCTCGGCACTACGGGTCCGTCGCCGCGCGAGGTGCGTCTGGCCGATCTGCTGACCCCCCAGCGCGGCGAGATCGTCGATCGCAACGGGGCGCCGCTGGCCCGCGACTTCCGGGTCTATTCGCTCTGGTTCAACCCCAAGGCGATGACCGAGGGTGAGCCGCTGATTCATTCGCCCAAGGAAATCGCTGCGGGTCTCGCGCGGATCTTTCCCGACATCGACCAGGACGAGGTGATCGAAAAGCTCTCGTCGGGCAAGGCGGGCTACATCCGCAAGTCGCTGCTCCCCGAGGACGCCAACCGCGTCCACGAACTGGGTGAGCCTGCACTGGAGTTCCCGCTCGAGACGACGCGGTACTACCCGCAAGGCTCGCTCGCCGCGCACGTGCTGGGCTATGTCGACAGCTACGGCCACGGCAAGGTCGGCATGGAGCAGTACTTCGACAAGGAGCTGGTGAGCCCGGAAGGCCGCTCGGCGCCTTCGGTGATCTCCATCGACTTTCGCGTTCAGAGCGCGCTCGAGGACGAACTTGCCAAGGGCATGGCGCTGTCCGAGGCCAAGGGTGCCGCTGGCGTGGTGCTCGATGTCGACACCGGCGAAGTCATGGCGCTGGCCTCGCTTCCCGGGTTCGACCCCAACCACGTGAAGCCCAACGACATGGTCGTGACGCCCGAAGAGGCCAAGGAGGGCGAGGTGCCCAAGGGCTTCAACCGCGCGACCAACCAGGTCTACGAGCTGGGCTCGACCTTCAAGCCGATCACAGTCGCGGCCGCGCTCGATGCTGGCACGGTCACGAACCTGGCGCGCCGCTGGCCGGCCGCGCCGCTTCATGTCGGGCGCTTCACGATCAAGGACAGCCACGCGATGGGCGCTTCGCTCAACGTGCCCGAGACGCTGATCCACTCCTCGAACGTAGTGACAGCCCAGATCGCCGATGAACTGGGCGGAGAGCGGCTCAAGGCCAAGCTCAAGGTGCTGGGCATGAACACGCGGCCCGCCATCGAGCTTCCCGCGCGGGGCTTTCCGATCTGGGACAACGGCAAGTGGCGCCGCCTGCGCACGATGACGGTATCCTACGGGCACGGCGTGGCGGTTACCCCGCTGCACCTCGCAACGGCCTATGCCGCGCTCGTCAACGGGGGCATGTGGCGCCCGGCGACCCTGCGCAAGCTAAGCGCGGGCGAAGTACCCGAAGCGCCGGGTGTTCAGCGCGGCGACCTCGGCGCGTATCCGCCAGCTTTTGCGCATGATCGTGCTCTACGGTACGGGCCGCAAGGGCGATGCGCCGGGCTTCCGGATCGGTGGCAAGACCGGCTCGGCGGAAAAGCCGGGCAACGGGGGGTATCGCCACCACTCGCTGATTTCCACGTTCGCGGCGGCCTTCCCCATGGACAAGCCGCGCTATGTCGTCATAGCCATGATGGACGAGCCCAAGGGTACGGCGGCGACCAGCTACCAGCGCACCGCCGCCTGGAACGCAGCGCCGGTGGTGGCGCGCGTGGTCCCGCGTATCGGGCCGCTCCTGGGCATCATGCCCGACGAGACCCGCGATATCGACATCTCGGATCTCAAGCCTCTCATCCCCCATGAAGTGAGCGAAGCCGAAGAATGAAACTCTCCGCCCTCTGCGCCACCGCCGGCCTTGCGCTTCCCGGTCCCGATGCAGAGGTGACCGGCTTCGCCATCGACCACAGGAAGGTCGCGCCCGGCACCGTCTTTGGCGCCTTCAAGGGCGCGCGCTTCAACGGCGAGGACTATATCGCGGACGCCATCGCGTCGGGCGCGGTCGCTGTCGTCTCGGCCAGCGAGGCTCCTGTTGAGGGCGCAGTGTCCTTCGTCGATGCCGAGCCGCGCCGCCTTTTCGCCCAGCTGGCCGCGCCGTTCTATCGTCCGGTGCCCGAAACGCTCGTCGCGGTGACCGGGACCAACGGCAAGACCTCGACGGTCGAGCTCACGCGCCAGATCTGGAACATGGTGGGGGAGCGTGCGGCCTCCATCGGCACGCTGGGTGTGACCACAGGCGATGCGCGCGTTTCGACCGGGCTGACCACGCCGGACGTGGTGACCTTCCTCGGCAATCTGGCGGGTCTCGCCCGCGAGGGCGTCAGCCACGTCGCCTACGAAGCTTCCAGCCACGGTCTCTCGCAGTACCGCATCGAGGGGCCGCGCGTGGCGGCGGGTGCCTTTACCAACCTCAGCCGCGATCACCTCGATTACCACGCGACCATGGAAGAGTACTTCGCGGCCAAGATGCGCCTGTTTGGTGAAGTGGTGGCCGACGCGGGGACGGCGGTGATCTGGGCCGACGATGATTGGTCGCAGCGGGCCATCGTCCATGCCCGGGCGCGGGGTCTCAAGGTCTTCACCGTGGGCGAGCAGGGCGAGGATATGCGGCTTGCTGCGCGCACGCCGGGTGGCCTGGGGCAGCAGCTCGAAGTCCAGTACGCGGGCGTTTCGCGCATGATCCCGCTCCCGTTGATCGGCGCCTACCAGGCCGCCAACGCGCTCGTCGCGGCAGGGCTGGTTCTGGCGACGGGCGGGAATGCGGACTTGGTGTTCGATGCGATGAAGCGGCTTGTCACCGTGCGCGGCCGTCTCGAGCGCGCCGCGATCACGCCCTCGGGCGCACCGGTTTACGTCGACTATGCTCATACGCCCGACGGACTGGAGGCCGCGATTGCCGCGCTGCGCCCGCACGTTTCGGGGCGGCTCATTGTCGTGTTCGGGGCCGGAGGCGACCGCGATACCGGCAAGCGCGCGCCGATGGGGCGCGTGGCCAGCGAACTGGCCGACATCGCCATCGTCACCGACGACAACCCGCGCGGCGAGGATCCGGCCGCAATCCGCGCCATGGTGCTTGCGGGTGCGAGTGCGAGCGCGCGGGAGATCGGCGATCGGCGCGAGGCCATTGGTGCGGCTCTTGCCGAAGCCAGGGGCGGCGACATCGTCCTCATCGCAGGCAAGGGGCACGAGCAGGGGCAGATCATCGGCCGTGGCGAGGCCATGCGCGTGCTGCCCTTCGATGACGTGGACGTGGCGCGCGAGATGGCAGGCGCGCTGGCGAAAGGAGGTGACGCATGACGGCACTGGCACGCATTCTCGATTGGCCTGCACCCGAGGCGGAAGAGCAGGGGCAGGGCCTTTGGGATTCCGCGACGCTCGAACGCGCCTTGCGCGGCTCGGCGAGTGGTCCTTTCACCGTATCGGGCGTCGAGATCGACAGCCGCGATGTCGAGCCGGGTGACCTGTTCTTCGCCCTCAAGGGCGAGAGCATGGACGGCCACCGCTTCGTCGAGATGGCCTTCGCCAAGGGCGCGGCGGCCTGCGTCGTCGACCGTCCGGTCGAAGGGCCGCACATCCTTGTCAAGGACACCACGGAGGCGCTGGAGCGTCTGGGCGCCGCGTCGCGCCAGCGCGCGCGCGGGCCGGTGATCGGGGTGACCGGGTCGGTCGGCAAGACCGGCGTCAAGGAGATGATCTTCGAAGGCCTTGAGCGTGCGACACGCGGCGATGCGCACCGTTCGGTCAAGAGCTACAACAACCACGTGGGCGTCCCGCTCAGCCTTGCGCGTATGCCTGGCCGGGCTCGCTTCGGCGTGTTCGAGATGGGGATGAACCACGAAGGCGAGATCGCCGCGCTGACGCGCCAGGTCCGCCCGCATGTCGCGGTCATCACCACCATCGCGCCCGCCCACATCGAGAACTTGGAGTCCGAAGAGGCCATTGCCGACGCCAAGGCGGAGATATTCCAGGGGCTCGAACGTGGCGGCACGGCGGTGATCCCGGCCGACAGTCCGCATTACGAGCGTCTGCGCAAGGCCGCGCTGCGCTGCGGGGCGCAGGTCGTCGCCTTCGGGCGCGGTGCCCATGCGGACGTGCGCCTGCTCGATGCGGTCGATGCCATCGGCGGCGGATCGCTCGTCACCGCGGACATGGGCGACCGGCGCGTGTGCTACACCGTCGCCGCACCCGGCGAGCACCAGGTGATGAATTCGCTCGCGGTCATGGCCGCGATCCGCGCCGTGGGCGGCGATCTGGCTCTGCGGGCGTAGCGCTCGCCGAAATGGGCGGCCTTGCCGGACGCGGGGCACGTCTTGAAATCGCGGTTTCAGGCGGGGAGGCCAACGCGGACGGTTCGCGCAGCGCGCTCCTCATCGATGAAAGCTACAACGCCAATCCGGCCTCGATGCGCGCGACGCTTGCGCAGCTCGGGCGCACCAACGCGAAGCGGCGCATTGCCGTGCTGGGCGCGATGAAGGAGCTGGGCACCCATGGTCCGGGCTATCACGTCGCGCTCGAAGAGCCGATCCGCGAGGCCGGTGTCGACTATCTGGTGCTGGTCGGCGATGAAATGCTCCCACTCGTCCGGGAACTCGAAACCCGCGCGGATGCGGGGGAAAACGCCGCCTCCTCGCTTGGCAAACCGGTTGCTTCGCGCATTGCCAGAGTGTGAGGGAGGCTGTGGATCGTGTGCGCGCTTTCGGGCTTGAAAGCGGGGATGCCATTCTCGTCAAAGGGTCCAATTCAGTGGGCCTGGCCTCGCTCGTTTCGGAGCTGAACAAGCAGGAAGGGTGAGGGTCGCTCCCGCAACATGCTGTATCTTTTCGCAGATTGGTTCGATTATCAGGGGCTTGCCAACCTCTTCCGCTACCAGACCTTCCGGGCCGGTGGCGCGCTTCTGTTCGCGCTGTTCGTCGGTCTTCTGATCGGTCCGAAGTTCATCAACATGCTGCGCGTGCGCCAGGGCAAGGGGCAGCCGATCCGCGAGGACGGCCCTCAGAGCCATCTCGCCAAGCGCGGTACGCCCACGATGGGCGGGCTGATGATCCTGACCGCGCTGATCGCGGCGATGGTCCTGTTCATGGACGTGACCAACCCGTTCGTGTGGGCCTGCATCGCGGTCACCATCGGCTTTGGCGCAATCGGCTTCATGGATGACTACGACAAGGTCGCCAAGCGCAGCACGGCGGGCGTTCCCGGGCGCGTGCGCCTGCTCATGGAATTCGCCGTGGCGGGCCTTGCCTCGTACATCATCGTCAGCCAGCTTAACACCAACCTCTACGTGCCCTTCCTGACCGGACGCTATATTCCGCTGGGGCCGCTCTACTACGTCTTCGCGGCCTTCGTGATCGTGGGCGCGGGCAATGCGGTGAACCTGACCGACGGGCTTGACGGTCTGGCGACCTTCCCGGTCTTCGTCGCTGCGGGTACCTTCGCAATCATCTGTTACCTGGCGGGCCGCGTCGACTTCGCGACGTACCTGGGCATTCCGCACGTCCCGGGCGCAGGTGAACTCGCGATCTTCTGCACTGGCATCATGGGCGCGTGCCTTGCCTTCCTGTGGTTCAACGCGCCGCCTGCAGCCGTGTTCATGGGCGACACCGGCAGCCTGGCACTCGGCGGTGCGCTGGGCTGCATCGCGGTTGCCGCGCACCACGAGATCGTGCTGGCGGTCGTGGGTGGTCTCTTCGTCCTGGAAGCCGCTTCGGTCATCATCCAGGTCTTCTGGTTCAAGCGCACCGGCCGCCGGGTCTTCCGCATGGCGCCGATCCACCACCATTTCGAACAGTTGGGCTGGAAGGAATCGACGGTCGTCGTGCGCTTCTGGATCATCTCGCTGGTGCTGGCTGTCCTCGGCCTTGCCACGCTGAAACTGCGATAAGGAGAACTGCGCAGGTGATCGTCTCCCCCGCCTTTGCCGGCAAACGCTACGCGGTCCTCGGGCTTGCCCGTTCGGGGATGACGGCGGTGCGCTCGCTGCTGGCGAGTGGGGCACACGTGATGGCGTGGGACAGCCGCGACGAGCCGCGCCAGGCGCTGCTGCGGGACTGCGAGGCGGGCACCTGCGAGATCGCCGATCCCACCAGCGCGGACCTTTCCGGCTACGACGGGATCGTTGTCTCGCCGGGCGTGCCGCTCAACAGCCATCCGATTGCCGCAGCCGCAGCGCGGGCGGGTGTGCCGGTCATCGGTGACATCGAACTCTTCGCGCTCGCCCGCGCCAGCCTGCCGGAGCATCGGGTGGTGGGCATCACCGGCACCAATGGCAAGTCGACGACGACCGCGCTCGTGCGCCACCTCCTGGAAAAGGCCGGAGTACCGGCGCGCATGGGCGGCAACATTGGCCTGCCGATCCTGGGAACGGTGCCGCTCGAGCCCAACGCGAACGGTTCGGGTGTCTATGTGCTGGAGCTTTCCAGCTACCAGATCGACCTCACCCACAGCCTCGATTGCGACGTGGCGGCGCTCCTCAATGTGACGCCCGATCACCTCGATCGCTACGATGGCTTTGCCGCCTACGCCGCCTCCAAGGCGCGTCTCTTCGCAATGCAGGCGCCCGGCCACGCGGCGGTCTTCGGCAAGGGCGATGCGCAGACGCTGGGCGTGGCCCGGCGCGAGGAAGCCCGGCGCGAAGGCAAGGGCGTTGCCCGTGTCGACGGTGCCGACCTCGACGCGCTGCAGAAGGACTGGCCTTCGCTCCAGGGGCCGCACAACCTCCAGAATGCCGCGGTCGCTATCGCCATTGTCGAGGCGCTGGGGATCGCGCGCGCCGATTGGGAGCCGGGTCTTCGCGACTTTCGCGGGCTGCCGCACCGCATGGAATGCGTCGCGCGCGCCGATGGTGTCGATTACATCAACGACAGCAAGGCCACCAACCCGGCCTCGGCCGCGCCTGCCATTGCCGCCTTCCCGCCCGATCCTGCGCCGCGCATTCACTGGATCGTGGGCGGTCTGCCCAAGGGCGAGGACCTCGACGAGTGCAAGCCCTGGTTCGGGCACATCAAGGCGGCCTACACTATCGGCGATGCGGGCCCGCTCTTTGCCGAGATCCTGGAGCCCTATACCCCCATCGTGCGCAGCGAGATGATGGCGCAGGCGATCCGCCAGGCCATGGATGCCGCCGTTCCCGGCGATGTCGTCCTGCTCTCTCCTGCGTGTGCCAGCTTCGACCAGTTCCGCGACTATGAAGCGCGCGGCGAGGCCTTCCGCCAGATCGTCGAGGCGCTGCTCGCGCCCGAGGATGGGGACGCGAAGGACGGGGAGGGGCGCGGCCAGGGAGGAGCAGCGGGCTGATGGCAAGTATTGCACCCGAAGGCCCGCAGGGCTTCACCATTCCCATGTCCGGAGCGCACCGCGGCGCGGTGAGCGGGCATTTCGCGCCCGCTACGGGCCCGCTGCCTGGCGGCAAGGGCCCTGGAGCCCGTACCCGGCGCCAGAGGCTGGCCGTGTGGTGGCAGGAGATCGACCGCTTTGCCTTGTACATCGTCCTGATCCTGATGGGGATCGGCGCGGTAGCGGTGGCGGCGGGATCGCCCGCCTCGGCGCGGCGTCTGTCGACCTCGGCCGAGCGGCTCCCCGATCTCTACTTCTTCTTCCTCCACATGCGCTGGCAGTTTGTGGGTATCGGCGCGCTGCTCTGGGCCTCCAGCCTCGACAAGGACGCGGCCCGGCGCTTTGGTATCCTGATCGCCGGCATCATGTTTGCTGCGCTCTTCCTCGTGCCGGTGGTCGGCTCGGAAGTGAACGGGGCGAAGCGCTGGCTGCGTCTGGGCTTCTCGCTCCAGCCCAGCGAGTTCCTCAAGGTGGGCTGGCCGATCCTGCTGGCCTGGATCCTGTCCTGGCGCGCGCGCGACCCGCACATCCCCGTCGTGGGCATCTGCGCCGCGCTGATGGTGGTTCTGGGCGGCCTGCTCATGCTCCAGCCCGACTTCGGCTCGACCATGCTGTTTTCGGGCAGCTTTGCGGTGATGGTGCTGCTGTCGGGCTTCGACTGGCGCCGCCTGGCGGCGCTGGGCGGCGTGGGCGTGGTCGGGCTCGTCATCATGTATTTCACCTATGACAATGGCCGGAACCGCATCGACAACTTCCTCTTCGGGGGCACGGCCTACGACCAGGTGGATCTTGCCGAGCGCACGCTGCTGAACGGCGGGTGGACGGGCCAGGGGTTCTGGATGGGCGTGCGCAAAATGTCGCTGCCCGAGGCCCATACCGACTATATCTTCTCGGTCATCGGCGAGGAGTTCGGCCTGCTGGCCTGCATGGTCATCGTCGCGCTCTACATCGCCTTCCTGGTGCGCGTGCTGATGCGTACGATCGATGAGGAAGATCTCTTCTCGGTGCTGGCCGCGGCGGGCATTACCGCGCAGTTCGGCGGGCAGGCCTTCATCAACATCCTCGTCAACCTGCAGCTCTTTCCCTCCAAGGGCATGACGCTGCCGCTCATCAGCTATGGTGGTTCGTCCACCATTGCGCTGTGCCTGACGATGGGCCTTCTTCTTGCCATCACCCGGCGCAATCCCTTTATCCAGCGCGAGCGTTTTACCTTGCGCACCAATGGAGAGCTTTCATGAGCGGCCCCTCGCGGCACTACGTTCTTGCGGCCGGTGGTACCGGCGGCCACCTGATCCCGGCCTTTGCGCTGGCCGCCGAGCTTCACGCGCGCGGGCACCATGTCGCGCTGATTACCGACGAGCGCGGCGCGAAGATTCCCGGCAAGCCCGACTACCTGACGACCCACGTCCTCCCGCAGGGCCGCATCGCGGGCAAGAACCCGCTGAACTGGCTGAAGGGCGCGCGCGGCGTGCTCAAGGGACGGAGCATGGCCAAGCGCCTGTTCGAGAGCTTCCAGCCCAGTGCCGTGATCGGCTTTGGCGGCTATCCCTCGCTCCCCACCATGCTGGCGGCCAGCGCGATGAAGATCCCGACCGTCCTGCACGAGCAGAACGCGGTGCTGGGGCGGGTGAACCGCTATTTCGCCAAGCGCGTCAATGCCATCGCCACCCCGTGCGAGGATGTCGACTTCCTCGATGCGCGCCATGAGAACAAGGTTACCCTGGTCGGCAATCCTGTCCGCGAGCAGGTGCTGTCCCTGCGCGAGGAGCCGTTCCCCGATTTCTCGGAAGACAGCCTGTTTCGCATTCTCGTGACCGGCGGCAGTCAGGGCGCGCGGATCCTGAGCCAGGTCATCCCCGAGGCATTGGCGATGCTTCCGCCCACGCTGTGCTCGCGCCTCCAGGTGATCCAGCAGTGCCGCCCCGAGGACATCGACGGCGTGCGCCAGCGCTACGCGCATCACGGTATTCCGGCCGAGCTTGCGACCTATTTCGAGGACATGGCCGAGCGGCTTGCCGGCGCGCACCTGTTCATCGGGCGCTCGGGCGCCTCGACGATTGCCGAGCTGACCGCCGTGGGCCGTCCGGCGATCCTGATCCCGCTGCCTTATGCGATGGACGACCACCAGGTCGCCAACACGCGTGAGATCGTGGCGGCGGGCGGGGCGCGCGTCATTCGCCAGCCTGCGATCACGACCGAGGACCCGGACCTGCTGACGGGCGACAAGCGCAACGCGCTGCTGCGCGAGCAGGGCGCGATCTTCGACAAGATGGCCAAGGACATCTGCCTGCAGGTCCAGGCCATTGCCAAGAACCCGCAGACGCTCGCCAACGCGGCGCATGCCTCGTGGAACTGCGGCTATCCCAAGGCGGCAAAGGACCTTGCCGATCTTGTCGAAAGCTTCGGGGCTGCCCCGATCATGGACGTGCTGCGCGTCGTGCCCGAAGGCGGAGCCCCTGCGCGGGCTGGCGAGGCGCTCGCCCGCTCCGTTTCTGCGACCAACAAGGAATTTGCCCAGTGAAAGCCGTCGGCACCGATATCGGAACCATCCACTTCGTCGGCATCGGCGGCATCGGCATGTCGGGCATCGCCGAAGTCATGCACAACCTGGGCTACTCGGTGCAGGGCTCGGACATGGCCGAGAGCTATGTTGTCGAGCACCTGCGGTCGCGCGGGATCACGGTGAACATCGGCCAGCGGGCGGAGAACGTGAACGGGGCGGCGGTTGTCGTGACCTCGACCGCTGTCAAGCGCACCAACCCCGAAGTCGTCTATGCGCTGGAGAACCGCATTCCGGTCGTGCGCCGGGCCGAGATGCTGGCCGAGTTGATGCGCCTCAAATCGACCGTTGCGGTCGCGGGTACCCACGGCAAGACCACCACGACCTCGATGGTTGCCGCGCTCCTCGATGCAGGGGGGATCGATCCCACCGTCATCAACGGCGGCATCATCAACGCCTATGGGTCCAACGCGCGCCTGGGTGAGAGCGACTGGATGGTGGTGGAAGCCGACGAGAGCGACGGCTCGTTCCTGCGCCTTGACGGCACCATCGCGGTCGTCACCAACATCGATCCCGAGCACCTCGATCACTACGGCTCGTTCGACAAGGTGAAGGAAGCCTTTGTTGAGTTCATCGAGAACGTGCCGTTCTACGGCGCGGCGCTCCTGTGCATCGACCACCCCGAGGTCCAGGCGGTGATCCCCAAGGTGCGCGACCGCCGTGTCGTCACCTATGGTTTCAGTGCGCAGGCCGACATTCGCGGCGAGAACGTGACCCCGATCCCGGGCGGCAACCGCTTCGATGTGGCGCTGCGCCAGCGCGACGGCTCGTTCCAGCGCATCGAGGGTATCGAGCTTCCCATGCCCGGCCGCCACAACGTGCAGAACGCGCTCGCTGCGGTTGGCGTCTCGATCGAGATGGGCTGTCCGCACGACGTCATCCGCACCGGCTTTTCCAAGTTCGGCGGGGTCAAGCGCCGCTTCACCAAGGTCGGCGAAATCGCCGTGGGTGATGGCACGGTTTCGGTCATCGACGACTACGGCCACCATCCGGTCGAGATCCGCGCCGTGCTGGCGGCCGCGCGCGAGGGTGTGAAGGGCCGCGTCATCGCGGTTGCCCAGCCGCACCGCTACACGCGCCTGCGCGACCACATGGACGAGTTCGAAAGCTGCTTCAACGATGCCGATGTGGTTTACATCACGCCGGTCTATGCCGCGGGCGAAGAGCCGATCGAGGGCGTGGACAGCGCGCACCTGGTCAAGGGCCTGAAGTCGCGCGGGCACCGCTCGGCACAGGAAATTGCAGGCGCCGATGCGCTTGCAGAGAGGCTGGCCGAGATGATCCTGCCGGGCGACATGATCGTGTGCCTGGGGGCAGGCGACATCACCAAGTGGGCCGCCGGGCTCGCTGCCGCGATCACGGAAAAGCGCAAGGCATGAGCGATCTCGCGGCCTCCCTTCCGCCCGTCCGGGGCAAGCTGACGGCGAACGCGCCGCTGGCCCCGCTCGTCTGGTTCAAGGCGGGTGGATGCGCGCAGTGGCTGTTCGAGCCCAAGGACACCGAGGACCTGCAGGCGTTCCTCAAAGACCTTGATCCTACGGTTCCGGTCATGGCCCTGGGACTGGGCTCCAACATGATCGTGCGCGACGGCGGCGTTGCCGGCGTGGTGATCCGTCTGGGCAAGCCCTTTGCCAAAGTGACTGCGGGCGAGGATCTCACGCTGGAATGCGGGGGCGGGGCGAGCGGTATCCTGGTTTCTTCCACCGCGCGCGACGCGGGGATTGCGGGAACCGAGTTCCTGCGCTCGATCCCGGGCACGGTGGGCGGCTTCGTGCGCATGAACGGCGGCGCCTATGGCGGCGAGGTCAAGGACATCCTGGTGGCGTGTGACGTGGTCCTGCGCGACGGATCGCTGCGCACGCTGGCCAACGCGGATCTGGGGTACACCTACCGCCATTCCGAACTCCCTGCAGGCGCGGTGGTTGTCGCCGCGCGCTTCCAGGGGCGTGCGGGCGATCCCGCCGAGATTCAGGCCGAGATGGACCGCATTTCGGCGAGCCGCGAAGCCTCGCAGCCGCTGCGCTCCAAGACCGGGGGGTCCACCTTCAAGAACCCGCAAGGGACTTCGGCGTGGAAGTTGGTCGACGAGGCCGGATGCCGGGGGCTCCAGCTGGGCGGGGCGCAGGTTTCGGAAAAACACACCAACTTTCTTCTCAACACCGGCGACGCCACCGCCAGCGACATCGAGGCGCTGGGCGAGGAAGTGCGCCGCCGGGTCAAGGAAGCCTCGGGCGTCACGCTCGAGTGGGAAATTCAACGAGTAGGATCGCATAAGTGACACTCCCCAAGCTCCACGTCGCCGTCCTGATGGGTGGCTGGTCGAACGAACGTCCCGTTTCGCTGATGAGCGGTGAAGGCGTGGCCAAGGCGCTTGAGAGCAAGGGCCACAAGGTCACGCGCATCGACATGGACCGTGAGGTCGCGCAGCGCCTGGCCGAGGCGAAGCCCGATGTTGTCTTCAACGCGCTGCACGGCGCGCCGGGCGAGGACGGTACGGTGCAGGGCATGATGGACCTGATGGGCCTCACCTACACGCATTCAGGGCTCGCGACTTCGGTCATCGCGATCGACAAGGAACTGACCAAGCAGGCGCTCGTCCCGCATGGCGTGCCCATGCCCGGCGGCCGCGTGGTCGAGACCGAGACGCTGTTCACGAAGGACCCGCTGCCCCGTCCTTACGTGCTCAAGCCCGTCAACGAAGGCTCGTCGGTGGGCGTCGCCATTGTCACGGAGGAGGGCAATTACGGGAACCCGATCAGCCGAGAGGCCAAGGGCCCCTGGCAGGAATTCGCGACGCTCCTGGCCGAGCCCTACATTCGCGGACGCGAGCTGACGACGGCGGTGATCGGTGAGCGCGCGCTGCTCGTCACCGAACTCAAGCCCAAGTCCGGTTTCTACGACTTCGATTCCAAGTACACCGACGGCATGACCGAGCATGTCTGCCCTGCCGACGTCCCCGCCGAGATCACCGAGGCGTGCAAGGCGCTGGCCTTGCGGGCGCACCAACTCCTGGGGTGCAAGGGCACCAGCCGTTCGGACTTTCGCTGGGATGACACGCAAGGGGTGGAGGGGCTGTTCCTGCTGGAGACCAACACCCAGCCCGGCATGACCCCGCTCAGTCTGGTTCCCGAACAGGCTAAGGCCTGCGGGATCGAGTACCCCGACCTTGTCGAGGCGATCATTACCGAGGCGCTGGCCGATGTGAAACCGCACAAGGCCACTTCGCCATGAGCCAGACGATCAAGCGCAAGGGCAAGACCGCCCGCAAGGCCGCAGCCGCGCAGGGCAATCGCGCCAAGGTGCGCAGCGCCAAGGCCACCGGCGGCAGCGCGCTCGACATGGCGATGGGCTGGCTGCCCTTCACCGAAGCGCAGCTCCAGCGCCTGTTCGTGCTGGCGATTCTTGCCGCCGTGGCCGCGCTGGCCTGGCTCATCGCCTCGGCGGCCGGGGTGCCCGGTATGGCCGAAGCGCGCTTCGCGCAGATCTCCAAGCAGGCCGGTTTCGAGGTCAAGCACATCGAACTGCGCGGCGTGAAGAACATCAACGAGCTCAAGATCTACGAGCGCGCGCTCGCGCAGAAGTACCGCGCGATGCCGCTGGTCGATCTGGAGCAGTTGCGCAGAGAACTGCTTGAACTGCCCTGGGTCGAGGACGCGCGTGTGTCGCGCCAGCTGCCTACCACGCTGGTCATCGACATCGTCGAGCGCTCTCCGCGTGCGGTGCTGCGCAAGGCCGATACCTATGCGCTGATCGACGAGACCGGGCACGAACTCGAAGTGATCGACCGTTCGGCGGCCAAGGGCAAGCTCATCGTCTCGGGCGAGGGGGCAGGGCAGGAGATCATCCAGCTCTCGCACCTCCTGGAGGCCGCTCCCGCGCTCAAGCCCCGCGTGCGCGAGGCGCAGTGGGTCGGCAATCGGCGCTGGAACCTCGTGTTCGAGACAGGCCAGGTCCTGGCGCTTCCCGAAGGCGTCAAGGAATCGGCCGGGGCGCTTGTCACCTTCGCGCGTCTGGACGGCACCAACCGCCTGATCGGGGGCAGGGCCATCGCCATCGACATGCGCGCGCCCGATCGGGTCTATTTGCGGGTGCCCGAGGGCGAGGTTCAGGAGATTCCGACCACGGGCGGCGCGGTTGCGCTCGCCTCGGGCGGGAACGGGCAGTGAGGCTCCGCGCGGCGCATGGGCGCGCGGCAACAGGGGAAGGGCACGCCTGATGGCGGCGACACGCATCAGCAAGGTTTTCGGGGCGGTCAACATCGGCTCGTTCCGCATTTCCGCAATCATTGCGGGCATCTCCGAGAGCGGTGAGCTTGTCGTGCTCGGTTCGGGCCATCGCGCCAGCCAGGGCATCAAGCGCGGCTTCGTGACCGACATGGCGGCCGCGACCTACGCGGTGCGCGACGCCATCGAGCGCGCCGAGCGCATGGCGGATGTCTCGGTCCAGAAGGTGTGGATCGGCTGTTCCGGGGCGGGGCTTGCCAGCCGTCTCCAGCCTTTCGATGCCGAGATCGGCGGACGCCGGATCGAGCAGGAGGACATCGACCAGCTGCTCGTCGCCGCGCGCGATGCGATCCAGCCCGATGGTCGCATGGTGCTTCACGCCCAGCCCGCGCAGTACCGGCTCGACGGCGCGCACGGCGTGGGCGATCCGTGCGGACTCCACGCCGAGCGGCTTGGTGTCGATATCCATGTCATGCTGGCGGACGGGGCCCCGATCCGCAACCTGACCGAAGCGGTGCAATCCGCCCACCTCGAGGTTGAGGCGGTGGTAGGCTCGCCGATTGCGGCCGGGCAGGCCTGTCTCTCGCCCGAGGAGAGGGATCTGGGTGTCGCGCTTGTCGAATTCGGCGCGGAGGTGACGAATGTTTCGCTCTATGCAGGCGGCATGCTGCGCGACATGATCTCGATTCCCATCGGCTCCGCCGATATCACCGACGCGATTGCTTCGGCGTTCGGTATCCGTCGCTACCAGGCCGAGCGGCTGAAGTGCGTGAACGGTTCGGCCATCGCCTCGCCCCACGACCATCGCGAGATGATCCCGGTGAACGCGCCCGGCGAAGAGGGGACCGGGCCCATTGCGCGCCACGCCGATGACAAGAACCGCATTCCGCGCGCCGAACTGATCGGTGTCATCACCGGGCAGCTTGGCATGCTGATGGAAGAAGTCAGCAAGGCTCTGAAAGTCATGCAGTTCTCCAGCCAGCGCGGCAAACAGGTGGTCTTCACCGGCGGCGGCGCGGAACTGGTGGGGCTGGCCGATTACGCGCAGGCGGCGCTCGGCCGTCCGGTCCGCATCGGACGCGTGCCGCACCTTCCCGGGCTTGCCGAAGCGCACCTCAAGCCCGGCTTCTCGACGCTGACGGGGCTGGTTCTCTACGCCGCCAACGACCCGGTCGACATCCGCAGTTTTGCCCGTCCTTCGAACAGAACCGTGAAATTGGGCTGGAACACAATGTTTTCCCGGATCTTTCAAGCGGTTCGAGAGTATTTCTGAACGCGCCTGCCGCGCGTTCGGTTCCCGGCCCGAATAGAGGCTGTGGACAGGACGTGCCAGAGGCGCGACAACGTGGCAGAAACCGCCGGTATCGGGCGTTTTTGCCTGTGGACAACACAAGGCCATCCTTTGCTTCGCCAAGTCGAAGCGTGCAATCAGGATGGTCGAGAAATATCTGACGCGCATGTGTCTGGCAGGAGTCACTAATGAGCATTAACATCGGACTGCCGACGATCGACGAACTTCGCCCGCGTATCGTCGTCATCGGCGTAGGCGGGGCGGGCGGCAACGCCATCGCCAACATGATTGAGGCGCAGGTCGAAGGGGTCGATTTCGTCGTCGCCAACACCGATGCGCAGGCTCTCAACAACTCGATCGCGGAAACCCGCATCCAGCTCGGCCACGAGATCACGCAGGGCCTGGGCGCCGGTGCGCGTCCCGAGGTCGGCCGCGCCGCTGCCGAGGAATCGATCGAGGAAATCGGACGCATCCTCGAAGGCGTGCACATGGTCTTCATTGCGGCCGGCATGGGCGGCGGCACCGGCACCGGTGCGGCCCCGATCATCGCGCAGGCCGCACGTGAACGCGGCATTCTGACGGTCGGCGTCGTCTGCAAGCCGTTCCTGTTCGAAGGCACGCGCCGCATGCGCGCGGCCGAGGCGGGCATCGAGGAGCTGCAGAAGAACGTCGACACGCTCATCGTCATTCCCAACCAGAACCTGTTCCTCATCGCCAAGGCGGAGACCACCTTCAAGGAGGCGTTCCAGCTTGCGGACGAGGTTCTGCAGCAGGGCGTGCGCTCGATCACCGACCTGATGATCATGCCCGGCCTCATCAACCTCGACTTCGCCGACGTGCGCTCGGTCATGGGTGAGATGGGCAAGGCGATGATGGGCACCGGTGAGGGCGAGGGCCCCAACCGTGCGCTCGAGGCGGCCGAACACGCCATCGCCAACCCGCTGCTGGATGGTGTTTCGATGCAGGGCGCCAAGGGCGTCATCATCTCGATCATCGGCGGCGAGGACATGAAGCTTCTCGAAGTCGACGAAGCGGCGAACCATATCCGCGAACTCGTCGATGCGGATGCGAACATCATCTGGGGTTCGGCCTTCAATCCCGAGCTTGACGGCAAGATCCGGGTTTCGGTCGTCGCGACCGGCATCGAACAGACGGCCGAACAGGCCGACGCACCGGCGCGCCCGATGGCGATTGGCGGCGGGCGCGGTCCTGTCCGTCCGGCCGTGCAGGCGCCTGCGTCCAGCGCACCGGCACCGGCGGCACCTGCTCCGGCTCCGGCGCCCGAGCCTGCCCCGCTCGATCTCTCCACCCCGGCTCCCGAAGCCGAGAGCGAGAAGACCCCGGAGGCGGCCAGTGGCTCCAGGCCTTATGTGCCCGAACCGTTCTCGCCGTCTGCGGAACTGGAGCTTGGCGCGACCGAAGAGCTTGAGGACGAAGGTCAGGACGACACCGACGAGAGCAACTACGCCAGCATTTCGGGCTCGCGCAGCTTTGCTCCGCGCAGTCCGCAGCAGACCCCGCCGACCCGCCAGGACGAGCTGTTCGGCGGTGAGAACAAGGCCGCGGCGCCCGCACCGAGCCCGGCACCCGCTCCGGCCCCGCAGCGCCCTGTTGGCGGCGGTGGCAGCACCCTGTTCGAGCGCATGACCAGCCTTTCGCGGCCCAAGCCCGCCGCGCCCTCGCGCGAGGGCGGTGAGGGTGAGGACGATAGCGGATCGCTCAGCATCCCGCGTTTCCTCAACCGCCAGAACAACCAGTAAGGCCAAGCCATTGGGGCACCCGAAGCAGGGGAACTGCTCCGGGCTGCCTCTAGCCAGGCTTCACAGTAGGAAGGGCCACGGATGCGCGCAGCAGCGCATCTGTGGCCCTTCGTCCATCCGGTGGGCGGTATACCGCTTGGCGGGATGGGGCGGGCCGTGGGGGCGCTGCGGCCAGAGCGCTTGGCCTTCGGGCTCTGTGAGGATATGGTGTATCCCAGATAACAGATGGTCCGAGGTCGCCGTGGCTGCGCGGACCCCATGATACGAGATGCAAGGTCCCAGATGATCCGGCCCAAGGCCCCGAGCGTACTTCGCGCTGCCCTGCGCGCGTCCATTCCCGCTTCCCGTCCGACGTTTCCTGCGCTTCGCTATGCGCTGGGTTGCGCCCTGCTGGCCGGAGTATCCGGCCTGGCGGTGCAACCCGCCATGGCCAGCGAAGTGGTCCAGGCGCTTCCCGATCCCAACACGGCGCGGCTCGGTGATGCGCTGACCCGTCTGGCGCGCGACCAGAACGATCTGGAGGCGTTGCTGGACGCGGGCAACGCGGCGCGCGAACTGGGTGATTTCGATGCGGCCAAGGGCTTCTTCGAGCGGGCGCAGGACGTGGCGCCGCGCGATGGCCGGATCGCGGAAGGCCTGGCCCGCACCACGCTTCGTGCAGGTGATCCGGTCGGGGCGATCACGTATTTCGAGGATGCGCGCAAGGCCGGGCGGCCCGTTGCGGCCCTGGCAAGCGATCAGGCACTTGCCTACGACATGGTGGGGGATACGGTCGCCGCACAGGCGCTCTATCGCCGCGTTCTCTCGGGAGGCGCGCTTACGTCGGATGAGGAAAACCTGGTGCGCAGGCGGCTTGCGGTCAGCCAGGCTATCGGCGGTGATCTCGAGGGTTCCGAAGACACGCTGATGCCGCTCCTGCGGGCGCAGGATAAGCCCGGTTGGCGCACGCGCGCCTTCACGCTGGCGATTGCCGGCGACACCAAGGAGGCGGTGCAACTGGCCGAGCGCATCCTGCCTGCGCCGCTTGCCGAGGATGTCGCGCCCTATCTTCGTTACATGCCGCGCCTGACCGCCGCCCAGCAGGCGGCCGCCGCCAATCTGGGGCGCTTCCCCAGAGCATCGGAGATCGGTCGCGACAGCGCGCGGATCGCGGCCTACGAACCCGCTCAGCCCAGCGTGCCTGCCGCTACGGCGAGCTCGGGCGCGCCTGTCGCCAGTACGGCGAAGTCTGCACGCTCGGCCGAGGCGCAGGCGGCGAGCCGCCCTGCACGCCGTTCACGACGCTCGCTGCGTCTGGGCGAGCGTAATGTGGACGAGGCAGTGCCGGGGGAAAGCGCGCGTCGTCCCGCTCGTCAGCCAGAGGCGGAAGTCGAGGCTGAACGTGTAGCGCCGCCCGAGCCCAAGCCGGGCATTGAAGTGGTCCCGGGCGATGGAGGCCCTGTGCTGGGTGCCAATGGCGAACTTCCGCCGGTTTCGGCATCGGCCTCGGCTGCCGCGCGTGACCGGATTGCGCGCGCCGCGCCAACCCCGACGCCGCTTGCGTCGGCGAGCGCCGTGGCGGCCTCGGGCTCTGCCGCTGTCACTACTGCCACTGCCACTGCTGCACTGCCCGCCGCGACACCCGCTGTCGCAACGACGGCACCTCCTGTCTCGGGCGGCGCGATTCCCACGCGCTCGACCGTGCCCGGATTCGATCTGGCTCGGGCAAGCCAGGCGCGGGTAACCCAGGCCGAAGCGCCCCCCGCGCGTAGCGGTGAAGGGCCTTCAGAGGCAGCCGAAGAGGCTGTCGCGCAGATGTCGCTGAGCGAAGCTTTCGCGGACCTTGGCAAGCCGCGTTCGCCCGATACGCCTGTCGCGGGCGCGGTCGATATTCGCAAGGTGACGCCGGCGCGTCCGGCACCGCCGCCGCCGCCTCCGCCGCCCAAGCCCAAGAAACCCGCGCATCCAAGCCGGATCTGGGTGCAGATCGGCGTCGGGCGCGACACCGATGCAATTGCCTTCGACTGGCGGCGCTACACGCGTCGCAACCCCGCGCTGTTCAAGGGGCAGGAAGCGCATGTCACCGACATGGGGCGCACCCATCGCATCCTCGTCGGGCCCTTTGCCACGCGCAAGGCGGCTGACGGCTTCGTCGATGATTTCGCCGAGGCAGGCAACGGCCAGGCGCTGGTCTGGACCAGCCCGGCGGGCCAGGTCGTCGACGCGCTTGACGCCGGGGGCTAGATTTTCCAAGGGAGCACAGCGCACTAGCGCCGCCCTTGGAACGGGGCGGGAACAGCTGTCCCGGGATCGGACACGCGGCGCGCTTATCCACATCCTGTAAACAGACTTGTCGGGTTTTGCCCCGGTGATGGAGGCCGCTCCATTGTGCTGACAGGGGCAGGCAAAGCATCCCTCTAATCGAACACGCGGATAGGGGGCTGCTTAGCCAATATGAGAATTGTGCGCGACACTATCGGACACGACGACGACGCCGCTCCCGTGGAGATGCTGGCGTCGCTCTTCGAGGCGCGCGACTGGCCTATCGCCCATGCCAGCGAGGACGAGATCTCGGCCGAGCTGAAGGGCGCCTGGACGACCTACCAGTTCCAGGCGATCTGGCGGCGTGAGGACCATGTCCTGCAGCTCCTGTGCCTGCCTGAGCTGCGCATTCCCGAGGAGAAGCGCGCCTACGTCTACGAGGCGCTGGCGCTGATCAACGAGCAGCTGTGGGTTGGCCACTTCGATCTGTGGTCGAACGGATCGGTCGTGCTCTACCGCCACGGGCTGATGCTGGGGCAGGACGGCCTCCTGGGGCCGGGCCAGGCGCAGATGGTGGTCGAGGCTGCGATTGAGGAATGTGACCGCTTCTACCCGGTCTTCCAGTTCATCCTGTGGGGCGACAAGACGCCGCAGGAGGCGCTTGTCGCTGCGCTTGTGGAGGCGCACGGCGAAGCCTGATCCGGTCCATTCCGGAGTAAACGGGAAGGGCACGGGGCTCCTTCCCGCCCTGCCGGCGGGCCACCAGCGCGGGGCACCGGCCTTGCCCCATCCGGTTCCCGTCCCTAAGTCGAAGCCCGATTTCGACTGACAGCAGACAACGGGAAACGCACCATGGCGAACTTTGAATCCATCCTCATCTACGGCTGCGGCAACATGGCCGGGGCCATGCTGGACGGGTGGCTCGCCGGTGGCATTCCGGCCTCCAACTTCACGGTCTACAACCGTACGCCCAAGCCCGTGCCCGAAGGTGTCGAGCAGGTGAACGAGGTCCCGACGGGGCGCGATTTCGACGCCGTGATGATCGGCGTGAAGCCGCAGGTTCTGCCCACTGTCCTGGACACGATGGAGCCGCTGGTCGGGCCGGGCACGACTGTCTTCTCGATCCTCGCAGGTAACGAACTGGCAAGCCTTGCCGCGCAGTTCCCGCGCGCCCACGCGGTTCTTCGCATCATGCCCAACCTTGCCTGTGCGCTTGGAAAGTCGCCGATCGCGCTGGGTTCGAGCGGTCTCGACGAGGATGAGAAGGGCAAGATCACCAAGCTCATGGAGCCGCTGGGCACGCCGGAATGGCTCGAGGACGAAGAGCAGTTCCACGCCGTCACCGCGCTTGCGGGCAGCGGTCCGGCCTATGTCTACCGTTTCATCGATGCGCTCGCCAAGGGCGCGGCCGAGTTGGGCGTGGAGCCCGGGACGGCGCAGCGTCTCGCGACCGCGATGGTCGAGGGCGCCGCTTCGCTGGCGAGCGCATCCCCGCTGTCGGCGGGCGAGCTTGCGGACAAGGTGGCGAGCCCGGGCGGCACGACGCGCGCGGGCATGAACGTGCTCGACGAGGACGGTGCGGTGAACGCACTGATGCTGGCCACGCTTACCGCTGCGCGCAACCGCAGCGCCGAGATGGCGCAGGAAGCGCGGGGCAAGGACTGAGCCCGGCACGGCGCTTCTGTGCCCACGACACATTTCGTTACACGAAAGCGGCGCCGGTTTTCCTTGAAAAGGGCGCCGTGAAGGCAGATATTGGCAAGGTATCGGGAGGCGGCATCATGCGCGCTTCCCCCAAGGGAGTTTAACATGGCAAATTGGAACGACCCCCAGCCCCGTCAGGGCTTCGGTGCGTCTCCGATTGATGGACGCACCGCTGGCCGCGCCACCTACGATGCGGGCCTGCGCAAGTACATGCTGTCGATCTACAACTACATGGCCTCGGGCGTGCTGCTGACGGGCATCGTGGCGATGCTCTTCGCTTCGTCGGGTCTGGCCTACTCGGTTCTGACCACGCCACTGCGCTGGGTGGTCATGCTTGCCCCCTTCGGCTTCGTCCTTGCGATGAACTTCGGCCTCAACAAGATGAAGACCTCGACGCTGCAGATCCTCTACTGGGGCTTTGCCGTGGTCATGGGTCTTTCGCTCTCGTCGGTCTTCCTCGTCTACACCGGGGAATCGATCGCAACGACCTTCTTCGCGACGGCTGCTGGATTCGCAGGTCTGAGCCTGTTCGGCTACACCACCAAGAAGGACCTTTCGGGCTTCGGTCGTTTCCTGATCATGGGCCTGGTCGGCATTCTCGTGGCGATGCTCATCAACCTGTTCGTGCAGTCGAGCGCGCTCCACATGGCGATCTCGATCCTGGGCGTGCTGATCTTCGCGGGCCTGACCGCCTACGACACGCAGAAGCTCAAGATGCAGTACCAGTACCTGCAGGGCACCGAGTTCCTGGGCAAGGCCGTGATCATGGGCGCTCTGACGCTCTACCTCGACTTCATCAACATGTTCCTCTTCCTCCTCAACTTCCTTGGTCAGCGCGACTGAGGACACGGGAAGAGCCTCCTTTACCGCGCAAAAGCGGTAAAGCGTGGAAACAATGCGATGCCCCGGTGCGAAACCTCGCGCCGGGCATTTTCTTTGTTGGACAGAGCGCGTAACATGGTTGGTAACGAGGTAACTTCTTTCTTGAGGGTGGGTACGAAGGTGAAGAGCACGCTTTCCGGGCTTCGGCGGATGCTGAGTGGCGCAAGCCTGATGGGGCTCGCAGCCCTGGCCGCCTGTGGCCCCAAGGAGCACGTCGTGACCGCGCCGCCGCCGCCGCCGGTCGTGGTCATTCCGCCCAAGCCCACGCCGCCCAACGGCGCGCAGCTGACCATGAACATTCCGCCGGTGAACGAGCAGGGCGAACGTCACACCGTGAACTACGGCATCTCCACGCCGCAGGCGGTGTGGAACCTGCGCTCGGCCTACAATGTGGCCGCGCTCAATTGCATCGAGCCCAAGTACGCGCCGATCCTTGAAGGCTACAAGCGCTTCCTCACGCTCTATGATGCCTCGCTCGACAAGGCGAGCGCGGCGATCGACCGCAGCTTCCGCCAGGGCCATACCCGCCGCGATGCGATCAAGGCGCGCGAAAGCTACCAGACACAGGTCTACAACTACTTCTCGCTTCCCCCTGTCGATACCGGCTTCTGCGAGGCCGCGATGGGCGTGACGCAGGATCTGGAAACGGTCGATCCCAGCCAGTTCGAGACCTGGTCCTTCATCGGGCTGGCGAAGATGGAAAAGCCCTTCAAGGAATTCTTCGACGCCTTCGAGCAGTACCGCGCCGATCTAGCGGCCTGGGAATCGGCCTATGGTGGCGGCCTTGTTACCGTGCGTCCCAGCTTTGAACAGCAGACGGCCCGCGCTCAGGAAACTTACGAGCAGTAAGAGGGCGGTGACTGCCGGGCTGAATAGCCCGGCGGGCGGCTGCACCCGGCCCCCTTTGTCAAAAAGGGGGCTTTTCAAGCGTCCCAAGCTTCGCTAAGGGGGCGCTCCTGCCACGGTAAAGCTCGGGGCAGGGCGATACTGGAACGGGGCCGTAGCTCAGATGGGAGAGCGCGTCGTTCGCAATGACGAGGTCAGGGGTTCGATCCCCCTCGGCTCCACCAGTACCACACGCCAGATCACGATCCGGTACAAACTGGATTGCCGCCCGGTCGCCATGGCCGGGTTTTTTGTTTATGGGCATAGGGCGCACCGTGGCGCGCGACGTGCCCCTTTTTGGAACCGTTGGGACCCCTAGCCCATGCATTTTCTCGACCAGGCCAAGATCTACATCCGCTCGGGCGCCGGTGGCCCCGGAGCGGTCTCGTTCCGCCGCGAGAAGTACATCCAGTACGGCGGCCCCGACGGCGGCAACGGCGGCAAGGGCGGTGACGTCGTGTTCGAGGCCGTGGCCGGCCTCAACACCCTCATCGACTTTCGCTACACGCAGCACTTCAAGGCGAAGCGCGGCGGGCATGGCATGGGCAAGAACCGCAATGGCGCGGCGGCCGACGACCTGGTCATCAAGGTGCCCGTAGGCACGCAGGTGATCTCGGACGAGGACGGCGAAACCGTGCTGCTCGATCTCGTCGAGGCGGGCCAGCGCGAGGTCCTGATCGAAGGCGGCATGGGCGGTCGTGGCAACGCCAGCTACAAGACCAGCACCAACCGCGCCCCGCGCCAGCACCAGCCGGGCATCCCCTACGAGGAGATGTGGGTCTGGCTGCGCCTTAAGCTGCTTGCAGACGTGGGTCTCGTCGGCCTGCCCAACGCAGGCAAGTCGACCTTCATCAACAAGCTCTCGAACGCCAAGGCCAAGGTCGGGGCCTACGCCTTCACCACCTGCGTCCGCAGCTGGGCGTGGTCTACCACAAGGGCCGCGAGTTCGTGCTGGCCGACATCCCGGGCCTGATCGCGGGCGCTTCGGATGGGGCGGGGATCGGCGACCGGTTCCTCGGGCACATCGAGCGTTGCCGCGTGCTGCTCCACCTCATCGACATCTCGGTCGACGATCCGGTCGAGGCGATGAAGGTCGTCGAGCAGGAACTGGAAGCCTACGCGGGCGAACTGGCGAACAAGCCACGCCTTGTCGCGCTCAACAAGGTCGATCTGGTCGATGACGAACTCGCCGCCGAATACGCGCGCGAACTGCTCAAGGCCGGTGCGCACGAGGTCTTTCCGATCTCGGGTGTGACCGGACAGGGCCTTCCCGCGCTGCTCGATGCGGCGATCGAGCATCTGCCCGCCGCGACGGTCACCGAGCGTCCCGAAGGCGAGCAGGAAGAGGCGAACGAGACGCCCTGGTCGCCGATCTGATTCGGCGCTTCAGCCAGGCGGAGCGCGAGCCGGTGTCGGCGCCGGCTCTGCCACTATCATGGAATGACGCGAAGAGCGCGCAGGAGGCGAGGTGCCCCCTGCGCGCTCTTCGTTTGAGCCGGAGAGGGCCGCATTTGCGGCCCTTGGAGCCCGGCAGGTGATTCGCCATTCGCGCACAGGATCCGCGTCAGAACGGCCGGGGCGGATCTTGTGCAGGTGCGAAAAGAGGGATGTGAGAGGGAACATCCCAGATGTGCCCGCGTTGAAAATTGCTCACAGCACGAAAAGGGGACTTTCGTGCGGCTTCCACGTGCCGAAACGCCGGTACGCTGCGCCGGTTCGTTGGGTCCACCTTTGCACTCTTGCGCAATTCTTCTAGAAGCCGAGCTTATGCCTATTACCAAACTTTCCGACCTCGCCGATCCTGAACTCAATCCCTGTCTCGTCATCAAGGTGGGTTCGTCCCTTCTTGTCGACGACGACGGGGTCCGTACGGTCTGGCTCAACGGCCTCGTCGGTGAAATTTCCGAAGCGCGTCGGCGCGGGCAGAATGTCATTGTCGTGTCCTCCGGCTCGGTGGCTCTGGGCGCGCGTACGCTCGGTTTCGACAAGGGTGGGCGCGGCTCGCTTGCAGATGCGCAGGCTTCGGCCGCCGTCGGCCAGATCGCGCTCTCGGGCATGTGGGCCCAGCTCCTGGGCAACCACGGCCTGACCGCCGCGCAGATGCTGGTCACGCTGATGGATCTTGAAGATCGCCGCCGTTACCTCAACATCACCGCGACCATCGAACGCCTGCTCGATGCCGGTGTGGTCCCCGTCATCAACGAGAACGATTCGATCACCACGCAGGAGCTGCGCTTTGGCGACAACGACCGTCTGGCCGCGCGCGTTGCGCAGGCCGCGGGCGCCAGCTCGGTCCTGCTGATGTCGGACATCGACGGCCTCTATGATCGCCACCCCAAGGAGCCGGGCGCGACCCGTCTCGAAGTGGTCAAGGGCATCACGCCTGAAATCAAGGCGATGGCGTCCACCGAATCGAATTCGGGAATGGGCTCGGGCGGCATGGTTTCCAAGCTCCAGGCTGTCGAGATCGCCGCGATTGCGGGCGCCTGCGTCGTCATCGGCAACGGCTTCCACGAACGTCCGGTCGAGCGGGTCATGGGCTCGCGCGACGAGGCGGGCGTGGGCACGCTGTTCCTGCCGCGCCGCCGCCGCGGGGCGAGCAAGCCGGGCGCGCGCAAGGTGTGGCTGGGCGGACGCCTGCGCACCAAGGGCAAGATCATCATCGATGACGGCGCGATGAAGGCGCTGATCCACGAGGGCGCGAGCCTGCTTGCCAAGGGCGTGATCGATGTCGACGGGCGTTTCCGCCGGGGCGATCCGGTCTCCATCGTCAATTCGGAAGGGGTCGTTGTCGCCAATGGCCTGTCCGAGTACGACGCCAAGGAGATCCACGCGATTCGGCGCCTGCACTCGAATGAACAGCAGACGGTCCTGGGCTACGCGCCGCGTTCCTCCGTCGTTCATCGCGACCTCATGTCGATCAAGTATGTGCCGACCGTCGCCTGATTTTCAGGCGCGGGACAAGGCTGAAGGACCACACACCGCATGCACAGCGAGAGCCCCATCGTCGCGCTTACCGGCGCGACGGGTTTTGTTGGCCACAGTGTTCTCACAGAAGCGCTCGCCCAGGGCTATCGCGTCCGCGCGCTCACACGGCGCGAACAGGAGCCTCGCGAGGGGGTGACCTGGGTGCCGGGCGATCTCTCGGACACCGCCGCGCTCTCGGAATTGACGCGCGGGGCCGAGGCGACGATCCACGTGGCGGGCGTGACCAACGCGCCCGATGCGGCGGGGTTCGAGGCGGGCAACGTCGCAGGTACGCTCAACCTCATCGAGACGGTGGTGGCCAAGGGCATCCCGCGTTTCATCTTCGTCTCCTCGCTTTCGGCGCGCGAACCGGGCCTTTCGGCTTACGGCGCCTCGAAGGCGCGTGCGGAAAAGCTCCTCAAGGCGAGCCCGCTCGACTGGACCATCGTGCGCCCGCCAGCGATCTTCGGGCCGCGCGACAAGGAAATGATGGAGCTCTTCCGGGCGGCGCGCTGGGGCCTGGTCCCGGTTCCGGCGCAGGGGCGCGCCTCGATGATCCATGTCGAGGACCTCGCGCGCCTGCTGGTCGCTCTGATCCTGCCCGGCGATGCGGTCCACCGCATGACTTTCGAGCCCGACGACGGCAAGCCCGAGGGCTGGGAGCACACCGAGATGGCGCTGGCTATCGGCCAGGCCATGGGGCGCCGTCCCAAGGTGATTGGCCTGTCGCAAAAAGCGCTCGAACGGGTCGCCAGCCTCGACAACTTCGTGCGCGGCACCAAGGCCAAGATGACCAAGGACCGTGCGGCCTATTTCGCGCATCCCGACTGGGTCGTTTCGCCCGGTGCGCGGCCGCCCGAGGCGCTGTGGCGGCCTCGGATCGAGACCCGCGAGGGTCTTCGTTCGACAGCCGAGTGGTACCGCGCCAACAAGTGGCTGTAGGCGGCGTGGACAAATTGGCTTGGCATAGCTGCGGGGTGGGGTAGCATGTGAGGATGCGCTTCCGATCCATTATCGCTTTGGTCCCGATCCTTGCTGGTTGCGCCACACCTCGCGCGACCGATAGCACTCAGTCAGCCCCGGCGCTGCCGACCGCTGAAGAAGTGGGCCGATATGTCTCGTTGCACTGGCGCGACGTGAGCAAGACCTTCGCCCACTTCGCAAACCGCCCTGGACAAACGGCCGAGTTGATAGAGACATCAGAGGTTTCCTGCGGTTACACCTACACGACGCCAGAATGCTCGTATCAGGTTACTGGACGTTTCGGAGACGAGCCGAATGTTCAGCACCGTTTGTTTTCGCAGTTTGAGCGGGACGATGCCGGTAACTTAGTCGAAGTGATCGTTATGTGGCACGAGCGACGCCGATGATTGAAATTTTCCCGTGGTGGCGTTGACGGGACAACACAGAATTGATTCAAGCCTGCTTTTTGGAGGCAGGCTTGAACAGGGGCGATCTCACCGAAGCGGAATGGCGCGTGTTGAAGGGCTTGTTGCCCATCGAGCCTGAGAACCGCGGTCGAGGCAGGCGGCCCGAGCAGAACCGCTCGATAATCAACGGCATCCTCTGGCGGCTACGCTGCGGAGCGCCATGGCGCGATGTCCCGCCCAAGTATGGCAGTTGGAACACCATCTATCGCCGGTTCCGGCGGTGGAGTGAGGTCGGGGTCTGGGAGGCTGTTGCCGTAACGTTGGCCGAGATCATGGCCGACAGCGGCCACTACAGCATCGACAGCACCACAGTCCGCGCCCACGTTTCGGCAGCGGGCGGAAAAGGGGGAATCATCGACGCGCTCTTGGCCGCTCGCGGGGCGGGTTCACCAGTAAACTTCACTGTCTGGCTGATGCCCTTGGACGGCCAGTCACCTTCCATCTGACGGGCGGTGAGGCTGCAGATTGCAAGGCGTATGATGATTTGATCGACCTGCCTGAGCAGGCACCCGATGCATTCCTTGCCGATAAAGGCTACGATGCCGATGCCATCCGCGCCGATCTTGCCGAACGAAAGATCAAGGCCGTCATCCCCGGCCGGTCAAGCCGCCGTGTGAAGATCGAGTATGATCGAGCGCTCTACAAACAGCGCAATCGGATCGAGCGCATGTTCGGCCACCTCAAGATCAACCGTGCCATCGCCACCCGATACGACCAGCTTGCCAACAGCTTCCTTGGCATGGTCCATCTCGCCACCGCCAGATACTGGCTCAAATTTGTCCACGTCGCCTAAGCTTCGGGTCACCCTTCCCGGAGGGTGTACTCAAAATTCTATGCGCGCAGTGTCATAAACAGGTACTGGCCCCCAATGGCGACGACGGCTAAGCGCAAGGCCATGCAGAGTCTCGTCAAACGCCTTAATCTCGATCCCTACATGCTCGCGCTCGTCAGCATGGTGGTGCTCGCCAGCTTCTTTCCCGCGCAGGCCATCTGGGCGCAGATTGCCGACAGGGCAACCGACGTTGCCATTGCACTCCTGTTCTTCCTCCACGGGGCCAAGCTCTCGCGTGAGGCGGTGATTGCGGGGGCCAAGGCGTGGAAGCTGCATCTGGCCACCATGGCGATCACCTTCGTCCTCTTCCCGATCCTGGGCCTGGGCCTGCGGGCTATTCCCGGGCTGGATGCGAACCTGGGGACGGGCTTGCTGTTCCTCACGCTGCTGCCCTCGACGGTGCAGTCCTCGATTGCCTTTACCGCGATTGCGGGAGGCAACGTGGCGGCGGCCGTGTGCGGGGCTTCGTTCTCGAACCTTGCCGGCATCTTCGTGACGCCGCTCCTCACCGCGCTGTTCATTACCGGCCAGAGCCAGGGCATCTCGGCCGATCCTGTCATTGCCATCGCCTCGCAACTGCTCTTGCCGTTCGTGGCGGGCCATCTGCTGCGGCCGGTGATCGGGGGCTTCGTGACCCGCCACAAGAAGATGGTGGGCTACGTCGACCGTGGTTCGATCCTGCTGGTCGTCTACACCGCCTTTGGTGCTGCCGTACTTGATGGCCTGTGGCAGACAGTGACGCTGGGCGAACTTGCGCTCATCGTCGTCATTGCGCTCGCTCTCCTGGCGGTGGTGATGACGGCCACGAACCTTCTGGGCCGGGCGATGGGCTTTGCGCGCGAGGATCGCATCGTCATGCTGTTCTGCGGCTCCAAGAAAAGCCTGGCGAGCGGTGTGCCACTGGCAGGTGTGCTGTTCCCGGCGGCGCAGGTGGGCGTGGTGATTCTGCCCGTCATGTTCTTCCACCAGATCCAGTTGATGGTCTGCGCGGTGCTCGCGCGGCGCTATGCCGCCGAGACGGCCGAGCTGGAAGCCAAGGGCGAGGCAGCCTCGGCCTGAGAGAGCGTAAAGGTCGGTCGATAACCTTCAGGAGTATCTGGACGAGGCGCGGCGCCCATGCCTAACGGCGCGCCATGAGTATCATCGCAACCGTCATGAATTCGACCACCGGCCTCGCCATCCAGAAGATGAAGTTCGAGCGCATGCCCAAGCCCTGGGTGACCTTCCACCTCGAGAACGGTGAGCAGGTCACCGCCGACCGCGTTCACGTCGGCAAGCCCGCGCCGGGCAAGTTCATCACTCCGGTCGAGGTCTGGGTCACGCCCAAGGGCTGAACAGCAAGGTACTTAGCAAGGATTGATCCGAGGGCCATTGCCCTCGGGTCCTCCGAACAGTTCAGGTCATCTCCGCCGGGGCAATGCCGGGCGAGAGGGGTGAGGGGGCCATTGCAGGTGGGACAAGGGGCGGCGGCCCCTTGGGAAGCCGCTTTCGAACTAGATTTCTGGTCCAGGCGCGATAACCCCGCGGCACTCGCCAAAGCCGATGCTCCGGCGTCCTTCGGCCATGAAGCGGCCTTTCAGGACGACTTCGTCGCCATCCTCCAGGAACGTGCGCGTCTCCTCGCGCGGCAGTTGCAACGGCTGCGCACCGCCGCGGGTGATCTCCAGGAGCGAGCCCTTGCTGCCGGGCTCGGGGCCGGAGAGCGTACCGGTCCCCAGCAGATCTCCGCTTTCGAGCGCGCAGCCGTTCACGGTATGGTGCGCGACCATCTGGCCCAGCGTCCAGTACATCGCGCACGCCTGGGTGTGGCTGAGCACCTGCGGCTCTTCGCCGCGCGCGCGCATCGCGGCGCTGGAGAGCGTGACTTCGAGATCGAGCGCAAGCGCGCCCTTGTCCTGATCCTTGGCATCCTGAAGATAGGGCAGAACGCCGGGGTCTGCCTCGGCGCGAGGAGGCTGGGCGATCCGGAAGGGGGCCAGCGCTTCTGTGGTCACGATCCAGGGCGAGACGGTGGTGTGGAAGCTCTTGGAGAGGAACGGGCCGAGGGGCTGGTACTCCCAAGCCTGGATATCGCGCGCGGACCAGTCGTTGAGCAATGTCAGGCCGCCCATGTGCTCCCAGGCCTGGGCGAGGGGGATGGGCTGGCCTTGCGTGTTGCCCGGACCGATCCAGAGGCCCAGTTCCAGTTCGAAGTCGAGACGCTGGGTCGGGCCGAAGCGGGGGAGATCCCCGTCGGCCCCTCGCGTCTGGCCATTGGGGCGGATCACGGGGGAGCCGCTGGGCCGGATCGTGGAGGCTCGGCCGTGATAGCCGATGGGAATGTGCTTGTAGTTGGGCAGCAGGGGCTGCTCGGGCCGGAACAGCGCGCCGACTTCGGCCGCGTGATGAATGCCGACATAGAAGTCCGAATAGTCGCCGACGCGGGCCGGAAGGTGCATCTCGGCGCGGTGTGCAGGAACAAGGAGGGGCGTCACGTCAGGCTGTTTCGGGGAGCCTTGGCCAGCAGCGCGCTGACCGCACGGCGCAGCGCCCGGCGCGGGCCTGTCCCCAGCGCCAGGAGGGGATTGAGCGTTGGGCCCGAGGCGGCCTTGGCGGCGGCCAGCGCCTCGCCTTCCAGGAGGCCGCTGTGCGCAAGCGCGGCCAGGTCGAGGATCATCGCGCCAATGGCAATGCCCCCGCGCGGCACCTGCCCGTCCACTGAAAAGACCCCGAGGGGAAGGTTCTGGATCGGGAAATCGGGGTGCGTGTCGGCACCTTCCACCCACGAACCAAGGTCGGGGGCGTGGGTCTCGTCGATGGTCGCTATGGGGGTGGGCATGGGGTCCTCTCGCCTCGTCTTTTGCCAGGTAGCCTAACGCGGGAGGGGGAAATGCAAAACCGTGATCGCGCGCGGGCTCAGGACGGCTCGGCCTCGTGCGAGGCGGGCGGGGCCAGTTCGATGGGGTCGGAGAGGCGGATCCCATCGAGGAGTTCGGCCGTGGCGTCGCGAACCTGCAGCATGAGCGCGCGCGTGCGGCATTCGGCTTCGGGCACGCAGTTCTTGCATGTCTCGTGGGCGTTGCGACTGGCACAGGGCACCAGCGCGACCGATCCGCGCACGAGCCGGACCAGGTCGCCGTAGCTGATCTCCTGCGGAGCAAGGGCCAGCCAGTACCCGCCATCCTTGCCGCGCTGCGAATCGATGAGCCCGGCACGCGACAACTCGGAGAGGATGACGGTCAGGAACTTGGCCGGGATGTTCTGGCTCTCGGCGATTTCGGTGAGCTGGATCGGGCCCTGTCCATGCCGGTCGGCCAGATGCTGCATGGCGCGGATAGCGTACCGGGTCTTCTGCGCAAGCATGGGGAACGCGACTCCGCGAAGCAGGAGGAAAGTGAGAGTCCTCCTTGGGGCGCAATGGCTTGCAGCGTCAAGTCGGGCAAGGCGAAGAGGGGGCAGGTGCCGTCCCGACGCGCGAAAACGCAGGTCGAAGCCGCAGGTTTCCCCCAATCCGCAAAAATAAAACCAGATCGCGCAAATGGCCACGACCGGAACTTTTGGCGGGCGCTCTCCGTTTAGGATGCAACAGACACAGACTTTTCGGAGACGGACCTATGACACTTCTTCTTATCCTGCTCGTCGGCGGTATCCTGGGCTGGCTGGCTTCGATCCTCATGCGCACCGACGCGCAGCAGGGGATCTTCCTGAACGTGGTCGTGGGCATCGTCGGCGCGCTCATCGCCGGCTTCATCATCACCCCGCTCATTGGCGGTGCGCCCATCACCAGCGGTTCGTTCGATCTCATGAGCCTCATCTCGTCGTTCCTCGGCGCGGTTGTCCTCCTGGCGATCGTCAACCTCTTCCGCCGCGGTTCGGTGCGTTAATCCGGACAGGGACGGGCCCTTCAACCAAGGGCCCTTCCGGCCAAAGGGGACGGCAGCCGCTTGCGGCTTCTGTCCCTTTTCGCCGTCCGGACTTCCCGCAGGCGCGCCTTCGCCGCGCCAGATGTTCAAAATGTTTAAAATGCCACATTTCCACGCTTGAATTGTGGCGCTGCAACACAGACATAGGCGCTGTGTTTTGCGTAAGGCCTGGCGGAACGCGGCCGGGCTTCGCACACGAAGGCTTCGACTTCGGGGCCACGCGTTCGAAAACTCGAGAGAACAGGAAAGACTAGCCATGACCATTTCGCTGATGCCGCTGCCCTACGCGCACGACGCCCTCGAACCGCACATCTCGAGCAAGACCCTCGAAATCCACCACGGCGCGCACCACAAGACCTACGTCGACAAGCTGAACGCGGCTATCGAAGGCACCGAGAATGCTGGCAAGTCGGTTGAGGAAATCACGAAGTCGGCGTCGGGCGGCCTGTTCAACAACGCAGCGCAGACCTACAACCACGGCTTCTACTGGATGAGCCTGTCGGGTGAGAAGACCGCGCCCAGCGAAAGCCTCGCGGCCGCGATCACCAACGACTTCGGCTCGATGGACGCGCTCCTCGAAGCGCTGACCAACGAAGCGGTCGGCCACTTCGCCAGCGGTTGGGCCTGGCTCGTCGTCGACGCGGGCAAGCTCAAGGTCATCTCGACCCATGACGCGGCCACCGCGATCACCGAGGACGTGAACCCGCTCCTCACCATCGACGTGTGGGAGCACGCCTACTACATCGACCAGATGAACAAGCGTCCGGCCTACGTGAAGGCGGTTCTGGAGAACCTCATCAACTGGAAGTTCGCCAGCGACAACTTCGACCGCGGCACGCCCTGGACCTACCCGGCCTGAGGCAGCACGGAACAATCCGGAAACCGCGCCGCCCGTACCGGCAGGCGCGGGCCGGACCGCATTGAAAAGGGGGCGCTCCCGGCAAGGGGAGCGCCCCCTTTTTCGTGGGCAGGTTTTCGTGGGCAGGCCGGTCCTGCGGAATGTTCGACGGCAAAAGGCGTGGAAACGGGGCAAGACTGCTGAGGGAAAGGGCGATTTCGCGCACACCGTCGCGGTTCGCAGGGGTAGCCTCGTCGCGGCCTGCGGACAGGGCCATCCTCGTGCCAGGAGTGCCATGCGCGGTTTTCTCGTTTCTGCCTTTTGCCTGTTGGCGAGCGTGACGACATCTGCCCGTGCGGCGCAGGCGGACCTGTGGCAGGGGACGATGGCCTTCACCGCAGCCCCGACGCCGGGGCGAGAAGTGGGCGGGGAAGAGCGCAGCGGCGATCAGAACCAGAGCAGTTACGCGCTGCGCCTGCGCATCACGCGCCGGGACGTGCCGCTGGTGGGCCAGATCAGCGCGGAAGTCGAAAGCAACTACCGCCCCGATTATCTGAAACGCGGACCGCAGTCGCGGTTGCGGCTTCATTCCGTTCTTGGGAACGCACCGATCGTGCTGGGCGGAGAAGAGGCTGGGCCCCGTGGTGACACGCTTCGCCTCCGGCTCGACGTGTTCCATGACAAGGTGTGGAGCGTGTGCCGGGCCGAGGATGGCAGCTGCCCGAAAGACCCCTCCGGTTTCTTCGAAGGCGAAGTACGCCGCGATGTGACGGTGGGGGCAGGGGCGGTCTATGCCACCCAGCTCAAGGCTTCCGAGCCCGATATCGAACTGCGGCTCGCCGCGAGCGCCAGTCGCCTGTGGTCAAGCCGTCCCGAACGCAACCGTTGGACCCCGCGCGCGCAGGCCAGCGTCCTGGTCGGGCCGTTTGGCCCCGGGATACGGCCCTTCGTTCAGGCCGCCTACGACCTGCGGCTCCATGACAAGCCGTGGTCGGGAATGGACCGCGCGCGGCGCGATCGCAATCTGCAGATCGGGGCAGGGGCGGACCTGGAGGACTGGGTCGGCCACGGGATCGACGCCCTCCAGATCGGTGTCCTCTACTACCGGCGCCGCTCGAACCGGGCGAATGCCGGCTACACGCGCGGCTTCTTCGCCCCGCGCCTGACGCTCGCCCGACGGTTCTGACAGGTGCCTGTCGTGCGCTACTGGGCCGTGTCCACGTCGCCCGAGCGGTAGGCCAGCGACAGCACCTGTCCAAGGTCCTCACCCGTCCAGTCCGGCTCGGCTTCCAGCCGGGCCAGCAACGCGTGTGCCGCCCTGGCCTGGCTGCCTCCGTGGGGGTTGTAGGCAACCGGCTGGAGATGGCGCAACGCCCGGTTCCCCTTGCCCAGGCCGATCAGGGTCGTGGCAACATTCATCTGCAGGCTGAGATCGAAGGGGGCCAGTTCGCTTGCGCGTTCAAGCCCCTGCACCGCGAGTTCAGGCGGCTTCACTCCGGCTTCGGCAAAGCTGCGGTAGTAGTAGACCAGAGGCAGCGGGTGGTCATTCTCGATCTTGTTCAACGCCAGGAACGGTGCACGCGCCGCCTTGAAGGCTTCGGCGTCCGCATCCTCGGCGTCGCGTGCCTTGGCGAAGAGGGCATAGCCCTTCTGGAGGTAGGCGTTGACAGTGCGTGGGTCGGCGGCCAGCGCCCGGTCGGCCGCCGCGATGGCAGCATCGTAGTGGCCGGTGTCGTACTCGGCTTCAGCCAGTTCGGAGAGGACGGCTGGGTCATCGGGATATCGGGCCGCGATCTCACGGGCTTCGGGGACGATTTCGGCCGCTGCCTCGCTGTCGACACCCCGTCGGCTCTCGATGGTGAGTGGCAGGATCTCGGCCTCACCCTCACGCAGGCGCGTGATCGTCACGGCTACGGCGGGGAGGTTTTCCGGACCCAGATTGAGGGCTGAGATGCGCCGCTGGTCGAGATAATCGTCGAGTTCGTCCTCGAGCGTCTCGAAATCGCCGAAAACCTCCTCGGCTGCCGCGCGCTCTCCGGTACCTTGCGCGATCCTGGTGAGATAGGCGCGCATCTGTCCCTTTCGGGACGGTGTGAAGGTCAGGTAGTGGTAGAGCAACCAGCTGCGGCCATAGAAGGCATCGTAGCCCTTGCCGCGGTGCGCCTCGTAGAGTTCGGGATCGAGCAGGTCCTCGACGGGCACGCTCTTGGCGTTGAACAGTTCGTAGCCGCGGTGCTGCGCGGCGCGCCCCATCAGGATGCCGCCGTCGCGCTTGAAGGTGCTGGAGGCGAAGAACTCGGCCGCGCCTTCGCTCATCCAGCGTGGCATGGTCAGGCTCTGCCCGGAGAGCAGGAAGTGGTGCGCGTATTCGTGAAGCAGCGTGATCATGGCCACATCCGGCGTGCCGGACGTTGACTGGAGATTCGGCACGATCGCCAAGGACTTGCCCGCACGCGGAACGTAGAAGCCGTTGACGTACTTGTCGTCTCCCCCGTGGAGGCGGCGTACCTCGTGGCTGCCACTGACCACGAAGATGGTCACCCGATTGGACGGGCTGGGCGCAGGGGCGGTGTCGTCGGTCACCAGCGCCATGGCCTCGTGGAAGCGCTCCAGCCGGGTGGTGAAGGTCTCCAGGTCCTTGGCGCTGTCCTTGGCATAGACCACGAAGTGCGGGCTTGCCGCCTTGTACCAGTCTGCCGCCATGGCCGTGGCTGGAAGAAAAGTGGCGGCCACGCAGGCCGCCAGTGCCAGTTGTTTCATCAGTCCCCCCGGTTGAAGGGAGGTACTAAAGCCTCTGGACCCTTGCTTGGCAAGTGTCTTACCTGGTTAACGCCTTGTAATACATGGCTCGTTTCGGGGGGGGGCTCAGCGCGCCCCGATCTTCTCCGGTTCGTCGGCCAGCATACGCGTGAGGTCGGTCCGGGCACGGGCCACGCGGCTCTTCATGGTGCCGATCGGACAGCCCGCGATATCGGCCGCCTCCTCGTAGCTGAACCCCGAAGCACCCACCAGCAGGACGGCCTCGCGCCGTTCGGGTGCCAGCTTCTGGAGGGCCGCTTCCATGTCGCCCAGATGCACCGGCCCTTCCTGGTCGGCTTCCATCACCAGCATGCGCTCCATGTCGGCGTCCTCGACGTCGGTCTGTCGCTTGGACTTGCGCAGTTCGGACAGGTAGTGGTTGCGCAGGATCGCGAAGGTCCAGGCGCGCATGTTGGTGCCGACCTGGTAGCGTTCGCGCGCCGTCCAGGCCTTGACCGCCGTCTCCTGGACCAGGTCATCGGCGAAGTCGTGACGCCCGCACAGGCCACGTGCAAAGGCGCGAAGGTGCGGCAGCACCCCCATGAGTTCGCGGCGGAATGCCTCGTCGCCCGAGGTGGGTGTGATGGGCTCAGGCATCGTCGCCGTCGTCCAGCTTCTTCAGGAGGTCCTGGAAGCTGTCCGGCAGCGGTTCATCCACCACGGAGTTGTACAGCTTCCTCAATCCACCGGCCCAGCCGGGCTCGCCGTCGCGGCGAACCTCCGGCGGGAGACCCGGTGTCTTGCCGGGTTGGCCATTCGATTTGGGGTGGTCCAAAGCTGACTCCTTGCTTCAAAGCTCCTTGCGGCCCGCGGGCGCACCGGTCAAGCCTTGCACGGACAGCGCGCCGCGCAATTTTCCCCCAGCGTGCCGGGCAAGGCGCGCCCGGATCGTTCGTGTCATTCGCGGCGCCCGGGCGGCCTTGACGGGAAGGCCTTCGGGCGGATGAAGCTGCGCGGTGTTGCGCAAATTGCTCTTACACACGGAACCATTGGGGAGCTGCATGGTTCCCGAATGACGAGTGTCTCGCAAAGTGCCGCCGAATTAGAAGAAATTAATGGGTAGGCTGGAGGCGGGCGGCATGCCATGGCACGGACGAATTCACACCGCATGGAGCGGCCGAGGATCGGCCGGTGCGGATCTCGGGGGTATGTACGGTGGTTGACCAGCCTCTGCTGGACAGGGTCGAAAAGCAGGCATGGTTCCACAAGTATCCGCGTGGCTGGCCGTTCCTCCTTTTCATCATTGCAAGCGTGACGACGGCCGTCTCGGTCATGGCGATCGAGCGTGCGGACCGCGAAACGCGCCGCCTTGCGCTGGAAAGCAGCATGACCGAGGTCTCGTCCGCGCTGCAGCGCCGTGCCACCGAGACGATTGCCTTGCTGCGCGCAGGCAGTGCGCTTTTTGCGACGCAGAAGGAGGTAAGTCAGGAGCAGTTCGCCGAGTTCGTCGGGGACATGCAGCACGAAGGCGATCTCTACGGGTCGCTCGGGATCGGCTGGGCCCCCCTGGTGGAGCGCACGAACCTGCCGGCCTTTGAAGTGGCTGAGGCCGAGGCGGGGCGGGTCGATTTCCTCGTCCATCCGCGCCCGGAACCGGACGACGAAGTGGTGGCGCCCATTGTCTATCTGCGCCCTGCAAGCGCCGCGAACCTGCGCGCGATCGGCTTCGATATGTACTCCGAAGACGTGCGCCGCGCCGCGATGGAAAAGGCGATGGAACTGGGACGGCCGATTGCCTCGGGCAAGGTTCGTCTGGTCCAGAACAGCCGCGGCGATGATTCGGCCGGGTTCCTGATCTACATGCCCGTTCTCGTCGACACCTGGGGGGGCAAGCGGGTCAAGGGCTTCATCTATTCGCCGTTCGAAGCCAGCGAGTTTCTCGATTCGGCAAGTGAGTTGTTCTCCAGCTCGCGCCTCGAGATGGCGATCTACGACGAGCAGGTGGATCCGGGCAATCTGCTCGCCGAACACCGCGTCGAAGGGACCGACGGACCCATGCTGACCCGGCGCCTCGATGTCGCAGGGCACCACTGGGTGCTGCAGGTGCGCGACAAGAAGGGCGGTCTGCTTTCGCCGCTGTCGCGCATCACGCTGTTCTTCGGGGCGATCGCCTCGCTCATGGTCATGGCGATCGGGCGGCTCATCACCAAGCGCGCGGCCGAAGATCGGCGGGTGCTCGAATGGCTGCGCAGCCAGGCCTCGATCCGGGATTCGCTGACGCGTGAACTCAACCACCGGGTGAAGAACACGCTGGCCAATGTCCTGTCCATTGCCGCCCTGACCCGGCGCCGCTCGAAAGATATCGACGACTTCACCGACAGCCTGACCGCGCGCATCCGGGCGCTGTCGGCCACGCATGACCTGCTCTCGCAATCGGACTGGGGCTTCGCGGCTCTGGGCGATGTCGTGGCCTCCGAGCTGGCGCCTTACATGGAAGGGAGCGAGAGCCATGTCGAGATGTCGGGCCCCGACATCAAGCTTGCGCCCAACGATGCGATGTCGCTGGGCCTCGCCATCCATGAGCTGGCGACCAATGCGGCCAAATACGGTGCGCTCAGTGTCGGCGAAGGGCGGGTTCACGTCGACTGGGCTCTCATCAGCCATGACCTGGCCACGATCCGTTGGCGCGAGGAGGGCGGCCCGCCGGTGACCGAGCCGGTCAAGCGCGGGTTCGGGCGCGATCTCATCGAGAAGATCGTGGCGCACGAGTTGAAGTCCCAGGTCAATCTCGAGTTCAAGCCCGGCGGCGTCGAGTGCGAACTCAAGGTGCCGGTGCGTGTCTCGCGCGACTTCGTTCTGCGCAGCCATTAGCCGGAGGCGGCGTGGCGGAAAAATTCGGCTGGGCACCGCTTCTCCATCGTTTTCAGATATATAGTCTATCTCTAGGTGTTTTCCCGAGGATTGCTTTCGGGGCTTGGTAATGCTGCAGCGCAAAAGCGGGTCGCAGCCGCAACCAGAGCCGAAAACAGGACCAGAAGGAAAACGAAAGATGGGTTGCACCACCAGGGCCAGCCGTTGGCTTGCGCAGGCGGACGAGATCGCGCTTGTCTGCAGCGATGCCGAGGCCTCGCAGCAGGGCGCGTGCCTTGTGGCGATGATGCAGTTCCTGCGCGGGCACCAAGGCCTGGATGCGACGGCGGAGGCGCGCGCCGCGCGGTTTCTCTCCGTGGATGCATATGCCGATGCGGCGCTGGCGCTGTTGCCGGCGCGCTGCGCGTCGATGATTTCACAGGCGGGCCGTGGCGAGCTCGCCTGCGCGAGCGTACGGCTCGATGGCCGCAGTGGCCCGGAGGCGACCGCGACGGCGCGCACGCCTGCGCTCGCTCTCGTCGCGGCCTATGCGCAGGCGCTGGTCGAGGCGGAGCTGTCGCTCGCGGCCTGAGGCAGTCCGTCTGCGGATATGAAAAAAGGGGCCGTCCTTCTGGGACGGCCCCTTTTTGCAGGAACGTGGAAGCGGGAAACTCAGCCCAGGGGCTTGCTCGAACCGAAGAACAGCGCCTGGCTGATCGCGGCGCGCACCGTCGCCTCCTTGAAGGGCTTGGTCACCAGGTAGGTGGGCTCCGGGCGTTCGCCGGTGAGCAGGCGTTCGGGGTAGGCGGTGATGAAGATCACCGGCACGTCACCGAACTTGAGCAGGTCTTCCACCGCGTCGATCCCCGAGCTGCCGTCGGCCAGCTGAATGTCGGCGAGGACGAGCCCGGCGGGTTCGCGCTCGAACATTTCAAGTGCCTGCGTGCGCGTGGCCGCCGTGCCCACGACCGTGTGGCCCACGTCCGAGACAAGGCTTTCGAGCTGCATCGAGATCAGGGGCTCATCCTCGATGATGAGGACGCGGGTGGCACTCTCACCTTCGATCTCGGCGATGGCCTGGGCAATCAGGGCGTCGACGGCCTCGGGCGTGACGTCGAGGATCGCGGCGGTGTCCTCGCGGCTGAATTCCTCCACCGTGTTGAGGAGCAGGGCCTGGCGGTGGGTCGGGGCAATCGTCGAGAGGCGCGCCTGGGCGGCCTGCTCGTGACGGTTCTCGGCAAGGTCTGCGCCCAGTTCACCTTCGACGTGGCCGGTCGTCCAGATCCGCGTGAAGGCACCATAAAGGGCCGCGCGACTTTGCGCGATGGCGTTACGCAACTCGGTATCGGCCAGCGCCGCCTCGAGCGTTGCGCGCACGTAGGTATCGCCCGACTGCTGGGAGCCGGTGAGCGCACGTGCATAGCGGCGTAGGTAGGGAAGCTGCAGTGCGATCTGATCTGAGACGGACATCCGTATTCCTCGTCCTTGCAATCTGTATTGTCAGTGTACCCGTCCTTGCTCCCCGAACAGGGGGGCGGCGTCGGGTGCGGCGCGATCGGGCAGGGGCTGTACCGGAATGGGTGTCCGGGGCCTTTCCCGAGCCAGTTTTGGCGCGCGGACCTTGATCAAGGTCTGGCGCGGAGCCGGCCTGAGAGCAACATCAAAATTTTTCCTCCGTGCGACCAATCCCGGGAACCAATTTCCGGAAGCGGCGTTACGCCTGTGTTGCCGCCGGAAACCACCCCCACCCCCCCGCGATCCGGCGTCAACCTGATCCCAAGAGGCCTCCGATCACGACCGTGATCGGAGGCCTCAAAGTTTGGGCGCGGCATATGTTCCCAAGCTCGTGCGATTTTTTGAAGGCGTACCGCAGCTGCGCGGTGCAAACTCCATTCATCGCGCACATAAGGCATTTCGTCGCCGTGAGGCCGTCCTATGTGTGCATTCCGGAACTTTTCGCGCGCGCATCACGTTGGCCTCACAACGGAATTCAACGGAGGGTAATCCAGATGACCGCACAGCTGAGCGAAGCCGGCGAAACCACGGCGCTTACGGACGGGGAGTTCAAGCGCGCGCTTGCCGACGTCGCACCGCACCTGCGTGCCTTTGCGCGGGGCCTTTGTGGCAACCGCGACCGCGCCGACGATCTGGCGCAGGAAGCCATGCTGCGGGCCTGGGCCGCACGTGAACGCTATGCGGCAGGCACCAATTTCAAGGCCTGGACCTTCACGATCCTGCGCAACCACTTCTATTCCGAGGCGCGCCGCGCGCGCTTCCATGGCGAGTACGACGAACTGGCCGCCGAACGCATCCTGCGCACCGATGCAACCCAGGAAAGCGCCATCGAACTGGCCGATGTCCTGCGTGCTCTGGAGGCGATCCCGGCCAACTACCGTGAAGCGCTGATCCTGGTGGCTGCGGGCAATCTTTCCTACGAGGAAATCGCGAGCATCTGCGACATTGCGCTGGGAACGGTGAAAAGCCGGATCTGCCGCGCGCGCGCCATGCTTTCCAAAATCATCGAGTCGGGCCAGCTGCCGGACTCGCGCCACGAATTCGTGCTCACCGGCGAGGCCATCGACGCCTTCTTCGCCGAGTTGGGCAAGGTTTCCAACGTCGAGGAGCTGCGCCGCATCGCGGCCTGATCTCCCACTCATTCGGTGTGCCCTCTTTGAGGGGGCTCCCCCCAGCCGGACCCTGATCGTACCATGCCCCACGCGGCCAATATCCTGATCGTCGAAGACGAATTTCTGCTCGCCCTGCAGCTTGAAGATATCCTCATGGATGGTGGCCACGCGGTGGTCGGAACCGTCAGCGAGCGGTCTGCGCTGGATGCGCTGGCACAGAACCAGGTGCGGCCGGACATCGCCCTTGTCGATCTCAATCTGCGCGACGGGCTGACAGGGCCGGAAGTGGCGCGCGACTTGTGCGACAAGTTCGGGGCGCATGTCATCTACGTCACGGCCAACCCGGCGCAGATCGGCAATCCGGCGTCGCGTGCAGTGGGCGTGGTCCAGAAGCCATTCGGACCGGACGCGATCCTCGCGGCCATCCGCTACGTCCTGGATGGGTGTCCGGAGACGTCGCGTCCGGCCGGGCTCGACAAGCTTGCGATGACGTCGCGCTAAGTAGCCGGCTCACTCGCTTTTAACAGAGAAGGGGCGTCGTTCCGAAAGGGGCGGCGCCCTTTTTCGTGCGTTGGATGCTGTCTGATCCGGGGGGGCAGAAGGCTAGCGGGAGAGAGAGGGGACTGCAGTGCCCCAGCCATGAAAAAGGCCTCTTCCGCATGACGAAAGAGGCCTCCTCTCAGGAGCGATCCCGGCGGGGGGATGACGGTTCGCTCTCTCTCCCGATGGTACGGGGCGAGCGCGGTGGGAGTGTGCGCTCGCCCGGTGTCCGTGTGGCTTACTCGCGCTCGTCGCCCGGACCCTGGTCCTCGGCAAGTTCCAGTTCCTTGGGCTTGCGCTTCTCGAAGACCCTGGCGATCTTGGCTTCGGTCTCGGCGCTGAGGCCTTCGGCGGCGGCGGGGAACATGTCCTCCTCCTCCTCCTCGATATGGTGCAGGTAGCGATGGCGCATGTCCTTGAAGGTCATCAGCCAGGCGTTGCTGCTCATGTCGGTGTCGGCCAGCTCGGCGAGGAAATCGTCGATCTCCTTGTGTTCGGCGACCGAGTGGCGCGCTTCGTCGCGCAGCTTGGGGTCGGCGAGCATGGCCGCGTAAAGCGATTCCTCTTCAGCGGCGGCGTGGGCCTGCAGTTCCTTGCTGAGCGCGGCGAAGAGCGTGCGGCGCTCCTCGCTGTCACCGTGCGTTTCGCCGAGCTTGGCCAGCATGTCGCGGTGACGGTCGTGGTCGGCCTTGAGATCGGCGAAGATCCGTGCGTCTGCCATGGGGCGTCTCCAAATCCTGTGGTTGTCGGTTTTGCCGATAACAACGGGCAGGAGACGCTTTTGTTTCCCGGAAATACGCCTTTTTAGCGGTGTTCGGCGCTGGCGCGTGCAATGGCCGAGCGCAGGTCACGCTCGCCATAGGGCTTGGTTACCACGGGGACGCCGGTGAAGTTGCCTTCGGGCAGCGTACGCTCGCCATAGCCACTGGCGAAGATGAAGGCGATGCCCCTTTCGCGCAGCGCTTCGGCGATCGGCGCGCTGGTGTCCTTGCCCAGGTTGATGTCGAGCATGGCAAAGGCGATCTCGGTGTGCTCAAGGATATCCATCGCGGCCGCCACCGACCCCGCCACGCGGCAATCGGCAAAGCCACAGGCGCGCATGTGGTCCTCGGCTTCCATCGCGATGATGACATTGTCCTCGACGATAAGCGCGGCGCCTTCGGGCAGTCGCGCGCGAAGGTCGGTTCCCTCCGGCACCTCGACCACGCCCTGGCGCGGGTCCGCACCGGGTGTTTCGAACGTTGCGACATGCTCATTGGGAATGAGGAAGAAGGCCTGCATTCCGGCCTCGGGGTAGATCACCGAGCGCTGCCACCCAGTTCGTGCGGGATCGTGCGCTCGATGATGGTCGAGCCGAAGCCGCGCCGGGTGGGCGGGGTAACCGGCGGACCGCCCTCCTCGCGCCAGTCGATCTCCAGAGCACCATCGTCGCTGCGGGCGATGGTGACATGGACCGTGCCCTGGCTGTCCGAAAGCGCCCCGTACTTGCACGAGTTGGTCATCAGCTCGTGAATGACCAACGCGAGGGTGGTGAAGGCGCTGGGGGCGATCAGGGCATCGGGCCCCTCGATCACGACGCGGTCCGTGCTGTGGCTGGCGTAGGCGGCCGTTTCGGTGCGGATGAGGTCGTAGAAGGAGGACGGGCGCCAGTCCTTCTCGGTCACCTGGTCGTGCGCGCGGGCGAGGGCATGGATGCGGCTGCCCACGATCTCGGCGAACTCGTCGATCGTGCTGGCGCCGTCCTTGCTCTGCGAGACCAGGCCTCGGATGAGGTTGAGGATGTTGCGCACGCGGTGGTTGAGTTCCGCGATCAGCATGTCCTGCTGCTGGCTCGCCTGCTCGCGCTGGGCGTGGGCGGCGTCCGACATGCGCAGGACGACTTCCAGGAGCGTGATGCGCAGCGATTCCGCCGCAGCCGTCTCTTCCTCGGTCCAGGGGCGTGAATAGCCGCGGCGCTCTTCCTTCCAGAGGTCGAAGCTCTTGCGCGGGGTGAGGCGCGCGCCATTCGGGCCGAGCTCGACCGACTTCTCCGGATTGCCCGCCCAGTGCACCTCGCGCAGCTGCTCCTTGCGGAACAGGACGATGTAGTCGCGCGGGGAGCGGCTGACGGGAAGGGCCATGACGCCCGCGGCCTTGTCGGCCCATTCGCGCGCGGGCTCGAAGATGGAGGTGATGTTGTCGGTCGCCCACACGGTGCTGGCGCCCGCGGTGTTGAGGAAGCGGGCGAGCTGGCCGAACTGGGCGCGGGTCGGGGTGAGGCCGTCGGCCATGAATTCGCCGTCGACCCAGCCGATGGCACCGTCAAAGCCGATCACCCGTCCGATCGACTCGCTGAAGTCGCCAAAGGCGTCGAGCAGCGAGCCACCACCGGCGACCCGGCTCATGATCTCGTCGTGCAGCTTCATCGAATCGCCGCGGCGTTCGAAGGCCGCGTCGGTTTCCTTCTGCTCAAGGAGGTAGGCGAAGAACTCGCCGAACAGCTCCGCTGCCGTGCGCACCGAGTAGGACAGGCGCAGCGGGCTGTAGTGATGGCAGGCCATCAGGCCCCACAGCTTGCCCCGGCGCATGATCGAGACCGACATCGAGGCCTTGACCCCCATGTTGCGCAGGTACTCGATGTGGATCGGGGAGACCGCGCGCAGGCCCGACATCGAAAGGTCGAGCGGATCGCCTGTCGGTCCCGTGGCGGGAATGACCGGCACGGTGGGATCGTCGATGTCGGTGATGATGCGCAGCAGGTTGCGGGTGTAGAGCTTGCGCGCCTGCTTGGGGATGTCCGATGCGGGAAAGTGCAGGCCCTTGAAGCTGTCGACAAGGCCATTGAGGCTCTCGGCGATGACTTCGCCCGCGCCTTCCTCGGAAAAGCGGTAGACCATGACCCGGTCAAAGCCGGTGAGGCCGCGCAGGTGGCGCGCCGCACTTGCGCACAGCTTCTCGATCGATTCGGTCTGGCGCATGCGCTCGATCATCGGGCGTACGTAGGAGACAAAGTCGCGGCGACGCCCGCTTTCGTGCTCCTCGATCTCGACCACGAAGGAGCGGCCCGAGGTGTGCACGGCAAGGTCGAAGAGGCGCCCGTCGTTCAGGAGGTCGACCTCGAAGATGCGTTCGACCGTGTTCGAGGAGCCCAGGATCTGCAGGCGCGAGCGGATGTCGTGCATCGCGCTGGGCGAAAGGAACTGCGCGGCGTTGAGGCCGATCAGGTCCTGCGCGCTCTGCCCGAACAGGGCATCGCAGTTGCGCGAGGCATGGTTGATGATCCAGTCGCTCGAGAACGAGATCAGCCAGCCGAAACTCTGGATCCGTCCAATGATGTGGATCGGTTCCAGGTCGCAGGTGGAGAGGTCGACTTGGTGTTGGTCTTCAGCCATCGGCGCGAGGTGTCTCCATGTTCGACCCGACGGCGAAGGCGGTCTCGAAGTGAGCGAATGTGGCAAGGGCGGCGGCTTCGACCGCACGCTCTTCGGACGGGCCGAAGCTGCGCGCGCGCGCCCAGGTGTTGAGGGCCTTCCAGACGGCGTGGCCGGTATCGTCTTCCATGTAGCGCGAAGGCAGTCCCGTCTCGCGGCCATGGTAGCCTTCGGCGCGGATCACCGCGTTGCCCAGACGCGAGCCGGCGATCACATAGGCCACGCCTGCGCCGCCGCAAGGGGCGTGAACGCAGGCATCGGGTTCGGGGGCCGGAAGGGCCGACATGGACAGGCCGCGTTCGGCAAGGTCGGCGGCGAGCATGGCGGGAAAGTCCGGGCAGGGCATGTCGAGCTCTTCCTCGACGAAACGGCGGAACGGCGCATCGAGGCCCTTCACGGCCACGGCGTGGGCCGCAAGAAAGCGCGCGCAATCGTCCGCAGCGCCCAGGTCAAGGGCGCCGAAGGCCGCATCGAGCCGGTCGTGCGAGGCTCGTGTCACTGCGCGCAGCTGGCTCAGCATGAAGAAGTCTTTCGGGCCTTTGTCATGAACGTCGGGAAATCCATTGCACGATCGAATAGTTGAACCGCCACCATTTGCAAGGAGCGCTAAGTGAGTGGGGGAGCGCTCCACGCACCGCGACCGGACGCCGCGTTCTGCGCGCCGCGCTCGTGAAATCAAACGTCAAGGTTCGAGAAATGTTCCTGAGGCACGCAATAGCAGTGAGCGGGACGCCTGTCTGTGCATTAGCGCACAGAACGTGAAAGTGACAGTTTGTGTCAGGAACATGCGCCGGAGCGGCTCGTTAGGCAGGGATCAACACATGTGACTGGCGGCGCGCAGGCGTCGGGAAAACCTTATGGACGCTATGGCCCTGAACAACGACAACGCCCTTCTCGAGCGGCTGGAAGCGCGCGATCGCGACGCGCTGTCCTCGGCGGTAGAGGAGGTTCGCTTCGAATCCGGCGCGGTGCTCTACGAGCCGGGCACCAATATCGACTACTGCTATTTCCCGACCGGCTCGGCGATCTGTTCGTACTTTGTCGAAATGGACGAGGGCGTGGCCGTCGAGACCATTCTGATCGGCCGGGAAGGGGCTCTGGGCGGCGTGGTCAGCCACGGCAACCTGCCCGCCTTCGCGCGTTCCAATGTGCTGCATGGCGGGGTCTTCCAGCGTATCGCCCTGCGCGATCTCGACCGGCTGAAGCGCGACAACCCGGCGGTCGCGCACCTGATGAACCGCTACAGTGATTGCGTCATGGCGCAGGTCTTCCAGTCGATCGCCTGCAACGCGGTCCACACCATCGAGCAGCGGGCGGCCAAGTGGCTGGTCGCGGCCGTGGCGCGCATGGGCCGCCCCAGCGTGACGATGACGCAGGAACAGCTCGCCTCGATGATGGGGGTCGGGCGCAGCTACGCCAGCCGCGTGCTCCAGCGCTTCAAGCGCGATGGCCTGCTGCGCACGCGGCGCGGCGGCATCGAGGTGCTGGACCGCGACGGCCTCGCCAACCGGGCCTGCGCCTGCAACGACCATGTCGATGCGCATTTCGAGCGGGTTCTGGGCGGGCTTTACTGATCGGGTAGGGTTTGGCGGCTCGCTGCGAGCCCGAAGACACGAAAGGGCGCGCACGGACGGATATGTCCCTGCGCGCCCTTTCGTGTTTCGTGTCATGAGGCCCGTTCGCGCAGCACTCGGCAAGCCGCGCGAACGGAACCGGCGTATTCTCAGAAGCGGACGCTGACCGTGCCGCGGTAGGACTGGTAGCTCAGGTCGTTGCGCCACACGGTCGTTTCGGCATGAAGCGAAACCGCGATCTGGCCACCTGTGGTGATGCCCACGCCAATCTCACCCCAGTCCTGGTCGTCGCCGGGCAGGGCGAAGAAGGCGTCGGGGCCACGGCCACCCACGAAGTTTGCGCCGAAGTAGCCCGGCTTGTCCTGGAAGTCGTGGACATACGTCGCCGAGATATAGGGCTTGATCGCCCCGTTGGCGGCGAGACGCGCGCCGGCACGGGCCTGGGCGCTCTCGTAGTTGTCCATATCGTACTGCAGGGCGGGGCCTCCTCCCACTTCCTTGGTGCGGGTGAAGTCGACCGAGGCGTAGCGGAAGGCGACGCGCGGGGTGAAGCTCAACGCGCCGCCCATGCCGATCATCTGGCTGATGCCGGCCTCGCCGCTCAGCACGAGAGGCGAATCGTCGGCGCGCAGCGACCATTCGCTGGTGCCGATCATCACGTCGCGCTGCGTCTTGAAGTCCCAGAAGCCACCGCTCAGTTGGGCATCGATGCCAAAGCCACTCGCCGAGCGCGTGCCGCCGTAGAGATTGACCTGGAACATGTCGCCCGTGACATCGCGCGTGGGATAGCCCGGGTCGCCTTCCATGCGGGTGTAGGAGAGCGCCATGCCGATGAAGCCGGTGCCCCCGTCCGAAATTTCAAGGCCGCCAGCAAGATAGTAGCCGTCGAACTTGTCTCCGGCATAAGGGCGTGCGGTCGGGGCGCCATCGCTCTTGCCGTCGATGTAGCCACCGGCCACGAAGGCGCTCATCGTGTCGGGCAGGGCGCCCTCGATGACCGAGCCCGGCGCGCCGCCTGCGCCCGCCATGGACGGGGCCGTGCCGGCGGTGTTGCTGGTGTCGAACGCCGACAGGGCGCCGCTGGGGCTGCCGTAGTAGGAGAGGGTGCCCCCCGAATTGCCCGCGGTTACCGTCGCGATACGTTCGCGCAGGAAGCGCGAATTGGTGTCGAGTGCGGCGGTCGCCATCGATTGGAGAAGCGGCTGCTCACGCGGGGCCAGCTCCTCGAGCGTGCCCTGGATGCCCGCGATCCCCATCATGTCGAGCGGCCCGTAGACCCCGGCAAGGTTGCCGTAGTACGCGCGGTTCTGGTCGAGCAGCTGCGCGTAGGCGGACTGCACGTTCGAGGAGGGATCGATCACATCGGCATAGAGCCCGGCCTCGATGGTGACCAGAACCTCGGTGTCGGTGTAGCTGAGCTCGGGCGTCAGGATGGCGCTGATCGCGTTCCAGTTGTCGAACTCGCCCTCAATGCCGCCCGTGGCCGTCAGGATGGTGTATTCGTCGCCATCGCGCACCATGCCGGTGGGATTGAACATGACCAGACCGCCGATGTCGGCCATGCCGTCGAGCGGAACGTCGGCCGGGTCCAGCATCGTCGGGTTGACCGCGATCAGGTCGGATGTGCCCGAAGGCCCGAGGTCGACGAGGTAGGTGCTGCCCGAGGAGAGGATCACGTTGCCATTGAAGGTCAGCGTGCCGATCTCGCCCACGCCGCCCGGCGCGATCACGCCAGCCACGTTGGTGAAGTAGGGCGTGGTGATCATGCCCGAACCCTGCAGGCCGCCGGTCATCAGCATGTAGTCGCCGTTGGTGGCGAGTTCGCCGTCGACGCGCACCATGCCCTGGTACTGGTTGATCGACATGAGCGAGGTGAGCGAGCCGTCCTCGGTGATGTCGAGGGCCGCGCCCGCACCGTCCATGGAGAAGCGGTCGATGGTGACCGCGCTCGAGAGCGTGGTCGTACCGTCCGCGCTCAGTGTCACGTCGTAGTAGGTCGGACGCACGCCGTTCGCGGGATCGCCCGCGTCGTTGTCAGGCACGAAACCGCTCGCACCGGGAAGGCCGTTGGCGATCGTGGGCGCGTCGAGGACAAACGGGGTGTCCGTGGACTGGGCCGCGTCGTCGGCGCGGGCGAGCAGGTCCCCGATGGCGACGGTCGCACCGGCATCGGTGGTGACAGGCGTGCTCGCATCGACGAGTTCGCCGTCGATGTAGATATCGCCGGTTGCCATGTCCTCGCAGATGTCGTCGCCGCCCAGTTGGAAGCAGGCGTGGCCAAACGAATCCGGGCTGCCCGCCGAGCCGGCGCCAGGGGCATCGGGCACGCCGTTGACGAGGTTGCCGTCGGCGTCGAGCACCATGTAGTTGGGATCGGTGATGGTCACCCAGTGCTCGGGATCTTCCCAGGCTCCGTCACCCTCGACAGCGCTCGCGTAGCGGTAGGGGTTGTTGGCCGCGATCCAGTCCCAGTAGAGATAGAGCGGCTGGTAGAAGCTCATCGTGCCGTAGGTGCTGAAAGGCTGGGGCCCGAAGAAGCGGCTGCCACCCGAAAGGACGCCGATGACGACGTCGATGTCGTAGGTTTCATCCAGGATCAGCGGACCGCCCGAATCGCCCCCGGCGGTCGTGCCCTCGTTGGGGGTGGCCGCATCCTTCCACAAGTTGAAGTCGTAGGGGTTCGCCTCCGGCGTTCCGCGCAGCGGGTCATCGAAGTCGAGCATGTAGAGGTTCTGCGGGAGCCCCGAGGTGCTGCCGAACAGGAACAGGTCGCGCTGGTCAAGGCTCGCGAGCGCGCCGAGCATGTTCTCGGCGGCGCGGCGGCGGTAGTCGATGCCGCCGGTGTCGCCCGTCGAGCCCGAGCCATTGCGGCCATAGCCGGTGATCTTGACGTGGTAGCCGGTGCCGTTCTCGTCGGTGATTTCATCGGGCGTGGGCAGCGGCGAGAACATCAGCGCCCAGGTCGGTACGTCGGCGGCGGGCGTGTCGAGCGAGGCCATCGCGACGTCGCCGTAGAGAAACGAGAGCGCGGCGGGCTCGAGCGAGGCGGGGTGATAGTTCACCCAGTCCGCGTTGTAGAAGGCCAGGTCCGGGTTGGACTGGTTGCCCCCGAAGTACCAGTTGAGAAGGCCGTTGTAGTTGTCTTGCGCGAAGCCGAAGCCGATCGGCACGCCGCCAGTGGTGGAGCCGTAGGTGGTGGGATCGCGATCGTTCACGCAGTGCGCGGCGAAGATCACCGTGCGCGGGTTGATCAGCGTTCCGGTGCACAGGCCGATGAAGCCGTTCTGCTGGTCGATGATCATCTGGCCAACGCCGTTCACGTCCTCGGGGTCGAGGCTGGTGGTGCTGTTACCGGGGTCGGCGACCACGATGTGCGGCGCGTTCACGATGTCGGGCGCCTGGATCTGGCGGTAGGCGGCTTCGAAGACGGTGGTGGCATCGCTGCCCGCGCCGTGCGCGGTGTTCCAGGCCTGCCCCGGCCGTTCCTGCGCGCCAGCCTCGACCGACAGGAGCGCGAGCCCCGCCGCCGAGCCCAGAAGCAGGCTGCGGCGCATCACCTTGCGAGACGAAACTTGTGCAATCCTCATAAAAGCCCCGGTTCTGCTGTGCCGGCTGCCTTCGCGAGTGTGCATTCCTGACCCGCTACGGCGCGACCGGCGGATTACGGCCCGGCCTTCGGGGGCCGGTGCCTTGTGATGGAGATGTATCGTGCGCCCTTCGCGTCGTGGCGGCGCGCTGGACGGCTGCAACGTTCGGCAGACCGGGGCGGATCGCAATAGGGATTATGCGTAATATCTAAGTATTTACCGAAGGGTGTTGCAATTTGGTCATGCTGGTCTGGTGGGCGCCATATAAATCAATGACTTGTTGAATGTCTGCAGGGCGGGTTCCCGCAATTGTGATCGGTGTTTTATCTGACACAACTTGTCACTTTCCGCCCTCGCGGTGGAGGCCCACTATTGCGCAGCGCGGAAGCTGCCGAACAGCAACTGGGCGTTGTTGCGCGTGCGGGTGGGGGCGCTGATGAAGAAATAGCGGGGAAGCTTGCCCGTGAAGGCGCGGGTGTCGGCGATCTTCTGGTCGTCGAGGTAGACCTGCAGCATCTCCCTTCGACCGCGATGGAGACATGCATGACGCGGTTGGCGTAGTGGCGCAGGTCGAGGCTCTCGGCGTGGTAGTAGTCGGTCGCGCTGCTGGAGACGTTGCTGCTGCCCGTGTAGTTGACGTGGACCGCCGCGATGGCGCCGTGGTTGTGGGCGTCCATGATGTAGTCGGCAACGCTGTTGTCACGCGCAAAGCCGAAATAGAAACCCGAAGCATCGCGCGCGGTGTCCGCCGCTGTGAGCACGTCGAACTCGACCGTGAAGCTTTCGGGCAGGGCCTTGCCGCCGTTCAGCTTGTAGGTGGCGAAGGGCTGGAGCTTGAGCCAGTTGCCGTCGATGCCACCGACGGAGACGACGGCGCCGGATCCGTTGGTCTTCCAGGCATCGGGCATCGTGCCGAGCGGTGCGCTGGCAAAGTCTGTCGCGGCGATGGTCTGGCTGCCGGGGGTGAAGGCGAAGCCTTCGTTGATCTGCAGGCTCTGGCCGCCTGCGGTACCGTCCTGCAAGTCCGAGGTATCACTGCCGGTGCCGCGCACCTGCCGCTCGACTTCCTGCTGGACCTGGTTCTTGATCGCACCGAATACGTCTCCGAACTGTGCGGACGCCGGCGCAGTTGCCAGCAGCAGGGGGCTGGCAAGACCGGCAAGGAGAAGCGGGCGGGCAAGATAGCGCATTGAAAAGGTTTCCGAACAGCCTGGAAGAACAAGGTGGGGCGTCGTAGTTGCGAGGGCCCTACTGTTCAAGGTGTTCGTGAAGTGTGACGTGGCGTTGCCCGACGTCTGCGCAGGAGCGTGTTCCCGCATTTGCGAGGGAGCATTCGTTTGCATCGTGTGCGCCATCGTGGGGCACTTTTTTTCTATCCAGGCCGATGGCTGAGTGCGCGGGTGGCGCATCTGTTTGGTGCAACAGGGAGGGGCGGCGGGCGTACCTGCCCGCCGCCCCAACGCATTCAGTAGCGGTCCGCGTTCATCACCTTGGTCCAGGCCGCGACGAAGTCGGACACGAACAGGTCCTGTGCGTCAGCCGAAGCATAGACTTCCGAGACGGCGCGCAGCTCCGAGTTGGAACCGTAGATCAGGTCGACCGGGGTGGCCGTCCACTTCGCCTCTCCGCTTGCGCGGTCCTTGCCTTCGTAGAGGCCGGGGGTGGCCGACTTCGACCAGACGGTGTCCATCGTCAGCAGGTTGACGAAGAAGTCGTTGGTGAGCTGGCCGGGGCGGCTGGTGAAGATCCCTGCCATGGATCCGCCTGCATTCGCGCCCAGCGCGCGCATGCCGCCGAGAAGAACGGTCATTTCGGGAACGGTCAGGCCCAGCATGTCGGCCTTGTCGACCATGGCGTCGGCCGGCGCGTAGTTGGCGCCTTCGCTGTAGTAGTTGCGGAAGGCATCGGCCTTGGGCTCCAGATAGGCGAAGGAGGCCGCGTCGGTCATGTCCTGCGTGGCATCGACACGGCCGGGCGTGAAGGGCACCTTGACCGGGTGTCCGGCGTCGCTCGCGGCCTTTTCGATCGCGGCCGCACCGCCAAGGACGATGAGGTCGGCCATCGAGATCGGCGTACCGGCTTTGGCCGCGCTCGCGCGGATCTTGTCCAACTGGCCCAGCACCATCTTCAGTTCAGCCGGATCGTTGACCGCCCAGGAGGTCTGCGGATCGAGCCGCAGGCGTGCGCCGTTCGCGCCGCCGCGCATGTCGGTGCCCCGGTACGTCGCGGCCGAGGCCCAGGCGGTGCGCACGAGCTGGGGCACGGTCAGCCCGGAGGACAGGATCGTCGACTTGAGAGCGTCCGCCTGCACGGCGCTGAGCGGGGCGAAGCTGGGTTCGGGCAGCGGGTCCTGCCACACGAAGGTCTCACCGGGCACATCGCCGCCCAGGTAGCGGGCCTCGGGTCCCAGGTCGCGGTGGGTCAGCTTGAACCAGGCGCGCGCGAAGGCCTTGGCGAACAGGCTCGGGTCCTGCTGCCAGCGTTCGAGTACCGCGCGGAAGCCCGGGTCGCGCTTGAGCGCGATGTCGGTGGTAAACATGATCGGCGCGTGGAACTTGCCCTCGACGTGCGCGTCGGGGACGAGGCTGGCGGCGGCCGGGTCGGTCGGGATCCATTGCGTGGCGCCAGCAGGGCTCTTGGTCATCGTCCACTCGAAGTTGAGGAGGTTGTCGATGTACTGGGTGGTGAACCGGGTGGGGGCGGCCGACCAGGCGCCTTCAAGGCCGGAGGTCAGCGTGTCCTCGGCGTTGCCCTTGCCGCAGGAGTTCTTCCAGCCAAGGCCCTGCTGTTCGACGCCCGCCGCGGTGGGCTCGTCACCCAGGCAGTCCTCGGGCTTGTGCGCACCGTGCGCCTTGCCGAAGGTATGCCCGCCCGCGATGAGCGCCAGCGTTTCCTCGTCGTCCATCGCCATCTGGCCGAAGGCGACACGGATGGCCTGCGCGGCCGAAACCGGATCGTGGTTGCCACCCGGACCTTCCGGGTTGACGTAGATGAGGCCCATCGTGGTCGCCGCGAGCGACTTCTGCAGCTTGCCGTCCTTGGTGTAGCGCTCCGAGCCCATCATCTTGGTTTCCGGGCCCCAGTAGACGAGGTCGGGCTGCCAGGCATCGACGCGGCCACCGGCAAAGCCGAGCGTCTTGAAGCCCATGTCTTCCAGGGCCACCGTGCCCGACAGCACCATGAGGTCGCCCCAGGAGAGCTTGCGGCCATACTTCTGCTTGATCGGCCAGACGAGGCGGCGGGCCTTGTCGAGGCTGACGTTGTCGGGCCAGGAGTTCAGGGGATCGAAGCGCTGCTCGCCGCCATCCGAACCGCCCCGGCCATCGCCCACGCGGTAGGTGCCGGCCGAGTGCCAGGCCATGCGGATGAAGAAGGGGCCGTAGTGCCCGTAGTCGGCAGGCCACCAGGGCTGGGAGGTCGTGAGGACCTTGCGGATGTCCTCCTTGACGGCGGCAAGGTCGAGGCTGGCGAACTCGGCGGCGTAGTCGAAGTCGGCGCCGTAGGGGTTGGACATCGCCTCGTGCTGGCGCAGCTGGGCGAGGTCGAGGCGCTGGGGCCACCAGTCCTCGTTGGTCATGCCGTGGATCTTGGCGCGGACCGAGGTGTCCTCTTCCATCACGGTTTCGTTCTCGACCGCGGCGAAAGCTGCGTGGGGGCTGAGAAGGGTGAGCGCACTGCCCAGAAGGGCGGCGCGAAGGGTCATCTTTGTGTTCTTGGGCATGGAGCCTCTCCACCTGTTGCGACGAACGCGGCGCTGGTTTCAGCGCGCTGGAGGCAGGGTAGGCCCGTCCGCGGGCGAGCCCAAACGGGGAGGCCAGATAAGTGTGATCGATTGCGTCGATCAAACTGGCAAAGTTTCAGCAATATTGCGATTGGTTTGCGTTCGCGCCCGCACCAAGTTCCGAGTGGAAAATAGAAAATTCGCATGGGCCGCGATGAAACGCATTGTATGAGCGACCTAAGGATATGTCGCGGGTAGGGCTGATCCGGCAAGCATCGTCATCTGACACGATGCGATCCTGTCAATTTCGGGCTTTCTACCCTGCACGCCTTGGGTTTTGCGACTCGGGTGGCTATGTCCTCGGCCTATGCAGACAGGAACCTTGATATCGTTAACCCTCTACTTTGTCCTGATGCTTGGCATCGGTCTCTATGCTTGGAAGAAGTCCACCGAGGACTCTGAAGGCTATCTGCTGGGCGGGCGTAACCTGCACCCGGCCGTCGCGGCGCTCTCCGCCGGGGCCTCGGACATGTCGGGCTGGCTCCTCATGGGCCTGCCGGGCGCGCTCTATGCCTCGGGGCTGGTCGAAGCCTGGATCGGCATTGGCCTTTTCCTGGGCGCACTGGTCAACTGGGTGGTCGTCGCCCCGCGCCTGCGCGAGCAGACGGTCTCCTACGGCAACGCGCTGACCATTCCCGAATTCCTCGCCAACCGCTTCCCCGACAAGGCGACGCTGCTGCGCGTGGTGTCGGCGGTCATCATCGTCGTGTTCTTCACCGTCTATACCGCGGCCGGCCTTGTCGGTGGCGGCAAGCTCTTCGTCACCAGCTTTGCAGGTCTCTTCGGCGATGTCGGCATGAGCGACTACATGTTCGGGATCTGGATGACCGCAGGCGTGGTGCTGGCCTACACGATGATCGGCGGCTTTCTCGCCGTCTCGCTCACCGACTTCTGCCAGGGCTGCATCATGGTCGTCGCGCTGATCCTGATGCCGGTCGTGGTGCTCTGGGGCGGGCAGGGCGATGGTTTTGCCCAGATGGAAGTGACGCTGACCGAGATCGACCCCAACTTCCTCAGCCTCACCCATGGCCTGACCTTCATCGGCTGGCTCTCGGCGGTGACCTGGGGACTGGGCTACTTCGGGCAGCCGCACATCATCGTGCGCTTCATGGCCGTGCGCAGTGTCGAGGACGTCAAGGTTGCACGCAACATCGGCATGGGCTGGATGCTGGTCTCGCTGATCGGCGCGCTGGGCGTGGGCCTTGCGGGCCGTGCCTACATGCAGCGCAACGGCATTCCGCTCGATGACCCCGAAACGATCTTCATCGCGCTTGCGCACCTGCTCTTCCACCCGCTCATCACCGGCTTCCTGCTGGCCGCGCTTCTTGCCGCGATCATGAGCACGATTTCCTCGCAGCTGCTGGTGTCTTCCAGCTCGCTGGCCGAGGACTTCTACCGCCTGTTCCTGCGCAAGGACGCCTCGGAGCGCGAGATCGTGAACGTGGGGCGCGTGGCCGTGCTGATCGTCTCGCTGGCGGCCATCGCCATCGCGGGTGACCCCGAGAGCGAGGTGCTCCAGCTTGTCTCGAACGCCTGGGCCGGCTTTGGCGCGGCCTTCGGACCGATGATCCTGCTCGCGCTGACCTGGCGCGGCATGTCGGGGGCGGGCGCGGTTTCGGGCCTCATCGTGGGCGCGCTGGTCGTGATCTTCTGGATCGCGATGGAGTGGAACGCGAGCTTCCTGGGTGGACCCGGCGTCTACGAGATCATTCCGGGCGTCATCGCCTCCACGCTGGCCATCTTTGCCGTCAGCAAGATGACGTCCAGCAAGGAAGCGGCCGCGGCCATGGCATGATCGCTCGTTCGATAGGAGCCTGAACAGACAAAAGGGGCGTCCCGGCATTCGGGGCGCCCCTTTTTTTGTGCGAAGCTTCGAGGGATGCGTCAGTCGCAGCTGGCGACGGGCAGGCCTTGCGCGTTGCTCAGTTCCTGGTTTTGCCGCCCGCGCACGTTGAAGGCGCTTTCGTACCGGATCGTGCCGGTATCGAACAAGGCTGCGACGATCAGCGGCTGGTAGGTGTAGCTGGCTTCCACGAACATGATCGCGGTGTTCGAGGACGCGGCAATGCGGTGCCCGTTGCGGCCCATGCCCTGCGCCAGCGCATCGTTGGTGCGGCCCGTGCCCTGGGTGCCATAGGCGGGCTCGAAGTCGCCATCACCCCAGCAGCGCTGCCAGCGGATCATCTGGCCGGCGTTGCGTCCGGTGCGGCCATTGGTCTCCAGCGAGGAGAGGACGATGCGGCCATTGGACTCGAAATCGATGCTTTCGCCGATGGAGGCGGCCCCGGCGAAGACCTCCTGGACGTTGGCCTCGTCGATCCCGCCCATGACGCGCCCGGCGTTGTCGGCCACGCTCATCGCGATCTCGCTCACGCGCAGCTGTGCGCGGGCGTAGTTGGCGAGTTCGAGGCCGGTACACAGAACCATCAGGAAGAGCGGCGCGATGAGGGCGAATTCGATGATCGCAACGCCGCTCTCATCGGCTTTGAGTTCCTGCAGGCGGGAGGGCAGAGGCTTCATCGCCGCCGCTCCCCGCACAGGACCGGCGGTACGGCCTGGGCGCTGTAGGGCTGGTTGCGAAAGGCGCTCTTCGCGGTGAGGGAAACCGCCGCGTTGCCGCCTGTGAAAAGATGGATGGGGAGCAGGCGGTCAACCTCGATCGTGGCCTCGTAGAAGGCAATGTCGTTTGCGCCGCCGATGCCGCTGCGCCCGGCATCGAGGTCATATTCGCCGTTCCCGTTGCTGTCGAGCCAGCAGTCGCCGTCGTAGTAATCGAAGCGGCCGTTGCGGTTGACGTCGGTCATCAGCTTCTCGGCATTTCCGATGCCGCTGAACTCGTAGTAGTTGCGAATCGTGATCTGCGGATTGGCATTGGGGGCAATGCTGGCGAGTTGCGCGCGAATCTGCGCGGCCACGCGCTCCTCGGTCGTGTCTCCCTCGGTCATGAACTCGGGCTCTTCGACCGAGGCGCGCCGCGCCGCGTCCGAGAGCGTGCCCTGCAGGACCGAGAGCACGTAGGACTGGTAGCCAAGATCAAAGGCGCCGGTCAGGAGCACCATGAGCGGGCCGATGAGAAGTCCGAACTCCACGGCGGTGACGCCGCTCCGGTTCCGCCTCAGGCGGCGCAGAAAGGAGGCGAACCTCATCGCGTCAACCTCAGGTTACCGATGCCGCGGCCGATGTCCTCGAAGATCTGTTCAAGGTCGGAGCCGTCACTCGTATAGAACTGCGAGGAACTGGTGGCGCACGATTCGATGTCGTCAGTATCGGTCACGTCGAGCGCGATGACCCAGATCGTGACGCCCATCGACTTGGCCAGCGTGCAGGCCGAATCAAAGCGCGAGATATGCCGGTTGCGGATGGCGCCCGAACCCTGGACGCGTTCCTGGAAGCGCTGCAGGCCGTAGGCGCTGTAAAGGTTGTTGCGGCCACTGGCATCGTCAGTGTCAAGCCGCCCGTCAGTCATGAACACGATGTGCTGGCGCACGGGGACATCGTCACGCTCGAGCGGGTTGTCGGCTGAGAAGAAGCCGGTGCGCGAGATGAAACGCAGGCCCCAGAGCATGCCGATGTCATGATAGGTGCCGCCCGTGACGCGGGCCGTCGCGTCGTTGACGGCCGTCTGGAAGCTGCTCTCCGAACTGTATTCGCGCAAGGTCGTCGCCTCGGAGGGGCAGCCATCCTGATCGACCTGCTCCTGCACGCCGGGATCGTAGCGGCCAAATTGCAGCTCCGGCTGGTTGCCCGCGTTGCCCGCACGGGTGTCGACGTCCTCGCGCGAGACACTCGTCTCGATCTCGAAGGGGTCCAAGGTGTTGCCGATCGACGGGCGCTCCTCGATGCAGGCATTGCCGCTGGTGCGGAAGTTTTCGGTGTTGCCGCCGGTGTTGCCGCCGCCGCGGCCGATGTTCCAAGAGGATTCGTTGATGTCGACCCACTTTGTGGTCAGGCGGTTGGAGCAGTTGTTGCCGTAGCGATTGCACACGCGCTCGACGTGGACGTAGGGCTGCTCCTTGAGGATGTCCTTGTTCATCAGCGAGCGACCGACGTTCACGGTGTGCGAATAGGGCATGATGCCGAAGCGCGTGACCGAGCCGTTGTCTTCGTCAAGCGCGCGGTAGAGGCCCATCGCGCCCGAGCGCAGGCGCCGGATCTTGGTCGAGCCGCCCGAGCTCGGCGCATCGTTCATCGAGCCGGTGACGTCGAGCACGAGCATGACGTCGTTGTGGCCCATGTCGCGCTTGGCGTTGCACTCGACCGTGACTTCGGTCTGGGTGTAGCCGAAGATGCGCATGAGCGACATCGGCACGGTTGCCTGGGCTGTCCCGAGGATCTCGTTGCTGTCATCCGGGTTCGGGTTCGCCTCGAAGGCGACCGCGCGCGTACCCAGCAAGCCCTCTTCGAAGTTGAAATCGAAGAAGCGGTCGGCTTCGTCTTCGGCGGTCCGGTTCCAGCGCGAGCCTTCCATGATCTGGCGCCCCGCAAGCACACCGGCATCACATGCATTCTGCAGTTTGCCACGAACCAGGTAGGCCACGCTCATGTCGAGCCCGCCTCCGATGATCGCAATCAGGGGCAGAAGCGCGGCGGCCACGATCAGAATGGTATTGCCGTCGCGCTCGACGATCAGGCGTTTGAGGAACGGCGGCATTGCCATGCTTCGGGACTCCGGATTCACTAGTGCCGCGTGGTTAATTCTCCATTTGTAAAGAATTCGATAAATTACAGATTAAGCCCAACAATTGGTGATGAACACAGGCGTGATCCGGAGCGTATTGCCTGTTGCTGCCAGAGGATCTGCCGTGACGCTGGCGCCATGAAGCTCGGGACGGCTTCGCTCGCGGCGGGGACGGGCTCGGCGGCCGTGCTGCGCTTCCTGATCAACCATGTTTCGGGCGCCTGCTGGCGAATGCCGACCTTGACCGATCCGCCGCTTTTGCGTAAGGGCGCCCATCTCCTCCGGACATCGTTCGGGGGAACAGCATAGAGCTGAACACTGCTCGTGTGTGGTTTTCGATGGGTTTCCAGCCTCTTGATGGTGGAAGCCGCAATCCTTCCGGATTGCCTCCCGGTCCGATTCGGTCCGGAGAGACATCGCTAGGCCCACGGGCAGAGTAATCCGGTGCCAACTGGGCCGGGTGGAGTGTTTTTCGGCTCGCGCTGGATGCGGCGTAGCGCGCAGGTGCCTCGGTTCAGGGGCTGGCGTGCAGTTGGCCGATATTCCGCGCGACGCACTTGCACTCTTCCTTTCCAGCCTTGCATCGGCCCTGAGACCCGGGGTGCGAAGGGTCCGTCCCGTGGCCGGGTTTGCGCCATGGAACGGGCCGGATCCATCGCACTCCCATTTGAAAGAAGAGTATAGATGCCCACTATCAACCAGCTGATCCGCAAGGGTCGCGAGCCGCAGAAGGCCAAGTCCAAGGTCCCGGCCATGGAGCAGAACCCGCAGAAGCGTGGCGTCTGCACCCGCGTGTACACCACGACCCCGAAGAAGCCGAACTCGGCACTTCGCAAGGTCGCCAAGGTGCGCCTCACCAACAGCCGTGAAGTCATTTCGTACATCCCGGGCGAAGGCCACAACCTGCAGGAGCACTCGGTTGTGCTCATCCGCGGCGGCCGTGTGCGCGACCTTCCCGGTGTGCGTTACCACATCCTGCGCGGCGTGCTCGACACGCAGGGCGTCAAGGACCGCAAGCAGTCGCGCTCGAAGTACGGCGCCAAGCGTCCCAAGTGATCCGGCAGCGGTGCGTCTCGCGCATCGCTCCATGACATTTCACGGTCGGTGATGCGCTTCGGCGCCCGACCGCAAGAACAAGGAATTCAAAACGATGTCACGTCGTCGTCGTCCCGAGAAGCGGGAAATCCTGCCGGATCCGAAGTTTGGTGATCTGGTCCTGTCGAAGTTCATGAACAACCTCATGTACGACGGCAAGAAGTCGGCTGCCGAGCGTATCGTCTATGGCGCGCTCGACACCATGGAAACCCGTGCCAAGGCCGATCCGGTCCAGTTGTTCCACGATGCCCTGAACAACGTGAAGCCGCAGATCGAGGTCCGCAGCCGCCGCGTCGGTGGTGCGACCTACCAGGTCCCCGTCGAAGTGCGCCCCGAGCGCGCCCAGGCCCTGGCCATCCGCTGGCTCATCTCGGCCGCCCGCGGCCGTCCCGAAACCACCATGTCGGCACGCCTCTCGGGTGAGCTCATGGATGCGGCGAACAACCGCGGCAACGCCGTGAAGAAGCGCGAAGACACGCACCGCATGGCGGACGCGAACCGCGCCTTCTCGCACTACCGCTGGTAAGACGCTTCGTGGCGCGCCTTGGTGCCGTTTCGGCGGCGTCATGGGCGCGTCACACTTTCAATTCAGGAGGCACGGGTTTATTTGGGCCCGCATTCGCCTCCAAACCCTCCTGCTAAGGAACCTGCACCATGGCACGTAGCCATCCGATCGAACGCTACCGCAATATCGGTATCATGGCGCACATCGACGCCGGCAAGACCACCACGACCGAGCGTATCCTCTACTACACCGGCAAGTCCTACAAGATCGGCGAAGTGCACGACGGCGCCGCCACCATGGACTGGATGGAGCAGGAGCAGGAACGCGGCATCACCATCACCTCGGCTGCCACCACCACCATGTGGAAGGCGGAAGACGGTCAGGGTGAAGAGCACCGCATCAACATCATCGACACCCCGGGCCACGTCGACTTCACCATCGAAGTCGAGCGTTCGCTGCGCGTCCTCGACGGCGCGGTCGCCGTGTTCGACGGCGTTGCCGGCGTTGAGCCGCAGTCGGAAACCGTGTGGCGTCAGGCTGACAAGTACGGCGTTCCGCGCATGTGCTTCGTCAATAAGCTCGACCGCACCGGCGCAGACTTCTACTACTGCGTCCAGTCGATCATCGACCGTCTCGGCGCGACCCCGCTGGTTCTGACGCTGCCGATCGGCGCGGAAGCTGACCTTTCGGGCGTCGTCGACCTCGTCAAGATGCGCTCGATCGTCTGGGAAAACGACGGCCTCGGCGCCTCGTTCACTTACGGCGAGATCCCGGCTGACCTGGCCGACAAGGCCGCCGAGTACCGCGAGAAGCTTCTTGAAACCGCCGTCGAGCAGGACGACGACATCATGGAAGCTTACCTCGAAGGCAACGAGCCCGACGTCGACACGCTCAAGAAGCTGATCCGCAAGGGTACGCTCGAGCGCGCCTTCGTGCCCGTGCTGTGCGGCTCGGCGTTCAAGAACAAGGGCGTGCAGCCCCTGCTCGACGCCGTTGTCGACTACATGCCGAGCCCGGTGGACGTCCCCGCGATCAAGGGCGTGCTGCCCGACAGCGACGTGGAAGAAAGCCGCCCCTCGAGCGACGAAGCTCCCTTCGCCGCACTCGCGTTCAAGATCATGAACGACCCGTTCGTCGGCTCGCTGACCTTCTGCCGCATCTATTCCGGCATCCTTTCGAAGGGTTCGTACCTGAACTCGGTGAAGGACAAGAAGGAAAAGGTCGGCCGCATGCTGCTCATGCACTCGAACAACCGCGAAGACATCGACATGGCCTATGCCGGTGACATCGTGGCTGTCGCGGGTCTGAAGGAGACCACCACCGGTGACACGCTGTGCGCCGAGAAGGCTCCGATCATCCTCGAGCGCATGGAATTCCCCGAGCCGGTCATCGAACTGTCGGTGGAGCCCAAGACCAAGGCCGACCAGGAAAAGATGGGCATCGCCCTTTCGCGCCTGGCTGCCGAGGATCCCTCGTTCCGCGTTTCGTCGGATCACGAATCGGGCCAGACCATCATCAAGGGCATGGGCGAGCTTCACCTCGACATCATCGTCGATCGTATGCGCCGTGAGTTCAAGGTCGAGGCCAACGTCGGCGCGCCGCAGGTGGCGTACCGCGAATACCTCGGCAAGCCCGTCGAGCTGGTCTACACCCACAAGAAGCAGTCGGGTGGTTCGGGCCAGTTCGCAGAAGTGAAGGTCAAGCTCACCCCGGGTGAGCGCGGTGCCGGCATCAACTTCGTCGACTCGGTGAAGGGCGGTAACATTCCGCGCGAATACATCCCGTCGGTCGAGAAGGGCATGCGCGAGACCGCCGAGACCGGCGCTCTCATCGGCTTCCCGATCGTCGACTTCGACATCGAGCTCATCGACGGTAAGTACCACGACGTCGACTCGTCGGCCCTGGCCTTCGAAATCGCCGGCCGTGGCTGCATGCGCGAAGCCGCGCAGAAGTCGGGCATCAAGATCCTCGAGCCGATCATGAAGGTCGAGGTTGTGACCCCGGAAGAGTTCATGGGCGACGTTATCGGCGACATGAACAGCCGCCGTGGTCAGATCCAGGGCACCGACAGCCGTGGTAATGCCCAGGTTGTCGAGGCCAACGTGCCGCTCGCCAACATGTTCGGCTACGTGAACCAGCTGCGTTCGTTCACCCAGGGACGCGCTCAGTACTCGATGATCTTCAGCCACTACGACGAGGTTCCGGCCAACGTCGCGGCGGAAGTGAAGGAGAAGCTTGCTTAAGGGCAAGAATGGTTCTAGGGGCGGCGCCTGCGATTCTGTGGGAGCCGCCTCGAATTCCCCAGATTCAAGTTCATTGTGAAAGAAGGTTTGTAAGATGGCCAAGGCAAAATTCGAGCGGAACAAGCCGCACTGCAACATCGGCACCATCGGTCACGTCGACCATGGCAAGACCACCCTCACCGCGGCGATCACCAAGGTTCTGGCAGAAGCCGGCTTCGGTGAAGCCGTCGACTTCGCCAACATCGACAAGGCTCCCGAAGAGCGCGAGCGCGGCATCACCATCTCGACCGCACACGTCGAGTACGAGACCGCCAACCGTCACTACGCGCACGTCGACTGCCCGGGTCACGCTGACTACGTCAAGAACATGATCACCGGTGCGGCTCAGATGGACGGCGCCATCCTCGTGGTGAACGCTGCTGACGGCCCGATGCCCCAGACCCGTGAGCACATCCTGCTCGCCCGTCAGGTTGGCGTTCCGGCTCTCGTCGTGTTCCTCAACAAGGTTGACCAGGTCGACGACGAAGAGCTCCTCGAGCTCGTCGAAATGGAAGTCCGTGAGCTTCTCTCCTCGTACGACTTCCCGGGCGACGATATTCCCATCGTCAAGGGCTCGGCTCTGGCGGCTCTCGAAGGCCGTGACGACGAAATCGGCAAGAACCAGATCCTCGAGCTGATGCAGGCTGTTGACGACTACATCCCGCAGCCGCCGCGTCCGACCGACCAGTCGTTCCTGATGCCCGTCGAAGACGTGTTCTCGATCTCGGGCCGTGGTACGGTTGTCACCGGCCGCGTCGAAACCGGCATCATCAAGGTTGGCGAAGAAGTCGAAATCGTCGGCATCCGCGACACCCAGAAGACCACCGTCACCGGCGTCGAAATGTTCCGCAAGCTGCTCGACCAGGGCGAAGCTGGCGACAACATCGGCGCCCTGATCCGTGGCCTGAAGCGCGACGACGTCGAGCGTGGCCAGGTTCTCGCCAAGCCGGGCACCGTGACCCCGCACACCGAGTTCTCGGCTGAGGTTTACGTTCTGTCGAAGGACGAAGGCGGCCGTCACACCCCGTTCTTCGCGAACTACCGTCCGCAGTTCTACTTCCGCACCACCGACGTCACCGGCGAAGTGATCCTTCCCGAGGGCACCGAAATGGTGATGCCGGGCGACAACGTGACCATCTCGGTCAAGCTGATCGCGCCGATCGCCATGGACGAAGGTCTGCGCTTCGCAATCCGCGAAGGCGGCCGCACCGTCGGCTCGGGCGTTGTTGCCAAGATCACTGCCTAATCCGCAGGTCTTTGACGACTAACGTGATTGGCCCGGTCCTGCGCAAGCAGGGCCGGGCCTTCGCGTTTATGGGGCCGGCTCTGCGAGTCGCGCGCCGCTCCTGGGAGTTCGCGCGTGGTCGGTCCGGCTGCCCGGTTGCTCCTGGCTTGATCGCGTCGCGACCGGGCTTGCATGTGATAGAATCGTGCGTCGCCATGGCCTTGTTGGACATGGGCCGGGCAGGGCGCAGAAAATCGCAAATCAGGGCTTGCTAGACCGCGCATCAGCGTGTAGTTGCGCGGCTCGAATTTAACAGGGCTTCGCGCCCTTTGGCTCTTTCTCATCGGTAGCAGGTACATGGAAGCTCAGAACATCCGCATTCGCCTCAAGGCGTTTGACCACCGCGTGCTCGACCAGGCGACTGGCGAAATCGCTGACACGGCCCGCCGCACCGGCGCGCTCATTCGGGGCCCCATTCCGCTGCCGACGAAGATCGAGAAGTTCACCGTGAACCGCGGTCCGCACATCGACAAGAAGTCGCGTGAGCAGTTCGAAGTCCGCACGTACAAGCGTCTGCTTGACATCGTGCAGCCGAACGCTGCCACCGTCGACGCTCTGATGAAGCTGGACCTCGCGGCCGGCGTGAACGTCGAGATCAAGCTGGCCTGATCCAGCTCGGGGTCGCCTCATGTGACCCCGTCCGTCTTTCTGATCGGACGCTAAACGATCGGGCGAAATTCGGACCTTCGGGTTCAGATAACCTTGTCGATCCATCGAGATCGGCTTTGCGCGGCAAAACGCGCAGAGACAGAGCCTCCAGAGCCTTCGGCCCGAGAGGACACAAGGGATACCTCCGGTTTCCTCCTTCGGGGTTGAACCGGGAATGCGTCCCCCGTCTCGTTTCCGCCGGGCCATTCGGGCCTTGAGCAGGGAACATTCCAGCCCGGACGGGGCATGCATCACATCATTGGGCTGGACACGCCTGTTCGGGATGGGCCCGGGCAGGCCTCTGTTGAGGAGACAGATCATGCGTACTGGCGTGATCGCCAAGAAAGTCGGGATGACCCGCCTTTTCCAGGAGGACGGCCGGCATGTGCCCGTGACCGTTCTGGCGCTGGAAGATTGCCAGGTGGTTTCGGTCCGCACCAACGATCGTGACGGCTACGTCGCGGTTCAGCTCGGTGCCGGCGAAGCCAAGCAGAAGAACGTTGCCAAGCCGCAGCGCGAGCACTTCGCCAAGGCGGAAGTTTCGCTCAAGATGCGCGTTGCCGAGTTCCGCGTCGCCGACGACGCGCTGCTCGAAGTCGGCTCGACCATTGCTGCCTCGCACTTCGTGCCCGGCCAGCTCGTCGACGTTGCCGGCCACACCCAGGGCAAGGGCTTTGCAGGCGCCATGAAGCGTTGGGGCTTCGGCGGTCTGCGCGCCACCCACGGTGTGTCGCTCTCGCACCGTTCGCACGGTTCGACGGGTAACCGTCAGGATCCGGGCAAGGTGTTCAAGAACAAGAAGATGGCCGGCCACATGGGCGACCGTCAGCGCACCCAGCAGAACCTCGAGATCGTCCGCGTGGACGACGAGCGTGGCCTGATCTTCGTCAAGGGCTCGGTCCCGGGCGCGAAGAACGCCTGGCTCACCGTTTCGGACGCCGTCAAGGTCGCCCGTCACGCCGAGGCTCCGTACCCCGCCGGCCTCAAGACGGCCGCCAACAGCAACGATTCGGCTGCTGACACCCCCGCGGAAGACACCGCGGCTGTCGAAGCGACCGAAGGCCAGGAGGGCTAAGTCGTGAAGGTTCAGGTCCTCAATATCGACGGTTCCGCCGGCAACGGCGACATCGAGCTGTCGGATGACGTGTTCGGCCTCGAGCCGCGCGCGGACATCCTGCACCGTGTCGTTACCTGGCAGATGGAAAACCGCCGCGGCATCGCCCGCGCCACCCGCGAACGTTCGGACGTTGCGCGCACCGGCAAGAAGTGGGGTCGCCAGAAGGGCGGCGGCACGGCTCGTCACGGTGACCGTGCAGCTCCCGTCTTCATCGGCGGTGGTAAGGCCCACGGTGCCCGTCGCCGCGAGTTCGGCCAGTCGCTGAACAAGAAGCTGCGCGCGCTGGGTCTCAAGATGGCGCTTTCCTCGAAGGCCAAGGCCGGTCTCGTCATCGTCGACACGCTCGACGTTGCCGACGCCAAGACCAAGGTCCTCGCCGGTCAGCTCGCCAAGGCGAACTTCGGCAAGAAGGTGCTCGTGATCGACGGTGAAGCCGTCAACGACAACTTCGCCAAGGCCGCTCGCAACCTCATCGGCGTGAACGTTCTCCCCGCCCAGGGCGCGAACGTCTACGACATCCTGAAGCACGACACGCTGGTGCTCACCCGCGCCGCTGTCGAAAAGCTGGAGGCGCGCTTCAATGGCTAAGACCGCTGCAGAAATCCGTCACTACGACGTGATCCTTGCACCGCACATCACCGAAAAGGCGACGCTTCTCTCCGAGAACAACGCGGTCGTCTTCAAGGTGGCCGGCGATGCGACCAAGCCCGAGATCAAGGCTGCCGTCGAGGCGCTGTTCGACCGCAAGGTCAAGAGCGTCAACACGCTGGTGACCAAGGGCAAGACCAAGCGCTGGCGCGGTAAGGATTACCGCCGCAGCGACGTGAAGAAGGCGATTGTCACGCTGGCCGAAGGTCAGCAGCCGATTGACATCACCGAAGGCGTACAGGGCTGATCCGATGGCACTCAAGCATTACAACCCGACCAGCCCCGCCCGCCGCGGCCTGGTCCTCGTCGACAAGTCGGCGCTGTGGAAGGGCAAGCCTGTAAAGGCTCTGACCGAAGGCAAGCGCAAGACCGGTGGCCGCAACAACAAGGGTCATGTCACGTCGCGTGGCATCGCCGGTGGTCACAAGCAGAAGTACCGCTACATCGACTTCAAGCGTCGCAAGTGGGACGTTGAAGGCACCGTCGAGCGGATCGAATACGATCCCAACCGCACCGCCTTCATCGCGCTCATCAACTACGCGGATGGCGAACAGGCCTACATCATCGCTCCGCAGCGTCTGGCTGCTGGCGACAAGGTCATCGCCGCCGAGAAGTGCGACACGAAGCCGGGCAACGCCATGCTCCTGTCGCAGATGCCGGTCGGCACGATCTGCCACAACGTCGAGATGAAGCCGGGCAAGGGTGGCCAGATCGCCCGTTCGGCCGGTGCCTACGTCCAGGTCGTCGGTCGTGACCGCGGCATGGTCATCGTGCGCCTCAACTCGGGCGAGCAGCGCTACCTGCGTGGCGACTGCATGGGCACGGTCGGTGCGGTGTCGAACCCCGACAACCAGAACCAGACCCTTGCCAAGGCAGGCCGCAAGCGCTGGATGGGCCGTCGCCCGCTGACGCGTGGTGTTGCCAAGAACCCGGTCGACCACCCGCACGGTGGTGGTGAAGGCCGCACCTCGGGTGGCCGTCATCCGGTTACTCCGTGGGGCAAGCCGACCAAGGGTGCCCGCACTCGCAACAACAAGCAGACGGACAAGATGATCATCCGTTCGCGCCACGCCAAGAAGAAGAGGTAAGACACGATGGCACGTTCCGTCTGGAAAGGCCCCTTCGTCGACCTGTACCTTCTCAAGAAGGCCGAGGTCGCGCAGGATGCCGGCAACCGCGCTGGTCCGATCAAGACCTGGTCGCGTCGCAGCACCATCCTTCCGCAGTTCGTTGGTCTGACGTTCAACGTCTACAACGGGCACAAGTTCATCCCGGTCTCGGTCAACGAGGACATGGTCGGCCACAAGTTCGGTGAATTCGCGCCCACGCGTTCGTTCCCCGGCCACGCTGCCGACAAGAAGGGCAAGCGCTAATGAGCAAGCAGGCAGCACCCCGCCGCGTCGGCGAAAAGGAAGCCCTGTCGGTCGGCACCACCATCCGTGGTTCGGCGCAGAAGCTCAATCTCGTCGCCGCCCTGATCCGTGGCAAGAAGGCTGAGGAAGCGATGAACATCCTCGCTTTCTCGAAGAAGGCCATGGCTGTGGACGCCCGCAAGGTTCTCCTTCGGCGATCGCCAACGCGGAGAACAACCACAACCTCGACGTCGACGCACTCGTCGTCGCCGAGGCGTCGGTCGGCAAGTCGATCACCATGAAGCGCTTCCACACCCGTGGTCGTGGCAAGAGCACCCGGATCCTCAAGCCGTTCTCACGTCTGCGGATCGTCGTTCGCGAAGTCGAGGAGGCCTGATCCATGGGTCATAAGAGCAATCCGATCGGTCTGCGTCTGCAGATCAACCGTACCTGGGACAGCCGCTGGTTCGCGGAAGGCCGGGACTACGGCAAGCTGCTTGAGGAAGACCTCAAGATCCGCAAGTTCATCCTCGAGAACGCGCCCCAGGCAGCGATCTCGAAGGTGGTCATCGAGCGTCCGGCCAAGCTGTGCCGCATCTCGATCTACGCGGCCCGTCCCGGTGTGATCATCGGCAAGAAGGGCGCGGACATCGAGAAGCTTCGCAAGAAGCTTGCGGTGATGACCTCGAGCGAAGTGAAGCTGAACATCGTTGAAATCCGCAAGCCGGAAGTCGACGCCAAGCTGATCGCTCAGGGCATTGCGGACCAGCTGATCCGCCGCGTTGCCTTCCGTCGTGCGATGAAGCGCGCGATGCAGTCGGCCATGCGTCTGGGTGCCGAAGGCATCAAGATCATGTGCGGTGGCCGTCTGGGCGGCGCGGAGATCGCGCGCGTCGAGCAGTACCGCGAAGGTCGCGTGCCGCTCCACACGCTGCGTGCCAACATCGACTATGCCGAAGCCGAAGCGCTGACCGCTTACGGTATCATCGGCATCAAGGTCTGGGTCTTCAAGGGTGAGATCCTGGGCCACGACCCGATGGCGCAGGACCGGCTGATGATGGAGGCTCAGACCTCCGGCGTCCGTCCGGCGCGCTGAGGCTTAGGATAGAGTAAGCACCATGCTGCAACCGAAAAAGACCAAGTTCCGCAAGGCTTTCAAGGGCAAGATCAAGGGTGATGCCAAGGGCGGCACCGATCTGAACTTTGGCTCCTACGGCCTCAAGGCTCTCGAGCCGGAACGCATCACCGCCCGCCAGATCGAAGCGGCTCGCCGCGCGATCACGCGTCACATCAAGCGCCAGGGTCGCCTCTGGATCCGCGTCTTCCCCGACGTGCCGGTTTCGAAGAAGCCTGCTGAAGTTCGTCAGGGTAAGGGCAAGGGTTCGGTGGAATACTGGGCCGCGCGTGTGAAGCCGGGCCGTATCCTGTTCGAGCTGGACGGCGTTGCCGGCCCGCTCGCCGCTGAGGCTTTCAGCCGCGCTGCGATGAAGCTTCCCATCAAGACCAAGGTCGTTGCCCGTCTCGGCGACACCTCGCACCTGGAGGGTTAATTCATGGCTGCCAAGACTGAAGACTTCCGCGCCAAGACCGACGACCAGCTCACGGAAGAGCTGGTCGCGCTGAAGCGCGAGCAGTTCAACCTTCGTTTCCAGGCCGCCACGAGCCAGCTCGAGGCACCGGCCCGGATCAAGGAGGTCCGTCGCAACATCGCCCGCATCAAGACGCTCCAGGCTGAGCGTTCGGCTGCGGCGAAGTAAGGAGGAAACACGATGCCCAAGCGTATTCTGATCGGTACCGTCGTTTCCGACAAGACCGACAAGACCGTTACCGTACTCGTCGAGCGCCGCGTGAAGCACCCGCTTTACGGCAAGATCATTCGTCGCTCGAAGAAGTATGCCGCCCACGACGAAGAGAACGCGTACCACATTGGTGATCGCGTCCGCATCGAGGAAACCAAACCGATCTCAAAGTCGAAGACCTGGAAGGTTCTCGACACGTTGCAGGCCGGAAAGGGTATTGCCATCGAGGCTAATCTCGACGTAGAGGCCGCCAACTGATTTGAGACGCCCCCGGCTTAACCGCCGGGGGAGCTTTTTTGGAACTGCCGGACTGGTTCCGGCAAGCCGTTGAGAAGGAACCGGATCAATGATCCAGATGCAATCCAATCTCGACGTCGCGGACAACAGCGGCGCGAAGCGCGTCCAGTGCATCAAGGTACTGGGTGGCTCGAAGCGTCGTTTCGCAGGCGTCGGCGACATCATCGTGGTGTCGGTAAAGGAAGCGCAGCCGCGCGCGCGCGTCAAGAAGGGCGACGTGCACCGTGCTGTCATCGTGCGCACCCGTAAGGACGTTCGTCGTCCCGACGGCAGCGTCATCCGCTTCGACAGCAACGCTGCCGTGCTCATCAACAAGAGCGAGGAGCCGATCGGCACCCGTATCTTCGGCCCCGTGGTTCGCGAGCTTCGCGGCAAGGGCTTCATGAAGATCATCTCGCTTGCTCCGGAGGTGCTGTAATGGCTGCCGCGAAGATCAAGAAGGGTGACCAGGTCATCGTTCTGTCGGGCAAGGACAAGGGCCGTACCGGCGCTGTTCTCCAGGTCATGCCCAAGGACGGCAAGGTCGTGGTCGAGGGCGTGAACGTCGCCACCCGCCACCGCAAGCCGACCCAGCAGAACCCGCAGGGCGGCATCGAGCGCAATCCCGCTCCGATGGCGATCAGCAAGGTCGCGGTTGCCGTTGACGGCAAGCCGACCCGCGTTCGCTTCGAAGAGAAGGACGGCAAGAAGGTCCGTGTGGCCGTGAAGACCGGGGAGACCATCGATGGCTGATAAGTACACCCCGCGTATGCGTTCGAAGTACGATGCGGAAATCGTCAAGGCGATGACCGAAAAGTTCGGCTACAAGAACGTGATGGAAGTGCCTTCGATCGAGAAGATCACGCTCAACATGGGCGTGGGCGAGGCGAGCCAGGACAAGAAGAAGGTCCAGACCGCCGCGGCCGAAATGGAAAAGATCGCTGGCCAGAAGCCCGTGATCACCAAGGCCCGCAAGTCGATCGCGCAGTTCAAGCTGCGTGAAGGCATGCCCATCGGCTGCAAGGTTACCCTGCGCCGCGAACGCATGTACGAATTCCTCGATCGCCTCATCACGATCGCGATGCCCCGCATCCGCGACTTCCGTGGTCTGAACGCCAAGTCGTTCGACGGCCGCGGCAACTACGCGATGGGCCTGAAGGAGCAGATCATCTTCCCCGAGATCAGCTACGATCAGATCGAGAAGGTGCGTGGCATGGACATCATCGTCACCACCACCGCCAAGACCGACGAAGAAGCACGCGAACTGCTGCGTCTTTTCGGTTTCCCGTTCCCGGTTGAAGAAGCCGCGGAAGAGAAGGAGGCGGCGTGAGCCGCCGCTGAGGAAGAGAGCTTAAGTCCATGGCGAAACTGAGTTCCGTGAACAAGAACGAGCGTCGTAAGAAGCTCGTCAAGAAGTACGCAGGTAAGTACGAACGCCTCAAGGCGATTGCCGATGACACCTCGCTCGACGAAACCGAGCGCCTCATCGCCCGTCTGAAGCTGGCCGAGATCCCGCGCAACGGCAACCCGACCCGGGTTCGCAACCGCTGCGCCACGACCGGTCGTCCGCGTGGTTACTACCGCAAGTTCGGCCTGTGCCGCGTTGAGCTGCGTGATCTTGCCAACAAAGGCATGATCCCCGGCGTGACCAAGTCGAGCTGGTAAGGGATACATAAGCAATGGCTATGACCGATCCCCTGGGTGATATGCTCACCCGCATCCGCAACGGCCAGCAGGCGAAGAAGGACTCCGTCCTTTCCCCCGCCAGCAAGCTGCGTGCGCGCGTGCTCGAAGTCCTCCAGCGTGAGGGCTACATCCGTGGCTACAGCGATGACACCACCGGTGCCCATCCGCAGCTGCGCATCGAGCTGAAGTACTTCGAAGGCGAGCCCGCTATCAAGCACATCGCCCGCGTCTCCAAGCCTGGCCGCCGCGTCTACTCGGGTTCCAAGGAACTCCCGGTTGTGCGCAATGGCCTTGGCATCACCATCGTCTCGACGCCCAAGGGCGTGCTCTCGGATGCCGAAGCACGTGCCGACAACGTCGGTGGCGAAGTGCTGGCGGAGGTGTTCTGATGAGCCGTATTGGTAAGAAGGCCGTGGCGATCCCCGCTGGCGTGACTGCCGATCTCAAGGACAACGTCCTCTCGGTGAAGGGCCCCAAGGGCACGCTCACCATGGGTGTGTCCGACCAGGTCACCTGCTCGGTGGAAGATGGCGCGGTTGCAATCCAGCCCGTCAACATGTCGAAGCAGGCTCGCAGCCACTGGGGCATGCAGCGCACGCTCGTCGCCAACCTCGTTGGCGGTGTGACCGAAGGCTACTCGAAGGTCCTTGAACTCAAGGGCGTCGGCTACCGCGCACAGATCCAGGGCAAGAAGCTCAAGCTTCAGCTTGGCTACTCGCACGATGTCGACATCGACATCCCCGAAGGTATCGAGATCAAGGCGCCGGATAACACCACCGTCGAGATCTCGGGCATCGACAAGCAGAAGGTCGGCCAGATCGCGGCCGAGATCCGTCGCTGGCGCAAGCCCGAGCCCTACAAGGGCAAGGGTATCAAGTACCGCGGCGAGTTCATCTTCCGCAAGGAAGGGAAGAAGAAGTAATGGCAAAGCTTTCCCTTTTCCAGCGCCGCCGTCAGCGCGTGCGCACCGCCCTTCGCGCGTCGGCTTCGGGCCGTCCGCGTCTTTCGGTGCACCGCACCGGACGTCACATCTACGCCCAGATCATCGACGATGCGCAGGGCCGTACGGTCGCTGCTGCCAACACGCTTGGCGGCAAGGGCGCTGACACCGATGCCGCCATCCGCGTGGGCAAGGAACTCGCCGAGGCCGCCAAGAAGGCGGGCATCACTTCGGTCGTGTTCGATCGCGGCGGCTTCCTCTATCATGGTCGCGTCAAGGCGCTGGCCGATGCCGCCCGCGAAGGCGGGCTGGAGTTCTGAGCATGGCTGACGAAAACACCAACACCACCAGCAGTGAGCAGCCCATCGCGGCTGACAACCCGCAGGGCGGGGCTCCCCAGGAGCAGCGCGAAGGCCGTGATGGCGGTCGTGGTCGTGGCGGCCGTGGCCGTGGCGAACGCGGTGGCCGTGGCCGTCGTGACGACCGTCGTGGCCGTCGCGATGACGAGGAGCAGGGCGAAGAGCTGATCGAGAAGCTGGTTCACATCAACCGCGTCTCGAAGACCGTCAAGGGCGGTAAGCGCTTCGGTTTCGCAGCACTCGTCGTCGTGGGTGACGGCAAGGGCCGCGTCGGCTTTGGCCATGCCAAGGCTCGCGAGGTTCCCGAGGCAATCACCAAGGCAACCGCTTCGGCCAAGAAGAAGATGATCCGCGTCGCTCTGAAGGAGGGTCGTACCCTTCATCATGACGGCAAGGGCCACTTCGGTGCGGGCCGCGTCAATGTCCGTACGGCTCCGGCCGGTACCGGCATCATCGCCGGCGGTCCGATGCGCGCCGTGTTCGAAAGCCTGGGCGTCGCTGACGTCGTGACCAAGTCGGTCGGCACTTCGAACCCGTACAACATGATCCGTGCCACCTTCGACGCGCTGACCGACCAGTCTTCGCCGAAGGCGGTTGCTCAGCGTCGCGGCAAGAAGGTCTCCGACCTCCTGGGTCGTGGCGGTGCGAGCGAAGCTGAGGCCGAGGCCGCAGCTGAAGCCATCGTGGAGTAAGCGACAATGGCCAAGATCAAGATCAAGCAGATCGGTTCGCCGATCCGTCGCCCCGAGAGCCAGAAGAAGATCCTCATCGGTCTGGGCCTCGGCAAGATGCACCGCGTTGTCGAACTCGAGGACACCCCCGAAGTTCGTGGCGCGATTGCCAAGCTTCCGCACATGGTGGCCGCGGTCGACTGACCTGGCCGCCGCTCCCCCGGGAGCAGCGAGCTGAAGATTGAAAGGGCTCCGGTGCATGGCATCGGGGCCCTTTTCGCATGGGGTTGACGGGCAGGGCGCGATGCACCTTCCATTCAGGGGCACCTGTGCTATGCGCTCTCGCCTTCCACTCGTCCTCCCGGGATGTCTTCCAGATGGTAATGCCTGCATCGATGTTACGTGGCCTGCTCGGTTCGGTGTCTTCACACAGGTGTGCGCTGGCAGGTGCGCTGGCGCTTGGTCTGAGTGCGTGCGGCGCCGATGCGCCGGGGTCCGACGGAGCCCTTGTTCCCGAGGGTGAGGCGCTGGCCGTGTGCAACGATTTTCGTGCAGATCCCAAGGTGCTGGCCTCGATGCGCGCCGGGGACATCGCTCTGCGCAGGGCGCTCGCCTCGGGCGCGAAGCCCGATCCCGTCGCGGAGGCGGCGAGTGCGATCGCGCGCGGCGATTTTCGGCTTGCCGCTGCGACGACTCCGGTGGGCGTGTCGCTCGACCTTTACAACGCGCAGTGCCGGCTCCTGGGGAACCCGGCGGCCTGGTCCATCCGGGCACTTGCGTTCGTGCCGGATCTTGCCGCCGCGGAGGGCAGGGGGGCAGATGTCCCGGCAACGGCCTTCGGGAGGCAGTACAACGCGGCTCTGATGGCCGACCCGCACTATCCCTATCGCGACATCTGTCGGCCTGTCTCGGATGTGGGCCCTGAGCCCGAGATCCGACCGGAAGAGCCGATTTCGCAGCCTTACGGTTTTGCCGATCTCCAGTCGGGCGAGGCGGTCGACACGATGGGCTATGCGGCGCGTCACAACGCTGTCGACCAGTTGCGCCGGCTTGTCGCGGCGCGGCCGCAGGACATCGACAAGCCCGACATGTTTGGCCTGACGCCTTTGGCCTGGGCCATTGCCTATCAGCGCTGGCGGACTGCGGACGTTCTCATCGAGGCGGGGGCAAGCCCGACGGGCGCGAGCTGCCAGACTGCGATTGATCGCCAGTCGCCGCTCCAGGTCGCGCGCCTCATGCGCTGGACGGACATGATTGGGCGCTTGCGTTCGTATGTCAGCGAGGAGGAGTTCGCCAACTTGCGTCAGAACCCGCGCTATGACGATGCAAGTCTGGCTGATTTCAACCGCGCGTTCTTCCAGATCAAGCACCGCTACGACCCGATCCTGCGTCAGCGCAGCTTCTCACGCTACGAGTTGCAGTTCACGATTGACGAGGGTGGCAACTCGACGAGTTGTGAACTCGTGCCTGCGTCGAACTCGCCCGAATTCGACGCCGAACTGTGCGAAGTGGCGATGAAGGTGGTGCGCTGGACCCCGGCGCGTGATGCGTTCGCGACCACGGTGCCTGGCGATGCCAAGCTCGTTTTCGGCCTCGGCAAATAGTCGGCTCTGCGCGAATAGGGGGTGACAGGTGGCCCCCTTTCGCCTATGGGGCCCGCTTCCCATCCAGCGCGATGAAAAGCGAAAGCGAGTGCATACTATGAATCTCAACGATCTCCGTGACAACGCCGGTGCCCGTCACCGCCGCATGCGTGTCGGCCGTGGTATCGGTTCGGGCAAGGGCAAGACCTCGGCACGTGGTCAGAAGGGCCAGAAGAGCCGTTCGGGTGTTGCCGTCAAGGGTTTCGAAGGCGGCCAGATGCCGCTTCACATGCGCCTTCCGAAGCGCGGCTTCACCAACGCGAAGTTCACCAAGGACTACGCGGAAGTGAACCTCGGCATGGTCCAGAAGGCGATCGACGCCGGCAAGCTCGACATCTCGGGCACCGTCGATCACGCCGCGCTCAAGGGCGCTGGCCTGGCCCGTGGTGGCAAGGATGGCGTGCGTCTCCTGGGCAAGGGTGAGCTCACCGCCAAGGTCGAATTCAACGTTGCTGGTGCCTCGAAGGGCGCCGTGGAAGCCGTTGAAAAGGCTGGTGGCAAGGTGATCCTGCCTGCCAAGGAAGCCGCTGCGGCCTGATTCGCCACAGTGCGGTAACGCAATACAGGAGGGCGGAGCGCGGCGCGTTTCGCCCTCTTGTGCGTTTCGCCACGGCGGTACTGGCGCGAATCATGTGGGTTTCGCGTGCCGTTGGTGGCACGGAGGGTTTCCGCCCTCCTACGAATGTCTATATGGACGGACTGGAACGCGGGTTCGACAAGGGTGCTCTCAGCAGCTAAGGCCGAATCCGAACACGCTATTCGAGGCTTCTACAACTCATGGCTTCCCGTGCCGACAATATCGCCAGCTCGCTGAGCCTGAGCAATTTCTCCAAGGCTACCGAGCTGAAGAAGCGCATCTGGTTCACGATCGGTGCGCTTATCGTTTTCCGCTTCCTGAGCTTTGTGCCGCTGCCGGGCGTCGATGCCCGCATCCTGAGCGAGCTTTACAGCCAGACGCAGGGCGGCATCCTCGACCTGTTCAACACCTTCTCGGGCGGCTCGCTTTCGCGCATGAGCCTGATTGCCCTGGGTGTCATGCCCTACATCACGGCCTCGATCGTGGTGCAGCTGGCCGCTTCGCTTCATCCTGCGCTCATGGCGCTGAAGAAGGAAGGTGAGGCTGGTCGCAAGAAGCTGAACCAGTACACCCGCTATGGCACGGTTGGCCTCTGCGCCATCCAGGGCTACTTCCTGGCTGTGAGCTTGGAAGCCTATGGCGCCTCGAGCGGTCTGCCTGCGGTCGTTGATCCGGGCATCCTGTTCCGCGTTGGCGCGGTCATCAGCCTGGTTGGTGGCACCATGTTCCTGCTGTGGCTGGGTGAGCAGATCACCTCGCGCGGTATCGGCAACGGCGTGTCGCTGATCATCATGGCCGGTATCGTTGCGCAGATGCCGACGTTTGCCTCGAACCTGGGTCAGGCCTATTCGGCCGGGGACACCGGTTCGCTGCTCATCATGTTCCTGATCGCGCTCATCGTCGCAATGATCCTGCTGATCTGCTTCTTCGAGCGCGCCCAGCGCCGTTTGCTGATCCAGTATCCCAAGCGTGCGACCCAGCGCGGCATGATGCAGGCGGATCGCAGCCACCTGCCGCTCAAGATCAACACTGCGGGCGTGATCCCGCCGATCTTCGCGAGTTCGCTGCTGCTGCTGCCGCTCACCATCACGCAGTTCGCGGGCAACTCGCTTCAGCCGGACTCGACGATGGGCAAGATCGTGGTGTCGCTGAACCAGTACCTGGGACACGGCAAGCCGCTCTACATGCTGTTCTATGCCGCCGGCATCATCTTCTTCAGCTTCTTCTACACCGCGGTTGTGTTCAATCCGGAAGAAACGGCGGAGAACCTCAAGAAGAACGGTGGCTTCATTCCCGGCATTCGTCCGGGCAAGAACACGGCGAACTATCTGGACTACGTGCTGACCCGCGTGACGGTGATCGGTGCGGCCTACCTCACGGCGGTGTGCTGCATCCCCGAGTGGTTCCTGGCCCAGACCGGTCTTCCGCTGCTGTTCATGGGCGGCACCAGCCTGCTGATCGTTGTCAACGTGACCGTGGACACCATCACGCAGATCCAATCGCACCTGCTGGCTCACCAGTACGGCGATCTCATAAAGAAGGCGAAGCTGAAAGGTCGCCTGCGCTAAGCGCAGGCGTTCGCCAAAACGTAGAACTGAGGGGGTTACGCGTGAATATCATTCTTCTTGGGCCGCCGGGGGCGGGCAAGGGAACGCAGGCACAGCGCCTGGTTGAGCGCCATGGCATGCGCCAGCTTTCGACCGGCGACATGCTGCGCGCCGCGGTCAAGGCGGGCACGCCGACGGGGCTTGAAGCCAAGGCGATCATGGAGCGGGGCGAACTCGTCTCGGACGCCATCGTCTCGGCGCTGATCGGTGACGAGCTCGATGCGATGGGCTCGGACACCGGCGCCATCTTTGACGGGTATCCGCGCACGGCGGCCCAGGCTGAAGCCCTCGACGGGATTCTCGCCGAGCGCGGCCGCAAGCTCGACCATGTGATCGAGCTCGGCGTCGACGAAGAAGCGCTGGTCGAGCGCATCACGGGGCGCTTTACCTGTGCGGCGTGTGGCAAGGGCTATCACGACAGCTTCGAGCAGCCCAAGGTTCCGGGCACCTGCGACAAGTGCGGCGGCACCGAATTCAAGCGCCGTCCGGATGACAACGCCGAGACCGTGCGTACGCGCCTGGCCGAGTACCGCGCCAAGACGGCGCCGATCCTTCCGATCTATGAGGAGCGGGGGATTGTCGCGAAGGTCGACGGGATGGCCGAGATGGACGATGTGACCGCCTCCATCGAAGGTGTCCTCGCCAAGTAAGTATCGAAAAGGAAGCCGGGGCGAATGTCCCGGCTTTTTTTCTGGCCTTCGTTCGTCTTTGTCGCCAAGATATGGGCTGCATGAATATCTCGCGTTTCCATCGTTACACGGTTGTCCTCGTCACGGCCTTGATGGGCCTGTGCGCACCTCATCTGGCCGCGGCCAAGGTCGCCGAGGCCAATGAGCGCGGCTTCGTCGTGCGCCACATGGTCGAGATCCCTTCCGGCGTGGACAAGACCTGGGACACGGTCCTGGACCGGCCGGGTGGTGGGATTCGGCGCACACGTGGTCCGGGGATGCCGCCAATCTCTCGATCGATCCCAAGGCGGGTGGCTGCTTCTGCGAATTGCTGCCCAATGACACATCGCCGCGCGCCGCGCCCAAGGGCAGTGTCGAGCACATGCGGGTGGTCTATATCGAACGTCCGCGCGTGCTGCGCATGACAGGCGCGCTTGGGCCGCTGCAGTCCGAAGCGGTGAACGGGACGCTCACGATCCAACTCAAGCCCGGGGATGGGGAGGGCGAGGATACGGTCCTGCTTCTCGAGTACGTGGTGGGCGGCTATATGCGTCAGCCCGCCGAAGCGATTGCCGGTTCGGTCGATGCCATGCTCGGCGCCCAGCTCGAGCGCCTTGCCTCGGAACTCGGTGGCGCCTTTGCGAAGGCCTTTCCTGGTGGCGACCTCGGGCTCGATCCCGCACCCGAGGCGGATGCCAAGGATGAGGTCAAGGTCGATGAGGCGCCGGATGGCATCGAGCCGCTGGCGCCCGAGCCCCCCGCAGGTGAGGTTGTCGAGCGTTGAGCGTGCAAGAAGAACAATCCTTTGCGCGAGGTGCGCTTTGACGCGAGGGGCCTTCCGAGGTATAATCCACCCATCGCTTGATCGGGCCGCGCATAACTTGGCGCTAGGCCCGCAATTCGCGTCGCTTGCATTGACAGGCTGTGCGAATCGTTTTAAGCGCCCCCTTCACTCGACAGAATCGCTCCGTCCGGTTGGTCTGGCTTTGAGTAAGTCGCCTGCCGGTCGTTTCGCGTTTGTGGATCGGGTGGTTCGTTTCAGCGTTGAGATAGGGGAGCGGCGACGCACCCCTGTGGAGCAGGAGATTTAAGTGGCTCGTATTGCCGGGGTAAACATCCCCACCAACAAGCGCGTGATCATCGCGCTCACCTACATCCACGGTATTGGTCGCACCAAGGCCGTCGAGATCGCCGACAAGCTCGGCATTGATCACACCCGCCGCATCCAGGATCTTTCGGACGCCGAAGTGCTCCAGATCCGCGAAACCATCGATGCCGATCACCTCGTGGAAGGTGACCTTCGTCGCGAAACCGCGATGAACATCAAGCGTCTGATGGATCTCGCCTGCTACCGTGGCCTGCGTCACCGCAAGGGTCTTCCGGTCCGTGGCCAGCGCACGCACACCAATGCGCGCACCCGCAAGGGCAAGGCCAAGCCGATCGCCGGCAAGAAGAAGTAAGCACGGGAACCTTAAAGGTTTTCGGTTTCCCGCAGCGACTATTCGACAGGATACACGAACATGGCACGCGAACCCCAGCGCATTAAGCGGCGCGAGCGCAAGAACATCACGAGCGGCATTGCCCACGTCAACGCCAGCTTCAACAACACCATGGTGACCATCACCGACGCCCAGGGCAATGCGATCAGCTGGTCCTCAGCCGGCATGATGGGCTTCAAGGGCAGCCGCAAGTCGACCCCGTACGCCGCTCAGGTGGCCGCGGACGATGCCGGCAAGAAGGCCGCCGAGCACGGCGTCCGCACCCTCGAAGTCGAAGTCAAGGGGCCGGGTTCGGGCCGTGAGAGCGCGCTTCGCGCCCTCCAGGCTGTCGGCTTCACCATCACGTCGATCCGCGACGTGACCCCGATCCCGCACAACGGCGTTCGTCCTTCGAAGCGCCGCCGCGTCTGATCGACCTTTTTGCGGGCGGCGAACCGGTCGTCGCCCGTTTTCAGGAGCGTTTCATGGGTTCATTTTCAATGGGCTCCTGGGCGCAACCGCCATCGTAATCCCAGGGGAAGTCCATGACTGTCAACATCAAGAACTGGCAGGAACTCAAGAAGCCGAACAGCCTTGAGATCAAGCCGGGACCCGACCCCAAGCTGAAGGCAACGTTCGTTGCCGAACCTCTCGAGCGCGGTTTTGGTCTTACGCTCGGTAACGCGCTGCGGCGCGTTCTTCTGTCTTCGCTGCAGGGCGCTGCAATCACCTCGATCAAGATCGAGAACGTGCTGCACGAGTTCTCCTCGCTGGCCGGTGTGCGTGAAGACGTCACCGACATCGTCCTGAACGTGAAGCAGATCGCCCTCAAGATGCAGGGCGAAGGCCCCAAGCGTCTCCAGCTCTCGGCCACTGGTCCGGCGCAGGTGAAGGCGGGCGACATTGCCGTTTCGGGCGACATCGAGGTCATGAACAAGGACCTCGTGATCTGCACGCTCGACGAGGGTGCGGTCTTGAACATGGAACTCACTGCGGACACCGGCAAGGGCTACGTACCTGCTGTCGGTAACCGCCCGGTTGACGCACCGATCGGTCTTATCCCGGTCGACTCGCTCTACTCGCCGGTTCGCCAGGTGAGCTACAAGGTCGAGAACGCCCGCGTTGGCCAGGAGCTCGACTATGACAAGCTCAGCCTGACCGTCGAGACCGACGGCACCGTGGCTCCCGAAGATGCCGTGGCCTACTCGGCCCGCATCCTGCAGGACCAGCTGGCGCTGTTCGTTCACTTCGAGGACATTGCTCCCGTGGGTCAGCCCGCCATGGTCGGCATGGCCGCCGGCGGTACGCAGAGCCAGGAAGAGAGCGACACCAACCAGCTCAACCGTTACCTTCTCAAGAAGGTCGACGAGCTCGAGCTGTCGGTCCGCTCGGCCAACTGCCTCAAGAACGACAACATCATCTACATCGGCGACCTGGTCCAGAAGACCGAAGCCGAGATGCTGCGCACGCCGAACTTCGGCCGCAAGTCGCTCAACGAGATCAAGGAAGTACTCTCCTCGATGGGTCTGCGCCTCGGCATGGACATCCCGGGCTGGCCGCCCGAGAACATCGAAGAGATGGCCAAGAAGCTGGAGCAGGAACTGCTCGGCTGATCGGCTCTCCCGATACCGAATTGAAGAGGCCCTGCAGGAAACTGCGGGGCCTTTTTCTTTGGGTGTTTGAAGGCCGTCTGTGCCGGGCGGGGCGGCCACTCATTCCCAAGGTAGGTCCTGCTTGTCGTTGCGCGCATGCTTTGGCTGGGCGAGGCGCGCTAGGCAGTCAACAGGGGGGAGGGATGGCAAATCCCTTGGATGCCTCTTTCTCTCTTTGCCCCTTTTCATTTTTCATCTAGAACATAAAAAGAACAAGTGGAGAGAGTCATGGCCCGCCTGAACTACGTCGAGCTGCCGGTCCGCAATGTGCCGGGTCAGAAGGAATTCTATGAGGCGACTTTCGGGTGGTCCTTCACCGATTTCGGTCCGGACTATGCGTCGACGATGACGGGCGATGTCGACATGGGCCTTAACGGCGATGCGGCGCAGTGGACGGCCCAGATGCTCCCCGTGATCGAGGTCGAGGACCTGGAGGAGACTCTGGCGCGGGTTCAGGCCGCGGGCGGAGTGATCACGCTTCCCGTCTTCGCCTTCCCGGGCGGCCGCCGTTTCCATTTCCGGGATCCGCACGGGCATGAGCTCGCCGCAATGGTGTCGGAGGGGGAGGGCGAGTAGGTCGTTGCAGTCCGGATTTACGCGAATCCTTGACTCTTGCCTGAAAATCCGCATTAGGGCCGTTCTTCGCGGGTACCCGTGAGAAGGTTTTGGGCGGTGGCCTTGTCCACATCGCCCGGCGGGCAGTACCTAACCGGCTGCCTGACGAACAGGAAGATGACCCATGCGTCACAAGTATTCCGGCCGTAAGCTGCAGCGCAAGTCCGGCCACCGCGCCGCCCTTCTGCGCAACATGGCCGCAGCCCTGATCAAGCACGAGCAGATCCAGACCACCACGCCCAAGGCGAAGGAACTGCGTCCCTACATCGAGAAGCTGATCACGCTTGCCAAGCACGGTGGCCTGTCCAACCGTCGCCTCGCGCACGCCAAGATCATGGACGATGCCCAGGAAAAGAAGCTGTTTGAGGTTCTGGCCGAGCGTTACTCGGATCGTCCCGGCGGTTACACCCGCATCATCAAGGCGGGCTACCGCGCTTCGGACGCCGCTCCGATCGCGATCATCGAACTCGTCGACCGTGACACCGAGGCCAAGGGCCAGGATTCGGGCCCGGTCATGAACGAGGCCGAAGACTACGCCGAAGCGTAAGGCTTGGGGCAGGGCCTCCCGGTCCTGTTGAAAAGCAAAGATACGTCCGATTTTTCGAAATTGACGGAGGCGGCCGCGAGATGCACTCTCGCGGCCGCCTTTTCTTTTGGGCGCGACGTATCTTCCCGGGAGTTCTTCTTTTTCATGCGCAATATCCTTCGTTGGACGACAGCCCTGTCGGTCCTCGCGGCCTCGCCTGCTTTCGCGAATGAGCTGACCGACACGAACTATCCCGACACCCGGCGCGGCGACGTAGTCGAGACGCTGTTCGGGGAAGAGATTGCGGACCCCTACCGCTGGCTTGAAAACGATGTGCGCGAGGACAAGGAAGTTGCCGACTGGGTGGCCCGTCAGAGCGCTTTCACCGACAGTTATCTGAAGCAATTGCCGCAGCGGGGCTGGTTCGAGGAGAAGGTACGCGGCCTTCTCGATTTCGAGCGTTTCGGGCTCCCGGACAAGGCGGGGAAGCGGTACTTCTATACGCGCAATTCAGGGCTTCTCAACCAGTCGCAGCTGTTCGTGCGCGACGGGCTGGATGGCGAGCCGCGCCTGCTGATCGATCCCAACACCTGGGCGAGCGACGGGGCCACGGCGCTGTCGGGATGGACGCCGTCGAAGGAAGGTTCGTACCTCCTCTATAGCGTGCAGGATGGGGGCAGCGACTGGCGTATCCTTCACGTTCTGGATGTAGCGACCGGCAAGGTCCTCGAAGACGAGATCCGCTGGGTCAAGTTCTCGGACCTGGCCTGGGTGGGCGAGAAGGGCTTCCTCTATTCGCGCTATCCCGCGCCGGGTGAGGGCGAGGCCTTCCAGAGCGCCAATTACGACCACACGGTCTATTACCATGAACTGGGAACCCCCCAGTCGCAGGACGTGGTGGTCTACCGCACGCCCGAGCATCCCGAATACAACCATTCGGTCACAGCCACGCAGGATGGGCACTGGGCGATCGTCACCAGCAGCATTGGCACCGATGCGCGCTTCGAGATCCACGCGATTGATCTGACCCGCAAGGACTGGACGCCGCGCGTGGTTGTCGGTGGCTTTGACGATGCCTGGGAGCTCGTCGAGGGCATGGGCGACAAGCTCTGGTTCGTCACCAACAAGGACGCACCGCGAAAGCGGCTCGTCCAGATCGATCTGGGCGGCAAGACGCCGAAGATGCACGAGGTCGTGCCCCAGGCCGAGGACATCCTCGAGCGCGCGGGTATCGTGGGCAATCGCCTCGTCCTCAATTACATGCGTGATGCGGCTAGCCATGCGGTCATCGTCGGTCTGGATGGCAAGAGCGCGCAGGAGTTCTCGCTGAGCGGGATCGGGACGGCCTCGGGCTTCCATGGCAAGCCGGGCGATCCTGAGACCTTCTATTCCTTCACCAGCTTCAACCGCCCGCCCTCGATCTTCCGCATGAACATCGAGACGGGTGAGACCACGCCGTTTGCCGAGCCGGAGATGGACTTCGATCCCGAAGACTTCGCCATCGAGCAGCGTTTCTACGCCTCGAAGGACGGGACGAAGGTTCCGATGTTCATCGTGCGCCGCAAGGACGTGGTCGCAGCCGGCAAGCCGGTGCCGACGTTGCTCTACGGCTATGGCGGTTTCGATATTGCGCTCACGCCGGGCTTCTCGGCCTCGCGCATGGCCTGGATCCAGGCAGGCGGCGCCTATGTCCTGGCGAACCTGCGCGGGGGCGGCGAGTATGGCCGTGCCTGGCACGACCCGGACGGCGCGAGAACAAGCAGAACGTCTTTGATGATTTCATTGCGGCGGGCGAGTACCTGAAGGCGCAGGGGATCACGAGCGAAGACGGGCTGGCGATCAACGGGGGCTCCAACGGTGGCCTCCTGGTTGGCGCGGTGACGAACCAGCGCCCGGACCTTTTCGCGGCGGCCGTGCCGCAGGTCGGGGTCATGGACATGCTGCGCTTCGATCGCTTCACGGCGGGGCGCTACTGGGTCGATGACTTTGGCTATCCCGACAAGGAGGCCGATTTCCGGATCATCCGGCGCTATTCGCCCTACCACAACATCGCAGACGGGCAGGACTACCCGGCCGTGCTGGTGACGACGGCGGATACCGATGACCGCGTGGTCCCGGGCCACTCGTTCAAGTATGCGGCGGCCATCCAGCATGCGGACCTGGGCGACAAGCCGCACCTCATCCGTATCGAGACGCGGGCCGGCCATGGCTCGGGCAAGCCGACTGACAAGGTTATCGAGGAATCGGCGGATATCCTCTCGTTCATGGCGGAGTGGACAGGACTGGACGTTCCGGAGTCCTGATCGTTCAGGTAATGCGCGCATAACATGAACAATGGCTGATGTCCGGGTTCAGGCGGGTATCAGCGCCTCCTTGCTACACCGCATCTGTCGCCGGGCATTGGGCTCGGCATGCAGAAAAAAGGAGGAACGCCTCATGCCCACCCTGATGAAATCCGCTCTTGGCAAGGGACTGGTCGGGACCGTGGCGGTCGGCGCAATGGCGGCCTCCACGGCCACCCCGGCCATGGCGCGCGATGGCGGTGTCGATGCGGGCACGGTAATTGCCGGCGCGCTGGTCGTGGGCGGTATCGCCGCCCTGGCCGCGTCGGCCAGCAACGACCGGGACGGTTATGCCTATGGCCACCCGCGCGGGCGTGATCGTCGCTATGGTCGTGGTTTCCGCGGCGTGAGTTCGCGCGATGCGGTTGATCGCTGCGTTGCGGCGGCGACCCGCGCGGCACATCGTTACAGCGGGCGCGCCCGGGTGACCGATATTCGCGATGTCGACCGCAAGGATTATGGCTACAAGATCAAGGGCCGGATCGTGGTCGAAGACCGCCGCGGCGGGCGTGGGATCGCCGCAGCCGGGCCGATAGCGGCAAGTTCACGTGCAAGGTGAATTATCGTGGAGGCCTGCGTGACCTCGACTTTTCGGGAATTCGCGGCCTGCGCTGAGGATACGCTGCCCGCCTGTGCGGTTCAGCGCCGGGAAAGGCGCCTTGGCGCATCGGGAAAACTGCTGATTGGGACGGCGCGGATCGTGCGCGCCGATTGGGAACTCGAGTTATGAAGATCCTGCGTTCGCGTACCAGTGCCTCGCTGGCTGCCCTGGCGGCCACGGTGATGACCGTTTCGCCTGCCATGGCGCATGGCTGGGGCCGCTATCCGGGCCCGCCGCGCCACCATCACCATCGTGGCGGCGGCGGAAGCGGCCTGCTTGCCGGACTTCTGATCGGTGGCGGCCTTGTCGCCATTGCCAGCGCGGCAAGCAAATCCAATCGTCCCGAGCCTGTAGTCCAGCCTCGGGACGCTTATGAGGATGACGATTACGGCCGTGACTATGACCGCGGCGATGCCCGTCCGGCCTATCCCGGTGGCCCGGTGGCGGGCGATCCCGGCTATGCGGCGCCCTATGAGGACGACCGCTTTGGCGACGAGGTCGGGGCCTCGGGCTTCGGCATGGCGGTGGATACCTGCACCGACGAGGTCGAGGGCGGTTCGCGTTACAGCGTGCGCAGTGTCGACAAGGTGGACCGGATGAACGGCCGCGTCGCGGTCGAAGGGCGGCTCGCGGATGGCCGAGGGTTTGCCTGCAGCATCGACAATGAAGGGCGCGTGCGCTCGGTCGCGGTCGATGGCCGCGCGATGATCTAAGGTGCGCTGCGCCCCGGGGCTCAGGTCTGCCGGGGCGGGCTGTCGTCCTCGCCGCCGTGCGTGGGCAGACCGATGGACCAGTGGATCGCGGCTCCGCGCAGGATGAACCCGGCCAGCGCGCCGCAGATCCAGGCGGTGATCGGCGAAATGTCGAGCGCGATGAGAAGCGCCGCACAGGCCGAAGCCAGAGCCGAGGCCGTGACGTAAAGCTCCGGGCGCATCAGGATCGAGGGTTGGCCTGCGATAACGTCGCGGATGATGCCGCCCGCACACCCTGTCATCACGCCCATCAGGAACGAGGGGACAGGGGGCACACCCCAAGCCATCGCCTTGATCGTTCCCAGGACGGAATAGACGGCCATGCCCAGCGCGTCCGCCCAGACGAGGATCCGGGCGTTGTACCAGCGCGCCGGCGTGAACCAGGCGAGCGTTGCCACGGCGAGGCACACCGGCGCCACGAGCCGGTCATGGACCCAGAACACCGGCGCATCGATCAGGAGGTCGCGCACCGTCCCCCCGCCAACCCCCGCGATCAGCGCAAAGAAGGCCACCGTGACGTAGCTTTGCTGGGTCCGTGTGCCCGAGAGCGCGCCGGAGAGGGCGAACAGGCCGATGGCGAAAAGGTCTACGGCGGCGGGCAGCACCGGCGTCTCGGGAGGCGTGATCATGGGTGTCTCTTATCACCCGTTCGGCATGGGACCTACCCTGCCGGGTACAACACGGGGCCATGTTCTGCGGAAACTTGTTTGCCCGCGTGAAAACACTAGGTTGAAGCCCTGCGTCCGGCGTCCCCCATTGCCGGTCTGACCCCGTCACATATGGATTTCCTCCCATGTCCACCCGTACCGTATTTTCCTCCCTTGCCCTGCTGCTGGCGGGCACGGCCCTCGCGCCGAGCAGCGTTGCCATCGCGCAGAGCTCCACTGCCGAGGCACCGTACAATCTGGGCGCGGCCAAGGCCGCACTGGCGCCGGTCGAGATGGATGTCGACACCGCCTTTCTGAATGCGGAAGAGCGCAAGGTCGTCAACCTGCTGATCAAGGCCTCGGACCTTCTGAGCGAGGTCTATCTGCGCCAGCGCTACGACGCCAATCCCAAGGTCCGCATGGCCATCGCGCGCAACCGCCGTGCGGACCGCGACCTCCTGCTGGAGATGTTCGACCGCAATTTCGGACCTTGGGACGAGATGTCCGAACTCCATCCCTTCTGGGGCGGCGAGGCCATGCCCGAAGGCGCGGGTTTCTATCCCACCGACCTGACCCGTGAGGAACTGGAAGCCTATGTCACAGCCCATCCGGATGCGAAGGAGGCGCTGCTCAGCCCTTATACCGTGGTGCGCCGCGATGGTGAGGCACTGGTCGCCATTCCCTATTCAAAGGCTTATGCGCAATGGCTGCAGCCCGCCGCGCAGCTTCTGGAGGAGGCCGCGGCCATCACCAGCAATCCTAGCCTCAAGCGCTTCCTGTCGCTGCGCGCCAAGGCCTTCCTCTCGGACGATTACTATGAGAGCGAACTGGCCTGGATGGACCTGGAGGACACGCCGATCGAAGTCGCCATCGGCCCTTACGAGGTCTACACCGACCGCCTGATGGGCACGAAGACCGCGTTCGAGAGCTTCGTGACGCTGAAGAACCCGGAAGAATCGGCCGCGCTCGCCAAGTACAAGAAGTACCTGCGCGACATGGAGGCGAACCTGCCGATCCCGGACGAGGTCAAGAACTTCCAGCGCGGCTTTGCCAGCCCCATCGTCGTCTCCGAACAGGTTCACGGCGGGGGCGACAACGTGCCCGGCGCGCCGACCATCGCCTTCAACCTCCCCAACGACGAGCGCGTGCGCGAGGCCAAGGGGGCCAAGAAGGTGATCCTCTCCAACGTCCTTGGCGCCAAGTTTGATCGCATCCTGAAGCCCATGGCCCCGATCGTGCTCGAGCCCGATCAGGCCGCGCTCGTCGCGCGCAAGTACATGCAGTACGAGACGCTGTTCCACGAACTCTCGCACAGCCTCGGGCCAGGGACGATCACCGTCGATGGCGAGGAGACGACCGTGAACGCGCGCCTCAAGGAGCAGGCCTCGGCGCTGGAAGAGGCCAAGGCCGATGTCGCGGGTGTCTGGAACATCCTGTTCATGATGGACAAGGACGAGATCCCGGCGGGCGAGCGCGACCAGCTGTTCGCCACCTACTTCACCGGCATCTTCCGCTCGGTACGCTTCGGCGCGGTGGAAGCGCACGGGAAGGGCGCTGCGCTCCAGTACGGCTACCTCCAGGCCAAGGGGGCCTTCCGTTTCGATGACGATGCAGGACGCTTCGTGATCGACGATGCGCGCATGGAAGCGGGCCTTCGCGATCTTCTGCACGACATCCTGATGCTGCAGGCGAGGGGCGATTACGAGGGCACCAAGGCCTTCATGGGCACCTGGGCCAAGCTTGATGGCCATGCAGAGGAGGCGATTGCCGCGATGGGCGATGTGCCCGTCGACATTCTCCCGATCTATCCCAGCGAAGTCTGACGACGCGCGCCTGGCGAACCCAGGTCGCCGGGCGCAGTCCTTGCGCTCAGAACGCCCACCACAAATAGCTGGTGATCGTACCGAGTGAGAGGATCGTGGAGAGAAGCACGGTGCGCGCGGTCACATCGGCCTCGCGGCCATAGAATTCGGCCAGCATGAACGGGCCAGTGCCGGTCGCAGGGCCGAGAGGATGACGGCGGCGTGGATAGCCATCGGGTCGATCTGGAAGACCCGGGCCGCCAGAAACCAGACAGCCACGGGCTGTGCGATCAGTTTGACCACGATCAGTCCTGCAATCCAGCCCCTGGGCGCGGGCGCAGGGCTTCGCTCCGCTGCAAGGAACAATCCGAGGGCAACCAGCGCGCAAGGCGAGGCGGCCGCGCCCAGCATCGTGAGGAAACTGTCGAGCGGATCGGGCACGGCCAGCCCCGTGATTGGAAAAATGCTGGCGGCAAGCGGTGCGGCGACAAGCGGATTGGCAAGCACCCGGCGCGCGACCTTGATGGCGAGCTTGCCCGGAGTCGCCGCCTTCTGGGTCGCGGCTTCGATCAGCACGATGCCGATGGCGAAAACCACGCACACGGTCATCAGGACCGAGAGCAGTGTCAGCGAACGCGCCTCACTCCCCAGCACGACGGCGATGATGGGAAAGCCCATGTAGCCGTTGTTCGCGTAGCTCGAATTGAGGCCGTCGATGGCCGCATCGGCGAGGCCGTGGCGCAGGCGCGCGAGGATCGTGAAGACGAACGTGCCCAGAGTGCCCAGTGCCAGAGCGGCCAGGAAGCCGGGGTGCCAGAGCTGCGCAGGCTGGGCCTTGGCGACGATCTCGAACAGGAGCGCGGGCAGCGCCAGCCAGACGACGAAGCGGTTGAGCTCGCTTGTTGCCTGGGGGCCCAGCGCCTTCAGACGGCGCGCCAGCCAACCGGCGAAGATCAGGCCGAAGACCGGGAGGACGGTCAGCAGGGGTGTGAGCATGGAAGCAGTCTAGCGCTTGGCGGATCAGAAGGAGACGCGCATGTAGCCCGCGAGGCGCGTGCCGGTGTGCCGATCCCAGTAGCGCGTGTCGCGCGCTGCGTCCTGGTCGATGCTGGTCCCGCTCAGCTCCATGCCGATCGCAAAGTTGAGGCGCGAGCGTTCCACCGCGACGTACCAGTTGGTGTAGTCGCCATCGGGGCGCAGGCGCACGGCGCGCTCGGCATCGTTGGTGGATCCGATGGTCTGGCCGATCCCGGCGTAGAGGGCGAGGGGGCTGCCCGGAATACCCGCACCGATGTCGGCGGACAGGTAAAGGTTGTCGCCGCCGATGGCGTACTGCGAGGGGGCGTAGCTGGCGCCCAGCGTCAGCCACGCGGGGCCCAGCGTGCGTGAGACCGAGCCTTCGATCTCGACGTAGTCAAGCTCGCCCGCATCGATGAAGACGTGCCCGCGCGCACCGGCCGAGAAATCCCAGCCATTGCTGGAGGTGACGTACTTGGGGGCGATCTCGATGCCCAGCTCACTTCCGCCGTGACGGCGCGCGCCGCGCAGCGTGGTGGCGTTGGCGTCAACCACGATGTGCGAGGTGATGGGGAGGGAACCGTCGACCTGGAGGGCGAGTTCGCCCTCGCTGTCGCTGATGCCACGGCTGCGCATGTCGGTGCGCGCCTCGAGCGCCGCGCTGGCCGTGCGCATTGCTTGCGCATAGGCCTGGCCGGGAGCGGCGAAAGTGGTCAGGGAGAAAAGCGAAGCCGCGAGAACTGCGGCAGAAAATGTACGCACCATGCGGCTTCGCATAACGTGCTATCAGCGCGCGGCCAAGGACCTCGCCGCGGCGATCGTGGCCGCCACGTGGGGACGGTCTTCCTGTGCGGTCAGCGCCAGCTGTTCGTCGAGGTCGGCGGAGGACTTCGCGACGAGATCGGCGTGCATGGTGTCGCGGGCGACGCAGCGTCCGGCACGGGTGTGCGAGACTTCGCGGGTGCCCGGCAGCATGGCGCTGATCGCCTTGCCCGAGGCGGCGTCGGTGATGCGGCGCTCGATGGTGACGAGGCCCGAGACCTCGCAGCGCTTCATCCCGCGGCGGCCTGCGGGTGCAATGCCGATCTGGCGGGCCGAGGATTCGACGTGGGCGACATAGGAGACCGTGTAGGCCTTGCCGTTCTGCTCATGCTCGACCGTGTGGACGGGAGCCATGGCTGCGGCGGCGGTGAGGGTGATGGCGAGAAGGCTCATAAGGATCCTTGCTTGGTGCGGTGCACGTGACTGGCGAGAGGTGGGCGACTGCCCGGGAGAGGCCCGGCCTAGGCCGCACGGCGGCGTCCCGGTCAACGCGGGCGCGCGGCTTCCTTCGCACAGTGAGAGAAAGGGAGGGCCCCGGCGTCCGGGAATGCGGACGACCGGACACCGGGGCTGCGGCCCCTGGCGCTGCGTACACGCCAGAGGCCGCGGGGGGTGAGGCGCTACCGGTTGATGGATGGCGCGGCCGGGCAGGTCCTGTTCGGGGACGCGGCGAGGGGCCTGGGGATCGGCTGCAGTGAAGCCATCGACATCGTACTCTCTCCCAAAAGCAATAGCGCGCTCAATACATGGGCATGTGTGCCTTTTGTTTGAGCATCCTTTGCGTATCGTGTGGGCAATGCCGCAATGTTTCTGGATCGAAAGAATGATTGGCCTTGTTTCACAACGCTGGCCGCGTTGCGCACGTGAAGCCCCGTTTGGGCCGGGAAGGTGCGGGCACCGGACATGAAAAAAGGGCGGCGCCAGCGGCACCGCCCTTTTCAGCTGTTTCGTAGGGACGCTCGATCAGGTGTGGATCGGCTTGCCCTGGATGCCCATCGCGGCTTCCTTGATCGCTTCCGAGTGGGTCGGGTGTGCGTGGCAGGTGTAGGCGATGTCTTCCGACGTGGCGCCGAATTCCATGGCCTGCGCAACCTGCGCGATCATGGTGCCCGCGACCGAGGCAATGCACCACACGCCGAGCACGCGGTCGGTTTCCGCGTCCGCGATGACCTTCACGAAGCCGTCGGGCTCGTGGTTGGTCTTGGCACGCGAGTTGGCCATCATCGGGAACTTGGAGGTCTTGACCTTGCCCTTTTCCTTGGCGGCTTCCTCGGTGAGGCCCACGCCCGCGATTTCGGGCTGGGTGTAGACGACGCTCGGGATGACGTCGTGGTTCACGATGCCGGTAAGGCCGGCAATGTTCTCCGCAACGGCAATGCCCTCGTCCTCGGCCTTGTGCGCGAGCATCGGACCGGGGATCACGTCGCCGATCGCCCACACGCCTTCGACCTTGGTGCCGAAGTCGTGGTCGGTCTCGATCTGGCCGCGCTGGTTCAGTTCCAGGCCGATCTTGTCGAGGCCCAGGCCATCGGTGTTGGGCTTGCGGCCGATTGCGACGAGCACGACGTCGGCGTCGAGCACTTCGGCATCGCCGCCAGCGGCCGGCTCAACGGTGACCTTGGCCGCTCCGTCCTTGACCTCGACGCCGGTGACCTTGGTCTTCAGCTTGAGGGTCATGCCCTGCTTCTTGAAGATCTTGCCGGCTTCCTTGCGCACGTCGCCGTCCATGCCGGGCAGGAGCTGGTCGAGGTATTCGACCACGGTGACGTCGGCGCCGAGACGACGCCAGACCGAACCGAGTTCCAGACCGATCACGCCGCCGCCGATGACGACCATCTTGCCCGGGACCTTGCCCAGTTCAAGCGCGCCGGTGCTGTCGACGACCACGCCGCCCGCGTTGTCGACTTCAACGCCGGGAAGCGGCGTGACCGACGAACCGGTGGCGATGACGATGTTCTTGGCGGTCTTGGTCTCGCCGTTCACTTCGACGGTGTGCGCGTCCTTGAACTGCGCGTAGCCCTTGAGCCAGTCGACCTTGTTCTTCTTGAAGAGGAACTCGATGCCGCCGGTCAGGCCCTTGACCGCGTCCTTGCGCTGGCCCTGCATCGTATCGAGGTCAAGCTCGGGCGTGACCTTGATGCCCATGCTGGCCATCGCGCCGTTGGCAGCCGCGTCGAAGTATTCCGAGGCGTGCAGAAGCGCCTTGGAGGGGATGCAGCCCACGTTGAGGCAGGTGCCGCCCAGCGTCTCGCGGCCTTCGGCGCACGCGGTCTTGAGACCCAGCTGCGCGCCACGGATCGCCGCGACGTAGCCGCCCGGGCCCGCACCGATGACAAGCAGGTCGTAATCGTATTCAGCCATAACCTGGCTCCAATCCTTCGTTCGTCATCCCCGTGTATAACGGGGATCCCGTTGTTCGGGAGAGAAAAGAGCGGGGCCCCCGCGACATGGCGCGGGGCGACGCGATCAGAGGTCGATGAGGAGGCGCGTGGGGTCCTCGATCGCTTCCTTGATGGTCTTGAGCGCGGTAACCGCCTCGCGACCGTCAATGATGCGGTGGTCGTAGGACAGCGCGATGTACATCATCGGGCGGATCACGATCTGGCCGTTGCGCACGACCGGACGGTCCTCGATGCGGTGAAGGCCGAGCACCGCCGACTGCGGCGGGTTGATGATCGGGGTCGACATGAGGCCGCCGAACACGCCGCCGTTGGAGATCGTGAAGGTACCGCCCTTCATGTCGTCCATGGTCAGCGTGCCTTCCTTGGCCTTCTTGCCGTAGTCGGCAATTGCCTTCTCGATGCCCGCGAACGACAGCTTGTCGCAGTCCTTCACGACGGGGACGACGAGGCCGTTCGGGGCCGAGACCGCGATCGAGATGTCGACGTAGTCGTGGTAGACGATCTCGTTGCCGTCAATCTGCGCGTTGACCGCCGGGATGTCCTTGAGCGCGAGCACCGAAGCCTTCGCGAAGTAGGACATGAAGCCGAGCTTGATGCCGTGCTTCTTGGCGAAGACGTCCTTGTACTTGTTGCGCGATTCCATGACGGCCGACATGTCGACGTCATTGAAGGTGGTGAGGAGGGCTGCGTCCTCCTGCGCGCTCTTGAGGCGCTTGGCGATCGTCTGGCGAAGGCGCGTCATCTTCACGCGCTCTTCCTGGCGAGCCGGAGCCGCGGCGACCGAACCGGCCGAAGCAGGCGCGTCGGCGGGCTTGTTCTTGGCGGCGGCGATCACATCGTCCTTGGTGATGCGGCCGTCCTTGCCGGTGCCTTTGATGGTGGCCGGATCGATGCCGTATTCGAGCACCGCGCGGCGCACGGCCGGCGAGAGCACGGCGGCATCGGTCGTCGAACCTTCGCTGGCGGCCGGTGCGGGAGCCGGGGCCGATGCGGCCGGTGCGGGGGCCGGAGCGGCAGCCTTGGGGGCCGCCGCCGGAGCGGCCGCGCCGCCCGAGCCGGACTCGATCGTGGCGATCAGCGCGTCGACGGTGACGGTGTCACCCTCGGCGGCAAGCTGCTCGCCCATGACGCCGTCGTGCGGCGCCATGACGTCGATTGCGACCTTGTCGGTTTCCAGGCTGCAGATGGGCTCGTCGGCGGCAACCGCTTCACCGGGCTGCTTGAGCCATTCGCCAATGGTGGCCTCGGTGACGGATTCGCCGAGAGTGGGGACCTTGATTTCGGTGGACATGATTTACTCTCAAGCCTTCTGCTTGCGACGGAGTTCGGAACGGACGGAGAGGTGAAGCGCGTCGGCGACCAGGGCCGACTGCTCGGCCACGTGGCGCTTGGCAAGGCCGGTTGCAGGCGAGGCCGAAGCGTTGCGACCAGCGTAACGCGGACGCGGGTTCGAGACGCCGGCTTCCTTGGCAGCGGCCTCGATCTCGCTTTCGACGAAGAACCAGGCGCCGTTGTTCTTGGGCTCTTCCTGGCACCAGCAGATTTCCTCGAGGTTGGTCATGCGCGAGAGGCGCAGGGCCAGCGGCTCGCCCGGGAACGGGTAGAGCTGCTCGAGGCGGATGATCTGGGTGTCGTCGATCTCGTTTTCATCGCGCGCTTCGATGAGGTCGTAGTAGACCTTGCCTGAGCACAGGATGACCTTCTTGGTAGCCTTGTCTTCCGGCGCCTTGGGGTCGGAAAGGATACGGTAGAAGTGGCCGTCGCCGGTGAAGTCCTCGGCCTTCGACTTGGCTGCGGCGTGACGCAGCAGCGACTTGGGCGTCATGATGATCAGCGGCTTGCGGAACGGACGGTGCATCTGCCGGCGCAGCACGTGGAAGTAGTTGGCCGGGGTAGTGATGTTGCACACCTGGATGTTGTCGTTCGCGCACAGCTGGAGGTAACGCTCGAGGCGGGCCGAGGAGTGCTCGGGGCCCTGGCCTTCGTAGCCGTGGGGCAGCAGCATCACGAGACCGTTTGCGCGCAGCCACTTCGATTCCGAGGAGGCGACGTACTGGTCGATGATGATCTGCGCGCCGTTGGCGAAGTCACCGAACTGGGCTTCCCACAGGACCAGGGTCTTGGGGTCGGCGCTGGCGTAGCCGTACTCGAAGCCGAGCACGCCGTATTCCGAAAGCGTCGAGTTCAGGACCTCGAAGGTGCCGTGGGGCAGCGTCTTGATCGGGGTGTACTTGCGCTCGTCCTTCTGGTCGACCCAGACGGCGTGGCGCTGCGAGAAGGTGCCGCGTTCGCAGTCCTGACCGGACAGGCGCACGCCGTACCCCTCGGTCACGAGGCTGCCGAAGGCGAGCGCCTCGGCGGTGGCCCAGTCGAAACCTTCGCCAGCTGCGAACATCTCTTCCTTGGCCTTGAGCACGCGGCTCAGCGTCTTGTGGACGGTGAGGTCCTCAGGAACGGTGGTCAGCGTACGGCCCAGGCTGTCGAACAGCTTGGTGTCGATGCCGGTCTGCACGTTGCGGCGCGCGGTTTCCGCATCGGCAGGCTTGTGAAAGCCCGACCAGCGGCCCGAGAACCAGTCGGCGTGGTTCGACTTGTAGGTCTTGGCCGCTTCGAATTCGTCCTCGAGATGCGCGTTGAACGCAGCTTCGGTCTCGGCGAGGAAGGCGTCGTCGATGACGCCTTCGGCCTTCAGGCGGTCCGAGTAGATCTTGGCGACACCGGGGTGCTTCTTGATCTGCGCGTACATCAGGGGCTGCGTGAAGCCGGGCTCGTCGCCTTCGTTGTGGCCGAAGCGGCGGTAGCACCACATGTCGATCACGATGTCGCGGCCGAAGGTCTGGCGGTAGTCGATCGCCAGCTTGCAGGCGAAGGTCACGGCCGCCGGATCATCGCCGTTGACGTGCAGGATCGGGGCCTGGACGCCCTTGGCGACATCCGAGGGGTACGGCGAGTTGCGCGCGAAGGCGGGGCTCGTCGTGAAGCCGATCTGGTTGTTGATGACGAAGTGGATGCAGCCACCGGTGTTGTAGCCCTTGACGCCCGAGAGGCCGAAGCACTCCCACACGACACCCTGGCCAGCAAAGGCGGCGTCGCCGTGAATGAGCACGGGAAGGACGGTCTTGTGCTTGGCGCCCGGACCCACATCGTCGCCGATGTCATCGTGGCTGACCTGGTAGCTGCGCACCTTGCCCAGGACGACCGGGTTCACGGTCTCGAGGTGCGAGGGGTTGGGCATGAGGCTCATGTGAACCTTGATCCCGTCGAAGTCACGGTCGGCCGAGGTGCCCAGGTGGTACTTCACGTCGCCCGAGCCGCCCACGTCCTCGGGGTTGGCGGTGCCGCCCGAGAATTCGTGGAAGATGACCTTGTAGGGCTTGGCCATGACGTTGGCGAGGACGTTCAGGCGGCCGCGGTGGGCCATGCCGTAGACGATTTCCTTGACGCCGAGCTGGCCGCCGTACTTGATCACGGCTTCGAGCGCCGGGATCATCGATTCGCCGCCATCAAGGCCGAAGCGCTTGGTGCCGACGTACTTCTTGCCGAGGAACTTCTCGTACTGCTCGCCGCGCACGACGGCCTGAAGGATCGCCTTCTTGCCCTCGGGGGTGAACTCGATCTCCTTGTCGGGACCTTCGAAACGGTCCTGGAGGAAGCGGCGCTCCTCGACGTCGGCGATGTGCATGTACTCGAGGCCGACGTTGCCGCAGTAGTTGGCACGCAGGATCTGCACCAGCTCGCGCACGGTCGTCCATTCGAGGCCGAGGTTGCCGCCCACGAAGACCGGACGGTCCAGCGCGGCGCCTTCAAAGCCGTGGTACTCGGGCGTGAGGTCCTTGGGCAGCTCGCGCTTGGCAAGGCCGAGGGGGTCGAGGTTGGCGGCCATGTGGCCACGCACGCGGTAGGTGCGGATGAGCATCATGGCGCGGATCGAGTCCGCAGCGGCCTGGTCGATGCTCTTCTGGTCGACCTTCGCGCCGCCCTTGCCGGCGGCCTTCTCGACAGCCATGCGCAGAGCGGAAGGATCGAGGCCCTGGGTCAGGTCGTCTTCGAACTCGGCGCCGACGAGGGGCCAGTTCTTGCGCTGCCAGCTGGGTCCCTGCTGGGGGCCGTCAAGGCCCGTATCGGGGGTGAACTCGAAACTTTCGTCGCCCATGGAATCACCTTTTCACGCCAGTATCGTCTCTGCGGCGCATGGAGGAATAGTTTTGGGACACTGTCGGGGGCCGGAGAGGAAGGCGCGGCAGTGGGATTACAGTTCTGTCGGCGTTTGGACGCCTTGTGTTTGTTGCCGTGTGGAGGCGGCACCCCGGAAAAACCGAGAGGCCGCCTCCACCGGAAATAGGATCAGGCCACTTCCTTGATGGCTTCGACCAGCGTCTCGCCCAGGAGCGAGGGGCTGGCAGCCACGCGGATGCCGGCTTCTTCCATCGCCGCGATCTTGTCTTCGGCGCCGCCCTGGCCGCCCGAGACAATCGCGCCTGCGTGGCCCATGCGGCGGCCCGGAGGCGCCGTACGGCCCGCGATGAAGCCGGCCATCGGCTTCTTGCGGCCACGCTTGGCTTCGTCCTTGAGGAACTGTGCAGCTTCCTCTTCGGCCGAGCCGCCGATTTCGCCGATCATGATGATCGACTTGGTCTCGTCGTCGGCGAGGAAGAGCTCGAGGACGTCGATGAAGTTGGTGCCGTTGACCGGGTCACCGCCGATGCCGACGGCCGTGGTCTGGCCAAGGCCCGCGTTGGTGGTCTGGAACACGGCTTCGTAGGTCAGCGTGCCCGAGCGCGAGACCACGCCGACCGAACCCTTCGAGAAGATGTTGGCGGGCATGATGCCGATCTTGCACTCACCGGGGGTGAGGAGGCCAGGGCAGTTGGGGCCGATGAGGCGCGACTTCGAACCAGAAAGGGCGCGCTTCACGCGAACCATGTCGAGCACGGGAACACCCTCGGTGATGGCGACGATCAGTTCGATCTCGGCATCGATGGCTTCGAGGATGGCGTCCGCGCAGCCCGAGGGCGGAACATAGACGCACGAGGCGTTGGCGCCGGTGACGGCCTTGGCCTCGGCCACGGTATCGAACTGGGGCAGGCCCAGGTGATCGGTACCGCCCTTGCCGGGGGTCACGCCGGCAACCATCTGGGTGCCATAGTCAAGCGCGGCCTGGGTATGGAAGCTGCCGGTCTTGCCGGTCATACCCTGCGTGATGACCTTGGTATTCTTGTCGACGAGAATGGACATAGGGTTATTCCTGTTCCTGGGCTGGAGCGGCCTCAAAGGCCGGGGTCCGGTGTACTAGGAGTAATGTATGTCGCGGACCAGAGGCTCCGGTCCGCAACACACAAGTGTATTTGCTCAGGCGAGCGTTTCGTCGATGCCCTTGCAGGCCGCGACCAGTTCCTTGACCGCGTCGATCGAGACCTGCAGGCCTGCCTTGGCGGTGTCGTCGAGAGCGATCTCGATAACTTCCTCGACGCCTTCGGCGCCGATCTTGACGGGAACGCCGACGTACATGCCGTCAACGCCGTACTGGCCTTCGAGGAAGGCGGCGCAGGGCAGGACGCGCTTCTGGTCGAGCAGGTAGCTCTCGGCCATCGAGATGGCCGAAGCCGCCGGAGCGTAGAAGGCCGAGCCGGTCTTCAGCAGTGAGACAACCTCGCCGCCGCCGCCCGCGGTGCGCTTGACGATGGCGTCAATGCGCTCCTGGGTGGTCTTGCCCATCTTGATGAGGTCGGGAACGGGGATGCCCTTGACGGTCGAGTAGTCGACAACCGGGACCATCGTGTCGCCGTGGCCGCCGAGCACGAACGAAGTGACGTCGCGCACCGAGACACCGAACTCCCAGGCGAGGAAGGTCGAGAAGCGGGCCGAGTCGAGAACGCCGGCCATGCCGACGACCTTGTTGTGCGGCAGACCCGAGAATTCGCGCAGCGCCCAGACCATCGCGTCGAGCGGGTTGGTGATGCAGATCACGAATGCTTCGGGAGCGTGCTGCTTGATGCCTTCGCCCACGGCCTTCATGACCTTGAGGTTGATGCCGAGCAGGTCGTCGCGGCTCATGCCCGGCTTGCGGGGCACGCCGGCGGTGACGATGATGACGTCGGCGCCTGCGATGTCGGCGTAGTCGTTGGTGCCGGTGATCTGGGCGTCGAAGCCCTCAACCGGACCGCACTGCGACAGGTCGAGTGCCTTGCCCTGCGGAATGCCTTCGGCGATGTCGAACAGGACGACGTCGCCCAGTTCCTTCTGCGCCGCGAGGTGCGCGAGGGTGCCGCCGATGTTGCCGGCGCCGATGAGGGCAATCTTCTTACGTGCCATGATGCGTGCTTGTCCTTCCCAAGGCGGGATTGACGGACGAAAAGGGAGCCTGCTTCATCCCGCGAAAGGCAGGCACCGGGTACTTGCAATCGCGGCCCTAGTCCTCTCGGGGGGGACATTGCAACCGGGAAAGGGCGCGAGAACCGCCGAATTCGGAGGTTTTTATGATAATAGTTCGCAATTGCATTAAGGCGTGTTGCTGCGGTTTTGGGAACGTATTTCGGCGGGTTTCCGTATGCCGGGCGGGCGGCGTAGGTCCGGCCGGATGGCTCCGGCGGTCCGGATTAGCCCAAGTTCGTTGCGCAAGTGTGCAGGGCTTGTGCGATGCTCGCAAGACGGATGGTCCGAGTCGCCCCGTGGCGTCGGTCTGTTGCTTTGCGTCTTCGGGGCGGGGCCACGAAAAAGCCCCTCGGCCGTAGGGCAAAGGGGCTTCGGAAGGGCGGTTTGCCGGAAGGCTTCAGAAGCCGGTGGCGAGGTGGCTTTCAAACTGTTCGGCCATGCGGCGGTTGAGCTGGCGGCAGATCGAGATCCACCAGGTGCACGAGCGCGTATCGCCCACGAGGCGCGCGGCCTGGGCGTTGTGGCGGGCATGCTCGGCCGCGGACAGGCCGTGCCGGGCGAAGTGCTGAAGCGCTTCGGTCAGAAGGGTCTCGTCGTTCGCGGGCGCGGGAGTCCGGTCGAACTCGCGCGAGACGATCGAGACGTCGATCGAGCCTGAACGGCACTTGCGGTCGGCGTTGTCGTTGGTGCTGTCGAGCGGGGCCGAGACGCACTGCATGCGTTCGAGGAAGGGGATGGCTCGTCCTTTCGCAGCTGCGAAGCGTATTGCCATTTTGTGGTCGAGGCCTTTCCGTTTCTCCAGAGTCCGGTTCCTCTGCTCCGTAAGAGCGGGTCCGTGAGAGAATCCCTATCACTCAAGGCGCTAAGTCTTTGTGTGGGGCTATGGTTTCCAAATGGTTTACGGCGCCTCGGGAGGCCTCGGAGTGCTGCGGTCGTGTTCGATCCAGCGGCCCGAGTTGCGATATTCGGGGCGCACGCGGGCGCCTGCGGGAAGCCCATCGGCCGCCGGTTCAGACGGGGAGGCCGTCGCGGAAAGGGGCGCGCTCCCGGGTGTGCCGATGGCAGGTGGTCCGGCGAGCGCCCTGGCGATGTCCTGATAGGCTTGCTGGATCGCGACCGGATCGCTTTGGGTTTCGGTAGTGGGCGTCAGGGCATTGGCGGCGGGGCTGCGGCGTTCGCTTGCCGGTTCCATACCCGCATAGAAGTAGCGGAACGTGGCCGCACGGCCGGCGGCGCCCTTGAAGCTGTAGAACCGGTGGGCACCAATGGTCGTCAGGGGCTGGAGGCTGGAGGCCCAGTACGGCGCCACTTGAAGGGTATGGTAATGGGTCGCGAGACCGGCGGGGGCATAGACATCGCCCGACAGCGCGCCCCTCGCCACCGTTTCGGCGCGGTTCCAGAAGTAGGTCGCCGGACGACGGGACAGGGAGCCATCGCAGGTGAAGGAGAACTGGCAGCCCGTGGCAAGCTCGGAGCCTTCGTAGACAACGCCGCACACGGTGTCGGGATAACTGGGGTGCGCGAGGCGGTTGAGGACGACCTGGGCGACGGCGCGCTGTCCGGCGTCGGGCTCGCTCGCGGCTTCGTAGTAGATCGCGCTGGTCAGGCATTGCAGCGCGCGGGAGCGGTCGGTCGGCGAACTGGTGAAGGGCAGGTCGAGGACGTGGAGGGGCTGTGCCGTAGGGTTCTGGCCGATGGCGTGCCCGACAATCGTGCCTGCCAGGCCATCACCCTGGACGCCTTGTCCGCTTCGAGATAGTAGAACGCCGAGCCCGGGAAGCTGGCCCCCGCCTGCTCGAACGGCATGGGATCGGGCGTGTGGTGCTGGGTGGCCGCGTTGGCGATGCGGAAGCGCTCCCAGGTGCCGGGCATGGCAAAGGCGGTCAGGGCGGCCAACGAGAGTACGGTTCCGATCCGCCTGGTGTAGGCGCGGCGCGGTGCGGCGGTGCGGGTGGTGAACCGGCGGGCCCGGCGCTTGCGGGCAAAGTGCCCCTGGAAGTCGGCAGGGCGGCCATCGCGTAAATCGGGCAGGGCAGGCACGCGCGACATGGGGTTTCGTTCCGGATCCTTGGTTCGCCTACCCCCTCCCCATATCGGGCAGGGGGCGAGCGTTGGCGACACTCTCTATACAATACGCATCGTGGGTCGCGGTCACGCCTGTGAGGCGCGTCCCACCTCGGTACATGGATCGAGTTCGCCAGATTAGGGGAAAGGCTTTAAGAAAGCCTCTGCAACCTGCCAAGATGGTTCCGCGCAATGATTGCAGGGCGAGAGGTCTTTGAGTTGCAATTTCCCCATGGCGCACCTAAAGGCCGCGCGCACGCCACGGGTTGCCTGCTCGCGTTGACGCGGGGGCAGGCCTAAGAGGGAAGCCGGTTGCAACTCCGGCGCTGCCCCCGCAACTGTGACCGGGGAGCATCCCCTCCATTCGCGCCACTGAGCAATCGGGAAGGCCGGACGGGGATGCATCGATCCGGAAAGCCAGGAGACCTGCCCGGGGTCGTCGTTTGCAAACCGGGCGAGGGGACCGGTGGGCAGCGGTATGGGGCGCCACTTCGGGACCGGCGCGATCCTTCCGCCATGAACGGCCACACGTTCAGGGGGTTCCGGAAGGGGTAAGACATGAAGAGCCGTTATTTCGTGGGCGCCGCATTGGGCGTGGTCCTCGCACCTGTCTGTGCGCAGGCCGCCGAGGCCGGACCGCTCGACGAGACGATTGTGGTTGCCGCGACGCGCACCGAGGTCCCGCTCAGCCAGGTCGGCCAGTCGGTCAGCGTGGTGACGCGCGAGGACATCGAGCGCACCCAGGCGACCACCGCCAGCGAAGTGCTGTCGCGCCTGCCGGGCCTGCAGGTCACCAATTCGGGCGGCTTCGGCCAGCCTTCCAGCGTGTTCATCCGCGGCGCCGACAACGCGCAGAGCCTGGTCCTGATCGACGGCGTGCGCGTCAATGATCCGGGCGACGTGGGCGGCGGTTTTGACTTCGGCGCGCTCACCATCGGCCAGTTCGACCGGGTCGAGGTGGTGCGCGGGTCCTCGGGCGTGCTCTACGGCAGTCGGGCCATCGGCGGTGTCATCAACCTTGTCACCCAGCGTCCCGAGGAAGAGTGGCACGGCCGCGCGAGCGCCGAATATGGCTGGCGTGATCGCCGCCAGGTCTCGGCCTCGGCAGCGGGCCTGGTCGGCCCGGTCGGCCTGACGGTGGGCGGCAACTGGCTCAAGGGCGATGGCTATTCCGCCTTCAACGAGGATCGCGGCGGCACCGAGAAGGACGGCTTTGAAAACAAGAGCCTGAACGCCCGCGCGCAGGTGGAGTTGACCGAGGGCCTCTCCATCGACGGCGGCACCTTCTGGACCCGCGCCAACTACGACTACGACAACACCGGCGCCGATGCGCTCAATGTCGGGTTCAAGCGCGATCTGACGGGCTATGCCAACATCCGCTACGCCGGGCTCGATGACCGCCTGCACGCGCGCGTGGGTTATGGCGTGGTCGACACGCGCCGCATCTCCGACGACGCGGCCTGGGGGCCTTACGAGACCAACGGCAAGAACGAGCGCTTCGAAGGCCAGGTCGATTTCACCCCCATCGAGGCGGTGACGCTGCTGCTGGGGGCGGAGACCGAGACGCAGGACTTCTCCGACACCTACGATTCCAACGATTCGATGACCATCGACAGCCTCTTTGCCAATCTGACGCTGCGTCCGGTGCGCGGGCTCACGCTGAACGGCGGGCTGCGCTACGATGACAATTCGCAGTTCGGTGACCGCACCACCTTTGCCGTCAACGGCGCCTATGCCTTCGCGGGCGAGGATGGCCCGGTCGTGCGCGCCAGCTACGGCGAAGGCTTCAAGGCGCCCTCGCTCTACCAGCTCTACACCAACGCGGGGTACCGCGCGCTCGAGGCAGAGACGTCCAAGAGCTGGGACGTCGGCGTGGAGCAGCCTTTCGCGGGCGGCGCCGGGCTCTTCTCGGTCACCTATTTCGATCGCAAGACGAAGAACATGATCGACTATGACATGGCCCAGTGGAACTACTACAACATCGGTCGGGCTCGGGCGAAGGGTGTGGAACTGGGCATGCAGGTGATCGACTGGCAGGGTTTCGACATGAACCTTGCCTATACCTACCTTGATGCCACCAACACGCTGACCGGGGCGCGCCTGCCGCGCCGCACCAAGAGCAACATGACCGCGAGCCTCGACAAGCGCTGGGACGTCAATGGCCACGGCGGCCTGCGCCTGGGTGCGGAGCTGCGCGTGGGCGGCGCGCGCTGGGACGATGCGGCGCAGACCTACTACGTCGAAGGCAACACGGTCGTGAACCTGCGCGGGTCCTTCGCGGTCACGCAGAACGTCGAGGTCTTCGCGCGCATGGAGAACCTCTTTGACGAGCACTACGAAGTGGTGCGCACCTACGGCACGCCGGGCCGCTCGGCCTATGCGGGTGTGCGCGTGAAGATGTGACCTGTACCGTTCCTCCTGCTTCCTGGCGTGCCGCTGCGGCGCGCGCAGGCTGGGCGCTCCTTGGCACGCTGCTGCTGAGCGCGTGCAGCGGCGCGCCCGCGCGCCCGCAGGAGCAGGGGGAAGGGGCGTCCTCGGGGGGGAGGCGGCCGAGCATCGTCTCGCTCAACCCCTGCACCGATGCCATCCTGGCCGAGGTCACCGCGCCCGGCCAGCTGCTCGCGATTTCCGGTTACAGCCACGATCCCTCCAGCACCTCGATGGGGCTGGAGGCTGCCGCGCGCTACCGCGGGGTCTCGGGTTCGGTCGAAGAGGTTGCCGCGCTCGCACCCGATGTCGTGGTGGCAGGGAGCTTCCTCGCCCCGCCGACCGCCAACGCCTTGCGCGATCTGGGCATCCGCGTTGTCCTTGAACCCATCGTCTCGGACGTGGCGGGCGCACGTGAGCAGGTGCGCATGCTGGCCGAATTGAGCGGGGACAAGGCGGCAGGCGAACGGCTTGTCGCGCGGATTGACGACGCGCTCAGGCGCAACGCCGCGCCGGCGGACTGGACCCCGGTTCCCTCGCTGGTCTGGGAATCGGCGGGGCTGGTCGCAGGCAACGACACCCTGGTGGTGGACCTTCTTGAACATTCCGGCTTCGTCAACAGCGCGGGCGCACGCGGGCTTGGGCAGGCTGAGTTTCTGCCTCTTGAACAGGTGCTTGCCGATCCGCCGCGCGTTATCTTCGCGGTCGGCAATCCGCGGGCCGAGGAGGACCGTATGCTCCATCATCCGGTTCTGGCCGATATGAAGAACACGCTGCGCATCCCGCTCTCGCGCTCGCTGATCTGGTGTGGCGGACCGACCGTGCCCCGTCTGCTCGACCGGCTGGGCCGCGCGCGCCGCGCCTGGCTTGGCCGTCACGTGGACACGCGCGAAGGCGCAGAGGACGCGGGGCACGCGAGGGGCTTTGTGCAGAAGGACACATGACCCAGTTTCGCCTCAACCTGTTGTTGCTCCTCGGGCTTGCCCTTGTTGTGCCGCTCTCGCTTCTTGCCGGACGCGTGTGGATCAACCCGCTTTCGCCCGAGACGCACAACGCCTCGCTCATCCTGATGCACCTGCGCCTGCCGCGCGCGGTCCTGGCCGTGACGCTGGGCGCGGGGCTTGGCCTGACGGGGGCGGCGATGCAGGCGTACCTGCGCAACCCGCTCGCCGATCCCGGGCTTTTCGGCATTGCGCCGGGCGCGGCGCTGGGCGCGGTGCTCAGTTTCTGGACCGGCTACGCGGCCTCGCCCTGGTTGCTCCCGGTCTTTGCTCTGCTGGGAGCTTCGGGCGCGATGCTGCTGCTCGCCCTCATTGCCGGGCGCGGCGGCGGGGTGGCCCTGTTCACGCTGGCGGGCCTCATGGTCTCCAGCCTTGCCGGGGCCCTGATGAGCCTGGCCATCAGTCTTTCGCCTTCGCCCTTCGCGATGACCGAGATCGTCACCTGGATGATGGGGGCGCTGGCCGACCGGTCCTGGCGCGAGGTCTGGATTGCCGTGCCCTGTACCCTGGCCGGTGCGGCGGCGATCTACGCCGCGCGGCGCAGCCTTGATGCCCTCACGCTGGGCGAGGTGGCGGCCCGTTCGCTCGGTGTTGATCCGCTGATCCTGCAGTTGCAGATCATTGCCGGGGTTGGTCTCATCATCGGGTCAGGTGTGGCGGTCGCCGGGATCATCGGTTTCGTCGGGCTCATGGTGCCGCACCTCGTGCGCCCCTTGACCGACCGGCGGCCGAGTTCGCTGCTGGTGCCGAGCGCGATTGCCGGGGCTCTGCTGCTGTTGGTCGCCGATTGTCTGTGCCGTATCCTCCCGCTCGCCAGCGGAGAGCTGCGTCTGGGCATCGCGCTCAGCCTTCTGGGAACGCCCTTTTTCCTTGTCCTGCTGCTGCGCATGCGCAAGGGGCTGAGCTGGTGAGCCTGGCGACGGAAAACCTGTGCGTGGGCGAGCGCTTGCGCAACGTTTCGATCCAGTGCCGTCGCGGCATGGTCACCGCGATCTGTGGCCCCAATGGGGCGGGCAAGTCGACGCTGCTGTCCTGTCTTGCGGACCTGCAGGAGGCCAGTTCGGGCCGGGTCATTCTGGGTGAGCAGCCCATGCGTTTCAAATCCCCGCGCGAGCGGGCGCAGTGGCTGGGCTATCTGCCCCAGGCCCCCGATGTGGCCTGGGACGTGGCGGTGGAGGTGCTCGTCTCGCTGGGCCGTCTGCCCTGGAGCGATGCGCCGGCCGGGGAAAACGCAAAGGCCATCGAGGCTGCCATTTCGGCGATGGACCTGGAAGAGCTGCGGCATCGCCCGGTTTCGCGCTTGTCCGGTGGTGAGCGGGCACGGGCGCTCATGGCCCGCGTGCTGGCGACGCAGCCCGGCTGGCTTCTGGCCGATGAACCACTCGCCAGTCTGGACCTGGGCCACGCGGCGGCGCTGATGCGCCGTTTCCGGCAGCAGGCGCAGCAGGGGCGCGGCGTGGTGCTGGTCCTTCATGATCTTGCCACCGCGATGAACCATGCCGATTGCGTGGTCGTGCTCGACAAGGGCGAGGTCGTCGCCGAGGGGCCGCCCGAGACCGCGCTGACCCGCGAGATTGTCAGCCGCGTCTGGAAGTGCCGTGCCCAGTGGCTGGGCGATCCGGGCGAACGTGCGCTTTCGATTGCCTCGCCCTCGCCGGCGAGCGAGCGGGGGATGCGCATCCTCGACTAGATGATCCGGCCGTGGGAACGCGGCTGCGAGCACACGAAAAAGGGGCAGCAGGCGTGGCGCCTCCTGCCCCTTTTTCATTTCGTAGCGGATCTGAAGTCCTACTTCTCCGACAGGCCGCGCGCCTCGAGCATCGGTCCGATCTCGGGATCGTGGCCGGTGAAGTCGCGGTAGAGCACGTCGAGGTCCTTCGAATGGCCCTGACCCAGGAAGCTCGCGCGGATGTGATCGCCGTTGGCGCGGGTCATGCCACCATGCTTGGCAACCCAGTCCCAGCCATCGTGGGCAAGCAGCTCGGTCCAGATGTACGAGTAGTACCCCGAGGCATAGCCGTTGTCCCAGATATGGCGGAAGTACGGCGTGCGGTAGCGCGGCGGGATGAGATCGCTGCGAAGACCCATCGAGTAGAGCGCCTGCTTTTCGAACGCCATCGGGTCCTGCGCAGCCTCTTGCGGGCTCAGTGTGTGCCACTTGATGTCGAGCATGGCCGCTTCCAGAGTCTCGCCAAAGCCCACCGACTGGTTGAACTTGGATGCCGCGTTGATCTTGTCGATCGTGCCTTCGGGAAGCGGGGCGCCGGTCTCGTAATGCTTGGCGTAATGGGCCAGCACTTCCGGGACGGTCGCGAAGTTCTCGTTGAACTGGCTCGGGAACTCCACGAAGTCGCGGGCGGTATTGGTGCCCGAGAGCGCAGGGTAGGTCTGACTTGCGAAGAAGCCGTGGAGCGCGTGGCCGAATTCGTGGAACATCGTGGTCACGTTGTCCCAGCTTGCCAGCGCCGGCTCACCCTCGGCGGGCGGATCGATGTTGAGCGTGTTGGCGATGACCGGCGTGTTGCCGAGGAGGTCGGACTGCTCGACGAAGTTGTTCATCCACGCACCACCGCGCTTGGAGGGGCGCGAGAACGGGTCGAAGTAGAACAGGCCGAGCGCGCTGCCGTCCTTGTCGGTCACTTCGTAGACGCGCATCGTCTCGTGGTAGACGGGAATGTCGGTGCGGCGCTTGAAGCTGAGGCCATAGGTCTGGCTCGCGGCGTAGAACACGCCATTCTCCAGCACGTTGTAGACCTCGAAGTAAGGCTTGATCGCGCTTTCATCGAGGTCGTACTTCGCCTTGCGCACCTTCTCGGCGTAGTAGGTCCAGTCCCAGGGCTGCAGCGTTGTCACGCCATCGGCCTTGGCGGCATCGAGCAGAAGCGCGGCTTCGCGGTCCTGCGTCGTGCGCAATGCGGGCGTGAAGCCGGTCATGAACGCCATCGCCTTTTCCGGCGTGTTGATCATGCGGTCGTACATCTGGAAGGTGCCGAAGTTCGGCTGGCCCAGCAGCTCGGCCTTCTTCGCGCGCAGCGTGGCCAGCTTCGTCACGATGCCGGTGGTGTCGAATTCATCGCCCGAGGAGGCGCGGTTGATGCTCTCCTCGAAGACGCGGCGGCGGCTGTCGCGGTTGGTCAGGCTGGCGAGCACGGGCTGCTGGGTGAAGTTGATCAGCGGCAGCACGTACTTGCCCGGCTTGCCTTCCTCCTTGGCGCGCTTGGCGGCAGACGAAATCTGCCCCTCGGTAAGTCCGGCGAGCTCTTCGGCGCTGTCGAAGACGACGGCGTGGGCGTTGTTGGCCTGGGTCAGCTGCTGCGCGAACTCGGTCTCCAGCTTGGAGATCTGCGTGTTCATCGCCTTGAGTTCGGCCTTCTTCGCGGCCGAGAGGAGTGCGCCGCGGTGGACGAACTTGGCGTACTCGGTCTTGAGCAGCATCGCGTCCTCGCCGGTCAGGGCCTGGCCCGCGGCGCTGTCGTGGACCGCCTTGACCCGGGCGAAGAGCTTGGGGTCGAGGTAGATGTCGTCCTGCATGGAGGAGATCTGCGGCGAGACCGCGGTGTCGATGGCGTCGAGCGTGTCGTTGGTGGCCGCCGAAGTGAGCTGGCCGAAGACATTGTAGACGCGGTCGTAGAGGACGCCCGCGCGCTGCATGGCGACCAGCGTGTTCTCGAAGGTCGGCGCTTCGGGATTGTCGGCAATGGCCTTCATCTCGGCGCGCTTCTGAGCGATGCCCGCCTCGATTGCGGGCTGCCAGTCGGTATCGCGGATCTTCGTGAAGTCCGGGGCCTGGAAGGGCAGCGTGCTCGGCTGGGCGAAGATCCCGTCGTAGGCGGTATCGCTCGCGGCATGTGCGGTGGAGATCGTCATGGCAGCTGTTCCCGAAAGGGCAAGAGTGGCGAGGACAGCGGGCGCTGCGGCTGCAAGGAGCCGTTTCTTCATCAGGTCATTCTCCGAAGGGTCTTCAGGCATGCGACGGGGGATTATGGGGGAGGCGTGCCGGCGTTCTTTTCTGTGCCGGGTTGCCCGCCTGAAGACTATGTCATGGGCGGCAATCAAGCGTGGCGGCGGGGCCTTTGCAAGTCCGATCTGAGGCAGGATGACCCGGTTGCACAGATCGTTGCTCCGGCCTCATTTGTGTGTTCGGTGGTGCCATGTGGAGACATGATCTTGCGTGCGTGGGGGCAAGGTGTGGCCTGAGGCCGACGCACGACAACCGCTAGGGCGGGCGAGCACCCCGGCGGTGTCGGGACATGTTCGATGGAAGGGGGGAGAGTAGGCCCTAGGGGCCCGGCTGTCAGAGCTTGCGGAAGCGCCCCTGGCTCCAGATGCGCAATTCGGACGTCTCGGTGTCCTTGCGCGCGCGGTCTTCGCGTTCACGATCCAGGATGAGCGATCCGGTCTTCCGGCTGAAGCTCGAGCGGCGGAACGGCATTTCGGCTCCGATGTTCATTATTTTTCTCCTCTATCCAGAGAGGAGAACGTGGCTGGGGCGGGATGGGTTCCCGGCGGCTGGCATATTTTTCGCTTCTAGGCGCGCAGACCTGAAACGCCAATCTTGCGAGGGCCCATGCCGATCTACGATTTTCGCTGCCCGTCCTGCTCTGCCGAGTTTGAACTGCTGGTGCGTTCGGGCGAGGCGGTGGCGTGCCCGCGCTGCGGTGGCGGAGATCTCAACCGATTGGTTTCGCGCGTTTCCCCACCGGGAAAGTCCAAAGCGCTCGCGGCAGCAGGTCGAGCCGCGGCGAAGCGGGAAGGGCATCTGAGCAACTTCTAGGCGCCGCCTCCCTCCCGCCGCGCGCGGACCGGCCTTGGGCAGAAGTACGACACGCTCGTGTCGTCTTTGCGACATGGCTTTGCGTGTCGCAGGAAAGTCAGAGCGCGCCGACGCCGCGTTCGAACTGGCGTTGCAGGTTGCCGAGCGTGCGGGAGTCAATCGCGGGGATCTTGCGGGCAGGCTTGCCTTCGCGCAGACGCGCGCGGTCCTTTGCGTCGGGTTCGACCCGGCGCACGCGCACGGCGGCGACGCCCTTGGCGCGGATGCCCAGTTCCTCGGCCGCGCCGCGTGAGAGGTCGATGATGCGCGAGCGCGCAGCAAACGGCCCCCGATCGTTGACCCGCACGAGGATGCGCCGCCCGGTGTCGAGCGCGGTGACCTCGACGTAGGTCGGCAGCGGCAGGTCGCGGTGCGCGGCGGTGATCCAGGCCGGGTGGAACTTCTCCCCGTTGGCGGTCTGGCTGCCGCTTTCACTGCCGTACCACGCGGCATAGCCGAGCATGTCGTAGTCGGGCTGTGCACGCGGCGTGTAGCGTTCCCCGCGCACCTGGTAGCTGGGACCGATGCGCACGGGGCTGTCGCTGACCGGGCGGTATTTCGTGCCGCCCCCGCAGGCGCTCAGGGCGAGGCAGGTGAGGGCGGCGGTGAGGGGAAGGGCGCGCACGAGGAGGCTCAGTTGCGTTCGGCCGCGCTTTCCTCGCGCCGGGCCTTGAATTCAGAGCCGGCCTTCCATTGCGGCCAGCGCGGCGTGCTCGCCAGTTCCCATCCGATCTGGCCGATGAGGTCGATGTCCTGCACCGCGCCCGCGAGGTCCCAGTCCGGGCCGATGGCATCGCAGGCCTGGTGGTAGCAGTCACCCGTGTAGGCATCGATCCAGGCCTGGCCTGCCTCACGTCCGCCGTCTTCGAGATCGGCGGCTCCGGCAATACCCATGAGCAGCATCACAGGAACGCCGCGCTTGGCGAAGGAGAAGTGGTCGGCGCGGTAGAACAGCCCGCGTTCGGGCAGGCCCTCGGGCGTGACGGTGCGTCCTTGCGTGGCGGCTACGCGCGCCATGTCGTCTTCCAGCGTGTTCTGCCCTTCGCCAACGAGGATCACGTCCTTCGCAGGGCCCGCGGTCTGGAGAATGTCGATGGCAAGGTTGGCCACGGTCTTCTCGAGCGGGAGGACGGGATTGGCCGCGTAGTATTCCGAGCCCAGGAGGCCGCGCTCCTCGGCGGTCCAGGCGGCGAAGACGACCGAGCGTGCGGGCGCGGGACGCGCCTTCATGACGCGCGCGATGTCGAGCAGCGCGGCGACGCCCAGCGCATCGTCGTTGGCGCCTGCACGGTAGATGCGGCCCAGTTCGTCGGGCTGGCCCTTGCCGTAGGCGTCCCAGTGCGCGCCATAGATCACGGCCTCGTCGGGGCGGGTGGTGCCCGGGATCTTGCCTAGCACGTTGTGGCTGGTGATTTCCTCGTGGGTGACCGGAACATCGGCGGAGAAAGTTACGCCTTCCAGCGGCACGGGGCGAAAGTCCTTCGAGCGCGCCTGTGCCTGGAGGGCCGCCAGATCGAGCCCGGCGCGGGTGAAGAGGTCCTGCGCGGTCGCGCCCGACATCCAGCCCTGGAGTTGGAGCGGGGTCACTTCGCCTGCGGGCTTGACCACGTCGAAGTTCTCGCCGCCCGGGCTCTCGACGACGTTCCAGCCGTAGCCCGCACCTTCGGTCTCGTGGATCACCAGCGCGCCGACCGCGCCCTGCCGTTCCGCTTCCTCGAACTTGTAGCGCCAGCGCCCGTAGTAGGTCATCGTGCGCCCGCCGAACTTGCCATAGGGATCCATGTCCGGGGTGGCGTTGAAGTCGGGGTCGTTGACGAGGAAGACGAGGACCTTGCCGGTAAGGTCCATGCCCTTGAAGTCGTCCCATTCGCGTTCGGGCGCATCAACGCCGTAGCCTACGAAGACGACCGGTGCCTTGGCGAGGACCGCGCAGTCCTCGCTGCGCAGGGTCGAGACGTAGATGTCCTTGGTCTGATCGACGGCAAGTTCGCCTTTCGGTGTGGCGAAGGAAAGCGTGCGTGCCTTGCCGAGCGCTGTGTGGAGGAGGGGGACGGGCTGGACCCAGCTGCCGTCCGGCCCGGCCGGTTCAAGGCCGAGGTCCTGCATGCGCGCGATGAGGTAGCCGATGGTGCGGTCATCGCCGCGCGTACCCGGCGCGCGCCCTTCAAAGACGTCTTGCGTCAGGGTCGTCACATCGCGCGCGATCCGCGCCGCATCGACCGAGATGGCAGGCGGCGTGGGCGAATTTGCCTGCGCGGGCGTTGAGACAAGGGGGCTCGCGGCCAGCGCCAGGGCCAGCGTCAGAAGGGACCGGGTGTGCATGACAGGCATAGTAAGCCGCGCGAAACAGGACACAAGCGCGCAGCGAAACGCAGTGTGCACAGATGCGCACGGCGACTGGAGGACGTGTCGCGGTGGGCTGCGGCAACCGGCTTTCTCCTCATCCGTTTAGGAGCGCGATGGGCCGCGCACACCTACGGCCTGCAACCTGGAGCCCTTTCGGTCGTGATGTCCCGTTTCCTGCGTTCGATGATGCCTATTCTCCTGCTTGTGCTCCCCGCCTTGCCGCTGGCCGCGCAGGAAAGCTCGCCCGTGGCGCAAGCTGCCGATGCGGTGACACCCGATGCACCGGACGAGAACGCCAACGCAGACGGGCAGGCTCCGGCCCCGCAGGAGCCCGTGTCCGATCCCTATGGGCGGACCACGCCGCGTTCGATGGTGCAGGGCCTGATCGAGGCGCTGGCGGCCGGAGACGATGCGCGGGTCGACCGCTTCTTCGAGGATGCCGAGCATGGCGCCGAACGGGCGCGCCAGTTGCAGGCGCTGCTCGACAAGGGGGGCTCGCTCAACACCTTCGCGGCGCTCTCAGACAAGCCCGAGGGCGTGCTCGACGATGACCTGCCGGCCGAGCAGGAATATGTCGGGCACCTGGGCGATGAGGGCAAGACACCGATCATGCTCACGCGCACGCAATCGCCCGAAGGGGCCATGATCTGGCAGGTCTCGCGCCAGACGGGCGACATCGTGGGGCGGCTGAACCCGGAAACCACCTCGCCCGAGGAAAGCGGCGAACTGACCGTGGCCGGTGCCAGCGTGACCGATTGGGGCGTGCTGATCGGACTGGCCGCGGCCGTGTTCGTCGGCTTTCAGCTGATCTCGATGGCGCTCGTGGCGATTGCCGAGCGGCTGGTGCGCGGACCTACGGCCGAGGCGGGCGTTGCCTTCGCGCGCGCGGCGATGCCGCCGTTCAGCCTGTTCCTGGCCACGGTCGTCTTCCAGCTCTGGGCGGACAGCCTGCCGGTCTCGATCATCGCGCGCCAGTTCATGCTCAAGTACATCGGGCTCTTTGCCGCCGCCGCGCTGACCTGGCTGCTGGTACGCCTGATCGATGCGATCTCGCGCACGGTCATCACCCGCATGGAGGCGCGCGGGCAGCGCCAGGTCGTCTCTGTCGCCTCGCTGCTGCGCCGTGCGGCCAAGATTCTGCTCCTCTTCGGGGTCCTCGTTGCCATCCTCGATACGTTCGGGATCGACGTGACGACGGGTATCGCGGCGCTGGGTATCGGCGGTATCGCTCTTGCGTTGGGCGCGCAGAAGACGGTCGAGAACTTCGTCGGCTCGGTCTCGCTCATTGCCGACAAGCCGGTGCAGATCGGCGACTTCTGCAAGATCGGCGATATCCTGGGCACGGTCGAGGACATCGGCATCCGCTCCACCCGTATTCGCACGCTGGCGCGCACGGTCGTCACCATTCCCAATGGCGACCTGTCCTCGCAGAACATCGAGAACTACGCCAAGCGCGACCGCTTCCTGTTCAACCCCACCGTGGGGGTGGAATACGGCATTGGTTCGGCCAAGCTGCTGGAAGCTGTCGAGATCGTGGAAGGCGTGCTGGAGGAGCACGAGCGCATCGCCAAGCCAGGCCACCGTGCGCGCTTCGTGGCCTTCGGTGCCAGTTCGCTCGACATCGAGGTCTTCGCCTACATCGAGGCCGCGGACTATGACGAAAGCCTGGTGATCCAGCAGGACCTCCTCTTGATGATCTTTGCGCGGCTGGAGAAGGAGGGGATCGGTATCGCCTTCCCGACCCGCACGCTGCACCTCGTGCGCGAGGGGGGCGAAGAGGCGCTGGCCCGCGCGAAGCCCGACACCAGCCTTGCCGACACCCACCGCGAGGGGACGCAGGCCGTGCCCAAGGGACCTCCCCCCTCGCAGGTGCAGGACAGCGAGGACGACGACGGCGAAGATTGAAGGCGGGGAGGACTAAGGGGACGAGGCCTGAAGGCGGCGCCCCGGCGTAGAGCGTGGGCGCGCGCTTGACCGCGGGCGCGCCACGGTCCATCGCCTGCTCCATGATCGCTCGCACGCTTCGCACCGCCGCCCTTGGCGCGGCTTCCCTCGCCCTTGTCCTGCCCACCCTCGCAACCTCGGCGGCGCCTGCCCGGGACACGCTCGACACCATGGCCAACGACCAGGTGGACGCATACGACTGGGTGCGTCCGCAGGCCGACTATGTCCGGCGCGAAGTCATGGTGCCGATGCGCGATGGGACGAAGCTCTTTACCGTCATCGTCTACCGCAAGGGGACGAGCGACGGGCCCATCCTGCTCAGCCGCACGCCCTATAACGCGGGCCGGGCGACGAGCCGCAACCGCAGCCAGAAGATCGAGGAAATCCTGCCCGTCATGGACAAGGAGTTCGTCAACGATGGCTACATCCGCGTCTACCAGGACGTGCGCGGGCTGGATGGTTCGCAGGGCGACTATGTGATGAACCGGCCCCTGCGCGGACCGCTCAATCCCACCAAGGTCGATCACGCGACCGATGCCTACGACACGATCGACTGGCTGGTGAAGAACGTGAAGGAAAGCAACGGCAAGGTCGGGATCATCGGGTCCTCGTACCTGGGCTTTACCTCGCTCATGGCGCTGATCGATCCGCACCCCGCGCTCAAGGCCTCGGTGCCGCAGAGCCCGATGGTCGATGGCTGGATGGGCGATGACTGGTTCCACAACGGCGCCTTCCGCACCTTCGGCTATGACTACGATCTCTCGCAGACGGTCGCCAAGGGTGGTGGCTCGGTGCCGCGCGGCTCGGGCGAGGACTACGCGGCCTATCTGAAGGCCGGCTCGGCCTACGACTACGCCAAGGCTTACGGGCTGCTGGATATCCCCGCGATCCGCAAGGTTCTGGAGCATCCCTCCTACGATGCCTGGTGGCAGGGACAGGCGGTCGACAAGCTGCTCGCCGCGCGTCCGCTGAGTGTCCCCACGATGCTGGTCGTCGGCCAGTGGGACCAGGAAGACAGCTACGGCGCGCCTGCCGTCTACAAGGCGCTGGAGCCCAAGGACACCAACAACGACATGGTGAGCCTGGTGATCGGCCCCTGGCGCCATTCGCAGGTGAACTATGAGGCGCGTTCACTTGGCGCGCTGGACTGGGAGGGCGATACCGGCCTCCAGTTCCGCACGCGCTGGATGAAGCCCTTTCTTGATTGCCATCTCAAGACCGATGCGCCCGCCTGCGACACCCCGCCGGTGCTGACCTATGCGACGGGTACCAACCGCTGGGAGGTCTCGCAGGAATGGCCGGGCGGCGCCTATACGCCGCTCTACCTTGCCAAGGACTTCGGTCTTTCGTGGAGCAAGCCGGAAGCAGGCGAGGACAGCTACGTCTCCGATCCGGCCAAGCCCGTCCCCATGCTCCCGCGCCCGATCCACATGAGCGGGGAGGAATGGCGCACCTGGCTGGTGCAGGACCAGCGTTTTGCCGAAAGCCGCACCGACGTGCTGAGCTACGCGACCGAAGCCCTCGCGCAGCCTGTCCACATCAAGGGCGCGCCCAAGGTGGACCTGCACGCCTTCACCAGCGGCGAGGACAGCGATTTCGTGGTCAAGCTGATCGACGTCTACCCCGAGGAATATTCGGAGAAGCCGCAGATGGCGGGCTACCAGTTGCCGATGGGGATCGAGATCTTCCGCGGGCGCTACGTCCACGGTTTTGCGACCCCTGCGCCGCTGGAGCCGGGCAAGAGCTATAACTTCAAATGGTCGCTTCCCAACGTCGACCATGTCTTCCTGCCCGGACACCGCATCATGGTGCAGGTCCAGTCGAGCCTGTTCCCGCTCTATGACCGCAACCCGCAAGGCTGGGCGCCTTCGATCATGAAGGCGCAGCCGCAGGACTACAAGAAGGCGACCGAAACCGTGCAGCGCGGCGGCGAAGCCGCGAGCGCGGTCTGGCTTCCGGTCGTCCAGGAGGACTGAGGTTCTCGCTCAGGCGTAGTCGTACGTTCCCCCAGCCTCCAGCGCGCGCTGGTAGGCCGGGCGGTCGTGAAGAGTGTCGAGCCACTGGCTGATGTGCGGATGGCTCTGCGCATCAAGGCCTGCCAGCACGCGGGCGGCTTCCAATGGAAAGCTCATCATCACGTCCGCCGCGGTCAGCTCGTCGCCTGCGAACCAGGGGCGTGCGACCAGTTCGCTCTCCACGAAGTCCAGATGCAGCGTGATCATCGGCTGGATTTTCTTCGCCGCCATCTTCCCCATGATCGGGATGCGCCCGATGATGAGCTTGAGGAGAAGCGGGACCATCATCGAGGCTTCGGCGTAGTGGAGGAACTGGCGGTAGCGCAGCTTGTCCTCCAACCCTGTGGGCGCGCCCATGCGCCCTCCGGCAAGATCGACCAGGTATTCGCAGATCGCCGCGCTCTCGATCAGCGTGCGGCCCTCGTGCTCGATCACCGGCGACTTTCCCAGCGGATGCACGCGGCGCAGTTCGGGCGGTGCGAGCATCGTCCTGGCGTTGCGCTCGTAGCGGCGGATCTCATAAGGGAGGCCCAGTTCCTCCAGCATCCAGATGACTCGCTGCGAGCGCGAGTTGTTGAGGTGGTGGACGGTGATCATCAAGGCCTCTCCCGGTTTGTGCATTTCGTGTCGTGGGGCCCACGCTTGGGATTGGGGGCGGGCGCCCCCTACAGCAAGGCCGCCCCGGTAAAGTACCGGAGCGGCCCTGATCGTGTCATCAGCGAACCGATGTCATCGCCAGTGTGTGCGGATCAGCGGCACTGGATGTCGTCGCGGCTGATCTCGCGGCCTGCCAGCGCGCCGCCACCCGCGCCCAGCAGCGTGCCGAGCGTCTTGGAGCCATCAGGCGCAATGAGGTTGCCCAGAACGCCGCCGGCCAGACCGCCGATGATGGCGCCTTCGGTGCCGTCCTTGCGCTTGCAGTAGTAGTGCCCGTCGCGCGCGCGGTAGATGCGGTCGCTGTCACCCAGGCGATAGCCGCGCGAGGAGCCGTAACGATCGTTGTAGCCATAGCCGCCGCGGCCGTAGCGGTCCGAGGCACAGGCGCCGAGCGCCATCGAGAGCGTCGCGAGGGCGAGGATGGGGGCGTATTTCACGAGACAAGTCCTTTGTTATGCGAAGGGGGCGCTTGGCCTTGTCGGCGTGGCCCTCGTGCGACCTTCGGGGGAACGTTGGGGGTGTGCCGGAACAAGGCGCCAAGTCAGATTTTGTTCCCGCGTTGAATTTTTGGGAGCGCTCAAAGGAGCCGATGAAGCGGTGAGCAGGCCACCCCGCCACCCTGTTCTTGCGTACATCTTTGGACAGCTATCTATGTGCTTGATCGCAAGGCGGCTTTGCTCAATACTGACTTGGGTGAGCGAACCGATCGTAGATCCCGCCCCGCAGCGTTCCGGCCCCTCGGTCGTGCTGCCTGCCCGCCCCGAAGCCCTGCGCATCGATGCTTCGACAAGCGCGGTCATCGTCATCGACATGCAGAACGCCTACGCCTCGAAAGGGGGCTATGTCGACGAGGCGGGCTTTGATGTAGGTCCTGCCGCCGGTGTGATCGGTCATATTGCGCAGGTGCTCGACGTGGCGCGCAGCGCCGGAATGCCGGTCATCTTCCTGCAGAATGGCTGGGACGCGGACTATGTGGAAGCGGGCACGCCGCAATCGCCCAACTACCACAAGTCGAACGCATTGAAGACCATGCGCGCGCGGCCTGAACTTGCCGGTAAGTTCCTCGCGCGCGGCGGCTGGGACTACGAGCTTGTCGAGGCGCTGACGCCGAAAGAGGGCGATATCCGCGTCCACAAGCCGCGCTATTCGGCCTTCTTCAATTCGCAGCTCGACACGATCCTGCGCGCGCGGGGCATCCGCACGCTCATCTTCACTGGCATCGCCACCAATGTCTGCGTGGAATCGACCCTGCGCGACGGCTTCCATCTCGAATACTTCGGCGTGGTGCTGGAGGATGCGGTCCATCACCTGGGCCCCGACTTCATCCGCGAGGCCAGCCTTTACAACATCGAGAAGTTTTTCGGCTGGGTAAGCTCGCTCGCCGATTTCCGCACCGCCGTGGGGCAGTTGCCGCCTGCAGACTGACGCGAAGAACCTGCCAGACAGACCAGAGAGGGAAAAAGACAGATGCCGTTCGAGCCGATCAATCCGCCGCAGTTCCCGACCCCCATCGCCCCCTATTCGGCGGGCGCGAAAGCGGGAAACACGGTCTACGTCTCGGGCGTGCTGGCGCTGGGGGAAGGGGGCACGGTCCTCCACGTCGGCGATGCCGCAGCCCAGACCCGGCACATCCTGGACGTCATCAAGGTGACGGTAGAGGCGGCCGGGGGCACCATGGCGGACATCGCCATGAACCACATCTTCCTCAAGGACCTTGATGACTATGCCGCCTTCAACGCGGTCTATGCCGAGTACTTTCCGGGCGACAAGCCGGCGCGCTACTGCATCCGGGCCGACCTGGTGAAGCCCGACCTCCTTGTCGAGATCGCCTCGGTCGCGCACCTTGCCTGAAACGGGCGGCCTCTGGTTCGAGGAGCATGGCAGCCCGGAGGCACCGCCGCTGATCCTCTCGAGCGGTCTTGGCGGCAGCGGCGCCTACTGGGCTCCCAATATCGCCGCGCTGGCGCAGGATCACAGGGTCATCACCTACGACCACCGCGGCACGGGGCGCAGCGACCGCACGCCGCTTGCATCGCTCCGTGTCGAAGACATGGCGGGCGATGTGATCGCCCTCATGGACGCGCTGGATATCTCCAGGGCGCATTTCATCGGCCACGCGCTGGGTGGGGCGATCGGGATCGAGACCGCGATCCGCACCAACCGGATCGAGCGGCTGGTGGTCGTCAACGGCTGGCGGACCTTGTCGCCCCACACCCGGCGCTGCTTTGCCGCGCGTCTTGCCTTGCTGCACGGCGCGGGCGTGGAGGCGTTTCTGGAGGCACAGCCGCTGTTTCTCTATCCGCCGGACTGGATCGCCTCCCACGATGCCCAAATGTCCGCCGAAGTGGCCCACCATGCGGCAAGCTTTCCGGGTGTCGACGCCATGGTCCAGCGGATCGAGGCGGTGCAGGCTTACAGCCCCGATCCGGCGGGTCTTGCCGCGCTTTCCAGCCTGCTGGTCATTGCCACGCGCGACGATTTTCTGGTGCCCTATGTCACCGCACTCGACCTCGCGGGCTTCGTGCCGCACGCCAAGGTCGACAGCTTCGCCTGGGGCGGCCACGCCTGCAACGTGACCGACGCCGCGCTCTTCAACCGCTACGTGCTCGATTATCTCAGGAGTTAGCGCCCCATGCAGGTCGGTGTCTTCATTCCCATCAACAACAACGGCTGGCTGATTTCCGAGACGGCGCCGCAGTACAAGCCGACCTTCGATCTCAACAAGGAGATCGCGCTCAAGGCCGAGGCGCACGGGCTCGATTTCCTGCTCTCGATGATCAAGCTGCGCGGCTTTGGCGGCAAGACCGAGTTCTGGGAGTATGGGCTGGAGAGCTTCACGCTCATGGCCGGACTTGCCTCGGTGACCGAGAAGATCAAGCTCTACGCAACGGCGCCCACGCTGATCCTGCCGCCCGCCTTTGCCGCGCGCATGGGCGTCACTATCGATTCGATCAGCCATGGCCGTTTCGGGATGAACCTCGTCACCGGCTGGCAGCCGCCCGAGTACACGCAGATGGGCCTGTGGCCGGGCGATGAGCACTTTCGCAATCGCTATGATGTGCTCGACGAATACGCCCACGTCCTGCGCGACCTGTGGAACACCGGGCGTAGTGATTTCAAGGGCGACTATTACACCATGGACGATTGTCTGGTGCGCCCGCAGCCGGGTGCGGACATGAAGATCATCTGTGCGGGCTCTTCCGATGCCGGCCTCGCCTTTTCGGCGAAATGGGCGGACTACGCCTTTTGCCTTGGGAAGGGTGTCAACACCCCCAAGGCCTTCGCCTTCAACAACGAGCGACTTGCGAAGTTCACCGCCGAGACCGGACGGGACGTCTCGATGTTCGTCCTCGTCATGGTGATCGCGGCCGAAACCGACGAGGAGGCCATGGCAAAGTGGAAGCTCTATAATGATGGGGTCGATATCGACGCGATCTCGTGGCTCGCGGACCAGGGCGCAAAGGATACGGTCAACACCGACACCAACGTGCGCCAGCTCGCCGCGCCCGAGGGGGCGGTGAACATCAACATGGGCACCCTGGTGGGCAGCTACGAAAGCGTGGCGCGTATGCTCGACGAGATGAGCGAGGTGCCCGGAACGGGCGGGGTGCTCCTTACCTTCGATGACTTCCTGGCGGGTGTCGATGACTTCGGTACGCGGATTCAACCGCTTATGAGAAGCCGCGTGGGAATCGCGGGGTAGGGGCGAGGAGCGGATTAAAGGTTCGGAACCGGCCGAATTAGCCATTGCATCTTGCCCATGGTGCAGTGCAATAAAGTGGCATGCGTATCGCGATTGTCGATGAGAGCGCGGCGCGCGCCTCCATCATTGAAGAAGGCCTGTCCGAGCTTGCCGATTGCGACCTTGTCGTGATTACCGAGCGGCGCGGCATGCTCGCGCGCATGGCTGAGATCGATCCCGATATCGTGCTGATGAACCTTGGAAATCCCTCGCGCGACATGCTCGAGGAGTATTTCGCGGTGAGCCGCGCACTGGCCCGCCCCATCGCGATGTTCGTGGATGAGGCGGACGACGAGGCCATCGTCGCCTCGGTCGAGGCTGGGGTCTCGTCCTACGTGGTCGATGGTCTTGCCGCGGGACGCATCCGGCCCATTCTCGATCTTGCGATCACGCGCTTCAACGCCTTTGCCCGGCTGCAGAGCGATCTGGCCGAAGCGCGCGGCAAGCTGGCCGAACGCGAACTGGTCGACAAGGCCAAGCGCATCCTGATGCAGAGCAAGGGCCTGCCCGAACCCAAGGCCTATGCCGAACTGCGCAAGGCCGCGATGGACCAGGGCAAGCGCATCGTTAACATTGCCGAAGCCGTCGTCACCGCTCACGAACTGATGAGCGGGACATGATCGGCGGGGACCGACAAGAGGTGTCTTGAGGTGAATACGCAACTGACAATCGGCTTCCTGCCGCTGGTGGATGCCTGCCTGCCGATCCTGGCGCGCGAGCATGGGTTCGCCGAGGATGAGGGGATTTCGCTCAGCCTGGTCAAGGACCTGAGCTGGGCGACCGTGCTCGACCGGCTGCTCTACGGGCACAGCGATGCCGCGCACATGATCGCCCCGCTGGCCATTGCCGCCACGCTGGGGCGTGGGCGTCCGGCGCAGCCTCTGGCCGCGCCCTTCGTGCTGGGCCTCAACGGGAATGCGATCACGCTTGCCCCCAAGCTCGCACAGCGCGTGCGCGGCGGGGAGACGGGGCTGGGAGATCCGGTCAAGGTGGGCGCGGCGCTGCGCGAGGTCGCGCTGGAGCGCGCGGCGGCGGGCAAGCCGCTGACCTTCGGCGTGGTCCATCGCTATTCCAGCCACAACTACATGCTGCGCTACTGGCTCGCCTCCTGCGGGATCCATGCGGACAAGGACGTCGACATTTCCACCGTGGCCCCGCCGTTCTGCGCCGAGGCGCTCGAACTGGGCGAGGTCGACGGGATTTGCGTGGGCGAACCCTGGAACAGCGTTGCGGTGGAAAAGGGCGTGGGCGAGATCGTCCTGTCCACCTCGCAGATCTGGCGGCGCGGGGTCGAAAAGGTGCTGGCCTTGCGCGAACCGGTGCTGGAGGAAAAAAGGGAGGCGGTGCTGCGGCTTATCCGCGCCTTGTGCCGGGCTGCCGCGCACTTCGTGGACCCGATCAACTGGGAGCACAACGCGGCGATCCTGGCACGGCCGGAGTACCTCGACGGTTCGCCTGAGCTGATCCGACGCGCCATTGCCGACCAGATCCTGATCGCGCGGGGCGGCACGATGATCCATTACCCCGATTTCATGTTCCAGTACCGGGAAGCGGCAAACTTCCCCTGGGTCAGCCAGGCCGAGTGGCTCTATTCGCAGATGGTGCGCTGGGACGGGCTGACGTTCGATCGCGCGGACGCCGACAAGGCGGCGCGCGTGTTCCGTCCCGACATCTATCGCGCCGCACTGTTGGGCACGAACGAGCCGCTTCCAGGGGCCAGTTCAAAGGTCGAAGGCAGCATCGTCACACCCACGGTCGTGGGGACTCAGCAGGGCAACATGGTTCTGGAGTCCAACGCTTTTTTTGACGGGAAGGTGTTTGATCCACAGCGTATCGAAGAGTACCTGGCGCAGCTCCCGTGACAGTCAATTTTGATGTGCAGTGCAAAAAGAGCTTGCCGCTTGCCGTGCGAATCGCTTACTAAATTAAGCGAACAGTCCGGTGGGCTCCCAAGGATGGGTGCTTAGTATAGCTGGTCTGAACTTTCTTAAATTCGTGGCACCGTAGCCGCCTCGTCGTGGTCCTCATGGGACTTTCGTCGTGGCGGTTTTTTGCGTTTGGGTTTTGGAATTGGGGGTTGGTTCGATGACGAAGTTTGGGCAGTCCGGTTTTTCGCGCCGCATGGTGGTTGGAGCACTTCTCGCCAGCGTGGCCCTGGCCGGATGCGGCGGCAGCAAGGACGAGACGGGCGCGCAGCCGGGTGTCACGGCCGCATCGGCGGGCGGCGCGGTGGAAAAGCCCGTGCTCAAGCTCGGCTTCATCAAGCTCACCGACATGGCACCGCTCGCGATCGCCAAGGAAAAGGGCTTCTTCGCCGAGGAAGGGCTCAACGTCACGCTGGAGCCGCAGGCCAACTGGAAGGTCCTGCTCGACGGGTGATCGGCGGCCAGCTGGACGGGGCGCATATGCTCGCCGGGCAGCCGCTCGCCGCGACCATTGGTTACGGCACCAAGGCCGACCTGATTGCGCCGCTCAGCCTGGATCTCAACGGCAACGCGATCACCGTCTCGAACAAGGTCTGGGACATGGTGAAGGGCGATCTGCAGCGCAGCGCCGACGGCAAGCCTGTCCACCCGATCTCGGCCTCGGTTCTGAAGCCCGTCGTCACCAGCTTCAAGCAGCAGGGCAAGCCCTTCAACATGGGCATGGTCTTCCCGGTCTCGACCCACAACTACGAGCTGCGTTACTGGCTTGCGGCCGGTGGTCTCAACCCCGGCTTCTACACGCCGGGCGACATCAAGGGGACGACCTCGGCTGATGTCCAGCTTTCGGTGACGCCGCCCCCCCAGATGCCCGCAACGCTCGAGGCCGGCACCATCGAGGGCTACTGCGTGGGCGAACCCTGGAACCAGGCTGCGGTGCAGAAGAAGATCGGCGTGCCCATCGTGACCGACGACCAGATCTGGCACAACAACCCGGAAAAGGTCTTCTCGATCCGCAAGGACTTCGCGGAGAAGTACCCGGGCACGACGGCGGCCATGCTGCGCGCGATCATCCGCGCGCAAGCCTGGCTCGACGCCGATGGCGGCGCAAACCGCAAGGAGGCGGTGAAGATCCTTTCGCAGCCCAACTACGTGGGCGCCGACGAGGCGGTGATTGCAGCTTCGATGACCGGCAAGTTCACCTATGAAGCGGACGACACGCGTGACGCGCCCGGCTTCAACATCTTCTTCGATAACTACGCGGGCTATCCCTATTACTCGGACGCGATCTGGTACCTGACCCAGATGCGCCGCTGGGGGCAAATTCCCGCCGACCACGACGACCAGTGGTATTTCGACCAGGCCAAGGCGGTCTATCGCCCCGACCTCTATCTCGCCGCGGCCAACCAGCTCGTCGAGAAGGGCGCGATTGCCGCCGACGATGTGCCCGAAACGGATGGGTTCCGGGGTGAGCAGGACGGCTTCATCGATGGTATCACCTACGATGGCAAGCAGCCCAACGCCTACCTCGCCAAGTTCAAGATCGGCCTCAAGAAGGGCCAGAAGGTGTCCGCTTCGGGCGTGACCGGAAGCTGATCGACAGCGCTGCCTCCAGGAGAAGAACGATGGCAACAGTCTATGCACCACGTGCGCCTCTCCCGGAGGCGAGCGCCGATAATATGAGCAAGGAGGCTTTCATGGCCACGCAACCGTCCATCCCGGCCGAAACCGCGCCTTCCGCGGAGCCCGAGCCGATCGCAGCGCAGCCCGGCAAGGTCCAGGCCTTCTTCGCCAAGAACACCAAGGTGATGCTGGCACCGGTCATTGGCATCCTTGCCTTCCTGGGGCTTTGGGCCGCGCTGGCGCCGATGGTGGATACCTCGCTCGGCGCGCTGCCGGGCCCGCTGGAAGTCGCCGAGCAGGGCGCGGCGCTCTACGGGGAGTGGCAGGCCTCGAACGAGGCGGCGGCCGAGTTCTATGCGGCCCAGGATGCGCGCATTGCGGCGGGCACGCAGGCCATGGCCTTTGACTACGCCGGGCCGCCGACCTTTCTCGACCAGGTCGTGACCTCGCTGGAGACGGTGGCGCTTGGCTTCATTCTCGCAACGGTCGTGGCCGTGCCGATCGGCCTTGCGGCGGGTCTTTCACCGCTCTTCAACGCTGCGATCAACCCGCTCATCCAGATCATGAAGCCGGTCAGCCCGCTCGCCTGGCTGCCCATCGTGACGATGGTCGTCTCGGCGACGGTCACGAGCGCGGACCCGATGCTGGCCAAGAGCTTCGTGATCTCGGCGGTGGTGGTGACGCTGTGCTCGCTGTGGCCCACGCTCATCAACACGGCCGTCGGCACCGCGTCCATCGACAAGGATCTTCTGAACGTCGGCCGTGTGCTCAAGCTCGGCACCTTCCAGAAGCTGACCAAGCTCGTCCTGCCGTCCTCGCTGCCCTATATCTTCACCGGCATGCGCCTTTCGCTGGGTGTGGGCTGGATGGTGCTGATCGCGGCGGAAATGCTCGCGCAGAACCCGGGGCTGGGCAAGTTCGTCTGGGACGAATTCCAGAACGGGTCCAGCCAGTCGCTCGCTCGCATCATGTTCGCGGTGATCGTCATCGGCCTCATCGGCTTCCTGCTCGACCGCCTGATGATGACCCTGCAGAACCTCGTCAGCCGCAACCACGCGGTCTGATCTCGGCCCTTCGCACCACACTTCCTGCACTTACCGTAAGGGACCAAAGACATGGGTACGATCCTCTCGCTCCAGGGTGTGACCAAGGCCTACACCGGCCAGACCGGCGACGTGACGCGGGTGCTCGACGGCATTGACCTCGATGTCGAGGAAGGCGAATTCATTGCCATCCTGGGCTTTTCGGGGGCGGGTAAGACCACGCTGATCTCCACCATCGCCGGGCTGGTCGAGCCCGATGCCGGGCAGATCCTCCTGCACGGTCGCCCGGTGGACGGACCGGGCAAGGACCGGGGGCTGGTGTTCCAGTCCTACTCGCTCTTCCCCTGGTTGACGGTGGAGAAGAACGTCGCGCTGGCGGTTGATGCGGTGCACAAGGATCGCTCGCGCGCCGAACGCGCCGCGCTGGTGCGCCAGAAGGTCGAACTCGTCGGGCTGGGCCACGCGATGGACCGCAAGCCCGGCCAGCTTTCGGGCGGGATGCGCCAGCGCGTGTCGGTGGCCCGGGCTCTGGCGATGGAGCCCGAGATCCTGCTTCTGGACGAGCCGCTCTCCGCGCTCGACGCGCTGACCCGCGCCAAGCTGCAGGACGAGATCGAGCGCATCCGCAAGGAAGAGAAGCGCACCATCATCCTTGTCACCAACGATGTGGACGAGGCGCTCCTGCTGGCCGACCGGGTAGCGGTGCTGACGCCTGCACCCGCGGCCCATATCGGCAGGATCTTCACCGTCGACGTGCCTCGCCCGCGCGAGCGCGAGGCGGTGAACGACGATGTCCATTTCCAGTCGCTGCGGCGCGAGATCGTGGGGTATCTGGGCCATCTCAACGAAGCGGGATCGAGCGTGGGCGAGGCCAGCGTTGCGCTGCCCGAGGTGACTCCGCTCGACCTTTTCGTGAAGAGCGAGCCGCAACTGCCCAAGGCCTATGTCGAGGCGGGGCAGTCGGCGGTCGAGCAGCGCTATCTGGAATTCTTCAAGCTGAACAAGGTCTACCCCACGCCCAAGGGGCCGCTGACCGTGGTCGAAGACTTCAACCTTCTGATGGAGAAGGGCGAATTCGTCTCGCTCATTGGCCACTCGGGCTGCGGCAAGTCAACCGTGCTGACCATGGCGGCGGGGCTCAACGCGATCAGCAGTGGCGGCATTGTCCTCGACAACCGCGAGATTTCGGGGGCAGGACCGGACAAGGCAGTGGTCTTTCAGGCGCCGAGTCTGATGCCCTGGCTGACCGCGCGCCAGAACGTGTCGCTGGGCGTGGAACGGGTCTATCCGCACGCCAGCAAGGCCGAGCGGGCGGACATCGTCGACTACTACCTCGAACGGGTGGGGTTGGGCGATGCCATGGACAAGATGGCCGCGGAAATGTCGAACGGAATGCGCCAGCGCGTGGGCATCGCGCGCGCCTTCGCGCTCTCGCCGCGCCTGCTGCTGCTCGATGAACCTTTCGGCATGCTCGACAGCCTCACCCGCTGGGACCTGCAGGACGTACTGGTCGAAACCTGGAACCGCACCAAGGTGACCGCGATCATGGTGACCCACGATGTCGATGAGGCGATCCTCCTCGCCGACCGCGTGGTGATGATGACCAATGGCCCGCGCGCGACCATTGGCAAGGTCCTGAAGGTCGACCTGCCGCGCCCGCGCGACCGCAAGGCGCTGCTCGAGGACCCGAAGTTCTATCAGTACCGGCAGGAAGTTCTGCACTTCCTGGCCGAATACGATCACGGTCCGGCCTCCAAGGCGGCCTGACCAAACGGGCCGCACCGCGCGGCTCTGCAAACCCTGCGTCCGGGGGAATGTTCGGACGAAGTTGAAGTCCTGCCCAGTAGGAGCAGGGCCCGGCGCGCGCTCATGAGGGGCGGGGAGCAGGCAAAGGCGCCTGCCATCCGAAGCGCAGGAAACAGGCTGTGAAGGCGCAAAGAACGCCCGGCCTGGTGCGGCGGACAAAGAGGTCTGCCTTCGATCCAGTTTCTGGAAGCAAACGGCGTGCCCGCGTGGGGGTGGGGGCGCCATCGGAGGTACACGACGATGAAGACCGCGTATTCCACTATTGTCAGGCTCGCCGCCGGCACCGCCGCGCTCGCGCTGTCGGCTCCGGCCCTTGCCAAGGCGGGCGACCCCGTCGCGGTGGCGGACGGGGTGACCATCGATCCGATCATCGATGGCATGCTGCGCTACGAACATGTCGACCAGGACCAGCTCGGCCTCGATGCCGATGCCCTGACGCTGCGCCTTCGCGGCGGCGTCGAGGTCAAGGCCCACGGCTTCTCGGCGCTGGCCGAGGCCGAGAGCACGCTCGCTATTATCGACGACTACAACGACACGATTCCCGGCAACAACGGGTACCTGGGCGCCGAGCCGTACTCGGTCGTGGCCGATCCCGAGAACGTGGAAGTGAACCGGCTGCAGGTGGGCTATTCGGGCAAGATCGGCTCGATCACCGTGGGCCGCCAGCGCATCATTCACGACGATGCGCGCTTTGTCGGCAATGTCGGCTGGCGCCAGAACGAACAGACCTTCGATGCGGTGCGCGCACAAGGGACATTGGGGCCCGTCGTCCTGGATGCCACCTATTCGCTTTCGCAGCGTTCGATCTTCGGCGCCGACAGCCCGAACAAGTACTGGGACGGCGATTTCGTGCTGCTGGACGGCGGCGTGAAGGTGAAGGGCGTGACGGTGAAGGGTTTTGCCTACCTGCTCGACTATGACGAGCGTCTCACCATGTCGAGCCAGACCTATGGCGCCATGGCCGCAGGCGCGATCCCGCTCGGCGGCACGGCGAAGATCGACGTCAAGCTGCGCTACGCGCGGCAGAGCGACTACGGCGCCAATCCCATCAACTACGCGGCGGATTACTACGATGCCGAACTGGGCATCTCGGTGGCCGGCTTCGGGCTCAAGGGGGGCTACGAGGAACTGGGGAGCGATGATGGCGTGGCCGCCTTCCAGACGCCGATGGCGACCGCGCACGCCTTCAACGGCTGGGCCGACCTCTTTCTGACGACCCCGGCTGCGGGCCTTCGCGACTATTACGGCACCGTCTCCAAGGGCTTTGGCGATGTGGGGCCGCTCAAGGGGCTGAAGGGTATGGTCGTCTACCACCAGTTCGACAGCGACGTGGGCGGCATCGACTACGGGCACGAGTGGGACGCGAACCTGGGCTTCAAGGTCGCGAACTACGCGGTCCTCTTCAAGTACGCCAACTACACGGCCGACAGCTTCGGCACCGACACCGAGAAGTTCTGGGTCCAGTTCGGCTTTTCGTTCTGATCACGCGGGGAAAGGGAGTAGCTACCGATGGCCTATCTTGCACCAACCGAATTCGTCACCAAGCTCATCGATGCGGGCGAATCCAAGATCATGATGTCGACCAAGGACACGCTGGTCCGCGCCTACATGGCGGGTGCCATCCTGGCGCTCGCGGCGGCCTTTGCGGTCACCATCAACGTCCAGACCGGCCAGCCCCTGGCGGGCGCGGTGCTGTTCCCGGTCGGCTTCTGCATGCTCTATCTGCTTGGCTACGATCTCCTGACCGGGGTCTTCGTGCTGTGTCCGATGGCGGTCTGGGACAAGCGCCCAGGCTGCACCTGGGGCGGGGTTGCGCGCAACTGGGGGCTGGTCTTCACCGGCAACTTTGCAGGCGCGCTCACCACCGCAGTCCTGATGGCGATCTACTGGACCTACGGCTTCTCGACCGAACCGGCCGAAGTGGGCGCCAAGATGGCCGTCATCGGTGAGAACCGCACCGTCGGCTACGCGGCCTATGGCGCGGCGGGTTGGCTCACCATCTTCGTGCGCGCGGTCATGTGCAACTGGATGGTTTCGACCGGCGTCGTCGGCGCGCAGATCTCGACCACCGTCTCGGGCAAGGTCATCGCCATGTGGATGCCGATCATGCTCTTCTTCTACATGGTCTTCGAGCATTCGATCGTGAACATGTTCCTGTTCCCCACCGGCCTGATGCTGGGCGGCAACTTCACCATCGCCGACTACCTGGTGTGGAACGAGATCCCGGTCGTGCTGGGCAATGTCGTAGGCGGTCTGACTTTCACCGGCCTCATGCTCTTCAGCACGCACCGCAAGACCGCGCCTTCGCGGGTCGTCAAGATCGCTGCCTGAGCGTCCCCTGGCAGTGCGAAGGGGTGGGAGTGGGTGCTGGCATGCCACCACTTCTGCCCCTTCCTTGCCATCTGCGTCATCTGCGAAAGGGAGCGGCATGGGATCGCGGCTTGCGGTGCGCCTTGGCTATTGCTCCGATGCCGGAGCCAAGGAGGCCAACCAGGATTTCGGCGATGCCTTCGTGCCCGAGGACGGGGCGAGCCTTGCCATCAAGGGCATCGCGCTGGCGCTTGCCGATGGCATCAGCACCAGCGCGCAAGGGCGCGAGGCGGCCGAGCTTGCGGTCTCCTCCTTCCTGACCGACTACATGGCGACGCCCGAAGCCTGGTCGGTGCCGACAAGCGCCGAGAGGGTCATCGCCGCGATCAATTCCTGGCTCTTTGCCCGCAACACCGGCGGGCAGGGCCCGGCGCTGGACGACAGCGCGCGTGAACGCGGCCTCGTCACGACCTTCAGCGCGCTCATTCTCAAAGGCCGGTCGGCCTATGTCTTCCACGTGGGCGATGGCCGTGTTGCGCATCTCTCGGACGGGAGCTGCCGGATCCTGACGCAGCCGCACCGGGTGGACCTGGGTGGGGGCGAGAGCCTCCTTGCCCGCGCGCTCGGCATCGATCGCCGGGTCGAGGTGGATCACGTGCAAACCACTATTGCTGCGGGCGATGTCTTTGTCCTGACGAGTGACGGCGTGCATGAGCATCTTGGCGATGCGGATATGCAGGCGGCACTTGCCGAGCCCGATCCCCAGCGCGCCGCCGAAGCGCTCGTGGATGCCGCCCGCGCGGCAGGGAGCGGGGACAACCTCACCGCGCAGGTCCTGCGCGTGGAAGCTCTGCCCGACGGTGACCTCGCCGATGTGATCGGGGACGGGCGCGATTTGCCCCCCGCCCCGCCGCTCATGGCCGGGCAGAGCTTTGAAGGGCTGACGGTGCTGCGTACGCTCCACGCCGGGCACCGCAGCCATGTCTACCTGGTGCGGGAGGAGGCGAGCGGGCGCCGCCTCGTCCTCAAGGCCCCGGCGACCGAGCAGGCGGGCGATGCGCAGGAACTTCAGCGCCTGATGCTGGAGGAGTGGGTCGCGCGGCGCGTGACAAACAGCCACCTGCTCTCCGCTCCGCCGCCGCGCCGCGAACGGCGTCACGCCTATGTCCTGTTCGAATATCTGCCCGGCCAGACACTGGAAGAGTGGGCCCACGCGCAGATTGCGACCGACCTTGCGGCCGTGCGCAGCCTCGTCAAGCAGGTGGCGCGCGGGCTCCTGGCGCTCCATCGCCGTGAGATCCTGCATGGTGACCTGCGGCCCGCCAACGTGATCGTCGATGCCGATGGCACGGCGCGGATTGTCGACTTCGGCTCCGCGCTTGTCGCCGGGCTCGAGGAACTTTCCCCGCGCGCGGGCGAGGCGCTCTACGCGGGGACAATGCAGTTCACCGCGCCCGAGATCTGGCTGGGTCATGCGCCCACGCGCGCCAGCGATCTGTGGTCGCTGGGCGCGCTCGCCTATTTCCTGCTCACCCGGAGCCTGCCCTATGGCCCGCGCCTCAGCGCAGCGCAGACCCGGGCCGCGCAGCGCAAGCTGAGGTATGTTCCCGCCAGCGAGATCAACCCCGAGGTGCCCGACTGGATGGACGCGGCGCTGGCCTGCGCGCTCGCCCTTGATCCGGCGCAGCGGTACGCCGAACTATCGGAGTTTACCTACGATCTTTCCCGCCCGAACGCGGCGCTGCGTCCGGTTGCGGCACGGCCGCTGCTGGCGCGCCGTCCCGAGCGGGTGTGGCAGGCAATCAGCGCGCTTCTCGCGCTGGCGCTGGCCGCCTCGCTGCTGCTCGGAGGGCAGAGTGCCGGGCGTCCTGCCCCCATTTCATCCCGAGACGTAAAGGAGAGCGACCGATGATGACCAAGTCCGATGTCACCACCATGATCCGCAGCGCCAAGCGTGAGAAAGGGATCGGCTGGGCCGGGATTGCCGAAGAGATCGGCCTCAGCGAGGTCTTCGTGACCTCGGCGTGCCTGGGTATGAACAGCCTTTTGCCCGACGCGGCGGGCAAGCTGGTGGACTTCCTCGGCCTGCCGGCGGAGGCCGCCGTGGTGCTGAGTGAGTACCCGACCAAGACCTTTGCCCAGACCGTTCCGACCGATCCGTGCATCTACCGCTGGTACGAGATCACCGGCGTGTTCGGGGAGGCGTTCAAGGAACTGGTCCAGGAGAAGTTTGGCGACGGGATCATGAGCGCGATCGACTTCGACATGCAGATAAACCGCGTCGCACACGAAAAAGGCGACCGGGTAGAGGTTGTCATGAGTGGCAAGTTCCTGCCCTATAAGAGCTGGTAAATGCTTGGAAAAGTCGCCTTCGGGGAGGAGGCGGCTTTTCCCTTTTTCGCTGCAACTGCAAAAACAGTCTTGCCGGGAACTGTGCGAATCAGTTAAAAACCAAATCAGCGAGAATGCGCCGTCCGCAGAAGGACGATGTAAGCGCCTCGCCGCACTTTCTGACAACGCGTGGCAACGAAGCCGCCCGTACCATCCCTGCAAGGGGCATGGTCCGAGGCGGTTTTTTTGCGTGCGCGTCACGAACGGAGACGCCGACGTGAATGCACCTGTGAACTTCGAGGGGAACGCCTTTCCCGAAGGGCCGCGCGAACGGCTCGTGGTGATCGGCAACGGCATGGCCGGGTGCCGCGCGGTGGAGGAGATTCTGGCGCGCGAGCCCGAACGCTTCGAGATCACGATCTTCGGCGCCGAACCGCGCGTGAACTACAACCGCATCATGCTCTCGCCGGTTCTCGCAGGTGAAAAGACCTTCGACGAAATCGTCATCAACACGCCGGAATGGTACGCTGAAAACGGCATCACGCTGGTGTCGGGCGACAAGGTCGAGCGGATTGATCGCGACACGCAGACCGTCATCGCCGCTTCGGGTCGCACCGAGCCTTACGACAAACTGCTGATCGCGACGGGTTCGGACCCGTTCATCATTCCGGTGCCGGGCAAGGACCTCGACGGCGTCGTGACCTTCCGCGATCTCGATGACGTCGACCGGATGCTGGCGGCGGCGGACAAGGGTGGAAGCGCGGTCGTGATCGGAGGGGGGCTGCTCGGCCTCGAGGCCGCGCACGGCCTCAGCCTTCGCGGCATGCAGGTAAGCGTGATCCACCTCATGCCCACGCTCATGGAGCGCCAGCTCGACGAGGCGGCAGGCTTCCTGCTGCGCAGCGAACTCGAAAAGCGTGGCCAGACCATCCTGACCGGTGCGAACACGAAGGAGATCCTCGGCAAGGACGGGCACGTGGCCGGCGTCCGCCTGGAAGACGGCACCGAGATCCCCGCCGACATTGTCGTCATGGCGGTCGGCATCCGGCCCGCGACGGGGCTTGCCAAGGAGGCAGGCCTCGATGTCGAGCGCGGCATCCTTGTCGATGACCACATGGTTACCTCCGACCCCAATGTCCTCTCGGTGGGCGAATGCGTCCAGCACCGGGGCCTGTGCTATGGCCTTGTCGCGCCGCTGTGGGACATGTGCCGCGCGCTGGCCGACCATGTCACCGACCGGGCGACCGGCTACGAAGGCTCGGTCACCTCGACCAAGCTCAAGGTCTCGGGGATCGACCTGTTCTCGGCCGGAGACTTCTCGGGCGGGGAGGGCTGCGAGGACATCGTCATGCGCGATGCCGCGCGCGGCATCTATAAGCGCGTCATCGTCAAGGACAGCCGGATCGTGGGCGCGGTGCTCTACGGCGATACCGCCGATGGCTCGTGGTACTTCGACCTCCTCAAGAAGGGCGAGGACGTCTCGGACATCCGCGAGGCCCTGATCTTCGGCCAGGCATTCGCGTCCGGAGGTGCGCTGCTGGACCCTAACGCGGCCGTTGCGGCCCTCTCGGACGATGCCGAGATTTGCGGGTGCAACGGCGTTTCCAAGGGCCAGGTGGTCTCGTGCATCGAAGGCGGCGCGCATTCGCTCGACGCGGTCCGGTCCGGGTGCAAGGCTTCGGCCTCGTGCGGTTCGTGCACCAACCTGGTCGAGAGCCTGCTGGCCGTGACGCTGGGCGGCGAGGTCGAGACCGGGCCTGCCACGATGTGCAAGTGCACCAGCTTCACGCACGACGACGTGCGCGCGCTGATCCTGGAGAAGAACCTCACCTCGATCCCGCACGTCATGCAGGAGCTGCACTGGTCGACGCCCGATGGCTGCGCCTCGTGCCGTCCGGCGCTCAATTACTATCTGCTCTGCGCGCTCCCTGGCGTCTACGAGGACGACCAGAAGAGCCGCTTCGTCAACGAGCGCATGCACGCCAACATCCAGAAGGACGGCACCTATTCGGTCGTGCCGCGCATGTGGGGTGGGCTCACCAACCCGCGCGAACTGCGTGCGATTGCAGACGTCGTGGAGAAGTACGACGCGCCCATGGTCAAGGTGACCGGCGGCCAGCGCCTCGACATCTTCGGCATCAAGAAGGAGGACCTGCCCGCGGTCTGGGCCGATCTCAACGCGGCCGGGATGGTGTCGGGCCACGCCTATGGCAAGTCCCTGCGCACGGTGAAGACCTGCGTCGGTTCGGAATGGTGCCGCTTCGGGACGCAGGATTCCACAGGGCTCGGCGTCAAGATCGAGCGCATGACCTGGGGCAGCTGGATGCCGCACAAGTTCAAGATCGCGGTCTCGGGCTGCCCGCGCAACTGTGCGGAGGCGACCATCAAGGATTTCGGCGTGGTTTGCGTCGACAGTGGCTACGAACTGCACGTGGGCGGCAATGGCGGCATCAAGGTGCGCGCGACCGATCTGTTGTGCAAGGTGGCTACCGAAGAGGAGGCGATGGAGATGTGCGCCGCCTTCATCCAGCTCTACCGCGAGGAGGCGCGCTACCTCGAACGCACCGCGCCCTGGATTGAGCGCGTAGGGCTGGAGCACGTCAAGCTGGCTCTTGCCGAACCCGAGGCGGTGCGCGCCTACGCTGCCCGCTTCCGCCATTCGCAGACCTTCATGCAGGATGATCCCTGGGCCAAGCGCGCGGCGGGCGAGCGCGCCGACCTGCACCAGCACCTGGCAACGGTGCGTCCTTCCGATTCCTCGTTTCAGCTGGAGAAGGCATGATGATTGGCGATTGGCTCGATATTGGCCCGGTCGGACAGATCGAGGCGGGCACCGCGCGCACGCTTCCGGTGGAAGGCGCGCAGGAACTGGCGATCTTCCATACGTTGCGCGGCGAATTCTTCGCCATTGTGAACGCCTGCCCGCACAAGAAGGGGCCGCTCAGCCAGGGCATCGTCCATGGCGATGTGGTGACCTGCCCCTTGCACAACTGGAACATCTCGCTGCGCGACGGGCGCGCGTTGGGCGATGATGAGGGCTGCGTGCCCACGATCCCGCTCCGGGTCGATGCCGGACGCATCTATCTTCTGCGCGCCGCGGTTCTGAGCGGGGGCGTCGAAGCGGCGACCGCCGAAGCGGAGGCCTGAGCGACATGCACGACAGGGGCCCGATCCGCACGACATGCGCCTATTGCGGCGTCGGCTGCGGGATCACGGCCGAAGTCGCAGATGGTGCGAGCCGCGAGGTGTCGGTTGCCGGCGATCCTAGGCACCCGGCCAACGCCGGGCGGCTGTGCTCCAAGGGCACGCATCTGGGGGAGACGGTCGGACTGGAGGGGCGGCTCCTCCATCCCCGGATCGCGGGCAAGCGGGTGTCGTGGGACAGGGCGAGCGCCGAAGTTGCCGAGCGCATGCGGGCGTGCATTGCCGAACATGGACCCGAGAGCGTCGCCTTCTATGTCTCGGGCCAGCTTTTGACCGAAGACTACTACGCGGCCAACAAGCTGATGAAGGGCTTTGTCGGTTCGGGCAACATCGACACCAATTCGCGCCTGTGCATGGCAAGCGCGGTGGCAGCCTACAACCGCGCCTTCGGTGAGGATGTCGTGCCCTGTTCCTACGAGGACCTGGACGCGGCGGATCTGATCCTGCTCGTCGGCTCCAACACGGCCTGGTGCCACCCGGTCGTCTGGCAGCGGATCGAAAAGACCCGCGCGCGCCGGGGTACCAAGATCGTGGTGATCGACCCGCGCCGCACCGAGACGGCCGAACAGGCCGACCTGCACGTGCCAATCGCGCCCGATGGCGACATCGCGCTATTCAACGCGCTGCTCGCCCGCATGCACGCACAGGGGCTTGTCGATGCCGCCTACATGACCGCCCATGTCGAGGTTGCGCCCGATTTCTGGGACGATCTTGCCTGCGATCCGGGTGTCGATCCTGAGATTTTCGACCAGCTTTGCGCGCTCGTCGCCGCACATCCGCGCATGGTCACGCTGTTCTCGCAAGGGGCGAACCAGTCGGTCTGCGGGACCGACAAGGGCAACGCCATCATCAACCTGCACCTTGGATGGGCAGTATCAACTGGATCGGCGCGGGCCCCTTCAGCATCACGGGCCAGCCCAATGCGATGGGCGGGCGCGAGGTGGGCGGCCTTGCCAACACGCTGGCCTGCCATCTCGGCTTTTCCGAGGAGGAACGCCGCGCGGCGGCGACCTTCTGGAATGCGCCTGTCCTGTGTTCGGGGCCGGGGTTCAAGGCGGTGGACCTGTTTCGGGCCGTGCACGATGGCCGGGTGAAGTTCCTGTGGGTCATGGCGACCAATCCCGCGGTCTCGATGCCCGACAGCGCCTTCGTCCGCGAGGCTCTGGCGCGCTGTCCGACGGTGGTGGTCTCCGATGTCATCGCGGACACCGACACCGCCCGGCATGCCGATATTCTCCTGCCCGCCGAAGCCTGGGGCGAGAAGAACGGCACGGTGACCAATTCGGAGCGCTGCATTTCGCGCCAGCGCCGCCTGTTCGATGCGCCCGGCGAGGCGCGGGCCGACTGGCGCATCATCGCCGATGTTGCGGCGGCTATGGGCTGGGGGGAGGCGTTCGCCTGGAAGGACGCGGCTTCGGTCTTCCGCGAGTACGCAAGGATGACAGGCCTCGCGGCGGCGCGCGGAAAGTGCCTCGATCTCACGCATCTGGGCGATATCTCCAGCGCCGACTATGACGCGCTTGAACCCTTCCAGTGGGGCGGTGCGCGGCCTCTGGCCTCGCGCTATCCGACACCCACAGGCAAGGCGCGGCTGGTCCGGGTCGAGGTGCCCGAGCGGGTTCAGGATGCGGCGTTCCCGCTGCGCCTCAACACCGCGCGCTACCGTGACCAGTGGCACACCATGACCCGCACGGGCCTCTCGCCAACCCTGTCGCAGCACCGGCCCGAGCCCCTGCTCGAAGTGCATCCGCGCGATGCTGCGCGCTATGGCCTGACCGCTGGTGGGCTCGCACGGGTCGTGACCGGGCAGGGGCGCGCGGTTTTTCGCGTCGATGTGCGTGATGGTCAGCGCCCCGGCGAGATCTGCGTACCGATGCACTGGAGCGATGCCATGAGCGGAGAGGGGCGGGCCAACCGCCTGCCGGACTCTCAGGTCGATCCGGTATCCGGGCAGCCCGGCTTCAAGAACAGTGCCGCGACGCTCGAGCCGGTTGCGGCCGACTGGCAGGCGTTCCTTGTTCGCCGCGATGCCATAGCGCCCCAGGGGCTTGCCTACTGGACCCGCGCGCGAATCGCCGAGGGCTGGCTCTACGAACTGGCGGGAGAAGGCGCGGTCGAGCTCGACGCCTTGCTGCCCGAAGGCGAGCGGCTCGAGGTTGCCGACATCGTCCGAGGCATGCGCCGCGTGGCGGTGCGCGCCGGGGACGGCACGCTGGCCGCGGCGATCTATCTCACCCGTGCGGGGCAGCTGCCCGCGCGCAGTTGGGTGGCAGGCCAGCTCGGGCAGGGCAGCGCGAGCGCCTGCGAGCTTCTTGCCGGGCGGCCGAGCACGCCGCTTCCCGATCGAGGGCCGATCGTGTGCGTGTGCCATGGCGTCGGCGCCAACGATATCGTCGCGGCCTGCGCAGACGGTGCCGACAGCGTCGAAGCTGTTGGACAGTGCACCCAGGCCGGGACCAACTGCGGCTCCTGCCGCCCGGCCATTGCGCGCCTTCTTGAAACCTGTGCCACCCAGCCAAGGGAGCCTGCCGAATGACTGCCCCCCGTTACGACGACTTTTGCGAAGGATCGGTCTGGCTCGTGGGCGCAGGCCCCGGCGATCCCGAGCTGCTGACCCGCAAGGCCGAGCGCCTGATCGCAGCCGCGAGCGTGATCTTCCACGATGCGCTGGTGGGGCCGGGCATCCTTGAACTGGCAAGCCGGCAAGCACGCCTCGTCTACGTGGGCAAGCGGTCGGGGCGTCATTCCAAGGATCAGAAGAGCATCGATGCCCTGATCGTCGAAGCGGCGCTCGCGGGCGAACGCGTTGTGCGCCTCAAGGGCGGCGACCCCTCGATCTTCGGGCGCGCGACAGAGGAACTGGACGCGTGCCGCGCGGCGGGCGTGCCGGTGCGGGTGTGTCCGGGCGTCACTGCGGCGAGCGCGGCGGCGGCGGGCATCGGCGCTTCGCTGACGCTGCGGGGGCTTGCCCGCAAGCTGACCTTCGTGACCGCTCATGCGCGTGCGGGCGAAGAGCTGCAGCTCGACTGGGCGCGGCTGGCCGATCCCGAGGCAACGCTGGCGGTCTACATGGGCAAGGCAGCGGCTCCTGCGCTGTCGGTACAGCTGATGGCGGCGGGCCTTCCGGCCGACACGCCCGTCGCTCTGGTCGAGAACGCCAGCCTGCCTGACGAGCGCCACTTCCACACCCGTCTCGACCTGCTGCCGCTGGCCTCGCGCACCGCGCTTGGCGATGGTCCGGCGCTGCTGCTGATTGGTTCGGCGATGGAGCAGAGCCAGGATTCGGAGCGCGAAATGGCCATGAGATATGGCGTTAAAGTTCTGAAATAGATTTATAATGTCAAAAAACTAGGATAGCCGGCGAAGGACCTCGGTCCTGGGGAGTGGACGAGCGGCGAGGCCGGTTTCCTTCTGCCGATTTACGGAGCCGGTCTCGCTTTCATCTCGGCTGCGTCCGTGATGAGATGGGGTTTGTGGCATGCAGCATGTGGCATTCAGGGCCAGCCTGCTGAAAGAACCTCAGCTTCGGCCTTTGCCGAAAGCGGCTCGCCGAGGTGCAATCCGGGCTGTGCCAGGTCGGCGCGCCCATCAGCATCGAGGGCGATGAGCCTCCAGCCATCTGCTTCCCGGCAGGCGAGGCCTGCGCCAATTGAGCCTGCAAAGCGGCGGCAGTAGGCGCCATCATCGCTCCGGTAGGTCGCGAGGATGTGAAACGGCTTCTGGTCCCGGGTGGAGGCGCGCGGATAGCTCTCAAGGGCCGTGGCGAGGGTGCCTGCTGCAAGCAGCCGGTCGCCGGCATCGCGCAGGTTGCCCACATTGTGTCCGCCAACGTCCTGTCCAGACGTGTCGGCAAAGCGGGCGAGGTCGAGGCTGCTCCCGATCATCACCCCCAGGACAAGCGCCAATGACAGGCCGAGTGCGAGGCCGGGGCGCTGGAAAATCGGGACCTTGCCTCTCGGCGCGACGCCGGCCCGGCGGGGCTCTCTTGTGGCGTTTGCCTGTTCACGTCGGGCCTTGGCGGCGCTGAAATCGAGAATGGCCCCCGCGCGGGCTGCAGCCTGCTCTTCGCCTGCCCGCCGCGCTGTCGAAAGGGGGATGGGCTGCACCTTGCCCTTCGCGCGGCGCACCTTTTCGAGCCGGGCGGCAAGGTGGGGATCTGCGGCAATGGCCGCTTCGACCGCGCGCGCTTCCTCGCCGCTCAGTTCCCCATCCGCATAGGCCCGGAATTGCTGGGGGCTTATGTTCATGCGGTCTCTCCCGATGGTTCGGGACGCGGCATTCTTGCCGTCCTCCCGACGCGATCTTCTTTCCTTTCAGGACTCGTGATGGCCCTTGCGCACTCGAGTGTACGCCAAGGCGCGCAGCCTGACGAGAGGCTGTGCAACCGCGCGCGATGCAAAGAGGCCATGGGCCTCCGGGCGCAGGTGTCAGGCCGCGCTGTCCACGAAGCGGAAGGTGACGGTATCGGACTGGATGAACATGGTCTTCTCGTCGGGCGAGAAGCGGTAGCGTCGGTCTCCGGGCAATTCACGGCCGACCCGATTGGCGATCTCGGGATCGGGGCAGAGCTTGCGGGTGGTGGCGATCGGGGTGATCTGGATCCGGCCCTCCATGAACTGCGCGGTCCATCTGGCGTTGCCGGTGTTGCACGCCAGGCGGAAGTGCGCCTCGCCCTTCACGTTGAAGGTCAGGGTGAGCTCCTGCGATTGCTGCGCGGTGAGCGTGGTTTGCGCGTCCCCTTCCACGATCCCGGCAAGTCGCCAGGTGGGGCCGATGAGGGCGCTCTGGCGTTCCTCGCGCGCATCGAGGCTGGCGCAGGCCGACGTGGTGGCGAGCAGAAGGGCGATGCAGGCGGACCTGCGGATCGAAGTGCGTGCGGTCATGAAGGGGAAGGTACCTGTTTGTGGGGCGAGAACAAGGCGGTTCAGAGACAAGCCGGGTCAGGGGACCGGACCGCCACCATGGGGGGGGGGAGGGACGGTGGCGGTCCGGCGAGCCGTCCGTGGTGGGCGGCTGAAAGAAGGCGTGAACCCGGGGCAGGTGCTGTGCGTGCGCTCGGGCAAACTATAGGGTCGGAGAAACCCGGTGGCGATGAGCCTTTCCGACCCTGCGCCAAGAATGCCCCATGGCCTTGGCTCGCGCCCATCGGGATTAGGCCGGATAAACGGGGGCGGAACCACCCGGCTTTCGGGCCGGGGAAGAGCGCGGGCAAAAGGGCGGGGCATCGCATCTCCGGCGCAGCGGACGCGGTGTCGAAGCTGTGGGGAGGGGGATCCTCGATCCGTTCCAGGACACGGCCCCGCGAGCTGGGCTGTTCATGAATACCACCGGAACCGGAGTTCCCAGAAGTCATTGCACCTCACGAAGTATCTCGTTGCACTCGCATGCAATTCCTGGTGCGTACTCGGTGGTTTACTATCCGTAGTAACCCG
>NZ_DF850488.1:0-110122 GCF_000813185.1 Novosphingobium sp. MBES04 | reverse complement strand
TAGGTCTTGAAGTCTGCCCCGGTTCGACCGGGAAACTTGGTACGCGAGGGGACAAATGCCATGCGATGTGGGACGCGCCGAGGCTCGAATGCGGGTCAACCCCTATGGGCCGGGGCGGCTCGTCCTTCCATGATCGGACCCATGCTGACCTTGAGATATTGCCGCCACTCGGCCGGAGAGGTAAAATGAGCAGTCCTGTGCGCCGTATCGTACTGGCCGACGACCATGAGGCCATCCGCCTGGGAGTGCGCTCGGTCATCTCCTCGCATCCCGACTGGCGAGTGGTGGGCGAAGCGGGCGATGGCCGCGAGGCGCTCGAAGTGGTGCGCTCGGTGCGGCCCGATATTGCCATCATCGACTATTCGCTGCCGATGATGAATGGACTGGAGCTGACCCGTGCGATCAAGAAGGAACTGCCCCGGACCGAGGTGCTGGTCTTTACGATGCACGACCGCGAGGACGTGCTGGCCGAACTGCTGACGGCCGGGGCGAGGGGCTATCTCCTGAAATCGGAGGCCAGCAAGCACCTTCTTGCCGCGGTGGAAGCGCTCTCGCTGCGCCGGCCCTACTTCTCGGGGAATGTCTCGCAGACCCTGCTCGACCGCTTCGTGGAGATGGCCGCGCGCGAGGCTTCGGCCACCGCGCTCACCCCGCGTGAGCGCGAAATCGTTCAGCTGATTGCGGAAGGGCGCCTGAACAAGGAGATCGCGGCGATCCTGGAGCTTTCGATCAAGACGGTCGAAACGCACCGCGCCGCGGCCATGCGCAAACTCGACCTCAAAAGCACCGCGGACCTGGTACGGTACGCGGTGCGCAACAATATCATCGAGCCTTGAAGCGCCACCGGGCCGAAGGGCCCGGGCAGGACTTGGGGCAGGTCATCTCGTTGCAGATGCCCAGCGGACTGCGCACTACCGCCGTAACCGCGGTCCCACGCTCGAGGGGGGAACCCGGACTTCGCCGCCCACTTCGGACATGCGTGCGGCCATGCCGCGAAGGCCCACGCCCAGGCCCGAGACAATGGCCTTGCGGTTCTTGATGCCCACGCCGAAGTCGCGCACGCGCAGGCACAGCCAGTTGCAGGTGCAGTGAAGCCGGATCTCGGCACGATCCGAACGGCTGTGCTTGAACACGTTCATCAGGGCTTCCTGGGCGATGCGCAGGACGGCCAGTTCCATCTCCGGCGGGAAGCCGTCACGGTAGCCACGCACCTTGAAGCGGATGTCGATCCCGGTTCGGGCAGACATGCCCAGGGCCAGGGCCTCCAGCGCGCCGTCGAGGCCGTACTTTTCCAGTTCGGGCGGATGCAGCATGTAGGTCAGGCAGCGCATCTGGTCCTGCAGGCGTGCGACGATCTCGCGCGCACTTCCACCGGACCAGTTCCCGCCCTGTTGATCGGAACAGGCCAGTTCGAACTGGAGTTCGAGCAACAACTGGGCGGTGATGTCGTGCAATTCGCGCGCGATCTGGCGGCGCTCGTCGTTGCGGGCACGCAAGACGTCGAGATGGGCTCCTCTCTCCCCCTTCAGGTCTGAAGCACTCGCTTTCCGCTCGAAGCCGCCCAAGGCGGCTTTCCGGGAATGGACAGCTCTCGTCGCAACAGAATGCATAAGTCCCCTTTCATCCGAAGCGCGATCCAAAGGGTTTGCGGATGTGTGAATTCTTATTTTTGTAACATTTATATTGTTGTGTTTATTTTGTTTTCACATGGGGATCATTTATACAATCGAATTCTAGTGTTAATGGCAAATTAATCTCGGGTCTACCCCTATTCACCATCGCCTCCCGGCCCGCCGCGCACGATGCAGCGAAAGCCGACGTGGCTGGTGGAGGTGTCGATCGGCTGGGCGTGCCGGGCCGCAGGGCGGTAGCGCCGGCAGTAATTGGGGGCGCACAGGTGCGAGCCGCCCTTCAGGACCTTTCGCGCGATCCGGATGCCGGGCATGGCCGGATCGTAGCTCTCTTCCTGTGGTCCGCCGAGCGGGTTGCGCGGCGCGCAGCACCCTTCCTTGTCGGCGTGCCCCTGGTGGCTTTGCGAGTAGAAGTCGCTGGTCCACTCCCAGACATTTCCGATCAGGTCATGAATCCCGTAAGGGTTGGCGGGGTAGGTGCGTACGGGTGACGTGCGCAGATAGCCATCCAGCAGCGTATTCTCGTTGGGAAACGCGCCCTGCCAGGTATTGGCCTGCGGGACCCCGCCGGGGATGAGTTCGTCGCCCCAGGCGAATTCCGCGCGGTCGAGGCCGCCGCGGGCGGCGAACTCCCACTCGGCCTCGGTCGGCAGGTCCTTGCCAGCCCACCTGGCATAGGCACGGGCGTCCTTGTAGGCGATGTGTACGACCGGGTGATCCTCCAGACCTGCAAGATCGGAGCCTTCGCCTAGAGGCTGTCGCCAGTTTGCGTCGCGCCTGTAATCCCACCACTGCGAGATGTCGCGGAGCGAAACAGGCCGGCGTGGGGGCTCGAACACCAGCGAGGCGGGAGTGAGAAGTTCGGGCAGGGCTCCGGGATAGTCTGCGGGGTCGGGCGCAATTTCGGCGAACGTGACGTGTCCGGTTGCCTCGACGAAGCGGCGGAATTCACGGTTGGTGACCGGGGTCGCATCCATCCAGAACGCATCGACCTGAACCCGGTGGGCCGGCGCTTCCTCGGGATAGTGCTCGTCCGAGCCCATCCAGAACGTCCCACCTTCCAACCGAACCATGTCTCTCAGATCGGGGCTTGTGCTCTGATCCACCTGATCTCTCCTCGGACGCGTGCATTAGTCGGACAATGCACGGCCATCGATTCCGGGGATATCGGGAGGACTTGAAGGTCGGTATCGGTATAAACCCTGAGTGTGCATTTTTGCTCAGAACCGCACGCCGGTGGTCGCGAGCACGCGCGTCGAGGTGGCGCCTGCCTGGATTTCCGCCTGTAGCGAGAGGTGGCGATTGAGCTCGAAGTTGAAACCCGTCACCAGGGCGTACGGGTGGCTCGTCTCCATCCCGACCTCGTAGCGCAGGTAGAGCGCCTCGCCGTCCTCGAAGACCGGGCCGCTGGCCACGACGCCGCGGACAGTGGTGTCGAGGTCAAAGTAGTTTCCGCCCACATAAGGGGCGAAATAGGTGTCCTCGCCCAGGCGGAAGCGGGGACCCGCCCGCAGGCCGACATTGGTCGACTTTACGTCGGAGCGCTCCTTGGACGAGATGCTCACGGTCTTCGCGATCGAGCCGAGCGCGAACCAGTGTTCGTTGCCGTAGACGAGCAGCGTGCCCAGTGTGACGGTGGTGTTTTTGACCTTGGTCTCGACCGGGAGGTGGACCGTTCCGCACGGGCGCGCGGGGCGGCAGAAGGGAAAGGGGATGACCGCATCGGCGTCGATGTCGATGTCGATACGGTTGGTGCCGCGCACCTTGCCGATCGAGGCGAAGACGTTGACCCCGGGAAAGACCCATAGATCGGCCTTGAAGCCGAGCATGCGGTTGTCGCCCTCCAGCCGGCTCGTGGTGACCGAGGGCAGGGGGAGCATGTTTGCATCCGGCTCCGGGGCCGCTCCCTTCGCCACGGCGGCCGAGAGGTCGTGCGAATTGAAGTTGGTCGTGTTCCATACCATCAGCATGCCCAGGCCATAGGGCTCGGGGATGCGGTAGCCCCGGGCCCGCGCGGCGTTGCCTCCCAGGGGGAAGAGGCGGCGGCGTGGTTCCTGCGGTTGGTTCGCCTCCTCGACCTCGACCTCGACCTCGATCCCGGACACGGCCCGGGCTTCGGCTTCGAATTCGTTGGTGGGGGCGGCCGGGCCGACAGCGCCCTCGTCCAGGCCCTGCGCCAGGGCGGGAAGCGGTGCGCCGATCAGGCAGGCGGCGAGCGAGACGAGCGCTATGCGGTGCAACATGGCCCGAGCATGGCGGGCACGGACGTCTGCGGCCATCGGGGGAAATCCTGAGGCGGGGTGCATGCGCGCCCGAACCGGACCGGGATGTCATGTCCCGGCCATGGGGGAACACCCGATGGCCGCCCCGCTGGAGGCCGGGCTAGTCTGCTTGCGACCACTACGGTGCGGGGAGCGCGATGAGGACAGGGCGGCAGGTACGATTTCTGGGGGCGGGCATCGCGCTGGCCGGTGCGCTGGTTCTGTCGGCCCCGCTCCGGGCGCAATCCGCAGACCTCGCCAGGGAGATCGACGCGCAGGCGGATACGCTGCAGGCGATGGATGAGGAGGGGGAGCCACAAGAGCCCGAGGAGGGAGGAAAGGTTCGCTTTGTCAAGGACTTGCTGATCGCGCCGATCCCTGTTTCCAATCCGGCGCTCGGCACCGGCCTCGCCGTGACGGGCGTGCTCTATTACAACCCGAAGGACGAGCCGACGCCCTGGGTGACAGGTGTCGGGGCCGGGTATACCAGCACCGATACCTGGGGGGCGGGTTTCTACCACCAGATGTCCTTTGGCCAGGACCGGTTCCGGGTCGCGGCGATGGGCGGGTATGGCGATGCCCGGCTCAACTTCTACGGCATCGGCCCCAATGCCGGGGATGCGGGCGTTTCGGTCGACCTGCGCAACCGGGGAACTTCGGCCTATCTCGATGGCGAGGTCCGGCTCTTCGACAAGGGGCTGCTCTCCAACCTCCATGTCGGCGCGCGCGTGAGCTACCTGCGCATTCGCTCGAGCATCGGCATTCCGACACCGGAGCGCCCCGACCTGAACCTGCCCACCATCGAGCGGCGCAGTACGGTTTCGGCCATCGGGCCCTCCTTCACCTTCGATACCCGCAACCATCCCTTCAATCCCAGCAAGGGGGTCCTCGTCACGGGGACCTGGATGTTCGGGGCCGACTTTCTCGGCAGCGATTTTGAACATCGCAAGCTGGAGATCCTGTCGACGGGCTACTTCTCGCTTACCGACAGCACGGTGCTCGCCGTGCGCAAGACGGCCTGTGCGGTGAAGGGCAATGCGCCGTTCTACGACTTGTGCATGTTCGGCAAGAATGGGGACCTACGTGGCTACGAGGCGGGGCGTTACCGCGACGGGGCCACCTGGGCGTTCCAGCTGGAGGTGCGCCAGCGCCTCACCCCGAAGCTGGGCGTGGTCGGGTTCGCCGGTGTCGGCGGCATTGCCGCATCGAGCGGGGATATCTGGAAGCACAGCCATACGCTGGCCTCGGGCGGGGCAGGCCTGCGTTACCTCGCATCCAAGGCCAACAACGTGAACCTGCGCTTCGACGTGGCCTGGGGCAAGGACGGCGCGGCGTACTACTTCGGCATCGGTGAGGCGTTCTAGGCGCGCGCGTGGGGAACGATCCACGCCGTGCCTGCGGGTAAATCCGGATTCGCCGCCGGGCCTGGCATCCTAGGCTGTCCACGATCCCATAGGAGTGGAGAGATCGTATGATGAAGTGGGCATGTCACCGGCCTCTGGCCCTCGTCCTGGGGATGGCGGGCCTTGCGCTCGGGGCTCCGGGCGCCGAGGCGACCGAGAGCGGAGCCTCGCTCTACCTGCTGGGATCGGGTGGCCCCGGGACCGCGGTGATGCCCCCGCTCGAAGGGGTCTATTTCGACAAGATGGTCTGGGTCTATGACGGCTCGGCCGAGGCGAACCGGCGTATTCCGGTCAATGGCAATATCACGCTGGGCCTCGACACCACGATCGTTGCCGACTTTACCACTTTGCTTGCGGTGCCTTCGACCAATTTCCTGGGAGGGACGCTGGCGGTGGGCGTCACCATGCCGCTGGGCGCGCCGATCATCGATGCCGAGGGGATTTTGACAGGGCCAGCGGGCGGGACGACGCTGACAGGCTCGCTCCATGACAGCGCGCTCACCACCGGGGACCCGGTGGTCCTGACGCAACTGGGGTGGCAGGCGGACAAGCTGCACATCCAGGTCTCGACGATGACCAACGTGCCGATCGGCCACTACCGCGAGAGCGGCCTTGCCAACCTCTCGCTGCACCGCTGGGCCGTCGATGGCTCGCTCGCCCTGAGTTGGCACGACCCGGAGAGCGGCTGGGATATCAGCGCCAAGGCCGGGTACACGGCAAACGGCGACAACCGCGATTCCGGCTATGACAGCGGGGATGAGATCCACATCGAGGGCGCCATCGAGAAGGCGCTTTCGCCCAAGTTCTCGCTGGGCGTCCAGGGCTATTACCAGAAGCAGGTCAGCGATGACCGCGGAATGCTGGGGCCTTCCGGGGCGAGGTCGTCGCGGTGGGCGCGACAGCCGCGACAACCGTGATGATGGCTGGCGTTCCGGCCACCTTCCGGGGGCGCATCATGGAGGAACTCGACACGACCAACCGTCTCGAAGGGACCTCCTTCTGGCTCGACTTCACGGTGCCGATCCACATGAACATGCCTGCGGGCTGACCCAGCCCGGTATCGCGCCGTGCTGCGATGGCGCGTCCGCACGGCGCCCGGCGACTGCGGGTTAATCCCGATATCCGCACGCTCGCGCTTCCCGGAGGATGCGCGGAGCAAAGCCACTGCCAGAGGAAATTTCGACATGAAAAGAGCCCTATCCGTTGCGAGCGGTGCGCTTCTGATGCTGGCGGCGCCGCTCGCCCAGGCGCAGGAGGACGAGGCGGTCTCGGTGGCAGGCGATGCGCCGGCCGAACAAAGCTCGAGCGCGGGGCTCGCCGAACAGCTCGCCAATCCGGTCGCCAACCTCATCTCGGTGCCCATCCAGTTCAACTACGACTGCTGCTACGGTCCCGCCGACGGCGACCGGCTTACCGTGAACGTGCAGCCGGTCATCCCCTTCTCGGTCGGGGAGGACTGGAACCTCATCACCCGTACCATCGTACCCATCATCACCCAGGGCGAGACGGTGCAAGGCGCGGGCGGGATGAGCGGCCTTGGCGATGTGGTGCAGAGCTTCTTCCTCTCGCCCAAGGAGGCGAAGAACGGGCTGGTCTGAGGTGTCGGGCCGGCGATCCTCTATCCCACCGGGAAAACCGGGTTCTCGGCCGAGAAGTGGGGCGCGGGGCCGACCGCGGTCGTGCTCAAGCAGGGCGGGGGCATGACCTACGGCCTCCTTGCCAACCACATCTGGTCCTTTGCGGGCGATTCCATCGAGCCGGGCGTCAGTGCCACCTTCATCCAGCCCTTCGTGACCAAGACACTGCCCGATTCCACCGCCTTCACGATCAACACCGAGACCACGCGCGACTGGAAGCGCGACACCTGGACGGTGCCGATCAACTTCGTGGTGAGCCATGTCTACACGGTCGGCAAGCAGCCGATCAGTCTGGCGGTCGGCACGCGCTACTACGCCGAGCGGCCCGAAGGCGGCCCGAACTGGGGCGCTCGTTTCGTCGCCACCTTCCTGTTTCCGCAATGATCCCGATTGGCCGGGAGGTGACCGGCCGGGAAGGGATGGCGCGGCAAGGGTCAGACCTCCGGGCACTCAGGAGTTTCCCCGATGGGGAGAGGGCGCGGGCGCGGCGATAGTCGTTGGGCTGGAACACGATCCGGCAAAAGGGGCGGACCGCGCACGATCCCGGACCGGTCCGGGGCGTTCGCCCGGTATGAGGAAGGATGTACGTCTATGTTCAAAGCGAACTTGCGACACGCCGCGCTTGCGCTGGCCTGTCTGGCGGCCGGTGCCCCGCACATGGTCGGCGCGCAGGAGGACGCGGAGGCCGAAGTCCCCGAAGATCCCATCGATCCGGCCGCGATGGCCGCACTCGATGAAATGAGCGCCTCGCTCCAGCAGCTGGCCAGCTTCACCGTGACCTCCGAGGCGACGAGCGAAATCGTGCTCGAGGCCGGGCAGAAGATCCAGTTCGGCGCCGATGTCGAGGTCAAGGTGCACCGGCCCGATGCCTTCCGCGTCGTCAGCACGGCCGACACCCAGACCCGCGAGATGTTCTACGACGGCAAGAGCTTCAGTCTCTTCGCGCCCAAGCTGAACTACTACGCCACCTTCGATGCCCCGCCGACGATCGGCCAGACCATCGACAAGGCGCGTACCGAGTTCGGCCTGGAAGTGCCGCTTGCGGACCTGTTCATCTGGGGGACCGACCAGACCATGCGCAGCCGGATCCTGGGCGCGATGGTCATTCGCCCCGAGACCATCGGCTCGCGGACGTGCATGCACTATGCGTTTCGCCAGCAGCGCGTCGACTGGCAGGTCTGGATCGACTAGGGGCCCGTCCGCTTCCCTGCAAGCTGGTCATCACCAACCGCGACGATGCCGCGATGCCCCAGTACACGGCGGTCCTGACCTGGGATACGACCACCCCGGTCAGCGCGGCCGAACTGGCCTTCACGCCGCCCGCAGGCGCTACGCCCATCGCGATCAGCGAAGTTCCCGAAGTCGAGGAGACGGCGCAATGACCTCTCGTGATCCCATGCGCGTGCTGGCTTTCGGCACGCTGTCCATCGCCCTGGCCGCTTTGCCACTCCCCGCACTCGCGCTCGATGCCGCGACGCGCGCTGCGCACGTGGCCACCCCCCTTCCGGTGGCGGCCAGCGACGCGCCGGGCCAAGCCGCACTCATGGCGCCGCCGCGTGGACGGCCGAGCCACGGGGGCGGCAACCGGCCCAATCACAACCGGCCGAGCCACAATCGGCCAAGCCATGGGCACCGTCCCCCCGCGCGCGGCAGTTCGCACGTGACCATCAACCACTACGAGAACAACAGCCACCACGGCGGCTGTGGTGGGATCGATCGTGCGCAGCGTTCCGCCCAACTGCAGCACGGTGATCGTGAACGGCATCAGCTACTCGCAATGCGGGAACACCTGGTACCAGCCCCAATACGCGGGTTCTTCGGTGCAGTACGTCGTGGTCAATCCGCCGCGCTGATACGTTGAGGCGCGGGGCCGACAGGCGCAGTAGGGGAACGCGATGAGCTTCCTGTTCGTGCTCAAGCTGGCGCTGGCTTCCAGCATCATGCTGATGGTCTTCGCGCTGGCGCTGCGGGCCCGCGTCGCGGACCTGGGCTACATGGTGGCGCACTGGCGCGAGGGGCTGGGCGCGCTGGCCGCCATGTACCTTGTCGTCCCTGCCGTTGCCATCGTCCTGGCGGGGTGGCTCGACATTTCGCCGGACGTGAAGGTCGCGCTTGTCGCCATCGCCTTCTCGCCCCTCCCGCCGATCCTGCCCGCCAAGCAGCTCAAGATGGGGGCGAGTGCCGGCTATGCGACCGGGCTCCTCGTCATGGCGACCTTCGCCTCGATCCTGATTGCCCCCTGGGGCATGCCGGTCGCCGCCGCGCTGCTCAAGGCCCATGCGCATAGCCTGACCCCGATGAGCGTGGCTGCGCCCTTGCTCGTGACGGTCCTGATCCCGCTGGTGCTGGGCCTCATCGCGAGGCCCTTGCTGGGCCCCCATGTCGACAAGGTCGGGGGCAAGGCGAGCCGGGCAGGGACCATTCTGCTGCTGCTGGGCGTGGTGGGACTATCCGCGGGGCTGATCCCGGCGATTTCGCACGTTATCGGGCAGGGCACGCTGCTGGTTCTGGCGCTGGCGGTCGTGGCAGGCGTGCTCGCGGGCTACCTGCTGGGCGGCAAGGAGGTGGGCAACCGCAAGGCGCTGGCGTTGGCGGCCGCCTCGCGCCACCCGGGCGCGGCCATTGCCATCGCAACGCACAGCTTTCCGCACGCGGCCCAGGCACCTGCGGCGATTGCGCTGGCTGCGATCGTCTCGGGCGTGGTCTGCGTGCCGCTCCTCAAGCTCATGGAGCGGCCCTGAGCTTTCGTCCCGTTCGGTTCAGAACGAGGCCTGGAGGACGAGCGCGGGGCCGTTCATCTTGTAGCGCACGCGCCCGCTCCAGGCGTCCTTCTCGATACCCAGACGGTAGTCCACGTAGCGGTAGGCCACCCCCAGCGCGAGGTTGTCGAGAACGCGGTAGTTGAGCCCGGCCTGCACGTTGACGAGCTTGCCGTCGTAGTCCTTGATCTTGAGCGAGAGGTAATCCACCCGGCCGTTTGCCTCCAGGCGCGGGGCTACCTGCCAGGTGCCGAACAGGCCGACCGTGGGCAGAGGGGCGAAGACCTTCTTGACCCGGGTCGTCGCCTGCACGGCATCGTTTCCGATCGCCGCCTCGCCCGACAGCGAGATGCGAAAGTCCGTTGCGTGGAGGCCCAGGGCCGCGCCGATCTCCAGATCGGGCTTCTGGACGAAGGCATAGCCCACCGTGAAGCGGTAGACGTCGCTCTCGAAGCTGCTGCCGATGCTGGCCGACGCGGGGTAGGTGGTGCCGTCGAAGACGATGTCGCGCGCGATCCCGATCTCGCCGCTGCGTTCCAGGCGGAAGAAGTCGGCGCCCACGATCACCTTGCCCAGGCGCGAGCCGAGCGAGACGGCGGGAACGACCTCGTTACGGTCGAGCGCGAGGTCGCGCTCCATGTCGATGTCGGTGCCGATGGCGCTCTGCGTGTTGGCGGTGGCCCGCACCTTGGTGTCGACCTTGGGGTAATAGGCCTGGAGGTTGATCCAGTAATCGTCGGCCAGCGTCTGGGCCTGGGCTGGCACCTGCCACAGCGCCGAGGTCAGCACAGCGCCTGCGAGCGCTGTGGCACGTCGGGCGCGGCGGGCCCCTGGCTGCACGTTGTGATCCATCTCATCGTCCTCCCGGCGCCCGATTGCGCCCTTGCCGCACGCCCTGCGGTGAAGGGGCACTCTAGCGTCAGGGGACGGGATGGCTCATCGGGGTTTCTCCCAAGTCCAACTCGGGGTGATCCCGCAATTGGCAGGCTTTGGGCGCGATGCGCACGCACCAGACGGCGGCACCGCTTCATGGCAAGTCTTTGCAATACAGTCGCCTCTTGCCAAGACAAGGCGTCGCGCAGCGCGTTCCGTGCCGTGCGGGGAAGGCAGGAGGGGGGCGCGCGTCAGTCCGCCCTGCCTGCAAGAAAGGCGGCAAGCGCGGCGCCGGTGGCGTCGGGCTGGTCCTGCACGGGAAAGCCGCTGGCGTCGGGCAGGATGACCGAGCGCACGTCGCGAAGCTGGGCTTCGGCCTCTTCACGATAGATCAGGAAGAAGCTGTCGCGTTCGCCATAGAGAAGCAGCGTCGGGGCCTCGACCTGGCGCATGAGGGTGGGAAAATCCGTGAGGGCGACACCGCGCTCCTGGGGGCGGATCCAGCGTCCGGCGATGCGGCGGCTGGTGTTCTGTTCGGCGGCAATGCGCGGCGCATCGTCGAGGTGGAAAACCGCCCTCGACAGCGCGGCGGGGCAGGGGAGGGGATCGCCTTCGGGGGTGAACATTCCGGCCTGTCCGGCTTCCTTCTCCATGACCTCGTCCCAAGTGCGCGCGGCGCCCAGAACGCAGGAGGGAAGGGCAAGGCGCTCCACCATCTGCGGGCACAGCGCGGCGAGCGCAACAGCCACGCATCCGCCGAGCGAGGTTCCGGCAAGGTGGACCTTGGCAAACCCCATCGTGCGTCCCAGCTCCTCCAGTGCGCCGCGCACAAGCATCGCGGTTTCGTGTACGCTCTGGACCTCGGGCGGCGCTCCGTCCCAGGTCGAGGCGCCGTGTCCGGGCAGGTCGATGGCTATGACCATGCGGTCCCTGGCAAGCGCTGGCGCAACCCCGCGCCAGTCGGCGACCCAGCCCCCCAGCTTGTGGAGGAGTACGACCGGGGGCTGGTCATCGGGCGCGCCGAGCGTTGCATAGTGCAGCCGGCCACCGGCGCGGCGTACCCAGCCATGGCTGTCCCAGATGTCGGGCGGAGGCGGAGCGAAGGCGATGTCGGAAGCGGAATTGGCCATGGCGCGTGTGGTGAACCCTCCTGTCGAGGCCAGGGCACAGGCGCCGCCGATGAGACGGTTCAGTGTTCGACGCGTGACCATGGCGGGCATTTCCTCGTGCGGTGTGCGGGATGGACGGGCAGGCTCCCCACAGGTGGACGCCGGGTCGAGCCGCCGCATGGTGCCTATCCGCGTGCCGAGAAGTGGCAAGCGTCGGGCTTCGCTCCGGCGCATCTATCCTAGGCTGCGCGAACACGGCGCACGGCAGGCAGGGGAAGCAAAATGGCACGGACGGTGAGCAAAGCGATGCTGGGGGCTGGGTTCCTGGCCCTGGCTGGTGTCGCGATGGCGAATGCGGGCGCGCAGAAGGCCCCCTCGGGCGCGGCCGAGAAGCTCACCTATCACGTTTCGCCCGGACGCGAGGGCTGGACCGACCGCGAACCGGCTCTCGATCCCCAGAGCGTCACGGCAGCCGACTTTGGCCAGGTCTGGCAGTCGCCGCAGCTTGATGGTTTTGGCGAAAAGCCCGCGCGCCTCTTTGCCTCGCCACTCTACATCGGCGATCTGGATTTCACCGAGGGCGCGTTTGCCGGAAAGCGCCTCGCGCTCGCCTACGCAGTCACGAGCACGGGCTATGCCTATGCCATCCACGCCGGGAGCCAGGCGGACGTTGAGGCCGGAGCCATCCTGTGGAAGCGCCGTCTGACAGAGAGTCCATGCCAGGATGGCCAGATGGGCAACCTAGCCACCCCTGTCATCGATAGGGAGGCCGGGCGCCTCTACGTGACCAGCTGCCGTGGCGACTGGATATGGGACATCCACGCGCTCGATCTGCGTACCGGCGAGGAACTGCCCGGCTGGCCGCTGGAGGTCAGCGCGCAAACAGTGACCGATGATGTAAACCGCAATGGCACCTCGCATTTCGTGGCAGGGCAGATCTATTTTCAGCGCGGCGCGCTGGCGCTGAGCGCGGACGCAAGCAAGCTCTACGTCGCTTTCGGGCCGGATATGCAGGGATTCCTCGTCTCGGTAGATACGGCGCGCGAAAGCGGCGGCCGCGTGCAACCGGCGATTTCCAGTGCCTTCTCCTCGATGCCGAGTGAAACGATGGAGCAGGGCGGAATGTGGGGTGCCTCGGGACCGGCCATCGACCCGGAAGGGCGCATCTACATCGCCTCGGGGGCGAGCGTGCTCAACGCGCTCAACAAGGGCGGCATTGCCGGGGTCTACCCGGACGTCGAGCACGCCTGGGGCCAGTCGATCCTCCAGTTCCGTGATACGGCGGACAAGGGGCTGGTCCTTGCCGGAACCTTCTCGCCCTTCAACTACTGCCAGACGGCGGCCTCGGACATCGACATCGCCAGCAGTGGGGCGGTGGCCTTCGATCTGGAGCCCGGGCGTGCAACTTCGCACCGCCTGCTGGGGCTGGGCGCGGCCAAACAGGGGCTCGCCTTCCTTCTTGATCGCGACCATATGCCGGGGGGCACCACGCGCCGTCCGGCCTGCAGCGAGGACCCGGCCTCCGATCCTTCGCTGCTGGCGCCCGAAGACCAGCCCGCATTCGGATCGCGCGGGCCCACGCTGATCTTCGGCCCCTATTCGGACAGCATCGGCATGGGCAATTCGGCCAAGAGCCGCAGTGTTCTTGCCCACTTTCGCACTGCGCAAGGGGCGCATTATCTCTACTACGCCGGAAGCGCCAAGGAGGGGGCGGACTTTGGCACCAACGTACCGCCCAGCCTCGTGCGCGCCCGCGTTGTGGCCGAGGGGGGCAAGGCGCCGTTCCTGCGTGTCGATGCCAGCGAGATGACGGTGACCTTGCAGAACCCGGGCGCGCCCATCGTTTCGAGCTACGAGGGCAGGGGCGGCGTGGTCTGGGTGCTCGACACCAATGTCCCGCGCAGCGTCGACATCTACCAGCCCGATGCGCCCGGGGCCCGGCTTCACGCCTTCGATGCCTCGACACTGACGCCTCTGTGGAACAGTGGCAACGCGCTCTACACCTCGGGCAAGTACAACGAACCGGCCGTGGTCGATGGCATGGTGATCGTGGGGACCGACCGATTGCAGGCCTTCGGCCGGCGCACGGCCACGACACCCCGGTTCGCCGACGCCCCGGTGCGCGAGGTCAAGGCGGGATCGGATGCCAGCGTGGGCAAGGCCGTCTACGGCGCGCGCTGTGCAAGCTGCCACAGCGCGGCGAGTTCGGGCGCGCCTCAGTCAAGACGCTGGCGAGCTATCCGCTGGAGCGCATCGTCACGGCCATGACCACGGGCAAGATGCAGGAAATGGCCTCGGGCCTCAGTCGTGACCACATCCGCGCCGTCGCCGAGCATGTCCGCCGTCAGGGGGAAGAGCGCTAGGCCCGAACCGCTGCGTCAGGCTCGGCGCCGATAGAGCCAGTTTGCGGGCAGGCCGAGGCGCAGGCAGGCCTGTGCCGGGGGAGCCTTGCGCAAGGGGACCCTCTCGAACAGGGCGCCGAGCGCGCGGATCACCCGGCGCTCCCAACCGGCCAGTCGGAAGTGCCTGTCGGTGAGGCCCAATTGCCGCTGCGTCCATTCCGGCAGCGTCGCGATCGCGGCGCGGATCATCATGCGCTGGAACGGACGCAAGGGCGTGGGCACGGCGGGCGTGCGCTCCATGATCGAGAGGAATTCAAAGACGATCGAATGGGCGACGATCCGGGGACGCATGTCCTCGAAGCAGGCCTTCTGCGCGGTGAGGCTGAGCGGGGCGCCGGTCGCCCCGAACAGCCCTGCAATGGGCTTGCTCTCGGCGTAGAAGCGGTCACGCTGCGCGTCGCTGAGCGGGCGGCACCATTTCGCATAGGCCTCCATGAAGCCATAGCCGACGGTGGCCTGGACCCAGTCGAGCAGGACCGGGTCGTTGGCGTGGTAGGGCTCCCCGTCGGGCGTGGTGCCGCGCACCTTCTCGTGCATGCGCACGACCCCGCCGATCAGCTTGCTGGCGACCTCGCGCGGCGCATAGACGCTGACATGAGTGGCAAGCCCGGTGCGGCGAAGGCGCGTGATTGGGTCCTTGGGGAAGATCGAATGGCCCCAGACCCCTTCGCGCACCCTGGGCTCGCCCAGTTCCAGGAGGACCGCCGTGATCCCCCCGATGAACAGCGAGACCGGGTTCTTGTAGACCTGCCAGGCCACTGAGTCCGGTTCGTACCAGGCCGGTGCCCCCGCCGGCTTGGCAAAGTCGATGGCCGGACGGGACACGGGCTTCGCGCCGGGGGGCGCATCGGCAGTGGAAGCGGAAGCTGTCTGCGTGAGGGCCATCTGTGTCTCCTTCAGAAGCCGTAGGACAGGGTAAGGCCATACGTGCGCGGCATGCCTGCGAAGCGCACGTTGAGGTTCTGGTTGTCGACCACGCTGGTCCAGTAATAGGTGTTGGTAAGGTTGCGCGCCCAGAGCGAGAGCCCCCAGTTTCCGTCCGCGCTCTGCACGCCGATGCTGCCGTTCAGCAGGAAATAGTCCTTGATCGCGAAGAGCGGATCCTCGCCGAAGTCGGAATGGGTTTTCGACTGGTAGCTGGCGTTGAGGCTGGCGCGGAAATCGAAGTTGGTCGACACCGGCACGACCACGAGCGCGGTTCCGCTGGTCGAGAACTTGGGCGCAAAGGAAAAGTTCGCCCCGCTGAAGTCGGTCGGGATCCCGGCCGCGTTGGCGCCGGTGTAATTCTTGACCTTGGTGTCGAGGTAGGTCGCGTTCCAGGTCAGGGTCAGTTCGTTGATCGGCTGGAGCACGATCTCGCCGTCGATGCCCCAGGTGCGCGACTTGGGAATGTTCACCAGCCTCTGCAGCGCGCCGAAGGTGGGATCGGGCACGTAGGAGCTGAACTGCTTGTCGGTGTAGTCGTAGTAGAAGCCCGTCACATTGACCTGCGCGCGGTGGCCCCAGAAGCCCAGGCGTGCGCCGATCTCGTAAGCGGTGAGTTTCTCCTGCGTCGCCGGCGTGAACTGCACCGCACGGTTGGCCGGGACGATGGGGATGTTGCCCGACTTGATCCCGCGCGCGACCGAGGCGAAGAGCAGGGTGTCGGCATTGGGCTCGTACTGCAGCGCAAGGCGGCCGGAGAAATTGCTCTCGTTGAGACGTGAATAGACCTCGTGGTCGGTGTTGGTGGCCGGATCGTAGGTCGTGCAGCCGTTCTTGACGACCTCGGGGGCGATGACTCCATAGGTCTGGAAGATGATCGCGCGCGCGGCCGTGTTGACGATGGGCAGGTAGTTGCCGTTGACGTCGATGGAACACCCGTTGAGCTCGGTCTTGTCGATCCCCACGCGCATGCCCCCCGACATCGTGAGCTGCGAGGTCAGTTCGACTTCGCCGTTCATGAAGGCGCTCATCGTCTCTGCCTTCGAGCGCGCGCCGCCTCCGCCGGCCCGGAACGCATTGGCGACGTCCGCAGGCGTGTAGCCCGAGGTGTTGAAGATCGCATTGGCCACAGGGTCGGCCATGAGCCCAAGCGTGGCGAGGCGCAGGTAGCGCACCGAGGAGTTCTCCCCGATCAGGAAGACCGTGCTCTCGTGCATCTTGTCGTGCGCGTAGTACCCGCCGAGGGTGATGTCGAAGCCATCCCCGTCGATCTCGGCGCGAAACTCCTGCTGGAACGACTTGATCCCGGCGTCGTAGCGCGTGGCAATGATCTCGTAGGGGGCGCCCGAAAAATCGACCACGTCATTTCGCGAGAAGTCGTTGTAGCCCGAGATCGAGATGAAGCTGAGGCGGTCGTTGGGGCTCCAGGTCAGCCGCAGCTGGGCCGAGATGAAGTCGCTGTCGGCCCGGGGCGCACCGATGCCCGGCGCAAGGCCCAACGTCTGCGAAAGCTGCTGGTTGGTGTTGAACCCGGCCTGGCTGGCCTTCGTGGGCTGGTAGGTGTCGAGGTAGTCGAGCAGGCCCGGCACGTTGGCATCGCCCGGCCCGAACGAAGGGGCAGCCAGCGAAAGCCGGTTGGTGAGGTTGAGGCTGATCGCCTGACCGGCCTGCGTGTCCGAACGGTCGCGCCAGCCCGAGACGGAAAGAAAGGCCGAGAAGTCGTCCCCCGGCTCGATGAGCAGCGAGGCGCGGCCCGCCAGGCGGTCCTTCTCGCCAAGGCGATCTCTACGCAGCTGGTCCACCTGCCAGCCCTTGTCGCTGTTCTCCCAGCGACCTGAAACGCGCAGCGCCGCGATATCGCCGAGCGGCAGGTTGAGCATGCCCTCCAGATTGTAGGTCTGGTAGTTGCCGAACTCGGCCTGAACGCGGCCCGAGGTCGTGCCCAGGAGCGGCTTGGCGGTGATGAAGTCGATCAGGCCCGCGGTCGTGTTGCGTCCATACAGCGTGCCTTGGGGGCCCTTGAGCACCTCGACGCGTTCGAGGTCGAAGATCGGACCTCCGGCCATCGAGGGGTAGGGGTAGGCGAGTTCGTCCTGGTAGATGCCGACTGTCGAGGTCGCGGTGATATTGACCGTGTTGAAGCCGATGCCGCGCAGGGTGAAGATGGGGACGCCCGAATAGGCCGGTGCAACGCTCAGGCCCGGGACCGCCGTCGCCAGCGAAGTGACGTCGTCGATGCGCAGGTCTTCCAGCGTGTCCTGCCCTAGCGCCTGCACAGCCAGCGGGACCTCGTAGATGCTCTCGCTTTTGCGCTGGGCGGTGACGATGATTTCCGGCATGCTGGGCTCGGCCCTTGTCGGTCGTGCGGCTTCGTCCTGAGCCTGGGCGGCCTGAAGGGGCAGGAAGGCGGCTCCGATCGCCATCCACGCCGTGCTGCTGGCCAGTGCTGTTCTGCGCATCTCTCGTTCCCCTCTCCTGCCACCCCTTTTTTGGGCTTGGCCTTATTTTGTTTACTTGCATAATTACATTCTGTACTCCGAAGTGGAAGCTATCGGATCTGATAGGGGTATGGCGGGTAACAGCGAACTGGCACAACTGGCGCTTCAATTGCGCGAGGAAGGGCGCTCCCTCGGGCTGCCGCTCGTCGCAACTTGTGCCGATATCAGTTCGGCGCGGCCCACGCTGGACGAGCACGGCGAACCGGTTGCGCGCCTGTTCGATTTCACCCGCCCCGCGGCCGGATACTGGAAGAAGGGCGATCTGGCGCTGCGCAACGCCATGGTGGCGCTGATCCGCAACCTGGGGGAGCCCTTCTACTACATGGACGGTGCCGTGGGCAGCTGGCGCCCGGTCAAGGTGACGCCCCGTCTTGAAGAACTGGGGCGCAGTGTGAACTACGCCGTGCGCAGCGCGATCATCGCGCCGGTACGTCTGCCGCGCAGCACGCTGGGCGCGGTGGTCTGGGCGAGCGACGGGGAAGGGGTGGATGTGCGCCCCGTGTTCGAGGCGCATGCCCTTCATCTCCACGGGCTGGCCGCGCGCTTCATCTCGGCCTGCGACACCCTCGCGCATGGCGCGCCCGAGATCGACCTGTGCGCGCTCACCCGGCGCGAGGTGCAGTGCCTCAAGCTGGTGGCGGCGGGGAAGACCGACAGTGAAATTGCAACCATCCTCGGTCTCGCGACGCCCACCGTGCGGTTTCACATGAAGAAGGCCAGCGCGAAGCTGGAAGAGACCGGTCGGCTGCGTACGGCGCAGCGGGCCATTGAACTGGGCTACGTGTCCACGCGGCTATGACGCGAGGTAGCCCTGTCCGACATCGGCCTGCAGGGGCAGGCGCAAGGGAGGTATGAGTGGCAGTTGGTGAAGCAGGTGCGAGGAAGCGCTCGCCCGGACGGCGCAAGAAGGGCGCGAAGGCCTCGACGGCAGACATGTTGCTCGATGCCACGAGCAGCCTCATGGTCGAGCGCAATTCAGCCGACGTGACCTTTGCCGACATCGCCGAACATTCGGGGCTCAACGCGGCGCTGATCCGCTACCATTTCGGCAGCAAGGCGGGCCTATTCATGGCGCTGCTCGAACGCGATGCGGGCGGGACGTTCGGCAACCTGGAGGCGCTGGTGAGCGCGGACATGCCCGCCGACCAGAAGCTGCGCCACCATGTCTTTGGCGTCATCAAGACCTATTGGCGCTATCCTTACATGAACCGGCTCGTGGCCGCGCTCTCGCTCGAAAGCGATTCGGAGGCTGCGCGGTTCATTGCCGAGCGCTTTACCCTGACCCTGGCCGATGCGCAGCGCCGCATTCTCGAACAGGGCGAGCGCGAGGGGCTGTTCCGTCCGATCGACCCGATGATGTTCTATTTCTCGGTGATCGGCTCGTGCGACCACCTGTTCAATGCGCGCCATTCGCTCAAGTTCGCCTTTGGTGTCGAGGATATCGATGACGACCTGCGCTGCCGCTACAGCGAGCATGTCGCTGGTATCCTTCTGGAAAGCGTGATGGTCTGACATCGGCCTTGCATGACGTTTTTTTAATTGAGTAATTAATTTCATGGAGAGTCGATAGAAAAGAACGTCCAAAACGATAACGGGACAGGGGAACGACGATGGGAGACGTCCGAACTCACCGAGGCGGTGTACCTGCCGGAAAGGCGCAGGCCATCGACTTCGAGCGCATGCCGCGGCTGGGAGATATCCTATTTCGCGCAAGGCCGCCCCGACAAAGCGGCCATGCGCTTCGGCGCGCGGATGACGTCCTGGCGCGCGCTGGACCGACGCGCGAGCGAGGTTGCCCATGCGCTGTCCGCCGAGGGCGTGAACCCCGGGGACAGGGTGGCCTTCATCGGCAAGGGCAGCGACCGCTTCTTCGAGCTCCTGTTCGGAGCCGCGCGCCTTGGCGCTGTCCTGGTGCCGCTGCAGTGGCGTCTGGCCGTTCCCGAAGCCGAAGCGATCCTGGCGCATTGCGCGCCGCGGCTGCTGTTCCTCGAGGCGGACCAGTTTTCCCATCTCGACAGCTTCGCAGCCTATGGTGGGCCAGGCGGCTGCATCGCGATGGCACCAGGCAGTTCGTGCCGCCTGTTCGACGACTGGCGCAGGCAAGCACGACCCACAGGCGCCTTGCCCGAGGTGGATCCGGCGAGCGCGGCGCTCCAGCTCTACACCTCGGGCACGACCGGCGAGCCCAAGGGCGTGGTGCTCAGCCATGCCAATATCCTCTCCGGGCGGCGCGATGCGATGCGCGTGGGCATGCGCTGGAACGAATGGGATGAGGGGGACGTCAACCTTGTCGCGCTGCCGCTTGGCCACATCGGCGGGGTGGGCTGGGCAATCGTCGGCTTCTTCAATGGCGCGACGACCCTCATCCACGCCGAGTTCGTCCCCGATGCCTTCCTCGCGGCGCTGGCCGGGGAGGGAGTGAGCAAGACCTTCCTCGTGCCGACCGCGATCCAGATCCTGTTGACCCGTCCCGGCATCCGCGAGCGGACTTTCCCGCAGCTGCGTACGATGCTGTACGGCGCCAGTCCCATCGCACTCGATCTTCTGCGCGAGGCGACCGAGGTCTTTGCCTGCGAGTTCGTGCAGCAATATGGCATGACCGAGACCTGCGGGACCGTGGTCTACTTGCCGCCCGAGGACCATGACCGGCCGGGAACGAGCGTATGCGCGCGGCGGGCCTGCCGATGCCGGGCGTGGAACTGCGCATCGTCGATCCCTCCACGCGCAGCGCGCTCGGCGTGCGCGAGGTGGGCGAAGTGGAAACCCGCTCGGTCGCCAACATGCTGGGATACTGGCATGCGGCGGACAAGACGGCGCAGGTCCTCGACGGCGAGGGCTGGCTCAAGACCGGCGATGCGGGCTATCTCGACGAGGACGGCTATCTCTATATCTGCGACCGCTTCAAGGACATGATCTGTACCGGGGCCGAGAACGTCTATCCGGCCGAGGTCGAGAACGCGATCTACGGCCACCCGGCGATTGCCGAAGTCGCCGTCATCGGCGTTCCCGACGCGCGGTGGGGCGAGGCGGTCAAGGCGGTGGTGGTGCTGAAGCCGGGGGCAGAGGCGCAGGAAGCCGACGTTCTTGCCTTCGCGCGCACGCGGATCGGTGGGCACAAGGTTCCCAAATCGGTCGACTTCGTGGACAGCCTGCCGCGCACGCCTTCGGGCAAGGTCATGCGCCGCAAGCTGCGCGATCCTTACTGGGAAGGGCGCGAACGCGGCGTCAACTGACGCGGCGTTCGCGCCGTTTACCCACTTCAGCGCGGCGGCATGCGGATAGCGCCATCGAGCCGCACGGCCGCCGCGTTGAAGTAGGTCGTCTCCACCATGCACAGCGCGAGCGCGGCGAATTCAGCCGGATCGCCCAGGCGCCGGGGGAAGGGGACCGAGGCTGCGAGCGCGTCCAGAACCTGGGCGGGCGCAGCATTCATCAGTGGCGTATCGAACAGGCCGGGCAGGATCGTGTTGACGCGGATGCCTTCGCCCATGAGGTCGCGGGCAATCGGCAGGGTCATGCCCACGATCCCCGCCTTCGAGGCCGAATAGGCGGCCTGGCCGACCTGGCCATCCTCGGCGGCGACCGAGGCGGTGGTGATGATCACCCCGCGCTCACCTTCCTCCAGCGGATCGAGCGTGAGCATTCCCGAGGCGCTCATGGCGATGCAGGCAAAGGTGCCGACGAGGTTGATCGCGAGGGTCTTCTGGAAGACGTCGAGCGGGAAATGGCTGATCGACCCGTCCGTGCGCGAGCGGGAGGCGGTCTTGAAGGCGCTTCCCGTGCCCGCGCAGGTGATGAGGATCCGTTCCTGCCCGTGGGCGGTCCGCGCGGCGGCGAAGCCTGCGGCGATCTCGTCCTCGCGGGTCACGTCGACCCGGCAGAAGGTGCCGCCAAGTTCGCGGGCCAGCGCCTCGCCCTTGTCGTCCTGGAGGTCGAAGATGGCCACTTTCACGCCGCGAGCGGCGAGGGCCCGCGCGCTCGCTTCGCCAAGGCCCGAAGCGCCGCCGGTGATGACCGCGCTGGTTGACGTATCGATCTTCATGGGGATCTCCTCTTCAGAGGCGCTCGATGATGGTGACATTGGCAATGCCACCGCCCTCGCACATGGTCTGGAGGCCATAGCGCTTGCCATGGGTGCCCAGTGCGTGGACGAGCGTTGCCATGAGCTTCGTCCCGCTCGCCCCAAGGGGGTGGCCAAGCGCGATTGCCCCGCCATGGACATTGAGCTTTGCCGGATCGGCGCCGGTATGGCGCAGCCAGGCGAGCGGGACCGAGGCGAAGGCCTCGTTCACCTCAAAAAGGTCGATGTCCGCAAGTGTGAGCCCGGCCCTTTCGAGTGCGCGGTCGGTTGCAAACAGCGGCTCCTCGAGCATGATCACCGGGTCGCCGGCGGTGACCGTCAGGCTGTGGATGCGCGCAAGCGGGGTAAGGCCGAAGGTCTTGAGCGCGCGCTCCGAGACGATAAGCGCGGCCGAGGCGCCATCGCAGATCTGGCTGGCGTTGGCCGCGCTGATGACCCCGTCGGGGGCGAGCAGCTTGACCGATTGGATCGATTCCAGCGTGGCATCGAAGCGGATGCCTTCGTCATGCTGGTGGAGGTCGGGACCTTCGGGGGTGTCGATGGGAAGGGGCACGATCTCGGCCTCGAAGTGCCCGGCCTTGGTGGCGGCACTGGCCTTGCGGTGGCTTTCGAGCGCGAAGGCATCGAGGTCGTCCCTGGAGAACCCGTGCTTGCGGGCCATCGCTTCCGCGCCGCTGAACTGGCTGAAGACGATGCCGGGGTAGCGCTCCTCCTGGCGGAGCGACTTGGGAATGCCCAGGCCCGCTTGGGCAAAGAGCGACATCGTCGCGCCCATGGGGACGCGGGTCATCGATTCGACCCCAGCGGCGATGACCACGTCCTGCGTACCCGAAAGCACGGCCTGCGCGGCGAAGTGCAAGGCCTGCTGGCTGCTGCCGCACTGGCGGTCGATGGTGACGGCGGGCACTGTTTCGGGCAGCGCGGAGGCCAGCACCGCGTTGCGTCCGACATGCATGGACTGCTCTCCCCCTTGCGTCACGCAGCCCATGATGACGTCCTCGATCCCCTGAGGGTCCATGCCGGTTCGTGCGACCAGCGCATCGAGCGTGGCTCCGGCCATGTCGGCGGGATGCCAATCGGCGAGCTTTCCTTTGCGGCGTCCTCCGGCGGTGCGTACCGCGTCGACGATATAGGCGGTTTCGGCAGGCATTGTTCCCCTCTCCCGGATAGTCTTGGCCGGTCTCATTCCGACGCGGCGACATCGTACCATCGAATTTAATTAATTGAACAATGAATTTTGTGGAGGTAGCGTTGGCGGCAGACGCGATGGGAGGCGTTCCGGCCCTTTCCCTGGCCTGCCAGGGGGCACACGGAGTGGCCGCACTGACATGAGGAGAGGAGTGCCATGGCACGCACGGCAATGGCTTACGAGCAGATCGATCTTGCGGTTCACGCCCGGGTGGCGACGATCACCTTGAACCGCCCGGACAAACTCAACGCCTACACGATCCGAATGATGGAGGAGCTGATCCACGCCTTCGACCGGGTCGACCGCGATGACGAGATCGGCGCGGTGATCGTCACCGGCTCGGGCGAGCGCGCTTTCTGTGCGGGGGCGGACCTGGAAATGGGTACCAAGGCGTTCGAAGGGGCGGGCAGTGCCGATTCGCCGGTCCGCGCGGACCGTTCGATCGACTATGCCTGTGAGGCCGCGCGTGACTACGGCGGACGGCTGACGCTGCGCATGTTCGAATGCCTGAAGCCCGTGATCGGCGCGGTGAACGGCGCGGCCGTCGGGATCGGGGCGACAATGCTTCTGCCCATGGACGTGCGCCTCGCCTGCGAGGAGGCGCGTATCGGCTTCGTCTTTGCACGCCGGGGAATCGTGCCCGAGGCGGCCTCGTCCTGGTTTCTGCCGCGCATTGTCGGGATTTCGGCGGCGCTTGACTGGACGATGAGCGGGCGCCTGGTCCCGGCAGATGAAGCCCTGGCGGCCGGGCTGCTGAGCGAAGTCGTCCCGCGCGAAAACCTGCTGGAGCGCGCGCAGGCGCGCGCGCGATCCTATATCGAGGCGAGTGCGCCGGTCTCGGTGGCACTCACGCGGCAGATGATGTGGCGGGGACTGGGGATGGCGCACCCGATGGAGGCGCACCGCGTCGACAGCCGCGGGGTTCTTGCCCGGGGGCGCAGCGGCGATGCCCACGAGGGTGTCGGGGCCTTTCTGGAAAAGCGCCCCGCGCGGTTCCCGGATCGGGTGTCGCGGGACATGCCCGACTTCTTCCCTTGGTGGGAGGATCCGCGCTACACCTGAGCAGGTCATCGGCCGCTCAGAGTGCGCGGCCGATCACTTCCTTCATGATCTCGCTTGTACCCCCGTAGATGCGCGAGACCCGCGCGTCGCGCCAGAGGCGGGCGATCGCGTACTCGTTCATGTAGCCTGCCCCGCCATGGAGTTGCAGCGCACGGTCGCACACGCGGTTCTGGAGTTCGGAGTGGAAGAGCTTGGCCGCGGCGGCTTCCTCCACGGTCAGTTCGCCTGCCACGTGCCGGGCAATCGCCCAGTCGAGATGGGCCCAGCCCACCTGTAGCTCGCTCGCCATTTCGGCAAGGGCAAAGCGGGTGGCCTGAAAATCGAGGATGGCCTTGCCGAAGGCCTTGCGCTCACGGGTGAAGGAAAGTGCCTCGTCGAAGGCGCGCTGGGCGCTCGCTTGCGCGCCCACGGCAATGGTCAGGCGCTCCTGGGGAAGTTGCTGGACAAGGTAGGCAAAGCCGCGCCCTTCCTGGCCGATGACATTGCTGGCCGGAACCCGCACGCCCTCGAAGAACAGTTCGGATGTGTCGGCGGAATGCTGTCCGATCTTATCGAGATTGCGCCCGCGCGCAAACCCGGCCCGGTCCGCCTCGACCAGCAGCAGCGAGAGGCCCTTGGCGCCGAGCGTGGGGTCGGTCTTGGCGACCACGATCACAAGGTCGGCGTGCTGGCCGTTGGTGATGTAGGTCTTGGCGCCGTCGACAATGAATTCCTCGCCCTCGCGCCGGGCACTGGTGCGGATCGCCTGAAGGTCCGAGCCCGTGCTCGGCTCGGTCATGGCGATGGCGACCACCGCATCCCCCGAGATCATCCGGGGAAGCCATGTCGCCTTCTGCTCGGGCGAGCCATAGTGGGCGATGTAGTCCGCCGTGACGTCCGATTGCAGCACGATTCCGGCCGAGGAGCCTGCGTAGGCCAGCTCTTCCCCGATCACGGCATTGGCCCGGAAGTCGAGGCCAAGTCCGCCGTGCTCTTCGGGAATGCCCGGGCACAGCAGGCCCGCCTCGCCGCACTGCGTCCAGAAGGCGCGGTCGATGATGCCCTGTTCCTCCCACCGGTCGAGGTGGGGAAGAAGGTGGCTGGCGAAGAACTTGCGGACCTGATCGCGCAGGAGCTCGTGTTCGCTCTCGAAGATCGTGCGGCGGCTGGTGTCGAGCCGGGGTGCCTCTGCCATCTTGCCGATCTCCCTCAGGCCGCTTCGGGCCAGGTGTGGAGCGTGGCGTCTGCCTCGGCCAGACGGCGCAGAAGCGGGGCGGGTGTCTCGCCGATGGCCTCAAGCCCTGCGATGACGTTCCCGAGCCCCAAGGTGTCGGCCCAGAACACCGGTCCGCCGGTGGCAGGCGGCCAGCCGTAGCCCATGACCAGAGCCACATCGATGTCCGAGGCGCGCAGCGCGATGCCTTCCTCCAGGACGCGCGCGCCCTCGTTGACGACCGGCAGCAGCAGGCGCTCTATGAGCTCTTCGTCCGAGAACGGGCGCGGCGGCGTTTCGGCGCGGGACTGGAATTCGCGCACGAGCGCTTCGGTGACAGGCGAGGGGGTGGGGCGGCGCATCTCGTCATAGTCGTAGAACCCGGCCTGGCGTTTCTGGCCCCAGCGGCCGGTCTCGCACAGCACCTGCGTGACCGTGGAGGAGGTGCTGGTCGCCGGATCCCACCCGATCACGTCGAGCCCGACCAGGTCGAGCATGGCGAAAGGTCCCATCGCGAAGCCGTAATCGACAATGGCCTGATCGACCTCCCAGGGAAGCGGCCCTTCCAGGATCAGCGCCTGCGCGGCGTCCATGCGCGGCGTCATCATGCGATTTGCGATAAAGCCATCGCAAACACCCGAAAGTACGGGGATCTTGGCAATCGTGCGGGCGAGGCCCATCGCAGTTGCGACGACGTCGGGGCTCGTCGCCGAGGCGCGCACCACCTCCAGGAGGCGCATGACATTGGCGGGGGAGAAGAAGTGGAGGCCGATGACGTCACCGGGCCGCGAGGTCGCCGCGGCAATCGCGTTGATATCCAGAAAGCTGGTGTTGGTGGCAAGGATGGCGCCGGGCCGGGCAATGCCATCGAGCCGGGCGAAGATCTCCTGCTTGAGCGCGAGCTTCTCGAAAACCGCTTCGATGACGAGGTCGGCCTCGCCAAGATCGGCCATGTTGAGGGTGGACTGCAGCCGCTCCATGCAGGCGTCGAGCTTCGCTTGTGTGAGCTTGCCCTTCTTGAGCGATATCTCGTAGGTGCGCCGGATCGCGGCGACGCCCCGTTCGAGCGCGGCCTCATCCTGTTCGACCAGCGTGACAGGTATTCCAGCGCTGAGGAAGTTCATGGCGATGCCGCGTCCCATGGTGCCTGCGCCGATTACCCCGACCTGCGCAATCGGCCGTCTGGGCGTGTCGGCGGGGAGGTCGGGCACCCGCGCGGTCTGGCGCTCGGCGAAGAACAGGTAGCGCAGCGCGGCGGACTGGCGGCTGGTGAAAAGCTCCTGGAAGAGTTCGGCCTCGCGGCGCATGCCGGCCTCGAAGGGAAGTGTGACCGCCGCTTCTACAGCGCGCACGATGTTCTCCGGCGCCTGGTAGCCTTTGAAGGCGCGGGCGTTGTCGGCCCGGAAGCGGGCGAAGAGTTCGGCATCGTGCGGGAGCGACAGGCCTTCGCTGCGTTCGCGCACGGGGACTGGCGGTGGGCCGCTTTGCGCTGCGTTCTCGGCAAAGGCGATGGCGCCTTCGAGCAGGTCCCCCTCGATGATGGCGTCGATCAGGCCGATTTCGTGGGCCCGGGAGGCAATGACCGGCTTTCCAAAGACCATCATCTCCAGGGCCGTCTGCGCTCCCACGATGCGTGGAAGGCGCTGCGTGCCGCCTGCGCCCGGAAGCAGCCCGAGAGCGACCTCGGGCAGACCGACCTTCGCCGACGGCGTGGCAACGCGGGTGTGGCAGCACAGCGCCGTCTCGAGCCCACCGCCCAGCGCGGTGCCGTGGATCGCGGCCACGGTCGGCTTGGGACAGGCGTCGATCTGGGCGAGGACTTCGAGAAGGTCCGGTGCGTCGGGGTCGGGGGCATCGAACTCGCGGATGTCCGCGCCCGCAATGAAGGTGCGTCCGGCGCAGGCCAGCACAACGGCGTGCGCCTCTGGATCGGCCGCCGCTCTGGCAAAGGCCGCCATCAGTCCTTGCCGCACAGCACTGCCCAGGGCGTTCACCGGTGGCGAGTCGAGCGTGATGAGGGCAACGGTGCCGACACACGCGTACGTGGTGACATCGTTGATGGTTTGTGCGCTCTCGCGCACGGCGTCCAAGGTCTCACCGCTTGCCATCCTGCAACTCCCTCTTGAATTAATTGGTTGAATAAATAACAGTGGCGCGAGATTTGACAAGAGCCGATGGGAGGGCACTGGGCATGTTGCAGACACGCTTCACACGGGAATTCGGCATCGCGCATCCGATCGTGCAGGGTGGCATGATGTGGGTGGGAGTGGCCGAACTCGTTGCCGCCGTTGCCAATTCCGGGGCTCTGGGGTTCCTGACGGCGCTCACCCAGCCTACGCCCGAGGCTCTCGCGAAAGAGATTGCGCGGACGCGTTCGATGACCGACAGGCCCTTCGGCGTGAACCTCACGATCCTGCCCTCGATCACGCCGCCGCCTTATGCCGAGTACCGCGCGGCAATCATCGAGTCGGGCGTGCGCATCGTCGAGACCGCGGGCTACCGGCCCGAGGAGCACGTCGCGCATTTCAAGGCCAACGGGGTCAAGGTGATCCACAAGTGCACCGCGGTGCGACATGCGTTGTCCGCCGAACGCATGGGTGTGGATGCTGTCTCCATTGATGGCTTCGAATGCGCCGGGCATCCGGGGGAGGACGATATTCCGGGCCTGATCCTGATCCCGGCGGCCGCCGACCGGCTTTCGGTGCCGATCCTGGCCAGCGGGGGCTTTGGCGATGGGCGTGGGCTTGTCGCGGCCCTGGCGCTCGGTGCGGACGGGATCAACATGGGCACGCGCTTTTGCGCGACGCGCGAGGCGCCGATCCATGACAATTTCAAGCGGGCGCTTGTCGCCAACGACGAGCGTGCGACCAAGCTCATCTTCCGCAGCTACCGCAATACGGCCCGGGTCGCGCGCAATGCGATTTCGCAGGAGGTCGTGGAGGCAGAAGGCCAGGGCCGTCCCTTCGAGGACATCGCGCACCTGGTGAAGGGCGCGCGCGGACGCGAGGGGTTGGAGAGCGGGGACCTTGACCGGGGCATCTGGACCGCGGGGCTCGTTCAGGGGCTCATTAACGACGTGCCGAGCGTGGCCGAACTGGTGCAGCGTATCGTGGCCGACGCCGAGGATCTGATCGGGCAGCGCCTCGCCGCGATGGTCCAGAGCGAGCCTACACCCGTTGCGGGAGTGTCCTGAGCATGAACCTGGAATGGAGCGCAGACGAAGAGGCTTTCCGCGAGGAGGTGCGCAGCTTTCTGGCTGAAAATCTGGACGAGGACCTGATCGCCGCGGGGCGCCTGGCAACGAGCGTCTACCCCGATCACGACGCCAGTATGCGCTGGCAGAAGATCCTGAATGCAAAGGGTTGGGCAGCGCCGCACTGGCCGGTCGAGCACGGCGGGCAGGACTGGAGCGCGGCGCAGCGCTACATCTTCGAGAGCGAGCGCATCGCGGCCGGAGCCCCGTCGCTCTCGCCCATGGGCATCCACATGGTCGCCCACGTTCTGGTTCGGTTCGGGACGCAGGCGCAGAAAGCCTGGTTCCTGCCCCGCATCCTCTCGGGCGAGGTCTTCTTCTGCCAGGGGTACAGCGAGCCGGGAGCAGGCTCGGACCTCGCCTCGCTGCAGATGGCCGCACGGGCCGACGGGGATGTCTTTGTGCTCAATGGATCGAAGACTGGACGACTCATGCGCTCGAGGCCAACTGGATGTTCGCGCTCGTGCGCACCGCGCGCGAGGATCGTCCGCAGAAGGGGATCACCTTCCTCCTGCTGGAGATGGACAGTCCCGGCATCGAGGTGCACCCCATGCTCATGGCTTCGGGCGAGGAAGTGCAGTCGCAGGTCTTCTTCTCCGATGTGCGCGTTCCGGCCGACCAGGTGCTGGGCACGGTCGGGGAGGGGTGGTCGGTGGCCAAGTACCTTCTCGAATTCGAGCGTGGGGGAAGCGCCTATGCGCCCGATCTGGAGGCTCGTGCCGCCCAGCTTGCGCGGTTTGCAGCCAGGGAGGCGGGAGACGACGGGCGCGCCTTGATCGAAGATCCTCACTTCGCCGGGCGTCTTGCGGCCTTGCGCGCGCGCATACGGGTACTGGGCACGATGGAACTGCGCCTGCTGTCAGGCGCGCAAGAGGGGGCAAGCGTGGGGGCGTTATCCTCGATGATGAAGGTGCTGGGAACCGAGACCGCGCAGGCGCTCACGCAGTTGACGCTCGAGGCCGCGGGGCCCCGGGCGCTGGCCTATCAGCCCCATGCCGTGCGCCCGGGCGGGCCGACGCCGATCCATGAGGTGCCGGAGGACGGCTACGTGGGAGGCGAAACATGGCAGGCGCTGGCGCCGCTGCGCTATTTCAACGAGCGCGCGGCCTCGATCTACGCCGGGTCCAACGAGATCCAGCGCAACATCCTCGCGCGGGCCGTGGTCGGCTTGTAAGCGAGGAGGGGCGTTGGCCTAGGCGGCGGCCTAAGCGGCGGCCTTCAAGGTCCGGGCGTAGGCCGACACCGCGTGGTCGTGCGAGCCCAGCTGCTGGACGAGAGCCGTGGCGCGGCGAAAGTAGTGGCTGACAGCCAGTTCGTCGGTCAGGCCCATCGCACCGTGAAGCTGCACCGCGTTCTCACCGACGAAGCGCAGTGCCTCGTGGGTCACGATCGTCGCGGCCTCGATCGCGGCGCGGCGCTCTACGGGAGGCGCGGTCAGGCTCAGCGTGGCAAGATGGCTTGCCGATTGCGCCATTTCCACCTGCATCAGCATGTCGACTAGGCGGTGTTGCAGCGCCTGGAAGCGGGCGAGGGGCTGGCCGAACTGGTGGCGCTGGCGGGTATACGCCACGGTGTCCTCGTACATGCGGCGCACGATCCCGGCTCCCTGTGCGAGAAGACCGGCGCGCAGGTCCCCGTCCGCGAGATACAGGGCCGGAGCCGCCGCGTCGGGGGCGCCGAGAAGGGCTGTGTTCGGCACCAGGACTCCTGCAAGGGAGACATCGCACGCGGCGCGGTCGTCGATCATCCGCAGAGGCCGCAAGCCCAAGCCAGGCGTGTCGATGGAAATGCAGAAGAGTGATATCCCGGCTGCATCGCGCACGGCGCCCGACGTGCGCGCGGTGACGAGAAGGTGGGACGCATCCTGCGCGCCAATGGCGAGCGCCTTGCCTCCGTCGAGGCGCCAGCCCTGGTTATCGGGCCTGGCGGTCGTGGCAACATGGTGCAGGCCGTTGCGGGCCTGCGGTTCCCAGTGCGCGAGCGCCGGGCGCGCCTGTCCGGAAACGAGGTCTGCAAGAAGCTGGAGGCTGGCAGGTGTGGCGATGGCTTCGAGCAGGCGGCCGCACAGGATCACGGTTTCGCTCCAGGGGGCGCAGACGAGCGCTTCGCCCAGGGCCTCCTGCACGATCATCGCCTCGACGGGGCCTCCGCCAAAGCCCCCGACCTCTTCGGCAAAGGGGGCGCCCATGAGGCCCATTTGGGCAAGTCCGTCCCACAGCGGGCGGGCGCGCAGGGGATCGCGCAGGGCGTGGCCGCGCGCTTCGAAATCGTGCTGGTCCTGGAGGTAGCGCCGCAGCGTGTCCTTCAGGATGGACTGTTCCTCTGTCAGCTCGAAATCCATGTCGCTTCCTTCCTGTCGTATTGACAGTGCGCACCCTGCAGATGATTATTTAATCAAGCAAGTAATATTGTCGGGGCGGCAGGAGGGGAGAGTTGTGATGGCATCCGAACGCGGCATGGAAGGACGTACGTTTCTGGTCACGGGCGCCTCCTCCGGGCTCGGCGCGCATGTCGCGCGCATGGCCGCGCGGCGCGGGGCGAAGGTCGCGCTGCTGGCCCGGCGTAAGGAAGCGCTTGCGCGCGTGGTGGCCGAAATTGGTGAGAAGGGAGGCGTCGCCCTGGCGGTGGCCGGAGACGTCGCGCGCGAAGAGGATCTCATCGCGGCCTTCGATCGGATCGAGGCGCACTTCGGCTCTGTCAACTCGGTGCTCGTCAACGCGGGGATGAACCGGAGCGGAAAGGTGCTGGACCTGGGCGTCGAGGACTTCGATGCCGTCTTCGCGGTCAATGTGCGCGGGGCTTTCCTGACGGCGCGTGAGGCCGCCCGGCGCATGGTCGCGGCGGGCTGCGCGCAGGATGGCCGGATCGTCCTGGTCTCCTCCATCACCGCGCAGACGCAGGGGAGCGGTCTTGTCGCCTACAGCGCCTCGAAGGCGGCGGTGAGCCACCTCGGGCGGTTGCTGGCCAACGAATGGGTGCGCACCGGCCCCAACGTGAACGTGATCTCGCCGGGCTACTTCGCCTCGGAACTGGCCGGAGACTGGTTCGAGACCGAGGCGGGCCAGCGGCAGGTGACAGCGATGCCGCGCCGACGCCTGATGGACGAGGACGCTCTCGATACGACATTGCTCCACCTGCTCTCGGCCGAGAGCCGCTGCATCACCGGCGCCGACATCCGCATCGACGACGGCCAGACGCTGTGAGAAGTCAGGTCTGGATCACCTTGTTGGTGGGGGCGGTAAGGCCCTTGTAGGTGAAGTTGCGGAGGCGCACCGAGCCTTCGCCCGCCGCGTAGATGCCGATGCGTAGCGCGAGGAAGCCACCAAAGACATTGTGGTGCATGCCCGAGACTTCCATGCGCGTACCGTGGCGCTGCCAGTTCGCCCCGTCGTCGGTGGAATAGTGCCAGGTGATCACGTTCTCGACGTTGGTCAGGCGAAGCCGCAGCGTGCGCGTGGACAGGGGAATGGCCGCCCATTCCAACTCCTGCGAATACTCGAAGAGCTTGAGGGCTTCAGCGGTGAAGCCCAGGCCTGCGAAGGCCTTGTCGTTGTAGAACAGGATGAGGCCCGCCTCGGCGGCCGGATCGAGGAGGTCGAGCGAGATTTCGGCCTCGTAGCTGCGGTCCGGGACGGTGCAGGTGAGCGGGCTGGAATCGGCAGGCGACGACCCGCGCGCCGCGATCTCGAGGCTGGAGCCGCGATAGGCGGCGCGCTTCCCGTCCTCGGTCTTGGGGGCGTGGAAGGACCACTGCGTGCCCATGCGGTCCAAGGCGAAGTCATCCGAAAGTGCCGGGGCCGAAGCCGAACGCGTGCCACCGGCAGGGATCGGGAGTGGGAGCGAGAGATCGCCGCCAATCGCCTCGAACCAGCCATCCTGCGTCCAGCGGATAGGCTCAAGCAGGGTCTGGCGGCCCAGCGTGTACATCGCGTTCTCGTAGCCGTGGTAGACCATCCACCAGTCGCCCGAGGGGCCTTCGACGAGCGTGGCGTGGCCGCGCGACCACCACGGTTCGTTGACGCTGGTAGTGCGCACGATGGGGTTGTGCGGGCAGTGCTCCCAGGGGCCATGGACCGAGCGCGAGCGCGCGGTGATGACCATGTGGCCGGTTACGGGGCCCGCCGTACCGCCCACGGCGGTGACGATGTAGAACCACTCGCCCCGGCGCAGCAGCTTGGGGCCTTCGGGGGCGAAGTTCTCGGTGATCCAATCCTCGGGGAAGCGCCAGGGATCGTAGGCGGGCTCGACCTCGCCGTCGGTGGCGAGACCATCGTCAGTGAGGCGCACCTTGCGGATGCCGTTGACGAACAGATAGCGCTTGCCGTCCTCGCCCACGATGTGGCCAGGATCAATGCAGCCGGGGATCTGGAGGTCGACCGGCTCGCTCCACGGCCCTTCGATCTTGTCCGCCCAGATCGCGTAGATGCCCCAGGGCTTTCCTGCGGGCGCGGCGGGAATGTAGATGTAGTAGCGCCCGTCGTGCTTGCAGATGTCGACCGCCCAGACGGTGCCGATGTTGGTGTGGAGCGCCGGGCCGACAGGCGCCCAGTTGACGAGGTCGGTCGAGCGCCAGATGACGAGCCCGGGATAGGAATCGAAGGAGGAGAACGTCATGTAGTAGACGTCCCCGTCCTTCAGGATCGAGGGATCGGGGTGATCGCCCGCTACGATGGGGTTGCGGAAGTAGCCGTTGCCAAGATCGGCCTTGCGCTGGCCGTTCACGCCCGTGCTCCAGCCTTCGGGCATCTGCGCGAGGCTCTTTGCCGCGAGCGGCACGGCGGAGGCGGCCACGGCGCTGGCGGCGGTGCCCTTGAACAGACTGCGGCGGGAAAGGGTCACGAGAGGGTCTCCGAAAGAGGCAGGCGCACGCGGCGCATCAATTGGTGGCGGGCGCGAGCGTGACGAGGGTCACGTCGTTGCGGCGCATGGGAAGCAAAAGGTCAAGCGTGCCATCCTGCGCCACGCTGACGACGCGGTCGCTCTCGGGCCGGTCGGCGGTTTCGGCCTGCATCTGCGCCATCTGGTCGGCATCGAGGGCCTCGGGCATGCCCATGTCGATGTAGAGCGAGAGCGGGTCGTTGCGGCGATAGCCGGTGCGGTGGACCTGGAGGTGGTAGGTGCCGGGGCGCAGGTGTTCGAAATGCAGCTCGACCGGGCGGCTCTTCGCTGTCGGTACCAGGCGGGTGAAGAAGGGCTTGTTGCTGACCTTCTGTTCGGGCTGCTGCCAGTCCCAGATCACGGCGGACACATTCTGTCCATCGCGCGCAACGAAGCTCTGCGTGTCCGTGACCTCGATGGCGTCGCCGCGAAGGGCGTTCAGGTACTTGTAGGTGAACCAGGCAGGCTTGCGGATGCCGTCCTTGTTCATCAGGCCAAAGCCGCCGTGGAAGGGGGTGGGCGGCGGGCCCGGTTCCTCGAAGAGGTCGGTATAGGCCCAGTAGCTCATGCCCTGAACCGCGCCTTGCGTGCCCTTGAGGCGCGAGAGGATGTAGGGGGCCGAGATGTAGCTGTCGTGCACGAAGTCGCGCGGCGTGTAGCTCGTGCTCCATTCGGTGAAGAAGAGCGGGATTCCCGGAAAGGCGGAGGCCTCGATCTGTTCGCGCACGTTGAGGACATCGGAAATGACCGCGTCGGGCTTGTCCGAAAGCTTGGTGTCCTGCTTGCCCTCTTCGTCGAGGAAGCCGCCTTCCACGCCGTAGCTGTGGGTCGCGACGAAATCGACCGGGAGGCCGTTGGCCTGGGCATAGGACAGGAATTCGGGCACCCAGGCCGCGCCTGCCGTCGCCGGACCACCGACGCGCAGGGCCGGGTCGATCGCCTTGATGGTGCGCGCGGTGTCGGCGTAGAGGCCGAAGTAGGCGTCGCGGTCGGCGTTCTCCCAGAACCCGTCGAGGTTGGGCTCGTTCCACAGTTCGAAATACCAGCGGCGCACTTCGGCCGCGCCGTAGCGGTCACGCAGGTGTGTGACGAAGGCGTGGACCAGATCGTGCCACTTGTCGGGCTGGGGATGCGAGGTGTTGCCCTTCCAGTAGAACAGCTGGAGATCGGAGGTGCGCATCACCGCAGGGGTCCAGCCCAGTTCGACGAAGGGGCGGATGTTCTTGGCCAGCAGCGCATCGTAGAGCCGGTCGATCCCGGTCCAGTCGTAGACGATCTTCCCGTCGACCTCCTTCACCGTGCCCAGCGTATCGTGGAAGATGTCGTGGAAGCGAATGTAGCGAAAGCCCAGTTCGTCCGAGACGGTCTGGAGCTGGGCCTGGCTGTCGGGGCGGATGAGCGTTCCGGGAAAGTCCGAGCCGACCGATTGCGTGGCGAACCGGTTCATTGGTCCTGTCGTCCTGGCTGCGTCTATGCTGATGTGGCGCACGGCGCTGTCGGTCGCGGCGCTGGCCGCCAGCGATGTTCCGCCCAGAACAAGGGCCATGCCCGCTGATATCGCGCTTTTCACTACCCGCTCCCATGTCTTCTTGTCGGGCTACTGTTAGCGCAATCATTTTATGGCGCAAGCCTCTTCCCGCACAGAGTAGGCGCGCAGCGTTGATAGCGTTCTCGTCCGAAGGCCTGGTGCCGCGGGGGCGGGATGTCAGCCTGGCTCGGGCTCCTGGCGGCGCTGGCGCAGGGTGACAAGGCACAGGGCCGCGCCCAGGACCGAAAGTCCGGCCGAAACGATGGCGGCCTGGCGCCACCCGACAAGGATGTCACCGCCCGGCGCATTCGCAATCATCAGCGCGACAAGGGTAAGGCCGGTCGCCGAGCCGAGATAGCGCGCGGTGTTGTTCGCACCGCTGCCGATGGCCGCATCGCGCGGCGGGACGCTGGCGATGGCCTGCTGGCCAAGCGCGGCGTTGAGGTAGCCGTTGGCCGCACCCGCAAGCAGCATCCCGGGGATGAAGCCGATGACCCCGCCCATCTCGTCGGCAAAGCCGGTGGCGAACTGGCCGATCCCGCAAGCCAGAAGCCCGGCGACGATGACGCGGGGCGGGGAGGCGCTTTCGGGCAGGTAGCGCGCGCCCATGGCGGTCACCGAACTGGTTGCGGACCAGGCCATGAGGACCAGCGCGCCGATCACGGGCGAGAGGCCGTAGGCGCGCTCGAGCACGGTGGCGCTCACCGACATCAGGCCCAGCACGCCCGCGCCCGAGAAATAGGCTCCGAGGGTCGCTCCGGTGAAGTCGGGGCGGCGGAACAGGTCGAGATCGAGCATGGGCACGGACCGGCGCTTCTCGATCAGGACGAAGGCGGTGAGAAGGATCAGGCCCAAAGCAATCAGGCCCACGACGAGCGTGCCGGAATTGGCTCCGCGGGCCTGTGTCATCGCCGCGAGCAGGGAGGCGATGCCTCCGCCCAGCGTGACGGTGCCGCCAAGGTCGAGCGGGCGCGGCGTTCCGGCGTGGGATTCGCGCAGGATACGGTGCGCGGCAGCCGCGAGGGTGAGCGAGATAATGCCTTCGACGAGATAGACCACGGCCCAGCCACCCAGGACTTCGAGCGCGGCGGCGAGCAGGGGCCCTGCTGCGACGCCCGCGCCCAGCGCCATCGCCCAGATGCCGGTGGCGTGGCGGCGGCGGGTGGGGTCGGGAAAGCTCTGGGCCAGGAGGCCGAGCCCGGCGGCCATGATCCCTGAACCTCCCATGCCCTGGGCCACGCGCAGGAGGATGAGCGGGATGGGGCCAGTTGCCAGGCCTCCTGCGGCGAGCGTAGCCCCCATGATGGCCAGGCCCGCCACGAACACGCGCTTGCGCCCGTAATCGTCGGCGAGTGCGCCGCCGGGAAGGAGGCCGATGGCGCAGCCCAGCGGCATGGCGCTCAGGATCCAGGCCTGCGCGCCCGCGCCTGCGCCGAGCGCCTCGGAAGTTGCGGCGAGGGTTGTGAGGGGGAGTGTGAAAACGACCAGCACCAGAGCCGTTGCGAGCGAGACGATGGTGAGCGCCTGCGTGGCTTCACGCTGCGCGCCCGCGTCCCGGTGCGCTTCGGGGGAACTGGTGCTGGTCATTCAGGCGATCAGTTGCCGTTGCCAAGCTTGCCGAGCGCGGTCGCGCCCGAGAAGGCCTTGGGCCAACCCGCGTAGAAGGCCAGATGGCCCATGGCCGCACCAAGTTCCGCCTTGGTGAGACCGTTCTCGATCCCGCGCTGGAGGTGGAAGCCAAGCTGGTCGGCATCGCCGCTGGCGGTCAGTGCGACGATGGTCACGAGGCTGCGGTCACGCGGGGCCAGGTCCTGGCGCAGCCAGAGTTCGTCGAAGAGCACCTCGTTGGTCATCTCGCCGAGCGTCGGGGCGATCTGGCCCACGCCGTTGTTGACCGCGTTCTCGCGCTGGCCATCGTTGGCGGGCTTGTCGTTGAGCGGGGTTGTCGCGGGCTGGATGGCCGAGGCCTCGATACCGCGCTCCTGGAACACCTCGTCGGCGATCTGGACGGCCGAGACCGCATTGGGCCAGCCCGAGTAGAAGGCAAGCTGGGTAATGAGGCCGCCGATCTCGGCGGGCGTGACGCCATTGTCGAGCGCGCGTTCGAGGTGCGGGCGGATCTGCGCGCTCTTGCCGGTCGAGACGAGGACCGAGAGGGTCACCACGCTGCGGTCGCGCGGCGAGAGCTCTTCGCGCTTCCAGACATCGCCGAACAGGACGTTGTCGGTGTAGCGGGCAAGCGCGGGGGCGGCGCGCTGCATGTAGTCGGGCGCGACCGATTCGGCGGCCGAAGCGGCTCCGGGCATGGCGACGGCTGCGGCCGCGGCGAGGATGTGCTTGTTCATTGTCTTCTCCAATATCGTAATGGAATGACGACTGACACCCCTCAAGGCTCCCGCGTGCCAGCGTGAGGATAATGCGACGGGACGATGAGATGCGTTCATCGTCCCGTCGGCGCTCGTCCGGCTCAGGCCAGGGGGCCGTAACCGGGGCGCTTGAACAGCGTCTTTTCCTTCGCCTGGATTTCCGGCGCGTAGACACTGTTCATCCATTTCGAAGGGGACACGTCCTCGATCCCGACCGAGACCGAGTGCGCGCCATGACCGAGGGTTTCGGCGATGAGGGCGGTGATGCGGTCGGCCAGGTCCTGCTTTTCGGCATCGTTATGGCCCGGGTACATCTTGATCGCGACGTGGGGCATGGGACGTGTCCTCTTCTCGTCAGGTTGTCGTTGGCGCCAATCAGCGGGCGACGTAGCCGCCGTCGACGGCGATCACGTGGCCGACCACGAAGCTGGCGCCGGGGCTCGAGAGCCACATGACGGCGTTCGCAACTTCCTCGGCGGTGCCCAGACGGTCGATCGGGACGTCGCGCATCATGCCATCGACAGCGTTCTCGCGCTCCATCATCTCGGCGACCATCGGGGTGTTGATGATGCCCGGCGCAACCGCGTTCACGCGGATGCCCTGCGCGGCATATTCAAGCCCGGCCGTCTTGGTCAGGCCATGCACGCCATGCTTGGCCGCGTGGTAGGTCGAACGGCCCGGAACGCCGACGAAGCCGCCGAGCGAGGAGTTGTTCACGATGGCGCCCGAACCCTGCTTCTTCATCTGCGCCAGCTCGTACTTCATGGCGAGGAACACGCCGCGAAGGTTGATGCCGGTCATGTGGTCGAAGGCCTCGACCGAGGTTTCGGCCAGGTCGGCGACATCGCTCTGGATCCCGGCGTTGTTGAAGGCCATGTCGAGACGGCCGTAGGTTTCCACGGTCTTGGCTACAGCCGCCTCGACCTCTGTGGCCTCGAGAACATTGCAGGTGATGGGAAGGACGGTGAAGCCCTTGTCCGAAAGGCCCTTGGCCGCTTCGGCAAGGACGTCGGCGCGGTTGTCGAGCATGGCGACCGAGGCGCCCGCCTTGGCGTAGGCCTCGGCGGCGGCAAGGCCCATGCCGGAGGCCGCGCCGGTGACGAGGGCAACCTGGCCGGAGAAATCATAAGTGGGGTTCATGGCAGGTACTCCTGAAATGGAATGGGGAAGAGGACGGGCCGGTTGGGCTCAGGCGTCCATCGTCGCGATGTCGATCACGAAGCGGTACTTCACGTCCGAACGCTTCATGCGCTCGTAGGCCTCGTCGATGCCGTCGGCGCGGATCATCTCGATGTCCGCGGTGATCCCGTGCTCGGCACAGAAGTCGAGCATTTCCTGGGTCTCGGGAATGCCGCCGATGAGCGAGCCGGCAATCGAGCGGCGGCCCATGATGAGGTAGCCGATGTTGGGCGAGGGGTGCGGGCTGTCGGGCAGGCCGACGAGGGTCAGCGTGCCGTCGAGGGTCAGGAGGCCGGTGTAGTCGTCCAGCTTGTGCGGCGCGGCGACGGTGTCGAGGATGAAGTCGAAGCTGCCCCGGTGCGCGGCCATCTCACCGGCATTGCGCGAGACGACGACCTCGTCTGCGCCCAGCTTCAGCGCGTCCTCGCGCTTGCTTTCCGAGGTCGTGAAGGCGACGACGTGCGCGCCCATCGCCTTGGCGAGCTTGACCGCGACATGGCCAAGACCGCCGATACCGACGATGCCGACCTTCTTGCCCGGGCCCGCCTTCCAGTGGCGCAGCGGCGAATAGGTGGTGATACCGGCGCACAGCAGCGGCGCGACGGCGGCGAGCTGTTCGGTGGGATGGGTGATCTTGAGCACGAACTTGTCGTTGACGACGATGTCCTGCGAATAGCCGCCCAGCGTGTGCCCCGGAGCTTCCTCGCAGTCGCCGTTGTAGGTGGGCGTCATGCCGTTCTCGCAGAACTGCTCGAGGCCCTGTTCGCACGGATGGCAATGCTGGCAGCTGTCGACCATGCAGCCCACGCCCACCACGTCCCTTCCTTGAAGGCCGTGACGTCGGTACCCACGGCGGTGACGCGGCCGACGATCTCGTGGCCGGGCACGCAGGGGAACAGCGTGCCGCCCCATTCGCCGCGCACGGTGTGCAGGTCCGAGTGGCACACGCCGCAATAATCGATGGCGATGGCAACGTCGTTCGCGCCGGGCGTGCGGCGCGTGATGGTCATTTCCTCGAGCGGACGATCGGCAGCGGTAGCGCCGTAAGCCTTGGTCATATCGGTGTCCTATGCTGGATAGCGGTGGTTCGCTTCTCCAGATAGGACAGGGGAGGCTTTGCGATTAGCCGCCGCGTGTTCGATGGAGCGTTGAGCCATTTTCATCCATGGCCCGGGAACGCACTTGCAGCTCTCAGAGGCCGAGCGGGGCCATCTCGCGGACAAGTTCGATCAGCAGGCGCAGCCCTGTCGGCACCTGGCGGCGGCTGGGATAGTAGATCTGGAAGCCCGGACCGTTGGTCGCCCAGTCGTCGAGCACGGTCTGCAACTGGCCATTGGCGATGAAGGGGGCGACAACGGGTTCGGGCCCGTACATCAGGCCGCCTCCGCCAATGGCAATGGAGACCATCGAGCGGCTTTCATCGACGGTGATCTGGCCGGGGACGGCGATGTCGAATTCCTCGCCATCACGGCCCATGAACTCCCAGCGGTAGATACGGTCATCGCCCAGCCGTACGCCGAGGCAGCGGTGTTCCTTCAGTTCCTCCGGGTCCTGCGGGGTGCCGAAGCGCTCCAGATAGGCGGGCGCTGCGGCGACGATCCAGCGGATGTCGGGCGAGAGGCGCTGGGCGATCATGTCCTCGGGCACGGTCCCGCCGTAGCGGATCCCGGCATCGAAACCCGAAGCAACGACATCGACCATGCGGTTGGAGGCGACGATGTCGACCTCGACATCGGGGTAGCGCTCCATGAACACCGGGATCACCGGAGACAGGAGCAGGGCCGCGGCATCGGCCGCGACGTTGAGGCGGATGCGCCCGGTGGGCGTATCGCGAAAGCGGTTGAGCGCATCGCGCGCCTGGTCGATCCGGGCGAAGGGGTCGCTGATCGCCTCGCGCAGTTCCTCGCCGGCCGAGGTCAGGGTGACCGAACGGTTGGTGCGGTTGAGGAGCCGAACGCCGAGGCGTTCTTCAAGCCCGCGCAACGAATGGCTGAGCGCCGAAGGGCTGACGCCGATCTCGAGGGCGGCTTTCCGGAAACTGCCGTGGCGGGCAATCGCGAGGAAGTAGGAGAAATCGGCGATGTCGGTGCGACTTATGGACATGGGCCCCTAATGAGCCCTTGCGTGCGATACCGCAACCGGCGCGAGGGAGGAGAGAGCTTCCTTCCCCGCGCAACGGCTGCGGTGTGCTCTTGGCGAGGGGGTCAGTTGGCGGGGCCGGTGAACTGGGCGTCGGTGACCGGCTCCTGCCACTCCACGTTCTTGCCGTTGAGCGACTCGGTGATGGCGATATGCGACATGGCCTCGTTCGCGGTCGCGCCGTGCCAGTGGCGCACGCCCGGCTTCACGTAGGCCATGTCGCCCGCGCATACGCGCTGCGGCGCCTGGCCTTCGGCCTGGGTCCAGCCGCAGCCCTGGGTGACGTAGAAGGTCTGACCGGCCGGGTGCGAGTGCCAGTTGGTGCGCGCGCCGGGGGTGAAGGTGACGAGCGCCGTGCCCGCCTGGCCGGGCGCGGTCGGCTTGGTCAGCATGTAGAGGTACACCTTGCCAGTGAAGTAGTCGGCGGGCGGGGTGGTCCCTTCCACTTCGGACTGGCTGACCACGACCTGGTCGGCGTCCTGACCCTTGTCCTGTGCGCTGATCGCAGAGGCGCTGCAGGCAAGGCCCGCTCCGGCGAGGGCGGCGGCGAGGGCGAATTTCGACATGGGGCAGTCTCCTGAAGTGTGGTGCGTCAAGGGTGCGCGGTGGCCGGGTCTCCACCCGCGAAACGGGCGCGTCGGACCTTGCGCGATGCCCCTCTAACGCAGCAGTTCCCTCTCAGGTCCATGAGTTCAACTCAACACTGTGTGTAGGGACGAGGCCATTGTCGAGCGGCGGTGGAGGGCGCACATGGGAGCCATTCCGGGATGGCGGGCGTTTCGCCTGCTATTGAATGCAGGAGCATATATCATGAGCGACACGAACGACCTCACCAAGCAGGACGCCGTTATCCTTCGCAACGGCACGGCCGAAGCGATCAAGGGCCCCGAGCAGACCTTCACCGGCACCGTGCGCATCGACCGCATCTTCAATCCGCCCGCGCCCGCCCGCGCCGGTTTTGCAATCGTCAACTTCGAGCCGGGCGCACGCACCAACTGGCACACCCACCCGGCTGGCCAGACGCTGGTCGTCACGCAGGGCGTGGGCTGGCACAAGTGCGAAGGCGGTGAAAAGACCGAGATCCGCGCGGGCGACACCGTGTGGTGCAACTGCGGCAAGCGCCACTGGCACGGCGCCACCGACACCACCTACATGCAGCACATCGCCATCACCGAAGCCATCGACGGCACCCCGGTGACCTGGATGGAAGCGGTTTCGGACGAGGAATACCTGTCGGGTCCGGTCAAGAAGGACTGATCCGGCACGATCCCGTTTCTCGACAGCCCCTCGGGTCGCACCGGGGCTGAATGGCAGGGCGCGCACGAAGACCGCACAGGCCGGTGTGCGCCCGCCCCGACCAGCATAAGGAATTTCCCATGGCACTCGCCGACAACTATATTTTTGAACTCAGCGACAACGTCGTGCGCACGCCCGTCAGCTACCTGACGCGCTATGGCATCACGATCTCGGCCGATCTCTACACTGCCGTCGATTTCGACGAGACCGTGCCTGCCCCGGCGCTGGTCATCGGCGCGCCCTATGGCGGCGTGAAGGAGCAGGGCCCGGGCGTCTACGCGAACGAACTCGCCCAGCGCGGCTTCGTGGTGCTAACCTTCGATCCTTCGTACAACGGCTATAGCGGCGGTGAGACCCGCCACCTGTCCTCGCCCGACGTGTTCGTGGAAGATTTCCACGCGGCGGTCGACTTCCTGGGCACGCGTGAATTCGTGGACCGCGAGAAGATCGGCGCGCTCGGCATCTGTGGCAGCGGCGGTTTTGCACTGAGCGCCGCCTCGGTCGACCCGCGCATCAAGGCCATCGCGACGGCCAGCATGTATGACATCTCGCGCATGCACGCCGAGGGCTTCGGCGGTTCGCTGAGCGAAGAGGACCGCAAGGCCCAGCTCGCCCAGATCGCCGAGCACCGCTACGCCGAGTTCGAGGGCGAACCCGCCACGCTGACCCCGCGCGGCGCGCTGCTTGAACTCGATCCGGAGAACAACCCGGTCGGCACCGAGTTCGGGGAATTCTACTCGCGTCCGCGCGGTTATCACCCCAACTCGATCGCGCAGTTCACGATGACCAGCGGTCCCTCGTTCATGAACTTCCCGCTGCTCGACAAGATCGACTGGATCGCGCCGCGCAAGGCGCTCCTGGTCATCGGTGAAGTCGCGCACTCGGCTTACTTCAGCGAGGACGTGGCGAACGACGACAATATCAAACTTCATGTCGTCCCGGGCGCCAACCACGTCGACCTCTACGACAAGACCGACGTGATCCCCTTCGATGCGATCGAGAGCTTCTTCAACGACAACCTGAAGTAAGTCTCCCGCGCGCAGCGCATGGAAGAAAGGGCCGCTTCCCGATGAGGGAGCGGCCCTTTTCGTGTGTGAGACGGTAGGCGGATCAGGAGGCGGGCGGCGTCTGCCAGCCCCCGCCCAGCGCCTTGAACAGATCGACCCGGTCCGAGGCGAGCTGCGCGCGGGCCTCCACCACGGCGCGGCGCGCGGCGAGAAGATCGGCTTGCGCGGCCAGCACGTCCAGCGCCGAGGAGGATCCCGCCCGCTGACGTTGCTGCGTCAACTGCCAGGCACGTTCGGCACGGGTCTCGGCCTCGTCCAGATCCGCCATCTGGGCTTCGCCGCCAGCTACGCGCGAGAGGCCCTGCTCGACTTCCTTGAGCGCGGTCAGGACCTGCCCGTCAAACTGCGCGAGCGCGGCATCGGTCTGCGCTTCGGCCTGCCGGATCCGGGCATGGGCTGCGCCGAAGTCGGGGAAGGTCCAACTGATCAGAGGGCCAAGACCGAAGGAGAACGAGTCGCTTCCCTTGATCATGTCGTTGCGCAGGAAATTGCCCGAGCCGCCCAGCGAGATGCGCGGATAGAGATCGGCGGTGGCGACACCGATCCGCGCGGTCTCGGCCGCCAGGTTGCGTTCGGCTTCGCGCAAGTCGGGACGGCGCCGCAGAAGCGCGGCGCCGTCGCCGACCGGTAGCGCGGCCCCGGGGGATGGGGGGGCGGAACAGGACCGCGCTGCCTGAGGGACGGTATCCGGGGTCTGGCCCAGTAGGGCCGCCAGCTCGAACAGTGCGACGCGCCGCCCGGCCTCGATAGTGGGAAGCGCGGCGCGTGCAGACGCGTGGGCGCTCCCGGCGCGCTCCACGTCCGCCTTGCCCACCGAGCCCGCGCGCTCCAGCGCCTGCGTCAGTTCAAGCGTGCGCCGCGTGGTCTCGACCGACTGGCGAGCGACCTCCAGTCCCTGCCCTTGCGTGCAGGCCTGGAGATAGGCGCGGGTGGTTTCGGCCGCGACCAGCACGCGTACGCCGTCGCGCGCGGCCTCAATGGCGGCGGCATCCGCGCGCGCGGCCTCGATGGAGCGGGACACGCGGCCGAACAGGTCCGCCTCCCAGGCAAGGCTGGCGTTGGCGTTGGTGGTGACTTGCGTTTCGCCCAGGTTCGCAAAGCCGCCGCCGCCCTGGCCGCCTCCGCCCCCCTGGCCTCCACCACCGAACTGCACGGCATCGCCCCAGGAGAGGCCGCCATTGAGGTTGGTGGTGGGGAGCCGTGCGGCTCGGCTCTCGGAAAGGACGGCCTGCGCGCGGGCCAGGTTGGCGTTGGCCACGCGCAAGTCCGTATTGGCGGCCAGCGCCTGTTCGACCAGGGCGTCGAGGACAGGGTCCTTGTAAAGGTACCACCAGTCGTCGGGCAGCGGGGCTGCGGCATCGAAGCGGGCATCGGTGGTGACGAAATCCCCTTCAGCGCGGGGCGGCGTCACGGGAGCGGTATAGTCCGGTCCAACGGCGCAGGCACCAACCAGAAGGGGCGCGAGGAGAGCCGCGAGGCGTCTCCCGCTACGCCGGGGCGGGGTGGGGGTGTCAGGCATGGGAAAGGCTCCCTTCACGCGTGGCGGCGTCGGTTTCGGAGGCGTCCTCGTCCTCCGGCGCGTGGGCGCGGTGATCGCCCGCCAGCAGCGTGTAGATGGTGGGAAGAACGAAGAGCGTGAAGAGCGTGCCGATGAGCATGCCCATGACCACCACGATGCCGATGGCAAAGCGGCTGGCCGCACCTGCGCCCGAGGCGAAGAGCAGGGGCACGAGGCCCGCCACCATCGCCGCGGTCGTCATCAGCACCGGGCGCATACGCACTGCGGCGGCATGGGCGATAGCCTCGTGGCGGCTCCAGCCTTCATCGCGCTGCATCTGGTTGGCGAAGGACACCATCAGGATGCCGTGCTTGGTGATGAGCCCGATCAGGGTGACAAGGCCGATCTGCGTGTAGATGTTGAGCGTGGCAAAGCCCAGGAACAGCGGCAGAAGCGCCCCCGAGATCGCGAGCGGCACGGTGACGAGGATCACCAGCGGATCGCGGAAGCTCTCGAACTGGGCGGCGAGCACCAGGAAGATGACGACCAGTGCAAAGGCGAAGGAGACCGTCAGCTGGTTGCCCTCCTGGACGTACTGGCGGCTGTTCGAGAGCCAGTCGACGCTGGTGCCCTCGGGCAGGTCCTGCGCCTGGAGGAAGGCGACCGCCTGGCCCATCGTTACACCGGGCATGAGCACGGCCGACATCGTGGCCGAGTTCATCTGGTTGAACTGGGGCAGGAGGTTGGGCTGGGGCTCGATCTCGACCTTGGCGACGGTGGAGAGGGGGACAAGATCGCCTGACCCTGCGCGCACGTAGTAGCCGCCGAGATCGCCGGGGGTGGCGCGCTCGCCGCGCGGAACTTGCGTGATCACGTCGTAGGAGCGGTCGTGCCAGTTGAAGCGGTTGACGTAGTTCTCGCCCACCATCAGCGCCAGTGTGTCGGCGATTTCCGACATGGGGATGCCCATGTCGCCCGCCTTGTCGCGGTCCACGGTGATGTGCGCCTGCTGGCTGTCGAAGGCGAGGTCGGCATCGACGAAGGCGAACAGGCCGCTCTGCCAGGCCGCGCCCTTGAGCTGGTCAAGCGTGCGGTTGATCGCCGCGAAGTCATCGGGCGAGCGGATCACCATCTGCACCGGCAGGCCGCCGCTGCCCGCGGGCAAGGGGCTGTCCTGGAAGACGGTGGAGGTGACGCCGGTGACACCGGCGGTCTTGCCCGCCAGTTCCTGCTGCACGTCCTCGGCGGTGCGCGTGCGCTCGGCCCAGGGCGAGAGGATGATGCCGCCAAAGCCGATGTTGGCGCCTTGCGCGCCGCCCATGGCGTAGAAGCTCCCGTCGAACTCGGGCAGGTCGTGGAACAGGGCTTCGACCTCTTTGGAGAAGCGCACGGTGTAATCGACGCTGGCGTACTGCGGCGCCTTGGTCTGGACGAAGACGTAGCCCATGTCCTCGGGCGGCGCGAGTTCGCGCTTGGTGCCGAGGAAGAAGACGACGCTTGCGGCCAGGATCGCCCCGCCCGCGACAAGGACCGCCGCGCGGTTGACCAGCGTCTTGCCGAGCAGCCGCTCGTAGCGGTGGGTGAGGCCGTGCATCGAACGCTCGATGGTCTTTTCGAGGCGGCTCTCGCCCATCCTGTTGTGCAGGAGGCGGCTGCTCATAATCGGCGAGAGCGTCAGGGCCACGACGCCCGATACGATCACCGATCCGGCGAGGGTAAAGGCGAACTCGCGAAAGAGCGCGCCGGTAAGGCCGCCCATGAGCCCGATGGGCGCATAGACGGCGGCAAGGGTGATGGTCATGGCGATGACCGGGCCCACGATCTCGCGCGCGCCTTGCAGCGCCGCGTTGATGGGGGAGAGACCTTCCTCGATGTGGCGGTGGATGTTCTCGACCACGACGATGGCGTCATCGACCACAAGGCCGATGGCAAGGACCATCGCAAGAAGGGTGAGGAGGTTGAGCGAAAACCCGAAGAGCAGCATCAGCGCGGCTGTTCCCAGCAGCGAGAGCGGAATGGTGACGATGGGGATGATGACGGCCCGGAAGGTGCCGAGGAACAGGAAGATGACGACGATGACGATGATGACGGCTTCGACCAGAGTGTGCTCGACTTCCTCGATCGAGGCATCGACGAAGCGGGCGCGGTCGAACATCGATTTGATCTCCAGACCCGGAGGCGCCATGCGCTCGAGCTGGGGCAGGAGTTCGTTGACGGCATCGACGATCTCGAGCGGGTTGCCGTCGGGCGTGGGTGAGATCGGCAGCAGGATCGCATCCTTGCCCGCCCCCATCGCGGCATCGTCGTAGTTCTGGCCGCCCAGTTCGACCGTGGCGACGTCGCCCAGGCGCACGATGCCATCCGGCCCTGTCTTGACCACCATGTCGCGGAACGAGGCCGCGCTGCGCAGATCGGTCTCGGCGGTGATGTTGATGGCCGTTGCGCTGCCCTTGAGCTGGCCGGGGGCGGCCTGGACGTTGTTGGCGCGCAGGGCCGTCGCAATGTCGCCCGCCGTCATGCCGCGCCCGGCGAGCTTGTCGGGATCGACCCAGATGCGCATGGCCAGCGGCGCGCCGCCGTTGATCTCGACCGAGGCGACGCCCGGGACCGATGTCAGCAGCGGGCGTGCAACGCGGGTCACGAAGTCGTTGATCTGCGAAGGCGCCATCGTCGGGCTGGTGAAGCTGATGTACTGCACCGCGGAGGCGCCGTCGGTGATCTTGGAAATGACCGGGTCGAAGGCCCCTTCGGGCAGGCGGTACTTCACCTGCTGCACCTTGGAGAGGATCTCGGTCATCGAGCGGTCGGCGTCCGCGTTCAGCACCAGCTTGGCCGCGATATGACTCTTGCCCGAGGTCGAGGTGGAGGAGAGGTACTCGATCCCGCTGGCGGTTGCGATCTCCTGGGCGATGGGGGTGGTGACGAAGCCCTGCATGACGTCCTGCGTGGCGCCGGGAAGCTGGGTGTCGATGGTGATCGTGGCGCTTTCCATGCGCGGGTACTGACGGATCTGCAGCCCGAAAACGGCGGAGATGCCCACCAGCAGGATCAGCAGGCTGACCACGATGGCCGCGATGGGGCGGCGGATGAACAGGTCGGTAAAGCGCATCTTACCGCGCTCCTGCATCGGCGCTGTCGGCCTTGGCCGGGACCGCGGCCTTGGGGGCCTTGGCGGCCTCGCTGCCGATCAGCTGCGCGACGGTCACCTCGCTGCCCGGCTGCACGCGCAGCTGGCCTTGCGCAACAACGACGTCGCCGGGGGCAAGCTTGCCGGTCACGACCACCTCGTCGCCCATGCGGCGGCCGGTGGTGACAGGCACGATCTCGGCCTTGCCGCCCTTGCGTGCGTTCTTTCCGCGCACGACGATCACGCTGTCGCCCTGCGCCGAAGTCTGGATCGCGGTGACGGGAAGGACGAGCGCGTCGTCCTGTTCCCCCAGTTTCAACGCGACCGAGACGTACATGCCCGGGCGCAGCGCGCCATCGGGATTGGCGAGCACGGCCTGCGCGGTCACGTTGCGCGTGTCCTTGCTCACCTGCGGCTCGATGGTGGAGATGCGCGCGGTAAAGGTGCGGCCGGGCCAGGCATCGCTGGTCAGCGTCAGGCTGGCCCCGTCGCCAAGGCGCCCCATGTCCTGCTGGGGCAGGGTGAAGTCGACGTAGAGCCGGTCGAGCGCGGTCAGCGTGGCGACCGGATCGCCCGGGTTCATGTACTGGCCCGGGTTCACGCGGCGAATGCCGAGCTTGCCGGGAAAGGGCGCGCGCACCTGCTTCTGGCGCAGGCGCGCTTCGATCTGGCTGACCTCGGCGCGGGCCTGCGCCAGTTCGGCGCGGCGCTGCTGGAGCACTTCGCGCGGCTCTGCGCCTGTCGGTGCCAGTTCTTCCGAGCGTTTGAGCTGAAGCGCGGCAAAGTCCGCGCGGGCGCGGGCGGCGGCAAGATCGGCCTTTTCCGGGCCGTCATAGAGCTGGACGATCAGGGCATTGGTGCCCACGTGCTGCCCGGCACGGAAGTGAAGACCCGAGACGCGCCCGCTCGTTTCCGGCGCCAGCGTGACCTCGCGCACCGCGCTGAGCGAGCCGACGACGTCCATCGTATCGGGAACGGTGCGTGCGGCAAGGATGGTCGCGGTGACGGGCGTTGCCTGTTGCGGCCAGCCCGCGCCGCCGCCCATGCGCCAGGTCCGCCAGCCATAAAGTGCGGCCATGAGCACCACCAGCACGAGCACGGTGACGAGGATGGTCCGCGTGCGGCGCGGCGAGGTGCTCGCGGTGTGCGGGCCTTGCGCTTGCGTCTGCGTCTCGGGGCCGTTTTGCGATTCGCTCATGCCGGCCTCCCCATGTGGGCGGTCGGGACAGGGGCCGACCTTTCCCAGGTTTTCGGCAGGTTTGCAGGCGAAGAATTCATGTCGGCTCCGGACGCTTGAGTTGCGCTGACTGGTGCCCCTTGTGGGGCGATCCGACACTTCACGTACAACCTCAACAATGGTTGAGGTCAAGCACTATCTGTGGCACTTCGTGGATCGCACGGACCGCTGCCTCTTGCAGCGAATGCAAGTGGAGAGGTTGGGACGATGCCGGTCAATCGGGAAAAATCGCTAAGCGTCGGGGAGTTGGCCCGCCGCAGCGGTGTCGCGGTGTCCACGATCCATTTCTACGAAAAGAAGAACTTGATCGAGGGCTGGCGCACAGGCGGCAACCAGCGGCGCTATGCCCGAGCCACCTTGCGCCGGATCGCGATAATCCGGGTCGCACAGAAGGCCGGGGTCTCGCTCTCGATCATCAAGCAGCACCTCGACCGTTTTCCCGCAACGCCGATCACGGTGGACGAATGGGCGCGGATCAGTCAGGACTGGCACGCGATGTTGGACGAGCGGATCACGGCGCTGACCCAATTGCGTGACCAGCTTGGCTCCTGCATCGGATGTGGCTGTCTTTCCTTGAAAGATTGTCCGTTACGCAACCCCGACGACGTTCTGGGAGATGAAGGCGCAGGGCCACAATTGCTCACGACACCGCAATAGACGCGAGAGTGCCTTTGGGCACGACAGAAGGAAACGCGCGAGGCGGCCAGAGCGCCGCTGTGCGAAAGAAGGAACGGGACAGGATTGCATATGATGGGAGAGGGCGTTCGCGCGAAGACAACGGCGCGCCGCGGTGGGACGGGCGTAGGCCTGGCTGCTCTGGCCACGCTTCTGGCGGGCGCGCCTGCGGGCGGGGCGGATCTTCAGGTGCAGGCCGTGCAGGTCGATCCTTCGCGCCCCGACTGGGAGAATCCGGCGGTCTTCGCGCAAGGGACGCTTCCGGCCAGTTCTACGGGTTTTCCCTATGAAAGCCGCGCCAGAGCGCTCGAAGGCGATCCGCAAGGTTCGAACCGCTATCTCAGCCTGGATGGAACCTGGAAGTTCGCCTTCTCGCCCAGCGCCGATGCGCTCCCCGAAGGCTTCGAGCGCCCCGGCTTCGATGTGTCGAGCTGGAGCGACATTGCCGTGCCCGCGGACTGGCAGGCCGAAGGGTTTGGGCAGGCGCGCTACAACAACTGGATCTATCCCTTCCCGGCCAACCGTCCGCTGATCCCGCACGAGACCAACCCGGTGGGCTCCTACCGGCGTGACTTCACCCTCCCGCAAAGCTGGAGTGGGGACGAGCAGGTTATCCTGCACATCGGGGCGGCCGGCTCGGCCTACTACGTGTGGGTGAACGGGCAGAAGATGGGCTATGCGCAGGACAGCAAGCTGCCTTCCGAGTTTGACGTCACCTCCGCGCTGAAGCCGGGAGCCAACACCATCGCGATCCAGGTCTTCCGCTGGTCGGATGGCTCCTACCTGGAAGATCAGGACTTCTGGCGCGTCTCGGGGATCGAGCGGTCGGTCTACCTGAAGGCGGTGCCCACGCGCCGGGTGCGCGACGTCTTCGCGCATGCCGGGCTCGACGCTGCCTACCGCACCGGCGAACTGGCCGTGGACCTCGCCTTGACGCCGGGCGCCGCGGCGCGCGCGCGGATCACGCTGCTCGACGGCGAACAGACGGTGCTGACGCGCGAGGTGAAGCTCGCAAAAACGGATGCCGAGCAGCGGGTTACGCTGACGGGCGAGGTCCCGGACGTGCGCCGCTGGAGCGCGGAGACGCCTAACCTCTACACGCTGCTCGTTGAACTCTACGATGGTCGCGGCGCGATTCTCCAGGCCACGCCGACCCGCATCGGCTTCCGCACGGTCGAGGTGCGCAACGGCCAGGTTGCGGTCAACGGCAAGCCGATCACGATCAAGGGCGTGAACCGCCACGAGCACGATCCCGAAACGTTCCACGTCATCTCGCGCGCCTCGATGGAACGCGACGTCGAGCTGATGAAGGCGAACAACGTCAACGCCATCCGCGCCGCGCACTACCCCAACGATCCCTACATCTACGAGCTGGCGGACCGCTACGGCCTCTACGTCATGGACGAGGCCAACATCGAGAGCCACCAGTACATGGACTATGGCAACCGCCATCCCGAGGAGCGCGCCAAGTACCAGATCGGCTTCGACCCGGCCTGGAAGGCGGCGCACCTCGCGCGCGTCTCGAACATGGTCGAGCGTGACAAGAACCACCCCTCGATCCTGTTCTGGTCCTTGGGCAACGAGGCGGGTATCGGCCCGACCTTCGAGGAGGCGGCCAAGGCCACGCGAGAACGCGATCCGAGCCGTCTCATCAGCTATCTGGGCTGGGGGCCGCTGCCCTTCGGCGATCACCGCCCCAACTGGTATGCGGATATCTATGCGCCGATGTACGATCCGGCCGCGAAGATGGCCGACTACGCGACCAACTGGTCCTACGGCCAGCCCATGATCCAGTGCGAATACGCGCACATGATGGGCAATTCGGGGGGCAACCTGACCGAGTATTGGGACACGATCCACGCCCACCCCGAAACCTTGCAGGGGGGCTTTATCTGGGACTGGGTGGACCAGTCGATGTTCGGCACGACCAAGGATGGCACGCGCTATTGGGCCGATGGCAGCGAGTACGGCCCCAACCCGGGCGGCGACATCGAGTTCGGCGACGGGATCATCCAGTCCGACCGCACGCCCAACCCGGCCTTGTACGAACTGCGCAAGGTCTACGCGCCGGTGGCCTTCTCCGACATCGACCTGTCGGAGGGCACGCTGAGGGTCCACAACCGGCAGGACTTCGCCGGTCTCTCCGGCTACCGCTTCACCTGGACCTTGCAGGAGAACGGCGTGGCCGTCGCGACCGGCGATCTGACTGCGCCCGACGTTGCCGCGCGGGCGAGTGGGACAATGGCGCTCGATCTCGGCACGTACCCGCGCAAGGCGGACGCGGAATATTTCGTGACCGTGGAGGCGAAGGCGGGCGAGGGGCAGATCCCGCTGGTCGAGGCGGGGCAGGTCATGGCCTTCGAACAGTTTGCGCTGGACAGTGCGGTCCCGTCCTTGCCGCAGGAGGCTTCGGGCGCGGTGTCCCTGTCGGACGAAGGCGGAGAGGTTATCCTCTCGGCTGCGGGCAGTTCGCTCGCGATCAGCCGCAAGACCGGCCTTATCCGCAGCTTCGATGCGAAGGGCAAGGCGCTCGCCACAGGGGGCGAGCCCTATTTCTGGCGCGCGCTGACCGACAGCAATGTCGGTACGCGCACCGCAGATCAGCTCGCCGTCTGGAAGACCCTGAGCGAGTCGCGGACCGTCTCGGACCTGCGCATCGAACCGGCGAAGGACGGCGCACGAGAGGTGGCCGTCACGTTCACGCTGGGTGAGGGGCAGGCAACCTTTACCAACCGCTACCGTATGTCCGGGGACGGAAGCGTACGCCTGGCGGCCCATTTCGAGCCGGTCGCAAAGGACCTGCCGCCGCCCTTCCGCATCGGCGTGAAGTTCGCGCTGCCCGAGGAACTCGATACGGTGGAGTGGTACGGGCGCGGGCCGCACGAAAGCTATGTCGATCGCAAGAATTCGGCCCCGATCGGCCTGTGGCGCGGCGCGCTTGCCGACCAGGACCACGACTACATTCGCCCGCAGGAGACCGGCAACAAGACCGACGTGCGCTGGATGACGCTGAGCGGAGCCGGGCGGGCCCTGCGCGTCGCGGGCGACCGGCCGCTGATGATGAACGCGCTCGCATTCCCCTATTCCGATCTCTACCGCCGCGCGCCCGGCACCTGGAAGTCGAGCGATATCCGGCCCCACGATCACGGCACGTTACTGGTCGATGCGGCGCAGTGGGGGCTGGGCGGCGACACGCAGTGGAGTGAGGAGGGCAAGCCGCTCCCCCGCTACCGCCCGAAGGTGGAACCGACGACGTTCACCATCCGCCTTTCTCCCACCAAGGACGAGCCCTCTGTGGGGGCTCGTCCGGGCGGCGACAGGTGACCCCGAATGGAGCGGGCAGGGCCTTGGTGCTTTCCCTTGTCAGGGTTAGCGTCTAGCACATCAGGCGATGTGAACGAATGAACCGGGATGTCTGAGACCACGCCGCCATCGGGCCTAGAGGCCGCTTTCCTTGCGCACCGCGAGACCTTGCTGCGCTTCCTGCGCGCGCGTGGCGCGGGCGAGGCGGCCGAGGACCTCCTGCACGAGGTCTGGCTACGCGTGAGCGCGCGCGACAGCGGGCCGGTGGCGGCACCCTTGGCTTACCTGCATTCGGTCGCCAACTCGTTGATGATCGACCGCTATCGCTCGCAGCAGAAGGCCCAGGCGCGCGAGCGCGAATGGAGCGCGGCGCAGACGCTGACCGGGCAGGCCTCGCCGCAGCCCTCGGCCGAGCGCGAGGTCTTTGCCGCACGCGAAGCCGCGCGCGTGCTGGCGATGCTTGATGGCCTTGGCGCGCGGGTCGCCCGGGTGTTCCGCCTCCACCGGGTGGAGGGCATGGCGCAAAAGGACGTGGCCCGCGAAGTCGGTATCGGTCTCAGCACGGTCGAGGGCGATCTGCGCAAGGCCTACCGTGCGCTCGAGGAATGGAAACGGCACGGCGAAGGGGAGGAGCCATGAGGCTGCAGGCCGATGTCTCCGTCTGCGTCATGAAAGGAACGTGTGGTGCCCATTGACGAGACGATCCGCGCGCAGGCCCTCGACTGGGCCGTGCGGACACAGGACCCCGGTTTTGAAGACTGGGAGAGCTTCACCACTTGGCTGGAGCAGGATCCGGCGCATGGCGAGGCCTATGATGCGGCCTGCGCGGCGGCGCTGGACGGCGCCGACCTCCTGGCGCGGACCGCTCCTGCCAACGATACCGAGCCCGCGATTCCCTCGCCGGATGAGGCCGAGGGCAACGCGGCCTTTGTCGATGACACGCTGGAGAGCTACGCCCGCGTGCCGCGTCGGCGCTGGTTGGCAGGCGCGCTCGCGGCCAGCGTGGCGCTCGTGGCCGGGATCGGCATCTGGCACCAAAGCGGCCCGACTACCTACGAGGTGGCCACCGCAGTGGGAGAGACGCGCACCGTGCGTCTGGGCGGTGAGACGACCGTGACGTTGGGCGGGGATACCCGGCTTGCGATGGAGCAGGGTAATGCGCGCTTCGTCCGGCTGGAGCAGGGACAGGCCCTGTTCTCGGTGCGCCACGATCCCGATGCGCCCTTTGAAGTCGCTGTGGGCGAGGAGCGGCTGCGCGACATCGGCACTGTCTTCGACGTGCGGCACGTGGATGGGGCGTTGCGGGTTGCGGTGTCCGAGGGCGAAGTCGAGGTCAATCCCGAGCGCGAGAAGGTACGCGTGAAGCCCGCGCAGGTCCTGACCCGGGCGGCCGGGGAGGATCGTTTCGAACTGGCTGCGATTGCGCCCGAACAGGTCGGGGAATGGCGCGCGGGACGCCTGACCTTCGTCGATGCCCCGCTGGGCGATGTGGCTTCCGATCTCACGCGCGCGACGGGAATCGCGTTTTCGGTGCGCCCTGAGGCGCGCGGGCGCACGGTTTCAGGCTCCTTGCAGATCGAGCCGATCCGAAAGGATCCGCAATCGCTCGGTGCGCTGCTTGGCCTTGGTGTTGTGCGCGAAGGCGCTGGATGGAGCCTGGGTCCCCGCTAAGCCATGCGCCAGGTCCTGAGCCTTTCTCTGGGCGCTGCTCTGGTGCTGGGCAGCGCGTGGCCCGTGTCCGTAGCTGCGCGGGGGCAGGAAAGCCGTGTCCACACCCAAGCTGGTAGCGCCTCGCAGGCGGCCATCGCGATTGCGCGCCAGACGGGGGCGAGTGTCGTCATCGTGGACCCCGCACTCGCGCGCCGCGCGGTGCCCGCGCTCGACGCGCGCATTCCTGCGGCCGAGGCCGTGCGGCGGCTGGCGCGTGCGGCGGGGGGACGGGTCGTGGCGACCGGCCCGGCGGCCTGGCGTATCGAGCCGGTTTCCCGTCCGGCCCGCACGTCCCGCGCCGCGCCGCAGGTGCCCGAAGCCCCCCGCGAAATCACCGGCGCGCCGATCATCGTGCTTTCCAGCAAGCGCGAGCTGGCGCTTGGCGACCTTCCGGCCCAGGTCGCGATCCTGGAGCCCGAGGAACTGGAGGCGGGCGGCATCGGCGGGACCGAGAAGATCACCCGCCAGCTTCCGACGGTGGCCTCCACGCACCTGGGCAGCGGGCGCAACAAGCTGTTCATTCGCGGCATCGCGGATTCCAGCTTCACCGGCCCCACGCAGGCGACTGTTGGGCAGTATCTGGGCGACATGCGCCTCACCTACAACGCGCCCGATCCGGACCTGCGCCTCACCGACATGGCCCGCGTCGAGGTTCTGGAGGGGCCGCAGGGTACGCTCTATGGTGCTGGCTCGCTGGGCGGCATCATCCGGCTTGTCCCCCATGCGCCGGACCTGGACGACATCGCGGGTTCTGCCGTTCTGGGCGGCTCGCTCACGCGCCATGGCGAACCGGGCGTCGATGGCAGCGCCATGCTCAACCTGCCGCTGGTCGAGGGACGCGTGGGCCTGCGGGCCTCGTTCGATGCCCAGCGCACGGGTGGCTACATCGACAAGCCGCGTATCGATGGCCGCAACGTCAACGGCAGCGATATCCTGGGTGGGCGCGTGGCCTTGCGGCTTGAACCTGCACCTGACTGGTCGGTGACGCTGATGGCCCTTGGCCAGCGGACCGACAACGCCGACAGCCAGTACGCCGACCGGGAGGGATCCAGGCTGGAGAACGGCGCGCGCGTGGCCGAGCGGGCTGATGCGGACTACGCGATGGGGCAACTCGTCGTCGCGGGAAGGTTCGGGGCCGTCCGCCTGCGCTCGACGACGGGCCTCGTGCGCCAGACCTTGAGGGAGAATTTCGATGCGACCCCGCAAGGCGGGCCGCCGCGCCTCTTCACGCAGGCCAACCGCACGCGCATGGTGGCGCACGAAACCCGGCTCTGGCAGCCCGAGCGCGGGGGCGTGGGCTGGGTCGCAGGGGTGAGTTTTACCCACAACGAAACGCGCCTCAACCGCTCGCTGACGTCATTTGCACTGCGCGCGATCCCGGCTGGCGTGCGCAATGTCGTGGACGAAGGCACGCTCTATGGTGAGGCCAGCCTTCGCCTTGCCGCGCCGCTCGTCGCGACCGCGGGCGCGCGCATCACCCATTCGCGGCTGGGCGGCGGGGGTGAGGACATCCGGCCCGAGATCCAACTCGCCCATGCCGCGATGGACATCGCCGCGCGCCGCTCCTTCACGACTGTCCTGCCCTCGGCGGCGCTCAACCTGACACTCGCGCCCGAGGCCTCGCTTTTCCTGCGCTACCAGGAAGGTTTCCGCCCCGGCGGCCTGGCCATCGAGAGCGAGTACGTCCGGCGCTTTCGCGATGACCACACGCAGACCTTCGAGGTGGGCGCACGTCACGGCCAGCGGGGGCGCGGCGCGTTCGATTTCGCGCTCTCGCTCTCCTACACGCGCTGGCAGGACATCCAGGCCGACTTCATCGACGCGAGCGGCCTGCCCAGTACGGCCAATATCGGGGACGGACGGATCTGGACGGCGAGCGCGTCTGGAGGCCTGCGGCTGGCCCGGGGACTTCGGGCCGAGGCAGGCATTTCATGGAACCGCAGCAAGGTGGACGAGCCTGCACTGCCGCTCATGCTCCTCTCCACGCGCTCGATGCATGTGCCCAACATTGCCCATCTGGCCGCGCGTGTGGCGATGAGCTGGGATCGCGAGCTTGGCGGCGATATCCGGCTGAAGGCGCAGGGCTGGGCCAGCTACGTCGGGCGTTCGCGTCTGGGCGTCGGGCCCGAACTCGGCGCGCCGCAGGGCGATTACCTCGATACCGGCGCGCTGGTGCGCGTGGGCACCGAGCGTCTTGGCGTGAGCCTTGGCATCACCAATATCGCCGATGTGCGCGGCAACCGTTTCGCCCTGGGTACGCCCTTTGGCACCGGGCGCGAGCAGGTCACGCCGCTGCGTCCGCGCACGCTGCGCATCGGTCTCGACACCGCGTTCTGAACTTTTTTCAAGGCTGTCCGCCCGTGGCTCCGTCCTATCGGTCAAAACGACCTGAAGGGACTGAAATGCCGCGATACCTGCTAGCCTCTACTGCCGTTCTTGCCCTCGCCGCCGCTGCGCAGCCGGCACTAGCCGAGGACGTCACCGACGCCCGCACATCCCCTTTGCGCACTTCGACCATTGCCGATGGCGCGCCCGGGTCCATCGCGATCACCGAGGATGGCTCGGTCACTCTCACGGGCGGCACGGCGGTGACGATGGACAGCAATCACGCCGTCTCCAACGCGGGCGAGATCGCGGTGAGCAACGGCCAGGCCGGGATCCTCGCCCAGGCCGGAACGCAGGGCGACATCACCAACACCGGCACGATCACGGTGGATGAGCCTTATACGCCTGAAGACGAGGATAACGACGGCGATCTCGACGGCCCTTTCGCGCTGGGTTCCAATCGGTACGGCATCCGCACGATGGGCGCGCACGAGGGCACGATCACGAACAGCGGTGAAATTGCCGTGCAGGGCAACGATTCGGCCGGTATCGCCCTTGGCGGTCCGCTGACCGGGGACCTCCTCCATGATGGCGAAACGGTGGTGACGGGCGATCGCTCGGTTAGCATCGAGGCCGGGGACATCTCCGGCGACGTGCGCCTTGCCGGGACGATCCGTGCGCAGGGCGAGGATGCCATTGGCGCGCGCGTCTCTGGCGATGTAGGCGGTGCAATGGTGGTGCAGGGCACGCTTGCTGCCACCGGCTACCGCTATACCAGTGTTCCGGCCGATCCTTCGGACCTCGATGCCGACGACCTGCTCCAGGGCGGCTCGGCGCTCGTGATTGGCGGCGATGTCGCGGGCGGCATCGTCCTCGCCGTCGCACCAGCTGACACCGATCCTGATGTCGATGATGAGGATGGCGACGGCCTGCCCGATGCCGACGAAGGCAGCGCCCGGGTCATCTCCTATGGCGAGGCTCCGGCCATGGTCATCGGCGCAGCGGACAGGGATATCGCCATTGGCGCGGTCGAGGGCACGGCGCGTGGTTACGGGCTCCAGGTCGATGGCGTGATTGAGGGGCGAGGTCTCTACGAAGGTGTCGATGCGAACGCGCTTGTCATCGGCGGGCAGGGCGGCGAGGTCGCGATTGCCAATGGTATCGGCGTCAACGGCACCATTGCTGCGCTGTCCGATGGCGGCAATGCAACGGCGGTGCGTATCGGTGCGGGTGCGGATGTCCCCGAACTGCGCAATGCCGGGACCATCCGCGCCTCGGGCGGGGAGCAGGTCGCGGCCATTCACGTGGAGCAGGGCGCAACTCTTGGGGCGCTGCGAAACAGCGGTACGATCCAGGCGACGAGCGGCGAGGACGGCACGACCTACGCCGTGCGCGATGAGAGTGGCACGCTGGCCGCGCTCGACAACAGTGGCGCGATCATCGCCAGCGGTGCGGACGGCACGAACGTGGCGATCGACCTGTCCGCGGCCAGCGGGGATGTGACGGTACGCCAGACGGCGGTCGCGGCGGGCTACGATGCACCAGAGATTACGGGCGATGTACGCCTTGGCAGTGGCAACGACACGCTCTCGATTGCCGATGGCACGCTGACCGGCAATGTCGCGTTCGGGGCAGGCGACAACACGCTGACGCTCTCGGGCGATGCCGTGCAGACAGGCGATGTGACGTTCGGCTCGGGCGCGGATCGGGTGAGCCTCGAAGGCTCGGCCAGCTATGAAGGCACGCTCGATTTCGGCGGCGGCGCGGACCGGCTTGATCTTGCCGGGAATGCCTATTTCATGGGCGCGCTCGTCAACGCTGGCCAGGCTGCGGTCACGCTCTCGGGCGGTGCGCTGGATCTGCGCAGCCCGGCCAACATCGGCTCGCTCGAGGTGGGGGAGGGCAGTGTCCTGGTGGCCACGCTCGATTCCGCGCCGGGACAGGGCAGCGCCTACAATGTGGCGGGTACCGCGCGGTTCGCGGAGGGCTCGCGCCTTGCCTTGCGGCTGGCCGATGTCACGACCGCCGAAGGCAGCTACGAGGTCCTGACGGCGGGCACGCTGGAAGGGCGCGACAATATCGAGACCGTCACCGACCTGGTGCCCTTCATGTTCAAGGCACAGCTTGATGAGGAGGCCGGCGCCAATTCCATCGTCGTCGACATCGCGCGCCGCACGCGCGAGGAACTGGGTCTCAACCGTTCGCAGGCGAGCGCCTATGACGCGGCCTTTGCCGCCCTTGCCGCCGATGAGGAGATCGAGGATGTGTTCCTTGCCATCACCGATGGCGACACCTTCCGCGACACCGTGGGGCAGATGCTCCCCGACCATGCGGGCGGCGGCTTCGAGGGTATCAGCCTGGGCGTACGCACGCTGGCCCGCCAGCTCCAGGATCCGCCGCATCCCGCAGGCGATGAAAGCCGCTTCTCGACCAACGTGAACCTGGCCTTCTGGGGGAGCGAGAAGGATACCGGGGCGACTGCGGCCTATGACCTCAATGGCTATGCCTGGTCGCTCACTGGAGAATACCGCACCGGCATCGGCTATTTCGGTGCGACGGCTTCCTACATCTGGAACCAGCACACGAGTGGCGCGGCGAGCGAGGTCAAGTCCCAGTCGGTCGAGGGCGCGGTGCACTGGCGCGGGCATTTCGGCCCGATCGGGGGTTTTGCGCGCGCCTCCATCGGCCATGCCGACTTCGACAGCGAGCGCACCTTCTCGGGCGTGACGGCGCAGGAGACCGTCACGCGCACGATCGATGGCAGCTGGAACGGCCGCTTCGTCAGCGCCATCGGCGGCATCTCGGCCGAGGGAGGCAGCCAGCACTTCTTCTTCCGCCCGCAGGTCTCGCTCGACTACGTGCGCTTGAAGGAAGACGGCTACGGCGAAACCGGCGACGATGCGCTGGGCCTCTTGGTCGAGGATCGCACCAGCGACGAGCTTGGCCTCAATGCGGGGATGACCGTGGGCGTCGATGTGCTGGGCATGTCGGCGGGCGATGAAGGCTGGATGCGGATCGAGACCGAAGGCGGCTGGCGCGAGGTGCTGAGCGGCGGTCTTGGCGCGACGACGGCGCGCTTCGGCACCGGTGAGGTCGAGCCGGGCGAGGCGTTCCGGCTCGATCCCGATGGTACGACCGGCGGCTGGTACGGGCGCCTGCGGGCCTATGGTGGCCCCAGCGGCTTCATCATGGGCGGCGAGCTCTCGGCTGACCGCCGTCACGGCGAGGTCGCCCTGGCGCTTCGGGGCAGCGTCACCGTGAAGTGGTAAAGTGCGGCGACAGGCCGGTGGGGAGGGGACGGCGCCCAGGTGTCGCTCCCTCCTGGCCACCTGTCGGGCATCGCGCAGGAAGTGCCTCGGCCCCCGGTGCAGACCGGGGGCCTTTTGCATGCCGCAGGACGGACCGTCTCTGTCGCGGCTCCCCCTCAACGCAGATTCGCAAAGTCCCTCAAAGCCGCACGAATCGGGGCTTTCAGGGTGTTTCGAGGCCGGTCCACTGTGCGCATTTTGCAACGCATTCCCGGGAAAGCCGCCGCACAATCAGCGACTTGCCAATTTGGCTTGACGAAATCCGGGCAAATGATTTAGCGCTAAAAACAACAGGCAGATGCGGAGCGCATTGAAGCCTGACGTGTTTAGTGGAGAGGATCCGATGAATTTCCGAAAGACTGAGCTGGCCTGCGGTATCGCGGCCGGTGTGATGGCACTGGCGCTGGGCGCTCCGGCCTTCGCGCAGGACATGGCAGCCGAAGCGGGCGCCGACGACACCGTCACCGGCAATGCCATCATCGTCACCGCGAACATGCGTGAGGAAACGCTTCAGGAAGTCCCCATCGCGGTTTCGGTCGTCAGCGGCGAGCAGCTGCAGGCAGCGGGCGTCAGCGCGGTCGAAGGGCTGGTCCAGGTCTCTCCCTCGCTCACCTTCACCCAGGGCGACAATCCGGGTGACAGCTCGCTCAACATTCGCGGTATCGGCACCACCGTCTTCTCGGTCGCGACCGAGCCTGCCGTCTCGATCGTCGTCGACGACGTCGTGATGGCGCGCGCAGGGCAGGGCTTCCAGGACCTCATCGACGTGCAGCGCGTCGAAGTCCTGCGCGGTCCCCAGTCGACCCTGTTCGGCAAGAACGCCTCGGCTGGCCTGGTCTCGGTCACGACGTCGGATCCGACCTCCTACCTCTCGGGCAAGGTCGACGGCAGCTTCGCCCAGGGCGGCGAATGGCAGGCACGCGGCATCATCTCGGGTCCGGTGGCCAAGGATGCGGGCCTCAGCGTCAGCGGCTACTACAAGGATTACGATGGCTTCATCGACAATGTCTCGGGCATCGGCGATGACAAGCTGGGCGGCTATCGCAACTACGGCGGCCGTGCCAAGTTCGTCTACGAGCCCCACAACGACCTCAAGATCACGCTGATCGGCGACTACCGCAACGGCACCAACGATGCGAGCCCGACCCTGCGCGCGGTCGATGGCCAGGCCTATGCCGACGCAATCGCGCCGGTCGTGGCCTCGCCCGACAACCGCGACGTCAACCTCAACGCGGACACCACCAACGACAGCGAACAGTGGGGCGTCTCGGGCCGCATCCAGGCGCGCCTGAACGACGACCTCCAGCTGGTCTCGATCACCGCCGTGCGCGGCTGGGACTTCACCGCCCGTTCGGACGTCGACTACACCTCGCTTTCCGAGCCGGTGCCCGGCGTGAACCTGTGGGACGTCAACACCGGCACCACCAACCTCAAGCAGTACTCGCAGGAACTGCGCGTGGTCTCGGGTGACCTCGGCGGCTTCGACGTGCTGTTCGGCGGCTATGCCTTCCTGCTCGACCTCGACACCGGCTTCCAGCGTCGCCAGATCTTCCCGGCTGGCCCGCGCAGCGGCCAGTTCACGGGGTCGACCAAGAACACCAACCTTGCCGTCTTTGCCAGCACCAACATCTATCTTACCGACACGCTCGAGATGTTCGGTGGCCTGCGCCTCCTCCATGAGACGCTGGACTGGGACGTGTACCGTGACCCGGCCGATGTGCTCGTCGCCGGAGACAGCGCGCTTGGCGGGGCTGCGGGCGTCGCGGCCGACTTCGATGGCAAGACCAGCGACACCGCGCTCGTCGGCAAGATCGGCCTGCGCTACCAGCTGGGCAGCCTCGGCAACGCCTACGCCAGCTATTCGCGTGGCTACAAGGGCAAGGGCTTCAACCTGATCTTCGCCGCGCAGCCCAACTACGAGCCGGTCGACGCCGAACAGTCCGACGCCTTCGAAGTCGGCGCCAAGTTGCAGAGCCTGGACGGCGTGTGGTCGCTCAACGCGGCGGTGTTCTACACCAAGTACAAGAACTTCCAGTCGCAGGCACAGCTGCCCGGTGACGTCGCGTTCTACCTGCTCAACGCCGGTTCGACCTCGACCAAGGGTATCGAGCTGGAAGGTACCATTCGCCCGACTTCGCTTACCACGGTGAACCTGGGCATGACGCTGCTCGATGCGCGCATCGACTCCTTCCCGCTCGGCCCCTGCTATCGTGGCCAGACCGCGGCCGAGGGCTGCGTCGATGGGGTGCAGGATCTGGCGGGCGGCGATCTGCCCAACGCGCCCGACTTCCGTCTCACCGGCTCGCTGCGTCAGACCGTGCCCTTCGGTGACAGCGCGCCCGTCGATGGCTTCGTGATGGTCGATGGCAGCTACCAGACCAAGGTGTCCTACCAGATCGACCAGAACCCGCGTGCCGCGCAGGGGGGCTTTGGCCTGGTGAACCTCTCGGCCGGTGTGGAATCGAAGGATGACAGCTACTCGGTGACTGTCTTCGTGCGCAATCTGTTCGACCAGAACAACGTGTCCAACATCTTCGACTCCGGATTCAATGGCGGTCGTACCTACCAGCAGGTCCTGCGCGATGGCGCACGCTACTGGGGTGTGCGCGCGTCCTACAGTTTCTGAGGGCCCACCCTCCCTCAGGAAAACCGTCTGGCGGCGGCCCGCTCTCTCCTCCTCCTCCCAGGGCCGCCGCCAGCACATCCGCCACCAAGATGGACCTGGCCTAGATGACCGAATGCGAACTGAATGACCCTGTGACCATCGATCCCCTGGCGCTTGCGCCCGAGGATCGGGCCTGGGTCGAGGCCACGCTCGACACGCTCAGCGTCGAGGGCAAGGTCGGTCAGCTCTTCGCACTCAGTTCGATCGGCGATGACCTCGCCGAAATTTCCCGCCACTGCGCACTGGGCGTGGGCGGGATCCACCGCTTCCCCGGGCACGACCTCAAGGCGGCCTGGGAAGCGACCCGCGCGGCCATCCAGGAATCGCGCATTCCCCCGCTCATCAGCGGTGATATCGAAGGGGGCACGGTCAGCCAGGCCTTCGCCACCGCCGTTCCCAACCAGATGGGCCTTGCCGCCTGCGCAGACGAGGACCTCTCGCGCCGTATCTCGGCGATCGTTCTTCGCGAAGCGCGCCGTCAGGGCTTCAACTGGACCTTCAGTCCGGTCGTCGACATCAACCGCAATTTCCGCAACCCGGTCGTGGGCACGCGATCCTACGGTTCGGACATGGCGACGATCCTGCGCGAAGCGGGGATCATGACCGAGGTGCTCCAGGCGGGCGGCATCGCCACTTGCGCCAAGCACTGGCCGGGCGATGGCATCGATGACCGCGACCAGCACCTCGTGACCAGCGTCAACGGCCTCTCCATGAATGAGTGGCACGCGAGCTTCGGCGAGATCTACCGCACAATGTTTGCCAAGGGCGTCATGTCGGTGATGTCCGCGCATATCGCGCTGCCCGCCGCCTTTCCCGCCGATGCCGGGGCCGGGCGGTTCGTACCTGCCTCGGTCTCGAAGCGTCTCAACCTTGAACTTCTGCGCGGCGAACTGGGCTTCAAGGGGCTGATCGTTTCCGACGCGACTCCCATGGGCGGTCTCACCGGCTGGCAGGAGCGCGCCGAGGCCGTGCCTGCCGTGATCGAGAACGGCTGCGACATGTTCCTGTTCTCGCCCGATCCGGGCGGGGACTATCGCCACATGATGGACGGCCTGCGCCGCGGCGCGCTGAGCGAGCAGCGTCTGGAAGATGCCGTGCGCATGATCCTGACGCTGAAGGCCCGGCTTGGCCTTCACCGCATGACCCTGGATGAATGGGTGCCCCCGATTGAGGAGGGCACGACACGCCTCTCCACGCCCGAGAGCGAGGCTGTGGCGGCCGAGGCCAACGCGCGCGCCATCACGCTGGTCAAGGACACGCAGGACCTGCTGCCGCTTGACCCCGCACGGCACAGGCGCGTGGTGCTGCTGGCCGAGGAAGGCTGGAACTTCATCTCCGGCGCGCTGCCGCGCAGTCTCGACGTCTTCCGCGAGGACATGCGCAAGGCCGGTTTCGACTTGCGCATGTACGATGCCGAGACCCCTCCGGCGCCTGAAGACACCGACCTTGTCGTCTACCTCATCGGCCAGGAGGCAACCGCCAGCCTCTCGCACATCTACCTTGACTGGACCGCGCTTCACGGCGGCGCGCGCAAGGCGATGAAGCGCTTCTCGCGCGAGATCCCGACGCTGATGATCTCGCTGGGCCAGCCCTACTATCTTTACGATGCGCCCGACGTGCGCACCTACATCAATGGCTACAGCGCGCTGCCTTCGGTGCAGTCCGCGCTGGTCGAACGGCTGCTCGGCAAGGCGCCGTTCACGGGCGTGAGCCCGGTCGATCCTTTCTGTGGCGAAGAGCAGCTTCGCTACTGAAACCAGAGCGCTTCGGGTCGCAACGCGCCTCAGGACGATGGGGGCGCAACCGAATTCCGCTCGATGATCTGGTAGTCGACGAAGGTGGTTCCCCCTGGAGCCGCCTTCGTCTCCTTGTCGCGCGCCTGCAATTCGGCCACGAGATGTCGCGTGGCGACTTCGGCGATCTCGCCAAGCGGCTGGCGCACAGTGGTGAGCGCGGGCCAAATCTTTACGGCGATGGGCGTGTCGTCAAAGCCCACCACCGAGATATCTTCGGGAATGCGCAGGTTCGTGCGCAGCGCCACGTTCACGAAGGCAGCGGCCATATCGTCGTTGCCTGCGAACATGGCGGTGATCGTGCGCTTGCCGGGCAGGATCTCCTCGGCGAGGCGCAGGCCCGCATCGAAGGTTGGGCGGGCGTTCCAGACCAGCGCTTCATCCAGTGCCAGGCCCTGGTCGGAGAGCGCGCGGGCATATCCGGCAAAGCGGCTTTCCCCGGCAAGGCTGGGAATGCGCACGAAGCCGATGCGACGGTGGCCTGCGCGCAGCAGGATGCCGGTCGTCTCGTAGGCCGCCTGTTCGTCGTCGATGCGCACGCAGTGCATGTTGGCCAGTGCCCGGCCCGAGGCGAGGGCGACCATGGGGACGTCGTATTCCTCAGGCAGGCCGGCCGCGCTCACCCGTTCGCACAGCGGTGGAGGCAGGAGCAGGCCGTCGGGTGACGTGTTCAGGAACTCGCGCACCGAATCCAGCGGGTTCTTCTGGTCGTAGACCTTGATGTTGAGCTGGACGCCGAGCCGGGCCGAGGCATTGAGCGTGCCGACCAGCATCGCGCTCAAGAGCGCGCTGTCGCTGTCGCGGTGGAGCAGGCCGATGCGGTAATTGCTGGCGCTGGCCAGCGCACGCGCGGCGGTGTTGGGCCGGTAGTCGAGTTCGGCGATGGCCTTCAGCACGGCGTCGCGCGTGGCGGGAAGAACACTCGGCTTGTTGTTGAGAACATTGGAAACCGTCATCGAGGAGACACCGGCATGGCGCGCGACGGCGGCCATCGTGACCCCGCCGCCCGAACGCCTGCGCGATCGTGTGCCCACTTTCTTGTCCATCATCCACGTCCCCGGTCATCCCCGGGCTGGTTGACAAGGGCCCGAGCTTTCACTAGCAATTTAGCGCTACATTGCGTCATGCCGTCCTGTCTTGCAAGACAGTTCGTACAGGTGCAATCGCTTCGTGTCGCCAGACTGCACGCTAAAGAACACGGCGCAAACGATAATGCGCACTGCGAGAGGATCCCGATGACCGCCACCCCCGCATCCGAGGCCGCCACCGAGGCGCCCTGGCCACCTGCGCGCGAAGCCTGGACCGCCGCGTTCCTGCTCATGCTGGCCTATACGCTGGCCTTTGTCGACCGCCAGGCGCTGGCGCTTCTGGTGCAGCCGATCAAGGAGGACTTCGGGGTCAGCGATACCGCGATGAGCCTGCTCTACGGCCTCTCGTTCACGCTGTTCTACGTCCTCGTCGGGATCCCGGTCGCCTGGGTGGCGGACCGTTCGAACCGTCGCAACATCATCGCGGCCTCGATCTTCATCTGGAGCCTGGCGACGGCGGCCTGCGGCATGGTGCGCAGCTTCACTGGCCTGTTTACCGCGCGCATCGCGGTGGGCGTGGGCGAGGGCGGCCTTTCGCCCTCGGCCTACTCGATCCTCGCCGACTACTTCCCCAAGGAGAAGCTGGGCCTGGCGATGGGCGTCTACAACATGGGCGTCTACTTCGGCGGCGCGGGTGCGCTGATCCTGGGTGGTCTCATTGCAGGCGCCATTCCGCCCAATTCCGATGTTCTCATCCCGCTGCTCGGCACGATGAAGGGCTGGCACATCATCTTCCTGCTGCTGGGTATTCCGGGCGCGCTGCTCTCGCTTGCGATGTTCCTCGTGCGCGAGCCCAAGCGCCGGGGCAGCGTCAGCGACGCACAGCCTGCAGCGGCGCCCATGGGCCACTTCTTCAGCCAGCTGCGCACGCACGGACGTGCCTACTTCGGGATCATCGTCGGCTTCTCGCTGATGATCTTCGTGGGCAACGGCACGGGCGCCTGGATCCCGGCCTTCCTGGAACGTTCCTACGGCATGAACATCAGCGAGATCGGCGCGTCCTATGGCTGGATCGTGTTCTTCTGCGGCACCGGCGGCGCGCTTTCGGGCGGCTTCGTGGCGAGCGCGCTGGAAAAGCGCACGCCCTATGGCAACCTCAAGGCCGCCGTCATCGGCTTTACCGCGCTGATCCCGCTTACCATCGGCTTCCCGCTGATGCCGACCGCCTCGCTGGCGCTCGCCGGGATCGGGGCGATGAACTTCTTTGCCGGGTTCAACTTTGGCGGCGGTCTTGCCGCCCTCCAGGGGCTCACGCCCAACCGCATGCGGGCGATGGTCTCGGTCGTCTACATGCTCTCGATCAACCTGATCGGTTCCACCCTCGGCCCGACGGCCGTGGCGCTGGTGACCGACCTCGTCTTTGGCGACCCGGCGCGGGTGGGCGAATCCATTTCGCTCGTGTGCGCGGTGGCCTCGCCGCTGGCTCTCGTCCTGCTGCTGGTGGGCATGGCCGGCCTCAAGGCATCTGCCCGGAAGGAAAATGTGGCATGAAGAACCTCCCCTCGCGCAAGAGCCCGCTTGGCGGGCGCATGAAGAAGCTCGCCCTTGCCCTTGCAGGCACGGCGGCGATTGCCAGCCTGCCGCTGTCCACGGCGCCGGTGCAGGCCCAGACGGCGGCCCCCACGGCCGAAACCGGCGCGCAGCCGGTGCGCACCGTCGATGGCAAGCCGATGAACATGATCTTCGTGCTTGTCGATGACCTGCGTTTCGATGCCATGGGCTTCCTGACGCCGGGCCTCAACACGCCCAACATCGACTATCTCGCCAGCCACGGGACCTATTTCCCCAACGCGGTGGTAACCTCCTCGCTGTGCAGCCCGAGCCGGGCGACGATCCTGACCGGCCAGACCGCGCGCAACCACGGCGTGATCGACAACACCAATTCGAGCGAGAAGGGCCTCACTTTCTTCCCCAGCTACCTCCAGCAGGCGGGCTACCAGACCGGTTTCTTCGGCAAGTGGCACATGGGCGATGCCAATGCGGACCCGCGCCCCGGATTCGACCGCTGGGTCAGCTTCCAGGGGCAGGGCACCTATTTCCCGACCGAGCGTCTTTCGCCGGAGGAGATCGCGGCGGGCAAGCGCCAGCAGCTCAACGTCGATGGTGTGGAGGTGAACCGCCAGAAGTATATCACGACCGAGCTTACCGACTACGCGCTCGACTGGCTGAAGGAGCGCGACACGAAGCAGCCCTTCTTCCTCTACCTCAGCCATAAGGCGGTCCATTCCGACCCGACGCCCGAGGAAAGCCACAAGGGCGAATACGCGGATCTTGATGTCGATCTGCCCGAGAGCTGGGCGGACACCCCGCGCAACAACGAAGGCAAGCCCATGTGGGTGCGCAACCAGCGCAACAGCTGGCACGGCGCGGACTTCCCCTACCACACCGACGAGCCGCTGCCCGAATACATTCGCCGCTATTACGAGACGCTGGGCTCGGTCGACGACAGCCTTGGCCGCATCCTGACGTACCTGCGCAAGAACAAGCTCGATCGCAGCACGATGATCGTGTTCTATTCCGACAACGGCTTCCTGTTCGGCGACCACGGCTTGATCGACAAGCGCAACGCCTACGAGCCTTCGGTGCGCGTGCCGATGGTGGTCTGGGCACCCGCGATCGTGCCGGAGGGCAAGACCGTGCCCAACCTGGTGCGCAATCTCGACCTCGCCCCGACGTTCCTCGATCTGGCGGGCGTGGCTGAGCCTGAACAGATGGAAGGCAAGAGCTTCCTCTCGCTTGCCGAGGGACGCACCGCGCCGGAAAACTGGAAGGCGGGCGACTTCGTCTACGAGTATTACTGGGACTGGCAGTTCCCGCAGACACCGACCACCTTCGCCATCGAGCGCGACGGGTGGAAGTACATCCAGTACCACGGCATCTGGGATACCGAGGAACTCTACAACGTGGCGCAGGACCCCGAGGAACTGCACAACCGCATCGAGGATCCCGCCCAGCTTGACCGTAAGAACGAGCTGCGCGCCGCCCTCTATGCCGACCTCGCCAACCAGCGGGGCAAGCACGACATCCCCTACACGCAGCGCGCCAGCAAGGGCCTGGTCCTGCGCCACAAGGATGGTCACCGCGCGGCCGACTTCCCGAGCGAGTGGTACGCAGAGCCCAACCTTCCGGGCAAGATGAACGACCTCTATCCCGACACCGAGGCCAAGATCGAGGCCGACCGCAAGGGGGAGCGCTACGTCCCGGACCGCCGCGGCCACTAAGCCACGCATCCGACGGAATGAGAAAGGCCCGGTCGCTCGTGGGAGCAGCCGGGCCTTTTCCTTGGTGGCATGTCCGTGCGGTACGTTCACGTTGCCAGCGTGTCCTTCGTGCCGCTCAATCCACGACCGGCCACAAGGATGCCAAGTCCCCGGGGACTGAGAAAGTTCGCCGTTTTCAAGTGCGCCGCGCTGGTCTAGCTCTGCCCCGAATGAAACGCACTGCGGGAACGTCCCGCGCACGAGAGGATGAGTAGACCCATGCGCCATGCCGCCGCCACGATTGCCGGAGCCCTTGCCCTGAGCACAGCACTCGGGATGCCTGCCGGTGCACAGACGCGCGTGGACGGCGATCCCCATGCGCAGGACCCGGTGGGCATCGTCGAAGAGCCGTGCCCGCACCATGCGATGCCGAGCGACGGGGACGGGTGGCACATCTGGAATCTCGACATGCTGACGCGGGACTTCGGCCAGCTGTGCCGCTACGCCGAGGCGAACACGGCGCTCAAGGCGAAGAACGCTCCGGTGGAGGTTGTCTTCATGGGCGATTCGATCACCGACAACTGGCAGAACATCGACCCGGATTTCTGGACGAACGGCCGCGTGGACAGGGGCATCTCGGGCCAGACAACGCAGCAGATGCTGGTGCGCTATCGCGAGGACGTGCTCAAGCTGAAGCCCCGCGCGGTCCATATCCTGGCCGCCACCAACGACATCGCCGGGAACACCGGGGCGGCGACGATGGCGCAGGTCACCGGCAATATCGAGACCATGGCCGAACTCGCCCGTGCGCACGGGATCAAGGTCATCCTGGGCTCGGTGCCTCCGGCAAAGGCCTTTCCCTGGGCGCGCGACAAGCGCCCCGATCCCCAGGTGCGCGCGCTCAACGCCTGGCTAAAGGCCTATGCGGCGCGCGAAGGGCTCACCTATGTCGACTACTGGAGCGCACTTGCGGCCCCCGACGGGGCGATGCGGGAGGGGCTTTCTTCGGACGGCGTGCACCCCACCGCGAAGGGCTATGCGATCATGGCCCCGCTGGCGAAGGCCGCCATTGCCCATACGCTTGGGAACGCCGATTAAGGACAGTCTTCGGGCGGCTCGGCGTGGAAAGCGGGCGTGAGAAGTTCGTGGTCGAAGGCCTCGACCCGTTCGACCAGCTTGCCGCACCGGCGGATTGTTTCCAGGCGATAGAGACCTGGCGTTAGTGAATAGCCCATTTCGGCAAGGCGGCGGGGGTCGTCGGTTCCGCTCTGGATGACGGTGCGTGTCTCGCAGCCGTTGTACTCTGTGGTTTCCAGCCCGCGGCCGTGCCCGGGAATGTCGAGGGGATGGCTCTCGCGCCGCATCGAGCCGTCCAGGTTGTAGGCCGCGCCGCGCAGGAAGCGCCCCGCCTCGTCGTATTCGGCCAAGGCGAGGAGAGTGCCGTCCTTGCTCCACAGCGGTTGCGGACCGACAGGGCGCCCCATGGCGTAGTGCTTGTGGCCGACCGCGCCTGAGCTCCGGTATTCTACCTGGTCGCCATCGGCGCGGCCCTTGCGGTAGTTGCCGAATTCCTTGAGCCGCCCGTCGCGCGCGTAGTTGATGTAGGGGCCGTCGCGCTTGCCCTCGCGCCAGTGTGCCTTGGAGGCGAGCTGGCCGTTTTCGTGAAAGACGTAGTAGTCGCCCTCAAGGCCGCTGGGGCCATAGGTCCAGCGCTCCAGGAGAGTGCCGTCGTCCGACCAGTGGCGGTAGAGGCCATCGAGCGCGCCCTCGCTCCAGTTGCGTTCCAGCGCCAGGGCGCCTGTGGGATAGAACTGGCGGTCGAGCCCGTCCTTGCGCCCGTCGCGGCACTCGACGCGGCGGCGCAAGGTGCCGTCAGCTGCGCGAAGATCGAGAATGCCGGTGAAGGCGTCGCGCTGGGATACGGCGCAGAGCTCGGCTTCGGAATAGTCGCGCTGGTAGGGTTTCTCGACGGCCTCGGAGGGCGCGCCATAGGCTGGGGCGGCGGCGAGCGCGGCGGCGATGAGCGCCAAACTTCCGTGAACAGGCAAGGACATGGGGCGCGTTCTACGGATCACGCCCCCGACCTTGCAAGGGAAGTCCGGTTCAGGCGGTCACTGCGCGGGTCTTCTGGAAGCGGGCCAGTGCGATGGCGGCGGCGGCGGCGAGGGTAAGGACGAGCGCGCTCACCATGAACTCGTGCACCGCGCCCAGCGTGTCGAAGCCGATCCCGCCCAGCGTTGCCCCCAGGGTTATGGAGACCTGGATGATCGCGACCATCAGGCCGCCCCCCGCTTCGGCGTCTTCGGGCACGGTGCGGGCCAGCCAGGTCCACCAGGCGACGGGCGCGGACGTGGCGGCGAAGCCCCAGATGGCGAGCAGCGGAATGGCGACAGGCAGCATGTCGCCGAATTGGGCAAGGGCCAGCGCGACCGCGGCCATGACCGCAGGAAGGGCGGCCAGCAGGGCAAACAGGCGCCCCTCGACAATGCGCCCGACGACGAGTGTGCCGACGAAGCCCGAACCGCCTACGACGAGCAGCAGCGTGGAGAGCAACGAGACGCCCACGCCGGTCACCTGTTCCAGGAAGGGGCGCAGGTAGGTGAAGAGCGAAAACTGGCCAATGAAAAGGAGCGCGACCGTCACGAGGCCCGCGGTCAGGGGAGCATGGCGCAGCAGGTCGAGCAGGCGTCCGCCCTGGGCCTTGCGGTCAGGGTGCAGGCGAGGGAGCGCAAAGGCCTGCCAGGCTACGGCCAGGACCGCCAGTGGAACAACGCACCAGAACGCGCCGCGCCACCCGATCCATCCGCCCAGCAGGCTTCCCAGCGGCGCGGCCAGCGTCATCGCCAGCGCATTGCCGCCGTTGATGATCGCCAGCGCCTTGGGCACGTCGGCATCGGGCACGAGGCGGATCGAAACGGCCGCGGACATCGACCAGAAGCCCCCCAGGGCAAGGCCCAGGAACGCACGGCCGGTCATCAGTACGGCGTAGCTGGGCGCAAGCGAGACAAGCACGCTCGCGATGACGAGGAGCGTGGTCAGGGCAAGCAGGACGTGCTGGCGCTGCAGGCTGCGGGTCAGACGGCCGAGCGAGAGGCTGGCGATGACGGCAAAGAGACCGGAGGCGGCGATGGTCTGCCCAGCCTGGCCCTCGGTCAGGTCAAGCGAGGCGGCCATCGGGCTCAGCAGGCTGACCGGCAGGAATTCGGAGGCGACCAGCACGAAGCTGCACAGGGCCATCGCATAGACCGCGCCCCAATGGGCTGGGCTTTCAGACGGCGATGGCGAGGTGGGGGAGGTGTGCGGGGAATTCATGGTTATCAGGTCCGGTTCGGGCAGGTCTGTGCCGTGCGTGGTCGGGGAGTGTGCCCTCTAGGGGATCTCTCGCAATTGAATTAGAGGGTGTTTTCTTGAATGCTTTATGAGTACGGCTCAGGAATGGAACGCCATGACCTGTCCGACTTCGTTGCCTTCGTGACGATCGCGCGCCTGCGCAGCTTTACCCGTGCGGCGGCACAGCTGGGGGTGACACCGTCAGCGCTCAGCCACCGCATGAAGGCGCTGGAGGCGCGTCTGGGCATCCGCCTCCTCAACCGCACGACGCGCAGCGTCTCGCCGACCGAAGCCGGGGAACGGCTGCTCGGTTCGGTCGGGGCGAAACTCGATGGAATCGAGGCCGATATCGCCCAGCTGGCCGAGCTGCGTGACCGGCCGGCGGGAAACATCCGGGTGAACTCGGACGAACTGGCCGCGCACAAGATCCTCTGGCCGATGCTGCGCGATTTCCTACCGCGCTTTCCCGACATCAACGTCGAAGTCACCATCGACAACGGCTTCACGGACATCGTGGCGAGTGGCGCCGATGCGGGCGTGCGGCTTGGCGGAGTGGTGGAGAAGGACATGATCGGGGTCGCAATTTCGCCGCCGCTGCGGATGCTCGCCGTCGCCGCACCTGCTTACTTCGCGAAACATGGACGGCCCAGGACACCGCGTGACCTGGTCGATCACGCCTGCCTCAACTACCGCTTCACATCGAACGGGGGGATCTACGCCTGGGAGTTCGAGGAGCAGGGGCAGGCGCTCGATGTTCGCGTGGGCGGCCAGCTCATCTTCAACAGCATCTTCCCGATCATGCAGGCCGCGCTCGATGGGGCCGGGATCGGGTGCGTGCTCGACATCCATGCGGCCGAGCATCTGGAAAGTGGGGCCCTGGAGGCCGTGCTGGAGGACTATTCGCTGCCCTTCGAGGGCTACCAGCTCTATTACCCGAGCCGCCGCCAGCCCACGCCCGCCTTCTCCGAATTCGTGAAGGCGCTGCACTACCGGGGCGGATGAACCGGCCCGGTCGCGCAGCGCTGCGGGATCACGAGATGCGGCGCAAGTGGCGGAAGCGGCCGTAGCGGGTCAGGAGGTCGTCGATGACCTGGGCACGGGAGAAGCCGGTGACATCGTGCGGGGCGCTGGCGTCGGAGGCCTGTGCCATGGCGCGGAAGTGGCGGCGTTCGGAATCGTGGGACTTGCGGGTCTCGGCCCAGACGAAGCTGGGCTTGAGATAGGGGCGGCTACGCACCTGATAGACGAAGTCGCCGCGATCGCCGTGGGCCACGACAAGGCGCACGTGGCCCTTGTCCGCGTCGAGTTCGGGCACGAGCCCGTTGTCGCGCATCTCGTCCGCCACGGCGTCGAGCGCGGGGCTGACGGTGTCGGTGAGAAAAGCGTCGATCTCGGCCTCGTGGAAGACACCGGCAATTGCGCCGAGACGGCGTTGCCAGTTCATTTCGGCGCGCGGAGCGGAGGGCGTGAGCGAGGCCGACAGGTCGCTTGTCTCGCCTTCTCGTTCGCCGTTCAGAGCCTTGAGCAGGCCATAGCACATGAAGACCATGATGATCGCGAAGGGCAGGGCGCTTGCGATCGCGGCGGTCTGCAGGGCATCGAGGCCTCCCGCGACGAGCAGGGCTGCAGCAATGCCGCCCGCGCAGACCGCCCAGAAGATGCGCTGCCACACCGGCGGGTTCTCGGCCGCGCCCGAGGTGATCATGTCGATCACGAGTGCACCGGAGTCCGCCGAGGTCACGAAGAAGGTGACGATGAGGATGGTCGCGATGAACGAGGTGATCGTGCCGAAGGGCAGGGCCTGCAGCGTCTCGAACAGGGCGACGGGCATGTTGTTCTTCACGGTTTCGGCAATCGGGGCCACGCCCGACATGTCGAGCGCGATCGCGGTGTTGCCGAAGACGGTCATCCACAGGAAGGTGAAGAGCGCGGGGACGAGCAGCACGCCGCCCACGAATTCGCGGATGGTGCGTCCGCGCGAAATGCGCGCGATGAACATGCCCACGAACGGCGACCAGGCGATCCACCAGCCCCAGTAGAACAGCGTCCAGTCCGCCAGCCAGGGGTTGGGCTCGTACGCGTACATGCGGAAGGTGCGCGAGACGAGGGCGCCAAGGTAGGCGCCGATGTTCTGGACGTAGGCCTGGAGCAGGAACACGGTCGAGCCGGCAAAGAGCACGAAGCCCAGCAGCAGCACGGCCATGATGATGTTGAGCTCGGACAGGCGCTTCACGCCCTTGTCGAGGCCGAGGACGACCGAGAGCGTGGCGAGCGCGGTAATGACCGCGATCAGGACCAGCTGTACGGCGGTGTCGATGGGAAGGCCGAAAAGGTAGCTGAAGCCCGCGTTGACCTGAAGTACGCCGAGGCCGAGCGAGGTCGCCACACCGAACATCGTGCCCAGTACCGCGAAGATGTCGATGGCATCGCCGATGGGCCCGTTGATCTTGCGCCCGATCAGCGGGAACAGCGCCGAACGGATGGTGAGGGGGAGGCCGCGACGGAACGAGAAGTAGGCAAGGGCCAGGCCTACGACGATGTAGACTGCCCAGGCGTGCACGCCCCAGTGGAAGAAGGTCAGCACCAGCGCGCGCCGGGCCGCATCGATGCTGCCGGGCTCGCCGCTTGGCGGCGAGGCGAAGTGCTGGATCGGTTCCGCGACCCCGAAGAAGACGAGGCCAATGCCCATGCCTGCGCTGAACAGCATCGCGAACCAGGACAGGTAGCTGTATTCCGGCTCGCTGTCGTCAGGCCCCAGCTTGATGTTGCCGTGCCGGCTGAGCATCAGGAAGATCACGAAGACGAGGAAGCCCGCCACCGCCAGGATGTAGAACCATCCGAAATTCTGGACCAGGAACTCCTGGACATGGGTGAAGATCCGTTCCGCGCGCTTGGGGGCAAGGACAGCCGCCAGTGCGAAGGCGAGGATCAGGACTGCGGAGGTGAAGAACACCGGTGGATTGACCGCCATGCGGAACCCGGATGGGCGTTCTGTCAGTTCGCTGACGTTCGGATTGGGGGGGGTATCTTCGCTCATCAGGGCCATCGTCTACGTACTGGGATCGCATGAGGCAACTTTTGAACGGGAAACTTGTTGCAGGCCGCCGTGAAACAAATCGGCAATGGGGCGTGCCAGACCTGCGCTGAACGGTGCCTGCGGTGGGAACAAAGCTGTCCCATGTTCACACCTTTGTCGGTTGACAAATACAACCCAATCTTTCAGTTGACTTATATCAACTGAAAGATTGGGTTCAATTCATGGTACAAGGCACGAAGGCCGCGGTCCTGCGGGTGGGACGTGGCGGCCGCTGTCCCGGAGCAGACGGGCGCGGCTGAACGGGTATGGACAAGAAACCCCTGCTGGGCCTTGCCGGCGCGATCGTTGCGGCCATGGCGGCCGAATTCAACGACCAGGTCAGCGCCATTGCCCTTGTCGACGTGCGCGGCGCGATGGGCATCGGCCATGACGCGGGCACCTGGATCGAGAGCCTCTACGTCACCGCGATGGTGATCGGCATGGCGCTTTCGCCGTTCTGGTCCACGGTCGTGACGTTGCGGCGCATGGTGCTCTTCGCGATTGGCCTCAATCTCGTGTCCAGCGTGCTCATCCCGTTCGCGCCCAATATCGAGATTCTCTATCTCCTGCGCATCTTCCAGGGCCTTGCTCAGGGTTTCACGATTCCCCTGCTGATGGCTGCGGCGCTGCGCTTCCTGCCGCCGCCGATCCGGCTTTGGGGGCTGTGCTGCTACGCCCTGACCGCGACCTTCTTTCCCAATCTCAGCGCGGGCGTTGCGGCGCTGTGGACCGAGTTTGTCGACTGGCGCTTTGTCTTCTGGGAAGCGATTCCTCTCTGCACGCTGGCGGGGTTGCTGGTGTGGCACGGTATGCCGCAGGACCCGATGAACCTGGCGCGCATCCGCCAGTGCGACTGGAGCGGAACGGCCCTTGTCATCCTGGGGATGGGCGCGCTGACGACGATGCTGGAGCACGGCAACCGACTCGACTGGTTCAACTCGCCCCTCATCTGCGTGCTGGCGCTGGTGAGCGCGGTGGCAGTGCCGCTTTTCGTCCTCAACGAATGGCGCAGTCCGGCCCCGCTCATCGGGGTCCGTCTGCTCGGACGGCCCAACGTGGCCTATGCGGTCATCACGCTGTTCTGCTTCATCATGATCGGCATGTCGTCTTCGGCCGTGCCGATGGCCTACCTCGCCGAAGTGCAGGGCTACCGCCCGCTGCAATCCGCCACGATCATGCTGGAGATCGCCGCGCTCCAGTTTCTCTACCTGCCGCTCGCGGTCTACGTGCTGAAGCAGGACTGGGTGGATTCGCGCTGGGTCAACGGCTTTGGCCTCCTGTGCATCATGGTCGCCTGCATCGGGTGCAGCCAGCTGACCTCGGCCTGGAACCGTGAGCAGTTCTACATGTGGCAGGCGATCTCGGGCCTGGGCCAGGCGTTCGTTGTCGTCTCGCTCCTGATGATGGGTACGAACGCGGTGGTGCCGCAGGAAGGGCCGCAGGTCTCCCCGCTCATCAACATGCCGCGCGCGGTGGCGCAGGCGCTGGGCACGTGCCTTCTCGAACTGGTCGCCCATTTTCGCGGCGAGCTGCATGGCACGCGCCTGATCGAGCGGGCCGGGAGCCACGCCTTCGCCCTGATCCGGGGCCCTGCGCTCGACCCGCGCCACGCGCCCCCGCTGACCGCAGATGGCAGCCCGCGCAGCACAGAGGCCCTGGGTGCCTTCCACGAGGCCGTCGTGCGCCAGCAGGCGGTGATGGTGGCGAGCGACCAGTACCTGTTCCTCGCGGGGCTTGCCGGGTTCGTCCTCCTCGTCCTGATCGTGCTGCCGGTGCGCACCTATCCCCCGCATATCGCCCTCGTAAAAGCGACGCCGGGCCAGGCGCCTCCCGCCAAGACCGAGGTGCCACCGGCCCCAGCTCCGGCTCTCGTTCCCGTGCCGGCCTGAGCCGGGCGTCATACTCCTTTTCTCTCTTCCATCGCCGAACTTCCTGGAACCCCACATGTCCGACATACTACCTTCCGCCGAGCGCGGGGCACGCCGCCCCTGGATCGTCGGGACGATCATCATCCCGGGCGACAACGACCGCTATGTCCTCCATCCGCACTGGCCCTGGTACGGGGGCGGGTTCGTGATCCTGGCCTTTATCGCCTACGTCCTGTTCAGCCTCTTCGTGCCGCGCTCGGAGGTGACCACCGACGATGCGCGTGTCACTGCGCACTACGCCGTGATCGCCCCGCGCGTCGCTGGCCAGGTCGTCTCGGTCGATGTCGAGGACAACCAGATGGTGAAGAAGGGGCAGCTCCTTGCCCGCCTCGATGATCGTGATTTCCGTGTGGCGGTGGACGAGGCGCAGGCGCAGCTCGACCGTGATCTCGCGCAGGTCGCCAACGCCGAAGCCGCGCTCGCGCGTCAGCCCGCGCTGGTCGCCCAGGAGCAGGCGCAGGTACGCCAGGCCAGCGCGCGTCTTGACCTCGCCGAGGCCAACGCCACACGTTACGACAACCTCGCCAATTCGGGGTCCGGATCGCGCCAGGCCCAGCAGCAGGCGCGTGCGACCCAGCGCGAGCAGGCTTCGCGCGTGGAGGAGGCCCGGGCCGCCGTCCAGGCCGCGACCCGCGAATTGGCGGTCCTGCGCGCCGCGCGCGAGGCCGCGCTGTCGGCGGTAAAGGCCGACCGGGCGCGGCTCGCGCAGGCCAGGCTTGACCTCGGCTATACCCGCATCACCACCCGGTCGACGGCATGGTCGGCCAGCGCGAGGCGGAGCCCGGCAACTACGTGGCGCCCGGCTCGGCACTGATGGCGGTGGTGCCGCTGGAGGAGACCTTCGTCGAGGCGAACTACCGCGAAGTCGCGCTCAAGCACGTGGCGCCGGGCCAGCGCGTGCGCATCCACGTCGATGCCTACGACATTGATCTCGACGGTGTGGTCGACAGCGTGCCTCCGGCGACCGGCGCGGCGTTCTCGCCCGTGGGGCCGGAGAACGCGACCGGCAACTTCACCAAGATCGTCCAGCGCCTGCCGGTCAAGATCCGCTTTGCCGCAGGGCAGCCCGAGGTGCGCCACCTGCGCATGGGCATGTCGGTCGAGACCCGCATCGAGACCCACTTTGCCGATGTCATCGGGGGCAAGAGGCAGACCGCCTACCTCGGTGCCAAGGAGGCAGTGGAGTGATGCAGCCTCGTTTTGCCGCGCTCGCGCTGGCCGCAAGTTCCCTGGCCGCGCTCTCGGCCTGCACGGTCGGCCCGGACTACACCCGTCCCGTGGCCAAGGCACCGCCGCAATGGGCCGAGCGTCCCGAGGCACCTAGTACGACCATCGGGGGCGAAGTTGACGGGCGCTGGTGGGAGACTTTCCAGGATCCGCAGCTCTCGGCGCTGGTCGAGCGTCTCTTGGCGCAGAACCTCGACCTGGCCGTCGCGGCCGAACGCATCCAGCAGGCGCAGGCCCAGAGCCGGGTGACAGGGGCACAAGGGCGCCCCCAGCTGGGCGCGCAGGCAAGCTACGCGCGCACCCGCCGCAGCCCGCAGGGCCTCTTCTCGCAGCTTATGCCGGCACCGGGCTCGAGCCCGGAAGTGAACGAGTTTGCCGATGCGCTGGGTGCTTCGTGGGAGCTCGATCTCTTCGGCAAGGTGCGGAGGGCCGTGGAGGCGGCTGACGCGCGCACCGGCGCGGTGATTGAGGTGCGCCACGCGGTCGCGCTCGATGCCGTGGGCGAGCTTGCCGGACACTACATGGAGCTGCGCGGCGTGCAGGCGCGCGAGGCGATTGCGCAGGACAACCTCGAAACGGCACAGCGGACCTTGACGGTGGTCGAGGACCGTTTTGCCAATGGCCTGGGTACGCGCCTCGATGTTGCGCGGGCGCGCGGGCAGGTCGAGGCGATCTCGGCGCGCCTCCCTGAACTGCACAGCCGCCGCGTCCAGCTCATCAATGCGCTGGGTACGCTCCTTGCCAAGCCGCCGCGCGAACTCGAGGCCGAGCTGGCACCGGTACGCGCGCTGCCGGGCGTGCCGCCCAGTGTGCCGGTCGGCCTGCCCGGAGACCTCATGCGCCGCCGCCCGGATATCCGCGAGGCCGAGCAGCGCCTCCATGCCGCCACGGCCGAGACCGGCGTTGCGGTGGCGGACTTCTATCCCTCGATCAGCCTCGGCGGCCACTTCGGTACCGAAGGTTTCCACGCGAAGAATATTGGCGAGTGGGCAAGCCGGGCGTCAGTGTCGGGCCGGTGATCAGTCTGCCGATCTTCCAGGGCGGGCGCCTCAAGGGTACGCTGGCGCTGCGCAAGAGCGAGCAGCGCGAGGCCGCGCTGGTATATCAGAAGGCGGTGGTCGAGGCGCTCAACGATGTCGACAACGCGCTGGTTTCCTACGCCGATATCCAGGCGCAGCGCGACCGCCTGGCCCGCGAAGTCGGGCAGGACCGCACCGCCCTTGCCGCCGCGCGCGACATGTACCGCGAAGGCGCGGTGGGGCTTCTCGATGTGACCCTGGCGCAGGCAACCCTGCTGGAGGGGGAGGACCGTCTGGCCCTGTCCGAAACGGCCGTGAGGGGAGGGCTGGTACGGCTCTACAAGGCGCTCGGCGGTGGCTGGGAGGCCGCGGACGCGGCGCCGCACAATACCCTCACGAAGGAGGCTGAGTAGTTAGGTAGCTATACAAATATATACGCGCTGGAAATCTTCGGAAGAATCGGTAACTTCGGCATGAAACGCACGAACAATACGGCGTGACCATGACGGAGAGTGCTGAAATGATCGAAGGAAAGGGTGCGCCTGCAGGCGGAGCCTGTGTCGATACGGACTTTGCGGAAGTCGACAGCGGCGACAAGGCCTTGATCCTCTTGCAGACGATGATCTGTTACCTGCGCGAAAAAAACATCCTTTCACGCGCCGACATCGAGGTCCTGCGCGAACGCGTCGAGGCGCGGATGGAGGATGCGCGGGCGGAAAAGGCGGTCCGGGCCGAAGCGTCGGGATCGGCGGACCTTCCCTGTGATGCGGCTATTGCCCGTGCGGCGGCGCGCGAGATGCGCGAACTCGATGAATATTGCGGCAAGCGCTACGGTGGCAAACACCGTCGCCGCGTGAACTGATCCCTTTGCCTCTCGGTGGGGCAGGTCCTTGCGCTCCGCCGGGCTGGCCAGGCAGTGACCGATCAGATGGATCCATCTGATCGGTCGCGCTTGCGAACCCGGGCGGCTGGAGCGGTTGGCCCGGAAGGTCGGGCCTTGACCGCTCTGGACCCACTTTCGCGCAGGGTTAGTCGATACCGATTTCGCGCCGCACCAGCGTCGTCACGTAGGTGCGCAAGGCCGCGCGATCCATTGCCGGGTCGAGCTGTTCGCCCGCGGCAATACCCCAACTCAGGACCTGGACCAGGTTGATGATGAGCGTGCGGGCGCTCTCGTCCAGATGCGGCGCAATCGAGGTGAGGGCGCGATTGAGCTGCGGGCGGAATCGTCCCAGGATGCAGGCGTTGATCTGGGCGATGCTCTCGCTGCGCCCCGACTCGGCCATGATCTCCATCAGCATGCGCCTTTCCTCGAACTCGTATTCCTCCTGGAGGAGATGCGTGATCCAGTCTGCGATGGTGCCCTTGTCATCTTCGGCGATGGCCTGGTTCAGCGTCTCTTCCTCGAGCCAGACCTGCAGGCTTTCCTCGCAGATGGCGGCAATCACCGCTTCCTTGCTCGCGAAGTCGCGATAGATCTGCCCCACGGCAATGCCCGATTCGCGTGCGATCTGGGACACGCCGGTGAGATGAAACCCCTGATTCGCGAACAGTCGGCGCGCCGTTGCAATCAGCTTGCGGCGGCGCTCGTCGCAGCGCGCTGTCCTGTGGCTGGCGGTGTCTTCCATCACTTTTATCCCGTGCGTCGCTTGTGCTTTTTGCTGCATTGCAGTAGTGGGCCGTGCAATCGTGAGTGAACGATCACTCACAAACTGCATATCATCGTTATCGGGTGCGAACCATGAAGAAGTTGATCCCTATCCTCGGGCTGCTCGTCTCGGCGTGCGGCGGCGGGTCGCAACAAGCCGAACCGCAGCCGCCGGAAGTTGGCGTGATGGCCGTGCGCACCGAGACGGTCGACCTCCAGGCTGAGCTCCCCGGGCGCACCAGCGCCTACGAGACCTCGGACGTGCGTCCGCAGGTCAATGGGCTCATTCTGCGCCGCCTCTTCGAGGAAGGGACAACGTGCGCGCCGGGCAGGCGCTCTACAAGATCGACCCCGCGCCCTACGAGGCGCAGGTCGCAAGCGCGCGGGCCGCGCTGGCCCAGGCCAGGTCGCAGATCGCCGCGAGCGAGGCGCAGGCCCGCCGTTATGGCGAACTCGTCAAGATCAATGCGATCTCCAAGCAGGAGGCCGAGAACGCCGAGGCCGCCGCCGCCCAGGCACGCGCCACCGTCCAGGCCCAGGAAGCCGCGCTGCGCAGCGCGCAGATCGATCTCGCCCGCACCACCGTGCGCGCACCGATCTCCGGGCGCATCGGACGTTCGACCTACACCACCGGCGCGCTCGTCTCAGCCTCGCAGGCCGAGCCCCTGACGACGATCCAGCACCTCGATCCGATCTATGTCGACATCCAGCAGTCGAGCGCGGACGTGCTGCGCCTGCGCCAGGAGATCCTGGCCGGCAAGCTTGCCGGCAATGGCGCGGCCGCCACGGTCAACCTGAAGCTTGAGGACGGCAGCACCTATCCGGCCGAAGGGCGCCTCAAGTTCACCGACGTGACCGTCGATCCCAGCACGGGCAGCCAGGTCATCCGCGCGGTCTTCCCCAACAAGCAGGGCCTTCTGCTTCCGGGCATGTACGTGCGTGCGAGCTTCGTCGAAGGCACCAAGGCCGATGGCCTGCTGGTCCCCCAGCGCGCGGTGCAGCGCGATGAGAAGGGCCAGCCCGTCGTCCTGGTCGTCGGCAAGGACGGCAAGGTGTCGCAGCGCGTGATCGAGACCGACCGTACCGCGGGTACCAACTGGCTGGTCACGGGCGGCCTCAAGGAAGGCGAGAAAATCGTCGTCGAAGGCTCGCAGAACGCGCGTCCGGGCAGCACCGTCAAGCCGGTGGTAAAGAAGCCGGGTGAAGTCGGCGCGCGCTCGGGCAAGGAGGTCGAGGCACCCTCGGCCGAGACTGAAAATCCGTCCGAGGGGCGTTGATCCCACATGGCACGCTATTTCATCGACAGACCCATCTTCGCATGGGTCATCGCCATTGTCGCGATGATGTTCGGCATCCTCGCGATCCGCAGCCTTCCGGTCTCGCAGTTCCCCGAGATCGCGCCGCCTACGGTGACCATCAACGCGACCTATCCGGGCGCGGATGCGGACACGTTGGAGCAGACGACCACGCAGATCATCGAGCAGCAGCTCAAGGGCATCGATAACCTGCGCTACTTCTCCTCGCAGTCGTCTTCGGCAGGTGCAGTGACGATCACCCTGACCTTCGAGCAGGGCACCGATCCCGATATCGCGCAGGTTCAGGTGCAGAACAAGCTGCAGGCCGCGCAGTCGCTGCTGCCCCAACCGGTGCAGCGCCAGGGCGTGACCGTAGCCAAGTCGGCGGCGAGCTTCTTGGTCGTTGTCGGCCTCTATTCCGAAGACGGGAGCCACAGCGCCAACGACCTTTCGGACTACGTCGTCAGCCAGGTCCAGGACCCGGTCAGCCGCATCAACGGTGTGGGCGAGCTCATGGTCTTCGGCACCCAGTACGCAATGCGCGTCTGGGTCGATCCGCTCAAGCTGCGCAGCTACAACCTTACTATGGGCGACGTGCGCGCGGCTATCGAGGCCCAGAACGCGCAGGTTTCCGCCGGCCAGATCGGCCAGCTGCCGTCCTCGAAGGAGCAGCAGCTCAACGCCACCGTCTCGGTCCAGTCGCGCCTGACTTCGCCGGACGAGTTCGACAACATCCGCCTTGCCACCAACGCGGGCGGCGGTGTCGTGCGTCTGCGCGATGTCGCGCGCACGGAGCTGGGCGCGGATACCTATGGCTTTGACGTCCAGTACAACGGCAAGCCTGCCTCGGGCTTCGGTGTGCGCCTGGCTTCAGGTGCCAACGCGCTCGACACGGTGGAGGCCGTCAAGGAAGAGGTGTCCCGCATCTCCGAAGGCTTCCCGCCGGACGTGAAGGTCGTCTACCCTTACGACACCACGCCGTTCGTGCGTCTCTCGGTCGAGCAGGTGATCCACACGCTCGTTGAGGCGGTCGTGCTCGTCTTCCTCGTCATGTTCCTGTTCCTGCAGAACTGGCGTGCAACGCTGATCCCGACCATCGCGGTTCCGGTCGTCCTTCTGGGCACCTTCGGGATCATGGCGGGGCTGGGCTACACCATCAACCAGCTCACCTTGTTCGGCATGGTGCTCGCGATCGGTCTTCTGGTCGACGACGCCATCGTGGTGGTCGAGAACGTCGAGCGTCTGATCCAGACCGAGCACCTCTCTCCCAAGGACGCGGCGCGAAAGTCCATGGACGAGATCAGCGGCGCGCTTATCGGTATTGCCATGGTGCTGTCGGCGGTGTTCCTGCCGATGGCCTTCCAGAGCGGTTCCACCGGCGTCATCTTCCGCCAGTTCTCGCTCACCATCGTCTCCTCGATGGTGCTCTCGGTGCTGGTCGCGCTGATCCTCACTCCGGCGCTCTGCGCCACGATCCTGAAACCCCACGATCCGTCCAAGCTGGAAGGCAATGGCCTGCTGGCGCGCTTCTTCCGCTGGTTCAACGACACGTTCGATCGCGGTACGGACCGCTATGAGAAGGGCGTCAAGCGCACCGCGCGCAGCTGGAAGCGTTCGGGCCTCCTCTACCTCCTGCTGGTTGCGGGTGTGGGCTTCATTTTCTTCCGCCTTCCCGGCGGTTTCCTTCCGGACGAGGACCAGGGCGTCGTCCTGACCCAGGTCATGGCGCCTCCGGGCTCGACCCTGCCGCGCACCGAGGAAGCGCTCAAGGAAGTGCGTCGCCACTTCCTTGAGGATGAGAAGGACAACGTCCAGGCGGTGTTCACGATTTCGGGCTTCTCGTTCATGGGCCGTGGCCAGAACGCGGCGATTGCCTTCGTCCGCCTGAAGGACTGGGAAGAGCGTTCGGGCAGCGAAAATGCGGCGCAGGCCATCGTTGGCCGCGCGATGGGGGCACTGGGCCAGTACCGCGACGCCACCATCTTCGCGCTGATCCCGCCGGCCGTCTCGGAACTGGGCAACGCGGCAGGCTTCGACGTATGGCTGACCGACACCGATGGCATCGGCCACGACAAGCTCCTGGCCGCGCGCAACCAGCTGATGGGCGCGGCGATGGCCGATCCGGCGATCATGCAGATCATGCCGGTCAGTCTCGACGATGCGCCGCAGCTCAAGGTTGATGTCGACCAGGACAAGGCCAGCGCGCTGGGCCTCGACCTGGGCACCATCAACACCGAGATCTCGACTGCCTGGGGCGGCGCCTACGTCAACGACTTCCTCGATCGCGGCCGTACCAAGCGCGTCTACCTGCAGGCGCAGGAGGAATACCGCGATTCGCCCGATGACCTGGATTCCTTCTACGTGCGCGGCGCCGATGGCCAGATGAGCCCCTATTCGGCGTTCTCGGATGTGTCCTGGCGCAATGCACCGACCATGCTCACCCGCTACAACGGGCGTCCTGCGATGGAACTCCAGGGCGCTCCGGCGGCCGGACTGAGCACGGGCGATGCCATGGCCAAGATGACGGAACTCCACGCCCAGCTTCCGCCGGGCACGAGCCTCGACTGGACGGGCCTGTCCTATGAGGAACGCATGGGGTCGGGCCAGGCGCCCGCGCTCTACGCGCTCTCGCTCGCGGTCGTGTTCCTGTGTCTTGCCGCGCTCTACGAAAGCTGGTCGGTGCCGATCGCGGTGATCCTGGTGGTTCCGCTCGGCGTGCTCGGCGCGCTGGGAGCTGCCTGGCTGACCGGGCTCAACAACGACATCTACCTGCAGGTGGGCATCATCACCACGATCGGTGTCTCGGCCAAGAACGCGATCCTCATCATCGAGTTCGCCGAAGAGCGCGTGCAGTCGGGCATGGATGCCTTCAGCGCGGCCATCGAGGCGGCCAGGCTGCGCCTGCGTCCGATCCTGATGACCTCGCTGGCCTTCGGCATCGGTGTGATCCCGCTCGCGATCTCCTCGGGCGCGGGTGCGGGCGGACAGAACGCCATCGGCCGCGCGGTCGTGGGCGGCATGTTCACCGCGACCGTCCTCGCGATCTTCTTCGTGCCGATGTTCTTCGTGGTCGTCAGCCATCTCTTCGGACATGGCCGCGACAACGAGACCTCGCAGGAGGAAGGCAACGAAGCGAACCAGGGCGCTGCCTCGGGCAGCCAGGCCCCGGAGGGCAACTGAGATGAAGACACGCATTCTACCGATCGCGGCGGGCGCGCTGCTCCTGGCCGGGTGCAACATGGCACCCGACTATGAGCGGCCGACCGGCGCCATTCCCCAGGCCATGCCGCAGGGCGGGGTCTATCCGAGTGCAGCAAGCGATGCCCCGGACATGTCGCGCACGGGCTGGCAGGACTTCTTCCTCGAGGAACGTCTGCGCCAGGTCATCGCGATGGGGCTGGAGGAGAACCGGGATCTGCGCATTGCGGCGGCCAATGTCCTTCAGGCCCGCGCCCAGTTCACCACCCAGCGCGCGGCGTTGTTCCCGACGCTGAGCGCGGGGGGCACCGCGACCTACACCAACAACTTCGCGGCGATGACCGGGCAGACCCAGAACTCGAGCGATATCGAGATCTACCAGGGTACGCTGGGTATCTCGGCCTTCGAACTTGATCTGTTCGGGCGCGTACGCAACCAGTCGCGCGCGGCGCAGGAGCAGTTCTTCGCAAGCGAGGAAGCGCAGCGCTCCACCCGCATCAGCCTGATCGCGGAGATCGCCAACGCCTGGCTGACGATGGCGAGCGATGCGGACCAGCTGGCGCTTGCCCGCCGGACCAAGGATGCTTTCGAGAAGACGCTGGATCTCACGCGGGCGCAGTTCGAGATCGGCACCGGCAGCGAGCTGCAGGTACGCCAGGCCGAAACCAGCTACGAGGGCGCGGTCAACGACATCGCCGTGCTCGAGACTGCGCTGGCGCAGGATCAGAACGCGCTCAACCTGCTGGCCGGGACGACCGTTCCGCGCGAACTGCTGCCCTCGACGCTGGGCACTGAGGATATGGTGCGCCAGGATCTTCCAGTGGGGCTGTCCTCCGATGTTCTCCTCTCGCGTCCCGACGTGCTCCAGGCCGAGCACCAGCTGATCGCCGAGAACGCGAACATCGGCGCGGCGCGCGCGGCCTTCTTCCCGACGATCTCGCTGACGGGCACGCTGGGCACGATCAGCACCGCGCTGTCGGGGCTCTTCAAGGACGGCAGCTACACCTACAACGCCGCGCCTTCGGCCAGCTTGCCGCTGTTCGACGGCGGCGCGCGTTCGGGCAACCTGGCCTATGCCAAGGCGTCCAAGCAGGCTGCGGTGGCCACGTACGAGAAGGCGATCCAGACCGCGTTTCGCGAAGTCAGCGATGCCCTGGCCCAGCGTGGCCGCATCAACGAACAGGTCACGGCGCAGATGCGCCGGACCAAGGCGGCGCAGGTCTCGGCAAACCTGGCCGAGGCACGGTTCCGCAGCGGCGTGGATTCGTTCCTGACGACGCTCGACAGCCAGCGCACGGCCTATGCCGCTGAACAGCAGCTCGTGAATACGCGGCTGCTGGAAGCGACCAACCTGATCGAGCTCTACCGCTCGCTCGGGGGCGGGGCCGATGTCGTGGTCGAGGACCAGACAGGCGCAACCGACTAAGGCGCTTGTGACGGACTAATCTGCAGAAACGCCTCTTCGTCGGGAATGGACGGAGAGGCGTTTTCGCTTGCGGGCAGGGGGCATCAAGTCGCCAGGCGCTCGTCTTTGCGGGGCTGGGCCACCTCGACGCGGTTTCGGCCCAGGTCCTTGGCGCGGTAGAGCGCCGCATCGGCGGTGCGCAGAAGCTTGGCGGCCGGGCAATGGTCGGGCGTGGTCGCCAGTCCGATCGAAACGGTGACCGGGCCAAGCGGCTCCCCATGATGCAGGATTTCGAGGCTCGCGATCCGTGCGCGCAGATCCTCGGCGCGCTCCATAGCCTGCGCGCTGTCGGTGCCGGGTAGCATGACGAGGAACTCCTCGCCGCCGTATCGGAAGATCCGGGTGTCCTCGCGCAAGGCCTGGCGCAGCGCGGTGCCAATGGCGCGCAGGACCGCATCGCCAGCTTCGTGACCAAAGCCGTCGTTGATGCGCTTGAAGTGATCGATGTCCAGCATCAGGAAGGAGAGGACGCCTGCCTCCCGTTCGGCCTTGGCCAGCGAGAGAGGCAGTTCCTCTTCGAAATTGCGGCGGTTGGACAGTCCGGTCAGCGAATCGGTGAGCGCCATGGCCTGGAGGCGCTCGCGCAGCCGCAGGTTGGAAAGCGCGAGGCCGATATTCTCGCTCAGCATCTGGAGATAGTTTTCCGGGAAGCGCTGCTCACCGCGCGCCTTGCGCGACTCGAAGTAGATCAGCCCCAGCGTCTGGCGCTGCGCAATCAGGGGCAGGCAGAGTGTATCGGGAAGCTCGTCCGTGCCATCCAGATCGAGGTGCGCGCAGGGCACGTCGATGGTCTCGCCCGCCGGGCGGTGCGGCAGGCCGCGACGAAGCGCCCAGCAGTCCAACGTCGAAAACGCGCGCCCCGAGTGCTGGGGATCCAGCCAGTTTCCGGTCTCCTCCAGGCGATTGCTGTCCGGGTCGAGCACATAGAGCCGTCCTGCAAAGCCGGGCACGATCTCGGGTACGAAGCGCCGGACCACGTCAGTGAGTGCATCCAGGGTATCGCAGCCCTGCATGCGCTGGGTCATGCGGGCGAGGAGCGCGCGCGAGGCACGTTCGGCCTCCTGGACCGCTTCGAGACGTTGGCGCTCGATGCCGTTCTCGCGGAACACGCGGATCGCCTGGGCCATGTCGCCGATCTCGTCGACATCCTCGTACGTAGGGGCTCCACGCCGTAGTCCTGTGCGGCAAGACGGTTGACGACGTCGGAGAGGCGCACGACCGGGCGCAGGACCCGTCGCTTGAACACGAAGTAGAGGACGCACAGGAACAGGAACGCGGTGATCGCCAGCATGACTTCGGAAGTCGTGCGCCAGATACGCGAAATTCGGGTCGCCTCAGTGATCTCGATTTCGGTACGTTGGTCGAGCTGTTCCTGGAAGCGTTCGACCATGGTGATGGCGCGATCGAGTTCGCGTTCGTATTCGGCGCCGAACAGGATCTGGCGTGCGCGCGGCGTGTTGCCATCGGCCTGCGCGGCGAGCGCCTCTGTCTGTTCATCGCGCAGCGAATCGGCCCAGCGCAGGCCTTCGCGCAGGACCGCGACCTCTCCGGGCGTGGCCCCGGCCTCGGCGATCCGGCGCAGCCGTTCTTCCAGCTTGTCGGTATCGGCCGCCTCGCGGGTGTAGAGCACCTGGTAGGTGGCATCGTCGGTGTTGAGATACTGGCGCGCGCGATCGGTCAGCCGATACACGTCCTCGGCTAGCCGCTCGGTCGCGCGGTCGAGGGCAAAGCGCCGCTCCACGGCGACACGCTCCTGCTCTTGCGCGCTGGAGGAAAGGAGCATCGTCGTGCCGGACACGAGCGTGAGGAGAACCGTGGCCCCGTAGGCCCAATTGGTGATGGTTGCGAGCCGCATGGTCCTCGGCGGTTAGGCGCAGGATGCTAAATTTCGTGTTAAGCCACACGTACTCTCATAGGCCTAATACGCAAAGAGCCCGCTGCAACAGCCCAAGAAAAAGGTGCGTTCGCCCGTACCCGACCAAACTGGCCGGTGAACGATGATCTCGACAATTAGGGGAGGGCGAGGGCGATGGCCCTCGGAACCCTTTTCCCTGAACTTGAAGTCAGGAGATCATCCGGCAAAAACCTCCGCTGTATCGGCATTCCAAGTGCCGCCAAGAAGGCCCTCTGGTGCAAACAGCTGGCGGGCCAATTCGGTGTCCTCGTGGGTCCGGGCCAGCGTCGCCAACTCATCAGCCATGGGGTCTTCGAGTGGGCCGTTCGCGCCGCGCAGATGGCGGAACCAGGCCTTGAGCGCGGCGAGGATGGCCGGGCAGGAGCGCCCGGCCTCACGGTTGGCTTCGAGCGTTTCGAGCCAGCGCTGCGGGATCTTCTGGCTGCCGTCCATCGCGATCTGGGCGAGGCGATGCTCTAGTGCGGGGTTCTCGAAGCGCGCAAGCAGGGCCTGGGCGTAGGCATCCAGGTCCTGGCCGGGCGCGGGTGTCAGCGTGGGGGCGGCCTCCTCGCGCATGAGGTCCTCGATCACCGGGCGGATGGCCGGATCGGCCACGGCCTCGTGCACGAAAGTGTGCCCGGCGGCGAGGCCGATATAGGCGAGCGCGGAGTGCGCGCCGTTCAGCATGCGCAGCTTGGCGGCCTCGTACGGCGTGACCTCGGCTACGATCTGCACGCCGACATCCTCCCAGGCGGGGCGGGGGCCCGCGAAGCGATCCTCGATCACCCACTGGCTGAAGGCCTCGGTGACGACGCAGGCTTCGTCGGCCAGGCCAAGCTGGCGGGCGACAGCCGCGCGGTCGGCGTCGGTCGTCGCGGGCACGATGCGGTCGACCATCGTGCCGGGGAAGGTGCAGGTCTGCGCGATCCAGGCCCCCAGTTCGGGATCGTGATGCGCACACCATTGGCCCAGGAGCCGCTCCAGCGTGCGCCCATTGTCCGCGAGGTTGTCGCACGACAGGAGCGTGAGGCCCGGCAGCCCCAGCGCGCGGCGGCGCGCGAGCCCCTCGCCAAGGAAGCCGTAGATCGAACCTTCATCGGCGCGTGCGAGGTCGAGGCTCCCATCGCCCTTGCGGCAATAGCCCTTCTCGGTGACGGTGAAGCTGGCGATGTGCGTGTCCGGGGCCGCGAGGCGCTCCAGGATCGCGGCACGGTCGTCCGGGCCGACGAGGACTTCGTGGACGGAGCCGACCACGCGCAGGCGCGGCGTGCCCGCACCGCGCTCTGCGACGGTGTAGAGCCCTCCTTGCGGCATGAGCTGCTCGGCCACGCTGGCCGAGCGCAGCGAGACCCCGCAGATGCCCCAGCGCGTATCGCCCGCGTCCATCGCGCGGTCGGTGTACCAGGCCTGGTGCGCGCGGTGGAAGGCGCCGATGCCGAAGTGGACAATGCCCATGCTCGTCTGCGCGCGGTCATGCGCGAAGCGTGTGTCCGCAGGGACGCAGGCCAGGGTCTCAGGCGACAGGCGGGGCAGGGTATCGGTCACAGCTTGTAGGCCTTCTTGGCAAGATCGTAGGCGAGATCGCGGGCGAGTTCGGCCGCTTCCCAGTCTTCCAGGCGGTGCTCCATGACCAGTTCGGCCAGGAAGCCGCAGTCGATCCGGCGCGCCAGGTCGTGGCGCGCGGGGATCGACAGGAAAGCGCGGGTGTCGTCGTTGAAGCCCACGGTGTTATAGAAACCGGCGGTCTCGGTGACCGAGCGGCGGAAGCGGCGCATGCCTTCGGGACTGTCGTGGAACCACCAGGCCGGGCCCAGGCGCAGGCAGGGATAGTGCCCGGCCAGCGGCGCCAGTTCGCGCGCGTAGACGCTCTCGTCCAGCGTGAAGAGGATGAGCGTGAAGTCCGCCTCGTTGCCGAACCGGTCGAGCAGGGGCTTGAGGGCCCGGACGTACTCGGTTGAAACCGGAATGTCGGCGCCCTTGTCGCGCCCGAAACGCTCGAACACGCGGGCGTGTGGTTGCGGAAGGAGCCGGGGTGGAGCTGCATGACGAGCCCGTCCTCCAGGCTCATCGCCGCCATTTCGGTCAGCATCTGGGCGCGGAAGAGTTCGGCATCTCCCGAGGTGCCCTTGCCCGTGACGACCCTGTCGAAGAGCGCTTCGGCCTCGGCGTGGGGGAGGTCGGCCGTGCGTGCGGTGGGGTGGCCGTGGTCGGTGCTCGTCGCGCCATCCGGGCGAAGAAGGCGCGGTGCTGGCGGTGCGCGGCAAGGTAGCCCTGCCATGTGCGGCAATCCTCGCCGGTGATCGCGCTGAAATGGTCAATATTGGCCTGGAAGCCTTCGAACTCGGGGTCGATCACCGGATCGGGGCGGTAGGCGGTGATGACCCGCCCCTGCCAACCCGAGGCGCGGATGGCATCATGGTGCTCCAGCGTGTCGAGCGGGCTCTCTGTGGTCGCGATGACCTCGATGTTGAAGCGCTCGAACAGCGCGCGCGGCGCATAGTCCGGGCTCGCTAGCTTTTCGGTGATGGTGTCGAAGTAGAGATCGCTTGTCTGCGCTTCCAGCGCGACGTCGATCCCGAAGGCTTCGGCAAAGACCCAGTCGAGCCAGATGCGCGAAGGCGTGCCCTGGAACAGGTGGTAGCGTTCGGCAAAGAGGCGCCAGGCTGCGCGCGGATCCGCGCCCGAGCCGCCAAGGCCGAGGTCCTCGAGACGCACGCCTTGCGAATAGAGCATGCGGAAGATGTAGTGATCGGGCGCGAGCAGCAGCTCGGTGGCGTTGCCGAAGGGCGCGTTGGTCGCAAACCAGCGCGGATCGGTGTGCCCGTGGGGGCTGATGATCGGCAGGCCGGCCACGCTCTCATAAAGGTCGCGGGCGAGAGCGCGCGTGGCGGGATCGGCCGGCAGCAGCCGGTCGGGATGCAGGCGTAGCGGTCGGGTCATTGGTGTGTCAGGCGGTCAGCCGGGCGTAGATCGCGCGCTTCGAGCGCGAGGCCTCACGCGCCTTTTCAACCGCCATTTCCTCCGTTGCAAAGAGCAGGCTTTCAAGAACCGCGCTCAGGTGGGCGCGCATGGCGTTGCGTGCGGCGGCGGGATCGCCAGCCCGCAGCGCGTCGAGAATGGCCGAGTGCTCCTCGACCACGGGTTTGATATTGGCGGTGCGCGCCTTGGCATGGACAAGCGCGCATTCCGGTGAGCTCTCGCGCTGGTTCCACAGGTGCTCCACCGCCTCGTAGATGGCGCGGTTGCGCGTTGCGCGGGCGATGCCGAGGTGAAAGTCGCGGTCAGCCAGCTCGCTTTCGGTGACGTCGTTGGTTTCGCGCGCGATGGCCTCGAGCGAGGCGGCGATGGCGGCGATATCCTTTTCGCTCGCCTGCGTGGCGGCAAGAGCCGCGCTCTCGCCCTCGATCAGGAGGCGGGCCTCGGTCAACTCGAAGGCGGTGACGTTGATCCCGGGCTGGGCGGCCGCGCCGGGCATCTGCAGCACGTAGGCGCCCGAGCCCACGCGCACTTCGACCACGCCCTGCACCTCGAGCGCGATCATGGTCTCGCGCACGGTGGTGCGGCTCACGTCATAGCGTGTGGCCAGTTCGCGCTCGGCGGGCAGGCGCGAGCCCACCGGGAACACGCCCTCGGAGATCTCGCGCAGCAGTGTCTGGGAAAGTTCCTGGTAGAGGCGGTCCTGCGGCTTGGCGGGGGCGCTTTCCGAGGTAGAGGCTGGTGCATGTGTCTGTCTGGACATCGAGATCTCGTTGGTCTGACCAATTATTGAAGGATTGACAGACCAATTTAAGGTCGTCAAGACGGGACCTAACGTACCAGTCAGAACTCTGGGGGGAATAGCCAAGATGAAGATTGAAGCGGCCCGCGTGATCGTCACGTGCCCCGGGCGCAATTTCGTGACCTTGAAGATCGTGACCGATCAAGGTGTCTACGGCATCGGCGATGCCACGCTCAACGGCCGGGAAAAGGCAGTGGTTTCCTATCTGGAGGACCATGTCGTGCCGTGCCTTATCGGCATGGACCCGCGCCGGATCGAGGATATCTGGCAGTATCTCTACCGCGGGGCCTATTGGCGGCGCGGTCCGGTGACCATGCGCGCCATCGCGGCGGTCGACATGGCGCTGTGGGATATCAAGGGCAAGATGGCGGGCATGCCGGTCTATGACCTGCTGGGTGGCAAGAGCCGCGAGCGGGTCATGGTCTATGGCCATGCCAACGGCAGCGATATCGACGAGACCGTCGAGGCGGTCGGCCAGTACATCGACATGGGCTACAAGGCGATTCGCGCGCAGACCGGCGTGCCCGGCATCAAGGACGCCTATGGGGTGGGCCGCGGCAAGCTCTACTACGAGCCGGCCGATGCCCAGCTGCCCTCTCTGACCGGGTGGGACACGCGCAAGGCCCTGAATTACGTGCCCAAGATGTTCGAGAAGCTGCGCGCGACCTACGGCTTTGATCACCACCTGCTGCACGATGGGCACCATCGTTATACGCCGCAGGAAGCCGCGAACCTGGGCAAGATGCTCGAGCCCTATCAGCTGTTCTGGCTGGAGGACTGCACCCCGGCCGAGAACCAGGAGGCCTTCCGCCTCGTGCGTGAGCACACGGTAACGCCGCTGGCCGTGGGTGAGATCTTCAATACGATCTGGGACGCCAAGGACCTGATCCAGAACCAGCTCATCGACTATATCCGCGCGACCGTGGTGGGGGCAGGTGGCCTGACGCACTTGCGCCGCATTGCGGATCTGGCATCGCTCTACCAGGTGCGCACCGGTTGCCACGGCGCGACCGACCTGTCGCCTGTCACGATGGGCTGCGCACTCCATTTCGATACCTGGGTGCCCAACTTCGGGATCCAGGAATATATGCGCCACACCGAGGAGACCGACGCGGTCTTCCCGCACGACTACAGCTTCGCCGACGGCCATCTGACGGTGGGGGACACACCCGGTCACGGGGTGGACATCGACGAGGAACTGGCCGCGAAGTACCCCTACAAGCCCGCCTACTTGCCGGTCGCCCGGCTCGAGGACGGGACGATGTGGAACTGGTAGGAGGAACCGGCGACGTGACGCGGATCGTGTGCCTTGGTGAAGCCATGCTCGAACTCTCGCAAATGGGGGAACCGGGCGGCGTACCTGCGGATACGGCCTGGCGCATGGGCTATGGCGGGGACACGCTCAATACCGCCATCCACCTTGCGCGCTTCGGCCATGACGTCGCCTACATGACCGCGCTGGGCACAGATGGCCTGAGCGGCGATCTGGTGGAGAAGTGGCAGGCGCAGGGGCTCGATTGCAGCCTTGTGCTGCGCCATCCCACGCGCCAGCCCGGACTTTACGCGATCGCGACTGATGATGCGGGCGAGCGTACCTTTTCCTACTGGCGCGACACGAGCGCAGCCCGCGCCCTGTTCGAAGGTGGCCCGGTCATGGGCGAGGCTCTGGCCCGGTCCTGCGCCGAAGTGGGTGGGGCAGATCTCTTGTCCTTCTCGCTGATTTCGCTGGCAATCCTTCCCGATACGGGGCGCGAAGCCCTGCTGGACCTGGCCCGCGATGTGCGCGCCAAAGGCGGGAAGGTCGCGCTCGATGGCAATTACCGGACGCGCCTCTGGGACGATGCTGCAACGGCCCGGCACTGGCGCGATGCGGCGATTGCGGTTGCCGATTTCGGCCTGCCTACACTGGAGGACGAGACCCAGATTTCCGGTGAGGACACAGCCGAGGCCGTGGCCGTGCACTGGCAGGAATTGGGCTGCGGCGAGACGGTGGTGAAGCTGGGGGCGCAGGGCTGTCGCCTTCCTGATGGAACCCTCCTTGCGCCGCCACAGCGCCTCGATCCCGTCGATACGAGCGGGGCCGGGGATGCCTTCAATGCGGGTTATCTGGCCGGGCGTCTGCGCGGGATTGGTCCGGCCAGTTCCGCGGCGGCCGGTCACGCCATCGCGGGGTGGGTCATCATGCGTCGGGGGGCCATCCCCGACAGGGATCACGGAGCTCCCTACGGGGCTCCGGCAGCGGCGGCGCCCAGCGGATAGCGCCAGCCGGTCCGCGCGCAACAACGCACCCGGAACAAGGGAGCGCGCGGCAGCACACGGGATACAAGGGAGATGCTTGACGTGAAGACCAACACCCTGGCCGGCCTGGCGCCGATCGTTCTGGGAGTGCCGCTCGTGCTGGGTGTGGGCCCCGTTCAGGCCCGTGCGCCGGGGCCGGGCATGCAGCTTGGTGCCGATGCCGGGCTTCACGCGAGCGGGCGCGCGGTGACGCAGCTCGCCACGGGCTGGCGCTTTCGCAAGGCCAGCGAACTGGACACCTCCGCCGATCCCTCCTCTCCCGATTTCGATGCATCGGGCTGGGCAGCCGTGGCGGTGCCACATACCTGGAACCGCATCGGCACCTACGAGGCTGCGGCGGGTGTCCCCGGAGCCGTGAACCGGGAGCTTGACGACTACCGCGGCGTGGGCTGGTACCGGCTGGAACTGCCTGCGCGAGCTTTGGCACCCGGGCGCAGAGCCTGGCTGGAATTCGATGCGGCAAGCCGGACCGCCGATGTCTGGCTCAACGGCGTCCATCTCGGGCGCCACGAGGGTGGTTTCAGCCGCTTCCGGTTCGAGGCCACGGCCGCACTGCGCGCCGAGGGGCCCAACGTGCTGACCGTCAAGGTCGACAACACCGATCCCGCGCCGGGCAACGCCACGGCCAACACCTTGCCGCTCGCGGGGGACTTCTTCGTGCAGGGCGGGCTCTATCGTCCCGTGCGCCTGATCGAGACCGCCGATGCGCACTTTGCGATGCGCGATTTTGGCGGGCCGGGCGTCTATGCGCAGACCACCGCGATCGCCGATGACCGGGCCCGGATCGAGGTGCTGGCCCGCCTTTCCAACGCACGCGCGGATCGCGCGAAGGCTGCTCTGGAGCTGGAACTGCGCGACCGTGCTGGCAAGCTCGACGCCCGCGTGCGCCGTCCCCTGGAACTGGCTGTGGGTGAAGGGCAGGAGGTGCGCGCGGCGCTGGATGTTGCGGATCCGCACCTGTGGCAGGGCGTTGAGGATCCCTATCTCTACACTCTCGTCGCGCGGTTGCGGGATGGCGCGGGCAATGTCCTTGATACCGTCGAACAGGACTTTGGCATCCGCCAGTTCGCTATCGATCCGGACAAGGGCTTCCTCATCAACGGCAGGCCGGTGCGCCTCCAGGGTGTAGGTCTGCATCAGGACACGATGGCGCACGGCTGGGCGCTCACGCGTGCGGACGTCGCGCGCCAGATCGACACGATCCGCGACATGGGCGCAAACACGGTGCGCCTCACCCATTACCAGCACGGCCAGCCGGTCCATGAACTGGCGGACAAGTATGGCCTTGTGGTCTGGGACGAGATCGCGCTGGTGACCGCCTGGAGCCTCGATCCGGAGGCCGGGCCGGCCCCGGCCGGCATCGTCGCCAACGCGCGCCAGCAGCTTACCGAGTTGATCCGCCAGAACTACAACCATGCCTCGGTCGCGGTCTGGGGCGTGGCGAACGAGGTCGATTTCGGCCCCAACCGGCCCGAGTTCCTGGGCCGGGGGAACAGCGCCGATCCTGCCGATCCCACTCCGCTGGTGGAGGAACTTGTCAGCCTGGCGCAGGCGGAAGACCCCTTGCGCGCTCCGACGCTCGCGACCTGCTGCGAAGGGACGGGTATGCCCAAGGTGCCCGAGGTCGCGGACGCCGTGCCGGTATCGGCGGGCAATCGCTACTTCGGGTGGTACTATGGCAAGCCCGCCTTCGTGGGGGGGCACTTCGATGCCTTGCACGCTGCGCGTCCCGACCAGCCCCAGGCCATTTCCGAGTACGGCGCAGGCGCGGCTTTCTCGATCCATACCGATAATCCGCAGGGCGGCCCCCACGACATGGGTGGGCGCGACCAGCCCGAGGAATACGCCAGCTGGGTGCATGAACAGACCTGGCCGGAGCTAGCCAAACGGCCCTATCTGTGGGGCCGCTGGCTCTGGAATTCGTTCGATTTTGCGACCGTGACGCGCAAGGAAGGCGATTCCACCGACATCAACACCAAGGGTCTGGTCAGCTACGACGGGGCGATCCGCAAGGACGCCTTCTACTACTACCGCGCGCAGTGGTCGGATGCGCCCACGGTCCATGTGACGGGTCGCCGCTATCGCCAGCGTGCCTATCCGGTGACCGACGTTCGGGTCTATTCCAACGCCCCGTCCGTCACGCTGCGCGTTAACGGAGAAGACCTGGGAGCGAAGGGCGATTGTCCGAACCGCGTCTGTGTCTGGCCGGGCGTGCGCCTCGCCTCGGGCGCGAATCGGATCGAGGCCACGGGCCACTTCGCGGACGCCGCAGGCGGAACCCAGGACGTCACGGACGCGATCGACTGGCAGTTGGATACGTCGCGCGCGCACGCCTTCTTCATCGACGCTGGCGCGCTCGTAGCCTCCTCCGGGTATGGCTCGGATGCCTTCTTCAAAGGCGGCGAAGCGGGCACGGCCGATACGCCGCGACGCGGGCGCCCCCCGCTGCGCGCCGAGATCGCGCCTGCTGAGCAGCGCGACGCGCTGGCGCGCTTCCGCAAGGGTGATTTCACCTATCACCTGCCGCTCACACGGGGGCACTACCGCGTGACGTTGCGCTTCATCGAGCCTGAGGCCGCCCCGGGTGAGCGCCGGTTCGACGTGTCGGCCAATGCGGCCAGGGTCCTGAGTAGCCTTGATATTGCCGCTGAGGCGGGGGCCACCAACCGGCTTCTGGCCCGCAGCTTCGAGGTCGATGTGGCGGGGGAAGGGCTCGACCTTGCCTTCACGCCCTCTGCGGGCGCCACGAAACCCGAGGCACTGGTCTCCACCATCGAGGTCGAACGGGCACGATAAGCCCGCCACCGCACAGGGAAGAGGATGAATACGCGAATGGGCCTTTCCAGGATCAAGCTGCGCTGGTGGATGATCAGCCTCGTGACGCTGGGCACGATCATGAATTACCTCGCGCGCTCAACGCTCTCGGTCGCCGCGCCCACGCTCAAGGCCGAGTTCGGGATGTCGACCGAGGATTACAGTTGGGTCATCCTGGCGTTCCAGGCCAGCTACACGGTGATGCAGACGGTTGCGGGAACGCTGCTCGATATCCTGGGTACGCGCCTTGGCTTCTTCATCTTCGCGATGGGCTGGGCGCTCTCCAACATGGGCCACGCTTTTGCCAGCGGCTGGCCGAGCCTCGCGGCCTTTCGCGCCGCGCTTGGTGCGACCGAGGCCGCGGCCATTCCTGCCGGGGCCAAGGTGACGTCCGAGTGGTTTCCGGCGCGCGAGCGCTCGCTGGCGACAAGCTGCTTCCAGATGGGCACCAGTGTGGGCTCGATGCTGGCGCCGCCGCTGGTGGCCTTCTGCATCCTGTGGTGGGGCTGGCAGTCGGCCTTCCTGGTGACGGGCGGCATGAGCGTGCTGTGGGCCCTGATCTGGTGGTTCGGCTACCGCGCGCCCGAACAGCACCCCCGCCTGCCGGCCGAGGATCTTGCCGCGCTGGAGGAGGACCGCAGGGCCAACGCCAGCGAAGTGCGCCCGGCCCGGCGTAGGGAAGTGCTGCGCAGCCGGGGCTTCTGGGGCATTGCCATTCCCCGTTTCCTGGCCGAACCGGCCTGGCAGACTTTCAGCTTCTTCATCCCGCTTTACCTCGTGACGGTGTGGAAGCTGGACCTGCGCGATGTTGCGCTGTGGGCTTGGATGCCGTTCCTGGCGGCCGATTTCGGCTCGCTTGCCGCTGGCATCCTGCCCAATGTCCTCATGCGCCGGGGCGCGGCCATGGTCACCTCGCGCAAGGTGACGATGACGGTGGGCGCGCTGTGCATGCTGGGCCCGGCGTGCATCGGCCTTGCCACCTCGCCTGGCCTTGCCATCGCGCTGTTCTGCGTGGGCGGCTTTGCCCACCAGATGCTGAACGGGGCGCTCATCACGCTGTGCGCCGATGTCTTCGACACCCGTGCGGTTGGCACTGCGAGCGGCATGGCCGGTTCGATCGCCTGGATCGGGGGTATGGTCTTCACCTTCATCATCGGCCAGAGCGCGGATGAATTCGGCTACAACCCGCTTTTCGTGATGCTCGGCGCGCTCGACGTGCTGGCCGCAATCGTCCTGTGGAGCCTCCTGCGTACGCCGAGAGGCAAGGCGCCCCGCGTTGCGGCGACCGGGGGCTGAGCCCAAGCCGAAGCAATCATTGCCGCTTGGCCCCTTCACCAGCCCTGGCTGAGCCGGCAGGCAAAAGGTGAGGCGGCCAGTTTTGGGAGCCCGAGGGCGATGGCCCTCGGACCGTCCTTTTCTCCTCTTCCAGACCTTCAGGGCACCGGGGCGTTCCGCCTCCTGCTAGCTCGCCGCATCGATGACGTTCGGGCCCGCCTGTTCCCGGATCCGCGCGATCAGCCAAGCGACGCCATCGTCGTGGGCGCGGGTCTCGTGGAAATGGACGATCTGGCGCAGCGGCGGCAGGTCTACGGGGAGAGGGGCGCAGGCAAGGCCGAACTGCGCGCGCACGATGCGCGCGAAGCGGCTGTGCATCAGGGTCAGTCGGCGCGTGCCCGCAAGCAGCCAGGGAACGGCGGTGAAGGACGGCGCGGTGACTTCGATGCGGCGGGTATGTCCGATCGTGTCGAGCTGGTGGTCTCCGACGGTCGCGCTGCGCTCATTGCCGACCGAGACCGCGACAAAGCCGTAGTGGAGCATTTCCTCGAGCGTGAAGGCGCCTGCAAAGATGGGGTGGTCGGGCGCGCCGACGAGAACGTAATGCTCCTCGTAGAGCAGTTGCGAGGGGACGCCGGGGATGGCGTATTCGCTGGGGGCGATGACGATGTCGGCCTCGCCCCGGCGCAGGCTTTCGGCTGCCGCCTGGCTTGGCAGGAGCAGCTGGAGGGCAATCCCCGGAGCCTCGTGCGCCAGGTCGCGCAGCAGGGGGGCGAGCACGGCGGCCATCACGTAGTCGGACGTCACCACGCGAAAGGTGCGCCGCGCGCGGGCCGGGTCGAAGCTGCTCGAGGTCGCGAGCGCGCCCTCGGCGCTGCGCAGGCATTCGCGCACGCGAGGCAGGAGGGTTTCGGCCAGCGGAGTCGGGTACATCCGGCGCCCCCGCACCACCAGCAGCTCATCTCCGAAGAAATCGCGCAGCCGGGCAAGCGCCGCGCTGGTCGCCGGCTGGCTGAGACCGATCTTCTCGCCGGCGCGCGCGGTGCTGCGCGTTTCCATCAGGGCCTCGAACGCGACGAAGAGATTGAGGTCCATCCCTTTGAAACGCATGTAAAGTATCTCCTCTCCACAGCGCCTGGGATGCCCAAGGGCGGCGCCGTTGAAATTGTTCATACCAATTTGGTTTCCAAATTGAAATCAACTCAAACAATCAGTTTTTCTTTTGAATGCGATCGCCGTACCAATCCCTCACGGGCCCCGCATGAAGGGCACACAGGGAGATGATGATGCGAAGGAACCTTTCTGCCGTCCTGCTTTCCGCGACGATTCTCGGCGGTCTTGCCGGACAGGCGCACGCCCAGACCGGCGGGCAGGACAATGCCGCGCCGGCTGCCGAGCCGGCCTTCAACGAGATCATCGTCTCGGCCCAGCGTCGCAGCGAAAGCCTGCAGGACGTTCCGCTCAGCCTTTCGGCCGTGACGAGCGATGCGCTGGAAACGCGCCAGATCAACAACCTCGCCAGTCTCTCGGCCGCGGCTCCCAGCCTCCAGGTTGATGCCGACAACAACTTCTCGGTGCGCGGCGTGGGGACGCTCTCGTTCTCGAACACGATCGACACCAGCGTGGCGTTGGCGATGGACGAGGTGAACCTGGGCCGCCCGGATCTGGGCGCGCCGATGCTCATGGATGTGGAGCGCGTCGAAGTGCTCAACGGCCCGCAGGGGCTGCTCTTCGGCAAGAACGCGTCGGCCGGTCTCATCAACATCGTGACCGCACGCCCCGTCATCGGCGAATTCAGCGGCAGCACCGAGATCCAGGCGAGCAACCGCGCGACCCCGCAGGCCGATCGCAACGCGCCCGCGATCATCGCCAAGCAGGTGCTGAACATTCCGGTGTCCGAAAACTCGGCGCTGCGTCTCAACGCGCTCTATGGTTATCAGGAATCGCCGTTGACCCGCATCGTGGGTGTCGACACGGGCGATATCCCCTACATCAATGTGCCGCGCCGCAACCATGATGCGGACCGCAACATGCAGTTCAAGGCCAAGTACCTCTATGAGGGCATGTCGGGACTGAGTGTCTACCTTATCGGCGACTACAACCGGATCAAGTCGGGTCTCAGCCGCTTCAACCAGACCTACCGCCAGGTCGAAGCCGACAGTCCCGTCAACGACATCGTGGCCGATGCCGGCAGCGAGATCGGTCCGGACATGTTCCTGGAGCTCACCAATGGTGGCTTCTACCAGGACCTGAAGACGGGCGGCGCGCAGGCGGCGGTCAGCTACGAGTTCGATTCCGGCTTCCAGATCTCGAACATCTTTGCCTGGCGCTATTCCAACACGGATCAGAACCTGGACGTGGACGCGCTGCCGGTCTCGGACGTCGATACCAACTACAGCACCACCAACTACGACCAGTTCACCAACGAACTGCGCCTGATCCTGCCGGACACGAGCCGGCTCACCGGGCAGGCGGGCCTGTTCTTCCTGTCCTCCAGGCTCAATGCGACCAACCTCCTGGCGGGCAACCAGTCGATGCCCGACTTCGTGCTCTCGGGCTTCCCGTTCTGCGTGGGGGCGACGGTGACGCCGGGCGGTCCGCCCAACTGCAGCGTGTCCAACGACTTCTTCCTGGGCCGTTCCTACGATGCGACGCTCGACACCACGAGCTATGCCGCGTTCGGCCAGCTGACTTATGAACTGGCCGACGGCCTCACCGTCTTTGGCGGTGGCCGCGTCACGCGTGACCAGGTCGACCTCGATGTCGAGCAGGGCCAGGTGCGCACCTTCGTCAACCTGGGCGTCGATCCCGGCACGTTCGAGGACAGCTACAAGAACACCAACTTCAGCTGGAAGCTGGGCGGCCAGTACGAGCCGACCGAGGACATCATGTTCTATGGCTTCTACGGCCGTGGCTACAAGGGGCCGGGCTTCAACACGACCGCGATCACCGGTGATGATGGCATTGCCCGCGTCGTGCCGATTGATCCGGAGACCTCGGATGCCTTCGAGATCGGCATCAAGACGAGCTGGTTCGATCACCGCCTGACGCTCAACGTCTCGGCCTTCCAGACCAAGTTCGACAACTTCCAGGTCCAGTCCTTCGACACGGCCCTGCGTACCTTCGTTGTCCAGAACGCGGCCAAGGTGAAGTCGCGCGGCGTGGAAGTGACGCTGGGGGCCCGTCCGGTGCCGGGTCTCTCGATCGATGCGAGCGCGACCTTCCTCGATGCGACCTACGACGATTTCCCGGGCGCGGAATGCTACATCGGGCAGAGCGATTGCGGTCCCGACGGGACGTTCAACGCGGGCGGCCAGACCCTGCCGCTCTCGCCCAAATTCACCAGCACCGTCCAGGCCATGTATGAGCTTCCGGTTTCGGGTCCGGTCGTACCCTTCATTCAGGGCAACTGGTACCATCGCTCAAGCGTGAACTACCTCATCAACGGGGCTCCGGGCGCGGACTATGGCGCGGCGGACACCTTCGGGTTCAGCGCGGGTGTCAACTTCAACGACCGGCTGCGCGCCAGCCTGTTCTGCAACAACTGCACCAACGAACACATCCCCTCCAGCATCATCACCGATGCCGGGGAGGCCAACGCGGGACGCCTCGCCTTCACTCAGCGCTATGGCCTGAATGCGGTGCGCCAGATCGGGTTCCAGCTCCAGTTCGACTATTGATCGAGGGACCAACGCAAAGAACGCCATACGAAAATCGGCGCCTGGTCCGCTCTTGGCAAGGAGCGGACCAGGCGCCAAGCGGAGAGTGAAACCATGAAACAGTGCGATATCCTGGTCGTTGGCGGCGGGATCGGCGGCTTGTCTGCCGCGATTTCGCTGACCCGCGCGGGCCATAGCGTTACCGTGATCGAGAAGGACCCGAGCTGGTCGGTCTATGGCGTGGGGATCATCCAGCAGTCGAACGTGGTGCGCGCGATGGACCAGCTGGGCGTGCTCGACGCCTTCCTTGACGCGGCCAGCGGGTTCGATGCGGTCGAGATCTTCATTCCCGATGGCACCAAGGTTGCCCGCGTGCCGACGCCTGCCCTGGTCGAGGGCAAGCCCGCCAATGTCGGCATCGGCCGCCAGGCGCTGCAGAAGGTGCTGGGCGACACCGCGCAGGAGCTGGGCGCGACGATCCGCCTGGGGGTGACGGCGCAGGCCATCGCCGAGACGCCCGAGGGCGTGGCCGTCACGTTCGCGGACGGCAGCGAGGCCCGCTACGACTTTATCGTGGGCTGTGACGGGGTCTATTCGCAGACCCGCGAGATGATCCTGCCCGAGGCTGAGAAGCCGGTCTTCACCGGGCAGTCGGTCTGGCGCTACAACCTGCCGCGCCCGGCGGACATGGACGCTCTTCAGGTCTACAACGGGCGCACCGGGATCGGTCTCGTGCCGATGAGCGCGGATCTCATGTACATGTTCGTGACTACGCATGAGCCGGATAATCCCCGCTACCCCCGCGAGGGGCTGGCCGCCGCGATGCGCGCCAAGCTGGAAGGTACCGCGCCCCAGATCCGCGCGCTCGCCGAGCAGATCACCGAGGACGAGGGCGTCGTCTACCGCCCGCTCGAGGGCCATTTCCTCTACGGCCCCTGGTCGAAGGGCAAGGTGGTGCTGCTGGGCGATGCCGTTCACGCGACCACGCCGCATCTGGGGCAGGGCGCAGGGATGGCCATCGAGGATGCGCTCGTGCTGGCCGAGGAAGTGGGCCGCGCGGACACGCCCGAGGAGGCGTTCGAGGCGTACCGTACCCGACGTTTCGAACGCTGCCGCTACATCGTCGAGAGTTCGCTTGCGATCTGCAACGGGCAGATCGGCAAGGGCCCACCGGTCGATAACCAGCAGGCGACAGCCGAGATGTTTGCCGTCGTCGCCGAACCGATCTGAGCCACTTTTCCCTTTCGAATGAGGACCCTTCAATGAGCCGAGTGACCGAAATCCGCTATGTCGGCTATGGCGTCGAGAACTTTGATGCCGAGCGTGCCTTCTACAAGGACGACTGGGGCCTGGTCGAAGTGGACGCGACCGCTGACATGGCCTGGTTCAAGACCCATGGCCACGACGAACACCACGTGGTGCGTCTCCACAAGGCCGAGGTGAACCACATCGAGGTGATCGCCCTGGCCGCCGATACGCGGGCCGATGTCGACGAACTCTTTGCCCGGATCGAGGCGGCAGGGTGCAAGGTGATCTTCGCGCCGCGTGAACTCGACGCACCGGGCGGGGGCTATGGCTTCCGCTTCTTCTCGCCCGACGGCCTGCCCTTCGAGGTGTCCGCCGAAGTCGCGCGGCTCGAAAAGCGCGCGATGGAGCGTTGGGATGGGATGCCGGTCAAGATCAGCCACATTGTCATGCATTCGCCCGATCATCAGGCCATGGTGAAGTTCTTCTGCGATGTCCTGGGCTTCAAGGTCAGCGACTGGCTGGGCGACTTCATGTGCTTCCTGCGCTGCAACGACGCGCACCACCGGGTCGCGATCCTGCCCGGACCGCCGTGCCTCAACCATGTCGCCTACGATATGCTGACCATCGATGACATGTTCCGTGGGGCCGGCCGTCTCAAGAAGCGCGGCACCGACATCAAGTGGGGGCCGGGCCGACACACGGCAGGCAACAACACGTTCAGCTACTTCGTGACCCCGGGCGGCTTTGTCACCGAATACACTTCCGAACTCGACGAGGTGGATTTCGAGACGCATGAATACGTGGTCCACAAGCCCGAACCGGGCGTCATGGACCAGTGGGGCACGGGTGTCGGCGGTCCGCAGACCATGCCGCACCCCGCGCCGGACGCCAAACTCTTCCAGCCAGCAGAGGTGTGATCTACCGTGGCTCTCTTTGAATATTTCCCCAATTATATCTGGAACCTCTCGGTCTCGATCGCGATGGAATCGGGCGCTCAGATCGGTGAGATCATCGATATGTGCAAGCCGATCCGCGACGCGGCAAACAGCGGTGCGGATGCCGGTACCCCGCAGTTCATGAAGGCGTGGGCCGAGATGGGCGACAAGCTCCTCGACCTTGCCGCCGAGGACGAGGCCAAGGGGCGGGCTTTTTCCGCCTCGGACAAGCTGGAGCGCGCCTCGCTCTATCTCTTCATCGCCGAGCGCATGCAGGGCCATGGTGCGCCCGGTCGTAAGGAAACCTTCGCCAAGGCGCGCGAAGCCTTCGAACGTTCGGCCAAGCTGGGCCGGATCAACCGCGAGCGAGTGGAAATCCCGCTGGCAGCCGGCACGATGCCCGCGCTGTTCACCCGCGCGCCCGGCAGCGAGACGACGCCGGCACCGTGCGTGGTCTATTGCAACGGTCTCGATAGCAACAAGGAGCTGCTCTACTGGAGCCGCCTGCCCGAAGCCCTGGCGCGCCGCGGAATCTCGACCCTGTGCGTCGACCAGCCCGGTTCGGGCGAGGCGCTGCGCCTCCAGGGTCTTCCGGTCGATCCGCACTCGGAAAGCTGGGCCAGCAAGGCGATCGACTGGCTGGAACAGCAAAGCGAAGTTGATCCCAAGGCGATCGGCATGACGGGCATTTCGCTGGGCGGCCACTTTGCGCCGCGCGCGGTGGCCTATGAGCCGCGCTTTGCCAGCGGTGCGGTCTGGGGTGCGAACCACAACTGGCGCGAAGTGCAGGACAAGCGCATGGCGCGCGAGGGCGAGAACCCCGTACCGCACTACTGGGCGCATGTGCACTGGGCCTTCGGGGCCGAGGGCCAGGAGGACTTCCTCGAGAAATCGAAGGACATGAACCTCAATGGCCACATGGACCGCATCGCGGTGCCCTTTCTTGTCACCCACGGCGCCAACGACCGCCAGATCAGCCCGGCGTATGCCGATGACCTTTACGACCAGCTCGTCAATTCGCCGCGCCGCGAGAAGGTGATCTTCACCGCGCGCGAGGGCGGGGTCGAGCACGTGGGCGCGGACAACATGGCCTATGGCCGCGATGTCATCGCCGACTGGTTCGCCGAGACGCTGGGCGGGCACACCGCCTGATCCGTTCGCGCGCACCAGGCCGCAGGCAAGAGCGGCCCGGTGCGACGGCGGTGCGCCCGGGCCCGCTCTCTCCTCCGCCCGGGCGTGCTCGCCAGCTATTTTTATCGGGAGCCTGTGCCATGTCGCCTGCCACGCGCTATATCCGCACCGAGACCGCGATCAGCGTCGCGATCAATGCGGTCCTGTCCGCTCTGGCCTTCGTGCTGGTGTTCGGGCTGCGCGGGCCGGTACCGGTCTGGGGGCCAGGCGGGTTGGTCCTTGACGGGCTGCCCCAGGGCTTCATGATCGCGCTGATGAGCACGCTCGTACCCGGTGTCCTGACCGTGCGGCGGCTGCGACGTGGTGCGTTGGCACCCGACGCCCTGCGCGATGGCGCCCTTGCTGCGCGGCTGCCTGCAAACCTTCTCCTGCGCGCGCTGGTGCTGGCGCTGCTGACGGCGCTGGGCGCGATGGCGATCCTTGCGCTTGCCGGCTTTCTCGCGGGCGCGCCGGGCGTTGTGAACTGGAGCCTGGCGCTGTGCGGGAAAGTCCTGCTTGGCGCGCTGCTGGCCGTTCTCGTAACTCCTTTCGCGCTGCGCGCGGCCCTGGCCACGCCGCTGCGCTAGTCGTCGATTCCTCTCATTCCTTTCCGAACAGGACTGCCGCCATGACCCGACGCTTCATCGACCTCTCGATCACCTTGTGCAACGACGTGGTCTCCGATCCGCCCTTCATGCGCCCCGAGATCACCTACCAGGACCACATGGACACCGCGTCGGAGCTGGATGTCTTCTTCCCCGGCGTCACGGCCGAAGATACGCCCGATGGTGCCGGTTTTGCTGCGTCGGAGTGGATCAAGCTTACCACCCACAACGGCACGCACCTCGATGCGCCCTATCATTTCCACCCGACGATGGATGCCCGCGAAGGCGAACCGCGCCGCTCGATGACGATTGACGAAGTGCCGCTCGAGTGGTGCTTCCAGTCCGGGGTAAAGCTCGATTTCCGCCACTTTCCCGACGGCTACGTGGTCACGGCAAGGGACGTCGAGGACGAGCTGGCCCGGATCGGGCACGAGCTGAAGCCGCTCGACATCGTTCTGGTCAACACGGCTGCGGGCGCGGCGCTGGGGCAGCCCGACTTCCTCAGCAAGGGCTGCGGCATGGGTTACGAGGCGACCATGTACCTCACCGAGCGCGGGGTGCGCGTCACCGGCACCGACGCCTGGTCCTGGGACGCGCCCTTCAACCACACCGCCGAGAAGGTGAAGGAAACGGGCGACACTTCGCTGATCTGGGAAGGCCACAAGGCCGGGCGTGACATCGGTTACTGCCACCTGGAAAAGATGCACAACCTCGAGGCGCTGCCGCCCCATGGCTTCACCGTCTCGTGCTTCCCCCACAAGATCAAGGGCGCATCGGCGGGCTGGACTCGTGCGGTCGCCATCATCGAGGACGAGGACTGACACCATGCGACTTGCCACTCTTGCCGACGGCACGCCGGACGGATCTCTGGTCCTGGCCTCGCGCGATGGGACGCGGTGCCTCACGGCGCCGGTGCCCAACCTCCTCACCGCGATCGAGAACTGGGACGTACTGGAGCCGCAGCTTGCCGCGCTCGCCGAGCGTGTCGAGGCAGGGGAGGGTGAGGCCCTCGACCCCGCACGGCTCCTCGCGCCCTTGCCGCGCACCTGGCAGTGGCTCGACGGCTCGGCCTTCGGGACCCACGGCCACCTCATGCAGATCGCGTTCGGACTGCCGCCGGTCGAGAGCGATCGCCCGCTCATGTACCAAGGCATGTCCGACCGTTTCTACGCGGGCAGCGCCGACATTCCCTTCCTCGATGAGGCGGACGGCATCGATTTTGAAGGCGAGTTCGGCGTGATCCTCGATGCCGTGCCGATGGGCGTCACGCCCGAAGAGGCCGCAGGGCACATCAAGCTGGTGGTGCAGATCAACGACTGGTCGCTGCGCGCGATTGCCCCGGCTGAGATGAAGACCGGCTTCGGCTGGGTTCAGGCCAAGCCCGCCTGCTCGATGGCGCCCTTCGCGGTCAGCCCGGATGCGCTGGGGGCGCAATGGACCGACACTGGCCGGGTTGCGCTCGATCTCGTCGTCGAACGCAGCGGGCAGCCGTTCGGCCATGCCAATGGCGGGGCGATGGACGTGGGCTTTCCCGAGCTCGTGGCGCATGCGGCGCGCACGCGCGATCTGGTTGCGGGCACGATTATCGGTTCGGGAACGGTCTCCAGCCCCGACTACGCAGAGGTCGGATCGAGCTGCATCTCCGAGGTCCGCGCGATCGAGATGATCGCAAGTGGCGCGGCCTCAAGCCCGTTCCTCCAGTTCGGGGAAGAGGTCTTCATGGAAGCGCGCACGGACGACGGCTGGGCGCCCTTCGGCACCATTCGCCAGAAAGTCGTGCCGGCCTGAGTATACGGGCCCATTGAAGGAGTATGAGGAGGGGTGGGCGCTCGGAAGGCGTCCAGCCCCTCTTCGCGTTGCCGCGCAGGGAGGCGCTTCCTCGCGGCCCGTTCGTGTGCGCACGCGCGGTTACATGCACCGACTTCGTCGGAGCTGCGCTCTCGGGAAAGAACGATGGCTGGGGGGGCGATGGCGGCATTCTTATTGTATTGAATTGTTCATACAATTTTGGATCTTTGGTGTCGATTGCCAGCCCATTCGCGATAGGGTTGGAGGGCTGCAGTGGGATATTCTGAGCCTTCTTCCAAAAGTGCGGCAACGCATCTTTGGAGCGGGATCGACACGGTGCTGCATCCTTGCCGAAGCCAACCTCGTCCACTCGGTCGGGAGCGTGGGCGGCTCCCATGACAACGCCTTGGCAGAGACGATCAACGGTCTCTGCAAGGTCGAGGTCCTCTGGCGCCAGCGTTCCTGGCCAAGCGTATCCGCGGTGGAAATGGCGACGTTGCGCTGGGTGGAATGGTTCACCAACAACCGCTTCTTCGGCCCCATCGGCGACATCCCGTCGGCGAGGCCGAAGCGAACTACTATGCGGCCCTCGAGACCCTCGATATCGTTGCCTGACTCAAACCAAACGGCCTCCGGAAAGCCCGGGACGCTCCACTGCGTGTTTCTTGGCGGTTCTGCCGACATAGATGACAGCGGCGGCGCTCATCAAGGTCAGGCCTGCCAAAGGCATCAGGGCAAGCACATAACTTCCTGTTGCCTCGTGGATGAAGCCGTAGGCATTGACCATCAGGCCTCCGCCGATGAGGTTGGACGTCGCGTTGATGGCCGCAATGCCCGCGGCGGCGGTGCTGCCCGACAGCCATGTCGATGCCATGCTCCAGAACGGTCCCTTGAAGCAGTAGGCCCCAACCAGCACGAATGTGAGCAGCATCACTGTCGGGACGAGTCCCGTCACGACGAACGTGCCAACCGCCCCGAGTGTAATAAGCATGAGCGGCAGGGCGGTGTGCCAGCGCCGTTCGTTGGTGCGGTCCGAATGGCGCCCCCACAAGATCATCGCGACCGAGGCGATGCCGTAGGGAATCGAATTGACAAGGCCCGTCTGCAGATCCGTCAGGCCGAAGGATTTCAGGAGCTGGGGCTGCCAAACGCTCAGCATGCTGCCGGCTGCAGAGGCGCCCGAACAGGCTATGACCATGGCCCAGAATGCCGGCGTCACGGCCAGGCGCCAGGCCGAACCATGGACCAGCGGCTTGCTCGAACCCGTCGCTGCAAGAGCCGAATTGAGCCAGGCTTTCTCCTCGTCGTCCAGCCAGGCGGCGTCGTCCGGCCGGTCGGTCAGCATCTTGAGGCAGGCGACGCCCAGCATGACGGTGGGCAAGCCTTCCAGAATGAACAGCCATTGCCAGCCACGCAGACCTGCAATGCCATCCATCGCCAGAAGCAGGCCGGAGAGTGGTGAACCGATGAAGCTGGAAACCGGAATGGCGAACGCGAAGAGGGCTAGCGTACGGCCGCGATAGCCCGGCGGCATCCAGTATGTCAGATAAAGGATGATGCCAGGGAAGAAGCCCGCTTCGGCGATCCCCAGCGCGAAGCGCATGACGTAGAAGGATTCCGCGTTCCAGACCAGCGACATCGCGGTGGACACCAGGCCCCAGGAAATCATGATCCGGGCGATCCAGAACCGCGCCCCGACCTTCTGCAACATCAGGTTGCTAGGCACTTCCATTAGGAAGTAGGCCACGAAGAACAGACTTGCACCGAAGCCGAAGACCGTACTGCTAAGTCCTATGTCCGCATTCATCTGCAAGGA
>NZ_DF850489.1:1824768-1827143 GCF_000813185.1 Novosphingobium sp. MBES04 | reverse complement strand
CCGCTCTCTCGCAGATTGTGGATCAGGTTGCCAATTGCGCAGATGACGGCCTGCTCTGCGGAGCGCGCCAGTTCCGGGTGGATAGGGAAGCGGACCTCGATGCGATACTTGCCAATATCGCTGGTGCTCAAGGAAACTTCGATTTCATTGGGGTCTGGTGTCTTGGTTGCAGCGCTGTGCAAGCCGTTAGTCTTGGACGCAGCGGTGGGCGCCAGGGCCGAAATGACACAGTCCCGGATTTCGCTGCGCGCCGCGAACAGATTGCTATGGGGTTCGAAGGTCAACAGAATCGTATGGCACGCTTTGCCCGTGACGGCCGCTTCCACCCGCAGTGGCGCGCCGAACAGGAGACTGTGCGGGACAATCACTTCACGCCCGGTATGGATGAGGGAGCCTTCTCGCCGGTCCATTTCCATCAAACGGGAAGCGATCAGGTTGTGGTCAAGGACTTCGCCCCGGATACCACCTAGCTCGATGTAGTCTCCCACCGAAAAGGCGCGCGTCAAAGTCCGCAGGGCTGACCCTGAAAGACACAGGATCAACTCCTTCATGGCGACAACCATGGCCACGGCAAACGCGGTCAGGGAGAGTGCGAAGGTTCTCAATTGCGGAGCCCAGATCATGACAAGGCCGATCAGGCCGACGAGCAGCAGGACGTTGCGTGCATTCGCCGACCAGCGCCGGATTACCTGCTGCGTCAGATCTTCTCTGCGGCGCAAGCCCCTTGCGAACACGAAACGCACCAGCGAAAGGATGGCGATCAGAGCGATCGATGCGAGAACGTCGGAGCTGTAGATCTGTTGGGTCAAGCTGACTGGCATGCCAATTCCGATTATTTCGATCCGCGCTCAATGGCGCTTGTCGGCCCGGCTTGCAAATCGTGTCGGGCTCGGACATTGAGCCTGGGCCAGTGCCAACGATCCGGTTGCCGCCCTGTCCGACCAGGACTAAGGGCCATTGGGAGCAACATCGCTTGGTTGATCATTTCAACCTTTTGACAGGCCCTATTTGCCTCCTCGCACCGAGGTGAAGCGTCAAGACTGCAAGCCTGTCGTGATCCCCCCTTCGGCCTGGACATGTGCGGGCCACGGTGCCCAAGAATGACAGGAACACCTGTGTCGAAACCGAAAAACATGAACGCCGGCCCCATCGATCGCATTCAGGAGAACCTGCTCGCGCGCGCAGAACGCCAGCTCCTCAATCGGCTTTGCGCGTGCATGCCGCGCTGGATGGTACCCGATATCCTGACCGCGATCGGGATGTTCGGGGCATTCGTAATCTTCAGCGGATATATCTTGAGCAATCTCGGCGATGGCTGGCTGTGGATTTCCATCGCCGGATATTTCATCCATTGGTTCGGCGACTCGATGGACGGAAGTCTGGCCCGCTATCGGAAGATCGAGAGGCCGCGCTACGGATACTTCCTCGACCATAGCTGCGATGGTCTTGCAACCACGCTGGTCGTCGTGGGCATCGGCCTCAGTCGTTACGTCCAGCTAGAAGTCGCGCTGGTAGCGCTGGCGGGCTATCTCCTTCTTTCGATCCACGCCTTCCTGCTCGTTCGGGTGCTGGACGAAATGAAGCTGTCCTATGCCTATGCAGGGCCTACCGAACTCCGGGTGCTCCTGATCGTGCTCACGCTGGCGATGATTGCTGCCGGATCACAGCCGATCCTTCTGGGCATCCTGACTTGGTTTGACCTGATTGTCGGCGCAATCGGTGCATTGCTGATAGCGTTCTTCGTCATCCAGACGTTGAAAACAGCAAAGCGATTGGCGATCGAGGAGCCGCCTCGGCGCAACTAAGGCGATCAGTCTTTTTGGTATGTTGGGTCTGATAACTCCAGATAGCCCCCCGTCAGCTCCGGGAAGCGGGATTGGAGGCCTGTTCGAAAACAAGAAGGGGCGGCGGCAGAAATGACCGCTGCGCACTTATCTCGATCCGTCGATTCCTGAATCCTCGTAAGTGAGAAAGGTTATTCGCGCGTGTGCGATTGCCGCCGTCCGCTTCTCCTGCCATGTCAAAGACATGAGCGCCTTTGCTTTTCTTGGGGCCGCACTGGCTGAAATCGCGGGATGCTTCGCCTTCTGGGCCTGGCTCCGACTGGGAAAATCTCCTGTGTGGATCGCCCCCGGCATCCTCTCGCTATGTCTGTTTGCCTACTTGTTAACGCTGCCCACATCGGATCAGGCTGGGCGGTCTTATGCCGCCTATGGCGGAGTCTATATCGCATCCGCCGTTCTTTGGCTGTGGCTTGTAGAAGATGCTAAACCGGATCGCTGGGACCTGCTGGGGGCAGCTGTTTGCCTCATTGGCGCAGCTATCATCTACTTCGGTCCACGAACCGCAACCATCGGATAGCCGACAGTCTTCTC
>NZ_DF850489.1:1819653-1823045 GCF_000813185.1 Novosphingobium sp. MBES04 | reverse complement strand
AAATAAAGGGTCGGGGAGGCGTTGGAGGCGGCGCTAACGCGTAGATCTACCGTAACGACATCGTCGGAAGGGTTCTTTCAATTTAGAGATTTCATGTCTATATGATCATGTGAATGGAGATGCACTATGGTTGTAGCCGTTGCTTCGTCGCGTGACAGGGCCGATGTCCTAACGGAAGCAATCGCTAGGATTGCTGAGCTTTGGGGGTTGAAGAACGCTAAGCTTGGTGCGGTCTTGGGCGTGTCGATGGCGACCGCCTCGAGGTTGCGCAGTGGTGAGACACGTCTCGATCCGGCGAGTAAGTCTTTTGAAGCAGGCCAGTTTCTGTTGCGCTTGTTCCGCAGCCTCGATGCCCTTTTGGGCAGTGACGATGGTGCCGCAAGGCAGTGGCTGGAGACTAACAACCTCGATCTCGGCGGCAAGCCAATTGATCAGATCGACACGATGAGGGGCCTGATCGAGGTCTGTGACTATGTGGACTTCTACCGCGCTCGCGTCTGAACACAGTCCCTATGCCGGAAGGGTCTGGCGCGTCGTAGAGGCTCAGCATCGGATTTCCACGAACCGACTGGCGACGAATCTTGATGACCAGCACATGCTCGAACTTCTGGCCGAGGAGGTTAAGCCGCAGCTTCCCGAAAGTGCGCGTCATCTCGATTTCCTGCTCGCCTCGCCCTTTCGCTATGGGCATCGCCAGGCGAGCCGATTCCGCAGGGCCGGCGAACGGCCGGGGATCTTCTATGCGAGCGAACGCGAGAGCACTGCTATCGCGGAAACCGCTTACTGGAGGCTGCGCTTCTTTTCACGCTCGACGGGTTTCACACCGCCCTCGACCACCACGGAGTACACGAGTTTCTCGGTCAAGCTTGATACCGAACTTGGTATCGACCTGACGAGAGAACCTTTCGCAGCATCGGCAGATCTTTGGAATGATCCTGGTGATTACAGTGCCTGTCAGGAACTGGCTGGAGCCGCGCGCGAAGCCGGTACGCAGGCAATTCGAACGATGTCGGTCCGCGATCCGGCACGCGGCTGCAACGTTGTGGTGCTGGATCCGTCTGCTTTTGCTGAGCGAGCTCCGCGACGAGGCAAGACCTGGCACTTGCGCTTTGAAACAGGCCAGCTTGTTGCGCTTGCAGCTTTTCCTTCCGACGAGCGGTTCGTGTTTTCGGATAGTACCTTCGGTATCAGCTAGAGCTTACCCCTGCTTCGCCAGCCCTCACTTTGGACGAGCAGGTAGGGAGCGCCGATCCAGTTGGTCGTGCGATGGGAATTGTAAGCGCCCCTGAATTTGCCCCTAGGTATCGAGGGGGCGGTAGTTGCGGTTTTCAATTTTCCGAATCGCGATGCCTTCGCTGAAATTCCATGCATTCGTGAATCGCCGCTTGGTTCGATCCGCTTAACTGAGGGACTGAACGTCACCGGACAGGAGGGGGCTGGCACCAGACCTGGCCTGCCTCAAGTAGCGCAAATCTCCCATCCTTCGTCCCGTGCAGACAATCTGTACGTGGCCCGGAGGACGGACATGACCCCGACAAAGCTGCTGATCGGCCAGATGGCCATTGTTGTTCTCGTCATTGTCATCGGTGTCTGGTGTGCCACGCAGTGGGCGGCGGCGACCCTGGCCTATCAGCCTGAATTGGGGGAGCCGCTATTCCGGATCGGTGGTGTCGCCATCTACCGCCCGTGGTCTCTTTTCGTGTGGTGGTTTGAGTTCGAAGCCTACGCTCCCGACGTCTTCGAAGCTGCTGGCGCGATGGCGGCTGCAAGTGGGTTATTCGGATGTGGGACGGCTATCGCGGGGTCAATTTGGCGCGCCCGTCAGCGTCGTCATGTGACTACTTACGGCTCTGCGCGCTGGGCTACGCGCCGTGATATTCGCGGGGCCGGGGTGTTGGCTGATCGGGGCGTATTCCTCGGACGGCTGGATCAGGACTATCTGCGTCATGACGGCGCTGAACATGTCATGGCCTTTGCCCCCACGCGGTCGGGCAAGGGCGTCGGTCTTGTCATCCCCACGTTGCTGGGCTGGACCGGCTCGGCCGTCATCCACGATATCAAGGGTGAGAATTGGCAATTGACGGCAGGCTGGCGCTCACGCTTCTCGCATTGCCTGCTGTTCAATCCGACCGATCCTCGCTCGGCGCGCTACAATCCCTTGCTCGAGGTGCGGCGCGGCCTCTTTGAAGTGCGCGATGTACAGAACATCGCCGACATTCTCGTTGATCCCGAAGGGGCACTGGAGCGGCGCGGGCATTGGGAGAAGACCAGCCATTCGTTGCTGGTTGGAGCCATTCTTCATGTTCTTTATGCGGAAGCGGACAAGACGCTTTCGGGCGTTGCAATGTTCTTGTCCGATCCCTCACGCAGCTTCGTTGCGACGTTGCACGCGATGATGGCGACGAACCATCTAGGTAGCGAGGAGAAGCCGCGCGTTCACCCGGTAGTGGCCTCAGCCGCACGCGAGGTCCTCAACAAGTCGGTGAACGAACAGTCGGGCGTACTTTCGACCGCGATGTCCTTCCTGGGGCTCTACCGCGACCCCATCGTCTCGGCGATGACGTCCGCCTCGGACTGGCGCATCGCGGACCTGGTCGAGGCGCGATACCCGGTTTCGCTCTACCTCGCCGTGCCCCCTTCGGACATCAGCCGCACAAAGCCGCTCATCCGGCTCGTTCTGAACCAGATCGGACGCCGTCTCACCGAACAGCTGCCTGGTGATCGCAAGGCTGATGAAAAGGCCAAGGCACGCCATCGCCTGCTTCTCATGCTTGATGAGTTTCCAGCACTCGGGCGTCTCGACTTCTTCGAGACGAGCCTCGCATTTCTAGCAGGATACGGCGTGCGCGCATTCCTCATCGCGCAGAGCCTCAACCAGATCGAAAAGGCTTACGGAGAGCACAACTCGATCCTCGACAACTGCCATGTCCGTGTTGCCTTCGCGGCAAACGACGAGCGGACCGCCAAGCGCATTTCCGATGCGTTGGGCACGGCAACCGAGCAGCGCGCGATGCGCAATTACGCCGGGCACAGGCTCGCGGTGTGGCTATCGCATGTCATGGTCAGTCGACAGGAAACCGCGCGGGCGCTCCTGACGCCCGGCGAAATACTCCAACTCGATCCTGACGACGAACTCGTGCTGGTTTCGGGTATGCCGCCGATCCGGGCCAAAAAGCTGCGCTATTATCAAGATAGCGCATTCACGCGGCGCGTTCAGGCTCCGCCAGCTTTGGGGGAAGGGAAATATCCGGACAGCCCCGAAAGTCGTTCATCCGACTGGCAGGACGAGGTGCGTTCGATTGATCAAAGATTGGCGCGGGACGACCACGCCTCGGCCTCATCGTGTGAAATTTCCGATGATGCAAAAGTCAGCGAGCAGAACGATGGCGGCT
>NZ_DF850489.1:1745166-1818186 GCF_000813185.1 Novosphingobium sp. MBES04 | reverse complement strand
GATGGCGGCGTCGATCAGCAGCGCCAGCCCGATGATGAGCCGGATCACGCCAGTGTCGAACCGCAAGTGACCGATGACCTTCTAGGGCTCGACGAAGCCGACAATTTCGCAGCGGAAAAGCATGCGATGGACAAGATGGTCCAGCAGCGCCTGGTCAACGCGACCTATACGATGGGCGCCGAGCGCGCGCAGCAGTTCGAACTGGAACTGTGACCATGGCCGCCAAAGTCCGCCACCAGCTTTTCTTGCCCAGATCAACGAGCGAACGCCTCGTCGAACTCGCTCGCCAGCCCGGTACCTCGAAGTCAGATATTCTCGCTCAGGCGTTGACAGCCTGGCTGGATCGGCAAGCGCGGTCTGAACTCGACGAGCGCTTCGGTCGGCGGCTCGACCGCATCGCCACCTTGCTCGAACGGTTGCAGCGCGACAGCCAGATCGAACTTGAGACACTGGCGCTCTTCATTCGCTACGAACTCGCGATCCATCCGCCGCTTGCCGAAGATGACAAGGCTGGCCGCGCGGCAGCTGCCAGGCGTTTCGAGGCCTTCCTTGCTCAGGTCGCCCGCCAGGTTGGGCAGGGGCGACGAACGCTCGACCCCGGAGCAGGGCAGTGAGGACCGGTCAGAGCCATGCGCGCCTGCGGGCGATGATCGAGAGCGCCATGGGGCCTGCAATCGTGGCTGCGCTGCGGGATCCGCGCGTCATTGAGATCATGGTCAATCCCGATGGGGCGCTGCGTGTCGACGTGCTGGGTGAGGGCAGGGTCGATACAGACATCCGCATCGACCCCGAGCAGGCGGAGCGGATCGTCCGACTCGTTGCAAGCCATGTTCAAAGTGAAGCGCATGCCGCCCGGCCTATCGTATCCGCTGAACTGCCGCTGCGCGAACAGGGGGGCGGTGAGCGCTTTGAAGGGGTGCTCCCGCCGGTCGTGAGCGCGCCATGCTTCGCCATCCGCAAACCGGCCTCTCGGGTCTATCTTCTTGAAGACTACGTAGCGATGCGGTCATGGGCAAGAAAGAGGCGGACATATTACGCCTCGCTGTGGCCGAACGCTCGAATGTCCTGATCGTTGGTGGAACCTCTTCGGGCAAGACGACGCTGGCGAACGCGCTGCTCGCCGAGATGGCGGCGCTTGGTGAGCGCATTATCCTGATCGAAGATACCCGCGAACTGCAATGTCCAGCGCCTGATACCGTTGCGCTGCGCACGCGGGCCAGAACGGTATCGATTTCCGATCTCGTTCGCTCGACCCTGCGCCTGCGGCCAGACCGGATTGTGGTGGGCGAAGTGCGCGGGGGCGAAGCACTCGACATGCTCAAGGCCTGGAATACGGGCCATCCCGGCGGGATTGCGACGATACATGCGAATGGCGCGGCCGCTGCCCTGCGACGGCTTGAAGGGCTGGTCCAGGAAGCTGTCGTGACGGTCCCGCGCCATCTGATCGCCGATGCCATCGACATAGTTGTCTTCATCGCCGGGCGCGGCCGCTTCCGGCGGATCGGCGAGGTCGTGCGGGTCGACGGTCTCGACCCGGTCACGGCCGAATACAGCCTTACCGACATGCACGTTTCCCCCCACGAAAAGGAGAATGACGCCATGATTTCACGTTCAATCACGCTTCGCACCTTGCCAAGCCCGGCGAGGGCCCTTCTTGCATCGGCAGTCGGCCTCAGTCTCGCAGTTCCGGCATGGGCTTCGGGGACGGGCATGCCCTGGGAGGAGCCACTCGAGCAGATTCTCGAATCGGTCCAGGGGCCTGTCGCCAAGATCGTTGCGGTCATCATCATCATCATGACTGGTCTCACCCTGGCGTTTGGTGAGACGGCAGGGGGCTTTCGCCGGCTGATCCAGATCGTATTCGGGCTCTCCATCGCTTTCGCGGCATCCAGCTTCTTCCTCTCCTTCTTCAGCTTTGGCGGTGGAGCGCTGATCGTATGAGCGCGGCTGGCCAGCCCGAGGGCTTCGAGGTCCCTGTCCATGCCAGCCTTTCCGTTCCGATCCTGCTGGCGGGGGCACCGCGAGGCCTCGCCATCGTCAACGGAACGCTGGCAATGGCGGTGGGCCTGGGATTGCAGCAGTGGCTGGCCGGCCTCGTCATCTGGGCCTGCGGGCATAGCCTCTCGGTCCTTGCCGCGCGCCGCGACCCGCATTTCGCGCCGGTCCTTGTGCGCCATCTTCGCCAGAAGGGGTATTTCCCATGCTGAACCTTCGCGAATACGCGAGCCGGGCAGGGCGTCTGGCCGATCATCTGCCATGGGCCGCGCTTGTTGCCCCCGGCATCGTTCTCAACAAGGATGGCAGTTTCCTGCGTGTCCTCTCGTTTCGTGGTCCGGATCTGGAATCGACGACCGAAGCTGGCCTGGTTGCGGTCGCAGCGCGGGCCAATAACGTGCTGCGTCGTTTCGGTTCGGGCTGGGCGCTGTTCTTCGAGGCCGAGCGCTGTGAAGCCATGGCCTATCCCGATGATGACTTCCCCGATCCTGCAAGCTGGCTCGTGGATCGGGAGAGGCGCGCGGCCTTCACGGCCGAAGGGCGTCATTTCGAAAGCCGCTTCCATCTCAGTCTGACCTGGATGCCACCTGCGGACAGCGAGGACGCGGCTGGACGGCACTTCCTGGAAACGGGAGATGGGGGCAAGGGACGCGACTGGCGCGCGGCCATGGCGAACTTCACCGCGGAGACGGATCGCGCGCTCGATTTGTTCGCAGGGTTTATGCCTGAAGTCCGGGCGCTCGAGAACGGCGAGCTGTTGACCTTTCTCCACAGGACCATTTCGGATCGCGAGCATTCGGTCCGTGTCCCCAAAACGCCGATGTATCTCGACGCCGTGCTTGTCGATACGCCGCTGGTCGGCGGGCTCGAGCCGCAACTTGGCGGCCGGCATTTGCGAACGCTATCGGTCCTTGGCTACCCCAATGTCAGCCGTCCCGCGCTCCTCGACGCGCTTAACGGCCTCGACTTTCCCTACCGCTGGGTCACCCGCTTCATCGCGATGGACAAGGACGAAGCGACCCGGGCCCTGACCCGCCTGCGGCGGCAATGGTTCAACAAGCGAAAGTCCATTGGCGCGATGCTGCGCGAGGTCCTTTACAACACGCCGAGCCAGTTGCTCGATAGCGATGCGGACAACAAGGTCCTCGACGCCGATCTCGCCTTGCAGGCCTTGGGAGGAGATCATGTGGCCTTTGGCTACATGACGACGACGATCACGCTGACGTCTTCGAAGAGCGAAACCGTCGACGAGCGTATGCGCCAGATAGAGCGGGTCCTTGGTGGCTTCGGTTTCACCACCGTGCGTGAACGTGTCAACGCGGTCGAGGCCTGGCTCTCGTCAATTCCGGGCCATGTCTACGCCAACGTTCGCCAGCCGTTGATGCACACGCTCAACCTCGCACATCTGATGCCTCTCTCGGCCATCTGGGCAGGTCCGGCCCGCAATTCGCATCTGCGCGCCAGTCCGCTCTTCCATGCACGCACCTCCGGCTCGACACCGTTTCGGCTTTCTACCCATGTCGGCGATGTCGGACACATGTTCGTGGCGGGACCAACGGGCGCCGGAAAGTCGGTGCTGCTGGCTTTCATGATGATGCAGTTTCGGCGCTATCGAGATGCGCAGGTCTATGTTTTCGACAAAGGGCTGTCAGCGCGCGCCATGGTGCTTGCCTGCGGCGGGGTGCACCAAGATCTGGGGGCTGGCGAGGGACCTGGCCGTGGTCTTGCCTTTCAACCGCTGCGCAGGATCGATGATCTGTCGGCAAGAGGCTGGGCTGCCGAATGGATCGCAGCGTTGCTCGTGCAGGAAAACGTGACCGTCACGCCGGAGATCAAGGACCAGGTCTGGTCGGCGCTCACCAGTCTGTCGGGAGCGCCAGTAGCCGAGCGAACGCTCACCGGTTTGTGCCTGCTGCTTCAATCCTCGTCCCTGCGAACGGCGCTCTCGCCCTATACGATCGACGGTCCGTATGGCGCGCTGCTCGATGCGAGCGACGACGCGCTTCATTTCTCGGACCTGCATTGCTTCGAGACCGACGGATTGATGGGGCGCTCGGGAGCCGTGGCGCCCGTCCTCAACTACCTGTTCCATCGCCTCGAGGAACGCTTCGATGGACGGCCGACGTTGCTGGTCCTCGACGAAGCCTGGATCTTCCTCGATTCCCCATTGTTCGCTGCGCGTATTCGCGAATGGCTCAAGGTTCTGCGCAAACGCAACGTATCGGTCCTCTTCGCGACGCAGAGTCTGTCCGACATCGCAAATTCCCCGATCGCGCCCGCGATCCTCGAAAGCTGTCCCCAGCGTATTCTCCTGCCCAATGACCGCGCGCTCGAACCGGGAAGCCGGGAAATCTACGAACGCTTCGGGCTGAACGCACGTCAGATCGACCTTCTCGCCCGGGCGACGCCCAAGCGGGACTATTATCTCCAGTCGGCGCGCGGCAATCGTCTCTTCGAACTCGGGCTTGGTCCGCTGGCGCTTGCGCTTTGCGGCGCGTCGGATCCGGCCAGTCAGGCGCGTATCGATACTTTGCTCACTGAGACCGGAGACACGCCGTTTCTCGCCCGGTTCCTGCAAGGAACCAGCGCGCAGTGGGCAATCGACTATCTCGCCTCGTTCCCTGGCCAGAACTGGCCAGAGGAAACGCGCACCTGCGCACCGCATCCCAACCAGTCAGGAGAAATCCAATGAACCGTTGTTCTTCGTACTCCGTTGGAGCGCTGCGCAGCGCAGTCGCACTGCTTGTCGTGGCAGCCGGCGTTACGGTCCCGCTCCAGTCCGCTCAGGCGATCATCGTCTACGACCCCTCGAATTATGCCCAGAACGTTCTTTCTGCGGCCCGCGCGTTACGGCAGATCAACAACCAGATCACATCGCTCCAGAACGAGGCACAGAGCCTTACCAATCAGGCGAAAAACCTCTCGCGCATCGATTTTCCTGAACTCGAGGCACTCAACCGTACACTGCGCCAGATCGAGGCACTCATGAACGAGGCCCAGGGCATCCAGTTCAGTACAGCGCGCGTCGAGACGCAGTTCGATGCGCTTTATCCGGATGCCTTCAGTCAGTCGTTGAAGCTCGACGATGAGGTGGCTGCCGCGCGCACCCGGCTTGAGACGGAAGTGCAGGCCTACCGCCATACTACCCGCGTCCAGTCGCAGATCGCCGAGACGATCGAGGATGACGCGCAGGATCTGGCCAAAGTGGCGGAGCGTAGCCAGGACGCGGAAGGGGCGTTGCAGGCCCAGCAGGCGACCAACCAGCTCCTCGCGATCGCGGCCAAGCAGCAGTTCCAGATCCAGCAGATGATGGCGGCGCAGTTTCGGGCCGAGGCGATCACCAGCGCCAATCGTGCGCAGGCTTCGGCTCAGGCCCAGGCGGCGACGTCCCGGTTCCTTGGTTCAGGCAAGGCCTACACGCCGGACTGACATCAACGAGACAGCGGCGGCGCTCGTCCTCCCCGTCGCCGCGCCGCGTGGCCCGGATTTGCTCCCCGGTCCGGGTCACGCGGATCCATCCTTACTGATCAACCCGAAGGGATTCTGACGTCATGGATGATCTCAATGTCATCGATCAGTTCCTGAGCGCCTTTACGCGCTACATCGACAGTGGATTTGGACTCCTGGGGGGCGACGTTCAGTTCCTGACGGCAACGCTTGTCGGGATCGACGTGACGCTGGCCGCGCTGTTCTGGACGCTTGGCGGAGATGACAACGTTCTCGGGCGCTTCGTTCGCAAGATCCTCTTTGTCGGCGCGTTCGCCTATATCATCAACAATTTCCAGACGCTTTCCGAGGTGATCTTCGCCTCTTTCGCGCAAGCCGGGGTGACGGCCGGGGGAGGGACGATTTCGGCGCAGGATCTCCTGAAGCCGGGACATCTGGCGGGCACGGGATTTTCCGCAGCATGGCCCATGCTCGATCAGGTCGCCAAGTTGCTCGGGTTCACGAGCTTCTTCGACAATTTCCTGACGATCGCCGTGCTTCTCATCGCCTGGCTGCTCGTCATCCTCGCCTTCTTTATTCTTGCCGTGCAGATGTTCGTGTGCGTGATCGAGTTCAAGCTGGTGAGCCTCGCCGGGTTCATTCTCGTGCCTTTCGCGTTGTGGAACCGGGCAAGCTTCCTGGCTGAACGCGTGCTGGGCCACGTCGTCTCCTCGGGCATCAAGGTTATGGTGCTCGCCGTGATCGTCGGCATCGGTTCGAGCTTTTTCGAGCAGTACGCCGGCGCGCTCAAAGGGCAGGAGCCCGACATCGCCCAGGCCATGAGCCTGGTCCTTGCGAGCCTTGCGCTTTTTGGTCTGGGCATCTTCGCGCCGTCTGTCGCAAGTGGTCTTGCCGCAGGTGCGCCGCAACTGGGAGCCGGAGCGGCCCTTGGCTCGGCGCTTGGCGCCGGCGGCGTTGGTATGCTTGCAGGGGGCGGCGGTCTTGCGGGCGCACGAATGCTGGGAGGCGCAGCTCTTGGTTCGATTCGCGCCGGGACGTCGATGGGGGCGGCGACCTCGAGCGCCTATTCGCTCGGTAAGCAGAGCTCGGATGGCAGCGTGAAAGCTGGCCTTGGCGGTGTGGCGCGGGCTGCCGGTAATTCCGTCCGCCAACGCGCCTCGCAGACACTTGGGCTTTCCGAGGCCGCTTCGCGCGGCCGTGCGGCGGGCGCAGCAGCTTACCAGAATACGAACTCACCGTCGCCGGCTTCCGGCGGCGGTGAGACGGCGCCGCAGTGGGCGAGGAGCCTTCGCGCCGAGCAGGCGTCGCGCCATCGCCGCCAGATGGCTGTCCATGCGCTTCAACAAGGTGATCGCGGCGGCGGCGGCCTCTCTCCCGATATCAGTGAAAGGAACGATTGAACCATGCGCTTCAAACGCAGCCTTCAGGCATACGGCCGAACTCCCCAACCCGAAACGCCTTTTCAGCGCGCAGGCCAGCTATGGGACGAACGCATCGGCTCGGCCCGGGTTCAGGCCCGAAATTGGCGGCTCATGGCCTTTGGATGTCTAGGGCTGTCGTGCTCGATGACGGTCGGCGTACTGTGGCAATCGCTCCAAAGCCGGGTCGTGCCTTACGTCGTTGCGGTCGACCGGCTTGGCGAACCACGAGCGGTCAGCGAAGCCGAAGCCGACTACACGCCGAGTGACCCGCAGATCGCCTGGGCGCTAGGCAAGTTCGTCGAACACGTTCGAGGCCTTTCGCTCGACCCGGTCGTCATGCGGCGTCAGTGGCTCGAGGCCTATGATTTCACGACACAAAGAGGGGCGGCCTTCCTGAGTGCCCATGCCCGCCAGTCGGGCGCGCTGACACGGATCGGCGAGCGAACGGTCACAGTCCAGATCACGAGCGTCGTCAGGGCTTCGCAGCAGTCGTTCCAGGTTAAGTGGGTCGAAACGGCCTATGAACACGGGCGCCCATCTGGCCAAGAGCACTGGACGGCCATGGTGACCGTTGTGCGCAAGGCGCCGCGCGACCGCGAAACCCTGAGGCGCAACCCGCTTGGGCTCTATGTCGACGGAATCGATTGGAGCCGCGAACTCGAGCCCGCTGGCGATGGACCAACACAGCAAAGCTCGCTGACAAGCGAACAATCGCCAACCTCGCGGCTTGGCGCAACGCCGAATCTGTCCCCTACATTATCGGAGGTGAAGCCATGAAGCCTTGTATCGCTGCCATCGTGTCGCTTGTCGTTGGTGTATCGCCAGCCCAGGCCGTCTCCATTCCCTCAGCCGTGGGCGTACGCAAGCCAGTGGAGCCTGCTCTCGCGAACTACATGAATGCGCGCCAGATGTTTCTGTGGTCCGACGGGGCGGTCTATCATGTACCGACCCAGCCCGGGATGATCACGGATATTGCCCTTCAGCCGGGCGAAGGGCTGATCGCGGTTGCTGCGGGCGATACCGCACGTTGGATCATTGGCGACACGCGAAGCGGAGAGGGTGAGGCCGAGCAGACCCACGTGCTGGTCAAGCCGTTCACGCAAGGCCTGTCGACCAATCTGGTGATCACCACCAACCGACGGACCTACCATCTTGAGCTTACGAGCGCCGATCAGGATGGCATGACGGCGCTGGCCTGGACGTATCCGCTCGACGCCTTGCTCGCGGTTGCGCGGGCAAAAAAGGCAGCAGAGGCGAGCGCGCCGGTTGCGCAGGGCATCGGCGTCGAACAGCTCTACTTCGGCTATGTGATCACGGGGGACCATGCGACGTGGCGCCCGGTGCGCGCCTTCGATGATGGGGCGCGGACCTATATCGAATTCCCGGCCTCGATCGGTCAGGGTGAAGCGCCGCCCCTGTTCCTGGTCGATGGGCACGGGAAGGCCGAGCTGGTCAACTATCGCATGAAGGGGCGCTTCTACATCGTCGACAGGATATTCGAGGCCGCCGAACTGCGCCTGGGGACCAAGGACCAGAAGATCGTGCGGATCACGCGGGGAGGGCGCCCATGATGGATGAAGGCTCTCAGACGCAAATGCCGAAGGGAACTGCGCTGCCATCATCTCTTGAGGACGGTGTCGGCGGACCTGCAACACATGATACTGGCGATCCAGGCAATGGGGCGGTCCGCGATCCGGAGGCGGGCAATGACATCGCGGCCAAGCCGGGCAAGGTTGACCCCGAAAGTCTCGCGATCAGGGCACCCTTGCCTCGGGCTCAACGCTTCAAGAAGGAGCTTGTTATCGGCGGCGCGTCGGTCGCTGCACTGGTTCTTGCTGGGGTCATAGGATACGCGCTGAGCTCGCATGAGGAGGACAGGAAAGAGACACCTGCCAATCTGGCCCAGGCGAACCGCAAGCCCGCTGACGATGGTCTCGATGCGTTGCCGTCAAACTATGGCGACGCTGCGAAGCTTGGTCCGGCGTTGCCCGGGGATCTGGGCCGTCCCATCCTGCGCGCGCAGGAAAACAAGCCGGCGCGTGAAGCCGAACGGGCCGCGCAGGAACGAGAGCAAGCACGTCAGGAAAAAGAGGAGCAGCTGCGCAAGGCGCGCCAGTCGCCCTTGCTGACGAACGTCAATACTGCGCCTTCATCCCCTCGTGAGGCGCCAGCCTCCGATGCCCAGCATGCCGATGAAATCGCGGGCCCGAAGACGCTGGGTAGCGAACCCGCCGTCGCATCCGGCAAGGAAGGATTTGCGAGGCAGCTCGAGACGCGAAGTACCCGCAATGCCCACGTCCTCGAACCCTCGGCCTCGTCACATGTTGTCATGGCGGGCAGCGTCATCGCAGCCAGCCTGGTGACTGGCATAAATTCGGACCTTCCCGGCATGGTGATTGCCCAAGTCACCCGCAATGTATTCGACAGCATCACGGGCCGGGTCCTGCTCATCCCACAAGGATCGCGCCTCATTGGCAACTACGATTCGCAAGTGACCTATGGGCAAAGTCGGGCCCTGCTGGTCTGGCAGCGTCTGGTCCTGCCCGATGGGCGTTCTCTGCGCCTTGACAACATGCCAGCGAGCGACCCGCAGGGTTTAGCCGGGCTCGAAGACAAGCTGAACGCGCATACCGGCCTGCTCTTGAAGGGGGCTGCGATTGCCACGCTGCTGAGCGTTGGAACCGAATTGAGCCTGAGCGGCGACAGCGATCTTGTCGATGCGATCCGGCAAGGCACGCAAGGCAGCGTCAGTCGGGCTGGCGACAGCATTACCCGGCGCAATCTCGACGTCGCCCCGACGATCGAAGTGCGGCCCGGCACGCCGGTTCGCCTGCTCGTGCGCCAGGACCTCGTTCTTGAACCCTGGATAAAGGAGAACGCGCAATGAGCGCCATACGCCTCGCCAAGCTTCCCGAAACGACGCCAGTCAAGATTGTGATCCGCATTCTTCCCGATCTTCATCGCGATCTGGAAGACTACGCGAAAGCCTATGCGCAGGCTTATGGCAAACCGATTGAGCTTGCCGAACTCATCCCGGCCATGCTTGCCGGTTATCTCGATGCCGACCGCGCCTTTCGCCAAGGGCAGAAGTCGAAATGATCGCCAAGAGGCGCATATTCGAACCAGAGCCGATCGAGGAAGAAGAGCTTTGCCCGGCGCCCGCGCCCAAGCCGGAACGTTTCCTGCGTCTTAATGCGGTCATGGAACGCACCGGGCTCGCGCGAGCAACGCTTTACAGGAGGATCCAGGCCGGCGCCTTCCCGGCTCAGGTCAAGATATCTGCGCGTTGCTCGGCCTGGCGTGAATCCGAGATCGAGTCCTGGATGCGCGACCCCTCCGGCTTTGCGAATTCTCCCCGCGACGATGCTTGAGGCGGCCTGCGAGATCAGGCTCGCCTGCGCGTCCTGAGCGGGGGAAAGGTCTCGAGTGCAGGGGAGCCAAAGGCGTTGGATGTCTGGTCGCGTTCAGACATTCCTCGTACTTCGGCCTTGTCGAGATAGTCGGCCCACCACTGCATCATCTGGCGGCGATGGGTGAGATATTGCGCGGCGTTATAGGCTGCGCGCACCCCACGCGGCTGATGGGCGAGCTGCATTTCGATCCAGTCGGGTTGAAAGCGGCCGCTTTCGTTGAGAACGGTGCTGGCAAGGCCCCGAAAACCGTGGACCGTCGCTTTACCGCGCAGGCCAATCCTGTACATGATGTCGAGCATGCGGTTCTCGCTGATCACCATGCTGCGCGTCCCTGCAACCGGGAATAGGAAGCGGCCGTGCCGTGGATTTCCCGCCTTTCGAAAGATGTTGAGCTCATGGATTTCTTCCAGGAGCGGGATAGCCTGCCGGGGCAGGGGAATGAGGTGCTCGCTGCGCATTTTCATGCGATCGGCACCAATACGCCATAGCGGCTCGGGTCCATCGAGATCCTCGAATTCAGCCCATTGGGCGAATCGGGTCTCTTGCGTGCGCACCATCGTCAGGATCGTCCAGCGAAGGGCCAGGTGGCTCAGTCTGGCACCATCATCATCGTTGAGCCGGGCATAGAAGGCGGGCAGGTCGCGCGCCGAAACCTTCGGGCGGTGACGTGTTGGCGGAGGCTTTCGCAAGGCGGGTCCGATGTCGCGGCATGGATCGCTTTCACAGCGTCCGTCGGGTATCGCGTAGCGAAATATTTCGCTGCAGTGGTTCTTTACCCTGTGGGCCATTTCCACGGCGCCCCGGGCCTCGATCCGGCGGATCGCCTCGAGGATTTCACGCGGACGAATGTGCGCGATGTTGCATTTGCCGATGACGGGGAAGATGTCGCTTTCGAGCCGTCCGGTTACGAGATCTGCATAACGCGGCGTCCAGGCGAGCGAGCGTGTCTCCAGCCACTCGCGAGCGACATGTTCGAAGGTGTTCGTCACGTCGCCGCGCGCCTTGATCTTGGCTTCGCGCTGCTAGTGGCGGCGCTCTTCCGATGGATCGAGGCCCAACTCCAGCAGCTTCTTCATCTCGTCGCGCCAGGCACGGGCGGCCAGAAGCGAAACCTTCGGATAAGGACCGGCCGAGATCGTCTTCTGCTTGTCGCCGAAACGGTAGGCCAGATACCAGATTTTCGAGCCGGTTGGATTGACCGCGATGTAGAGCCCGGCTGCGTCGGAGCGCTTGTAGGTCTTGTCCCTTGGCTTGAAGGCCTTGATCGCAATGTTGGTGAGCATTGTTGGTAACTCCCCCCGAAGTCACAGGTTCGAATCCTGAGACGCGTTCCGGTGTTGGAAATGGGTGATTTCGTACCAACAAATTGACCAACTAGGGGCCGAGTTGCAAGGCCCCCTCCCGGGACGTAGAGGGACGCGAAGGGCTAAGAAAATGGCAGAATTCCGCCATCTCCGAGCGCCGCCCTTGGACGGCTTGAGAGGTGGTGAGATTTGAGAATGGCTGGGGCGGCAGGATTCGAACCTGCGCATGGCGGTACCAAAAACCGCTGCCTTACCGCTTGGCTACGCCCCAGCAGGATCGGGTGGCACGCTGCGTGCACCGCGATGGGACTGCGCGCTTAGCGGCTTATCCCGGCGCTGAAAAGGCCCTTTTCGCATCGGACCTTCCCCGCGCCGGGGAAAAGCGGTCAGGCGCCGAGGACGGCGTCGATGTCGGCCGCGCTGTGGCGCTCCTTGATCTTGCCCGGTGCGTCGCGGTTGACGACGAGGCCGCGCTTCACGCCCGTGCGCTCGCCCAGTTCCTCGCCCCAGCGCATGAGGTTGGTGTATTCGTGGACGCTGAGGAAGGTTGCCGCGTCGGTGTAGGATTCGCCGCGCACGAAACCGCCAAGCCAGCCATAGGCCGCGATGTCGGCGATGGTGTAGTCATCGCCCGCCAGATAGCGCGTCTCGGCGAGGCGCTTGTCGGCGACGTCCATGATGCGCTTGGTTTCCATCGCGAAGCGGTTGATCGGATACTCGAACTTTTCAGGCGCGTAGGCGTAGAAGTGCCCAAAGCCGCCGCCGATGATGGGCGCGGTCGACATCTGCCACATCAGCCAGGACATGCACTCGGTGCGCGCGGCGCCGTCCTTGGGCAGGAACATCCCGAACTTCTCGGCGAGGTGGAACAGGATTGCACCCGATTCGAAGACCCGCACCGGCGTCTCGCCCGAGCAATCGAGCAGGGCAGGGATCTTGGAATTGGGGTTGATCTCGACAAAGCCCGAGGTGAACTGCGTGCCTTCGCCGATGTTCACGAGCCAGGCGTCGTACTCGGCCTCGCTGACGCCAGCCGCCAGCAGTTCCTCGAATAGGATGGTGACCTTCTGGCCGTTGGGCGTGCCCAGCGAATAGAGCTGGAAGGGATGCTCGCCGCGGGGCAGCTCCTTCTCTTCGCGCGCGCCGGCGGTGGGGCGGTTGATGCTGGCCCAGGTGCCTCCGTTCTCGGCGTCGTGGGTCCAGACCTTGGGGGGCGTGTAGGTGGTGTCGGCCATGTGCGCTGAGCTCCTTGTTGCAGGCGCCGGGAGAGGGAGAACGCGCTAGGTAGATGCCGACGAGGGGCGCAACAAGAGGTGCAGGTGCCAATGTTCGGGGAGCGGCAGGCGCTCCATCGCGGCGTCTTCGTGCTTTCACGTCCGAGGGTTAACCCCGATGCCGGACACCGTCGCGCGCCGATAGAATGGGCTATGCGATCAATACGCTGCGAAGGGATGGAGCATATGCAGAGCACGGGCACACTGGGAATTTTCGCAGGAGGATGCCTGCTTGTGCTGGCGGGATGCACGAGCACGGCGACGAGCGACACGCGTTCCGCCGAGCTGCCCCCGGTTACGGTGGCAGAAGTCGGTGTGATTTCGCCCGAGATCCCGCTTCCCAAGGGCTATCTGGAGATGTCACAGCTGCCCGACAGCCTGGCCCTCCTGCCTCCGCCGCCAGCGGCGGGGAGCGCCGCCAAGGCCGCGGACCAAGCCGCCTGGGAAGCGGCCAAGGGGGCATCGTCTGAACGCTTTGCGCTGGCGACCTCCGATGCCGACCTCAACTGGCCGGCCATCGTCAGTTCCTTCGAGCCGCTTGTCGGCACCTCGCTGTCGGACGGGAGCAAGCCCCATACCGAGATGCTTCTGCGCCGGGCGATGGCCGACGCGGGGCTCGCCAGTTACAAGGCGAAGAACCACTACCAGCGCGTGCGCCCCTTCGCCGAAAATGGTGGCGGATCGTGTACGCCCGAGGAGGAGGAAACCCTGCGCCACGACGGGTCCTATCCGTCCGGTCACACCACGGCGGGCTGGATGATGGCGCTGGTGCTGGCCGAACTGGTGCCGAGCCGTGCCGACGCGGTGCTTCAGCGCGGCTACGACTTCGGCTTCAGCCGCGTGATCTGCCGTGTCCACTGGATGAGCGACACGGTGGGCGGACGCGTGGTCGCGGCCGCGACATTCGCACGCGTTCAGTCCGATCCCGTCTTTCAGGCGCAACTCGCCGCCGCGCGCCGCGAAATGGCGGCGGCGGGTCTTTGAACGGGCCCTGTCAGGCGCTGAGCGCGTAGTCGAGAGCGGCGCACACGGCGGCGACCTGCGCGGCGTTGCATTCCTCGGGTGTCGCGCTCGGGCTGTCGGGATAGACCTCGGTCGTGGTCGTGAAGCGTGCGCCCGTGATGGCCGCGCACATGCCGTACTTGCCTTGCGGGTATTCGATCACGCCCTTCTGCACGACGGGTGAGCCGATGATGTTGCCCTGCGGGTCGGCGGGCGCGATGTGGGTGACCTTTTCGACCGCTTCGATAATCGCCTCGCAGAAGGCGGGCTGGCGGTTGTCGGCATCGTCGACGAGGTAGAAGCCGTCGGGGATGGTGTCGGGATCGTAGTCCTTGCCATCACGCGCGGCGAGGGCAGGGCGGAACTCCTCCTCGTCGCTGTCGGTGGTCTCGTGCAGGTCAATGTGGAGCAGGAAGGGTACCTCCTGGGCGGCGACGAGGGCGACCAGCGCGCGGCATTCGCCCGCCGGGCTGTCGGCGGTGAAATTGCGGTTGGGGTCGATGGCGTCGTAATTCCAGCGGTTGATCCGCTCGTAGGCCCAGGGGCTGACGCAAGGCGCGACGAGCAGGTTGACCCGGCCCGCATAGTCTGCCGCGCGTGTTTCGAGGAATTCGAGTGCGCCCATCACGCCGCTCGTCTCGTAGCCATGGACGCCGCCCGTGACGAGGGCGGTGGGCAAGCTGGTGTCGATCGGGTCATTCGAGAGCGCGTAGAGCGTGAAGCGCTCGCCCGCGTAGTCGAGCGTGCCGTACTCCTGAAGCGTGAAGCGGTCGGCCAGCGCGAGGATGCGCGGCTCGACGTCCTGTCCGTAGCGGCGCTGGGCGGCCTGCGTGGCCCGCCAGGCCTCGACCTCACGCGCGCCCCAGGGCGTGCCGGGGGTGCCGATGGGGTAGGGGGCGGTGTCGGTCATGGCGCTCTCGTCTTCAGGAGGGAATTTCGCTCCCGAGATGGCACGTGCGCGCAGCGGAGCAAGAGGGGCCTGCGCGCTATGCACGAAAAAACCCGGCGAGCGCGGGGCTAGCCGGGTTCTTCGTTCGGGTCAGGAGTTCGCGTGATCAGGCGATCTTGCGAACCCAGCCGTGGGTGTCCTCGGCCTGGCCGCGCTGGATCGCGACAAGGCGGGCTTTGACCTTCTCGGTCAGCTGGCCGGGGCCGCCCGAACCGATGGTGAATTCGCCGTCATTGCCCGCGACCTTGCCGACCGCAGTGACGACAGCCGCCGTGCCGCAGGCGAAGGTTTCGACGAGCTTGCCGCTGGTCGCATCCTCGCGCCATTGATCGAGGCTGTAGCGGCCCTCGTTCACGGTCAGGCCCTCTTCGCGCAGCAGTGCGATGAGGCTGCGGCGGGTAATGCCGGGCAGGATCGTGCCGGTCAGCGCGGGGGTGAGGATCGTGCCGTCATCGAACACGTAGAACAGGTTCATGCCGCCCAGTTCCTCGATCCACTTGTGCTCGGCAGCGTCGAGGAAGACGACCTGGTCGTGGCCGCGTGCAAGGGCTTCGCCCTGGGGGACGAGGCTGGCTGCGTAGTTGCCGCCGCACTTGGCCGCACCCGTGCCGCCCGGAGCCGCGCGGGTGTGGTCCGAGACCCAAATCGAGACGGCCGGAGCACCTGACTTGAAGTAGTTGCCCGCCGGGCTGGCGATGAGGATGAACTTGTAGGTCTTGGCCGGGCGCACGCCCAGGAACGCCTCGGTCGCGATCATGAAGGGGCGCAGGTAGAGCGAGGCTCCCTCGGCGTCCGGGATCCAGGCCTTGTCGAGCTCGACCAGCTTCTCGATCGCCTCGATGAAGAGGCTCTCGGGCAGCGTGGGCATGGCCAGGCGCGTGGCGGACTGGTTGAAGCGCTCTGCATTGGCGTCGGGACGGAACAGCGAGATCGAGCCGTCGGCCTGCTTGTAGGCCTTGAGCCCCTCAAAGATTTCCTGGGCGTAGTGCAGAACCGCAGCGGCCGGATCGAGCGGGATGGGCGCGTAGGCCGAAACCTTGGCATCGTGCCAGCCGGTGCCTTCGCTCCAGTCGATCGTGACCATGTGGTCGGTGAAGTGCGTGCCGAAGCCCGGATTGGCCAATACCGCCGCGCGCGTCGCGTCGCTGGCGGGGGCGGGGTTGGGCTCAAGGGAAAACGTCAGCGCGGCTTCGGCGGGACTCGCCATGAAAACTCAGTCCTCTGTCTTGGGGTTGCGAAGGCGCAGGTGTATGAAAATTACGCCGTACGCAACCGTAAAGTAATATTGATACGTATGGTTTCAGGTGTAGCACGCGGTGCGTTGGAGGCAAGTGTCCTGCTGAAAGCGCGCAAATTCGGGGGCTTGCGCCGATGAGGGTAGAGGCGCTCTTGCGCTGCACGCATGCAGCCTTGCACGATTGTGTAGAACGCGGGTTTGCCGCTTTCGCGCGCCGGATGGCCAGAAATGAGAAAGGCCGCACCGGGAGCGCCGGTACGGCCTTTCACATGGTCAGCGGCCGGAAGTGCCGCCAGCGAGTACCTTTATCGCGTATCTGAAATCAGCGATAATGCCTCGCGACGGAAATTGCCGACCTCCATGCTGAACCATGAGACATCGGATCACCTCCTTTCGCGCTGTTGAGCCATAGGGTTCGCCGCCCGAGAGCGACTGGACTTCGGTAGCTCCGAGGAGGGCTTCCTCGGGTTCCGTCGTCCTGAGGGAAAATGTGTCTTATTCCGCAACGCACCACAAGACTTGAATTCAAGTTTTTTCGCGGCATTATCATGCCTTCGCTGAAGTTTTCCCCAGCTGAAAAGTCCGCGTTTCTGCCGGTTTTTCGCGGTAGCCGGGGCTGTGTCCAGCGCCCCGCATCCGACCTGCAAGGTGCTCGTGTTACCCATATCGCACAGGCGGTTCGGCGAGGCGTGTCCCGTATGCGGCCAGCCCCGCCTGGCAGGTGCTGTCAGCGGCAATCCTCGATCACGCGCGACACTTCGGTCCAGCTCGGGATGTAGAGCGTGGGCTGGCCCTGCGTGGAAAGCGCAAATCGGCCACGGGTGAAGGCCATGTCGTCGAGGATCGGGCTGCGCGCGGGCAGGGTCGCGACATAGTAGCCCTGGCGGGCCTCGGCCGTGACGGTGTGCGTGTCCTGCATCGTGGTGATGCCCATGGTGACACGGCCCGCCGCACCCTGTGCGCGGCGTTCAAGGGTCACGGTGGCATTGCGCGTGTCACAGCGCATCGTGAACAGACTGCCTCCGAAATCGGCGACCGAGCGGGGGCCGCTTTGCGCCCAGCTCCAGGTGCCTGGCGTTACGGGCGCATCGCGCCAGTTTGCAGGCTCGGGCAGCGGACGGGGCGCGGGTGTCGCCGTCGGCTGCACCTGCGGCTGTGCCGGGCGCGAGGCGCTGGGCGTGGGCGTCGAGGCTGGCGGCGCGGGAATGCAGCCAGCCGCAAACAGGGTCAGGGCGAGAGCCGGTGCCGAAACGAGACGGACGGGGAGAGCGCGACCGCGCGGATTTGCCTTCATGCGCCCGGTATGGAATGACGAGCGCCTCTTCTCAAGTGTGCAGTGCCCCATGTCCGACGCGTCCCAGTCTCCATCCACCGAAAAGTCCTGTGCCCCGGAAAACCGGGGTAAAGGGGCGAAGCCGCATGGCAAATCCACAGGGAAGGCGCGCGTTGACCAGATGCTTGTCGACCGTGGCCTTGCCGAGAGCCGCACGCGTGCGCAGGCGCTGATCATGGCGGGGCACGTTTTTTTCCGGGGAAACCAAGATCGCCAAGGCGGGGCAAACGCTCAAGGCCGACGCGCCGCTTGAAGTGCGCGGACGCGACCACCCCTGGGTTTCGCGTGGGGGGATCAAGCTTGCCCATGCCATCGAGCACTTCGGGCTCGATCCGGCGGGTGCGGTGGCGATCGATGTCGGCTCCTCCACGGGGGGCTTTACGGACGTGCTCCTCACCAAGGGCGCGAGCCACGTCTTTGCGGTCGATTCGGGCACCAACCAGCTCGCCTGGAAGCTGCGCCAGGACCCGCGCGTCACGGTGCTGGAGCAGACCAGCGCCCGCATCCTGACAGGCGAGCACATCACGCAAGGCTGCAACTGGGTGGTCTGCGATGCGAGTTTCATCGGCCTTGCCAAGGTGCTGGAAGTGCCCCTGAACCTGGCCGGACCGGATTGCCGCCTCGTCGCGCTCATCAACCGCAGTTCGAGGTCGGGCGCGGCGAGGTGGGCAAGGGCGGCGTCGTGCGCGATCCCGCGCTCCATGCGCGTGTCTGCGAGGAAGTGCGCCTCTGGCTGGAAGAGGGCGGCTGGACCATCCAGGGTATCGTCGAAAGCCCGATCACGGGGCCCGAAGGCAATGTCGAATTCCTCGTCTCGGCGGCGCGCGGATGCGAGGTCGCAGGCGAGATCGCGCGCGGGGCCTGAGCGGCGCGGGGCTTTCCTTGTGCGCCAGATTCCCGCAAGTAACGTAATACGAACCATCGGTTAGGGTTGGGCGGCTGTGACGGCTCCCCGTTTTGAGAGATGATCCGGGTATGAATCTGCTTGCCTCTTCCGGTCAGTTGCGCGCGAGTTTCCTGCGCTGGTCGCTGGTCTGTGTTCCCGCGCTCGTGCTGTGCGGGTTCCTTTCAGGAGCGCTCGCGCAGAGCGGGCCGCAGAACGTCTGGTTCGCCGCACTGGCCAAGCCCGCCGTCTATCCGCCGCCCGCCGCCTTCGGGATCGTCTGGACCATCCTTTATGCCATGATGGGCTTTGCCCTCGCGCTGATCCTGGCCGCGCGCGGAGCAGCCGGGCGTGGCCTGGCCTGCGGCATCTTCGCGCTCCAGTTCCTGGTCAATCTCGCCTGGTCGCCGGTCTTCTTCGGGATGCACCGCATCACGGGCGCGCTGGTGGTCATCGCCGTGCTCGATGTCCTCGTGCTCGTCACGATCGCGCTGTTCTGGCGCATCCGCGTCAAGGCGGGGCTGCTGCTTGTGCCCTATCTCGCCTGGATTCTCTTCGCGACGTACCTCAACTACGCCTTCCTCCAGATCAATCGCGACCTTGACGGCAAGGCGCCCTCGGGCGCTGAGATCCGCTACGAGATCTGAGCTGGGCGGGCCTTTGCCGTGATCTTCTCGGCGAGCGCGCGATTCTCCTCCACCAACGCCATCGAACCCTCTTGCGCAGGGGGGCGGGCTGTACCATTTAGGCTTCCATGCAAAGCGAAAACCCTTTCGTCGCCGATTTCGTCAAGATGATGAACAGCGCTGCCGGCACGTTTGCCGGCATGACCCGCGAAGCGCGTGACAACATGCGCGAGCGCGCCAAGGAGTTCATGGGCGACATGGACTTCGTGAGCCGCGAGGAATTCGAGGCGGTCAAGGAAATGGCCGCGACCGCCCGCGCGGAATGCGAAGCCCTCAAGGCCCGTCTTGACGAGATCGAAGCCAAGCAGCTGCGCAACGGCTGATCCCTCGCGGGGTGACACCCGAAGGAATCGAGGCGGTGCCGGGCTCGGGATGCGGGACCTCTCGCGCATGACGCGTGGGTGCGTGTCATGATGGAGCTGCGTACCGAGGCGATCGTCTGCGCCGTGCGCTCGCACGGCGAGGCGGCGGCCATCGTTCGCTTCCTGACCCACGAAGAGGGCGTCGTCGCGGCCTATGTTGCCGGAGCGCGAGGCCGCACCTTGCGGCCCGTGCTCATTCCCGGAAACATCGTTGCCGTTGATATCCGTGCGCGTTCGGAAGGGCAGCTGCCCTTCGCGCGTGTCGAACTCGTGCGCTCGCGCGGCCCCTGGCTGTCCGAGCCCTTGCCCGCCGCAGCCTTTTCCTGGCTGACCTCGCTCACCGCCGCGAGCCTGCCCGAGCGGCATGCCTACCCCGCGCTCCATCAGGCGCTGGGTGGTCTGCTCGAGGCGATCTGTGTGGCACCGTCCGCGCGCGGATGGGCGCTGCCGCTCCTCTCCTACGAGGTCCTGCTGCTGCGCGAACTGGGCTACGGCGTGCCCGTGCCGCGTCCGGATGACCGGGACTGGGACGCGATTCTGCGGACTTTCGACAGGATCGGGCGCGAACTGGATCGCTATCCGCTTGCCGAACGGCGCAAAGACGTTATGGCGGCCCGCACCCAGCTGCGCGAGCGGCTGGGGCGAATTTCTGACTAAGACAGCAGCTAGGGAAACAGGCATGCGCATCGCGGTTTTTGCAGGCGACGGGATCGGTCCGGAAGTCACGGGTGAGGCCGTGCGCGTTCTCGAGAAGCTGGGCCTGCCGGACCTCGAACTGGTGGAGGGCGACGTCGGCGGCGCGGCCTACCGCAAGCATGGCCACCCGCTTCCCGAAGCCACGCTGGAGATCGCCCGTTCGGCCGATGCCATCCTGTTCGGCGCGGTCGGCGACTTCGATCTCGACCACCTTGAGCGCCACCTGCGCCCCGAGCAGGCAGTTCTCGGCCTGCGCAAGGAGCTGGGCCTGTTCGCCAACCTGCGCCCGGCGCGCGTGTTCAAGGGGCTCGAGGGTCTGACCTCGCTGCGCCCGGAAGTCGCGCAGGAAATCGACCTCCTGATCGTGCGTGAGCTTAACGGCGACGTCTACTTCGGCGAAAAGGGCATGCGCACGCTCGAAGACGGCCGCCGTCAGGGCTGGGACATGATGTCCTACGCCGAGGACGAGGTGCGCCGCATCGCGCATGCTGGTTTCAAGGCCGCGATGACCCGCGGCAAGAAGCTGTGCTCGGTCGACAAGGCGAATGTTCTCGAAACCTCGCAGCTGTGGCGCGACGTCGTGATCGAGGTGTCCAAGGACTACCCCGAGGTCGAACTCACCCACATGTACGTCGATAACGCGGCGATGCAGCTCGTGAAGAACCCCGGCCAGTTCGACGTGGTCGTGACCGGCAACCTGTTCGGCGACATTCTTTCCGACCAGGCGAGCATGTGCGTGGGCTCGATTGGCCTTCTGGCTTCGGCCAGCCTCGCGGAGGGCAGCTTCGGCCTTTACGAGCCGATCCACGGTTCGGCGCCCGACATCGCGGGCAAGGGCCTGGCCAATCCGATGGCGACGATCCTTTCCGCCGCCATGATGCTGCGCCACTCCTTCGGCCTGGAGGCCGAGGCGGTGCGCATCGAGGACGCGGTGGCCGCCGCGCTTGCCGAGGGCATCAAGGGTGGGGACCTGGGCGGAACGGCCGGCACCGTGGAAATCGGTGACGCGGTTCTCGCGCACCTGTAAGGCTGCGGTTTTCCCTTGTCCTCCTCCGATTTCAGCCCCGTTTCCATGAACGATACCGTCTCGCACATGTCCGCCCCGTCCGATGCAGCTGTCGCCACACGGCCGCTCGAACTCGCGATTGTCCTGCCCACCTATAACGAGCGTCGTAACATCGCGACGATGGTGGAGCGGATCGACCGCGAGCTTCAGGGCATCGCCTGGGAAGTCATCTATGTCGATGACAACAGCCCGGACGGCACCTCCGACGAGGTCCGCATGATCGCGCAGACCGATCCCAGGGTGCGCTGCATCCAGCGCATCGGGCGGCGCGGCCTTGCCAGTGCAGCGATCGAGGGCATGTGCTCCACCTCTGCGCCTTACGTCGCGGTGATGGACGCGGATCACCAGCACGATCCCGCGCTGCTTGTGGGTATGCTCGCCGCGCTCAAGGGCGGCGACTACGATCTGGCCTACGCCTCGCGCTTTGCCGAAGGGGCGAGCACCGAGGCCTGGGGCCGCCCCGACCGCGTGAAGGTCTCCGGGCTTGCCAACCGCATCGCCAACAAGGTGACAGGTGTCGAACTGACCGACCCGATGAGCGGCTTCTTCATGCTGCCCACCGCATTCCTGCGCGCCGATGCGCACCGCCTCTCGGGCGTGGGCTTCAAGATCCTGCTCGACATCCTGGCGACCTCCGAAACGCCCTTGCGCGTCAAGGAATTTCCGCTCAACTTCGCGGCCCGCGCCGAGGGCGAAAGCAAACTGGACCAGACCGTAGTGTTCGAATTTCTCGTAGGCCTCTACGACAAGTGGCTTGGCCGGATCATCCCGACGCGTTTCGCGCTGTTCGGGACTGTCGGCGCTCTGGGCGTCATCGTCCAGTTCGCGGCGCTCTGGGTGCTCCTCCACGTCGTCTTCGGGGAGCGCTTCGTCTACGGCAACTGGTCGGAGAGCGCGGTTTTCAACACCGCCAACACGCTGGCGGCCGTGGTTGCGATGACGTTCAACTTCGTCCTCAACAACGAATTGACCTATTCCGACAAGCGCCTGCGCGGTTTCAGTGCGCTGCTGCGCGGCTGGGCCCAGTTCGCGCTGACCTGCTCGCTCGGCCTGCTTACCAACGTCGGCGCGGCGGCTGTGCTCAAGTCCATCGGCTTCCACGATTTCGTGGCCGTTCTTGTCGGCATTATCCTGGGCGCTGTGTGGAACTTCGCGCTGTCGTCCAAGTTTGTCTGGGGCAAGTACTGATCCGGCAACCGCAGGGGCTCCGCGTGAGCCCCCGGCAGCCTCAGCGCCAGCTCGGCAGCCACATCCAGACATTGTAGAACTGGCGCGTCGGCAAGGGCAGTCCCGAGAGGATCGGGAAGAAGCCCAGGAACAGCAGCACCGAGAGAGCTGGAATGCCAACGCCCAGCCAGCGCCAGCGGTCGCGCCGGGCCAGCAGCGGTTCGAGCGCAAAGGCCAGAATGCCCATCAGGAAGGCGCCCGGCAGCAGGTAGTGGTAGTAGAACTGCACCGGCTTGCCGTTGATCGCCCAGACGCCGAGGCACAGCGTGTAGAGCGCAAGGAGCAGCGCCACGTCCCAGCGGCGCCGGAACAGGACCGCCCACAGGCCCCAGACCAGCGCGCCAAGCCCCGTCAGCATCGAAAGCGGGTTGCCCAGCATCACGATACCGCGCTGCGATCCCTCGATCACCTTGAAAAGGTACCAGATATCGCGCCAGTCGGTGGCCCACATGTACCAGTACGAGCGGTAGGGGTGGGGCTTCTTCACGCTGTCCTGCAGGCGGATCATGTACTCGTGCTGCTCGATGAAGCCGGTGAACCAGATCGGCCGGTCTGCGTAGAACATCGCAGGCAGGTAGGTCAGCCAGTAGATGGCGAGCGGGAAGAGTCCGAGCCACAAGGCCGCCTCGAGGAGCGAGATCCCCGGGATCGTGCCCGCACCGCCCTTGCGCCCCCAGAAGAAGGGGCCGCCTTCGGCAAGCCGCAGGGCGAGAAAGGCAAGGCCCGGGACCATCAGGGCAGGCGCGCTCGACCATTTGGCACCGAGCGAAAGCCCCATGGCCAGTCCGGCGGCGAGCAGGTGGGCACGCGCGCTCCTTGTACTCGAAGCTCTGAGCGCGGCGGCGAATTGCCACAGGCCCACCATGCAAAGTCCCGCCTCGATCATGTCGAGCATGGCAATGCGGCTCTGTACGAACCACATGAAGTTGGTCGCAAGAAGGACCATGCCCAGGATCGTCGCGCGGCGCTTGTGCGAGACATGCCACAAGAAGCGCCCGAAACCGAACAGACCCAGTGCACCTGTCAGCACCGGCCCCAACCGCCAGGTCAGCGGGGTGTCGCCCAGCAGCCAGATGAAGCCTGCGATCACTTCCTTGCCGAACATGGGGTGTTCGCGGTTCGCGGGTACCAGGTCCAGCAGCTTGCGCGCGGCGGGCACGTAATGGATCTCGTCGAAGTAGAACTCGACGGGGAAGGTGATGCGCCAGAGCAGCAGCGCCAGGAATGCGAAGGTGATCGCGGTGCACCACAGCAGGGGATCGCGGTCGGGACGGGTGTTGAGCGGCATCGGTTGAGCGGGATAGGCGCTGGCCGGGGCGCGCGCAAGCGCGTGCGTGTTGCATTGCAGTCGCTTGCGCCGACTCGTCTGGCCTCCTAGAGCGTTGCACCATGAAACGCACGACTGGACAGGACCGCAGCAAGACCCGCCTCTGGCGCCCCGCAACCAAGGCCATTCGCGGAGGCACCTGGCGCTCCGAAATGGGCGAAACCAGCGAGGCGCTGTTCCTGACATCGGGGTACAGCTACGACAACGCCGGCACCGCCGCCGCCCGCTTCATGGGCGAGGACGACGGCATGACCTACTCGCGCCTGCAGAACCCGACCGTACAGATGCTGGAAGAACGCATCGCGCTCATGGAAGGGGCCGAGGCGTGCCGCACCCAGGCCTCGGGCATGTCGGCCATGACCACGGCGCTCCTGTGCCAGCTTTCGGCTGGCGATCACATGGTGTCCGCGCGCGCCGCCTTCGGTTCGTGCCGCTGGCTGGGTGACAGCCTGCTGCCGCGCTTCGGCATCGACGTGACCGTCGTCGACGCGCGCGACACCAAGGCCTGGGAAGAGGCGATCCGCCCCAACACCAAGGTCTTCTTCTTCGAGACCCCGGCGAACCCGACAATGGACGTGGCGGATCTCGCCGCCATCGCCGAGATCGCCAAGGCGCACGGTATCACCACCGTCGTCGACAACGCCTTCTGCACGCCGGTGCTGCAGCGTCCGCTCGAATACGGCATCGACGTGGTGGCCTATTCGGCAACCAAGATGATGGACGGGCAGGGCCGGGTCCTCGCCGGTGCGGTATGTGGCTCGGAAGAATTCATCAACGACAAGCTGCTGCCCTTCCAGCGCAACACCGGGCCCAACCTTTCGCCCTTCAACGCCTGGGTGGTGATGCACGGCCTGGAAACGCTGGACCTTCGCGCCAAGCGTCAGAGCGAGAACGCGCTCAAGATGGGCCAGTTCATCGAAGGCCGCGTCAAGCGTGTGCTGCACCCCTGGCTCGACAGCCACCCGCAGAAGGACCTGGCGCAAAAGCAGATGGACGCCTGCGGCCCGATTTTCGCCTTCGAAGTCGAAGGCGGGCGCGAGAAGGCGCACGCGCTTCTCGATGCACTCGAACTGGTCGACATCTCGAACAACATCGGCGATGCGCGGTCGCTGATGTGCCATCCGGCCTCGACCACCCACCACAACATGGGGCCTGAGGGCCGTGAGGCGATGGGCATCTCGGAAGGCATGCTGCGCTTCAACGTCGGCCTCGAAGACATCGACGATCTGATCGAGGACATCGACCAGGCGCTGAACCGGGCGGGGCTCTGAGCACGCTCGCCCACGGAACCGACCCGGCGGCGCTTCTTGCCGCCATCGTGGAGTCGAGCGACGATGCCATTGTCGGCAAGACGCTCGACGGCACGATCCTCAGCTGGAATGCGGCCGCCGAGCGGGTTTTCGGCTGGCCGCATGATGAGATCGTCGGGCGCAACATCCGCACGCTGATCCCCGAGGACCGGCAGGACGAGGAGGATGCGATCATCGCGCGGATCCGGCAGGGCCTGCGCATGCCGACCTTCGAGACCGTGCGCCTGCGCAAGGACGGCAGTCTTGTCGATGTCGCGGTGACCGTCTCGCCGTTGCTCGACCGCGAAGGGAAGGTCGTCGCGGCCAGCAAGATCGCGCGCGACATTTCGGGCCAGAAGGCTACCCAGCGTCAGCTTGCCGAGAGCGAGCAGCGCTTCCGGCTTCTGGCCGACAACATGAGCCAGTTGGCCTGGATCGCGGACAGCGAGGGGGTAATCTTCTGGTACAACAAGCGCTGGTTCGACTACACCGGAACGACCCTGGATGAGATGCGGGGCTGGGGCTGGAGGAATGTGCACCACCCGGACTACGTCGAGGGCGTGGTCGCGCGGATCAGCGCCTGCTACCGCTCTGGCGCGGACTGGGAAGACACCTTTCCCCTGCGCTCGGCCAAAGGGGAATGGCGCTGGTTCCTTTCCCGCGCCAAGCCTATCCGGGACGCGGATGGGGCGATCGTGTTCTGGTTCGGCACCAACACCGACGTGACCGAGATGCGCGATGCCGAACAGCGCATCGAACTGCTCCTTCAGGAGGTCAACCACCGCTCGAAGAACATGCTGGCGATCATCCAGTCGCTGGCGCGGCGCAGCGATGCCAGCCGCCCCGATTTCATCGAACGCCTGGAGCAGCGCATCCGCGGGCTGGCCGCCAACCAGGACGTGCTCGTGCGCCGGGCCTGGTCGGACATCCCGGTGATGGAGATGATCGAGGCGCAGTTGCGCTCGCTCGGTGAGCAGCGCGCGCAGGTTTCGTGCGAGGGGCCGGACGTCATGCTCTCGCCGGGCGCGGCCGAGGCGCTTGCCATGGCGCTGCACGAGATGGGTACGAACGCGCTCAAGTACGGCGCGCTCTCCGACCCGGGCGGACGGGTGACCATCTCCTGGACGCGCGAACCGGCATCCACGGGCGAAGAGGACGATGCGATCTTCCGCATCCGCTGGTGCGAGCGGGGCGGGCCGGCGGTAGAGGCGCCGCAGCACAAGGGCTTTGGCACGCGCATCATCGTTGACGTGCCGCGGGTCAAACTCAGTGCAGACGTTGTGACCTCGTACGATATCGCCGGTTTCTGCTGGCAACTCGAATGCCGGGCGGCCGAACTCGACTAGCGTGCACAAGGGTTCGGAACGTGGGTAACAAGGTTGTCCCGGCGGGCTTTTGTCGCTACTCTATACCCATGAAAGAACTGTTTCAGCATGCCGCCATTTCCGAAGGCGTGACGGTTCGCGTCGCGGTGAACTTCCTTCCTGAGCAATCGCGGATCGAAGCGGGCAAATGGTTCTGGGTGTACCATATCCGTATCGAGAACGGGACGGAAGGCACCATCAAGCTGATGAGCCGCCACTGGCGCATCACCGATGGCAATGGCGAAGTCAGTGTGGTGGATGGCGACGGGGTTGTTGGCGAACAGCCGGTCCTCGCGCCCGGTGCCTCGCACGACTATGTGTCCGGGTGCCCTCTGCCCACGCCCCAGGGCAGCATGGAAGGCCACTACATCTTCCGCTGCGACGATGGTTCGGAGCTGCAGACACAGATCCCCTTCTTCCCGCTCGCCGCACCCGCGACGGCAGGCTGATTTTTCCGCACGTTACAGGAAGGCCAAAGCGGTGCGGAGCGGCTTGCCCGTAGCCGCGCGCGGGCCTAGAAAAGCGCCATGAAGCGTTCGCACCTGCCCTTGAATGCCCTGCGCGTTTTCGACGCGGCGGCCCGACACCTCTCCTTCACCCGCGCGGCGGACGAACTGGCGGTGACGCCTGCGGCCGTCGGCCAGCAGATCCGCGCGCTCGAGGATGTTCTGGGCGTTGTCCTGTTCCGCCGCACCAGCAAGGGACTGGAGCTCACCGATGAGGCGGGTGCGGGGCTTGCCGCGCTGCGCAGCGGGTTTCTCCAGTTCGAGGACGCGGTGCAGTCGATGCAGGCGGGCCAGTCGAGCCTTGTCTACACCATTGCCGCTCCGCGCGAATTCTTCGCGGCCTGGCTTGCGCCGCGCCTTGCCGCGTTCCGCAAGGCCAACCCGCAGGTGCGCTATGCGCTTGTCGATGGCGAGATGACCGATTTCACCGAGGCCAATCTCGATCTCGCCGTGCGCTGGACCGATGGTCCCGGCGATCTGGAAGGGGTGCAGCTGGGCGCCGCGGACTGGGTCGAGATCGGCGAGGGCGACTGGATCGGCTGGCCGGGCGATCCCGATCCTTGCGGCCAGGGCGAGGACAGCGAAGAGAACAAGCCCCCGATCATCGTGAGCGATGCCGGACAGGCGGTGGCCGCGGCGAACGCGGGCATGGGCCGCGTGCGCGTGCCCGCGCTTTTGGCGCAAGGCCTTGCCAACTGGAGCGCGCAGGAACTGGAAGCCAAGGCCAAGCCCTGTCGGCGGGCCTACTGGCTGCTCGCCCCGCGCCCGCAATGGCGCCAGAAGAAGGTCAAGGACCTGGTGGCGGCGCTGACCGCTGCGGATTGAGGCGCGCGGGCATCTGGCATCGCCCGACCAGTCTGCTATCCCCCTTGCCATGAAAACACGACATCTGCTGATGGCCGGCCTTGTTGCCGCCCTGCCGGTTGCCCTGCCGACCCTGTCCTTCGCCAAGGCGGATACCGCCGGAAAGACGTCCATGCCCGATCCGACTTCCGCTGCCACGCTCGATTTCACGCGTGTCTTTGCCAGCCCCGCGCTCAATGGCCCGAGCCCGCGCCAGGTGCGCATTTCGCCCCATGGCCGGTACCTGACGTTGCTGCGCAACCGCCCGGATGACCGCGAGCGCTATGACCTGTGGGGCTATGACCGCAAGGGCGGCGAATGGCGCATGCTGGTCGATTCGCTGTCGCTGGGGACCGGCCGCGAGCTCAGCGAAGCCGAGAAGATGCAGCGCGAACGCCAGCGCATCGGCGACCTCAAGGGGATCGTCGACTACGCCTGGAACGAGGATTCGGCCTCGCTGCTCGTGCCACTCGATGGCGACCTCTTTCTCGCCGGGCTCGATGGCAAGGTTACTCGCCTGACCGATGATGAGGGCGATGAACTGAACCCCGCGCTGAGCCCCTCGGGCACTTATGTCTCCTATGTCCGCGACGGCCGCCTCCTTGTGGGCAAGACGGGCCGCGGGCAGAAGGCGGTGACGCCGCAAGAGACATCCGAGACGGTCCACTGGGGCGAGGCCGAGTTCGTCGCCCAGGAGGAAATGGCGCGCCTTACTGGCTATTGGTGGGCGCCCGACGAGGCGCACATCGCGGTCGAGCGTTACGACGAGGCCCCGGTGGGCGTGGTCCAGCGTGCCGCCATTGGCGCCGAAGGCACCAAGATTTACGCGCAGCGCTATCCCGCAGCGGGTACCCCGAACGTGCTCGTCTCGCTCCATGTGATGAAGCCCGATGGTTCGGGCCGCGTCGAGGTGGACCTGGGCGCGGACCCGGACATCTACATCGCGCGCGTCAACTGGTCGCGCGATGGCAAGACGCTCTACGTCCAGCGCCAGAACCGCGCGCAGGACCGGCTCGACATGCTGGCGGTCGACCCCGCGACCGGCGCCTCGCAGGTGCTCTTCACCGAGACTGCGGCAGAGGGAGGCTGGACCAACCTGTCCGACAGTTACCGCTTCCTCAAGGACGGCAGCCTTGTCTGGTGGTCCGAGCGCAGCGGCTTTGGCCACCTCTACCGCTTCAAGGACGGGGCCTGGACGGCGCTCACCAGCGGGAACTGGGAAGTCTCCAGCCTTGTCGGCGTGGACGAGGCCAAGGGCCGCGTCATTTTCACCGGCACGCGCGACGATGTACTGGCGTCCCAGGTCTATGCGATTGACCTCGAAAATCCCGGCGCGCCCGAGCGCCTGACCGAGCTGGAATGGGCCAATTCGGCGGTCGCCAGCCAGGACGCCTCGACGCTGGTCATCTCGCGGTCCTCGCCCGATCAGCCGACGCAGAGCTATATCGCGGACGGCACCGGCGCGCGTCTCGCCTGGGTGGAAGAGAACAAGCTCGACGCCGAGCACCCCTATACGCCCTATCTCGCCAGCCACCGCGAGCCCAGCTTCGGGACGGTGAAGGCCGAGGACGGTTCGGACCTGCACTGGATGATGATCACGCCCGAACTGAAGCCGGGCAAGACCTACCCGGTGTTCTTCGAGCACTACGGCGGCCCGCACGTCCAGACCGTGTCGAAGGACTGGCTGGGCGCGCGCCCACAGGCCATCGTCGACAAGGGCTTCATCTACTTCCGCCTCGACAACCGGGGCAGCGCGCATCGCGGCGTGGAGTTCGAAAAGCAGATCCGCGAGGCCATGGGCACCGTCGAGGTGGCCGACCAGAAGGCAGGCGCGCAGTATCTCAAGACGCTCGATTTCGTCGATCCCGACAAGATCGTGACCTACGGCTGGTCCTATGGCGGCTACATGACGCTCAAGATGCTCGAAGCCGACCAGGGGCTCTACGCCGCCGGTATCTCCGGCGCGCCGGTGACCAAGTGGGAGCTTTACGACACCCACTATACCGAACGCTACATGGGCGATCCGCGCCAGGTACCCGAGGCCTACGCCGCGTCAGCCGCCATCGAGGACGCGCCCAAGATCGCCGATCCGCTGCTGCTGATCCACGGCATGGCCGATGACAACGTCGTCTTCGAGAACTCGACCGCGCTGGCCGCAAAGCTCCAGAACGAGGCGAAGCCCTTCGAGATGATGTTCTACCCCGGCCACACCCACTCGGTCGGTGGTCCCAAGATCAGCGTTCATGTCTGGAACACGATCTTCGACTTCCTCGAACGCCACGGCATCACGGGCGAGAACTGAGCTTTTTCAACGCGCGCGGGCGAGCCTTTGCGAAGGCTTGTCCGCCGGGTTGTGCCTGACGAGGAACGCGCCGAGCGTTTCGTACCAGCTGGCCTCGTTCTGGGCTTCTGAGAAACCGTGGCCTTCATCCTCGAAGATCAGCCTCTGCATCGCGATGGTCGCCTGTTTGGCGGCCTTCTTGAGCAGGTAGAACTGGCTGTAGGGGGCACGGCCATCCTTCTTTCTTGCCATGGGAAACGAGGATGGGCCGGGTCAGCCGGGCGATCTGGTTGGCCGGAGATACGTCCTCGAAACGCAGGACCAAGGGGCGTGGTAGGCGGTGGCGAGGCGGCTCATCAGCAGGAACCGCCTGTCCGGATCGCCATGGAGAACATCGCTTGCGTTATAGGTATCGTAAAAGGGAACGGATTGGCTGAGCGAGACGAGCAGGCGATCCTTTCCGGCCCGGTGCCGCCAATCGACATCCGGATCCTTGCCCTCCGCGAAGGAGGGAAGGGGCGCACGCGTTGCGGCGTCAAAAAGGCTGACGCGGACTTCATCCTTCACGCGTACCCTCATGGCGATGTGGGCGCCATCAGGTACCCGCGTGGCCGAGAAAACCTGGCCCCGCGCGGCGAAGGCGCTGGACGTCCGATTTCTAGTCTGCGGGGCGAGCTTGCCAAGGTGAGAGTTTGGCAAGCGATCAACAGGGCGCAGGGGCAGGGAGAAGAGTGCGGTCAGGGCCTGCGGTTGGGATCGAGCGCGGAGCGCCCGGGTGAGCTCTTGCGCGACGAGGGAACCGAAGGCCGGCTTCCCGCCGTGTTCGTCGAGGTGGGCGCCGAATTTCGCGACGGCGCCTCAAGGTGTTCGCCCGAAGCGTGGCGCACGATCCGGCTCCCGCCCTCCATCGCCATCAATGCTGCGATGCGTTTTTCCGTGGCGGGGTGGGTGGAGAAGAGATCTGAAACACTGGAGGGCACGATATAGAGCTGCGCCGTCGCCGGGTTGCGCTCCACGGCGGGGTTTCGGGTGTGCGCGGCCGGCCCGGCGATCTTGGAGAGCGCCGAGGCGAGCGCCTGCGGGTCGCCGCAGATCTCCGCGCCAGCCTTGTCGGCCCCGTACTCGCGGGTGCGGCTGATCGCCATCTGCACGATCATCGCGGCGAAAGGGGCCATGAACACGGCGGCAATCGCCGCGACCGGGTTGGGCCGATCCTCGCCCCCACCACCGCCATGCCCGAAGAACAGGCCGAAATTGGCCAGCATCGAGATGGCGCCTGCAATCGTGGCAACCATCGTCATGATGAGCGTGTCGCGGTTGCGCACGTGGCCCAGTTCATGGGCCATGACGGCGGCGACTTCGTCGTCGTCCAGCATGTCGAGAAGGCCGGTGGTCGCCGCGACGGCCGCGTTCTGGGGATTGCGGCCGGTGGCAAAGGCGTTGGGGGCAGGGGTGTCCACGATGTAGACGCGCGGCATCGGGAGTTCGGCGTTGCGGGCGAGCCGCTCGATCATGCGGTAGAACTGCGGCGCGCTGCTGGCGTCGACCTCGCGCGCGTTGTGCATGCGAAGGACGATGCGGTCCGCGTTCCAGAAGGTGAACAGGTTCATGCCCGCGGCCACGAGCAGCGCCAGCATGGCGCCGCCGGCTCCCCCGAAGAGGTAGCCCAGCCCCATGAAAAGCGCGGTCAGCGCCGACAGCAGCATGACTGTCTTCAAACCGTTCACGGCTTCATCAACTCCTTGTGTTTCGTGAAACTTCGTGCCCTTGAATCTAGGGTGCGAACGGCCCGTTTCAATTGCAGCAACAAACGGTAAAAATTGGACGGTAAGGCGCACTCAGGTTGCGGAAAGCGAGGCCCGGCTGTCCTCCTGCGCCCCCTTGCGAGGGGCCACCGATCCGCGTTCGATGAGGCGGGCACCGAAATGTGGGGGCGCGGCATCGTCCGTGACCTGACGTGGGTCATCCTGCAGGCGGCGAACAGCCTCTGCGCCGAGTGCCGCCCACGGGATCTGCATCGAGGTGAGCGGCGGACAGGTCATCTGGGCGAGAGGGGTGTCATCGAAGCCGATCACGGAGAGGTCATCGGGAACCGTGATCCGCGCTTCGGCGGCCGCGTGAAGAATCCCGGCGGCCATGGCATCGTTGCAGGCGATGATGGCGCTGGGGCGCGGGCTGACTTCGAGGAGCACCCGGCCCGCCGCGAGCCCCGAGGTGAAGGAGTTGTCGCCCGGCTCGATCAGGGCCGCGCCCCGGTCGAGGCCGTGGTCGGCCATGGCATCGAGATAGCCCAGTTCGCGTGCCTGGGCGAGACGTGCGCCTTCGGGGCCAGCGACCAGCCCGATGCGGCTATGACCAAGTCCGACAAGCCAGGCGACAGCCTGCGCCATCGCGGCCCGGTCCGCGCTGCAAAGCCCTGCGCCATCGGGCGTGGGGCCGAGGCGAATGCAGGGTGTTCCCGCGTGCCTGCAGGCCTCTATGATCCTGTCGTCTTCTGCCAGGGGAGGGAGCAGGACGACGCCGCTCGGGTTGTGCCGGGTCAGGAATGTGTGGAGCTGCGCCGGGCGGCGGCTGGCGGGGCCTTCGAGTGGCTGGATGAGAAGCGCAAGTTCGCCTCCGGCCATGGCGGCGAGCATCCCGTCCTCCACCTGCTCGACGCGGGCACGCTCGTCCCCGGTGTGGACCAGCGCGAGGAGAAAGTTGCGCCGCAGCGCCAGCGCGCGCGCCTGCGCGTTGGGGACAAAGCCTGTCTCCTCGATCACGCGGCGCACGCGGGCGCGCATCGTATCGCTGAGGAGCGGGCTGTCGTTGAGATAGCGGCTGACCGTCTTGGTCGAGACGCTGGCGAGCCGGGCAATGTCGTTGATGGTGAGGCGCCCGTCGTCCGCCATGGTGTCTGGTGCGGGCAGGATATCCGGCGCGGGATCCTTTACCGGGGGACGCGGGGTGGGTTCGTCCAGCTCGGCGGGAGGCGGGGCGGATGGCGGCGCGTCCGATAAATGCGGGTCATCGTCCTTGACCGCCACGTTGGGCGGCGCTTCGGCTGGCTCTGGCTCTGGCTCTGGCTCTGGCTCTGGCTCTGGCTCTGGCTCTGGCTCTGGCTCTGGCTCTGGCTCTGGCTCTGGCTCTGGCTCCGGCTCCGGCTCCGGCTCAGGTGCCTGGACGGCTCTCTCTTCCTGCTGCGGACCTGCGAGCCCGATTTCGCCCAGCACGGCCGCGACACGTGTGCGCATGCGCGTGCCCAGCAAGGTTGGGTCCTTGAAGAAGCGCCGGATTGTCTGGGCCGAGACGCCCGCGAGACCGGCCAGTTCCGCCACGGTGAGATGGGTGGGCGCGGCGGCCTCACCCGTGTCTCCGGTTTCGGATGGCGGCGTGGCAGAAGTGGGGTCGGACTTGGCCATACAGACACTGGTGCCCGGTCCTGACAGCGCTGGCCAAGGGTGTTCGATCCGAAACGGAGAGGTTCGTTCCTCCGACTGCGGCCTCACGCGCGGGGAGGCGGCAATTGCGCCGCCTGACGAACCCGCCTAAAGGACCAACCTTCCTGCCGCCCGAGCGGCTCTGAGATGGTACCTCGATGACTCCCGCCCCTTCACAGCGTCACTACGGAATGGACTGGCTGCGCATCGGTGCGTTCATCCTCCTGATCTTCTACCACGTGGGCTATTCCTTCACCGCGTGGGGCTACCAGACGCCCACGCGCGGCGTGGTGTGGTGGGCCGAGATCCCGCTTCTGGGCATGAGCGCCTGGCGCCTCGCGCTCCTCTTCGCGATCTCGGGCTATGCCAGCGCGGCGCTGCTGGCGCGCGACAAGGGGCAGGTATCCGAGTTCGGCTGGAGCCGGATCAAGCGCCTGGGCATTCCGCTCGCCTTCGGGCTGATCGTGGTGGTTCCGCCCCAGCCTTACATGGGTCTCGTCAACAGCGGATACGAGCACGGCTACCTCTACTACTTCCTCCACGACGCCTTCAGCTTCCAGAAGATCCGCTACGAATACGTGCCGCGCATCATGCACCTGTGGTTCGTGATCCACCTGCTGGCCTACACGCTGGCGATGTGCGGGATCATGCTGGTGCTGCCCGCGTCCTGGCAGGCGGCGCTGCGCCTTGGTTTCGAGCGGTTGTTTGCCGGACCACTGCTGATCCCGGCGGGCATTCTGCTGGTCTACCTGGTGCGCAACTACGTGCCCTATGGCTGGACGGACATGCACAACTTGCTGAATGACCGTGCGGCACACCTCCATTATGGGGGCATGTTCCTGTTCGGCTTCCTCCTGCGCGGCTCGTCGGCGCTTCGCGCCTCGATTGCGCGCCAGTGGCCGATCGCCGCGGTACTCGCGATGGCCGGGTTCTTCTGGGTCGCGGGTGATTCCTGGCTCTACCCGGGCCGGATCGCGACGCCCCAGGAATGGCGCCACGCGCTGATCCTGGCCAAGTCGGTGGAGAGCTGGGCGGCGGTCATCGCCCTGTTCGGGATCGCGGACCGCTTCTGGAACTTCAACCACCCCTGGCGCCAGACGCTGTCCGAGGCGGTGTTCCCGGTCTACATCGCGCACCAGACGATCATGGTCCTGGTCATGTACCCGATCCGCGACTGGGGGCTGACCGCGCTTCCCGAGTTCGCGATCCTGTGCGGCTCTGTCGCGATAGGGTCCTGGCTGTTCTACCTCGTCGGGCGCGAGGTCGGGCCGCTGCGCCCGCTGATCGGGCTCAAACGACACAAGACGCACCGGCTGCCCAAGACCGATCCGGCACCGACGCCCGGCACCTGAGGCGGATCGGCAGGCCCCATGAAAAAGGCCGCGCCTCCCATCCGGGGGCGCGGCCTTTTCGGTTCCGCGTTGTAGGCAGCGCTTACATGCGCTCTGCAAAACCGCCGTAACGGCCGCGGTGGAAGAGCATGGGATCCTCGTTGCGCACGGTCTCCATCTTCAGCACCTGGCCCAGTACGAACCAGTGGTCGCCCGCCTCGGTGACCGAGTAGAGCTCGCACTCGATGCTGGCGATCGAGTTGGCGATGACCGGCAGCTTGTTGTCCGAGAGGACGTAGTCGACGCCGACGAACTTCTCGGCGCCCTTGGCCGCGACCGAGCGGCACACGTCCTGCTGGTCCGAGCCCATGACGTTGACGCAGAAGTGGCCGTGCTTCTCGATCAGCGGCCAGGACGAGGAGGACTTGTCCGGGAAGAAGCCGACAAGCGGCGGATCGAGCGAGACCGAGGTGAACGAGCCGACGACCATGCCGGCCGGCTTCTCGCCGTCCAGCGCGGTGATGACGCACACACCCGTCGGGTAGCTGCCGAGGACCTTGCGGAATTCGGCCGGATCGATCGTGGTTGTCGTCAAGATGGGAGTTCCTTTTTACGTGCGTTTTCGGGCGCGGCGCGTGCGCCTCGCGGCATGAGGACCTCCTCGCCCGCACGGACCGTTTCGTCAAGCCATTGCCGGAAGGCGCGGATGCGCGGCAAACGGCGGATATCCTCGTGTGTGACGAACCAGAAGGCGCGCTCTAACCGAACCTCGGACAGCACCGGGACGAGGCGGGGATCGGTGTGGGCCATGAAGGCTGGGAGCACCCCGACACCGGCGCCGTTGGCAATGAGGCTGTGCTGCGCGGTGATGCTGGGCGCGCGCAGGCTGGCTTTCAGGGCGGGATGGACCTCGTCGAGATAGCGCAGTTCGGGCGCGTGGAGCCGGTCGGGAATGTACCCCACGAGGCGGTGCCCTTCGAGGAGGTCAGCGGGCGCCCGGGGAACGCCGTGCGCGGCAAGGTAATCCGCCGAAGCGTAGAGGCCGAGCGCATAGTCGGCGAGCTTGTGCGCAACGAGCGGGCCCTTGCGCGGTCGGGCGAGGACAATGGCGACGTCGGCCTCGCGCCGCCCGGGACTGAGCGCCTCGCCGGGCGCGGAGACAAGGTCGATCGCAAGGCCGGGGTGACGTGACTGGAACTGCGCGAGGCGGGGGCTGAGAAAGTCGGTGGCGAAGCTTCCGGCGTACCGATCCGCAAGGTGCCGGTCAGCCCGTCCTCGCCTTCGTCAGAACCCGTGATACCGGCTGCGGCGCGGTCCATCTGCTCGACCGCGGCGAGCAGCGCCTCGCCCGCTTCGGTGAGGACCTGCCCGGTGCGGGTCTGCTCGAAGAGGGTGGTGCCTAGCGCCGCTTCGAGACGGCGCAGGCGGCGGCCCATCGTGGTCGGGTTGACGCCGAGGCGCCGGGCCGCACGGGCCAGCTGGCCGCTGCGGGCGATGGCAAGGAAGGCCTGGAAGTCGCTCCAGTCGGCGTCGGAAATGGGCATGAGACACCTTGCGTTCGCGGGTATGATCGTGACTGCAAATTTGCAATCCAGTATTACAAAACTGCACCTTGCCTGCAAATTCGGCGGGTCCTATCCCGGTTGCAGCCAAACTTGAAAAGATGCGGCACAGCGCATGTGGGAGCGCCTTTGGGCGCTACCCATGGCGACGATGAGAGGAGAGAGGATGCGACGGATCGAACACAGGATCGCAGGCGGTGCGGGCGGCGGCTTCGGAGCGCCCCGGACTGCACCAGTGTACGATCCCAATCGCGGTGTGGTTCAGGCAGAAGTCGTCCTGGGAGAGGATGCCGTCCTGGACCGCGCCGTCGCGGCCGCGAAGGAAGCCCAGCCCGCCTGGGCCGCGCTCAACCCGCAAAAGCGGGCGCGCGTGCTGTTCGCCTTCAAGCAGCTGATCGAGGCGAACATGCAGGAGCTGGCCGAGCTCCTCTCCAGCGAGCACGGCAAGGTGGTCGAGGATGCCAAGGGCGATATCCAGCGCGGGCTTGAGGTGGTTGAATTCTGCTGCGGCATCCCACAGGCGTTGAAGGGTGACTACAGCCTTGGCGCAGGGCCGGGCATCGATGTCTATTCGATGCGCCAGCCGCTCGGCGTGGGCGCGGGGATCACTCCGTTCAACTTTCCCGCGATGATCCCCATGTGGATGTTCGCGCCCGCCATCGCCTGCGGCAATACCTTCATTCTCAAGCCTTCCGAGCGCGACCCTTCGGTGCCCAACCGTCTGTGCGAACTGTTCCGCGAGGCGGGCGCGCCGGAAGGCGTGCTGCAGGTGGTCCACGGCGACAAGGTCATGGTCGATGCGATCCTCGATCACCCTGATATCGCGGCGGTCAGCTTCGTCGGGTCTTCGGACATCGCGCACTATGTCTACAGCCGGGGCAGTGCGGCCGGAAAGCGCGTCCAGGCGATGGGCGGGGCGAAGAACCACGCCATCGTCATGCCCGATGCCGACCTGGATCGCACCGTCGAGGACCTTGTCGGCGCGGCCTTCGGTTCGGCGGGCGAACGCTGCATGGCGCTCCCTGTCGTCGTGCCCGTGGGCGAGGATACCGCCGAGGCTCTGCGCGCCCGGCTCGTTCGCGCCATTGAAGGGCTCAAGGTCGGTATCTCGACCGATCCCGAGGCGCAGTACGGGCCCGTCGTCACCGCGCAGCACAAGGCGCGGATCGAGGACTGGATTGCAACCGGCGTCAAGGAAGGCGCCGAGCTGGTCACGGACGGACGCGGCTTCACGCTCCAGGGCTTTGAGGAGGGCTATTTCCTTGGCCCTACGCTGTTCGACCGGGTGACGCCCGAGATGTCGGCCTACAAGGAGGAGATCTTCGGGCCGGTGCTCCAGATTGTCCGGGCGGAGAGCTTCGAGGAGGCGCTCGCGCTTCCCTCGCGCCATCAGTACGGCAACGGTGTGGCCATCTTTACGCGCAACGGTCATGCCGCGCGCGAATTTGCCGCCCGTGTCGAGGTGGGCATGGTCGGCATCAACGTGCCCATCCCGGTGCCGGTCTCCTACCACAGCTTCGGGGGCTGGAAGCGCTCGGCCTTCGGCGATCACAACCAGTACGGGATGGAAGGGTTGCGGTTCTGGACGAAGACCAAGCTCGTCACCCAGCGCTGGCCCGATGGCGGCGGGGCAGGCGACAGCGCCTTCATCATCCCGACGATGGCCTGAGGCCTGAACTTGGAAAGTCGCTGCCCGCGCAGCAAGAAGGAACACGAACGGGGGAACGGGGGTTCTTGTCGCATGTCTTCTCGTCGGCCGCGCCGGCCGGTCCAGCCTTGCAGGAGTGCTCCATGATACCTCGCGGCCTCGTTCTCGCCTTTCCTCTCGTCGCGCTGCTTGCGGCCTGCTCCTCCGAACCTGAACCGCAGGGAGCCGCCAGCGAAACTGCGGCGGCCGGGGCGGGCGGGATGAGCGAACCGGCACTGCCCGAACCCACGGCCTCGGCAACCGACCTCGCCGACACCACCTCGATCCCGCCGATGCTGCGTGGACGCTGGGGGCTGGTGAAGCTGGATTGCACGGGCGATCCGGCCGCGGCCAAGGGGTTGATGACGGTCGGTGCGAAGGATCTGGAATTCTACGAATCGATGGCGGATCTGGGCGAGATCGAGTCCATTGCCGAGAACGCGGTGACAGGTGCCTTCGCCTTCGAAGGGGAGGGGCAGACCTGGGACCTCGATGTCACCTTGCGTTCGCCCGACGGGGGCGCCACCCTCGTGCGCACCGACAAGGGCGCGGACGCCGCGCCTGAGCCGCTGACCTACACCAAGTGCCCGTAAGAGGCCGCAATTCGATGAGAGAGCCCTGAACGAAGATGACCGATCCCTTTGCCTTCAGCGAGGACCAGGTCGCGATCCGCGACATGGCCGCGAAGTTCACCGCCGAGAAGATCACCCCGTTCGCGGCCGAATGGGATGAGAGCGCCCATTACCCCGTCGATGTCTGGAAGGCGGCGGGTGAACTCGGCTTCGGGGCGATCTATGTCTCGGAAGAGGGCGGGGGCATCGGGCTTGGCCGGCTGGAGGCCGCGCTCATCATGGAGGCGATGGCCTATGGGTGCCCGGCGACGAGCGCCTATATCTCCATCCACAACATGGCGACCTGGATGCTCGACAGCTTTGGCGATGCCGCGCTGAAAGAGCGTTATCTCCCCGGTCTTGTCGCGATGGAGACGATTGCGTCGTATTGCCTCACCGAACCCTCCTCCGGCTCGGACGCGGCCGCGCTCAAGACCACCGCGCGGCGTGAGGGCGACGACTATGTTCTCAACGGCACCAAGCAGTTCATCTCCGGCGGCGGGGTGAACGATATCTACCTCGTCATGGCGCGCACGGGAGAGCACAAAACGCGCGGGATCTCCTGCTTCCTCCTGGAAAAAGGCATGGAGGGCCTCTCCTTCGGCGCGCCCGAGAAGAAGCTGGGCTGGAACGCCTCGCCCACCGCCCAAGTGATCCTCGAGGATTGCCGGGTCCCCGCCGCCAACCGCGTGGGCGCGGAAGGCGATGGCTTCAAGTTCGCGATGGCCGGGCTCGACGGTGGGCGTCTCAACATCGGGGCCTGTTCGCTTGGCGGTGCGCAGCGCTGTCTCGATGAGGCGATTGCCTACGTGAAGGACCGCAAGCAGTTCGACCAGCCGCTCGCCGCGTTCCAGAACACGCAGTTCCAGCTTGCCGAGATGGCGACCGAACTCGAGGCCGCGCGCGCGCTTCTTTATCTGGCGGCGGCCAAGGTCACGGCCGGGGCGCCTGACAAGACCCGCTTTGCCGCCATGGCCAAGATGATGGCGACCGACACCGGCTCCTCGGTGGTCGACCGCGCGCTCCAGCTTTTCGGTGGCTACGGTTACCTGCGTGATTACCCCATCGAGCGCTTCTGGCGGGATCTGCGCGTCCATCGCATCCTCGAGGGCACGAACGAGGTCATGCGCATGATTATCGGTCGCGACCTCCTGAACTAGGCGTTAGGGTGATGAAATGACTGATGAAGTGCTGACCCGGCGCGAGGGTGTTGCCGCCATTATATCGCTCAACCGTCCCAAGGCGATCCACGCCCTGACAACGGCCATGTGCGAGGCGATGATCGAGGCCCTCCAGGCTTTTGCCCAGGACGACAGCGTGGGCGTTGTCATTATCGAGCACGCGCAAGGACGGGGTTTCTGTGCGGGGGGCGACATCAACCTCCTGCGCCGCTCGGCGCTGGAGGACGGCGGCATTTCGGGCCGCCGCTTCTTCCTGCACGAATACCGTCTCAACCACCTGCTGTTCACGTACGCCAAGCCGGTCGTGGCCTTCATGGACGGGATCACGATGGGCGGGGGCGTGGGTATCGCCCAGCCCGCGACCTACCGTGTAGCGACCGAGAACACGCGCTTTGCCATGCCCGAAACCGGCATCGGTCTGTTCCCGGATGTGGGCGGGGGGTGGTACCTCTCGCGCCTGTCGGGGCGGATCGGCCATTTCCTGGCGCTGACCGGCGCGCGGTTTGACGGGGCAGAATGCCTCTACACTGGTCTTGCCACGCATTATCTGCCTGTTTCGGCGCAGGATGAGGCCAAGCGCCGGATCGGCGAGGGGGAGGGGATCGAGACTGTTCTTTCGGAACTCTCGGAGCGTCCCTCGCAGGCCAAGGTCGCGGCCAATGAAGCGCGGATCGCGCGGCACTTCGCCTTCGATACACTGGAAGAAATCATCGCCTCGCTCGAAGCCGACGACAGCGAATGGGCCGCGAAGGAACTGGCCACGCTGCGCACCAAGAGCCCGCAGGCCTGCAAGGTCGCGTTGCACGAACTCGCCCAGTCCCTGACGCTGGAGAGCTTCGCCGACGAGATGGCGATGGAATACCGGATCGCGGCACGCGTGCTGGTCCTGCCCGATTTTGCCGAGGGCGTGCGCGCGGTCATCGTTGACAAGGACAATGCGCCGGCCTGGAACCCGGCGACGCCCGAGGGCGTGACAGATGCGGCCATCGCGGCCATCTTCGCGCCGCTTGCCCCAACCGAGGAATGGAATCCCCTATGACCGAGCCCACCTACGAAACCCTCCTGGTCGAGACCCGGGGCGCTGTCACGCTTATCACGCTCAACCGTCCCAAGGCGCTGAACGCGCTCAATTCGACCGTGATGACCGAGATGGTGGCTGCCATGGCCGCGTTCGAGGCAGACCCCACGCAGGGCTGCGCGGTGGTGACGGGGGCTGGCGAAAAGGCCTTTGCCGCAGGCGCGGACATCAAGGAGATGGCAACCAAGTCGGGCGCGGAATTCTTCTCGGAGGACTTCTTCTCCGAGTGGACGAGCAAGGTCGTCAAGGCGACCCGAAAGCCCTGGATCGCGGCCGTCAACGGCTTTGCGCTGGGCGGTGGCTGCGAGGTCGCGATGATGGCCGACTTCATCATCGCCTCGGAGAACGCGAAGTTCGGCCAGCCCGAGATCACGCTCGGCGTCATTCCGGGCATGGGCGGCTCGCAGCGCCTTGCCCGCGCAGTGGGCAAGTCCAAGGCCATGGACCTGTGCCTGACGGGGCGCATGATGGATGCCGAAGAAGCCGAGCGTGCGGGCCTTGTCGCGCGCATCGTGCCCGCCGATCAGCTTCTCGACGAGGCGATGAAGGCCGCCGAGAAGATCGCTTCGCTGCCCCCGCTCGCGGTCAAGGCGAACAAGGAAGCGGTGAACGTCGCCTTTGAAACCACGCTCGATGCCGGGCTCCTGATGGAGCGCCGCATCTTCCAGGTCATCGCGGGCACCGAGGACAAGACCGAGGGCATGGCGGCCTTCGTCGAGAAGCGTCCGGGCGTCTGGAAGGGCAAGTAACCGCGGGTTACCGCGCGGGATAGCTTGGGAAGATCACCGGGGGGACGGCGAAGACGTCGCCCCCGAAGACGGGAGAGTTGTGCAATGAACATCGCCTTCATCGGACTTGGCAACATGGGCGGCGGCATGGCCGCGAACCTGGTCAAGGCGGGCCACGCGGTCCGTGCCTTCGACCTCTCGGCCGAGGCGCTGGCCCGCGCCGCCGAGCAGGGCTGCACGCCGTGCGCGAGCGTGGAAGAGGCTGTCGCGGGGGCCGAAGCGGTCCTCTCGATGCTCCCCAACGGCGCCATCGTGAAGGCAGTGCTCACGCAGGAGGTGCTCGGCGTGGCACCGAAAGGCGCGGTGCTGATCGACTGCTCGACCATTGATCTGGAGACCGCGCGCGAGGTCACCCTGCTGGCGCGGGAGGCGGGCCACCCGATGGTCGATGCGCCCGTTTCGGGCGGGATCGCGGCGGCAAGCGCGGGGACGCTGACCTTCATGGTTGGCGGCTCGGATGAGGCCTTTGCGCGCGCCGAGCCGGTCCTTGAACCCATGGCCAAGGCCGTGATCCGTGCGGGCGAAAGCGGCGCCGGACAGATCGCAAAGATGTGCAACAACATGCTGCTGGCGGTACACATGATCGGCACCTGCGAGGCGCTCAAGCTGGCCGACAAGGCCGGGCTCGATCCGCAGATCTTCTACGACATCTCGTCGAAATCGACCGGCTATTGCTGGTCGCTCAACGATTATACGCCGATGGCGGGGGTGGGGGCGGCGAGCCCGGCCGACAACGATTATGCGGGTGGTTTCGCCGCCGCGCTCATGCTCAAGGACCTGAAGCTGGCGATGGCAGGAGCCGAAGGGGCAGGCGCCAGTGTTCCTCTGGGCGAGCACGCCAAGGCGATCTACGAGGCGTTTGTCGAAAGCGGTGGCGGGGGCAAGGACTTCGGCGCGATCCTGACGACGCTCTAGCGCGCGGCATCCTCGCGGGCCGCCTTCGCAGCACGCCGCCGGGCCAACTCGAAGGCGGGTAGCTTCATGCCCTTTGTCCGCCCAGTCAGGTGGATGTTCCCGCACAGTTCGCAGCGATAGGGGCGCAAAGGGAAGGGCGCCTTTTCGGCCACGCGCAGGGCCTCTTCCTCATTCACAAAGCGCTTCTTGCGCTGGCAGATGCCTGGCCGGGTGCGCATGGCTGGCGTGTCAGCGCAGGAGCGCGGGGCCGAGCAGCGCGAGCATCTTCACATCCATCGCATAGTCCTTCGCGCGAAAGTCCGCGATGACCTCGCCGATCCGGGACAGGGGCACGCGGTGCACCACGATGTCTTCATCGTCCACTCCGCCACCCTCGCCGACCTTGACGAGATCGCGGGCACGAAAGAGCGTGAAGCTCTCGCTCACCATGCCCGGCGAGGAGAAGAACTCACCCATGTTCTCCATGGTCCCGGCCCGGTAGCCGGTCTCTTCCTCCAGCTCGCGGATGGCGGCATTGGCCGGGTCTTCGTCCGCCATGTCGCTTTCATCGCCGACAAGGCCTGCGGGAAGTTCGAGGCACCGGCGCTGGAGCGGCACGCGGTACTGGTCGACAAGGATCACGTTGTCCTCCTCGTCTATGGCGAGGATCACCGCAGCTTGATGCCGCGGGCGCGGCCGACGAACTCCCAGCGCCCCCGGGTCTTGGCGGTGATGAAACGTCCCTCCCAGCGGATTTCCTCGGGAGCATCGGCGTCGGGGGGAAGGGTCATACTTCGATCAGCCTGTCGGGAAGTTCGTTGATGTCATCGTCCGCGCGCGGGAAGTGCGGCGCGACGATGGTGCCCACCTTGAGAACAGCCGCACACATGCCGTCCGCGACGCGTCCTTCGCGCACGTGGCCCAGCATCGCCTGCATGGCATCGCCCCAGACCTCGGGGTCCACCTTGGTGGCGATAGCCTGGTCGGCGACGATCTCGGCGCGGTGTTCGCGCATGGAGAGGTAGATGAGGACGCCGGTACGCCCCACGGTGCGCTGCTCGGCGCCGATGCGGAAGGCGCGCACGGCGCGCTCGTGGACGCGGGCGGTCTTCACAGGGCCCGGAATCACGGCGAACTTGAGCGGCGTCCACAGCTGCAGCAGGTAGGCGCCCGCGAACTTGAGCGTGGCAAAGCCTGCGGCCAGACCCACGATCGCGCGCGGTGTCCATTCGTGGCCCCAGTCGGCGAGCGCCCAGTCGTAAAGCCCCATGTAGAACTCGGGGAAAAGGCTGAGCGCGGCGAGGGCCAGCAGCGCCACGCCCGCGCACCAGGTCAGCGCGACATCGGTGTAGCCGTCCGAACGGTCCGCGAGGATCGTGACGATCTCGCCCGCGCTCTGCAGTTCGGCCTTCGCAACCGCCGCGCTGATCTGCGCGTGATCGGCCTCGGTAAGATAGGTGGGAGCAGGTTTCATTCTCGTCTCTCCTACCAGCTGCCGCTCGCGCCGCCACCGCCGAAGCTGCCGCCGCCGCCGGAAAATCCGCCGCCGCCAAAGCCGCCCCCGCCACCGAAGCCGCCTCCGCCGCCCCAGTGGTCGTCATCATCGCCCCAGCCACCGCCAGGGATCCAGATGAAACCGGGACCGCTCGAACGGCGCCGTCCGCGCCCGCCCCGGGCCTCGTTGACCATGGGGGCGACGACGAAGAAGAGAACGAGAAGGATGAAGAATACGGTGCCGGCCGAGATGCCGCTGCCGCCCTCGCGCGCCTGTTGGTCGGCCTGCTCGGCCAGTTTGCGCGCCTCTTCGGGCGGGAGCATGATGAGCTTGGCAATGGCGGCTGTTCCGGCCGCGATGCCGCCGGGGTAGTCGCCTTTCTTGAAGGCGGGCAGGATGTTTTCGTCGATGATGAGACGGCTCATGCCGTCGGTCAGGATCGGCTCCAGGCCATAGCCGACCTCGATCCGGACCTTGCGCGCGTTGGGCGCGACGATCAGAAGCGCGCCGTTGTTCGTCTCCTTCTGGCCGATCCCCCAGGCACGGCCCAGCTGGTAGCCGTAGTCGGAAATGTCGTAGCCTTGGAGATCGGGGATCGTGGCCACCACGAGCTGGCGGCCGGACTGCTTTTCCAGCGCGGCGAGCTGCTGGGTCAGACGCGCTTCCTCGGCGTCGGGAATGATCCCGGCCTGGTCGACCACGCGGCCCGTAAGCTTGGGAAACTGCGGCGCGGCCTGAGCCCCTTGCACGAAGAGCAGGGAGCACAGGGCCAGCGCGAGAGCGGCGAAAACCTGCCGGAGACGGGTCACCGGATCAGAGCTTGCCTTCGAGGGAAGGGGCTACGTCCGCGTTGGGCGTGGTCGCCTTGTAGGGGACCAGCGGATCCGCACCGCGCAGCTGCGCGCCGATCATCGAGGGGAAGGTGCGCACCTCGGTGTTGTAGTCCTGGACGGCCGCATTGTAGTCGCGGATCGAGACCGCGATGCGGTTTTCAGTACCTTCCAGCTGGCTTTGCAGCATGCGGTAATTCTCGTTCGACGTGATGTTGGGATAGCCTCGAAGCTGGCCATCAGGCGGCCCAGACCGGCCGAGAGCTGGCTCTGCGCCTGCGAGAACTGCTCCATCTTGGCCGGATCGCCGAGGTCATCGCCGGTGATCTGGATCGAGGTCGCCTTGGCGCGGGCCTCGGTGACGCCGGTGAGGATTTCCTTCTCCTGCTCGGCCGCGCCCTTGGCGACGGCGGCGAGGTTGGGGACAAGGTTCGCGCGGCGCTGGAAGTTGGCTTCGACGTCCGCCCACTTGGCCTTGGCCGCTTCCTGCTTGGTGGGCACCGAGTTGAAGCCGCAGGCCGCAAGCGAGAGCGCCGCGAGGCCGACGAGCAGGATACGTCCCTTGCGGGCCGCGTTCGACAGGGTCATTGGGGTATGTCCTCCACTTGAAGTCCTCGCACGGGAAGGCGAAGACTCTCCACGATATAGCCTAGATAGCGTCCGGGGATGACGGTTCAACCGCAGCGGGTCATGCTGCGGGCAACAAAACGCACGCTCCCGCGTTGGCGGGCGTCAACAAACCTTTGTGTGCTGGGGCTGGCTGTGCATAGTTCCGCCATCGTGTTCACCATGGGGCAAAGGCATGACAGTCTTCGAAGAATTCAAGAAGTTCATTTCGCGCGGCAACGTGCTCGACCTGGCGGTCGGCGTGATGATTGGCGCCGCGTTCGGCAAGATCGTGACCTCGCTCACCGAGAACGTGATCATGCCCGTCATCGGGGCCCTGATGGGCGATCTCGACTTCTCCAAGTACTTCATCCTGCTGGGCGAGATCCCGGCAGATTATACCGGCTCGCTTACCGACTACACCGCGCTCAAGGCGGCGGGCGTCGCGATGATCGGGTATGGCGTGTTCATCACGCAGATCATCAACTTCCTCATCATCGCTGCGGTCCTCTTCATGCTGGTGCGCACGATCAACAAGGTGATCGACGAGATGGAAGCCAAGAAGAAGGAGGCCGAGGTCACCGCGGAGGCACCCGCTGTTCCCACCGATCCCCAGCTCGACACGCTGCGCGAAATTCTGGAGGAACTGCGCAAGTCGGGGAAAGCGCCTCCGATGGCGTGACACACGCCCTTCACATTCCGGGAAAACGCCCTATATGGGCAGCTGTCGGTTTCGGCCGACTATGACGATAAAGTGTACCGTGCAATAGGCACAGCGGACCCGGGGGCGGTACCCGGCGGCTCCACCATCACCCGTCCCGCAGCTTCCTTGGAAGGGCGGGACAACCCTGTTGTCGCAGGGGTGTTGACGGGGCCGAACTAGGATCGACGTGTGTTGAAAAGCGGTGTTTTCGTCCGGGCTGAGTAACCCGTTAAAGGCTCAAAACTCATAAGTGCCAACGACAACGAAGCACTCGCTCTCGCCGCGTAATTCTAGGGGCTAACGCCCTGAAGTTACAAAGCTAAAGCGCGGTTGGACCCACCGGGCAACAGAAGCGGATTCCAGGGGCCCGGGGTGAGCCTGGCAACAGAATCACCCCACCGTTTCCGACATTTCGAGATGGTTTGCGATACCGCGCCGCCGCGCGGCGTCAGGCCGCTTCGCGTCCTGCGGTAAGGGCATCGTCCTGCGGCGCGCTGTGGCGGATGGTCGCGACATTGGGCGTGCCGTACCTAGGCCGGGCGAGAAGCGCGGCCTTCTCATACTTGATGCAGTCGAGGATCTTGGCGCCGGCCATGAAGACCGCGCCCGTGCAGGCGAGGAAGAGGAGCTTGCCCCCGGTCCCGGGAAACTGCACGAGATAGGCCTGTCCACGCTGCACGGCGCCCGTCGCCAGAGCGTAGATGATCATGTACGCTTCCCAATGGGTCTTGATAACGAACAGGCGGGCGACTTTTCGAAGCATTTCCATCCTCTTGGCGCCCCTCCTGTCAAGCAAGGGGCGTGCCAGTACCGCGATCCCGGGGGACTCGATCACTAACAGCTCCTTACTTGTAAGGCATGCCGACGCCCGGTGTAATACGAGGCTACACCGTTTCCGATGGAACGTGCGCGCCTTGCGCCTTGCCGAGACTTGCGCATCGCGCGAATTTGCGGCATAGGGCGCTCAATCCTCCCCAGGACATACATGGTACTGTCTGAAGTGCGCCCGACTCGGATCGAGCTCGCGCGCATCATGGTGTGAGGATTTATGACCAAGAGGATCGAACGCTGCGGCCTTCGCGTCGATGCAGCTCTCGCGCAGTTCATCGAGAACGAGGTTCTGCCCCCGATCGGCCAGGACGCGGATGCGTTCTGGAATGGCTTTGCCACACTTGTGGGCGAATACGCGCCGCGTAACCGCGCGCTGCTGCAAACGCGCGAGGATCTGCAGGCGCGCATCGATGTCTGGCACGGCGAGCGCGCTGGCCAGCCGCTTGACGCGCAGGCCTACGAGGCCTTCCTGCGCGAGATCGGCTACCTCGTCCCCGAGCCGGGGGACTTCACCATCGCCACGAAGAACGTCGATCCCGAGATCGCGACGATGGCCGGGCCGCAGCTGGTCGTGCCCGTTCTCAACGCGCGCTTCCTCCTCAACGCGGCCAATGCGCGCCGCGGCAGCCTTTACGATGCCTTCTATGGCACCGATGCGCTCGACGCGCCGCCCGCGCAGGGGCCGGGCTACGATCCGCAGCGCGGGAGTGCTGTCATCGCGGCCGGACGTGATTTCCTGGACCGCGCGATCCCGCTGGCACACGGCTCCTGGGCCGACCTCAGCGATGTTGCGGAGCGCGAACTTGCCGACGAGACCCAGTACCTGGGCGAGACGGAAAAGGGCCTGGTCTTCACCAACAACGGCCTCACCATCGAGCTTGTCTTCGATCCCCAAAGCCCGGTTGGGCAGGGGGATCGTATGGGCCTGTCCGACATCGTGCTCGAAGCTGCACTCACGACGATCGTCGATCTGGAGGATTCGGTTGCCGCGGTCGATGCCGAGGACAAGATCGCGGCCTATGCGAACTGGCTGGGCGTCATCCGCGGGGATCTGTCCGACACCTTCGAGAAGGGCGGAAAGACTCAGACCCGCACGCTCGCGCCCGACACGCAGATGGTGACGCGTGAAGGTGAGCGCACCGCGCTTCCCGGCCGCTCGCTGCTGTTCGTCCGCAATGTCGGTCACCTGATGACCAACCCGGCGGTCCTGCTGCCCGATGGGAGCGAGATCCCCGAGGGTATTCTCGATGCCGTCGTCACCAGCGCCATCTCGACGCAGGACGTGAAGGGGCTGACGCGGTACGGCAACAGCCGCCAGGGCTCCATCTATATCGTGAAGCCCAAGATGCACGGGCCCGAGGAATGCGCCTTCACCGACGATCTGTTCAACGCGGTTGAGGATCTTCTCGGTCTTGATCGTCACACCATCAAGGTTGGCGTCATGGATGAGGAGCGCCGCACCTCGGCGAACCTGGCCGCCTGCATCGCAGCGGTGAAGGAGCGTGTCGTCTTCATCAACACCGGCTTCCTCGACCGCACCGGCGACGAGATCCACACCTCGATGCGGGCCGGGCCGATGATCCGCAAGGCCGACATCAAGGGCTCGACCTGGATTGCCGCCTACGAGACGCGCAACGTCGCGATCGGCCTCAAGCACGGCCTGTCCGGTATCGCGCAGATCGGCAAGGGCATGTGGGCCGCGCCCGACAGGATGCACGACATGCTCGCGCAGAAGATCGGCCACCCGCGCACCGGCGCCAACACCGCCTGGGTTCCGTCGCCCACGGCCGCGACGCTCCACGCCATGCATTACCACCAGGTCGACGTCTTCGGCCTGCGCGAGGAAATTGCGCAGGAGGCGATCCCTGGGCTCGACCAGTTGCTCCAGATCCCGCTCGCCAACGGGGCCAACTGGTCGCCCGAGGAGATCCGCGAGGAGCTGGACAACAACGCGCAAGGGCTGCTGGGCTATGTCGTGCGCTGGATCGACCAGGGTGTCGGCTGCTCCAAGGTTCCCGACATCAACGATGTGGGCCTGATGGAAGACCGCGCGACCTTGCGCATCTCCAGCCAGCACATGGCCAACTGGCTGCTGCACGGGGTGTGTACCCGCGAACAGGTCCAGGATTCGCTGCAGCGTATGGCGGCCAAGGTCGATGCGCAGAATGCAGGCGATCCCCTCTACGAACCGATGGACGGCAACTGGGAGCGCAGCCTTGCCTTCCAGGCGGCGTGCGACCTTGTATTCAAGGGTGTCGAGCAGCCGAGCGGGTACACCGAGCCCCTGCTGCACGCCTGGCGCCTCAAGAAGAAGTCGCTGGTCCTCGCGGCCTGATCTCTGTGGCCGTCTGGTCCTGCTCGCAGGGCAGGGCTAGGCGCGCCGCCGCCTGAAAGGTATCCTCCCGTGCACAAGGCCCGCCAAGGGCTGCTGCCGGGAGGATTTTTCATGGCTCTACGACGCTCTCTTCGTCTGTCGCTTGGCGTGCTGCTGGGCAGCGTGGCGCTTTGCACAGGCGCTGCGGTTTCAGGACAGGGTGATCCTGAGGCCGCGCTGGTTGCGGTCGAGAGCGAGCACCTGGCTCCTGCCGTCCCGATGCCGCGCTTCAAGGCGGATGCGAACTGGCCACGACTTCCGGCCGACACGATCCTGGGACAGATCCCGGGGCTCTCGGTCGGGCCCGACGACAGCGTGTGGATCGTCCAGCGGCCCAATTCGCTTGACGTGCACGAGGCGGGGCTGGCCGCCGATCCCCCCACGACGCTCAGCTGCTGCCGTCCCGCGCCCCACGTCATCAATTTCGCGCCAGATGGCACGCTGCGCCGCGCTTGGGGCGGGAAAAGCCACGCTCCCGAGATCGGGGGGACTTCGCAATGGCCGGACAATGTCCACGGCCTCTTTGCCGCGCGCGATGGCACGGTCTGGGTCGGCGGGAATGGGAAGGACGATCACGTCGTCCTTCAGTTCACTGCCGATGGCCGGTTTCTGCGCCAGTTCGGCCAGCGCGGGAAAAGCGAAGGTAACGAGAGTGCGCGCTATCTCGGCAATCCGTCCGATGTCTTCGCCGACGGGGACAGCGTGCTGGTCTCCGATGGCTATATCAACAAGCGGATCGTGCAGTTGAGGGAGAAGGACCTGTCGTTCCTGCGGTTCTGGGGGGCGTATGGTGCCAGGCCCGGAGGTGGAACGCGCGCGCAGCCATTCGACCAGAGCCAGGCCGCCAGCACCGGCGATGGCGGCGCGGATCCTGCCTCGCGCTCCTTCGGTGACATCGTGCACTGCGTGGAGCGGGGGCCGGAGGGGCTCATCTACGTCTGCGATCGGCGCAACAACCGCATCCAAGTCTTTCGCGAAACCCAGGGCGATGGGGAGGCCTCGGGTGGGCTGGAGTTTGTCCGCGACATTGTCATCGCGCCGGGGACCGGAGGACTGCGCTCGGCCTCGGACGTCGCCTTTTCGCCCGACGGGACCTATATGTACGTCGCCGATATGGCCAATGCGAAGGTCTGGATCCTGGGGCGCGAGAGCGGCGAGGTGATCGGGAATTTCGGACGCGTCGGGCGCTATCCTGGCCAGTTCTTCTGGCTTCATTCCGTGGCGGTCGATAGCCGCGGCAATGTCTATACAACCGAGGTTGGAACCGGGCGCAGGGTGCAGAAATTCGTACCGGTTGGAATGATCCGATAGTTCAGGTCTTGCGCAGGTTTCCGTTTTTTAATCTGCAGGATAGCATTTTCTGGTAGATTGATGGGCAGACGCAGCTGGCGCGTTACGCAAAAGGGTCTTGCCATGCCGTTCCACAAACAGCGTCGCGAAGAGCGGATCGATCTGGATCTGGAGGCCATTCTCGAGGTCGGTGATCGCGACTGCCCCGTGACCCTGCTGAATGCCGCGTCGGGAGGCGTTCTGGCTCTCCTCGATACGCCGCCACCACGCGGAACGGCGGTTTCCCTGAGGGTGGCCGGTCGTCATCTTGATGGTCAGGTGCGCTGGCGCGGGGCGGATCGCTGCGGTATCGCGTTTCGCGAGACGATTGACGTTACGGCGCTGCAAGTGGGCCGGTTGCTACCCGCGGGGCCGCCGCCGATGGCCCATCGCGGTGACAGCTATAGGGGGCCTCGCGGTATCCTGCGAACGATCATCCACGAGGGGCCGCCATCGGGCCGCGTGCTCAATGGGGCGCTGTTGGTCCTTGCGCTACTCTGCACGCTGCTCGCGATTTCGCGCCTGAGCGCGCCGCCCGGGATGGGCGTACCGACGACGCTTTACGCGCTCCTTGACTGACCCAATGTGCGGGCAATCGCCACGAACTCGGCGACCGAGAGCGTTTCCGCGCGGCGCTGCGGATCGATGCCGATCTCCTCGAGCGCGGCGAGCGCGCCGGGCACGCTCTTGAGGCTCTGACGCAGCATCTTGCGGCGCTGTCCGAAAGCGGCCTCTGTTACGCGCTCGAGCAGGCGCATCGAGACGCCTTCGGGGGCTTCGCCGGGTACCACGTGCACGATGGCGGACATGACCTTGGGCGGCGGGGTGAAGGCGCTGCGGTGGACCTTGAGCGCCAGCTTTGCCTTGGCGCGCCATTGCGCAAGCACGGCAAGGCGCCCGTAGGCTGAGGTGTTCGTCTCGGCGACGATGCGCCGGGCGACCTCTTCCTGGAACATGAGCGTGAGCGAGCGCCACTGCGGCGGCCATTCCTCGCCCGAAAGCCAGCCCGTGAACAGCGCGGTGCCCACGTTGTAGGGCAGGTTCGCGACGATGTGGTAGGGCCCGTCGAAGAGCGTGGCGGGCGCGATCTTCATCGCATCGCCCTCGATCACCTTGAGCTTGCCGGGAAAGGCGGCTTCCACTTCGGCGAGGGCGGGGAGGCAGCGCCGGTCCATCTCGATCGCGGTAACCTCGGCCCCTGCGCGCAGGAGCGCGCGGGTGAGGCCGCCAGGACCGGGGCCGACCTCGAGCACCTTCTCACCCGCGAGCGATCCGGGAATGGCGGCAATGCGGTCGAGCAGCTGCTCGTCGAAGAGGAAGTTCTGGCCCAGCGCCTTCGAGGCGGAGAGGCCGTGGCGGGCGATAACCTCGCGCAAGGGGGGAAGCGTGCTCATGGCAGGGGATCGCTCATGGAAGAAGGCCCGCAGCGCGGCGGGCGGCGCATTCGCCGGCCATGCGCAGCGCCGCGATCATGGCGCCGGGGCTCGCGATGTTGCGGCCCGCGATGCCAAAGGCGGTGCCATGGTCGGGCGAAGTGCGGATGATGGGAAGGCCGAGCGTCACGTTGACGCCGGCGTCGAAGTCGAGCGTCTTGATCGGGATCAGCGCCTGGTCGTGGTACATGCACAAGGCCACGTCGTATCCTGAACGCTCGTGCGCGGCGAACAGCGCGTCGGCCGGGTGCGGGCCGGTGACGGCCAGCCCCTCGGCCTGGAGCTGGGCAATGGCGGGCGCGATGACGTGGATTTCCTCCTCGCCCATGCGCCCGTCCTCGCCCGCGTGCGGGTTGAGGCCAGTGATCGCGATACGCGGGGTCACAAGGCCAAAGTCACGCACCAGCGCGCGGGCAACGATGCGGGCCTTGTGGGTGATGAGTTCCGGCGTGATCAGTCCGGGAACACGGGCAAGCGGTTCATGCACGGTCAGCGGCACGGTGCGCAAGTTGGGTCCGGCGAGCATCATCACGGCATCGTCGGGGCCCAGCGCGCAGGCCTCGGCCAGAAACTCGGTCTGTCCCGGATGGGCGAAACCGACGGTCGCAAGCCGCGCCTTGGCAATCGGGCCCGTCACGACCGCGCCTGCCGCGCCGGTGCGCGCAAGGTCGGTTGCCTCGGTCAGCGAATGAAGGGCAAGGCGCGCGCCCGCCTCGTCGGGCGCTCCGAACTGCGGCGCGCAGTCGGCTTCGCCCAGAACAGGCAATGCCTCCTCGAAGATCTCGAGTGCCTGGGCCGGACGCTCGATCTGGCGCACGGGCAGGGTATGTCCGCGCGAGGCGGCGGCCATGCCCAGCGTCAGGGCTCCGCCGACCGTGAAGAAGGGCGAGAGTCCCGCCGCGCGGCGCTGCAGCCAGGCTTCGGCGATCAGCTCGGGGGCGATCCCCGCCGGATCGCCGAGCGAGACCGCGACGGGCGCGGCGCTTGGCCTCGTCCCAGTCGGAGTCACGGTCGGAGCGGGGGCAGGGCTGTCCATCGGCTCAGCGTTTCGGCCTTGCGTCAGTTGTACTCGATGACGGCATCGCGACGAAGGTCGCGCAGGTACATCTGCGCGCGCTTGTTGATGCGTTCGTCTTCCATCTGCGCCATGAGCTGGTCGAAGTTGGGGCCGCTGCTCGACTGCGGATCGTCGCGGCCGCACAGCATGAGCATGCGCACGCCGTCTTCGAGCGAGCCAAACGGGGGCAGGCTTTCACCCGGCGAGAGCTGGAGGATCGCCGACTGGATCTGGGCGGGCAGGTCGCGCGCCTTGACCTGGTCGTTGGTGACGACCTGCGCGCCGATGGTGGCGGCGACTTCCTCGACGTTGCCGCAGCCCTTGGCGCTCTGGATCGTCTTGGCGAAATCCTCGGCGCGCTGCCCGGCCTGGGCCTCGGTCGTGCCCTTGGGGAAGGTGATCGAGATCTGCTTGAGCGAGAGGATCGCATCGCGCGGATCGGCGGTCAGGACCTGGCGCTTGTCGATGAGGTAGAGGATGTCGAAGCCGCCGGGGACTTCGACCGGGCCAACGAGCTGGCCGGGCTGCATCTCGCGCGCGACCGTGGCAAGCTCGGTGGGAAGCTGTGCGAGGCGAATCCAGCCAAGATCGCCGCCGACCGCGGCGGTCGAGGCTTGCGAGTACTGGCGCGCATAGGCAACGAAGCTGCCGCCTTCGCGGATCTGCTGCACGATCTGCGAGGCGTTGTTGTAGACCTGCTCGCGCGCTTCGGCGGGGGCGGCAAGGTAGATCTCGCCGATGCGGTATTCCTCGGTGCCCTTGGAGGCTTCGAGGCGCTGGATCGTCTCGTTCACCTCGTCCTCGGAAACGTTGATGAAGGGGGCGATGTTGCGCTGGAGAAGGCGCTGCCAGGACATCTCGCCACGGATCTGGCGCTTGAGCGATTCGGCCGAGGAGCCGATGCGCTTGAGGTAGGCGTCCATCGCCGAGGTGTCCTGGTCGAAGTTCTGGGCTGCGACGCGGGCATAGGACTGGTCGATCTCGGCCTGGGCGACCTCGACCTCGTTGGCCTCCGCTTCCTGGATCTGGAGCGTTTCGTCGATGAGGTTGCGCAGGACCTGGAGGCGCAGGCGCTTCTGGTCTTCTTCGCTCAGCTCGTTCTGGTTGGCCGCGAGGATCAGCGCGAGGCGTTGGTCAACGTCGGTGCCGGTGATGACGTCACCGTTCACCACTGCGGTTGCCTTGCGCACGTTGGGGTTGTCGTTGCCGAAGATCTTGACGTCGTCGGGGATGACGATCGCGCCCTGGGGGGCGGACTGCGCGCTCGCAGCGCCCGTGCCCAGCACGCCCGCAAGGACGGCGAGCGAGGCAACGCCGGCCAGAGTGCGCTTCAGGAACCTGTTGCGATTGACTGCTACCACCGTGATTTCAATCCCGTATTCGGCCACCCCCGAAGGGTGGCTCCGCCCGAGGCGGAAAAATGTGTCGTCCGCCTGCTAAGTGCGGACATGGATGCGCCAACCTGCCGCAGAACGGCTTAACGCAAGCTGTCGCGGCGGGGCTTATCGGAAAATGCGCTCACCCGATAGCGGCTTTGTGGACTGCTGCCAACGCCGGGCGTGGCAGGCAGTCCGTGCAGGGCCGTTGAATGCGGGGTCCTTCAATGCAGGCCCCTCAATGCAGGCCCCTCAATGCAGGCCAATGTTCTTGAGGCTGAAGCTGATCAGGAACGAGTTGCCGCTGCGTGCGTCGCCGTTCGAGATATAATCGCGCCGCCAGGTGAAGCCGACACGCAAGCAGTCGTCCTCGTAGGAGGCGCCGAAGCGGGTGCGCAGCGGCTGAAAACCGTCCGACCTCGTAACCGGATCCTCACTGGCATCGGTCAGGTTGATGACGGCCGAGCCGAACACCGACCAGTGACGGGCGAAGGCCACGCGGCCCGCAGCGCGAAGCTCCTGCCGGTCGCGAAGGTCTTCCACGCGGCCGAGTTCGGAATCGTCGGGCAGGTCGACGGTGTAGATGTTGCGGTTGAGGTCGGTGTAGCCGACTTCGATGTAGGTCTTGGAATTGCCGATCACCGCGTCGATCTCGTTGCGGCGCACCGCCAGGCTGGACTTGTCGAGGCGGAAGCGGTGGATCAGGCGTACGAAGTTGCGATAGCGCAGCTCGGTACGGCCCACGATGTCCGAAAACGTGCCGGTAAAGCCGGTGCCGTCGGGGGCGATGTTGTCATCGCCCGACATGCGGATGCTCTGGCCAATCTGCGAGGTGATGCGCCAGCGCGAACGCTCGAAGCGCCAGTCCAGGCCATAGGTCATGCGCGTGCCGTCCTCGATCCGGTCGTAGCCGGGGAAGCGGTTGAGCGCGAAGAGGTTGCTCGTCTCCAGCTCGATCGCGCGCGCATCCTCGTTGGGGATCGAGAGATTGGGCGTATCAGGCGCGGCGACGAACTGGACGCGCGGGGTCAGGACCTGTTGCCCGCCGAAGACTTCGCCCACCATCGGCCATTCGACATCGAGCGCGGCAAGGGCCACGCCGCGCGTCTGCCATCCCGGCTGGCCGCGGTAGAGGAAGGTGTTCGTCCCGTAGTTCTCGTCGGAATGGTAGATGTCGCCGCGCACGAGGGCGGTTGCGGTGACGATCTGGCCCATTCCGGTGACTTCGCGGCGCGACCACTGTGCGCTGGCAAAGGCGCGCTGGGTGTCCTGGCCATCGGTGCGGGTGAGCGCGAGGGCGTTGAGCTGGGTCTCGATGCGCCCGCCTGCCACCGGGTCCTTGAATCGGCGGCGGTAGTCGATGGCGGGCAGGGCAATCGGGATCTGGCCCTGGTCGCGGGTCGACTGCATGGTCTGCGTGGCATAGCCCGCAATCGAGAGGTAGCTCTTCGCGTCGATCCGTTCGAGCTCGACGAGCGAGCGCAAGCGGTCATCGCGGCTGATGTCGTAGCGGCGCAGGAACGTGCGGTCGGTCGCGCGGCGCAGGAACCCGGTCACGCTCCAGTGCTCGCTCAGCTGGAACTTGCCGTTGGCCTCGACATAGCCGCGAAAGGCGCTGCTGCCGGTCGGGCTGCCGGTGGCCCCATAGATCGGGATGCGCTCGCTCGAGGTCGCGTAGCCGGTGATCTGGTAGGCGCCCTTGTCGGTCAGCGCGCGGTATTCGACCGAGCCCATCGGGGCGGATTCGGTGAAGAGGTGCAGCGTGCCCGTGATGTCGCGGTTCTTGTCGATCTTCCAATAGTAAGGAATGCCGACTTCGATGCCGTTCGAGGGCGAGGAGCGCAGGTCCGGGATGAGGAAGCCCGAGACCGCATCGCCGTCGGTGCTGATGGTCAGACCCAGCAGGGGCAGTTGCAGGGCTCCGAACAGTTCAAGGCGCGCGTCGCTGAAGCGCACGCGCTGCTCGGCCTCGGAATAGGTCACGCTCTTGGCGACGACCTTCCAGGTCGGCTCCTTGGGGCATTCGCCGCGGCCCACGACCGAGCAGCCGGTGTAGGCGGCATGGTTCAGGATGACATCGCCGTTGCCCAGGCGCTGGCCGTCCTTTGCCGCGAGGCGTCCACCTTCGCGCAGGACCAGCAGCAGGTTTTCCAGCATGCCGGTCTTCAATTCGTCCGTGAGTTCGACCTCGTCGCTGAAGACCTGGTTGCCGCGTTCGTCGACGAGGCGCACGTTGCCGTTCGCCAGGATCTTGCCGCTGGTGCGGTTCCAGGTGACCGAATCGGCGCGCACCGATTGCCCGTCGCGGCGCAGCACGACGTTGCCGCTGGCGGTCACGCTCTCGCCGTTCTCGTCGTATTCCACAACATCGGCTTCGAAGGCGACCGGGACGGCCTCTTCGGTCGCGGGCGCGGGTTCGGGAGGCGCCTCGGTGATCGGGGCCGTTCCCGGTGTGCGGGTCAAGTCCTGCGCTGCGGCGCTTGCAGGCAGAAGCGCAGCGGCTCCCCCCGTGGCGAGGGCAAGCGTGAGAGCGTTCAGCGAAACAGGTCGCAAGCGGGAAAAAATGGCTTGCAGGGGAGACGATGCGGCTGGGAGCATGGCTTGCCTATCGCACCGCCTGTGCCTAACTGCAATCCATGCTTGCGGTGAAGCGCACAGCCCTGCCGCTCATCCGGCGCCCGGGCGGTGCGGTACACCTGCAAAAAGGTGAGAGTTCAGGAGAATTCATGAAGATCCAGTTTCTTGACGCGGCGTCCCCCTCCAGCGCGCGTCTCGTCGTCCGCTTCGTAAACCAGGACGCAGTGCCCGCCGATCTCGAGCCGGTGCTGGCCGAAGGTGCGAAGCTTTCGCGCTTCGCAGGCAAGACGGGCCAGGTCTTCGACGGGTTCGTGGAGCGGGGCGGGGCAACCGTGCGCGCGGTCCTGGCCGGGATCGGTGGTCCCGATGCGGCCGACCGCAGCGCTGCCATCGAGCGTGCCGCGGCGGCCGTGACGGCGAGGTTCCTGACTTCGGGCGAGGAAGCCATCGCCTTTGATCTGACCGGCGCCGGTTTCTCGGCTGAGGATGCCGTGGCGGCCCTGACGGGTGCCGAGCTGCGTTCGTGGACCTGGACGAAGTACCGCACCACTCTCAAGGACGAGCAGAAGGTCAGCCTCACCTCGCTCGACCTCGTCGGCGCGCCTGAGGGCACTGAATCGCTCTGGGCCGTGGAAAAGGGCGTGGCCGAGGGCGTCGCCTTTACCCGCGAACTGGTGACCGAACCGGCCAACACGATCTACCCCGAGAGCTTTGTCGAGCGTTGCCAGGCGCGCATGGAGGGCAGCGGCCTCGTCATCCGCGTTTTGGACGATGCTGAAATGGCCGAGCTGGGCATGGGCGCGCTTCTGGGCGTCGCGCAGGGCTCGGTGCGTCCCGCGCGCCTGCTCGTCATGGAGTGGAATGGCGGCGCCGAGGGCGACAAGCCGGTGGCCTTCGTGGGCAAGGGCGTGACCTTCGATACGGGAGGCATCAGCCTCAAGCAGCCCGGCGGCATGGAAGACATGAAGTGGGACATGGGCGGCGCCGGTGCGGTCGCGGGTGCCATGCTCGCGCTCGCCAAGCGCAAGGCCAAGGCCAACGTGGTCGGTCTGTGCGGCCTGGTCGAGAACATGCCCGACGGCAACGCGCAGCGTCCCGGTGACGTGGTCACCACGATGTCGGGGCAGACCGTCGAGGTCATCAACACCGACGCCGAGGGCCGCCTGGTCATGTGCGATGTCCTGACCTACGCGCAGCAGACCTACGACCCGGTCCGCATTCTCGACGTGGCGACTCTGACCGGCGCGATCCTGATCTCGCTGGCGCACGAATACGCGGGCCTGTTCACCAATGACGATGATCTCGCCGCCGATCTTGATGCGGCGGGCAACGCATCGGGCGACAAGGTGTGGCGCATGCCGATGGGCGCGGCTTACGACAAGCAGCTCGACAGCGCGATTGCCGACATGAAGAACGTGGGCACGCGCTTTGGCGGTTCGATCACCGCCGCGCAGTACCTGCTGCGCTTCATCGACAAGGGTCGTCCCTGGGCGCACCTCGACATCGCAGGGATGGCCTGGGCCGACAAGCCCGGCGCCACCTGGGGCAAGGGCGCGACCGGCTACGGCGTGCGCCTGCTCGACCGCCTCATCCGCGATACCGCGGAAGGCTGAGCGAAGGGCGAAGGGCACGGCCGATGCGCGTGATGTTCTACCAGCTCAGCCGTGACCCCGCCCACGCCGTGGTCCCGCTTCTGGCGAAGAAGTCGCTGGAGGCGGGGGCGCGCGTTCTCGTCGTCTCGGGGGAGGAACGCCAGCGCGCGGAAATCTCGCGCGGCCTGTGGACGCTCTCCCCGCAAAGCTTCCTCGCCAACGGAGAGGCGAGTGATCCGCACGCCGAGCGCCAGCCCATTCTCCTGTCGGGCGAGGTTGCCCCTGCCAACGGCGCACGCTTCCTGTTCCTGGCCGACGGGCACTGGCGCGAAGGCGAAGGGGAGGCTCCTTTCGAGCGTGTCTTCTATCTGTTCGACAATGACACGCTTCAGGAGGCCCGGCAGGTCTGGAAGGACCTGCGGGGCCGCGACGGCGTGACGAAGGAATACTGGGCACAGGAAGACGGACGCTGGGCGAAGAAGGCGTCCGAATAGGCTGGCCGGGCGCGCGCCTGTCTTGACGCAGGCGCACGTGTCCGCTCTGTTGCCCCCAACTGGATGGGCAGGGGGCAATCGCCATGATCAGGAAAGCATCGACCCGTTTCTCGCTGGGCGTCGTGGGCGGTCTCGTCGTCGGCGTGATCTTCGACAATATCGCGCTGGGCCTTCTTCTCGGGCTGATGCTCGGTGCGGGCGGTGCAAAGCTTGGCAAGGCGGGGGAAGGCGACGCCGATCAGGATAGCGGCACGCCCGCCGATTGACATTGGCGCAGCCGGTGCCCACAGGCTGCCCTGCGCTTGGCTGGCCTTCGGGTCCAACTCCCCGCGCGGCGAACATGCCAGCGCGGCGGATATCCCGGCGCGGCGACAAGGGCCTGAATTTCATGACTTCCCAGGAACAGCTTACCCTCTTTACCCGCGCGGTCGAGGCGCTTGGCGGCGTGCGTGCCGTGGCGCAGATCCTGGGGTGCTCGGAACGCAGCGTGGGCCGTCTGCTCACCGGAGAGATGGCGCTGCACGAAGGCTGGTTGCGCGGGGTATCCAGCGCGCTGCTGGAACATGCGGTGCTGTGCCGCAAGCTGGAGCGCAGCCTCTCGCCCGATTTTCCCTCCAATCTCCTCTCCGGGCAGGCGCGGGCAGCGGGATCCGGGCGGCGCGAGGACGGTGGCTGGACGCCGACTGAGCTCTGCGATCGCAGCTGTGCTGCCCAAGTAGACCGCTCGTGAATAGGGCGCGTGCGTGAACCTGTTCTTGCGAAGCGCCGCGAAGCGGGCTAGTGGCGCGCGCAACAGTTCCCCCGTTCACTTTTCAAGGACAGATCCCATGGCGGTTACCCGCACGTTCTCGATCATCAAGCCCGACGCTACCCGCCGCAACCTCACCGGCGCGATCACCAAGATGCTCGAAGATGCCGGCCTGCGCGTCGTTGCTTCGAAGCGCATCCAGATGACCAAGGAACAGGCCGAGGGCTTCTACGCGGTCCACGCTGAGCGTCCGTTCTTCAACGACCTCGTCTCGTTCATGATCTCGGGTCCCGTGGTCGTGCAAGTTCTCGAGGGCGAAGACGCCGTCAAGGCCAACCGCGACGTGATGGGCGCCACGAACCCGGCCGACGCTGCCGAAGGCACCATCCGCAAGACCTTCGCCGAATCGATCGAAGCCAACTCGGCCCACGGTTCGGACTCGGACGAGAACGCGGCGATCGAGATCGCCTACTTCTTCAAGCCCGAAGAAATCGTCGGCTGATTGGTCAGGGACGCAGGTTTTCAGCCAGCGTTCCGACCCGTCTGATGACGGCTGCAAAGGGGGCTGCCCGCAAGGGTGGCCCCTTTTTCGTGGGCGTGGGTCGCGCGGGCGGGTGAACAAGTTTTCACTTCGCGTCGTGCGCGCGGGCTGAGATGCAAAAGGGGGAGACAAGCAGGTGGCCTGTGAGTGCGGGCCGGATGGGGCATCGATGCACGTAAAGACGTTCGTGAGTGTAGGTTTGCTGTCGTTCCTGGCCTCGTTCGCCTTTTCGCACCTGGCGCAGGCTGACGCCAAGGGCGACGAAGAGGCCCGCCAGAGGGCGGCCGTACAAGAGCGGCAACTGGCCGCAAGGAGCCACCAGGACCACGCGATCCTGCCGTAAGTGGGCACGGGGCGACGCGTGCAGCGCTCCCCGCAAAACCCCGTGCCTAGAATTCCTCGGCGGCTTCCTGCAGGCGCGTCAGCCGCTTGGGAGCGGCGCTGCGCCAGCTGCGTTCGAGCCATTCGCGCACGCTGTCCCAGTCCACGCCCGGACGATTGAGGATGACCCCGACCCAGCCCGACGCGCCGTAATAGGCGGGCTTGAAATAGGCTTCGGGGTTGCGCTCTGTCAGTGTCTCGATCTCGTCCACGCCGCTGGTGCGCGCGAGGAGGGCGATGTGCGGAGTGCCGTGGTGTTGGTCGTTGAAGTGGGCGAAGTACTTGCCGCCCACGCGCCATCCCGGGCTGCCGTGCGATTCGCGTTCTTCCGCCTCGGGCAGCGTGAGCGCCAGTTCGCGGACCCGTTCGAGCAGCCAGGCAGGATCGCGCTCGCGGCTGACGAGCTTCGCCAGGCAGCGTGAATAGAGCTGGTGCTCGGCGATGAGGACGCGAGCGCCCAGTGTGTCGGGTGTGTCGCCGGGCACGATGGCCACCGGCGTCTGGCCCAGGATCGGACCGTCGTCGAGTTCGGCGGTGACGAGGTGGACGGTAACGCCGCCATGGCTGTCGCCCGCCTCGATCGCGCGTTCATGGGTGTGAAGGCCCGTGTACTTGGGCAGGAGCGAGGGGTGGATGTTGACCATCCGGTCCGCCCAGCCCGACACGAAGCCGGGTGTCAGGATACGCATGTAGCCCGCGAGCGCGACCCATTCGGCCCCGCTGTCGCGGATGGCCTTGTCCATGACGGCATCGTGCTCGGCGCGCTTCATGCCCTTGTGCGAATGGGCAAAGGTCGCCACGCCCTCGGCGGCGGCCAGGGCAAGTCCCTTGGCCTCCGGATCGTTCGAGGCGACCAGCACGATCTCGTAAGGGCAGTCCGCCGCGCGGCTGGCATAGAGAAGGGCGGCCATGTTGGTGCCGCTGCCCGATATGAGCACGGCGACCTTTGCCTTCTCGATGCCTGCCTGCGCGCCGGAAACGCCGGGGGTGTCAGCCAAGGTGTACGGCCTGCCAGGGCTCGCGCGCGGACCAGGCTTCGGCCGACCCTTGCACGGTGCAGCCCTTTTCGCCGGCCTCGATGGCGCCGATGACGTGGACGGTCTCGCCCGCGGCTTCGAGGTCGCTCTTGAGCGAGGCAGCCTCGTCGGCGCTGACGGCCAGGACCATGCCGATGCCGCAGTTGAAGGTGCGGGCCATCTCGGCGGGCTCGATGTTACCCTGGGCCTGGAGGAAGGCCATCAGGCGCGGCTGCGTCCAGGCGTCGGCATCGATGCGGGCATGAAGGCCCTTGGGCAGGACGCGCGGGATGTTTTCAAGGAGGCCACCGCCGGTGATGTGCGCCAGCGCGTGGATGCGGCCCGAACGGATGAACGGCAGCAGGCTCTTCACGTAGATGCGCGTGGGCGCGATCAGCGCGTCGATCAGCAGGGTTTCCTGGTCGAACAGGGCCGGGCGGTCGAGCTTCCAGCCCTTGTCTTCGGCGAGGCGGCGCACCAGCGAGTAGCCGTTCGAATGGACGCCCGAGGACGCCAGGCCGAGGAGGACGTCGCCTTCCTGGACCTTCTCGCCGGTCAGCTGTTCGCCGCGTTCCACGGCACCGACGCAGAAGCCGGCGAGGTCGTAGTCACCGGCCGCGTACATGCCCGGCATCTCGGCGGTTTCGCCGCCGATGAGCGCGCAACCCGAAATCTTGCAGCCCTCGGCAATGCCCGCGACGACGCGCTCGGCAACGCCGTTCTCGAGTTTTCCGGTGGCGAAGTAATCAAGGAAGAAGAGGGGCTCGGCGCCCTGGACGATAAGGTCGTTCACGCACATGGCGACAAGGTCGATGCCGATGTGGTCGTGGCGGTCATGGTCGATGGCCAGCTTGACCTTCGTACCCACGCCGTCGTTCGCGGCGACCAGCAGCGGGTCCTTGTACCCGGCTGCCTTGGGGTCGAAGAAGCCTCCGAAGCCGCCCAGGTCGGCATCGGCGCCCGGACGGGCGGTGGCACGCGCCATCGGTGCGATGGCTTTGACGAGCGCATTGCCGGCGGCGATCGACACACCGGCCTGCTCGTAGGAGTAGCTCTTCTGAGAGTTATCGTCGGACATTGCGGCCGCATAATGCTTTGTGACTTGGATTTCCATTCCCGTTTGGGCAAAAGGCCCACGGTTTTGAAAATGACACGATCGATTTCCTCCTTCTCACCGCGGCCCGACCGCACGGGCGCGGGCTTTATCTCGCGCAAAACGCTAGGTTATGTGCTGGCTGGCACGGCCGTGCTGGGCCTTGGCGGACTGGGCGTTTCCAGCCTTGTCGCGCAGGTCGAAGGCGATCGCGGTATCCCGCCTCTCGCCAACTCCGCGGATATCCAGGTCGATGGAATCACCGTGGACGTCACCGGCAAGACCGGCGCGGAAGCGCGCCTGAAGGGCTGGAAGGAAGCGCAAAATCTCGCCTGGAAGAAGCTGGGCGGCCCCGACATGCCCACCGAATCGATTGACGCGATGGTCTCTTCGGTCGTGATCGAGAAGGAGCAGGTCGGCCCGCACCGCTACATTGCGACGCTGGGCGTGATCTTCGACAAGGCGAAATCGAGCCAGTACGTCGGCGGTGCGGGCAGCGTCGCGCGTTCGGCGCCCTTGCTGGTGATTCCCGTGCTCTATTCGGGCGGCGTACAGCAGGTCTTCGAGGTGCGCGGCCCCTGGCAGCGCGCCTGGGCCGAGTTCCAGGCCGCCGCGACTCCGGTCGACTATGTCCGTCCTTCGGGCGCCGGCGGCGAATCGCTCATCCTGACGGCCGGGCAGCCTGGTCGGCGCAGTCGCCTGTGGTGGCGCACGATTCTGGGGCAGTTCGACGCCTCGGACGTACTGATGCCCATGGCGCGCCTGGAACGGCAGTGGCCGGGTGGCCCGGTCAAGGGCACCTTCACCGCGCGCTATGGCCCGGATAACACCTATCTTGCAGTTTCAGCCTTGAAGCGCCGTCCGAGCAGGCTCTGCCCGACATGATGGACCAGGCGGTCGAGCGTATGGACGGTCTCTACCGCGAGGCGCTGGCCCGCGGCGAGCTCAAGCCCGATTCGACCCTGACGGGCGGCAACGCGCCGCTGGAGCGTGCGTTCGCACAGCTTCGCGAGAAGCTTCTGCCCGGCGGTGCTGTCCCTGAAATGCCCGTCGCCGAGCCCGCCGTGCCGCAGGCCCCGACTCTCGTGACCGAGGAGCCTGCAGGAGCGCCGGTGGAAACGGTCAATGTCCAGTTCGTGACGCCCGATGCCGCCGCGGTCGATGCAGGCCTTGCCGCCGTGCGCGGTGTGCCCGGCGTCGAGGGCGCGGCCACGGTCAGCCTCGCGATCGGGGGGGACCTCGGTCATGCGGGTCTCGGTGCGGGGCGGTTCGGAACGCCTCGCCAGCGCCTTGCGGGCGCAGGGTTGGCAGGTGTCCGGTTCGGGCGCGACCATCCGGATTTCGCGGTAGGTCCACCATATGCCCAAGCAGATTGCCCTTCCGCTGTCCGCCTCGAGCGACAGCCCGCCGCGTATCGTGGTGGGCGAGGCCAACGCGGCCGCCATCGACGCGCTGACCGATCCGGGCCGCTGGCCCTTCCACACTGCGATTCTCTATGGCCCGCCACGTTCGGGCAAGTCGCTGCTGGGCAACTGGTTTGCCGATGGCGGGGGCGGCGTTGTGATCGACAACGCCGAGACGGTGGACGAGGATGTGCTGTTCCACGCCTGGAACCGCGCGCAGGAAACCGGCCAGGCGCTGCTCCTCATCACCAACCGCAAGCGTGCGCCCCAGAAGAAGGGGAAAGCCAAGGCTGCGGCCAAGCCCAAGGCGCCTGCAAGGTCCCGGGCAAAGAAGAACGACGGGCTGTGGCACGTCGGCCTGCCCGATCTCGCTTCGCGCCTGGGCGCGGCGCTCCAGCTGGAAATCGAGGAGCCGGACGACGAGATGCTCGCCGAGCTGATCGACGTTCACGCGCAGATGCGCCACCTCGTTCTCGACCCTTCGGCAAGTGCCTATCTTGTACCCAGGGCCGTGCGTAGCCATCTGGGTGCCGAACGTCTGGTCGCGGCCATCGACCGGCTCAGTCTCGAGCGTAAGCAACCGCCCACTCTGGCGATCTGGCGCGAGGCACTGGCCGAGTTCGGCAAGAGCGCCCAGACCTGATCCTGAGACCCGCGTGCAGGGGCTTTCGTGGCCGGAACTTGCATCGCACACCGATTGATGGGAGATTCGGGCCATGTTGGGAAAACTCGTCCGTTACCTCGATTCCGTAGTCGCGCGCGATCCTGCGCCGCGGTCGCGTTGGGAAGTCCTGCTCTATCCGGGCGTCTGGGCGTTGTTCTTCCACAAGATCTCGCACCGGCTTTTCAACGCGCGGCTCTTCTTCCTCGCGCGCGCGGTGAACCACTTTTCGCGCTTCATGACCGCAATCGACATCCATCCGGGTGCGACCATCGGCAAGAACTTCTTCATCGACCACGGCTTTACCGTGATCGGGGAGACCGCGCATATCGGCGACAACGTCACGATCTACCAGTGCGTGACGCTGGGCGGCTCGAACCCGACCAACGGTGTGGGGGGCAAGCGCCACCCGACCCTGGAAGACAATGTCATCGTCGGTTCGGGCGCGCAGATCATCGGGCCTGTTACCATCGGTAAGCGAGCGCGCATCGGTGCGAGCGCGGTGGTGACCGAGAGCGTGCCCGAAGGCGCGACCATGATCGGCGTCAAGGCCCGCTCCACACTGGTGACGGCCGAAACCTACTCCAAGAAGTTCATGCCTTATGGCACGCCCTGCCGCGAACCGTGCGAGCCGGCGCCCAACCAGCGCGTGGATGAACTGGAAGAGCAGATCGAGGCGCTGCGCAAGGAAGTGGCGATGATGACCCAGGCCCTGGGCGCGGCGCACGAAGCGCTCGAGCGTGCGGCCCAGACGCCCAGTGAACCGGCCTGCAAGGGAGTTTGAGCGCGCGCGTGTCGGGACCTGTTGGAAATTCGAACACTCCAGATGCCAGTATCGTCGCGTTCCCCGGGCGCAGGCCTCTCCAGATCGCGTTCGACCGCTGCGAACTGCAGAAGATCCTGAACCTCTATGGCCGCATGGTCGCGGCCGGGTTCTGGCGTGACTACGCGATGAACTTCGAGAAGGATGCGGCGCACTTCTCCGCGTTTCGCCGCGCGGCCGAACGGCCCCAGGCGCGGATCGAGAAGCGGCCTGCGCTGCGAGGCAAGCAGGGCATGTGGACGCTTTTTGGCGAATCGGGCCAGGTACTGAAGCGCGGGCACGAACTGTCCGGCGTCCTCAGCCCACTGGAACGCAAGCTGCTCAAGGTCGTCGACTAACCTTTACGGCTGAGGCGTGAGAGCGCGCGGTGCGATTGCTCCATGCCGTTTTCCAGCACCCGCAGGCCCCGGTGCGTGTCGATCTCGTCCCAGGCCGCGGTGATGGCTTCGGGCGTGCAGTCCTCGGGTGACAGCAGCACGCCTTCGTTCATGGTGACGTAGGCGCTCTGGAACACGCCGCCGCTCGCGCCGATGACCGCGTCGCTCGGGGCATCGCGCGAGACGAGGAAAAGGGCCGCCGGAACCACGGTCTCGGGGCTGAAGGCGTCATAAGCCTCATCCGGGAAGATATCGGCGGTCAGGCGGGTTCCGGCCGTGGGCGCAATCGAATTGACGCGGATGTCGTACTTGGCACCCTCAAGGCGCAAGGTGCGGGCAAGGCCCAGCACACCGGCCTTGGCCGCGCCGTAGTTGGCCTGGCCGAAATTGCCGCCGAGCCCAGTCGAGGAGGTTGTCATCAGCACCCGGCCATAGGCCTGCTCGCGCATGGTCGCCCAGACCGCCTTGGTGGCATAGGCGCTGCCCAGCAGGTTCACGCGCACCACCGCCTCGAAGTCGGCCATGTCCATCTTGTGGAAGGTGCGGTCGCGCAAGGTGCCCGCATTGTTGATGAGGATATGGATCGCGCCCCAGGCTGCCTGCGCGCGTGCAGCCATGGCTTCCATCTGGGCAAAGTCGGAGACATCGCCCGAATCGGCCAGCGCCTCGCCGCCCATCGCACGGATCTCCTCGACCACGCGAGCCGCACTGTCCGAGCCGCCGCGCCCATCGGGCGAGGAGCCGAGGTCGTTCACGAGCACCTTCGCGCCGCGCCGCGCCAGTTCCAGCGCGTAGGCGCGACCAAGGCCGGTTCCGGCGCCGGTGACGATGGCAACCTGGTCGGCAAAGGAAATGGGCATCGCGAAGGCCTCCACAAGGGACCCGCATGGCACGGGCCCGGTCCGGATGGCACCAACCGCGCGCGCATTCAACGATCAAAAGCGCGCAAGCGCCCTTGCCCCGGGGGGCAAGCGAGGCCATAGGCCCATTTTACCGAATCTGCCGCATTCAGCGAAAGGCCCCCGTGATGAAAGTCCGCGTCCACGTCAGCCTCAAGCCCGGTGTCCTCGATCCGCAGGGCCGCGCGATCCACCACTCGCTCGAAGGGCTCGGCTTCTCGGGCGTCAACGACGTGCGGGCCGGTCGCCTGATCGAGCTCGATGTCGAGGAGGGCGTCTCCGACGAAGCGCTCGACGACATGTGCAAGAAGCTCCTCGCCAACATGGTGATCGAGAACTACCGCATCGAGAAGGTGGCCGCCTGATGGCGTTCCGCTCGGCCGTCATCACGTTCCCGGGCTCCAACTGCGACCGCGACATGGCGGTGGCTCTGGAGAAGGTCTCGGGAGAAGCGTGCACCCGCGTGTGGCACGGGGATTCCGATCTGCCGGAAGGGCTCGATTTCATCGCGCTTCCCGGTGGCTTCTCTTACGGTGATTACCTGCGCTGCGGCGCGATCGCCTCGCGTTCACCGATCATGCAGGCGGTCATTGCGGCTGCCGACAAGGGCGTGCCGGTGCTGGGCGTGTGCAACGGCTTCCAGGTGCTGACCGAAAGCGGCCTCCTGCCCGGCGCACTGCTGCGCAACTCGGTGATCCGCTTCGTGTGCCGTGACGTTACGCTCAAGGTCGAGAACGCGACCTCGCTGTTCACCTCGGGCTACAGCGCAGGCCAGGAGATCTCGATCCCTGTCGCGCACCATGACGGCAACTACTTCGCCGACGATGCAACCCTCGACCGTCTTGAGGGCGAAGGCCAGGTGGCCTTCCGCTACGCCGAGGACATCAACGGCTCGGCCCGCGCGATTGCGGGTGTCCTGAACGCCAAGGGCAACGTCCTTGGCATGATGCCGCACCCCGAGCGCGCGATCGAGGATACCCACGGCGGCAGCGATGGCCGCGCGCTGTTCGAAAGCGCGATCAAGAGCCTCATCGGCGCCTGACCGCGACTTCCTGAACGACACGAAAAACCGCCCGGAAAGCTCTGCTTTCCGGGCGGTTTTTCGTTGTGGTCAGGGCCGCCCCTGGTCAGGCGACGCTCTGGCGTTCAAGGTAGTGGGGGTTCTGGAAGAGCGCGCGCGCATCCTCGGCGCTCATCGGGCGGCCGAAGAAGTAGCCCTGGATCTTGCGGCAGCCCAGCTCGCGGATCAGCTGCACTTCGTGCTCGGTCTCGGCACCTTCGGCGGTCGTCGACATGTCGAGGCTCTCGGCCATGGCAACCACGGCGCGGATGATGGCGATGCTCTCGGCGTTGCCGGTGGCCGCGCTCTGCACGAAGGAGCGGTCGACCTTGATCGTCGAGAAGCGCAGCTTGCGAAGGTATCCGAGCGAGGAATAGCCGGTCCCGAAGTCGTCAAGCGCGACCCCGCAGCCCAGCGCCATGATGCGTTCGAGGACGTGGTTTGCGGTCGTGCCGTCGCGCAGGAAGATGCTTTCGGTGACCTCGATCTCGAGCCGGTTCGGGGCGAGGCCGCTTTCGGCCAGCGCGTTGACCACGCTTGTCGCGAAGTTCGAATCGAGCAGCTGTTCGCCCGAGACATTGACGGCGACGCGTACGTTCTCGGGCCAGTTCACGGCCTGGCGACAGGCCTCGCGCAGCACCCATTCGCCGATGGGGACGATGAGGCAGGTGTCTTCGGCAAGCGGAATGAACTTGGCCGGGCTGACGAAACCGTGTTCGCGGCTGTGCCAGCGCACGAGGGCCTCGAAGCTCACGACGCTTTCGTCGGTGGCGTCGACGACGGGCTGGAAGTTCAGCACGAATTCGTTGCGTTCAAGCGCATGACGCAAGGCGGATTCGAGCTTGCGGCGTTCCTCGGCATGGGCGTGGAGCGCGGGTTCGTAGCGGTGGTGCACGTTGCCGCCCAGGTCCTTGGCGCGGTAAAGTGCAAGGTCGGCGTTGCGCATCAGCGTCTCGACATCCGCGCCGTCCTGGGGGCCACAGGCCGATCCGATCGAGGCACCGACGTAGAGGGTGTGGTTGTCGATCTCGTAGGGCTGGGCAAGCCGGTCGATCACGCGGCGCGCGAGGATGGAGACCCGGCCGGCATCGGACACATCGCGCATCACGATGGCGAATTCGTCACCGCCCAGGCGTCCGCACATCTCGCTCTCACCCATCTGCTCGCGGATGCGATCCGAGACCCGGGCCAGGAGCTGGTCGCCCACGAGATGCCCCAGCGTATCGTTGACCGCCTTGAAGCGATCGAGGTCGATCATCAGGAAGGCACAGCGTGTACGCCACGTGGACGAGTAGGTGAGGGCCTCGTCCAGCGCTTCGGTCAGCATCATCCGGTTGGGGAGGCCGGTGAGGGCGTCGTAGCGGGCGAGGTAGGCGATCTTGTCCGAACTTTCGCGCGCTTCGGTCTCGTCCGAGCCGACGCCGCGAAATCCGGTGAAGATTCCGTTCGAATCGAGCTTGGGCGTGCCGGACAGTTCCCACCAGCGCGGGCGGCCCTGGACGGTCACGCGGACAAGCAGGTTGGAGAAGCTTTCCCGGCGCTTGATCCGCTCGGCCAGTTCGCGAAGGCTGGGGTGAACCTCATCGTCCTGCCAGCTGGCACCTGCGATCAGTTCGACGAAGGGCATGCCCTCGATCTCGCTGGCCTCGCGGCCGAGCGCGAAGGCGAAGCGCGGCGAGACCGCCCGGACCCGGCGCTTGGTGTCGGTCTGCCACAGCCAGTCGGCCTCGTTCTCCTCGTATTCGCGCAGGAGCATCGAGACCACTTCGTCCTTCTCGGAGATGCCAGCCTCGGCCACCTTGGCATTGAGGTAGCGGGTCGCGCTCTCGATAGCGCCCCAGATCGTGATCGCGGCCATGGCAAGGCTGATGAGCGCCATCTCGAAGGAGCCGGTGATGAGAAAGAACACCGCCGAGGAGCCGCCGATCAGAACGCCGAAGAAGAGGGCCGCCATCGGCACGGCCGGCATGAGCAGGGCCGAAGCGGTGAGCATGACGGCGAGGATCGCCCATATCTGGAAGCGCAGGGAGAGGTCGCCAAGGCCTCCGAAAGTGGTCAGCGGCACGGTCCAGGCAAGCGCGTTGAGGCCCACGCCATGAAGCAGGCGGTTGATCTCACTGCGCGAAATGCCGCGCCGATCCGATCCGATGAGGCGCTTGAACATGGTGTAGCTATGCCACAGCGAGAATCCGGAGACGGCGAACCATCCTGCGAGGGGGAGGAGTGGGACCTTGCCGAAGCAGATCACAACGATGGCCAGCATTGCGGTGATCTGGGTGACGCGCCGGATCGTCGAGGCCTGCTGCAGCCCCTGGAACTGGAGGCCGCGCAGCCGCTCCCAGTCGCCCTCGTCGTCCTTGGGGTCGCTCAGACCAAGGATGGCGAGGGTGGGCAGACGGCTGGGAAGGGCGCGGGTCTGATGGGAATTTTTCTTCGTCACGAAGGTGTCCCTAGGGACAACCGGTTAGCAGGCGGTAAAAGATTGCAAACCATTGCCTTGGGCAGATTGTCCGAGGTGCTTGCGGGACCTGGTTATTCGACCGTGACGCTCTTGGCGAGGTTGCGGGGCTGGTCGACATCGGTGCCCTTTGCGCAGGCCACGTGGTAGGCGAGCAGCTGCACCGGCACCGCATAGACGATCGGCGCAATCAGGGGGTGAACGCGGGGCATCTCGATCGTGGCGATGCAGCCTTCGCCAGCCTCGGCAATGCCCTCGGCATCCGAGATCAGGACGACCTTGCCGCCGCGCGCGCGCACTTCCTGCATGTTGCTGACCGTCTTTTCGAAGAGCGGTCCGGACGGGGCAAGGACAATGACCGGAACGGCCTCGTCGATCAGCGCGATGGGGCCGTGCTTCATTTCACCCGATGCATAACCTTCGGCGTGAATGTAGCTGATTTCCTTCAATTTCAGGGCGCCTTCGAGCGCCAGGGGAAAATCCGGACCACGGCCGAGGTAGAGGACATCGCGGGCAGGGGCGATGAGATGCGCCATCTGCGCGATCTCGTCGTCGTGGTCGAGCGCGGCGTTGAGGCGGGCAGGCGCTTCCACGAGGTGGGTGACGACCTGCGCTTCCTCGTCCCTGTCCATGCGTCCGCGCAGGACCGCGAGACGTGCAGCCAGCGCGGCGAGGACGGAGAGCTGGCAGGTGAAGGCCTTGGTCGAGGCCACGCCGATCTCGGGCCCGGCATAGGTCGGCAGGAGCAGGTCCGCCTCGCGCGCCATGGTGCTGGTGGGCACGTTGACGACGACTGCGATGGTCTGCCCTTCGGCCTTGCAATGGCGTAGCGCGGCCAGCGTGTCGGCCGTCTCGCCCGATTGCGAGATGAACAGCGAAAGGCCGCCGGGTTCGAGCACCGGGTCGCGGTAGCGGAATTCGGAGGCGACATCGATGTCGACGGGAATGCGCGCGAAGGTCTCGATCCAGTACTTGGCGACCATGCCTGCGTAGTAGCTCGTGCCGCAGGCGACGATGGTGATGCGGTTGATGCCGCCGAGGTCAAAGTCCATCTGCGGCAGGGTGACCGACTGGGAGACCTGGCGGATGTAGCTCGACAGTGTCTGGGCGACGACGGTGGGCTGCTCGAAGATTTCCTTTTGCATGAAGTGGCGGTAGTTGCCCTTCTCGATCGCCACGGCCGAGGCGCCCGAGGTGACCACCGCGCGCTCGACAGGATGGTTCTGTGCATCGAAGATCTGCGCGCCGTCGCGGGTGATGACGACCCAGTCGCCTTCTTCGAGGTAGGTGATGCGCTGGGTCAGCGGAGCAAGGGCGAGCGCGTCGGAGCCGAGGTAGGTTTCGCCCTCGCCGTATCCCACGACAAGCGGAGAGCCGAGCCGCGCACCGATCAGCATGTCGGGATGTTCGCGAAAGGCGATGGCCAGCGCGAAGGCACCGCGCAGCTGGGGCAGGGCCGCCTTGACCGCGTCCTGCGGCGAGAGGCCGGCCTCGACCTGTTCGGATACCAGATGGGCGACGACTTCGGTGTCGGTCTGGCTTTCGAACGTGCGTCCGCGCGATTCGAGTGATTCGCGCAAAGGACGGAAGTTCTCGATGATCCCGTTGTGGACCAGTGCCAGCGTATCGGTTGCGTGGGGGTGGGCGTTGGCCGCGGTGGGGGCGCCATGAGTGGCCCAGCGGGTGTGGGCGATGCCGATGAGGCCCGGGGCCGGATTACCGGCGAGTTCGTGCACGAGGTTGGCCAGCTTGCCTTCCGCGCGGCGCCTTACCAGCTGGCCAGCGTCCACCGTGCAGATCCCGGCGCTGTCATAGCCGCGGTATTCCATCCGGCGCAGGCCATCGACCAGACGGTCCGCCACCTCTTCCTTGCCGACGATGCCGATAATTCCACACATTGCGCGCCTGTCACCTCTTTGCCGGTCGTTGCCGGGGATCCGATCTGCCCAGCGTTAAAGCGCGTGGCCGCAGGCTTCCAGTCCAAAGATTCAGGTGTCGTCGGGCCAGCGTCGATTGGTATGCACCCGCAGGCGCTCGGTATGGTTTTCTCGGACACGAATTTTACGCAAGCGAATGGCTTCCTCGCGGCGACGTTCCGCGCTGCGCGCAAGCCTGCAGAGCAGGGCAAGGATGAGAAAGGCAGATCCGGCCAGCATGATGGCGTCGAAGACGCTGGCGAGTTCCTGGCTAGTGCACATCTTCAGCTTGGCTTGTGCATAGGAGGTGGACGCACTCGAACACGGCTCGCCGTATAGCCACGGGAGCGCGGCTCCAAGTGTCAGGCTTGCGCCAAAGCCCGACCAGGATGCTAGTCCGAGAATGTGGCCAAGGCCTTGTCTCCAAAACATCGGACGCAGATGATTGGAAAATCTTAAATTGAAATTAAGAACTTGAAATGGATACATTT
>NZ_DF850489.1:1717657-1743434 GCF_000813185.1 Novosphingobium sp. MBES04 | reverse complement strand
ATACATTTCAATCCGCTGGTGCATCAGTCGCCGTCGATCAGGTCGCCGAGACCGCCCAGCAGGGAACCTTCGCCCCGGTTCTGGCCGCCGCGCGAACCCGCGGCCGCCAGCATGCGCCCGGCGAGGCGCGAGAAGGGCAGCGACTGGATCCAGACTTTGCCGGGCCCGCGCAGGCGGGCGAAGAAGATGCCTTCGCCGCCAAAGAACATCGACTTGACCGAACCGGCGCGCACAAGGTCGAAATCGACGCTCTGGGTGAAGGCGGCAATACAACCGGTATCGATGTGCAGTTCCTCGCCGGGGTGAAGCTCGCGCTCGACCACGGTGCCCCCCATCTGGACAAAGACCCAGCCATCGCCGTCGAGGCGCTGCATGATGAAGCCTTCGCCGCCGAACAGGCCGGTCATGATCTTGCGCTGGAAATGAATGCCGATCTCGACCCCGCGGGCGGCACACAGGAAGGCGTCTTTCTGGCAGATCAGGCGCCCGCCCACTTCGTCGAGCTTGATCGGGAGGATGGCGCCCGGGACCGGGGCGGCAAAGGCCACGCGCGCCTTGCCGCGCCCGTGGTGGGTAAAGACGGTCGTGAAAAGGCTTTCGCCGGTGACGAGGCGTTTGCCTGCGCCCAGCAGCTTGTCCATGAAGCCGCTGCCTTGGCCGCCCGAGCCGTCGCCGAAGACGGTCGACATCTCGATCGGGGCGTCCTTCCAGACCATCGCGCCCGCTTCCGCGACGGCGCTTTCCCCGGGGTCGAGTTCGATCTCGACAAACTGGAGTTCCTGGCCCTTGATCTCGAAGTCGATGTCGTCCGACACGGTGGACGAGCGGGTGTGGCTCCAGGGGCTGTTGGCCATGTGAAACTCCAGATTTAAGTGGTGGCAAACCGGCGACTTGCGTGTGCCCAAGATGTGAGTTTCGACTGCTCTCTTGTCAAACCGCGTTCATCGGATATTCTGGCCACTTAAACGAACGGTTCCTTACTCGAAAAATACAGGCGCACGAAAAGAGCGCCGGGAAGGGACTGTTCCGGGAGAAGGATTGCCGCCTTGCACGCCACGAATCCGTTTTCAGGCCGTTTGCCCGCCAATGCGACCCGCCGTCGTATCGCCGCAGCAGGGTTCGCCCTGGCTCTTGGCGTTGCGGGCCTGTCATCCAGCGCCGGGGCCGAGGAAGCGGGTTTCGTGGAAGGGCTGCACAGGTCCGGACCGACGGCGCTGGTGGTGGCACCGCTTGCCGCGCCCGACCTCAAGACCGACCTGAAGAAGGGCTTTGCCATGCTGCGCAAGGGCGAGGACGAGAAGGCGGTTTCCTATTTCGACCGGGTGATCGCGGCCGCCGACAGTTGGCTGGCGGGTGATTCGCGTCCGCGCCTGTGCATCGATGCGAAAGTCTCGTCCACGCCCGCTGCGGGCCACGCGCCGATCGACGATGCGCTGTGCGATGCGCACTTCGGGCGCGGGTATGCGCTGATCGACATGGGCCGCGGCGATCTGGCCGAAGCGGACCTGCGCGCGGCAACCCGGATGGCTCCGGAAAATGCCCATTTTGCCAACGAATACGCTGAACTCTTCAAGTCGCGCCGCGAATGGCAGACCGCGTTCGTCGAATTCGAGCGCGCCTGGGAAATGGCTGACAAGGCCGTGGGAGGTCCCGATGCGGATCTTGCCGCGCGGGCCTTGCGCGGCATGGGCTATGCCAAGGAAAAGCTGGGAGACCTGAATGAGGCGCACGCCTCATCTCGCGGTCGCTCGAGTTCGAGCCCGACAGCGAGGCGGGGAAGGTCCAGCTTGCCCATGTGGAGCGGATGCGCACGATCGGCTCGTGAGCCTCTAGAGACCCTCGAGCCCGGGAGGAGGGCGGATCAGCCCCCCTTCTGGGCTTTCTTCTTCTGCTTCATGGTGTCGTGGAAGCGGTCGGCCCAGCCGGGCTTGACCAGCTGTTCGCCGCGCACGAGGCGCAGTTCCCCATCCCCCACATCGCGCGTCACCGCGCTTCCGGCGGCCACGATGGCGTCGGCGCCGATCCTGACCGGCGCCACCAGGGCCGAGTTCGAGCCGATGAAGGCACGTTCGCCAATCACCGTCTTATGCTTGAAATAGCCATCGTAATTGCAGGTGATCGTGCCTGCGCCGATGTTGGCGCCGGCCCCGATCTCGCATCGCCAAGGTAGGAGAGGTGGTTGGCCTTGGCGCCTTCGCCCAGCACCGCCTTCTTCATCTCGACGAAGTTGCCGACCTTGGAATTGGCCTTGAGCAAGGCGCCGGGGCGCAGGCGTGCATAAGGGCCGATGGCGACCCCGCTTTCCAGGGTCGCGCCTTCCAGGTGCGAGAAGGCGTGGATGGTGACATCGTCCGCCACGGTGACGCCGGGTCCGAAAACGACGTTGGGCTCGATCGTCACGTCCTGCCCAATCACCGTGTCCCAGGCAAAGAACACGGTCTCGGGCGCGACCAGCGTGGCGCCGTCGGCCATGGCGCGTTCGCGGCGGCGGGCCTGCCAGCGCGCTTCGGCGGCGGCGAGTTCGGCGCGGCTGTTGATGCCACCGACCTCGTCGGGATCGTCGGTGACGATGACCGCGCAGGGGCGCTCTTCCAGCGAAGCCACGTTGACGATGTCGGTCAGGTAATATTCGCCCGCCGCGTTGTCGTTCTCGACCTTGGCGAGGAGGGCGAAGAGATCCTGCGATTTTACTGCCATGAGGCCGGAGTTGCACAAGGTGCAGGCCCGCTGCTCCTCGGTCGCGTCCTTGTATTCGACCATCATTGCGATGCGCCCGTCATCGTGTGCGAGGATGCGGCCATAGCGCAGCGGGTCCTCCGGCTCGAAGCCCAGGACGACGACCGCGGGCGTGTCCTCGCCGTGCAGGCGTGCGATCATGGCGCGCATGGTCTCGGGGCGCACGAAGGGAACATCGCCGTAAAGGATCAGCACGTCGCCTTCGAACCCGGCAAGGGCTTCCTCAGCCTGCTGGACGGCGTGGCCGGTGCCAAGCTGGGGTTCCTGCACCGCAATGGCCGCGCGCGAACCGAGCTGGGCTTCGAGCTGATCGCGCCCGTGTCCGGCGACGACAACGCTGCGCTCGGGCGCGAGCAGCGCCGCGCTGGCCAGCAGGTGTTCCAGCATGGGTTGCCCGGCAACCGGGTGCAGCACCTTGTGGCGCGCACTCTTCATGCGGGTGCCCTTGCCTGCGGCAAGGACGATAATGGCGAGCGCAGATGCGGCGGGCGGTGGTGCGGTGTCGGTCATGGTTCGAACCATCTGCCAGCAATTCATTGCAGTTTCCACCTGAACTCGCCACGTAGGGGGCGATGACGGATTTTCCCTACGACATTGTCGGCTTCGACCTCGACGGCACCCTTCTCGATACCCATGGAGACCTTGGTCATGCGGTGAACCACGCACTGGCGCTGGCAGGGCGCGAGCCCGTGGACAAGGAGACGGTGCGTACGCTTGTCGGAGGGGGCGCGCGCAAGATGCTTGCCCGGGCCTTCGAGGTGACGGGAGGCCCCGTTGCGGAGGACCGTTTCGAGGAGCTTCACGCGCAGCTCATGGCCTACTACACGGCGAACATTGCGCGCGACACGCACCTGTTTCCGGGCGGCGAGGCCATGCTCGACGGGCTGGCCGCGCGCGGGGTCAAGATCGCGGTGGTGACCAACAAGCTGGAACATCTGGCCGTGCGCCTGTTCGAGGAACTGGGCCTTGCCAAGCGCTTCGTGACGGTCATCGGCGGCGATACGCTGGGACCGGGCCGTGCCAAGCCCAAGCCCGATCTCCTCCACCTGATGCTGGAGCGGGCCGGTGGGGGCCGGGCGGCCTATGTCGGGGATACGAGCTACGACACTGGCGGGGCGGCGGCGGCAGGTCTGCCGTGCGTGGTCGTCAGCTTCGGTTTCAACGATGCGGAGCCCGAGACGCTGGGCGGCAGCGCGGTGATCGACCATTTCGACGAGCTGATCCCGACGCTGGAGCGCCTGGGCGCCTGATACGGCGACAAAGGCTCAGCCGACCGGCGCGTCGTCCTTGGGAAGTACCGTAATGTCGACCGCGTCCGCGGGGGCCAGATAGCGCTGCGCCATTTCCTGGACATCGGCGCCGGTGAGCGCGGCGAGGCGGTCTCGGGCCTTGAGGTAGCGCTCGATCCGTTCGGCCTCGCTCTGGGCATGGTCGACCAGCGCCATCCATCCCGTGTTGGTCTTGAGCGCGTTGTCGAGCCCTTCGAGCATCGGCTGGCGCGCGCGCTGGATGATATCCGCGCGCACGGGTTCGGCACGCAGCTTCTCAAGAACCTTGCGGATGGCCGCGCGCGTCGCCGCGACATCCTTCACATCGACCGAGGCGCTGATCGCGAAGGTGCCATAGCCCTTCCAGTAGCGCGAAAGCGTGCTCGAGGCGCCGGGGGAATAGGTCTTGCCCAGTTCCTCGCGCAGGGTGTCGGTCAGCTCGACGCGCACGACCTTTTCCAGCAGTTCAAGGCGCTGGACGTCAACCGGGTCACTATCATCGCGTGTCGGCCAGGTCAGGCTCAGCAGCGCCTGGTCGGCAGGGCCGTCGTGGTGGATGACGCGTGGGGTTCGGTCCGCCGTGAAGGGGCGCAGGGGTTTGCCGGCATACGTCCCAAACGCCTCTTCCCGCGCGGGCAGAGCGCCAAACGTGCGCGCGACGAGCGCGATGGCTGTGTCTTCGTTGAAGTCACCGACCAGCGCGATCTCGATGGCTCCGTGCGCGAGCCGGTCTTCAATCGCGGCCTTGAGCCTGGCGTAGGAGAGCTGGCTGTAGCGGGCAGGGGGCTGCAGGCTGAAACGCGGGTCGCCGCCCGAGAGAATACGGCCCAGGTCCGCCTGCAGCGCGGAGGCCGGGGTCGCGCGCAGCTGCGCGAAATAGGTGGCAATCGCCTGACGGTACTGCACTTCGCCTTCGGGACGATACCCGGGATCGGTCACGAGCGCGGCGATCAGTTCGAGCTGGAGTTCGAGATCGGCCGGGGTCGTCTGCGCACGCGAGACGAAGGCATTGCCGGTATTGCTCAGCTCGAAGCTCAAGGTCTTGCCCGCGAGGATCGTGTCGAGGTCATCGCGGCTGTGCGCGCCCAGACCACCCCAGGGCACGTAGGAGACGAGCTCGGTGGCAAGCGGATCGTCCCGCGTGTCGAGGCGGGTGCCGCCATCGATGGAAACCTGGACCCGCACCTTGTCCTTTTCAAGGTCAGAGTGGTGCAGGTTGAGCATCACGCCGTTGGCAAAGCGCAGTTCGCGGATGCCCAGCTGCGCCTCGCGCCGGTCCTCCACCACGCGGCCCGGCGTCCCGAAATCGGTATAGGTAAAGCGCTCGGTCTTTGCGTCGCGGGCGTCCGCGATGGGGGCGTTGAGGGCCGCTTCGAAGGCATCGCGCAGGGCGCTCTCGCCGCCTTCGGGGGGCTTGCGGCCTTCGAAGCGGATCAGGGGATCGACCAGGGGCGCGGCCTCGTGCCGGATCACGGCCAGCGCGGCTTCGGGCGTGATGCGCGGTTCGAAGGCGGTAAAGCGTTCAAGTGCGGATTGCGGGGTGGAGGGGACCGTTTCTTCGGTCACCAGGTTGAGCGCGGCAGAGGCAAGGGCCTTGTTGCTGCGTGTCCCGGCGCTGCGCGCGCCCTGGGTCAGCGCGGCGCGGATGTCGGCCACCTGTTCGGCCACTTCGGCCGCGCTGAAGCCCTGTTCGAGCGCGCGCCGGTACTCGGCGACGGCGGCGGCGAGGCCCGTGCGCCAGCCTCCATCGACGGTGTCGACGATCAGACGCGTGGTTCGGGCCGCCTTGAAGGCATCGCCTGTGCCGAAGCCTGCGCCGCGAAAGGGCGGCTCGGCCTGACGGGCAAGACGCTGAAGGCGGCGGTTGACGATGTTGTAGCCGACAAGGCGTAGAAGATTGGCCTGGCGCTGGGCGATGGAATCGGGCTCCTCGTGCCAGGGCCGATTGCGGGCCACGGTCACGCGCTCGGACAGCGAGGGATCGAGGTGGATGTCGGTGCGGCCACTGTCTTCGGGCGCGACCGGTCCCGCGTCGGGCTGCGGGACGGGCGCGGGACCTGACCAGTTGTTGAAATGCCGGATGACCGCGGCTTCAAGCGCCTCGATGTCGAAGTCGCCGACGATGACCAGGGTCGTGTTGGCAGGCACATAGGTGCGTTCATAAAGGCCTCGCAGGCGCTGTGCGGTGGCCGCCTCGATGGTCTCGCGCGTGCCGATGGCAAAGCGCTGCGTGAAGCGCGCCTCGGGGTAGAGGAAATCGAGACTGTCCAGCGTGTTGCGGAACTCGTATGTGTTGCGGTCGCGCATTTCCGACAGGATCACGCCGCGCTCGCGTTCGACGGCGGCGGGCGCGATGGTGAGCTCGCTCGCGGTCTCGCGCATGAGCATGAGCGCGGTGTCGAGCAGCGTCATGTCATTGCGGGGAAGGTCAAGCTTGTAGGTCGTGCGCTCGAAACTGGTCGAGGCATTGGTATCGGCGCCGAAGGCGAGGCCGCTCCGTTCGAGCAGGGGGACCATCTGCCCTTCGGGAACCCGGCGCGAGCCGTTGAAGGCCATGTGTTCGAGGAAATGCGCCAGCCCGCGTTCTTCGGGCGCTTCGTCCAGCGATCCCGCTTCGATGTCGAGCCGCACGACGCCGGTTCCGGCTGGGGTTGCGTTGTGACGCAGGATGTAGCGCATGCCATTGGCAAGGCGGCCGAAGCGGAAGTCCGGATCGACCGGGATGTCGCTTGTCGCGAAGGCCCAGTCGGGGCCGGTGTCGTCCGCGGTCGCCTCTTGGCCTGCATTGCCGGGTTCCGGAGCCTGCGCGAAGACAGGCAGGGGGAGGGCGAAAAGGAGGCAGACCAGCAGCTTGGGATAACGCATTGCCCTCTAGTGCCCGAGAGGACCGGGCTTGCCAAGGCGGGCCCATGCAAAAGGCCCCCGGTCATGCGTGGATGACCGGGGGCCTCTAAATTCGTATCAGCCGGGCGGCTGTGAAGCTTACTTGCCGCGCAGCTTGCGGTGCTGCGAGAGGTCGAGGACTTCGCTCGGGCCGCTGTCGTCCTGGAGCAGGCCGAGGCGACGCGCGACTTCCTGGTAGGCCTCTTCCTCACCGCCGAGGTCGCGGCGGAAGCGGTCCTTGTCGAGCTTTTCGCCCGAGACCATGTCCCACAGGCGGCAGCCGTCGGGGCTGATCTCGTCGGCGAGGATCACGCGGCTGAAGTCGCCGTCCCAGATGCGGCCGAACTCGAGCTTGAAGTCGACAAGGCGGATGTTGATGGCCGCGAACATGCCGGCCATGAAGTCGTTGACGCGGATCGCCATCGCGGCGATGTCCTGCATCTCCTCGTTGTTGGCCCAGCCAAAGCACGCGATGTGCTCTTCGGCGACGAGGGGGTCGCCCAGCGCATCGTCCTTGTAGCAGTACTCGATCAGCGTGTGCGGCAGCATCTCGCCCTCGGGAATGCCCAGGCGCTTGGAGATGGAGCCGGCCGCGACGTTGCGCACGACGACTTCGATGGGGATGATCTCGACCTGGCGGACCAGCTGTTCGCGCATGTTGAGGCGGCGAATGAAGTGGTTGGGCACACCGATGTGGTTGAGGCGCGAGAAGACGTACTCGCTGATGCGGTTGTTGATGACGCCCTTGCCCTGGATCGTGCCCTTCTTCTGGGCGTTGAAGGCGGTCGCATCGTCCTTGAAGTACTGGATCAGGGTACCGGGCTCGGGGCCCTCGTAGAGGATCTTGGCCTTGCCTTCGTAGATCTGGCGGCGACGGGTCATTCGGGTGATCCTTGCAACGTGAAATTGAGCAACTGAAAAAGAGCAAACCCCGGCTGCGGCGTCGCTTTGGCGACCTGTGGGCCCGGGGTCGTTCAGCGCCGCATATAAAGCAACCGGGGCCAAAATCAAACGGCGCGATTGGGACGGGGACTTGCGCGGGGGGAGCGGGATGCGCCAGGCTCGCGGCAAGGGTTTGGGCGCGAGGAAGAAAGAGGCCGGAATGGACGTGGCGATACGGGCACTGGAAGGCCCCGAGGTGCGGGCCATGGCCGGGCAGCTGGCGCAGCTGCGCATGGAGGTCTTCGCGGCCTGGCCCTATCTCTATGATGGCGATGCCGCCTACGAGGAAGCCTATCTGCGCGAGTTCATCGAGGCAAAGGGCAGTGTCCTCATCGCGGCCCTTGCCGGGGATCGGCTGGTCGGCGCGGCGACGGCCTCGCCGATGCACGCGCAGAAGGCGGAATTTCGCGCGCCCTTCGAGGCGCGGGGGATCGGGACGCAGGAGCTGTTCTATTTCGGCGAGTCGGTTCTCCTCGCGGACTACCGCGGGCAGGGCATCGGCCATGCCTTCTTCGACGCCCGCGAGGCAGCTGCCCGCGAACACGGGGCGCACGCGGCGACCTTTGCAGCGGTGGTGCGGCCCGAGGATCACCCGGATCGTCCTGCCGACTACCGCCCGCTCGACCCTTTCTGGCGCGCGCGTGGCTATGCGCCGGTGGAGGGGCTGGTCACCGAGCTTGCCTGGAAGGACCACCGCGAGGCGCAGGAAAGCGCCAAGCCCATGCAGTACTGGCTGCGCCGTTTCTGAAGGCTCAGTCCTGTCCGGCAAGCTCGCGCACGAGGGTGTCGGCGGCGCGGCGGACCTGATCCCAGGTAATGGCAAAGCCTTCCTCGCCCCCGAAGTAGGGATCTTCGACGTCCTCGCCTTCACGCCCGGGCACATGGTCGAGCAGGAGCGAGAGCTGCCCGTGCGCATCGGCGGGTGCCAGGGCCTCCAGGTCGGCGAGGTTCTGCGCGTCCATGGCGATGATCCGGTCGAAGCGCGCGAAGTCGGCCGGGGAAACCTGCCGGGCGCGGTAGTGCCCGATGTCGATGCCGTGGCGCCGGGCCTCGGCGCGCGAGCGCGGATCGGGCGCCTTGCCGATGTGCCAGGAGCCGGTTCCGGCCGAATCGATTTCAAGCGCGAGGCCCGCCTTCGTCGCGGCTTCGCGTAAGGCGGCTTCGGCCAGCGGCGAACGGCAGATATTGCCAAGGCACACGAAGAGCACCGATGCGGCAGGTGCGGGCCGGGACGAGGAGGTCATCATGCCGATCTAGGCCAGCTCGTGGTCTGCGTCACCCCCGGCCCGCGCCCTGCACGGCGTTAAAGCGCGCGTAGGAAACGCAGCAGGCGCTCGCCCAGTTCGGTGATGAGGCCGGGCTCGTCCATCGGCTGGATGGGCCCGTGAATCTGGCGCCTGAGCATGGGGTCGAGCGGCGTGCGGAGCGTGGCGGTGCGGGACGAGGTTTCAAGGGCGGAGCGGGGCATGGGCGTATCCTGACTAGTGGCGGCAGGCCGGGTCTGTCGGTCCCGGCGTGGCCACTGTGAAGGAGGACGGGTAACCCTTTTCCTTGCGCTTCTCCGTCAGGTTTGCCGGAGGGGCGTGGTAACCCGTGTTAACCCTTTTTCGGCCGTGCTCCCGCTACCCCGCCGTGTTGCGTATCTCGTGCGCGAGTTCGGCGATGACGGCATGGACCTCGCGCCCGAGGAAGGGCTTGGCGAGCATCGGGCGATGGCCGTGATTGGCGGGCAGGTGCTGCCGGTCGTAGCCGCTCACGAAGGCAAAGGGCGTGTCCTGCGCCGCGAGGGCATCGGCCACCGGGTCAATTCGCTCTCCGTTGAGATTGCCGTCGAGAAGCGCAAGATCGGGATGGGCCTGTTCGATGATGCCGATGGCCTGCTCGCACGAGGAGGCAGGGCCGATCGCGATGCCGCCGTTGTCCTCAATCTCCATGGCCAGTTCCATGGCCACGAGCGGTTCGTCCTCGACGATGAGGATGCGCAGATTGTCGAGCGAGGGCAGGGGAACTGCCTGGGCGGGCTCGCTTTGCGGTTCGGAAACGGGCAGCGGCTCTGGCGGTGTGGGGGCGAGCTCTGGCACGGGCGCGCACGCCTTGGTGTCGGATGCAGGCAGATCGGCAAGAGCCGCGGTTTCGGGTTCGTCGCACGGAGCGCACTCCGAGCCGGTGACGAGCGGAACCATGAGATCCCAGCGCACGCCTTCGGGAGCGTAGTCGGCATGGATCCGCGCGCGTCCGACGCGAGACTGCCTTCGATCAGGCTGGAGCCGAAGCCGCGCCGTTCGGGCTTGACCACGGGCGGCCCCCCCGCTTCCTGCCAGCGTAGCGAAATCCATTCGCCCTCGCGGGTCCAGCTGAGGCTGACGGTGCCGCTCTCGTTGGAAAGGGCGCCGTACTTGTGGGCGTTGGTCGCCAGTTCGTGCAGGATCAGCGAGAAGCGCAGCGCCAGTTCGGGTGGCAGGTCGATGTCGGGCCCGGAAAGGCGCAGGCGATCCTCGCCGATGGCGCCGATGGCGACCTGGTCCGCGACGAGATGGCGCAGGCTGGCGCTGTCCCAGGTTGTTGCGCTCAGCAGCGAATGCGCGCGCGAGAGCGCCTGGATGCGTCCGGTGAAGGCTTCCTGGAAATCCTGGGGCGAACGGGCGTGGCGAAAGCCCTGTGAGGAGATCGCCTGTACGGTTGCAAGGGTGTTCTTCACCCGGTGGTTCAGCTCGCCGATGAGCAGGCGCTGGGTGCGTTCGGCCCGGCGCCGCTCGGTGACGTCGATCATCGAGAGCATGATGCTGCCGTGCGAGCCGCTGCTGCGCGGCAGGGCGCTGGCGTACCATTCGCCTTCGCGGCGGGCGCCATCGGCGCGCCGGAAACGGTGATCCTGGACGGCGCGGCGTCCTTCGCTGTCGAGAAGCTCGCGGATCGCGTCCTGGACCGATGCACGCTCCTCGTCGAGGAAGAAGGGCGCATCCTGCAGGCGCAGGCCGATCATGTCCTGGGCCGGGTAGCCGATGGTGCGTTCGGCCCCCTTGAACCAGTTGAGGATGCGCAGGTCCGCATCGACTTCCAGCGTGGCGAGCAGCGAATTGTCGCCATAGGCCCGCAGCCGCCCGAGTGCGGCGCCCAGTTCGTCGCGCTGGTTGGCGATCTCGCGGCGCTGGCGGGCCAGCTCGACGAAGACGGCGACCTTGGAATTGAGGATCGTGATATCGAGCGGCTTGAGCAGATAGTCGACCGCACCCGCCTCGAAGCCGCGGAACTTGCGGCGCTCGTCGGTCGCGACGGCGGTCAGGAAGATGATCGGGATGCCGCGTGTACGCTCGGTCCCGCGCATCAGTTCGGCGAGCTCGAAGCCGTCCATTCCGGGCATCTGCACGTCGAGGAGCGCCAGCGCGAAGTCGTCCTTGAGCAGGTACTCCAGAGCATCGAGCCCGGAACTTGCCGTGACCAGTTCGACGCCGGGCTGGTCGAGTGCAGCCTCCAGCGCCACCAGGTTTTCCTGGATATCGTCCACGGCCAGAATCTTGATCGGCTCATTCGGCATAAACGGCCTCCTGACTGGAATGGGCACGGCGCCGCCACACCTTTTCATCGGGTGCGAAGTCGGCAAAATTCTCGCGCTCGGGGGAGAAAAGCACGGTTTCCTTGGATCCCAGGCCGAGGAAGCCGCCAGGCGGGAGCGAGCGGGCGAACAGGCCGAGCGCGCGGTCCTGGAGAGCCCGGTCGAAGTAGATCAGGACATTGCGGCTCGACACGAAATGGACCTCCGAGAAGACCGCGTCACTGGCCAGATTGTGGTCGGCAAAGACCACCCGGCTGCGCAAGGTGGGGTCGAAGCGGGCAACGCCGTAGTTGGCGGTGTAGTAGTCCGAGAGCGAGCCCTTGCCGCCCGCCTCGCGGTAGTTGCGCGAAAAGCCGGGCAGGCGGTCGATCTCGAAGATCCCGGCCTTGGCCCGTTCCAGAGCGGCGGTGTTGATGTCGGTGCAGTAGAACAAGGTGCGGTCTTCCAGCCCCTCTTCGCGAAAGAGGATGGCGAGCGAGTAGAATTCCTCGCCGTTCGCGCAGCCTGCGATCCACACCTTGATCGAGGGCCAGGTGCGCAGGTGGGGCACCACCTTCTCGCGGATCGTGCGGAAGTAGTCCGGGTCGCGGAACATGTCGCTGACCTGGATGGTCAGGAAGCCGATCAGTTCGGGCAGGCATTCAGGCTCGTGCAGGATCTGGTCGAGCAGGCCGGAGAGGTTGGCATGGCCGAAATGGGCCTGCGCGCGCTGGAGGCGGCGCAGCACCGAAGTGCGGGAATAATCGCGGAAATCATACTGGTAGCGGCGCCAGATCGCCTCGATCAGGAGATCGAGTTCGATGTCCTCCAGGGTGTCCTCGCTGCGCATGTTCATCATCGCCCCGATTACCTGCGCGGCATCCACACGCGCACGAGGCTGAGCAGTTTGTCGATGTCGAGCGGTTTGGGCAGGTAATCGTTGGCGCCCGCTTCCAGGCACTCGCGGTGGTCGCGTTCCATCGCCTTGGCGGTGAGAGCAATGATCGGGAGGTTGGTCCATTCGCCCTGCTTGCGGATCTCGCGCATGCAGGTGAGGCCGTCCATTTCGGGCATCATGATGTCCATGAGCACGAGGTCGACCGGCGCACCGTCGCTGTCCGCCGCGCGGGCCAGCTCGGAGAGCGCTTCCAGGCCATTGCGCGCGATGCGTACGTTGACACCATGCGGTTCAAGCACCGAGGTCAGCGCGTAGACGTTGCGGATGTCATCCTCCACGACGAGGATCTGGCGGCCCTCCAGTGCGGCATCGCGGCCCAGCGAGCGGGCAAGTAGCTGCTGCTTTTCATCCGGAAGGTCGGAGACGACCTGGTGGAGGAAGAGCGTGACCTCGTCGAGCAGGCGTTCCGGGCTTTTGGCCCCCTTGATGATGATCGACTTGGAATAGCGGCGCAGGCGCATCTCCTCCTCGGAGGAGAGATCGCGGCCGGTGTAGACAATGACGGGCGGGAACGAGACGCTCTCGTCGTGGGAGAGGCGGTCGAGCAGGTCGAGGCCGGTCATGTCGGGCAGGTTGAGGTCAAGCACCATGCAGTCGAAGGTGTCGCTGGCGAGGCGCTCCAGGCATCCCGCCGCGCTCTGGACAGTGACCGTCTCGACATCGCGGCTGGCAAGCAACTGGTGGATGGCATCGGCCTGGGTCGAATCGTCTTCCACCACCAGCACGCGGCGCAGGCGCTGGGCCATGCGCGCTTCGAGACCTTCGAGCATGGTCACCAGCGTTTCGCGCGCGACCGGCTTGAAGAGGTAGCCGACCGCGCCGCTCGCGAGGGCGTCGTGGTCATCGTGGTCGGCCGAGACGATATGCACCGGGATATGGCGCGTACGGGTATCGCGCTTGATCCGGTCGAGCACCGAGAGGCCGGTGTGGTCGGGCAGATGCATGTCGAGGATGACCGCCTGGGGCAGGTACTGGCGCGCCAGCAGCGCGCCTTCGTCGGCGGTTCCGGCGACCAGGCACTGGAAGCCGGTCTCGTGCGCGATGTCGAGGAGGATGCGGGCAAATGCGGGATCGTCCTCGACGATGAGGATCGTGCGCGAATCGCCGGTGAGGTTCTCCCGGTCGTCGGGGACGAATGGCGTGGTGGACGCGGCAGGAAGGTGGGGGGCGCTCCCGCTTGATCCACTGCGCGCGCTGCGCTCTTCGGACGTGCTCGAAGCGGGCCGGGACGCTGGGCCGGAGTCGCTGGGCTGGAAGGTCCGGGGCACGGTGAGAGTGAAGGCGCTGCCTTCGCCCTGCGTGCTTTCCAGCGTGATCGCGCCGCCGAGCAGCCTGGCGAGTTCGCGCGAGATCGAAAGGCCAAGGCCGGTTCCGCCGTACTTGCGGGCAATCCCGCCATCCGCTTGGCGGAACGCCTCGAAGATCGCCTCGCGCTGGTCCTCGGGGATGCCGGGCCCGGTGTCGCGCACGGTGAAGGCCAGGGCATCACCCGGCGCCTTGGTGACTTCGAGCGCGACTTCGCCCTTCTCGGTGAACTTGATCGCGTTCGAGAGGAAGTTCTTGAGGATCTGCTCGAAGCGCAGGGGATCGGTCTCGAAATTGCGAGGGGCGTTATCGCTCTGGGTGATGCGCAGGGCAAGGCGCTTGTCGGCCGCGGCGCTCGCGAAGCTGTCGCGCAGCTTGGAGAGGAGATCCTCGACGGGCAGTTCGCGCGCTTCGAGGTCGATGCGTCCGGCCTCGATCTTGGAGATGTCGAGGACGTCGTTGATGAGGGTGAGAAGGTCGTTGCCCGAAGTCTCGATCGTCTGCGCGTAGCGGACCTGTTCCTCGTTGAGATTGCCGCCGCGATTGTCGGCAAGGAGGCGCGCCATGATGAGCAGCGAATTGAGCGGCGTGCGCAGCTCGTGGCTCATGTTGGCGAGGAATTCGGACTTGTAGCGGCTGGCCTGCTCCAGTTCCTCGGCCTGGGCGCGCATGCGGCTCTGGGCGCGGGTTAGTTCGTCGCGCTGGGCTTCCAGCGAGGCGGTTTGTTCCTCAAGCTGGGCGTTGGAGCGTTCCAGGTCCGCCTGCTGCGCTTCAAGCTGCTCCTGCGAGGACTGGAGCAGCTTGGTCTGCGCTTCCAGTTCGTCGTTGGTGGCGCGCAGCTCCTCGCTCTGGTTCTGCATTTCCTCGGCCTGCTGCTGGGTTTCGGAAAGCAGGTGTTCGAGCCGGGCGCGGTACTTGGCGGCGCGCAGCGCCACGCCCAGGATGCCGGAAATACGTTCGAGGAAGTCGGGTACTTCATGGGCCAGGGTGCCGGGTTCGTCGAGGAAGGCGACTTCAATAAGGCCGTTGACCCGTCCATCGATGGTCGAGGCACCGATCACGAGGCGATCCGGGCGGGCCTGGCCCAGCGCCGAACCGAACGCGATGTAGCCCTCGGGGATGCGGGTGATGGCGCGCGCCTTCCCGTGGTTGATCGTCTCGCCAAGCAGGCCATCGCCGCGTTCGATGACGGCGGGGACCGCCGCATTCTCGGGTACCGCATAGCTGGCCGTACGGCGGTAGATGCCGTCGTCATTGACGTAGAGCAGGCCCGCAGTGGCCCCGAAGGTGTTGCCCAGGAAGTTGAGAACCCGCGTGCCCAGATCCTCCAGCGAGAGGTTGCCCTGCAGCGCGCGGGCAAGGTCGGTTTCAGCCTGGCGCAAATGCTGTTCGAAGCGGGTGGCGTTGCGCATGGCGATGAAGGCGACGCCCATTCCGCCGATCAGCAGGTTGGTGATGCAGGCGAGCGTGCGGTTGACCAGCGCAAAGTCGTCCGAGCTGCTTTCGGGGGCCAGCACGAAGCCGACGACGATCAGGACACAGGCCAGCACCGCAACCACGGCCGGGACGATCCGGTGCGGCGACAGGAAGGCCAGGGTGGTCGGAATGAGGTAGATGACCCAGAACGCCATGCCGAGCGGAAACGTGCTGTCGACGATCGCGGTGAGGACCAGAAGGGCAGCCAGCAGCGTGTAGAGAAGAGGACGGGAATCGAGGGCGCGCGCAAAAGCCATGGTGTCTTTCTGGTAAGCAGGGGCGAGGGCCGGATCGCCTGCTGGAAACGGAATAGATCGAGCGAGAAAACGCAAGTGGTTGTAAAAGGTTCCGCGCACCTCGGCATTTTTGCGCAGGGCCTTGCCGAGGAGCGGCTTCGAAAGTGCGGCAAGGGGCGGGGGTATTTGCTCCGGTCACCTGCGATGCTGGCGATTGCCCGGATATTGCGCTGGCCTTGCACGCTTTTGCTGGCGTTTGCGCCGGGTCAAAGTTACCGTGCAGACGCTCGTCTAGGAGCGAGCCATGATATCCAGGAGCAACGCGCTGACCGGACAGGTTTCCATCGCCCACGACCTTCGCGGTGTCGGCAGCGACAGTGCCGCTGTGCGCCTGCTGCGCGACATGATGCTGTGCGCGGGCGGCACGATCCTGGGCGCTAAGGCGGATGGACGCCTGGCCTACTATACAATGCAGTCGATCTGCTCGGGCGATGGCTTCAACCTTCTGGCGAGCGTCTCGGTCCATCTGCGGATCCTGCCTGCCACCAGCGCGCTGATGATCCTGGTCGCGATTGCCTGCCAGTGGCCGGGCCGCGCGGCGCAAGGTTCGCGTCCCGCGTTCAGCCCGCGCGAACGGCTCGGGCGCTGGAGTGCCTTTGCGCTTCGCACCGGACTTTTCTTCCTGGCGATGATGCTGGCCATGAGCGTGATGCAGCCGGTGGCCTTGTGGGTGCTGCCGCCTTCGCCGTCCTCGGCGGTGCTGGCCTCGGTCGTGGGCATGTTGCTGCTGGCGCTTGGTGCGGCGGCGCTGCGCCCGCTGGCGCTGCGCGTGCCTTTTCTTGTCCCGCTCTGCTGCCGCTAGCGGGGGCGGGACGTCTCAGGCATTCTCAAGATGGACGGGCTTTCCGGCAAGATCGCTGGCGAGCACCTCGTCGATCTGGCGATCTATGCCCTTGGTCGGCGCTTGCGGTACATGGACGGTAAAACCACGTTCGAGCAGCCCCTGGACAGCCCATAGCACGCAGTAGTCGGCCGCAACGCCGATGACGTTCACATCGCGAACCCCGCGCCTGGCAAGGTCTGCAAAGAACGCATCGCGTGCGATGGGCTGTGTGGGCCTGGCGTCGCTGCGCGCGTTGGTGAGCGTGAGGCCAGCTTCGTTCCACATGTCGAAGACGCCTTTTTCCAGTTTCCAAGCCGGAATCTGCGCGGGTATCCGGTCGGGATCGAGCATGTTGGACCAGCCTGCACTTTCGCGCACGCAGTGAAGGGGAAAAGCCTCGGCCTCGGGCGATCCAGGATAGATCGCCGGGTCGTGGGTGTCGAAGGTGAAGAGAACGCCCTCGGTCGTCGCAGGATCGAGCGCCTCGAGCCAGGCCTGCATCGGCGCGACGAGTTCGTTCGCACCCGCCACGCTGAGTGCACCATCGGGCGCCATGAAATCTCGCTGCGTATCCACGACAATCACGAACGGCATCGGACATGTCTCCTTGGAGTGTTGTGCCTTGACTTATATTTGTCTCGAAAATAAGTAAAGCGCAACTTGCATATAAGGTGCGCTGTGGCGGATGACGACATTTTTGCAGGAGAGGATCCGGACGCCTACGCGCGCCTGTCCGTCTGCGTGGATATCGTGCTCATGGGCGTGCGCAAGGGCGCCCCATGCGCCTTGCTGCTACGGCGCGGTGCAGCGCCCTTTGCAGGGCACGCTGCGCTTCCGGGCGGTTTTGTGGGCGCGCAGGAGGCGCTCGAGGACGCAGCCCGGCGTGTGCTTTGCGACAAGGCGGGGCTTCCGGATGTGCAGTGCGAGCAGCTCTATACTTTTGGCGAGGTCGCGCGCGATCCGCGGCGACGCATCGTGACTGTGGCCTGGCTGGCGCTTCTGGCTCCCGCGGCTCTTGAAGCCGCACTGGAGGCCAATCCTGAACTGCTCTGCGCCACGCTGGCCGTGCCGGAGGGTGGTGGTTCGGGCGACATCGCCGTGCTGGACCCTGCCGGAGCGCGGCTCCCCCTTGCGTTCGATCACGAACAGATCCTGGCCCTTGCGCTGGAGCGTCTGCGCGGCAAACTCGATTATACCGCCGTCGGCTTTGATCTCCTGCCCTCATGCTTCACCCTGCGCCAGCTTCAGGACGTGCACGAGGCGATCCGGGGAACCACGCTCAACAAGCCCGCATTCCGGCGGCGCATGATCGATAAGGGGTGGATTGCGCCGACCGGCACGCGCGAAACCGGAACGTCCCATCGTCCCGCCGAGCTCTATCGTTTTCGGGGGCTGAGCTGAGCGATGGGCGCGCGCTGGCCGCACCTGATGTTGCAATGCCTGCGCGCACGCGGGGCCGGCATTGTGTTTCTTCCCTCCCGCAATCGGCTAAGGAGCCTGGCATGACCGTAACCGACATTGCACGGCGCAGCTACGACCACGGCTTCCGGCTCGACCCTATCGTGCGCAGCCTGCTCGACACCGACTTCTACAAGTTGCTGATGCTGCAGATGATCCATCACATCCACGGCGATGTCGATGCGACGTTTTCGCTGATCAACCGCACGAAATCGGTGCGGCTGGCCGAGATCATCGATGAGGACGAACTGCGCGCCCAGCTCGACTATGCGCGCTCGGTGCGCTTTGCCAAGAAGGAGCTGATCTGGCTCGCGGGCAACAGCTTCTACGGCAAGCAGCAGATGTTCAAGCCGGACTTCCTGGCCTGGCTCGCGGACTTCCAGCTTCCCGAGTATGATCTGCGCAAGGTCGACGGGCAGTATGAACTGCGCTTCGAAGGCCCCTGGACGCACACCACCATGTGGGAGATCCCCGCGCTCGCCATCGTCAACGAACTGCGTTCGCGCGCCGCGCTTGCCGGGCGGGGCAAGTTCGCGCTCGATGTCGTCTACGCGCGCGCCAAGGCGCGGCTGTGGGACAAGGTGGAGCGCCTGCGGCAATTGCCTGACCTTGCCATCTCCGACTTCGGCACGCGGCGGCGGCACGGCTTTTTGTGGCAACGCTGGTGCGTCGAGGCCCTGAAGGAGGGGCTGGGGGACCGCTTCATCGGCACTTCCAACGTGCTTCTTGCGATGGATGCCGACCTCGAGGCGATCGGCACCAACGCGCACGAGTTGCCGATGGTGGCCGGTGCGCTGGCGACGAGTGACGCCGCGCTCGCCCACGCCCCCTACCAGGTGCTGGAAGACTGGCAGCAGCACTACAACGGCAATCTCCTGATCGCGCTGCCCGACGCCTTCGGCTCGACCGCGTTCCTGCGCAACGCGCCCGACTGGCTGGCGCGCTGGACAGGCTTTCGCCCGGACAGCGCGCCGCCCATCGAAGGGGGCGAGCAGATCATCCGCTGGTGGGAGGAACGCGGCGTCGATCCGCGCACCAAGCTCATCATCTTTTCCGATGGCATGGACATCGACACCATCGAGGAAACCTACCATCACTTCCATGGCCGGGTGCGGATGAGCTTTGGCTGGGGCACCAACCTCACCAACGACTTTCGCGATTGCGACCCGGAAGGGCAGGCCGGGCTCGAGCCGATCTCGCTAGTCTGCAAGGTGACGCAGGCCAACGGGCGACCGGCGGTCAAGCTGTCCGACAATCCGGCCAAGTCGACCGGCGATCCAGAGGAAGTTGCGCGTTATCTGCGCGTCTTCGGGGGGCAGGACCGCGTCGCCAGCGCGGTCGAGGTGTAGCGCAAGCGTCGCCAAACCGTCATGGAGCGCGGCTAGGGCGCACGGCTACCGTATCTCTTCACGGAAAAAACCGCGACGTGCCCCGACCCGATGCCCTCCTGCTTGCCCGTGACGGCGATAGTCCCGGGACCGACTGGACCATGGTCCAATCCCGGCTCATCGGCTATCTGCGCGCCCGTGGGGCACGCGCGGATCTGGCCGAGGACATTGCGCAGGAAACCGTGCTGCGTCTGATCGCGATCAGTCGGACAAAGGAAATCGGGAGCGTCTTCGCGCTGGGGTTTCGCATTGCCGACAATCTCCTCGTCGATCAGCACCGCGCCGAGAGCCGCTACGCCGATACGGGGGAGGGGGGCGACGACCATGAAGGGCAGTGGCAGACCACGGCGCCCTCGCTGGACAGGGTGCTCGATTCCCGGCGCGCGATCGAAGTCTTCCAGCGCTGTCTCAACCGCATGCCGGCGCTGCGCCGCGAAGTGCTGGTGCGCCGCCGCTTGCGCAACGAGAGCTGCCGGGCCATTGGTGAGGAGCTCGCGCTCAGCGGCAAGGCGGTCGAAAAGCACATAACCCGCGGCCTGATGGACCTGCGTCGCGCGATGGAAAAGGCCGGGATCGATCCGGCGGGATGGCACGAATGATGGCGAGCGAACGCGCCGAGATCGAAAGCGCGGCGGCGCTCTGGCTCGAACGTATGCGCGGCCCCGTTCAGGACAGCGCCGTTGCGGCGCGCTTCGATGCCTGGATCGCCGAAGACCCGCGTCACGTGGAGAGCTACGCCCGAATGGCCTCGCTGTGGCAGTCCGAAGGCTTGGCGCGCGCGGCATGCGCGACGCGCGCAGGCAATGACAATGGTGGGGAGCACGAAGACGCCGAGGGCGGGCCGCGCGCGCGCGCATATCGCCGCTGGTTTGGACTGGTGGCGGGGCTTGCGTCACTCGCGGCTGCCGTGCCGCTCGCGCAGGGACTGTTCGCACCGACCCATACCTACGAAGCGCCCTGGGGGACAACGCGCGAGATCGCGCTTTCGGACGGTTCCCACATTCAGCTGAGCGGCGGTTCGCGCCTTTCGGTTCGGCTGACCCCCTGGTCGCGCGAGGCGGAACTGGAGAAGGGAGAAGCCTTCTTCGACGTGGCGCACGAAGCGCTGCGCGGTTTCGCGGTCGAGGCCGAGGGCGCGCGCGTCGAAGTCCTGGGGACGGCCTTCGACATCGACGTGCTCGCAGGCGGTCGCCGCGAGGTGCGTGTCTATCGCGGGCTGGTGGAAGTCGCCGGCGCGAGCGGTGCGTGGCGCCTGCCCGCAGGTACCGGGCTCATCCTTGATGGCGCCCATGTGCGCAGCCTTGAGGGTATCGGCGGAGATCGTCCTGGCTGGCTGGATGGCTGGTTCGATGCGCAGGACACGCGGCTGGACCGGCTCGTCGAGCGGCTCAACCGGACTTCGCGCATTCCCGTCGTACTTGACGATCCGCAGCTGGGAGAGCTGCGCGTCACGGGGCGCTTCGAAATGGATAGTCCCCAGGAAATCGTCGAGACGCTGGCGGCCATCCACGACCTGTCCTGGTCGCGCGAAGAGGGCCGCTACCGGATTGGCCGCCCGTAGCGCATGGAACTTTTATGTCTTTAAATTGGCATAGTAATTTAACAAAAGTGCCATAAAATTATTTTGTCGGGTTTTTAATTTCCAGAACGTCTTCCCCGCGTACTTGGTTACCACACAGGGGATTTCATGTTTCGCTCAGGATCCAGCCGCGCCGGTGTTTCGGCGCTGGCCCTTTCGCTTGCCTGCGTTTCGTTCACCGCCACACTCGCACCGGCCCAAGCGGCAGGCGTACAGAGCTTTGCCTTTGCTATCCCTGCGCAGGATCTGGGGAGTGCGCTGCGCCAGTATTCGCGCGTGACGGGTCTGCAGGTTGCAGCCTCGGCTGATGTCGTGCGCGGGCGACGCAGTTCGGCCGTTTCAGGCTCGCTTTCGTCCGAGGCTGCCCTGACCCGCCTGGTGGCTGGTGCGGGCGTCGAGACCCGTCGCCAGGGGCGCACCATCATCGTGCGTCTGGCCGCCCCGAAGGCCGCCGCCAAGGTGGCCGTGGCGGCAGCGCCAGCGCGCACATCGGCTGCGGCCAGCAGCGTGGCCCTGGCTCCTGCCTCGGCTGACGATGAGATCGTGGTCACCGGCTACTTCGAGGCGGTGCAGGAATCGCTCGACAAGAAGCGCAACACGGATGTCGTCTCGGACACGGTGAGCGCCGACGACATGGGCAAGCTGCCCGCCAACAACGTGTCCGAAGCGCTCGCGCGCATGCCCGGCGTCAACGCGGTGCGCAGCGCGACCACGGGTGAGGGCGACCGTATTACCGTGCGCGGCCTCTCCACCGAGCTCAACAACTACTCCATCAACGGCGTGCGCCTGGGCGGCGCGGGCTCGCGCGATGATGTCTTCTACCGCGGCGTGCGTCTCTCGGTCCTGCCGCCTGACGGCATCAAGGAAATCACCGTCTACAAGACGCTGACGCCCGACCGCGATGGCGACGCGCTGGGTGGTTCGGTCGATATCTCCACCCCGACCGCCTTCGACCAGGACCCGACCTACTTCCGCTTCTCCGCCGAGGGGGGGATGCTGGACAAGTTCGACCACAGGAAGTCCGCGCAGGTCTCCACCGCCGCCTCGCGCCAGTTCTCCGATAACTTCGGCGTCTTCGTCTCGGGCAGCTGGAGCCGCCGCAAGTCGCAGTTCGAGCAGAACGGCGTCGATGGCGATAACCAGCCCGACACGTGGTACGCGGACAGCGAAACGCTGGGCTGGGACCCCAATCGCTTTGTCCTTCGCGGCATGAACCTGGGCTTTGGCGAGACCGAAGTGGAGCGCTGGGGCGTCAATTCGAGCGTCGACTTCCGCTCGGACAACCACGACTTCCATCTTCGCGGGCAGTACAACAAGTACCGCAAGAAGGAATTCCTCAACCGCCTGAACTTCCGCAACGACACCTCGCGCAATTCCACCCGGCTTTCTCAGGTCGACCGTTCGCGCGCCGATCTTGCCCAGCCCGAGGACGCCATCACCGGCTTCGACGAGGAACTGGGTCGCATCTACGGCTATACGCCCGGCGAAATCATCGACCGCGATGGCGACGGCATCATCACCGATGCGGACCGTTCGGCGCGCTCGACCTACAGCCTGGTCGGCAACTCGGGTGCCTGGGACCCTGCGGGTTTCCGCCTGCGCCGCTTCTGGGAAGGTTCGGCCGAGACGGGCAACCTGGCTTCGGCCAACTTTGGCGGTGTCTCGCGCTTCGGGGCGCTGACGCTCGATTATGACGTCTCCTATTCGCAGTCCGAGGACAACCTCGACGATGGCTACGAGCTGGAGTTCCGCAGCGACAAGTACGGCTGGCTGGGCAACCGCGGCGTGCTCTTCTCGGCGGCCGAGGACTCGCGCTTTCCCAAGTGGCTGCTGAACCCGGCGGGGCTTGCCGGAGTGCAGGATCCCAATGAGTACGACTTCAACGGTCTTGAGGGCGAAGTGGGCGGTTCGAGCGAGAAGCTCTGGCAGGCGCAGTTCAACGCACGCTGGGACGTGGATGGGCCGTTCCTGAAGTCGATCAAGACGGGTGGCAAATTCTACAACTCGCGCCGCCGCACCTATGAAGGCTCGTTCCTCGATCTCAATTCGGACGGCACGCTGGCCGATTTTGCCGGGCTCTACGGCAAGGAAATCACCAGCCTGTTCAGCGGCGCCTATTCCGGCGACTATCGCCTGGGCACCGTTCTCGACAACGAGGCGATGCTGTCTGAGCTGCAGCGTGCACAAGCGGGCGAGAGCAGCTACTTCGATGGCTTCGCGGTCGATCCCTCGCAGGCCGAGATCTCGGACGAGGACAGCTTCGAGTTCGAGGAGCGCGTCCTGTCCGCCTACCTCATGGGCACCGCGCAGATCGGCAAGGCGAAGATCATCGCGGGCGTGCGCATGGAAAACACGCGCAACACCATCGATGCCTGGAACATGGACCCGGTTCTGGGCGAGCGCTACACGCGCGACCGCACCAGCTTCACCAACTGGCTGCCCTCGATCCACGTCAACTACGACTTTGACGACAAGACCAAGCTGCGCGGCGCAATCTGGACCAGCTTTGCCCGTCCCGACATCGCCCGCATGAGCTCGGCGCGCGAATACGCCTACGACCGCGATCCCGATGGCGATGGCGTCCTCAACCCGACCTCGGACTGGATCCTGACCGGGATCGAGATGGGCAACCCGGACCTCAAGCCGCTGCGCTCGACCAACTTCGACATGTCGCTCGAACACTATGCGGGCCGCACCGGGGCCTACTCGGTCGCCCTGTTCTACAAGCAGATCGACAACTTCCTGTTCCGCTCGTCCTCCTCGAACATCCGCAACGGCACCGCCGGGGTGAACGTCAATCCCGAAGGCGTGGCGGTGACGATGCCCAACAACGGCAAGTGGGCGGACGTCTACGGCATGGAGATCAGCGCGCAGCAACTCCTGCACTGGCTGCCGGGCGTGCTCGGTTCGCTGGGCGTGAGTGGCAACCTGACGTTGCAGCGCTCGAAGGCCGAAACGGGCCTGTCCTGGCACCCCGATGGCTACACCCTGCCGCTGATGGAGACGCCCGAGACCATCGCCAACCTCCAGCTTTTCTGGGAGCGCGACGGCTGGGAGGTCTATGGCGCATGGAACTACCAGTCTAAGTTCATGGCCGGGATCAACGACTTCGGCAACGACCCCTACGAACAGGCGTACAGCTTCGTCGACCTGACCTTCCGCAAGACCTTCCTCGAGAAGTCCTCGGTCCAGCTTCAGGTGCAGAACCTCTTCGATTCGCACACCTACTGGCAGACCGTCTCCTCGGGCGACGGTGCGAGCCGCGCCTACATCAAGAACGGGCGCTCGATCTCGCTAGGCTTCAACATGATCTTCTGATGCAAAAGAGACCTGCCATGACGATGCTTGCCAAGACCTTCCTGGCCGCTCTCCTTGCCGGTTCCTGTGTCGCCTCCGTGGCGGCGCAGGAACAGGTGGCCGTGCTTGCTCCGGCAACCGCGGCGCCCGAGCGGATCATTCTCAACCTCACCGCCGACACCGCGCACGAGATGGCCGTGACCTGGCGCACGGCGCCGGGGCTTCCCGGCCGCGTCGAATATGCGGTGGCAACGCCCGGACCGGACTTCGTGAAGACCCCGATGTCCCTGACGGCGATCACCGAAGAGGCGACCGTCGCGACCGAGGAGGACCCGGCTTTCCGGGCCGCCTACCATTCCGCCGTGATGACGGACCTGAAAGCCGATACCGTTTATGCCTACCGCGTGGGGGATGGCACGCTCTGGTCGGAGTGGTTCCAGTTCCGAACGGCGGCGGAGGAGGCCAAACCGTTCCGCTTCCTGTACATGGGCGACATGCAGAACCAGGTGCTTTCGCAAGCCTCGCGTACGCTGCGCATGGGCTTCCGCACGGCGGGCGATGTCGCCTTCACGATCCATGCGGGCGATCTCATCAACCACCACAATTCCGACCGGGAGTGGGGCGAGTGGTTTGCGGCCGGGGGCTTCCTCTACGCCCAAACCCCGCAGATGCCGACGCCGGGCAACCACGAATATGGAAAGGACGGGGCGGCCCGTGCAGGGTCTTCGGTCACGGGGCAGTGGCGCCACCAGTTCACGCTCCCCGAGAATGGCCCCAAGGGCGTTCCCGAGGCACGCGAGACACACTGGTACACCGACTATCAGGGGCTGCGGCTGATCTCGATCGATTCCCCGCAGCTTGATCGCAACGAAGCGGCGCGGGCGCAGACCATTGCCTGGCTGGACGACCTGCTGGCGAAGAACCCGAACCACTGGACCGTGATCTTCCTTCACTTCCCGCTGTTCTCCAGCGATCCCGACCGGGACAATCCCAAGGTGCGTTCGGCGCTGAAGCCGCTCATCGACAAATACGGGGTCGACCTGGTTCTGCAGGGCCACGACCATGGCTATGCGCGCGGGGCCATCGCTGCCTCCGGCCCGGTGCCGGACGGGCAGGGGGCTACCTACGTGGTCTCTGTGGCCGGCCCCAAGATGTACGACGTCGCCGAACTCGACTGGGCGCGCAAATCGGCCGCGCGTACGCAGGCCTATCAGGTGATCGATGTGGACGGCGCAGACCTTGTCTACACTGCCTATACCGCCAATGGCGACGTCCTCGACACGATGAAGGTGCACAAGCCCTGATGCACCTGCGGAGACCGGAGAGCGAGCGACCCGGCTCTCCGGTCTGCCATTCCGGACAACGGCGCGTGCGCGATGGCTGGTTGCTCTCGGGCGCGAAACGGCTTAGCGGCGCGGTTCATGAAGCTCAGGCACATCGAGGTCTTTCACGCCGTCTACACGACCGGTTCGGTCAGCAAGGCGGCGCGCCAGCTCAACGTCTCGCAGCCCGCGGCGACCAATCTCCTGCGCCATGCCGAGGATCTCCTGGGGTTCCCCCTGTGTCCGTCGTCGAGACATTTGGCACAGATCGGGGCGTGGATTAGCGGAGAGCGAGCCTCGTCTGGGGGTTGATGTTAGGCGGCGAGCTTGCGGTGAAGCAAGCGGCGATATTCGATGGTTTTTTGCTTGATGGTTTCGCGACGCTTGATGATAGCGGGAGCCCTGCCGAAGTAGGCGTCAGCGGGCGTCACGTTGTTCAGGCTCTCGTGGTAGCGCTGGTGATTGTAGTGCTCCACGAACGCTTCGATCTGGCTTCGAGGTCGCCGGGCAGGGA
>NZ_DF850489.1:1458688-1716362 GCF_000813185.1 Novosphingobium sp. MBES04 | reverse complement strand
TTTAGGTTACGTTGTGATCATGTCGTCAACTTACCGAAAGTTGGAGCAATGGCAAACAGGATCAATACTGCGAGGCTTCTGAAAGATCTTCTACAGATGCGGGGATCAAGCTTCGCGGAGGTCGGTAGGACGGTTGGCGTAACGCGTGCCGCAGTCTCGCTCGTTGCCCATGGCAGGTCTAATTCTCGTCGTATTCGCTTGGCTCTTGCCGAAGCAGCGGGCCTTGCGCCTAGTCAGCTTTGGCCCCGGAACCTGGAAGCGAATGCAGATACTAGCGCGCAGGAAACACGCCCAAAATCGGGGAGAAGTTGAATGGACAACTCAGAAGATCCTCGTCGTCCCGGCTATGCCTCACCTGCTCGCGTCAAAGCGTACCTCAAGCTATACGCGGACCTTGGTCATGAGATTGGCGGGTTGGAATTGACGCCTGACCGGTCGATCCGAATTCTTTCTCGGGAAGCTGTGCGCAGCACTGAGTCCAAGAACGCGTATGACGAATGGAAGAGTGCGGGGCGCTAGCGATGGTGCAGGGGCCGCACATCGTCAAGAAACTGCGGATGGGAAGGCCGGTTCGCTGGTATGTCTATGCTTGGCGCGGCGGACCTTGTGTGCACAAGCAAGTTGGGGGCGTCCGTCCCAGTCTGACGGGAGAAATCATTGACGCGATTGCTTCTGCGCGATCGAAGGGTGAGGGTGGCATCGCAGACGGGACCGTCAGTTCTCTGATCGTGGGCTATCGTTCGAGTCCTGAATGGAAGAGGCTCGCTCAAACAACCCAGCGTGGATGGAGCCCCTGGCTTGACCAGATCGATGGCAAGTTCGGAAGAGCGCCGCTGGCTGCGTTCGATGATCGGCGAGTTAGGAACGACATCCTCACATGGCGCGATGGCTATGCGGATCGACCGCGCAGTGCTGACATGGCGATGCAGGTGTTATCGCGTCTCCTGTCGTGGGGCGTCGACCGAGGACGTCTCGCCAAGAATCATGCGGCAGGGATTGATCAGCTTTACGAGAGCAATCGCGCTGACATCGTTTGGACCGAAGCTGACTTTGCAGCATTCAAATTGCATGCGTGCGACGAAGTTCGTGAAGGCGTCGAGCTGGCGGCCTGCACTGGCCTTCGGCGTGGTGATCTGGTCGGCGTCCCGTGGTGCGCCGTGGGTGAGCATGCCATCATCTGGCAGACCGGAAAAAGCCGCGGCCGCGCGCGCATCGTGATCCCCTTGTTGCCCGAGACGCGAGTCGTGCTCGACGGGATAAAGGCTCGGCATGCATTGGAGATGGCGGCAAGGCCTGAGGGCAAGCGTAAGCCACTGCCTGAAACGATTCTGAGCAACAGCATGTGGCGACCATGGACACCCATGGGTTTCAGTAGCCGCTTCCATGACGCCAAGAAGGAAAGCGGCGTGAAAGTCAATCTGCATGACCTGAGGGGGACGTTCGCCACGCGTTGCATGATAGCCGGGCTGACCGATCAGGAGATCGCGGACATCCTTGGTTGGAATACCAAGGATGTGGCCTTCATTCGGCTCAAATACGTCGACCAGGCCCGAGTGGTGGTGGCCATGGCCGAGCGGATCAGCCGTGGAACAAAGTGAGATTGTGTAAACCGGTTGTAAACCGGCTTAGGAAGGAAGGTGCTAAGTGCTTGAGAAGTTGGTCGGGGAGACAGGATTCGAACCTGCGACATCCTGCTCCCAAAGCAGGCGCGCTACCGGACTGCGCCACTCCCCGACCTATCGGGCGCCGATGTTGGGCCACGTGCTGTCGCCCGTGAAGGCGAGGGTGGTGGGCCCGGCAGGATTCGAACCCGCGACCTAGCCGTTATGAGCGGCCAGCTCTAACCGCTGAGCTACAGGCCCCAACCGTGCCGCCCGGCGCTATCGGCGTGGCCGGGCGAGAGACGCGTTAGCTTGGCTGTCGCAGCTAGGCAAGCGTTGGCGCGCTTAAAATCGTGCTTTGTCCGCAAGTGCTCAGGGCAGCTCTACGCAGCGCATGATGTCCTTGACGCTGGTGGAGGAAACGCCGCGGGTCGCAAGGTAGTCGAAGAGGGTTCGCCACCAGGCATAGAAGGCGTCGAGTTCGGCATCATCGCGCACGTAAGGGGTATAGCCCGGTGCGAGCGAGGGGCTGTGGAAGGAAAAGACAAGGACGGGCACACCGTCGTCGAGGGCTATGTCGACTCCGCGCATGGCCTCGTGCGCGGTGATCCCTTCGGGGGTGAGGGCGATGCGTTCAAGAAGCCCCAGACGTGCCAGCATGCCGCGCAGGCGAGGTGCGCGCCAGAGCCTGGGATAGATCCAGTCACCAAGCTGGCGCAGCGGGCCCCAGTAGAGGCTTGTCAGCGGAAGTTCGAGAATACGCGGATCATCGGTGCCGACCCAGTAGGGGTGGCAGGGATGATGGCGATAGTTGGGACCACCTTCGCCGCTGTAGTCGAAGCGGGCCCGTACCGAACTGTCGATGGCGATCCCGTTGGCGCGCAGGATCGAGGCCGTATCCGCGCCCAGGCCATAGCGTCCGGCGCGGTAGATCAAGGGGGGGGCGCCAAAAACCTCCTCGATCTTCGCTTTCAGCCGCTGCAGCTTGGCCTCTTCGAGTTCGCGCGGGAGGTTGCCGGCGAAGCTGTTGTAGGCGGTTATCTCTTCCTCGAACGGTGGGTTGACCCAGGGGTGCAACTGGACGCCGATCTCGGCGCGTCCTTCGCGGACGGCCTCTCCGATGGCCTGAACGGCAAGGGGCGTGTTCACGATCGGGAAGTCGACGAGGTAGACCGGAGTTACGCCGTATCCCTCGCAGAATTCCTGAAATTTGCGCAAGGCTGGGACGCTGAGGAGAGTGTGACCTTCGCGGTCCAGAGGGCGGGACCAGTCGAACTCCTCCTCGGTATCGACCGTCACGAGAAAGCGTTGCCCGAAGTCGTCGTGGAAACGGGCCCGGCTTTCTGGCCTTGGACGCTGCAGCATGTTGGGTTCGGCCACGACCGCCTCTATCCTTGTCTCCGGCGCCGCGCGGCCAGGTTGTCTGCCTCCTTCAGGAAGCGAGGTTCGCCAGGTCAGGGCGTGCGTCTTTCACCCGGGCCAAGGGTAACGTAAGCACGAGTTCATTGGCAATGCGCTGCAGGCCGCCCCCGGCGCTGCGGGCTTCGGCTGAGGCAAGGCGTAAGGTGAAGCCGACCCCGAATACGCCTGCTGTCAGGGCCTGTCCGCGCCCGATGTCGCCGATCGCAAACAGCGCGTCGCCTTCGCGCTCGGCGAGAGTCTTGGGCAGTTGCAGGCAGATGCGAAGGTCGCTGCCATTTTCGGCCCAGTGGAGTGCCAGACGCTCCTCGCTGGCCGACGCGCCTGCGAGCGCGGCAAGCAGGCGCCAGACGAGGCGTTCGGCTTCGTCGTGTTCGAGGGCGATGGGCAGCTGCGCGTCGGCGAGGTCCGGGGAGGGCCGAAAACCGCTGTTGCGCGGGCCCGTCCAACTGCCCAGGCGCTGGATCGTGCGATGGGTGACAAGCGCGAAGTTGCAGAGCCCCGGGTCGAGTGACAAGGCGCCTGTTTCGAGTTTGACCAGTCGGTCGAGTTCCTCGAAACCGGCCAGGATATGCGCGCAATCGCCCGCGATGGAGGCCGCAAGCGCCCGGTACTCGTGCGGGGCAGGGCCGTAGAGTTGCTGCTGGATGATCTCGGCAGCAACCTGGATGGCGTTTGCCGGGGTGCGCAGTTCATGAAGAACCTGGCGCATCCGGTCCGCCTCGGCGCTGGCGCTGGCGTTCGCCGTATCCCGCACCGAGGGGTGGGGGCGGCGCAAGCGGCCGCTATGGCCGGTGAAGCGTCCCGTGCCTTGGTCGAAGCAGGCGGCGGCGTCGACTTGCCATATGCCACTGATCGCGGCCTGGCCCGACAGCTGGATACGTGCTCCCCGGATCGGCTGCCCGTGCCGAACAGCGGTCGCGATCGTTTCCTGTTCGCTCTCGTGGACAGGGAGAAGGAAGCCGGTGACCGCGCTGGCGAAGGGGCCGTCGGCCCAGGTGATCCGGCCAAGGGCATCGGTGGCGAAATCGAGGGTCGTGGGGCCCTGCGTGGCTTCACTGATGGCATCGCCCAGAGGCAGCCGGGGCGAATCGCCCTGAGGCTCCGAGGGCTGGGGCTTCTGGCGGCTTCGACGGAATTCCTCGATGCGGCGTACGATCGCGCCGATTCCCGGATCCCCGGGGCCGTCCGGAGCGAGCGGTGGCGGTGGCGGCGGGGTGAGGGGCCCCGACGCGCGCAGACGCGCCCATTCCCGCAGCGATGTGGGGATGGTGGAGGGCGCCTGTGTCGCGGCGCGCGTGCTCCCGCAAGGCGCGGGATCATGCGGCGGCGCAAAGGTGCTCACGGGCGGGCCTTGGTCCGCTTCCGGGCGGTGTGCAGGGAATGGAGGGGCGGCGGGTGGTTCGTCGCCCAGCAATTGCGTGAGCACGAGTTCCTCGACTTCCGCTTCGTTCGAGGGAACTCGACCAGCGCCGAGTGTCCGGGCCTGAACTCCGGCGTTTGCCATATGCCCAGGCCGTTCCTCTGTCTGCTGAGGGGCCGGCGGTTCGAGGGCTTCGCCCGCAGATCGCTCTGCGCTGGGGGCGAGCGTCTCGGTCGCGGCTGATGCGGCCGCGATGGGAGGAAGCGCCCGGTCGCCGATGCCCAGCCGTTCCAGCATGTCGTTCACGCGCGGGGGCAGGTCGCGGCGGTGGCGCAGGATGCCGCGGGCGTGGACGGGCAGGGCCGGGATCAGGTCAAGCCAGGCCGCTTCGCTCAGTCGCGTCTTGGCAAGTGCGGCGCTGGCGACCTGGGGGCCGGCTTCGGCGAGCAGGGCAAGGAGGCGGGGATTGGTAAGGCGCACCAGGGACTGGCGAATCAGTTCGGCCTGATCGGTGTCGCGAATCGTTGCTCCCAGCGAATCAAGGCGGGCGTAACCCGCCTCGGTCAGGTCCGTGACGAGACCGGAAGGGGCCTGCGCCAGGATGTCGATCAGCTGTCTGTACTGGATGCGCGCAAGCGTTCCGCTGGTCGCGGAATGGCGCAAAACCGTGGAAAGGCGATCGTCGAAGTGCATTCAAATCCAAGGGAGAGCCGGCGGGAGCGGGTCTCGTTACGGGCCAGTGCGGATCCCGTAGCACGTCGCAAGGCGATTTGCGGGATTGTTTTCCCCTAGCAAACCAACCGTTTCGCAAAAGTGACCAAGGGAAAGCGTTGCAAAGCGGGACGATTACGCTAAGGGATAATATTATTTCAGGAAAGCGTCGTTTTGCGTGCGTTTTCGTCGACAATGTGGCCTGAAGCGAAGGCCTGGGGTGAATTTCGGGATTCGGACATGATCAATCTGGATGAAATCGATCGTCGGCTTCTGGCCGAGTTGCAGGATGAGGGGCGGATCACCAACGTCGAGTTGGCTCAGCGCGTCGGCCTGACCGCGCCGCCGTGTCTGCGCCGCGTGCGCAGCCTCGAGGAGGCTGGGATCATTCAGGCTACCACGCCGATCTGGACCCTTCGAAACTGGGCTTCACGATCACGGTCTTCGCGCTCGTCAGCCTCAAGAGTCAGGCCGAGGAAGCGCTGCGTGCGTTCGAGGACCACATGAAGGGCCTTGCCGAAGTGCGCGAGTGCCACATGCTCAACGGCGAAATCGACTTCATACTGAAGATCGTCAGCCGCGACCTCCAGAGCTTCCAGGAATTCCTGACCAGCAAGCTGACGCCCGCGCCCAACGTGGACAGCGTCAAGACCTCGCTCACGATCCGTACATCGAAGAGCATTCCGGGCGTTCCGCTCGAGGTCTGAGCCTTTCGCATGCCCAATTCCCGCAAAGTTCGCCGCGCCGTGCTGGTCGGTGTGGCGCTGGCGCTGGTCGGTGCCAATTTCTGGTGGTTCACGCGCGGGGGGCAGGACGAGGGCAAGGCGTTCGAGCTTACGCCGACTTTCGGGGGCGAATATTCCCTCCAGAAGCAGGGTGTGCCGCTCGATTTCGATGCCGATACGTTGACGTGGACGGCGAACGGCAGGGCGATTGCGCAGGTTGGTACGCAAGTGAAGCGCGAGCTTCTGATGACACCGCTGGATGGCGAAGGGCCTGAGCCCATACCCGTTCCCGAAGCCTTGAAATCCCAAGAACTTGCCTATGTGCCCGTCCACGATGATCCACAGCGCACCGTGGAAGATATGCGCCGCTTGCTCCTGTCTCTGGTGAAGGGCGGGGTTTGCCAGGTGGGACTTGTCGACCAGAGCGAGGGTGAACCCGCGGGCAAGGCGGAATCCGGCCTTGCTGAGCGTATCGAGCTTTACGGCATCATTGCGGTGCGTAGCGATACCGGGCAGCGTCTCGTGTGCACACCCTCACTCGCAGATTGATGGGGCGGCCCCTGAAGAGCTTCAGAGCGCGGCGGCGGCTTCCAGCGCCAGCAGGTAGCTGTTCGCGCCAAAACCCGCGATGGTTCCCTTCGCGGCCTGTCCCACCCAGCTGACATGGCGGAATTCCTCGCGCGTGTGAGGATTGGACAGGTGCACCTCGATGACGGGCGCGGAAATAGCCCGGATGCCGTCGAGAAGGGCAATCGAGGTGTGCGTGTAGGCACCCGCGTTCAGCAGGACCGCGTGCGCCCCTTTGTCTTCGGCCTCGTGCAGCCAGTCGACGAGCTGGCCCTCGTGATTCGACTGGCGCATCTCGATGGTGCAGCCCAGCGCTTCGGCGCGTTCCAGCAGGCTGGCGCCGATATCCTCGAGCGTCTGCGCGCCGTAGATGCCGGGTTCGCGCTTGCCCAGCCGATTGAGGTTGGGGCCGTTGAGGACATAGATGAGCTTGGGGATCATGTGGGCTGCACTTCCTTGAACTTGCACCGTTTGCCCGTGGGCAGCGTTGGCGCGTGGTCTCTCTCATAGGCGGCAAGGTCGGCATCGCGCAATTGCGCGCTGAGCCTCTCGTCCCGGGCAGGGGGCGGACCCGGGGTCAGGGGCCTGCATGAAGAGCCGAATCGCTGTTTCGGGTGTCGTCAGTCGCCTCGCCGGTCTGGGGTCCCCGAGGCAGCGGGAGGATTCGGCCTGCAACCCGTCCGCGTGGTCAATGTGATTCGATCTGCAACCGTCCGCTGGGACCGCCGAACGCCGCTCTGCGATCAAACCGCAGGGCCTCGTGCCCGGGCATGTGGCCGCATGACTGCCCCTTGGAGCCCGTCGTTGCGGCCCGGGAACGGGCGGAAAGCGGCGGAAACCCTGGTGGCAACTTACGGGCCGCGCACATACGAAAACGGGCCGCTTTCGCGACCCGTTTCGTGTCATCCCGTGATGACTTGTAGAATTGGTCGGGACGAGAGGATTCGAACCTCCGACCCCCACACCCCCAGTGTGATGCGCTACCAGGCTGCGCTACGTCCCGACCGGAGGGCGCCCTATAGGCGGGCTTTTTCAGGAGCGCAACCCTCTATCGACATGATCGGCAAGGTTTCTTCGCAAACTCTTCAAACGGCCTTGGAAGTCTGCGGTTGGCTGCCTACCTTCCGCGCCGGGCTGGGGTGAGAGTCGGCAGGTTCGTTGCCAGCTTGGCGCTTTGTTGCTAACCGCCCGCATCCGGTACAGCCCTTTAGGGGCAGTGCCTCGATGCCCGGTGCGCCGGGTCGGTCCAGGAGGGCCGGCTTGCGAAGCGCGCGGGCGATCGGGGCGACGACATAGAAGGTTTCTTAGGTTCCATGAACAGCTCGATTCTCAACCAGCTTGCCGCCGCATCGGGTGGCGCTGCCCCCGCCTGGCTGCAGTACCTGCCCTTCGTGGCGATGGCGCTCATCTTCTGGTTCCTGATCCTGCGTCCGCAGATGAAGCAGCAGAAGGAGCATCGCTCCAAGCTGGAATCGATTAAGCGCGGCGACGAAGTCCTCACCGGCGGTGGTTTCGTGGGCAAGGTGGTCAAGGTCGATGACAACTACGTCGAGGTCGAGCTCGCCAAGGGCATGGTCGTCAAGGCGGTGAAGTCCACCATCAGCGACGTCATCCCGCCCGCCGGCAAGACGCCCGCGAACGACTGATTTGTTCAGGCAAGAGCCGGTCCTGCGTAGGGCCGGCCACGTCTGTCTAGCCTCGTCCTCCTGGAGTAAAGCACAAGGCAATGCTCGATTTTCCCGTATGGAAGAAGGTCTGGTTCTGGGGTGTCGCGCTGATCTGCGCGGCCCTTGCCCTGCCTTCGCTGTTTTCCCTGGCGAACGCGCCGTGGCCCTCTGCGCTTCCCAATGCGCAGGTGAACCTGGGCCTCGACCTTGCCGGTGGCAGCCACATCCTCCTTGAGGCCGAGAAGGGCCAGGTCGCCCAACAGCGCATCGAGAACATGGAAGAGAGCGTGCGCGCCCGCTTCCGCGCCGCCAGCCCGGGTATCGCCATCGGCGACATCTCGCGCACCAATGGCCGCCTCTCGTTCATGCTCAAGGATGCAAGCCAGGTCGACGCCGCGCGCGATGAACTGGTCAATCTCACCACGGGTGCAGGGCTCACCGGCCAGCGTGACTGGGACATCCGCGTCGAGGACGGCAACCGCTTCATCCTCACGCCGACCCAGGAAGGGCTCGACCAGGCGACTTCGGACGCCATGGATTCGGCCATCGAGGTCGTGCGTAAGCGTATCGACGCGCTCGGTACCCGTGAGCCCACGATCATCCGCCAGGGCGATGCGCGCATCGTCGTGCAGGTCCCGGGGCTTGATGACCCCGATGCGCTCAAGCAGCTGATCGGTCAGACCGCCAAGCTCGAATTCAAGATGGTCGACGAGAATGCGGCCCCCAACGACGTGGCGAACGGCATCGCGCCTCCGGGCGACGAGATCGTGCCCTACGCCGAAGGCAGCGAAGTGGGCGGCGTCTCGGCCATCGCGGTCAAGCGCCTGGGCGGCATCAAGGGCGACCAGCTGACCAACGCGCAGCAGTCCTTCGAGCAGCAGACCAACCGTCCGGTCGTCTCGATCACGTTCAACCAGCAGGGCGGCGCGAAGTTCGCCGAACTGACCCAGCAGAACGTGGGCAAGCGCTTCGCCATCATCCTGGACGGCAAGGTCCTGTCGGCCCCCAGCATCAACGAGCCGATCCTGGGCGGCAGTGCGCAGATTTCGGGCAGCTTCAGCGTCGAATCGGCGACCCAGCTCGCCATCGCCCTGCGCTCGGGCGCGCTTCCGGTCGACCTCACCGTGGTCGAGGAGCGCACCGTCGGTCCCGACCTTGGTGCCGACTCGATCAAGAAGGGCCTCATCGCCATGGGCGTGGGCTCGCTGCTCGTGATCGCGCTGATGGTCGGTTCCTATGGCCGTTTCGGCATCTACGCGACCTTCGCGCTCATCATCAACGTACTGATGATCCTGGGCATCATGGCGCAGATCGGTACCACGCTGACCTTGCCGGGTATTGCCGGTTTCGTGCTCACCATCGGCGCCGCGGTCGATGCCAACGTTCTGATCTACGAGCGTATCCGCGAGGAGCGCAAGCGTGGGCGGCGTGTCTTCACCTCGGTGGAGAACGGCTACAAGGAAGCCAGCCGCGCGATCTATGACGCGAACATCACCAACTTCATCGCCGGTGTTCTGCTCTTTGCGTTCGGCTCGGGTCCGGTGCGCGGCTTCGCGGTCGTTCTCATCATCGGCCTGTTCACCAGCGTCTTCACCGGCGTTGCCATGACGCGCATGTGGGTGGCCGGTTGGCTGCGCGCGAAGCGTCCCGCAGACCTGACCATCTGAAGGCTGATCTCATGCGCCTCATCAAACTTGTCCCCGACAACACGAACATTCACTTCCTGCGCTGGCGGGTGCCGTTCTACATCATCTCCTGCCTGCTGATTGCGGCGAGCTGGGGGTTGGTCTTTACCAAGGGCCTGAACTACGGCGTCGACTTTGCGGGCGGTCAGGAAATCCAGGCCACCTTCACCAAGCAGGAGGAGGCCCCGATCGCGAGCCTTCGCGAGCTGATCGGCGGGCTTGGCTATGGCGAGCCCGTGATCCAGCGCTTCGGCGAAGCGAACGAAGTCTCGATCCGCTCCAAGCTGCCCGAGGAAGCCGAAGGCAATCCGGGCGCGGCGGCGCAGATCTCCAAGCAGATCACCAGCGCCATTTCGACGGCCTATCCCGATGTGCGCATCGATGGTGTGAGCACCGTTTCGGGCAAGGTCTCGGGCGAGTTCCGCGAAATGGCGATCTGGGCGCTGGGCGCGGCAATGCTTGCGATCTCGCTCTATATCTGGGTGCGTTTCGAGTGGCAGTTCGGCGTGGGGGGGCTCTTTGCGCTGTTCCACGACGTCTCGCTGACGCTGGGCATGTTCGCGCTGTTCCAGATGGAGTTTTCGCTCCAGATCATCGCGGCGATCCTGGCGATCATCGGCTACTCGCTGAACGATACCATCGTCGTTTATGACCGTATCCGCGAGGATCTGAAGAAATACCGCAAGATGCCGCTGCCCGAACTGCTCGACATGTCGGTCAACGAGACGCTGGCGCGTACGGTGATGACCTCAGCCACGCTGCTGGTTGCCCTGATCCCGCTCCTGATCTTTGGTCCCGAGAGCCTGTTCGGTCTCGTCGCGGCGATCACGGTGGGTATCTTCGTGGGTACCTATAGCTCGATCTACATGGCCGCGCCGATCCTGATCTGGCTGGGAGTCTCGGGTGAGAGCTTCATTCCCAACGAATCGGACATCGACCGCCAGGAGCGCCTCGCGCGCGAGCGTGCGGCCAAGCCGTAAAAGCTGCGGTCACGATAGATACGAAGAAGGGGCGTCTTCGGGCGCCCCTTTTTTTATGCGCGTGAATGTGAGGCGTGTTCCGGAGGAGGAAGTCACCATCCGTAGGTTTCATGGCCGCGGCTTGGTGTTGTCTCCCAGTTTGCTTTGACAGTGCCAGTTGAACCGACCATCGTGCGGGCCTCGAGTTGGGGGTATTTGCATGTATCTTGGCGTGGGGTTCTTCAAGTCTACTGTGATTGGAGGAGCATTCTTCCTCGTTCCACTCGTGGTGATCGCCGTGATTATCGGAAAGGCTCTCGGCTTCATGCGCAAGCTCGCGATGCTCTTTTCCGGTTTCTTCGAGATCGACTCGGTCAACGACGTCCTGTTCCTCGACATTCTCTCCGTCATCGTGCTCGTTCTGGTGTGCTACCTTGCCGGGCTGGTCGCCAGGACGCGCGCCGCGGTCCGCCTGGTGCAGTGGCTGGAGGAAGGGCTCCTCAACAAGATCCCGCTCTACCTGTTCTTCAAATCGCTTGCTGGCGGCGGGCCTTCTCACGAGGCTGATCCTACCTTGATCCCGGTTTGGGTCCGGCTCGACGATTTCTCGCAGTTGGCCTTCGAGACCAAAAGGCAGGAAGATGGACAGGTCGTGGTCTTCTTTCCCGGAGCGCCCAATCCCTGGTCAGGAGCCCTTGGTCTGGCAGACCCGGAAAGGGTCACGCCCGCCGAGATGACGATGATGCAGGCCATTGCCTACCAGAGTCGGCTCGGCTCGCTCGAAGCCCGGGTGAAGAAGGCGGCCCCGGACACGCCGTGACAGCCCTGAGGGCGGGGGGCGGATCGGGGCCTGAGCCTAGCGCCCTGTGTGCACCGGCCGTCCTTCCAGGACATCGCTCCAGAACTGGACGAGGTTCTCGGCGTTCTTGCCCCAACTGAAGCGATGGACGTTCGCGGCGACTTCGTCCTGCGACGGCGGATCGGCGAGGATGTCGCGGATGGCCTCGGCGATTGCATCGGGGGTACGCTCGGCAATGCGGCCTGCGCTGGGGTCCTTCATGACTTCGCGCGCGCCGCCGATGTCGGGAATGACAATGGGTGTGCCCGATGCCAGCGCCTCGATCCAGACGTTGGCCAGCCCCTCGCTTGCCGAGGGCAGCACCATCACATCGGCCGCGCAAAGGAGCTGGGGAAGCACGTCGTGGCTGACCATGCCGAGGAAGTGGAGGCGATCAGCCACGCCCAGGATCTTCGCTTCGGCCTTCAGGCGTGCCTCGTCCTCGCCCGTGCCGGCAAAGGCGAGGCGTGCTTCGGGGAAGTGAATGAGTGCTTCCAGGACAAGTCGCTGGCCCTTGCGGGCGATGAGCGCCCCCGGGGTTACGATCAGAGGGCCGATGTTCCAGATCTCAAGGCCGGGCATGGCCGAGACCAGGGTCCGCGCAGCGCTGCGTTCGATGGGGTGAAAGCGCTCCCGGTCGAGCCCTGTGTAGTGCACCCCGATCCGTTCCTCGGGCATGCCAAGCGCAATCATGTCCTCGCGCAGCGCCTGGCTGACGGCAAGGAGCCCGGCGGCCTGCTCGGCCGCCTGCTGCATCTGTGCGCGCGGCGAATCGCGCCGTCCCCAGTAGTGGATGTCCGCGCCGCGTGACTTGATCGTGAGCGGGATACCCAGTTCGCGCGCGACAAGGGCCGCAGCCGGGCCGTCGGGGAAGAAGAACTGGGCATCGACGAGGTCGAAGGGGACTTCTGCGTGCAGGCGGCGGACGAGGGGGAGGATGGCCTTGGCGATTCGGCCGGGATTGCTGTCTCCGCCCAGCTTGGGGATGGTGGTGAAGCGTGGGTAGTAGGTCGGGATGCCCGCATCGTCGCTCTCTTCGGGGAGGTCCTTCAGGGCGCTGTAGGGTGCGCGCGTGGATAGAGGCCAGGGTGGGATGCCCAGGGGGCTGACCATGACGAGGTCGACATCGCCGCGCGCGGCGACCGCGCGCATCTGGTTGGCCACAAAGATACCGAAGCCGGGCTTCACTGCATTGGGGAACAGCGTGGCTATCGAGAGAACGCGCATGTCAGTGCCTCGTTTGCGGTGCGCGCTCGCTCAGAGGGCGCGCACGAGTGTTTCGGCCAACGCGATCCATTCCGGATCCTCGATGCGGAGAGGCGGGCGCCGGACAAGGGAAGGAAGCAGTGTGACGAGGCTTCGTTCCTCATCCGTTGAAATACTTACGATTCGTCCGAAGGAAACGCGTCCCCCCGGCAAGGGGACCAGGGCCTCACGATTGATGAGATGCGACGTGGCGGCCGCCAGCGCGCCCGCATCGAGGTGGCGCATCCACACCTGGTCGCCCGCGCGGTAGTCACTGGCGGCGACTTCGATGCCCAGAACCACCCAGCGGGCAAGAGGGTCGATCTCGCTGTGGGGTAGGACGTCATGGGGAGCTCTCAGCGGGCGCAGGCCGGTTGGGCCATGGCTTGCGATCATGCGGGCAGGGCTTGCCGCTTCGGCGCGCAGGAGGCTTCCCGCCTCAACTCCGAGGGCTGCGGCGATGCGGTTCATCCAGTCGAGCGAAAGCGTGCGCGCGCCGGTTTCGAGCCGTCCGATGGTCTGGGCGGTGGTGGGCGGCGAACAGGCCGCAGCGACATCCGCCAGGGTCATGCCCTTCTGCTGGCGGATGGCGCGGATTCGATCGAGCATGGAAAGCTGGGCCTGCGGATAACCGGATTGGCTTGCCACCTTCCTCGCAAATTACCGATTTGGCAAGTTCTGTCAGCCCTCGACCTGTTCGGCGAGTTCCAGCCAGCGCTCTTCGGCGGCTTCCTTTTCGGCCTGGGCCTTTTCGATGGCCTTGGTCAACGCCGCGAACTTGTCCGGGTTCTTCGTATAAAGGTCCGGGTCGGCAAGCGCCGTCTCGTCGCGTTCGATTGCCGCTTCCAGTTCCTCTATCCGTCCGGGCAGCAGGTCATAGTCGCGCTGGTCCTTGTAGGAGAGCTTGGCGCTCTTGGGCTTGGGCGGGGGAGGGGGGGCGGTCTCGGTGCTGGCGCTCTTTGCCTTGCCGGCCGAGGTCCTCTCGCGCCGCTTGGCTTCCCAGTCGGCATAGCCGCCGGCGATCACGTCGATATGGCCGCTGCCGTCGAGCCCAAGCGTCAGGTTGACGGTGCGGTCGAGGAAGTCACGGTCGTGGCTGACGATGAGCACGGTGCCCTCGTAGTCCGAGATCACTTCCTGAAGGAGATCGAGGGTCTCGAGATCGAGGTCGTTGGTCGGCTCGTCGAGCACGAGGAGGTTGGACGGGCGGGCGAACTCACGCGCCATGAGGAGGCGCGATTGCTCGCCGCCCGAAAGGGTGCCGACCTTGGCGTCGATCAGCGAGGGATCGAACAGGAAGTCCTTGAGGTAGCCCTGCACGTGCTTGCGCACGCCGCGTACGTCGACCCAGTCGCTGCCCTCGGCGATCACGTCGCGCAGCTGCATCTCGGGCTTGAGGAACGAGCGCTGCTGGTCGAGGACGATGGAGGTCATCGTCTGGGCCTGCGTGACGGTGCCCTCATCGGGTTGAAGTTCGCCAGTCAGGATCTTGAGCAGGGTTGACTTGCCCGACCCGTTCGAGCCGACGATGCCGATGCGGTCGCCGCGCTGGATGCGCAGGGAAAAGTCCTTGATGACGGTGCGTTCACTCTCGCCTTCGCCAAAGCGCTTGGTGACGTGTTCGGCGACGATGACCGACTTGGTCTTGGAGCCATCGCCCGAGACACCGAGTTTGGCGGTGCCCTGCGGGCCCATCATCGCGGCCCGCTGGGCGCGCATTTCCCACAGCTTGGCAAGGCGACCCTGGTTGCGCTTGCGCCGTGCGGTGACGCCGCGTTCCAGCCAGTGCGCCTCGATCTTGAGTTTCGCGTCGAGCTTTTCGGCCGCGCGGGTCTCTTCCTTCTGGACTTCCTCTTCCCACGCCTCGAAGCCGCCGAAGCCGACTTCCTTGCGGCGGATCGAGCCGCGGTCGAGCCACAGCGTCGCCTTGGTCAGACGGGTGAGGAACGTACGGTCGTGGCTGATGACGACGAAAGCGCCCTTGTAGCGCTGGAGCCAGCCTTCGAGCCATTCGATGGCGGCGAGGTCCAGGTGGTTGGTCGGCTCGTCGAGCAGCAGGAGGTCGGGCTCGGAGGCGAGCGCGCGGCACAGCGCGGCGCGGCGGCGCTCACCGCCCGATGCGCTCTTCGCCTCGCGGGAGAGGTCGATGCCGAGCTGGTCGGCAATCGCTTCCACCTCGTGGGGCTGCGGGCCGTCCTCGCCGTGGATGGCGAAGTCGAGCAGCGTGGCATAGCCGGTGAAGAAGGGGTCCTGCTCCAGCGTGACGACGCGCGTGCCGGGCTGGATCGAGCGCTTGCCCGCGTCCGCCTCGACGATCCCAGCGATCAGCTTGAGCAGCGTCGTCTTGCCTGCGCCGTTGCGGCCGATCAGAGCGAGGCGGTCGCGCTGGGCGATGTTGATGTCGAGATCCTGGAAGAGCCAGCCGGTGCCCTGGATCAGGCCGAGGCCTTCCCAGCTGAGAATAGGTGCAGTTGCCATAATGCCAGCGCCCTACAGGCGCAGGGCAGGGGCTGGCAAGCGTCGTTGGGGCTGCGAGCGGGCTCCTTTCGCTGTGACCTGTCGCGAATGGACAACACTTGCCCCGTTGCATGGCGCATCGGGCATTCAGGGCTTGTTCAATCCCTCTGCCTTAGGCAACCAGACCATAATGAAATATCGTAGCTTTTCTTCCACAGCGGTCGCCGCGATGGTTCTGGCTCTCTGGGTCGGCGGTGCGGCTGCGCTTCCGGCTCGGGCCGAGGCCCAGAACGGTGAGCAGGGCCAGGTGCGCAAGGAGCGCCGGGCGGGCAACATCCTGTCCAGTCGGCAGATCGAGAAGATCGTCCTGCCGCGCATGAGCGGGATGCAGTACATCGGCCCGGAGTACGATCCTGCCGCTATGGCGTACCGCCTGAAATTCATCGAGAACGGCAAGGTCTACTATGTCGACGTGGATGCGCGTACAGGGCGGATCATCGGCCAGTCGAACTGAGCCTGGCAGCGTCGCGGTCGCGTCCCTCCGGGCGCGCGTCGCGGGAACCTCCCGCGTTCCCGTCGCTTGACGCTGCACAGCTTTGCACCCATCTCGCATGGGACCCTAGAGGGAGGACCAGAATTGCGCATCCTGATCGTCGAGGATGAACCCACACTCGGCAACCAGCTCAAGTCCACGCTGGAGCAGAACGGCTATGCCGTCGATCTTTCGGTCGACGGTGAAGATGGCCATTTCCTCGGCTCGACCGAGGACTACGACGCGGTCATCCTCGACCTCGGCTTGCCCGAGATCGATGGCCTGACGGTGCTGGGCATGTGGCGCAAGGAAGGGCGCAACTTCCCGGTGCTGGTGCTGACGGCACGCGATTCGTGGTCGGACAAGGTCGCCGGGCTCGACGCGGGCGCGGACGACTATCTCGCCAAGCCGTTCCAGACCGAGGAGCTGATCGCGCGCCTGAGGGCGCTGATTCGCCGTGCTTCGGGCAATACCTCCAGCGAACTGACCGCAGGCGATGTGCGTCTCGACACGCGCTCGGGCCGTGTGACGCTGGCCGGGGAGCCGGTCAAGCTCACTGCGCAGGAGTACAAGCTGCTGTCCTACCTGATGCACCACAAGGGCAAGGTGGTCAGCCGCACCGAACTGATCGAGCACATCTACGATCAGGATTTCGACCGCGATTCGAACACGATCGAGGTTTTTGTGACGCGCATCCGCAAGAAGCTCGGGTCCGACGTCATCACCACGATCCGTGGCCTTGGCTACAGCCTCGACGATCCCGCAGAGCCGACCCGGGCCTGAGTCGTCGGGAGAGGCGAGGGTGACCAGCGCGCGCGGGCCGGTGCCTGCACAGGACATGCCGGCCAATACCGGCTCGCTCGCGCGGCGCATGATGCTGATCGCGGCAGGCTGGATCTCGATCCTGCTGCTGCTGGGTGGTTTCGCACTCGACAGTGCGCTGGCGGGCCTCGTCACGCGCAATTTCGACGAGCAGCTCAGCTACATGCTGCTGGGCATGATCGGCTCGGCCGAGATCGCGCCCGATGGCGAGGTCTATTTCAACCGGCCGCTGGGCGACCAGCGCTTTCTTGAACCCAATTCGGGCCTGTACTGGCAAATTCGCGCCAAGGGGCATGAGGACTTTTCCTCGCGCTCCTTGTGGGATCTGACGCTGGATGTTCCGGCCGATCACTACGACGCGCAGCCCCACGTCTACAATTCCGACCAGTTCCAGGGTGAACCGCTGCGGGTGATGGAGCGCTCGATCATCCTGCCAGGCAGCGATGCCGAGTGGATGTTCACCGTGGCGGCGAGCCGCGAGGAACTGGACGAGCAGATCAAGACGTTCCGCTCGATCCTCATCTACAGTTTCGCGGTGCTGGGGGTCGGCCTCCTGCTCATGGCGGGCCTACAGACCTGGTACGGCCTGTTCCCCTTGCGCCATGTGCGCCGGGCCATCCAGAAACTGCGCACGACCGGCGTGGCGCGGGTGAACGATCCGCTGCCCAAGGAAGTCGCCCCGCTGGTCGAAGAGCTCAATGCGCTGCTCGCCCATACCGAGAATCAGGCCGAAGAGGCGCGCACCCATGCGGGGAACCTCGCCCATGCCCTCAAGACGCCGCTGACGGTGGTCACCAACGCGGCCTCGGCGCAGGATCCCGATCTCGACAAGACGGTGATCCGCGAGGTCGCCAACATGCGTCGCCATGTGGACCACCACCTGGCCCGCGCCCGCGCGGTCGGACGTCGCGCGGCGGGCATGTCGCGCGCCGAGGTCTGGCCCAGCCTGGAAGCGGTGTTCCGCGCGGTCGAGCGGCTCTACGACACGACTCGCTTCGACCTTGATGGTGACAAGGGCGCCACGGTCGCGCTGGAAAAGCAGGACCTGGAGGAACTTCTCGGTAACCTTATCGAGAATGCGGCGAAGTATGGGGGCGGCAGTGTCTTCGTGACGGTCGATCCGCCCGGGGCCGATCCCCGTCCGGGGCTCTGCGAAATCTGGATCGAGGACGATGGCATGGGCATCCCCGAGGCCGAGCGTCCTCGCATCTTCGATCGCGGCGCACGTCTCGATACCGGCAAGCCGGGCACGGGCCTTGGCCTTGCCATCGTGCGCGATGTCGTGGAAATCTATGGTGGCTCGGTCGAACTGGCGGAAAGCGAGGACCTGGGCGGCCTGCTGGTCAAGTTACGGCTGCCGCGCGCGGCGGTGTAAGCTCCGGTGTGCGTGGCAACCTTTCGCGGGGCCATGCGCTTTGGGGGAAAGGTGGCCGGGCAACGGTTGCAGCGTGGGCGCGAAGGTCTATGTCGGCCCCCATACCGACATTCCCATTTCTCATGCGACAAGGCGAGGAGCCGACATGAACGAAGACATCACCCTGACGCTGACCACGGACGAAGTCGCCATGCTGGTCGACGCCCTGGAAGTGGACCTGGAAGGTTACCTCGAATCCTCCAAGGAAGCCGAATCGACCGGCAATCGCTCGGAAGTGAAGACCTTCAACGATGCGGCCCTTCGCATTCAAACCCTCATGGCCAAGCTCCAGGAATACGTTCCGGAGTAAGCCTTTCGGCGCTGTTCGGTCGCCGCGGGACGCGGCGCCGTTCGCATACGAAAAAAGCCGTCGCGTAGTGCGACGGCTTTTTTCGTATGCGGGCAGGGTGTGCGCGGGATCAGGCGTTCTTGGCACGCTCGTGATGGCGGATCACTTCCTGGATGATGAAGCGCAGGAACTTCTCGCCGAAGTCCGGGTCCAGGTTCGCCTCCTCGGCCAGCTTGCGCAGACGGTCGATCTGGATCTGCTCGCGGCCGGGGTCGGAGGCGGGCAGGTCGTGTTCGGCCTTGTAGGCGCCGACCGCCTGCGTGATCCGAAAACGCTCGGCCAGCATGTGAATGAGGGCGGCATCGATATTGTCGATGCTGGAACGAAAGCCGGCAAGAACCGGATCGGAGGCGGGCGTATCCTGTGTCATCGTCTGGGCGCGCTAGCATGGCTTTTCCCCCTCGGCCAGTCGCGCAATGGAGCCGAAGGCGTCCTTTTTGCACTTGCGTCAGAGCGCGCGAGCCCCCATTGCGCCCCCGATGAGTGCAGAAGTCATATCCTTGCGGGAACGCGGGTCGCAGCCTTCCCTCGCTCCCATGCTGGCGCTGACGGCGCCGGGCATGAACAGCGTCAACGCTGTCATCCTTGACCGGATGCAGAGCGAGATCCCCCTGATTCCGGCGCTCGCCGGGCATCTGATTGCCGGGGGAGGCAAGCGCATGCGCCCGATGCTGACGGTCGCAGGTGCCGAACTGTGCGGTTACCAGGGCACGCGCCACCACAAGCTGGCGGCCGCCGTGGAATTCATCCACACCGCCACCCTCCTGCACGACGACGTCGTCGACGGTTCGGAAACGCGCCGTGGCAAGGCGGCGGCCAACATCGTGTTCGGCAATCCCGCGACGGTGCTGGTGGGAGACTTCCTGTTCACCCGCTCGTTCGAACTGATGGTCGAGGATGGCAGTCTCAAGGTTCTCAAGATCCTCTCGACGGCGAGTTCGATCATCGCTGCCGGCGAAGTCGACCAGCTGACCGCCCAGCGCCGGATCGAGACGAGCGAGGATCATTACCTCGACATCATCGGCTCCAAGACGGCGGCGCTGTTCGCGGCGGCCACGCGCATTTCGGCGGTGATCGCCGAAAAGGGCGAGGCCGAGGAACTGGCCCTCGATTCCTATGGTCGCAACCTCGGGATCGCGTTCCAGCTGGTGGACGATGCCATCGACTACGATTCCGAGGCCGCCGAATCGGGCAAGGACAAGGGCGACGATTTCCGTGAGGGCAAGATGACCCTGCCGGTGATCCTGGCCTATGCGCGCGGCAACGCCGAGGAGCGCAAGTTCTGGGAAGACGCCATTGCGGGCTTCCGCTGCGATGATGAGGACCTCGCCCACGCGATCACGCTCATCAACAAGCATGGCTGTGTCGAAGCGACGCGCGAGCGGGCGCGCATGTATGCGCAGCGCGCCATCGATGCGCTGTCGATCTTCCCGTCGGGCGCGGCGCGCGACGCCATGGCCGAAGCTGTCCAGTTCGCGGTCGCTCGCCGCTACTGAGGGCCGGATCGTCGTCTGATATCAGATGTATAGCGTTACGCCCCCGATGAGGGCGGCGTAACGCACCATTTGCGCGGCCACGGCAATTGCAGCGCTCTTGGCAGACGGCTAAGGCAGGCCGTGATGCGAGACGTCTCGGCACTTTCCCATACCGGTTACCGCTCCGGTTCCGCGCGCCAGCGCGCCCTCTCGGCTTCGCTGTCGGCGGGTATCGTCGTGCTCGTTCTGCTCGCGGCGATCTACCAGACCCAGATCGCGCCGCGTCTTGACGATGCCGCTCCCACGGTGACGAGCTTCGACGTCGAGGGAGAGCAGCAGGACAAGGGCGACAAGGCCGCCGAGGAAAAGCAGGAAGAGGCGCAAGAAGAGGAAAAGCCCGCCGAACGCGAAGTGCCCGAGCGCTTCGTCGAGCCGGTCGAGGTGCCGCCGGAAAAGGCGCCGACAGCACCGCAGCCCAAGCCTGCCTATTCCTGGCTCAAGATGTCGAGCACGGACATGGCCGCGGCCGATATCGGCAAGATGCGCGCGCCAGCCCCGACGTCCGGAAACGAAGCGGGAGGCGGCAAGACCTACGGACCCGGCGAGGGGCCGGGCGGCGCTGTCCTTTACAATGCCGATTGGTACCGACGGCCGACCAATGCCGAGCTGGCCAGCTATCTGCCTGCGCAGCGCCCCGATGAGGGATACGGTCTCATCGCATGCCAGACCATTGCCGACTACAGGGTCGAGAACTGCCAGATTCTGGGCGAATCGCCGCGGGGCTCGGGCTTCGGGCTCGCGGTCCTCAACGCAGCCTGGCAGTTCCGCGTGAAACCGCCTCAGATCAACGGGAAAGCCCAACTGGGCACCTGGGTGCGGATCCGCATCGACTACGGTATCCGCAAGCTCTAGGCCTGAGAGATATCGCTATTGGGCGAGCTGCGTGTGCACGCTGTTGCCCACGTCCATCCGGTGCAACAGGGCCGCAAGCGGCATGGGCCGTGCGATCAGATAGCCTTGCGCAAGCGGAAAACCGGCCAGGCGCGCGCTGATGAGCTGATTGTCGGTCTCGATACCTTCGATAACGCATTCCAGGTCGAGAGAGCGGGCAAGGTTGCGGATCGCCGTGATCAGCCTTCGCCCCGCTGCTTCGTCGAGCTGCGAGGCAAAGCTGCGGTCGATCTTGAGCACATCGAGCGGCAACTGGTGGAGCGAGGACAAGCTGGAATAGCCCGTGCCGAAATCGTCGAGCGCGATCTTCGCCCCGGTCGCGTGAAGACGGCCAAGCGCGCTGCGGGCGCGTTCGAGTTCGGTGATGAGCGAAGTCTCGGTGATCTCGAAGAGAAGGCGCTTGGGTGAGCAGGTCATTCCCGAGATCCGGTCGAGGAGCCCGGCAATCGTGCTCGGGTCCGACAGGTCGTGGCCGGACAGGTTGAAGGACATGCGCAGGTTTTCGGGCAAGGCTTCCATCGCCTGCAACGCCTTGTCGAACAGGATCAGGGTGACGTCGCGCGCGCGTCCCAGGCGCTCCCCTGTGGAGATGAGCTGTTCGGGCGAGACCTCGCCGATCAGGGGGGATGTCCAGCGGGCCAGGCACTCGACGCCGATGAAGCGCAGGTTCGTCGTATCGACGATCGGTTGGAAGGCGAGCGAGAGTTCGGCATCCAGATCAGCGGCCTGGAGCGCGGTATCGAGGGTCTGCTCCGAGCGGATCAGGGCCTCAAGTTCCTCGGTAAAACGCACGCATTGCCCGCGCTTGTGGTTCTTGGCGTGGTAGAGCGCGAAGTCGGCGCGGTCGAACAGCAGGTTGGCCGTCGTTGCCGCTTCGGGATAGGAGGCAAGGCCGACAGAGCAGCCGACCGACACGACCACATCGCCCAGTTGACCGGGCTTGCCGATTTCCTCGGCGAGGCGCTGGGCGACGGCTTCGGCTTGCTGGAGGTCGCCCATGACGATCAGCCCGAATTCGTCACCGCCGAGCCGCGCAAGGATGGTGTCGGCGGGCGCGGCCTCGACCATTCTCTGGCCCAGAATGGAGAGCAGGCGATCGCCGTTGGCATGGCCATAGGTGTCGTTGACCGGCTTGAAGCGGTCGAGGTCGAGCAGACCGACGCAAAACGGGCGATCACGTGGCGAACCGGCAAGGAGCTTTTCGAGGGCGGTGAAGAAGTAGCGGCGATTGGGAAGGCCGGTGAGAGCATCGGTCTGGGCAAGGTAGGCGTTCTCTTCGCCCAGCGACTGGGCCTGGCGCCGTTCGCTGTTGAGCGCGCGCTGCGAGACCTCGAGCTCCACGAAGGCGTTGTAGGAATTGCGGGTCAGCTTCAGGATCACCACGGCCACCAGCGCGAGGTTGATGGCGATTGCGATGTAGACTTCGGTTCCGATGTAGAGCGCGTGGACGAGGAAGGAGAACGTTCCGGTTACGCAGACGGCCTCGGCGGCCTGGGGCAGGAAGCTGAGGCAGTAGACGCAGCCGAGCAGGGTCACGGCCACGAAGATCGCGACATGTCCATGCTCGTAGGGCCCGCCATAGAGATCGAGCGTGAAGGCCCAGAACACGAAGGCGAGCGAGAACACGAAGGACAGGCGCGTCGTGGCATGGAGCTTGGCCGCAACGAGGCTGGGGACGAAGGATTCCGCCTTGACCGGCCGGATCCAGATCACCATGCGCATGAGCGAAACACCTATCAGCACGGCCGGAATCGCGTACGCGAGGATCGCGGGAGCCACGTGACGATGGGTATAGGCCAGGATCGTGGTGTTGGCGGACAGAAGCCCGTAGAGAGCCGGGATCTGCTGGCGCAGCCTCAGATACTGCGCGACAACCAACGGATGCTGACCGGCTTTCGCGGTGTTCAGGCGAGGGCTATTCTCTTGCTGCAAATCCGAAGTCTCCGCAGGCATGGCTAACGGACAATGATTGACGAAATGTACACGTGCCGGAAAATGAGACAGGTCCTTCCTTCTACGATGTTTCATGCATTTAACCATATGACTTGCGAATTGTTGCGCAGATCGTGTGAACGAGGCGATCATCTGTCGGGAGGGCGGGGATGACACGCTTGCCCGTAGAAGAGGTTCTCCTCCAGCTTTGCAGGGCCCTGGACGTTCATGCAGGCGCGGTCCTCATCGCGCCTCCAGGGGCTGGTAAGACCACCGCAGTGGCGCCAACGCTGCTCACCCAGCCCTGGTGTACAGGCAAGATCATCCTGCTTTCGCCGCGCCGTGTCGCGGCCCGTGCAGCGGCGGAGCGCATGGCCGAACAGCTTGGTGAAAAGGCGGGCGATACGGTCGGCTATCTCACGCGGCTTGACAGCCGGACCTCGGCGCGCACGCGGATCCTGGTGATGACCGAGGCGATTTTCGTCTCGACGATCCTGGCCGATCCCGAGCTTGAAGGGGTCAGTGCCGTGCTGTTCGACGAAGCGCACGAGCGCCATCTCGACAGCGATCTGGGCCTGGCCCTGGCACGCGAATGCCAGGACGTGCTGCGCGAGGACCTGCGCATCCTGGTCATGTCCGCGACGCTCGACGGCGCCCGCTTTGCCAGCCTGCTGGGTCCCAGAACGCAGGTCATCGAGAGTGAAGGACGCGCCTGGCCACTGGAAATACGTTGGCTCGGACGCGCGGCGGAGAAGCGTGTCGAGGAATCGGTGGCTTCGGCCGTCCTGCAGGCCTGGCGCGAGGAGGACGGGGATATCCTCGCCTTCCTGCCCGGCGTGCGCGAGATCGAGCGCGTCTCGGAACGTATTCGTGAGCGCCTGCCATCTGCGCAGATCCATGCGCTACACGGCCAATGCGATCCGGTCGCTCAGCGCGCGGCGATCCGGCGCGATCCGGAAGGGCGGCGCCGGATCGTTCTGGCAACCGCCATCGCCGAGACCTCACTTACTCTTGATGGCGTGCGCGTCGTGGTCGATGCCGGGCTCGCGCGGCGCGCCGAGTTCGACAAGGCCGCGGGCGTCACCCGCCTCGTTACGCACGCGGCCAGCCAGGCCTCGGCGGCGCAACGGGCCGGACGCGCGGGCCGTCAGGGGCCGGGTGTCGCCTATCGATTGTGGGAAGAGGCGGCGCACGCCGGGCGGCCCGCCTTCGATGCTCCCGAGATCAAGGTCAGCGATCTGGCACCGCTCACGCTGTCACTCGCACAGTGGGGGACGGGCGATCCGGCGCAGATGGCCTGGATCGACCCGCCGCCCGAAGCCGCGCTAGCGGCGGCCAGGACGCAGCTTCTCGGGCTGGGCGCACTTGACGAGGAGGGGCGGATTACGCCTTTCGGTGACAAAGTCGCACGCCTGCCGATGAGCCCGAGCCATGCGACCATGATCCTTCAGGCCTGCACGTATGGCTGCGCGCGCACGGCTGCCCGGCTTGCGCTGCTCTTGCAGGAAAGGGGGCTTGGCGGGCGCGGTGACGATCTTGCGCAGCGCCTGGCGCGGTGGGGCGCGGATCGCTCCGCACGCGCCGAGGCGGCGCGCAAACTGGCGGCAGGCTGGGCGCGCAAGGCACAGGCGCTGATGGAAGGAGTTGTCGAGGAGGAGCAGGACGTACCGCCCGCGATCCTCCTTGCCATGGGGCAGCCCGCCATGCTGGCCCGGCGGCGTGATCCGAGTGGGGAGCATTGGTTGTCGGTGGGGGGGCGTGGGTATGTTCTCGATCCGACCTCACCTCTCGCCGCGCGCGAGTGGATGGTGATCGGCGATGCGCAGGGACAGGCGCGTGGGGCGCGCATTCTCTCGGGCATCCCGCTCGAAGCGGCGGAGGTCGAGGGCTGGCTCGGTGATCGAATGGAGCGTCGCTCGATCCTGCGCTGGAACGAGGCCGAGGCGCGCGTGGAGGCCCGCCTCGAGCGGCGGATTGGCGCGATCGTGTTGGCGAGCGGGCCCGATCCTGCGCCCGATCCGGATTCGATTCGCTCCTTTCTTCTGGAGCGGGTGCGCGCCAGTGGGCTCGACATCGTGCCGATCGGCAAGGCCTCGCAGGCGCTCTTGCGACGTGCGCGCCATGCCGGGGTGGAGGTCCTGGGCGAGGCGGCGCTGCTCGAGGACCTGGAAGACTGGCTGGGTCCGGTCCTGGGGCGCCGACTCGACGCTATCGATCAGGGGGCGCTGCATGGCGCGCTGCGTGGCCGCCTAACCTGGGAAGACCAGCAGCGAATCGATCATCTGGCACCTGCGGAATTTCGTAGTCCGGCTGGCACAAGCCATGCCATCGATTACGAAGATGAAGGCGGGCCGAGCGTGGAGGTACGCGTGCAGGCACTGTTCGGGCTCGACCGGCACCCGGGCTATGGAAAGCCCGAAAATCCGTTGCTTTTGAAGCTGACTTCGCCCGCAGGCCGTCCGATCCAGACCACCCGCGATCTCCCCGGGTTCTGGCGGGGGAGCTGGAAGGACGTTCAGCGTGAGATGAAAGGGCGCTATCCCCGGCACCGCTGGCCGGATGAACCCTGGAACGAGAACCCCAGTCTGAAGACCAAAAACGCGTTCGAACGCTCCGGAAAGGCGTGATTTGAACTTGATTTCCGGCGCGATTTGGGGGCAATGCACATCCCCATGAGTGCACGCATCTATCAGCGCCCGAAGAATGCCATGCAGTCGGGCAAGGCCCTCCTGGACCAGTGGGTCCTCGAATTCCAACCCGCCGAGGCCAAGAAGCCCGATCCCCTCATGGGGTGGGCCGGTTCGGGCGACATGAAGCAGCAGCTCCAGCTGCGCTTCAACAGCGCCGACGAAGCCAAGGCCTACGCGACGCGGTACGGCATCGACGCCGAAGTCCACGCGACTCCGCCGCGCCGCCTCAAGATCCAGGCTTACGCCGACAACTTTCGCTAAGCTTTTCCCTCAGGGGATAAGCATTTGAAAGGAATTGCCCGGCTTCAGGAGTTCCAGGCAATTCCCGGGTTGCATTCCTGCCAAAGCATTGCCATAGGGCGCGCCGGGAGTCGGATGGACGTTTGCGTTCGCCAACTTGGTCAGGTCCGGAAGGAAGCAGCCACAACGGATTGCGACGGGTCATTCGGCTCCTTTGAAAACAGCGCCCACTGGGCGCTGTTTTTGTTTGGGCCTCAATGGTTCTCTTCGGTCCTAGCGATTTCCCGGTCGATCGTGAGGGCAAGCCTGTCCCACTGGGCGGCGACCGAAAGCAGCATTGCGTGGATCTCGCCCGAGATGTGGACGATGGCGCGGCAGGCCTCGGCGTCGCTGGGATCACCTTCCAATGTCTTGAAATGCGGTTCGAGCGCGGCGTCGCGCCGGGCGTTTTCGTCGGTTGTCGATGCAAATTCGGGGCTCATGAGCGTCGCATCCAGAATCGCGCGGCGTTGTTCCGCGGAGATGTCCGTATGGTCGAGCCGCCCCAGCGTGCCTTGCGCGCGCGCATTCACATAGTTCTCCAGGCGCTCCTCATAGCTTCCGTCGGCGAAGGGGCTGCTCAGGACCTTGGCGCGCGAGTTGGCGCTGGCGCAGTCCGCTGTGGCGAACACCGGTAGCTCGGGCAGGGGTGTCGCGGCGGGAGCGGGCGCAGCTGCGGAGGCGGCAAGCAGCGCAAGAACTTCAGAAATCATACCAAATCCAATTGCTTGATGGGGGTGCCTTGGTGATGTGCGCTGGCACGGTCCTTGGCAAGGTGCGTGCGGTGGACGGCACGAGGTTGCAGCCGCGCGAGTCTGTGGAGCAACGCGCAACGCACCTGACATTCCGTGCGCAAGCGCCTAGTCTTGCTGGCACGATGGACGATTCACGCGAAAACCCTGAGAACCGCCCGCCCTGGGATGATGCCGGGCAGGACGATCCGCGCCCCACCTCGCAGGAGCTCGAGGATGCCGGGCAGGCCTCGATGTTCGGGGACGCGCCGGCGCAGGACCGCGGGGACGACGCGAACACGGCCGCCGACGGGCCGAGTGCGGCCGAACTGGAAGCGGCGGGACAAGTCTCCATGTTCGGTGGCGAGCCTGCGGCGCCTGCCGAGGAGGCCGCTCAAGACATCGAACCGGCGCCATCTCCGGTTCCGGCCGTGCCCGCCACGGATGGCGCGCCTCCGTCGCAGGTAAAGACGGCCCCGGCTGTCGCGTCCGACGAAGCGCAGCAGCCTTACCGGGTGCTCGCCCGCAAGTATCGTCCCCAGACCTTCGACGAACTGATCGGGCAGGAGGCGATGGTGCGCACGCTGGCCAACGCGATCAAGCGCGACCGCCTGGCCCACGCCTTCCTGATGACCGGCGTGCGCGGGGTCGGCAAGACCTCGACCGCGCGCCTGATCGCCAAGGCGCTCAACTGCATCGGTCCCGATGGCGAGGGCGGCCCCACGATCCATCCGTGCGGCCAGTGCGAGCCGTGCCGCGCGATTGCCGAGGGGCGCCATATCGACGTGATCGAGATGGACGCGGCGAGCCACACCGGCGTCGACGATGTGCGCGAGATCATCGAGGCGGTGCGCTATGCGGCCGTTTCGGCGCGCTACAAGATCTACATCATCGACGAGGTCCACATGCTTTCGCGCAACGCGTTCAACGCGTTGCTCAAGACGCTTGAGGAACCCCCGGCGCACGTGAAGTTCCTCTTCGCGACGACCGAAGTCGACAAGTTGCCCGTTACCGTCCTCTCGCGGTGCCAGCGCTTCGACCTGCGCCGTATTCCCACGCCGATGCTGGCCGAGCATTTCGCCAAGGTCTGTGGTCTTGAAGGTGTCGAGGCCGAGCCGGAGGCGCTGGCGATGGTCGCCTCGGCTGCCGAAGGTTCGGTGCGCGATGGCCTTTCGATTCTCGACCAGGCGATTGCCCATGCCGATCTCGACGGGGAAGGGCAGGTCCGCGCGGACAAGGTGCGCGATATGCTGGGCCTGTCCGACAAGACGGTGCAGCGCCAGCTTTTCGCGCACCTGCTGGAAGGCAATGGTGCGGGCGTTCTCGAGGTCGTGGCGCGCCAGTTCGCGCTCGGGGTGGAGCCGATCGCGCTCATGCGCGGGCAGATGGATCTGGCGCACCGTATCGCCTTGGCGCAGGTCTCCGGCTCCGAGCCGGAAGCGCATTCGGCCGAGGAACGCGAAGCCATCGGAGGCTGGGCGACGGCCCTGGCGGCCGGGCAGGTGCACCGCCTGTGGCAGCTCCTTCTCAAGGGCTTCGAGGAAGTGAAATCCGCGCCTGATCCGCTGGTGGCCGCGCAGATGGCGCTGCTGCGGATCATGCACGCCAGCGACATGCCCGATCCGGGATCGCTGGTGAAGAAGCTGGAGGACCTCGTCGCGCGCGGACCGGCGCCCACCCAGGCACCTGCACCTGCATCGGCCCCCGCATCCGCGGCCCCGTCGGGTGAGGTGCCAACTCCCGCCGAGCCAGCCGGTTCTGCTTCTGGTGCCGCTGCGCCCGAGCAGGCCGCCGCTCCGGCCCCGGCAGCTCCACCGCCTTCTGCGCCTGAGGCGATTGCACCGGAGTTCCTGGCCGCGCGCTGGGACAGCCTGGTCGACGAAGTCGAACACGCGGGCGGTCCGACGGTCGCGAACATCATGCGCATGCAGGTGCGGGTGGCGCATCTTGCACCGGGCACGTTGAAATACGAGCTTGCACCCAGCTTTCGCGAGGATATCAGCGGCTACCTGCGCGATGGTCTTGCCAAGGCCACGGGCCAGCGCTGGGAAGTCATGCGCGTCGAGAGTGGCGGGATGCCGACGATTGTCGAGCGGGCCGAGGCCGACCAGGCGGCAGCCTCGCAGGCCCTGCGCAGGGCCCCGCTTGTCGAGGCGACTCTGGCGGCCTTCCCGGACGCCGAACTGATCGAGGATGAACGGCCCGCCGCCATCGGCGGTGGTGGCCGCAACTGGAGATAATACAATGAAGTCCATGGAAGAAATGATCCAGGCGGCGCAGCAGGCCGCCGAGACGATCCAGAAGCAGATGACCGAAACCCAGAGCAAGCTCGACTCGATGGAAGTCGAAGGACTCTCGGGTGGCGGCCTTGTGAAGATTCGCTGCTCGGCCAAGGGCCGTGTCATCGGTGTTTCCATCGACGACAGCCTGATGCAGCCGAGCGAGAAGGGTATGCTCGAGGACCTGATCGCGGCGGCCTACAACGACGCGCGCGTTAAGGCCGATTCGGTAGCCAACGAAGAGATGGGCAAGGCGCAGCAGGGCATGGGTCTGCCGCCGGGCTTCAAGATGCCGTTCTGATGAATTTGTGCCGGGTTGTCCGCCACTTGGGCGACCCGGCCGTACCGCGATTGAACGGGCCAAGGGGAACTGCCGCAGGGCCTGTAAAGCACTTCCACAAGGCTTTGCGCGCTAACTCCATTGCGGATTGATAATTCGCCCCCATATCGTGGAACACTCTAAGGTGGGTGGCCGTTACGGCCCTCCACGAACAAGACCAGATGGAAATGCCCTTGAACCTGCTGCCCTTGCTTCCGCTCCGTGACATCGTCGTCTTTCCCGGCATGGTCGTGCCGTTGTTTGTCGGCCGTGAAAAATCGGTAGCGGCCCTCGAAGCCGCGATGGCAGGCGACAAGGACATCTTCCTTCTCGCGCAGCTCGATCCGGGCTGCGACGATCCCGACCGAGATGATCTCTACGACACCGGCGTGATCGCCAGCGTTCTCCAGCTGCTGAAGCTTCCTGACGGCACCGTGCGTGTTCTCGTCGAAGGACAGGAGCGTGCGAAGCTGGAGCGCCTGCGCGCCGAGCAGACCGACGATGGCGAGATGCTGCTGGCCGAAGTGGAGAAGCTCGAGGGCGTCGAAGCCGAAGGCACCGAAGTCTCGGCCATGATGCGTTCGGTCATCGATCAGTTCAACGAATACGCAAAGCTCAACAAGAAGTTGAGCCAGGACGCGGGCGACCAGCTCGACGATATCGAGGACGCGGCCAAGCTCGCGGATACCGTTGCTGCACAGCTTTCCGCCAAGGTTTCCGACAAGCAGGCTGTCCTCTCCGAGGATGATCCGCTCAAGCGTCTGGAAATGGTCTATTCCTTCATGGAAGGCGAACTCGGCGTCCTGCAGGTCGAACGCAAGATTCGCGGGCGCGTGAAGCGCCAGATGGAAAAGACCCAGCGCGAATATTACCTCAACGAACAGCTCAAGGCGATCCAGTCCGAGCTCGGTGGCGGCGAGGGCGAGGAAGCCAACGAGCTGCAGGAGCTGCAGGACAAGATCGAGAAGACCAAGCTCTCGAAGGAAGCGCGCGAAAAGGCGAACGCGGAACTCAAGAAGCTGAAGTCGATGCAGCCGATGAGCGCGGAAGCGACCGTCGTGCGCAACTATCTCGACATTCTCCTCGGCCTGCCGTGGGGCAAGAAGAGCAAGCTCAAGCGCGACATTTCGGCCGCACAGGACGTGCTCGACGCCGATCACTACGCACTCGACAAGGTCAAGGACCGCATCATCGAGTATCTCGCCGTTCAGGCGCGCACCAACAAGCTCAAGGGCCCGATCCTGTGCCTCGTCGGTCCTCCGGGTGTCGGCAAGACCTCGCTGGGCAAGTCGATTGCCAAGGCGACGGGCCGTGAGTTCATTCGCCAGTCGCTGGGCGGCGTGCGTGACGAGGCCGAAATTCGTGGCCACCGCCGCACCTACATCGGCTCGCTGCCCGGCAAGATCGTTTCGAACCTGCGCAAGGCGGGTAAGTCGAACCCGCTCTTCCTGCTCGACGAGATCGACAAGCTGGGTCAGGACTTCCGCGGCGATCCGGCGTCGGCGCTGCTCGAAGTGCTCGATCCCGAGCAGAACGCCAAGTTCCAGGACCATTACCTCGAACTCGACATCGATCTGTCCGACGTGATGTTCGTGTGCACCGCGAACAGCCTCAACCTGCCGCAGGCGCTGCTCGATCGCATGGAGATCATCCGCCTCGAAGGCTACACCGAGGACGAGAAGGTCGAGATTGCCGAGCGCCACCTCGTGGCCAAGCAGGTCGAGGCGCATGGCCTCAAGGACGGCGAGTTCACGCTGACCGAAGCGGGCCTTCGCGACCTTATCCGGTACTACACCCGCGAGGCGGGCGTGCGTACGCTGGAGCGTGAGATCGCGCGTCTCGCGCGCAAGTCGCTGCGTCAGATCCTCGAAGGCAAGACCAAGAGCGTGACCATCACGCCCGAGAACCTTGCCGACTACGCCGGTGTCCAGAAGTTCCGCCATGGTAACTCCGAAGAGGAGAACCAGGTTGGCGCTGTGACGGGTCTTGCCTGGACCGAAGTGGGCGGCGAGCTGCTGACCATCGAAAGCGTGACCGTTCCGGGCAAGGGCCAGATCAAGGCAACCGGCAAGCTGGGCGAAGTCATGAACGAATCGATCCAGACCGCCTGGAGCTTCGTGAAGGCCCGTTCGCCCGCCTACGGTGTGAAGCCGAGCATCTTCAACAAGCGCGACATTCACATTCACCTTCCCGAAGGCGCCGTGCCCAAGGACGGTCCTTCGGCGGGTATCGGCATGGTGACTTCCATCGTCTCGACGCTCAGCGGTGTGCCGGTGCGCAAGGACGTCGCGATGACCGGTGAAGTGACGCTGCGTGGGCGCGTGCTCCCCATCGGTGGTCTCAAGGAAAAGCTTCTGGCGGCGCTGCGCGGCGGCATCACCACGGTGCTGATCCCCGAAGAGAACCGCAAGGATCTCGCCGAGATCCCCGAGAACGCGAAGCAGGGCCTCGACATCATTCCCGTCAGCCATGTTGACGAGGTGCTGGCCCGCGCGCTGACCGAAACGCTTGAGCCCATCGAGTGGACCGAGGCGGACGAACTTGCGGCCGCGCCTCCCGCCCACGGCGGTGTGAGCGGGGCGACCGCGCACTGAGCGAGCCGATCACCGGATTGAGAACAGGGAAAAGGGCGTCGCTTCGGTTGGCGCCCTTTTCCTTTTGTCGCAGTCGTGTTGGGGGCAGAACGACCTGATGGCCGACTGATTTTGCGTGTACTTGCCGTTGTTTGCGTAATCTTTTGCCTCAATCGGACGCATTTTGCGCAATCAATGGCAAAGGGCGCTTGTCATTGGGGGCAGGACCCTGTAACGGCCCGCCTTCACGCTCGGGCATGGGCCCTTGCGTGTTAAGCCAAGAAGGATCTTGAAATGGGTTACCGGGTAGCCGTCGTCGGCGCGACCGGAAATGTCGGCCGCGAAATGCTGAGCATCCTTGCCGAGCGCGAGTTCCCCTGCGACGAGATCGCAGCGGTTGCTTCGTCGCGTTCCACCGGCACGGAGATTGATTTCGGCGAGACCGGCAAGAAACTCAAGGTCAAGAACATCGAGCACTTCGATTTCACGGGCTGGGACATCGCGCTTTTCGCGGCCGGCTCGGGCCCGACGAAGATCTACGCGCCCAAGGCGGCTGCGCAGGGCTGCGTCGTGATCGACAACTCGTCGCTCTACCGCATGGAGCCCGACGTGCCGCTCATCGTGCCGGAAGTGAACCCGGATGCGATCGATGGCTACACGCAGCGCAACATCATCGCCAACCCCAACTGCTCGACCGCGCAGATGGTTGTCGCGCTCAAGCCGCTGCACGATGCTTTCGGCATCAAGCGCGTCGTCGTCTCGACCTATCAGTCGGTTTCCGGCGCGGGCAAGCAGGGCATGGACGAGCTGTTCGAGCAGAGCCGCGCGATCTTCGTCGGCGATCAGGTTGAGCCCAAGAAGTTCACCAAGCAGATCGCCTTCAACGTGATCCCGCACATCGACGTCTTCCTCGACGATGGTTCCACCAAGGAAGAGTGGAAGATGGTCGTCGAGACCAAGAAGATCATGGATCCCAAGATCAAGCTCCACGCAACCTGCGTGCGCGTGCCGGTCTTCGTGGGCCACTCCGAATCGCTCAACATCGAGTTCGAGAAGGAAGTCTCGGCCGAGGAAGCGCAAAACATCCTGCGCGAAGCTCCGGGCGTGATGCTCGTCGACAAGCGTGAGGACGGTGGTTACGTGACCCCCGTCGAGTGCGTGGGCGACAGCGCCACCTACATCAGCCGCGTGCGCGAAGACCCCACGGTCGAGAACGGCCTCGCGCTGTGGTGTGTCTCGGACAACCTGCGTAAGGGTGCCGCGCTCAACGCGGTGCAGATCGCCGAACTGCTCGGCCGTCGCCACCTCAAGAAGGGCTGATTTCAGCACCTTTGCGAAACGGATTTCGAAGAACCCCCGTCAGGTGTCCTGGCGGGGGTTCTTCTTTGTGTGAACCTCTCGCTTCGCACTCGATGTAGCAAGCAAGCCTCGGGACATACCCCGATAGTGCGGCGAGGGAGGCGCTGCCATGGAAGGTGGGCCTGCGTTTGGTGGCTCTTGATCTGGCGCAAGGCGACACGCGGATCGCGGGGCGCACAGTGCTCCCATCAAGGAGGTAGAGGGTATGTCGAAGAGCAACTTTCACGACTGGCCGCAGATGGCGAAGGACCTGAACCCGGCCATAGGTGAACTCAAGAAGAGCGCGCCGGGACCGATGCAGGCCTTTTCGGAGATGGGTAAGGCAGCCCTCGCGCCCGGCGCGCTCGACACCAGGACCAAGGAGCTGATCGCGCTGGCTATCGGCGTGGCGGTGCGCTGCGGGCCCTGCATTACCTACCATTCCTCAGGGGCCCAGCGCGCGGGCGCGACGCGTGAGGAAATCGCCGAGGCCATGGGGCTTGCGGTCTACATGGGGGCGGGTCCTTCCGCGATGTATGCCGCGCAGGCCTTGGAAGCCTTCGACCAGTGGGACGAGAAAGCCTCCGGCTAAGGTTGCAAGATCGCGCCGAGCCGCGCAAAGACCCCCGGTGAGAGGTAGGATGCCGGTCCCGCAGGGTCGGTGCCTGCCTCTTGTGCTATGAGAAAGGGCGCGCGCGTGAGTGAGATCGAAAGCCGTATCGTTGAGGGTTTCGCCGATACCAAGCTGGTGGTGCATTGCATGGGAGAGGCAAGCGGACGTCCGCTGGTCCTACTCCATGGCCTGTTCTCCAGCGCGCACGTGAACTGGATCAAGTACGGCAATGCACAAATTCTCGCGGATGCGGGGTTCCGGCTCTACATGCCGGATCTTCGCGCGCATGGTGAAAGCGAGGCGCCGCACGATCCGCGCGCCTACCCCGAGGATGTCCTGGTAGAGGACCTCAAGAGCATCATCGCCGAGCTTGAGCTGAAGGACTATGACCTGGGCGGCTTCTCGCTGGGCTCGCGCACCTCTGCGCGCGGTGTGCTGGCAGGCCTGACGCCGCGCCGCCTGATCCTGGCGGGTATGGGCCTGTCCGGTCTTTCGGGCTGGGCGCGCCGTTCGGCCCATTTCGTCGACGCGATCGACCGTTTCGGTTCCATCGAGCGCGGGGATCCGGCGTTCGTGGCCCAGGCTTTCATGAAGACGATGAAGATTGACCGCGAAGCCGCGCGGCTGCTGCTGGGATCTGTCGACGATACCGCGCCTTCGGAGCTGGCGCGCATCACCATGCCGACACTGTGCGTATGTGGCGCGGACGATGAGGACAACGGCAAGGCGCAGGAGCTGGCCGATGCCTTGCCCGATGGCCGCTACGCCGAAACGCCGGGAAATCACATGTCCTCGGTGACGTTCAAGGAGATGGGGCGCGCGATGGCCGAGTTCCTTCTCGACTGATTCTGGCCCGCGCCCTTGCGGTTTGCCCTGTCTCTTATGTTGATCTTGTCGGACCATTGGCTAGTCTTCCGGTCCGACAGACACATAACAGGGTGATTTTCTTTCCATGAAACGAGCGACCACAGCTCTTGCCGCGCTGGCGGCGGGCTTGTCCTATGCCGCAGCTCCCGCCGCCTGGGCCCAGGAACCCGCGGCGAGCTATCCGCACACCGCGCAAGGGGCTGCGGATTTCGTAGCTGCGGCCGAACAGGACCTGTCCGACTTCTCGCTCGACAATGCGCGCGTCAACTGGGTCAACAGCACCTACATCACCGATGACACCAACGCGCTCGCGTCCAGCTCGAACGCCGAACTGACGGAGAAGCAGGTCGCCTACGCAGTCGAAGCCGCGCGCTACAAGGACATCCCGGGGCTTGATCCGGACGTTGTGCGCAAGCTCGGGATCCTGAGCCAGGGTATCGTGATGCCAGCGCCGACGATGGCTGGCGCGGCGGACGAGCTGGGCACGATCATGACTGATCTCAGCGCGACCTATGGCAAGGGCCGCGGCACGCTCAATGGTGCGGAGATCAACGGCTCGGACATCGAGGAGGAGATGGGCAACCTCGATCACACGCCGGCCGAATTTGCCGAGATGTGGGCGAGTTGGCACGACAATGTCGGTGCGCCGATGAAGGACGACTATGTGCGCATGGTCGAGATCGGCAACACCGGAGCCCGTGAGCTTGGCTATGCCGACGTCGGCGCGATGTGGCGCTCGGGTTACGACATGGAACCCGAAGCCTTCGCCGCCGAGACCGAGCGCCTGTGGCAGGAGGTCAAGCCGCTCTACCTCGCGCTGCATACCTATGTCCGCAACAAGCTCAACGCGAAGTACGGTGCGGACGTGCAGCCGCAGACCGGGCCGATCCGTGCCGATCTGCTTGGCAACATGTGGGCGCAGGAATGGGGGAGCATCTACCCGCTCGTCGCGCCCGAAGGGGCGGGCGATCTGGGCTACGATATCGGCGATCTGCTCAAGGCGAAGGGCCAGACACCTGTCGACATGGTGAAGACCGGCGAGGGCTTCTATTCCTCGCTCGGCTTTGATCCGCTTCCCGGTACGTTCTGGACGCGCTCGATGATCACCAAGCCCGCCGACCGGGAGGTGATCTGCCATGCCTCGGCCTGGGATGTCGACAACAAGGACGACATCCGTATCAAGATGTGTACCAAGGTGAATTCGACGGACTTCGTCACGATCCACCATGAACTGGGCCACAACTACTACCAGCGCGCCTACAACGCGCAGCCCTACTTGTACCTCAATGGGGCCAACGATGGTTTCCACGAGGCGATCGGGGACTTCGTGGCGCTCTCGATCACGCCGCGTTATCTCGTCCAGATCGGCCTGCTCGATGCCGCCAAGGTGCCGAGCGCGGACAAGGATATCGGCCTGCTCCTGCGCCAGGCGATGGACAAGGTGGCGTTCCTGCCGTTTGGCTGATGATCGACCGTTACCGCTGGGGTATCTTCGATGGTTCGATCACGCCTGCGCAGTACAACTCGGCCTGGACCAAGATGCGTCTGGAGTACCAGGGTATCGTGCCGCCGGTGGAGCGTCCTGCGGACGGCTTCGATGCGGGCGCCAAGTTCCACATTCCCGGCAATACGCCTTACACGCGCTATTTCCTTGCTCGGATCCTGCAGTTCCAGTTCTACCAGGCCGCGTGCAAGCAGGCCGGATGGACCGGGCCGCTGCACCGTTGCAGCTTCTACGGCAACAAGGAAGTGGGCAAGAACCTCGAGGCGACGCTGAGCATGGGCATGTCCAAGCCCTGGCCCGAAGCGCTCAAGGCGTTTACCGGCTCCTCGAAGATGAGCGCCAAGCCGATGCTCGACTACTTCGCGCCGCTCAAGGACTGGCTCGACAAGCAGAACAAGGGGCAGAAGACGGGCTGGTAAGCCTTTACTTCAGACATAAAAAAGGCCGGGACGCGAACAACGCGTCCCGGCCTTTTTCGTTGCTGTTCCTGCGAGGCTTACCGGAACGGAGGTTCGTCGAAGGCGCGCAGCTTGCGGCTGTGCAGGCTGTCGCCCTCGGCGCGCAGCAGGGCGCAGGCGTGGAGACCGATCTTGAGGTGTCCGGCAATGGCTTCCTCGTAGAAGCGGTTGGCTTGGCCTGGCAGCTTCAGTTCGCCGTGGAGCGGCTTGTCCGAGACGCACAGCAGGGTGCCGTAGGGGACGCGGAAGCGGTACCCTTGCGCGCTGATGGTCGCGCTCTCCATCTCGATGGCAATGGCGCGTGAGAGGCTGAAGCGGTGGGCCGAGGCGGTGTAGCGCAGCTCCCAGTTGCGGTCGTCGGTGGTGACGACAGTGCCGGTGCGCATGCGCTTCTTGAGGTTGGCACCACTGTCGCCGCTGACGATCTCGGCTGCTTCGGCAAGCGCCTGTTGGACCTCGGCGATGGCCGGCAGCGGGATCTCGGGCGGGAGCACGGGATCGAGGACCTTGTCGTCGCGCAGGTACGCGTGGGCGAGCACGAAGTCACCGATGCGCTGCGTTTCGCGTAGGCCCCCGCAGTGGCCGATCATCAGCCAGGCTTCGGGGCGCAGGACTGCGAGGTGATCGGTGATCGTCTTGGCGTTCGAGGGGCCAACGCCGATGTTGACGAGCGTGATGCCCGACTTGTCCTCGCGCACGAGGTGGTAGGCGGGCATCTGGTGGCGGCGCCAGGCGGTGTCGGACAGGCGCGCGCGGGCGTTGTCGGTCGGCTCGTCGAGATAAAGCCCGCCTGCACCGGCCAGCGCGGTGAAGCCGTCCTGGCCGATCTGCGTGCCCGCCCAGTCGACAAATTCATCGACGTAGCGGTGGTAGTTCGTGAAAAGGATGAACTTCTGGCAGTGGTCGGGGCTGGTGCCGGTGTAGTGCGCAAGGCGGGCCAGGCTGAAGTCGGTGCGCAGCCCATCGAAGAGCGCCAGGGGCTTGGGATCGTTCTCGTCAAAGATCATCAGGCCATCGGCGATTTCATCGCCGATCATGGCAAGGTCGGTGCTCGGGAAGTGGGCGGCAAGCTGCTGCGGGGTGGCGGTGCCCACGCCAATGCCGTCCAGAACGTAGGGAAAGGGGATTTCCTGGTCCGAGCGTCCGACCTCGATCTCGATCTCGTATTCGGCATCGAGGAGGGTGAGCTGCTCCTTCAGGTAATCGGCAAAGAGGTGCGGCCTTGTGATCGTGGTCGCGTACGTGCCCGTCTCGACGAGGCGGCCGAAGGCGCGGCCGTAGACGGCTTCGCGCTCGTTTCCGGCATAGCGCACGGTGAGTTCGGGGTAGGTCCACTCCCGCTGGCTGCGGCGTTCGGGAGGGGGAAGGGTGCCGTGCTCGACGAAGGCGGCGATGTCGGCCTTGAGGGTGGCGACGGCGGTTTCATAGACGCGGACCAATTCCGCGTGGATCTGATCTATTCTGTTTTGCATCGCCTGTAGTTACGCAATTCATGTTGCAGTGCAAGGGCAGGCGTGGGCATCGCGTTCGGCCAGGGGGATAAGCGTTGCGCGGGTGCAACAGGTGGAGGCGCCACGAAAAAACCCCCGCAGCCGCTCCGGCGCGGGGGTCTTTCGTTTCCTGAAGGTCAGGAAGAGGAGGCTCAGGCCTGCTCTTCGCCGTCCTCGGCAGGAGCGTCTTCCTCGACTGCGATCTCGCCGGGCTCGGCGTTGGGATCGTAAGCTTCGGTGAAGCCGCTGGTGTCTTCTTCGAACATGGCTTCCATGACGTTGACGCCCTGGGCCTGCAGTTCGGCTTCGTCGGTCGAACGTGCGACGTTGACCTGGACGTTGACCGCGACTTCGGGGTGCAGCGAGACGCGCACGTCGAAGACGCCGAGGGTCTTGATCGGGTGCTCGAGCACGATCATCTGCTTGGTGACCTGCGCGCCTTCGGCGTTCAGGGCTTCCGCGATGTCACGCACGGTGACCGAACCGTAGAGCTGGCCCGAGTTCGACGAGGCGCGGATCAGGACGACCTGCTTGCCTTCGACGTTGCTCGAGTGGCTCTCGGCAGCCGAACGCTTCTCAGCGTTGTCGGCTTCGATCTTGGCGCGGTTCGCTTCGAAGACCTTCTTGTTGGCTTCGTTGGCGCGAAGGGCCTTCTTGTTCGGCAGCAGGAAGTTGCGCGCGAAACCGTCCTTGACGGTGACGACGTCGCCGATGTTGCCGAGCTTCTCGACGCGTTCGAGGAGGATGATATCCATGAGGTAATTCCTCCCTTACTTGACGATGAAGGGCAGCAGGCCGATGTGCCGGGCGCGCTTGATGGCCTGGCTCAGCTCACGCTGCTTCTTGGCGGACACCGCGGTGATGCGGCTGGGAACGATCTTGCCACGCTCGGACATGAAGCCCTGGAGGAGACGCACGTCCTTGTAGTCGATCTTGGGCGCGTTCTTGCCCGAGAACGGGCAGGACTTGCGGCGGCGGAAGAATGCACGTGCCATGGATCAGTTCTCCCGGTCGCGACGGCGACGGTTGTCGCGGTCGTTCTTGCGCATCTGGACCGAAGGGCCGCCTTCGTGCTCTTCGACCTTGATGGTCATGTAGCGGATGACGTCTTCGTTGATCTGCGTCTGGCGCTCGAGTTCGGCGATGGTGTCGCCGGGGCACTCGATGTTCAGCATCACGAAGTGAGCCTTGCGGTTACGCTTGATCTTGTAGGCGAGGTTCTTGAGGCCCCAGGTCTCGGTCTTGGTGACCTTGCCCTCGTGGCTCTCGACGATCTCGGTGGCGGCGGCGGCCAGCGCATCAACCTGCGACTGGCTCAGATCCTGGCGCGCCAGGAACACGTGCTCGTAAAGCGGCACTGCAGCTTCCTTTATCTGTCTAACCGATCGCTGGCTTGCCGCACCATTGCGGGGCCCCTCCGGCTTTCTTCACGTTTCCCGCGAATCCGTGTGCGAACGCGTGGGAAGCGGCGCCTTTAGCCGATTGCGGGCCAAATGCAAGTCGCCTTCGCACATTCCCGGGGCCAATGGATGACGCGGAAGGGTGACACGCAGGTTGACACAGTTGACACTGTCCAGGGGGAAAGGTGTCATCTGTCCCCCTATCCGTCTGCGCCTTACTGCTGTGCGGCCGGGCCTTGCGCATGAAGCCGTCGATGCCAGGCGAGTTTCAGCACCCGCCCATTTTCCGGCCAGCGATGGACCAGCGCATCAGATCGGGGTGGTGGGCAGCAAGACCATCACGCGCCAAAAGTTCTCGCCGGCTCTCGAAATCGATCTTGAGCGAAGCGTCATCGAATGCCCCATCGACATTCAGGTGCAATCTGGAGGGTTGCGTCGAGGTCCGATTGGTCTCCGGGTCTTCAACGCTGACGCTTCCCCCGTTGCAGACCTGGGACGCATGAACGTGCCCGTCCCTTATGTCCATGCGCATGGGGCGGCACGTGGTGCTCGAGGCGGCGTCCGACTGCCCCTCGCCCACCAGTTGCCGGACAAACAGCTCAATCTGCGTGTCGTGCAGACAGAACTTGAACGTGCGCTCCTGGCCGAGCGCTCGCGTATCGTTCTTTCCGTCCAGGCTCTTGCCGAAGCGATAGGAACGCGAGATCCGCACTTCCCACTCCCCGGCAGCAACGACATTCGTTTCACGAGATCTTTCGACGATGATCGGGTCGTCATCGGACGCAGCGCTCACGAAAAACGCCGCCATCACGATTGCCGGAATTGGCACCAGCCGCCGTCTCAACATGAAATGCCCCGCATCGTCGAATGGTCATGAAGATCATCAAAGTATCAAGTCTTGCCAATTCGCCCAGTACTTCTTGCGCATCGCACGGTCATGGCTGCGGGGGTGAGCCAGGGCCTCGCCGTAAGGAGGCGGAACCCGCGCCCCGCGAGGGCCACTGCCAGACCCTCTTGCCGAAGGCATTTTTTACATCTGCCCCCATGCGCCACACGTCCGGCCATGCCCCGAGACCGCCATTCCCGCCGCGCGCGGGACGCGCAGGGACATGCTTACCGTCCTACCCTGGGGCAAGGGGGGTAGGAAAATGCTTTGTGGCCGGGCCTTCGCTGCGGTGACGGTCCGTATCCGCTCGCAGTTGCCGGGCGAGGCGAGCCTGGCCCCGTAATACCTCGGGAATGCAGCAGGGCCGATCCTTTCCGGCGTGCATGAGCAAGGTGGCCTTAAGTAAGTCATGTATAAATTCACGAATTTATACTTTTGAGAGGTGTGAAAACACCGTCATGTCCCGTATTTTGTTGCGGCTATTGGTGCGTCAGGCCATTTTTGCGGGAGGAAAGGATATCGACATGACGAAATGGGCTTGGGTAATGGCCGCGGCGGCGGTGTGCGGCATGACCGCGCCGGCGTTCGCGCAAGGGACCTCCTCGGCGCGCAAGCAGCAGGAGCAGGGGCAGCAGCAGATCCCGGTCTGCCAGAAGAACCTGGGCACCGTGTCCATCATCGAGCCGGACGTGAAGTGGTGGCGCGAGTACAGCCTGGGCAGTCCCGAGGCGATCCTGCGCGTCTTCGTGCAGAAGTCGCGCTGTTTCACGCTGGTCAATCGGGGGCGCTCGCTGGAGAACAGCGCGATGGAACGCGCGCTGGCCGAACAGGGCGAGCTTCAGGCGGGATCGAACATCGGCAAGGGACAGATCCGTGCAGCGGACTACTTCCTGCAGCCCGACATCGTCTCGACCAACAAGAATTCGGGCGGCAACGCGCTGGGCGGCGTGCTCGGCGGTGTCGGTGGCATCTTCGGGCGCGGCGTGGGCCGGATGGCCGAAGGCCTCAACGTGCGCAAGGGCGAGGCCAACGTAACCCTCTCGGTGGTGAATGCCCGCACCACGGTCGAGGAGGCCCTGACCGAGGGCTATGCGCGCAAGTCCGATGTCAGCTTCAATGGCGCAGGCGCGGGGGCCTCATTCGGAGGGGCTTTCGCCGGGGCCGGTGCGAGCGGGTACCAGAATACGCAGATCGGCCAGATCATCGTCCTGGCCTATCTCGACGCCTACACCAAGCTGGTCGACCAGTTGGGCGGGCTTCCGGTGGACGCCTCGGCCGCCGCGCCGCTCGCCAACTGACCAGGTGATCTGAGGCAACACGAAAGGGGCGCGCCGGTGGTTCGGGCGCGCCCCTTTTTCGTCTGGCCTGAAACGATCAGAACGCGGTCGAGATCGACAGGTTCACGCTGCGGCCTTGTCCGGCGACCGGGCGCCAAGTGTCGGTCGCGGCAAGGTCGCCCAGCGCCATGCCGCCAAGCGGCAGGTAGTAGCCCTTGTCGAAGAGGTTGGTGGCCTCGATCCCGAGGCGCTAGCCTTGCAGGGTATAGGCCGCGCCGAGGTTGACGAGGGCATAGGCCGAAGTCTCGGGCTCGTTGCGGCGGGTGTCGACGCGGTCCTTGCGGTCCACCCACTCGACGCCGCCGGTCAGCTCCAGCGCGCCGGTCCGGTGGGTGAGGGCGAGCGCGGCGTTGAGCGGCATCTGGTGGTAGAGCGGCGCGTCGGCCCCGGTGTTCTCGCCATGGACATAGGCCAGCGTTGCGGTGAGCAGGGTCCCCTGTTCGGCGCTGCCCTGGAGGACCGCGTCGGCCGAGACATCCACGCCGTAGAACTCGGCATCGGTGTTGGCGAACTGGAGCTGGACGGCGCGTTCGCTGAGCGTGCCGATCACGTTCGCGTCGATATAGTCGTTCACGTGCGTGTAGTAGGGCGAGACCTTCAGGTGCACGTCCTTTGCCGGGGAGAGCGCGAAGGCGGCGCTGAAGGTATCGGCGCGTTCGGGATCGAGCGCGATGTCGCCGACATAGCCGTTGCCATCGCCGTACCAGCCGATCATGCGGCTCGCCATCGATCCGCGCCCCCAGGTGTAGCGCTCGTAGAGGTTGGGTGAGCGTACCTTGTGGGCATAGCCCAGTTCGACCGAAAGCGCCGCGCTTGGCGTCCAGCGCACGAGGGCCGAGCCCGACCAGTTGTTGTCGGTGCGGCGTCGGTCGGCGGCGTTGAAGGCGGCGGCGGCAGCGACGTCGGCGGCCTGCATCATGCCCGTGCCATAAGGGGCGACATCGCCGGTGTTCATCTCCACCCGGTCATAGCGCAGGCCCAGCGTGGTGGTGAGATTGGAGGTCCAGTCGCCGGTCCATTCGCCGTAGGCGCCCAGGCGGTTGCGCGATCCCTCGTTGATGTTCACGAAGGCGTTGGGGCCCATCATCATCGAGCCTTCGACCGGCGGCCACCAGTCGTTGAGCCACTGGTGGTGGTATTCGAGCCCGGTTTTCAGGACATGGTGCTCGTTCACCGGGATCTCGAATTTCGCCGCGCTGGTGAAGGTGTGGACGCGCGTTTCCATCGGCATGGAGCCGGGGAGCTTGTCCTCCAGGAAGTTCATCGTGTGGTCGGTGTCGCGGTAGCTCGCCGAAAGGTCGGCCTTGCCCCAGTCGTACTCCCCCCGGAAGCGTCCCTGCACGAACCACGAGCGGTTGTCGGTCATGTCCATCGACTGGTTCACGAAGCCTTCGTAGGGGCTATATTGGTAGCCACCCTTGAGCTCGATGAGGCCCGCCTCGGTGCGCAGCGCAAGGGTCAGCGCGTGGTCGGTCTTGGCGTATTCGCTGGAATGGACGGTGCCCAGGTGCCCGCCCGCCTTGTAATTGTCGGACTGGGTGTAGGCGCCGGTGTAAGTGGCCGAGAGGTTCTCGCCCGCCAGTGTCAGCGAAACCGAGGTGCCAAAGGCGTTGCCGTTCGAGCGGTAGTAGCCCGCCGCGCGGCCGGTCACCAGAAGCGATCCGTCCTTCGCGAAGACCGGGACTGCGCTCTCGGCGGCAATCACGCCACCGATGGTGTCACCGCCCAGGCTCACCGGGGAAACGCCCGGGATCACGGTCAGCGCGGCCAGCGTCTGCGGGTTCGTATAGGAGAGCGGCGAGTTCATGTCGTTGGGGCAGGCCATGTCGATCGGCTGGCCATCGACGGTGATGCGCAGGCGCTGCTCGGAGAGGCCACGGATCGCGGGCATGGCCGAAAAGCCGCCGCCGGTGTTGGCCGAGACCCCCGCGATGCGCGCAAGGACCTGCGCGGTGTCGCTGGCCGCGGCGCCCTTTTCATGGAGGTCCTGCTCGGAAAGGTGCGATCCGACCACGGTGGGATCGGGCATGTGGCCCTCGACCACGGTGAGCGGGGGCGGGGCCTCGTCGGCTTTCGCGGCGGTGACGGCACCAAGGGCGGGGGCGAGGACGGTGCTGGCGTAAAGAGCGGTGCGCGCAGCGCGCACGAAAGAGGTCTGCATGATGATGGAATGTCCTGAAGGCTAAGATCGGGCGAACAGCGCTGCGCGGCCGCACGAGGCGGCGCAGCGCGGGGGCGATGTTCGCGAGGAAGAGGCCCCGACGTGTGGTGCGGGGCTCAGGGGATCAGGACAGGTGGGGCGGGGCGCGCAGCGGCGGGGTCCAGTAGCGGGCCCGGATCAGCCGCAGTGGCGGCGTGGGCAGGAAGCCCAGCGCCAGGATGAAGGCGAGCGCCAGCGCCAGCAGCGCGGGGTCCGCATTGCCCAGGGCATGGGCGGAGAGCGCGGTGAAGGGGCATTCCTTCGCCGCCTTGGCGTGCTGCTGCTGCGAAGAGGTGTCGGGCTTGCCCGGAAGCGCGATCTTCTGGAGGCGGGTGTGGCCCTGGCTGTCGCAGATTTCGACGGTGAGGACCTTCGCGCCCGCGCTCTCGATCATGAAGCCCGCCGGAACCAGCGCCTTCATGGCCAGCGCCATCGCGATCACGAGCGCGAAGAGCCAGAGGTGGCGCGCAAGGAAGGAGCGAAGGGCGTACATGGCGGTCATGCGCCTAGCGTGGAACACAGGGCCTGTCACGCGGGGCAAGGCGATGATCGCCGGGACAAATTGTCCCAGCGGTGTGCAGGGGCGGCGATCAGTTCATCGCAAGGATCAGGTTCTTGACCTGGGGGTAGACCTGCTTTTCCCACTTCGAGCCCGAGAAGGTGCCGTAGTGGCCCACGCCCGGCTGGAGGTGGTGCTGCTTCAGGTGCGGGCGCAGGCTCGTGCACAGGAGGTGCGCGGCCGCGGTCTGGCCCACCGCGCAGATATCGTCACGCTCCCCCTCGACGGTGAGGAGGGCGGTCTTGCGGATCGCGCCGCAGTCCACCGGCTCGCCCCGGAAGGTCAGCTCGCCCTTGGCAAGGAGCGCGCGCTGGAACACCTTGTCGATGGTCTCGAGGTAGAACTCCTCGGTGAGGTCGAGCACCGCGAAGTACTCGTCGTAGAAGCTCTCGATCTTGGTGACGGCGGCGGTGTCCTCGTCGGCGAGCGCCTGGTAGAGCTTGCGGAACTGGTCGATGTGGCGACCCATGTTCATCGACATGAAGGCGGTGAGCTGGAGGAAGCCGGGATAGACCCGCCGCCCGGCCCCGCGATGGCGCCAGGGCACGGTCTGGATCATGTTCGCGGCGAACCAGTCGTAAGAATTGGTGGTCGCAAGCTCGTTCACCAGCGTAGGCGATTCGCGCACGTCGATCGGCCCGCCCATCAGCGTCATTGTGCGCGGCTGGCAGGGGTCATCGTCGCCCGCCATGATCGCCACCGCAGCCAGCACGGGGACGCAAGGCTGGCATACGGCCAGCACGTTGGCCCCCTTGCGCGCGACCGGATCGCCCAGCTCCTGCAGGAAGGTGATGATGTAGTCGATATAGTCGTCGAGCCCGAAATCGCCGGCGGACAGCGGCACGTCGCGCGCGTTCTTCCAGTCGGTGATGTAGACGTCGTGGTCGCACAGCATGGTCTCGACCGTGTTGCGCAAAAGGGTCGAGAAGTGGCCCGAGATCGGCGCCACGATCAGCACCTTGGGCTGGGGCACCGCGACATCGGGCTTGGCGAAGTGGAGGAGGTCGCCGAAGGGCAGGTCCATGAGCACTTCCTCGACAACCGGCGTCTCCCGGTTGCCGCAGGGTACGCTGTCGATCCCGTAGGACGGGCGCGTGTGCGTGATCGCGGCCTTTTCGTAGACTTCGGCCAGCGCGAAGAGGCGGCGGGCAAAGGGCATGTCTTTCGCGCCATCGAGCGCCTCGTCGCGGAAGCGCCGCGCCATCTTCGCGGCAAACCGCGAGGGGGCGAGGAGATCGTTGGTGGCCTCATAGGCGTCGTAAAGCATGGGGCTTATCCCTTGTCTTCCGCGAGTGTCCCGCGCGTCATGCGCCGCGCTCCGTTGCCGGGTGACGCCACGCCCTTGCGCAGGCACGATGCACCCGTCATGCTGCGCTGCATCATTGCCGGATGCAAGCGAAACCGCCTTTCGTAAGAGAGGCATTTCCGCAGTGCGTCAAGCCCGCAGGAGTGATAGGCTCTCCGGTGAGCGGCCAGACGAGGAAGAAGGATACGAGCCATGGTTGAGACGGCGTCCACGCCTGATGGCAAGGTGAAGGCAGGGGCCAAGGTGCCCGAGAAGGCAACTCTCACGATCTCCAGCAAGACCTATTCGGCCTGGTCGCTGCGCGGCTGGCTGATGTGCCGCCTGGCCGGGCTCGAGGTGATCGAGAAGCCCGCGCCCAACGATGCCAACAACCGGGCCGAACTGCTCCTGCTCTCGCCCTCGGTGCTGGTGCCGCGCCTTACCTACGATGGGGCGAGCGTGTGGGATGTCCTCGCCATTGCCGAGTTCCTGAATGAGGAATGCCCCGATGCCCACCTCTTCCCTGAAGACCGCATCGCGCGCGCCCACTGCCGCTCGGTCTCGGGCGAGATCCATTCGGGTTTCACCAACCTGCGCTCGGCGCTGCCGATGAACCTCAAGGTGCGCCACGACAGCTTTCCCGTCTTCTCGGGCGCGCGCCCTGACATCGAGCGGGTCGAGGCGGTCTGGACCGAGTGCCTCGAAACCTATGGCGGCCCGTTCCTCTTCGGCGAGCACCCCACCGTGGCCGATGCCATGTACGCGCCCGTCGCCACCCGCTTCCTTACCTATGCGGTCGCCGTTTCCGCGCCGTGCCTTGCCTACTGCAAGACCATCACCGAGTGGGCGCCGATGGCCGAGTGGATCGCCGCAGCCAAGGCCGAACCTGAGGAAATGGAAGAACTTGAAGTCGAATTCTGAGGTTCGGTCCAAAGAAGAATAATCAGGTCCGAGGGCCATCGCCCTCGGGCTCCCGATACCATCCACCTCACGTCCCGCGCGCTACCTCGGCTGAGAAGGGTGAGGTAGCCCATTTGGGGGGCAAGGGGTGATGACCCCTTGAATCTACCTACTTCTTTCCTCTCCGTTTCTGCGAGGAAACCTCCGCAAGTCTATTGAATTCCGGCGATTTTGAAGGGTGTTTGGAACAAGGCGGTCGTTCTCGCTTTGTGAGGGGGTGTCGCTGTGCGCGGCGCCCTTGGCGCAGCCCGGCCATTTCCTCCTCCTGACATGGGATCGCCGCCATGCCTCCTTCTCATCGATTTCGTCCCGCTCCGGCGCGCGCGCTGCACCCGGTGCACGCTGCACTTCTGGCCGGATCCCTGCCGCTCTTTGCGGGCACGCTGCTGAGCGACTGGGCCTATGCCGCCAGCTACGAGGTGCAGTGGACCAACTTTGCCTCCTGGCTCAACGCCGGTGCGCTCCTGTTCCTGGGGCTGGCGCTGGTGTTCGCGCTGGTGGATACCATTCGCGGCCTTGGCCGGGGCATCATCTACCTGGTGCTGGTGGTGGCGACTTTTGCCATCGGGCTCGTCAATTCCTTCATTCACGCCAAGGACGGCTGGGCCTCGATGCCAACCGGCCTTGTCCTCTCGATCCTTGTGACAGGCCTGGCGCTTGTCGCGGTCTGGTTCGGCTTTGCCACGCTGCGCAAGGGAGAGACGGCATGAGGGCAGGTTCCTACTTCGGCACGCTCGCGGCCTGCGCGGCGCTCGCGGCCTGTTCGGGCGGCAGCGAGGCGCCCGAGTATGGCGAGAACCCGCAGCTTCCCGAAAAGCAGCGCGGACTTCTGCCCAACATGGAGATCGCCAATCCCGCGTCCTGGGGCGATGCCCGGCCGCAGGTGCCCGAAGGCTACACGATCACCGCCATCGCCACCGACCTCAAGGTGCCGCGCCAGACACTGGTGCTGCCCAATGGCGATATCCTGGTTGCCGAGGGCAGCGGCGGCCATGCGCCCAAGCTTCGACCCAAGGACATCATCGCAGGCTACATCAAGGCCAAGGGCAAGACCTCCGTGGAGGGCGGAAACCGCCTGACGCTGCTGCGCGATGCCGATGGCGATGGCACCTACGAGGCGCGCAGTGTCTTTGCCGACGGGCTCGACGCGCCCTATGGCCTCGCCTTCGCGAAGGGCATGATCTACGTCGCCAACCAGGGCGAGCTTGTGCGGTTTACCTACCGGGACGGGCAGACCAGGGCCGATGCGCCGCCGATCCGGGTCACCAAGCTGCCCGGGAAGATCAACCACCACTGGACCAAGTCGCTGGCGGCGAGCCCGGACGGGCGTTTCCTCTATGTCGGCATCGGCTCGAACAGCAATGTGGGCGACCGGGGCATGGACGTGGAGGAGGATCGCGCGATGGTCTGGCAGATCGACGCGCGCACCGGCATGCACCGCCCCTTCGCCACCGGCATCCGCAACCCCACGGCGCTCGCCTTCCGCCCGGGCAGCGACGAGCTCTGGGCGGTCGCCAACGAGCGCGACGAGCTGGGCGCGAATCTTGTGCCCGACTACCTGACCTCGGTACGCGACGGGGCGTTCTACGGCTGGCCCTACAGTTACTGGGGGCAGAACGTGGATACCCGCGTGAAGCCCGCGCGGCCCGACCTCGTCGCCTCGGCGATCAAGCCTGACTACGCGCTGGGCGCCCATGTCGCGGCGTTGGGGGTCGCGTTCTCCGCCCCGATCATGGGGGAGCGCTTTGCCCAAGGCGCCTTCGTGGGCGAACACGGCAGCTGGAACCGAAGCGATCCGGTGGGCTACAAGGTCGTCTTCGTGCCCTTCAGCAACGGGCGTCCGGCAGGCGATCCGGTCGATGTCGTCACCGGCTTTCGCGGCGAGGATGGCCTGACCCGCGGGCGTCCGGTAGGCGTGACCTTTGATCCGCGCGGCGCGCTCATCATCTGCGATGACCTGTCGAACACCGTCTGGCGGCTGGTGCCCGAAACACCGGGCAACCCGGAGGACTTCGTGCCGGCCGGGCGCACGCGGGCGGACGTGCTGCAAGAGGGGGAGGGAGGCGCCCGCGCGCCGGCCTCTGCCGTTGCGACGCCTGACAATCTGCCCGGCGACCGCTGAGCGTCATCGGCTCGCACGCCGCAACGCGATTGCCCCGGTGGGGACTATTCCCCACCGGGTGCTTTCGGGACCTGGTTGGTCTGAGGCTCGCCGCGCTTAGCGCAGGAGGCTCATCACGTTCTGCTGGGCCTGGTTGGCCTGGGCGATCATCGCCGTCGAGGCCTGGCTGAGGATCTGCGCCTTGGCCATCGCGGTCGTTTCCACCGCGTAGTCGGCGTCCTCGATGCGGCTGCGGGCGTCGGAGAGGTTGGTCACCGTGCTGGTGAGGTTGTTGACCACCGATTCGAGGCGGTTCTGGCCAGCGCCGAGCGAGGCGCGGGTGGCGTTCACTTCCTGGAGCGCAGTGTCGACATTGTCGAGCGTGGTCGTGGCGGCCGCCGCGGTCGAGACGTCGAGCGCCGTGGCGTCGATCAGCGTGCCGTTGATCGCGGTGGAGGTCAGGGTGACCGTCTCACCCGAATTGGCGCCGGTCTGGATGTCGAAAGTCAGGTCGGTACCCGAGGTAGTCGAGAACAGCGTGTTGCCGTTGAACTCGGCCTGGGAGAAGACGTCGGCGAGCTGCTCGGTCAGCGCGGTGACTTCCTGCTGCATCGCGGTGCGGTCGCTGTCCTGGTAGGTGCCCGAGGCCGACTGGATGGCGAGTTCACGAACACGCTGGAGCATGTTGGTGACTTCCGAAAGCGCGCCGTCGGCGGTCTGGGCAAGGCTGATGCCGTCGTTGGCGTTGCGCATGCCCTGGCTCATGCCGCGGATCTGCGAGGTCATCGAGGTCGAGATGGCAAGGCCCGCGGCATCGTCCTTGGCCGAGTTGATGCGCTTGCCGGTCGAGAGGCGTTCCATCGACACGCCGAGCATCTTGTTGGCGGCGATCGAGGCGTTCGAAGCACGGATGGCAGAGATGTTGGTGTTGATGACAGACATGATTTAATTCCCCAGTTTCAGAAAGTTGTGAGAGCGTTTGGTTGTTCGCTCCGGTCATGGGGAAGAACGGTGAGGCGTCGGGAGCTTTAAGGCGCCGTTCGCGTTTTTTCGTGATCGGGGGCGCACGCAAGGCCGCTGCGATGGGGTGAAAGGCCCCGGAAAAGCGCGAGTTCCGGCGGCTTTCGCTTGATTGCCGAAAAAATCCCCCGCATGTCGTCTCGAGGGGCCTTCTGCCCCGTTTTTCATGAGGATCCCTTTACGATGCCCACCGGTCTTGTCGCCCTTCTCGACGACGTTTCGGTCATTGCCCGCGCGGCCTCTGCCTCGATCGACGATGTCGGGGCGGGCGTGGCCAAGGCGGGGAGCAAGGCCGCGGGCGTGGTGATCGACGATGCCGCGGTGACGCCCGGCTACGTCACCGGCTTCACGCCCGACCGCGAACTGCCGATGATCTGGCGCATCACCAAGGGCTCGATCTTCAACAAGCTGGTGATCCTGCTCCCCATCGCGCTGGTCCTGAGCGCCTTCCTGCCCCAGGCGATCACCCCGATCCTGATGGCGGGCGGCCTGTTCCTCTCCTTCGAGGGCGCGGAAAAGGTGATCGAGAAGCTCTCGGGCACCAAACATGGCGAGACGCTGGAGGACGAGATCAAGGACCCGGTCGCCTTCGAGAAGGCGCGCACCAAGGGCGCGATCCGCACCGACCTCATCCTCTCGGCCGAGATCATGGCGATCGCGCTGTCCGAAGTGAGTGACGAGGGGCTGGTCACGCGCGCGATCACGCTGGCCATCGTCGGCCTCGTCATCACCTTCTGCGTCTATGGCGCGGTCGCCCTCATCGTGAAGATGGACGATGTTGGCCTGCACCTGGCGCGCAAGCCTTCCGAAATGGCGCAGGCCGTCGGGCGTTTCCTGCTGAAGGCGATGCCGATTGTACTCAAGGTGCTGAGCTTCGTGGGCATGCTGGCGATGCTGTGGGTCGGCGGGGGCATCATCCTCCATGGCCTCGAGGAGCTGGGCCTGCCGGCTCCGGCGCATTTTGCCCACGGTGTCGAGCACGCGGTGGCGCAGGCGTCGGGGGCGCTGGGCGGGGTGACCGGCTGGGTGTCCTACGCCGTGGTGTCGGCGCTGCTCGGGCTGGTGCTGGGCACGATCATCGCGCTTGCCTTGCACATGTTCGCCAGGGATGAGGGCGGCGAGACGGCGCACTGATCGTTTAATAGTATACATAATGGCTGTGCGAAATTAGGACATATGTCTATATTTAACCTTGTTTTTATTTAATTCAGTAGATCGGCTCATTTGTGCTTAACTGCAGTTAATCGTTGTGGTTCGGAGAGAGTGGTGTGGGCATGTCGATGGATAATCGGAATGAAGACGGGTATGTGGCGATGATGCGCGCGCGCGCCGCCATTGACGAACTGACGAAACTTCTCGAGGTGCAGGAGGAGGCAGGCGCGAATGCACCGGCAACGCCGAAGTCACGGCTGGAGGCGGTCGCGAACCTCTACCGCGTGCGCCGTCTGCGCGACGAGATCCTGGGCAAGGACCTGTTCGGGGAGCCGACCTGGGACATCCTTCTGGATCTCTACGCGATGCACCAGCAGGGCCGCGAGTGCAGCGTGAAGTCGGTCTGCATCGCCTCGGCCGTGGCTCCGACAACGGCGCTGCGCTGGTTCAACGTCTTGCTGCGCAAGGGCTTGTTGACGCGGCTGGACGATCCGCGCGACGGGCGAAGATCGATCGTGCATATTAGCGAGAAGGGGCTTCGCGCGATGGATAAGGTCGTCGCGCGGATCTGAGCGCGCGCCTTGCCCATGTGATCGTGGCCGGCTCGGTCCGAAGCGCGCTATTCGCGGTTCGACCTCGCCGGGCACGTCCTGATCAGAATTCGGCCCAGTCGGCGTCGGTGGCTTCTTCGGGCTTGAGCGCGAGCGCGCCCGAGGTGCGCGGCGCGGAATAGGCCGCCGGTTCGGGCAGGGCGCGCGGCGCCGGCGCCGAGGCAGGCGGCACGACGCTCAAGGGGCTCCCGCCCGTCGCGCCGATATCCAGCTTGAACATGCGCACCAGCTTGGCAAGGTCCTCGGCCTGCTGGGCAAGGTTGCGTGCGGCCGCGGTGGTCTCCTCGACCATGGCTGCGTTCTGCTGGGTCATGCGGTCCATGTCGCCAATGGCCGAATTGACCTGGCCCAGCTGCCCGGCCTGGTTCTGCGAGTTCTCCGAGATCTGCGCGGCGAGCCCGGTGATGCCCGAGACTTTGTCGACAATGCGGCGGAACACCTCGCCAGTACGGCCCACGAGCGCGACGCCGCGCCCGACCTGCTGTTCGGACGAGCCGATGAGGTCCTTGATGTTCTGCGCCGCTTCCGCCGAGCGCTGCGCGAGCGCGCGCACTTCGTTGGCGACGACCGCAAAGCCCTTGCCCGCATCGCCGGCGCGGGCGGCCTCGACCCCGGCGTTCAGCGCGAGGAGGTTGGTCTGGAAGGCAATCGAATCGATGACGTTGACGAAGGCGCCGATTTCCTGGGCGGACTTCTGGATACCGTCCATCGCCTCGACCGCTTCCTCGACGACCTGGCCGCCTTCGCGCGCCTCGGCTTCGGCCTCGGAGACCGAACGGTTGACCTCGCTCGCCCCTTGCGCGGAGGTCTGCACGCCGTTGGTGAGCTGGTCGAGCGCGGCGGCCGATTCCTCGAGCGCGGCGGCCTGGCTTTCGGTGCGCTGCGAGAGGTCATCGCTCGCCGCCCGGATTTCCGAGGCGCCGACGCGGATCTGCTCGGAGGAGGCGGCGACCGCGCCCAGGGTCTGGGCGATGCAGTCGCACATCGCGGCGAAGTCGGACTGGATCTGCTCGAAACCGGCGGGCAGTTCGCCCAGCTGGGTGGTGAGATCCCCCTGCGCGACGGTCTCGAGCGCGACGGACAGCGAGGAGAGCGTGGTTTCGCGGCTGTGATCCTGCGCGGCAAGATAAGCCGAGGTGGCGATGTCCACGTCCAGCAGCGCCACCTTGAGGAGGGTGCCCAGCCGCTTGGCACGGGTCTTCATCAGGGGACCGGCAATCCCGGCGGTGATGTCGCGTTCGATCACTTCGGCGAGGATCTGCGCATAGGCGCCGATGTAGAACGTGGGCGGCAGGCCGATGCGGGCGTGGACCTGCCCGATGCGTTCGGCGCGCGCCATGTAATTGCTGTCGATCCGGCCCGAGAACAGGTCGACCCAGTGGTCGAGCTGCTTGGCACGGGCGTGGTCCATGACGCTCTGCGACTTGAAGAAGGCGGATCGGCGCCGGTCGGCCCGCACTACGGAATAGAACTTGTCGAGGACGGCGGGCCCGACGCGGGAGATGAGCCGCGCGATCCCGCCGAACCGGGAATGGTCGGTTTCCGTCAGTGCGAACATTTCCAGCCGCTCGGAAATGTCCATCTTCGATGTCGGTTCAGACATGCCATGGCCTCGTTGGATTTCGAAGCCTTGGTCCTACGCGACCTTGTGGAATTTAGCGTAAGCAAGGGCTTAGGTAGGCTTACGCGAAGCGGTGCCGCGCACGGTAAAGGCGCTGCGAGACGACGAAACAATGCGCGCCGGGAAACCGAAGTCTCCCGGCGCGCCGTGGCCGTGTGCGGGGACTGGAGAAGGGATCACTCCTTGCGCAGAACGACCATGGTCTGGTTGAGCAGCTGGTAGGCGATCTCGCCGAAGGTGACGGGTCCGGCCGCGCCGCCGATGGCCACGCCCTCCAGCTTGCCGAACATGAAGTTGAGGATGCAGTTGCACGACCACACCGTGCCCGCCGTGGGATGTTCGGCAAGGGCCTGGCGGAAATCGCCCGCATAGTCGGCCACCGGCGCGGCGAAGGCGTAGTCGACACCGGGGAAGACGGGCGCGAACAGTTCGACTGTGCCAGCTTCGCTATCGATGGTCTTGAGCGAGGCGTTGACGTGCGCGCCGCCGTAGTTGCCCACCAGCGGCAGGTCGCATCCCTCGCGGCCCCGCGCCAGCACGTAGTCGCAGAAGCGCTGGCGGGTGCCGTTGACGGTGCACCACTCGGGCGTGAAGCCGGTCTCCTCGAAGTGGATCACGTCGCCGCCGTCGGGCGCGAAGATGTTGACGATCTCGATCACCGGGCTCTCGCCGTCGGGCAGGGTGAGCTGCGCTACCGCGACGCGGTCGGGGAAGGCCTTGGCAACCTGGCCGTCATAGACCCAGGGGGTATGGCCTTCCTTTTCCAGGTCATGTCCCGAGATCCAGCCCACGGTCGGGCGCATGAAGGCCAGCGGGTAGTTCGCCGCGTTCTTGGCAAATTCGGTGTGGCAGGCCGAGCCGCCCGGAATGATGGCAAGCGCCAGGCCGTTGTCGGGCGCCTCGCCCGAGATACGCTCCAGTTCGTGCGCCTCGTAGGTGGCAAAGGTGACCGTGCCGATCGCGCCGAGGTCGGTCACGAAGAGCACGTCGTCATCGACGATCCGGCCCCCTTGCGCGGTCATGAAGTAGGGCGAGGTGCCCGCGATCCAGTTGCCCGCGGGCAGCCGGTCGAGCGCGGCCTTGCGGCCGGCCAGGCTGAGGCTGGCCCCGGCCTTGATGAGATCGACAACGGTGTCGACAGGCAGGAGGCCGTTGATGGCCCCGCCCTCAGAGACGATTGAGCTGGGCGACTTCATTTGCAAGGGACCTCTCCCACTTGACGAAATAGTTATAGATTTCGGTGGCCTTGGCGCTGGCCGGGGCCGGGCTGAGTTCCAGCCTCTTCATGAGCATCTGCGTGCCCAGGTGGCTCGTCTGCAGGCGCGACAGGCCGCCATTGGCCAGTCGCCCCCACACCGGCGAACCTTGTGCAGGTAAAGACATATCCGCTCCCGAATGTTCGTGGCATCGCCCCTCTAGCGGTGGGCCTGCTAAGGCCGGGTTGGGGGCCTTAGGGATATCTGCGGGGCTGGCGCGCGAGGGGGCGTTATTCCGCGCTCTCGCGCGAGCGGGCCGGGGTTCCCGAAAGGGCAGGGTGAGAACTTCTCAACGCGCCGTGGAGCCGGGCAGGGCTGTCCGTTTGCCCCTGCGCTACCCAGCTAGGTGATTGAAAGAACGGCCTCTCTTCACGCGGATGCGCCGCACCGCGCAAGGGGCGGCTCCCCCTCTGCCTGCACAAAGGAATGACCCATGAGCACGACCGATACCCAGCCTGTCTATTGCGTGGCCTTCAACATCGCCAAGCCCGGCTGCGAGGACAAGCTGCGCGACGCGCTGCTGGAGCTCGTGCCCCAGGTCCATCAGGAAGAAGGCTTCGTACGCTACGACCTGCACCAGGACCTCGACGACCCGCGCCGCTTCGTGATCACCGAGCAGTGGCGTGACCGCGCGACCTTCGATGCCCACACCTGTGCGCCGCTCGTCAAGGTGTTCGAAGCCAAGGCGGGCGCGTGGATCGAGAGCGGCTTCTACCATCCGCTGGCGCGCATTTCCTGAGGTCGTCCGGCTCGCGCGAAGGACTGCCTGCTCGGCGACCTGGCTCGAACGTCCTGCTCAGGCGAGGCGGGCGAGCAGGTCGCGGGCAAAGACCGTCAGCGTGTCGTCGCGCGCGCCCATGACGACGATGCGGTCACCGGCCTGCGCGATCTCGGCCATCCGGTCCGCGCAGGCGCTGCGTTCGGGAACGTACTCGGCGCGCGCGCCGGCCTCCTCGATCAGGCGCACGATCCGCTCGCTGCCCTCGCTGCGGTCGACCGTGCCGCCGAAGTAGACCGGATCGCACAGGATCGCGACGTCGTTTGCGCCCAGCTTCCGGCCGATCACCCCCGCCAGTTCGGCACCCATCTGCCGCAAGGGGCCATAGCCGTGCGGCTGGAAGAAGGCGATCACGCGCCCCGGGTGCGATTTCAGCGTCGTGAGGGTGGCTGCGACCTTGTCGGGGTTGTGCCCGAAGTCGTCGATGACGGTGATCCCCGAAGGCGAGGTGCCCACGATGTCGAAGCGCCGGGCGAGCCCTGCAAAGCTGGAAAGCGCGGCCACCGCCTCGGCCACCGGCACTCCGGCGGCGTGGCTGGCGGCAATCGCGGCGAGCGCGTTGTAGAGGTTGTGGCGGCCGGGCACCTGCAGCGTGAGCGCGTGGTGCGTGCCCTCCAGCCGGTCGTGAACCGTGGCCTGGAGCGAGGTTGGCCCCTCGACGATCTCGCTGGCGCGCAGGCGCACGTTGGGGCTGGTGATGCCAAAGGTGATCGCGGCCTTCGCGCGGTGGGCGAGCGCGGCGCTTTCGGCATCGTCGAGATTGATGGCGGCGATCTCGGCTGAGGCCAGGAAATCGCCGAAGAGACGGCGCAGCTCCTCCATCGACTTGTGATCGAGGCTGACGTTGAGAAGGACGGCCACCTTGGGGCGGTAGAGCGCAATCGAGCCGTCGCTCTCGTCCACCTCGGAGACGAACGCCGCCCCCTTGCCCACGCGCGCGCTGGCGAAGGGCGCGTCCTCGGAAGCGAAGTTCTTCATCACCGCGCCGTTCATGATCGTGGGGTCGGCGCCCGTCTGCGTGAGGATCCAGCCGGTCATGCCGGTGACGGTCGACTTGCCCGAGGTGCCGCCGATGGCGATCCCTTCACCGGCCGCGTTGAACAGCGTGGCGAGCAGCTGCGCGCGGCTCATGCGCGCACAGCCCAGTTCCTTCGCGCGCACGACTTCGGGGACGGTATCTTCCACCGCGGCCGAGGCGACGAGGGTCTGGGCGCCTTGCGTGATCCCGCTCCCGTCCTGGGGGTGGAGCGCGAAGCCCAGCTCTTCCAGCCAGGCGAACTTTTCCGGGCTGCGGCCCTGGTCGCGGCCCCGGTCCGAGCCGGCGATTGTGGCGCCAAGACCCTTGAGGATCAGCGCAAGCGGCAGCATGCCCGACCCGCCGATGCCGCAGAAGAACCAGGGATGCGCCGTCAGGTCCGCGGGCGTCGTGGGCGTGGCGGGGGCAGTGGCGGGAACGGCGGCGGCGGCCTCGGGGCTTTGGGTCATGGCGCTATCGGTATGCGCCCTTGCAGCGCATGACAACATGGATAGGAAGGACATCACCATGCGTATCGCTGTTTGTGCACCGTCCACCCCGATCACCCGCGAGGATGCCACGCGCGTCCACGCGCTGGCCGCGTCCGAGTTTCCGGACGTCGAGCTTCTTGTCCACGAGCAATGCTTTGCCGAGGAGGGGCATTTTGCCGGAAGCGATGGGCAGCGCACGGCAGCCCTCGTCGAATGCGCCAACGATCCCTCCGTCGATGCCATCTGGTTCGCGCGCGGCGGCTATGGCGCGTGCCGCGTCGCCGAGGACGCGCTCGCGGCGATGGACCATTCCGCGCAGGACAAGGTGTTCCTGGGCTATTCGGACGCGGGTTATCTTCTGGGCGGGCTCTACCGCGCGCGGATCGGACGCCCCGTTCACGGCCCCATGCTGGCCGACATCCGCCGCGAGGGCGGGGAAGAGGCGATCCGCCGCGCGCTCGGCTGGCTGACCGGGGCCGGGCAGGCGCACGTGGAACCCAGCCTTGCGCGCGAAAAGCACCCCGTCGTCGCCTTCAACCTGATGACGCTGGCCATGCTGGCGGGCACACCGCTGATGCCGGGCCTTGCGGGCCACGTGGTCATGGTCGAGGAAGTCTCCGAGTATCTCTATGCGGTCGACCGGCTGTTCTTTCACCTTACCGCGCACCTGGGCGGCATTGCGGGCCTGCGTCTGGGCCGGGTGAGCGCGGTGCCCGAAAATGACCGGCCCTTTGGCGCCAGCGCGGACGAGATCGCGCGCCACTGGTGTCAGCGCCACGCCATTGCCTATCTGGGCGAGGCCGACATCGGCCACGATGCGGCCAACACGATCGTGCCCTTCGGGCAGGCCAGCGCCCGGTGAAGCCCGCCGCCGATGGCTTGCCCTTGGGCGCGGAGCGCACTAAGCGCTGCGAGTTTCCCCGGCACTCACCATGGACAGACACCGCCGGGATGAAAGGATTTTGCTGATGCGTGCGTTCGTTTTTCCGGGTCAGGGCAGCCAGAAGGTGGGCATGGGCGTCGAGTTGGCTGAGGCCAGCGCAGCCGCGCGCGAGGTCTTCGAGGAAGTCAACGACGCGCTCGGCCAGGACCTCTTCAAGATCATGGCCGAAGGTCCCGAGGACCAGCTGACCCTGACCGCCAACGCCCAGCCCGCGATCATGGCCAACGCCATCGCCGTGCTGCGCGTGCTCGAAAAGGACGGCGGCATCAGCCTTGCCGACAAGGCCGATTTCGTGGCCGGGCACTCGCTGGGTGAGTACACCGCGCTGTGCGCCGCAGGGGCCTTCAGCCTCGCCGACACCGCGCGTCTCCTCAAGCTTCGCGGCGAATCGATGCAGGCCGCCGTGCCGGTCGGCGTGGGCGCCATGGCCGCGCTGCTGGGCGCGGACATCGCCAAGGCCACCGCGCTTGCCGAAGCGGCCGCGACCGGCCCTGACGGCGAGGTCGAGGTCTGCACCGTTGCCAACGACAACGATCCCGGCCAGGTCGTCCTTTCGGGCCACAAGGGCGCGATCGAGCGCGCGGTCGCCATGGTCAAGGACCACAGGATCAAGCGCGGCGTGCTGCTGCCGGTCTCCGCGCCGTTTCACTGCCCGCTGATGCAGCCCGCGGCCGACGCGATGGCCAAGGCGCTGGATGAAACGCGCCCCGGCGCGGTCAGCGTGCCGCTCTTTGCCAATGTGACGGCGGCCATCGTCACCGATCCGCCCGCGATCCAGTACCTTCTTGTCGAGCAGGTCTGCGGGCGCGTGCGCTGGCGCGAGAGCGCGATTGCGATGGCCGAGGCGGGTGTGACCGATTTCGTTGAACTGGGCGGCAAGGTCGTGGGGCCGATGATCAAGCGCTCGGCGGGCGATGTGAACGTGCTGACCGCCTCGAGCATGGCCGAGATCGAGGAACTGGCCAAGTCTCTCTGAGGCGCTATAGCTGGTCGGCGCAAGGCAACCCTCATACCTGAAGGAGTGTGCTCCCATGTGGGATGAACGCTACGCCCAGGCCGACCATGCCTATGGCACCGAGCCCAACGACTTTCTGGTCGAGCGTGTCGCGGACCTGACGGCGGGGCGCTGCCTGTGTCTTGCCGAAGGGCAGGGGCGCAACGCGGTCTGGCTGGCGCAGCAGGGCTTCGACGTGACGGCGGTCGACCAGTCGCCGGTCGGGCTCGAACGCGCGCGCGAGCTTGCCGCCGAGCGGGGCGTCGAGATCGCGACGCGCGCGGTGGACCTTGCGGACTACGACATGGGCACGGGCGTGTGGGACAGCGTGGTCGCGATCTTCGCGCACCTGCCTCCACCCCTGCGCCGCGATGTCCACGCCCGCGTCGTCCGGGCGCTGAAGCCGGGCGGGACGGTCCTGCTCGAAGCCTATACTCCTGACAAGTACACCCAGCCCGGCACGGGCGGCCCGCCGCCCTCGCAGAAGGACTGGACGATGACCCGCGCGGACCTGCTGGCCGAATTTGCGGGGCTTGAACCCATTTGCGCCGAGGAAGTCGTGCGCGAGATCACGGAAGGCGAATACCATCGCGGGCAAAGCGCCGTCGTGCGCTTCCTCGCGAGGAAGCCTTGAGAACCAATGAGGAATGACATGTTTGACCTTCACGGAATGACCGCCCTTGTGACCGGCGCCAGCGGTGGCATCGGTTCGGCGATTGCCCGCAAGCTGGCCGCGCAGGGCGCGCGCCTTGCGATCTCGGGTTCCAACGCGGACAAGCTGCGCGCTTTCCGCGACGAGCTGGACGAGCACACCCCGCAGGCTCCGCAGGAAGTCGACCACGTCGCCATTCCCTGCAACCTCTCGGACGCCGAGCAGGTCGAGAAGCTGGTCCCCGCCGCGCTCGAGGCGCTCGGCAAGATCGACATTCTCGTCAACAACGCGGGCATCACCCGCGACAACCTGGCCATGCGCATGAAGGACGAGGAGTGGGACCAGGTCATCAAGATCAACCTGGAATCGACCTTCCGCCTGATGCGCGGCGTGACCAAGCCGATGATGAAGGCACGCTTTGGCCGCATCATCAACGTGACCTCGGTCGTGGGCACCACCGGGAACCCCGGCCAGATGAACTACTGCGCGGCCAAGGGCGGCATCACCGCAATGTCGAAGAGCCTCGCGCAGGAACTCGCCAGCCGCAACGTCACCGTCAACTGCATCGCGCCCGGCTTCATCCGCACCGCAATGACCGACGTCCTGCCCGACGCCCAGAAGGACGCGCTCAACGCGAAGATCCCGATGGGCCGCATGGGCGAGGGCGATGACATCGCCGCGGCCGCCGTGTTCCTCGCCTCGAAGGAAGCGGGCTACGTCACCGGCCAGACCATGCACGTCAATGGCGGCATGGTGATGATCTGATGCGATACCGGGTGCGTCCTGCCGCAGCTGCGCTTGTCCTGCTGCTGACAGGCTGCACCCAGTATTACGACCTTGTGGCCGGGAAGGAGGGCGATTCCATCGTCTTTTCCCCCGGCAATTGGGGCGGCTGGAGCGATCCGGGCTGCGTGCGCCAGGTCGCGGTGACCCCGGTTGCCCCGGACGAGGATGTCATGGGCGTGGGTGTCGACGGCTCGGGGCTCGAAAACGCGCCGGTCTGGTCGCAGGAGGTGCCGCCGGAGGCCTGTTCGGCCACGTTCCCGCTCGCCTACGGGCAGGCGCTGGGCGCTGCTGGCGAAGGCGCGCCGCCGCCGCCGCCGCTCGTGCCGGGCCAGCCCTACATGGTGCACATCATCACCGAGGGGCCGGATTTCGGATCGGGGCTCTTCGTGATCGACGCGCAGGGGCAGGTGAAGAACCTCGACAGCGCGGAGCTTCCGTCTGCGCCGATCTCTGAGGCGAGCGAGGCGCGCTAGTCGGTCTCCACGCCCTCGTCGTTGTAGATCTTGGCGTCGAGCTTGAGCGCCAGGCTGCGCGCCAGCGAGAGGCGGTGCAGTTCCTCGCGCACACCCGGTTCGGGGGCGGGGAAGCTGATGTAGCCCGCGGGCGAGTACCAGAACACGCGCAACCAGTCCTCGCAGTCCGGCCGCCAGATCTCGACGTCGCCGCCCCGGTTGGGCATCGAGACGATCTCGTGGGTGCGCGGGTTGATCTGCTGCGCATCGCCATCGGCAAGGCGCAGGTCCTCGATGGTGGCGACCGCCTTTTTCCAGTCCTCGAGGTCGATCGCGGCAAGGGCGCCGTCGTGGTCCTTGCGCTGGATGTGAAGGGTACTCGACACGTCGCTTCGACTCCCGTGGTTTCGCTGGCATCTCAGGGGCTTTGAAGCGAACATGGCGCTTCCTTGCTGCAGTGCAAGATCAATCTTGCCGGTGCCCTCATGCGAAAAAAGCATGAAACTCCCCCGAATTATCCCCAGATTCACCTTCTGCGGACCAGTTCCCGCTTGCCGCGAGGCTTGCGCGCGTTAGAGATATTTGTCCTGTTTTTGGGGATTATGAACATTCCCGGGCCGACCAAAGGGGACCTGAGGCTGTTATGAAGGCCACCATCGAACGTTCCACGCTGCTGCGTTGCCTGAGCCACGTGCAGTCCGTTGTCGAACGCCGCAACACCATTCCCATCCTCTCGAACGTCCTGATCGAGGCATCGGGCACCTCGTCGCTGCGCATCATGGCGACCGACCTCGACCTCCAGGTGGTCGAGACGCTCAACGCCAACCACGTGGAGCAGCCCGGCGCGATCACGGTGTCCGCACACCTGCTGTTCGACATCGCCCGCAAGCTGCCCGACGGCAGCGAGGTGAGCCTGGCGGCGGCGGACAACCGCCTCGTCGTCAAGGCCGACCGCAGCCGCTTCCAGCTGCCCACGCTCCCGCGCGATGACTTCCCGATGATCGCGGAAGGCGAGCTGCCGACCAGCTTCGAGATCCCGGCCGCCACGCTGGCGCAGATGATCGACCGCACGCGTTTTGCGATCTCGACCGAGGAAACGCGCTACTACCTGAACGGCATCTTCTTCCACGTCACCGAGGACGAGCTGAAGGCTGCGGCGACCGACGGCCACCGTCTCGCCCGCTTCACCATCGCGCGTCCCGACGGGGCCGATGGCATGCCCGACGTGATCGTGCCGCGCAAATGCGTCGCCGAACTGCGCAAGCTCCTGGAGGAATCGCTCGATTCCAACGTGCTGATCGACATGTCGGCGAGCAAGGTGCGCTTCACGCTCGGCGGTGAGATCGGCGTCGTGCTGACCAGCAAGCTGATCGACGGTACCTTCCCCGATTACACGCGCGTCATCCCGACCGGGAACGACAAGCTGCTGACGCTCGATCCGCGTGCCTTCTTCGAAGGCGTGGACCGCGTCGCGACGATCGCCACCGAAAAGACCCGCGCGGTCAAGATGGCGCTCGACACCGACCGCATCACGCTTTCGGTGACCTCGCCCGACAACGGCACCGCGGCCGAGGAAGTGCCCGCCGGCTATGGCGCGGACAGCTTCGAGATCGGCTTCAACGCCAACTACCTCAAGGACATCCTGGGCCAGATCGATGGCGATTCGGTGGAGCTGCACCTCGCCGATGCCGGGGCGCCCACGCTCATCCGACAGAACGACAAGAGCCCCGCGCTCTACGTCCTGATGCCCATGCGCGTCTGATCGCAGACAATCGTTCAGGAACGGCATTCGAGGGCCGGGAGGGCATTGTCCTCCCGGCCCTTTTGCATGGGGGGAGGGCGGCGGCTCGGGCGCGTTAACGCTTCGATCCGGTGCATCTGGGGGAATTTTCGTACGAATAAGGCCTGCGAAGAGCGCGCAGGTGTTTCACATTTAACCGTTTCGCAATTGCTTTGCGGCAAGACCATCCCATGAGCAGAATGGGACCCGGTCGCCGGAGCGCTGCGCCTCGTGCGCGTGCCACGCAATCGGAAACGCGACGGCAAACGATTGAAGGGGCTGGAAAAGGCTCGGGCGACACTGCCGCCCGCAGCGATTCCGGCGCCCGCCGACGCACGCCTGCGATGCCCGGGAAGGTGGCGGCTGCGCGCGCGAAATCCGGTGATTTCGCGGTGGCTGCCGAGGGCATGGCTGCGACCAGCGATCCGCTCCTCTATCTGCTTCCGGCCAACTGGATCCTGATCGTCATCTGCATGGGCTCGATCCTGATGACGATGGGGCTGCTTTCGCACAGCTTCCCGAGCCCGCTCTCCGCCGGTCTTCTGACCATCAGCTTTGCGATCTGCCTGGCCGGCACGCGCCTGTTCCGGCTGGAGCAGAACATCGGCCGCACCGGCTGGAAGCGCTATCTCCTGCTGATCTTCGCGATCGGAGTGCCCATGGCGCTGTTCGGCCATGTCGGTGCGCGCTGGACCGAGCGCGTGCCCGAACTGGGCTGGGAGACGACCGCCAGCTGCTTCGTCATCCTCATCCTCATGGCCAATGTCCTGCTTGAAGGACGGCTGACCTCGATCATCGTGGCCACCGTCGCGTTGTGGGGCGGGGCCTGGACCATTTCGGGCTCGGTGCCCTCGTTCATGCTTCTCCTGGGCGGAACCGCGATCGGCCTCTACCTCGCGGTGAAGCGCAGCGAGCATGTGCGCGCCGAGATCGAGGCGCGCTCCGAGCGCGAGCGCGAGCAGCGCCGCGCCGAGGAACTGCTCAACGAATACGAGGAGACCGGGCAGGGCTGGTTCTGGGAGACCGACCGGCGCGGCCAGCTCACGTATGTCTCGGCGCATATCTGCGCGCTCCTGAAGACGACGCCCGAAGATCTTGTCGGGCGTCCGCTTTCGGCGCTGTTCCTGCTTCGGGGCCACGAGAACGAGAACGAGCGCACGCTCGTCTTCCATCTCTCGACCCGCTCCTCGTTCAAGGACCTCTCGGTCCGCGCGGCGACGACAGGTGCCCCCGGGGACGAGCGCTGGTGGTCGATCTCGGGGCGCCCGGTGCTTGACCAGTTCGACAATTTCATGGGCTTTCGCGGCTCGGGCACCGACCTCACCGAGACCCGCCGCTCGCAGCAGCATGTCACCCAGCTTGCGCGTTTCGATTCGCTGACCGAGCTTGCCAACCGTTTCCAGATGTCCGAGTGGCTGGAGAAGATCCTCGCCGCGCCCCGGCTCGACAGCCGCGCCTGCACCGTGTTCCTGCTCGACCTCGACCGCTTCAAGCAGGTCAACGACACGATGGGCCATCCGGCGGGCGATGCGCTGCTGCGCCAGGTGGCCGACCGCTTGCGCGCGACCGTGGGCAAGCATGGCCGCGTGGGGCGTCTGGGGGGCGACGAGTTCGAGGTGATCCTGCCCGGCCATCACGTGACCGAGGGGCTTGCCAACCTGGCCCGCCGGATCATCGAGAACCTCTCGCAGCCCTATTCGATCGAGGGCGCGCGCGTGGTCATCGGTGCCTCGGTGGGGATTGCCTCGTGCCCGCAGAACGGTACGAGCTCCGAAGAGATCATCCGCAACGCCGACCTTGCGCTCTACGCGGCCAAGGGCGGCGGGCGCGGGCGTCACCACTTCTACGACGACGACCTCCACTCCGACGCCAAGGAGCGTCAGCAGATGGAGGAGGACCTGCGCGATGCCATCACCCACGGCGCGCTGGAGTTGCACTACCAGCCCCAGGTTCGCACCACGACCGAGACAATCACCGGCTTCGAGGCGCTGCTGCGCTGGAAGCACCCGGTCCACGGCTATATCTCTCCGGCCAAGTTCGTGCCGATCGCCGAGGATACCGGGCTCGTGGCGCCGATCGGCGAGTGGGCGCTGCGCACCGCCTGCCGCGACCTCGCCCGCTGGCCCGAGAGCGTGCGCGTGGCGGTCAACGTCTCGCCGCTGCAGTTTGCCAACCCGGCTCTGCCGGCCATCGTGACGAGTGCGATTGCCGAAGCGGGCATCGCGCCGGGCCGCCTTGAACTGGAGATCACCGAAAGCGTGTTCCTGGGCGATGACAAGTCGACCGAGACGATGTTCAGCGCCTTGAAGGGCGTGGGCGTGCGCCTGGCGCTTGACGATTTCGGGACCGGCTATTCCTCGCTCGGCTATCTGAAGAAGGCGCCCTTCGACAAGATCAAGATCGACCAGAGCTTCGTGCGCGGCGCAACGATCAAGGGCAGCCGCAACGGCGCGATCATCTCGTCCATTGTCAGCCTGGCCGAGGCGCTGGGCATGGAGACGACGGCGGAAGGGGTGGAGACCCTCGACGAGCTGGATCTCGTGCGCATGCTGGGCTGCAGTCACGTGCAGGGCTATATCTATGAGAAGCCGCTGACCGTTGCCAACGCCAATGCCCGCCTGGCCCGCGGCCTGGAGGCGGTCGCACAGGGGCCTCGCTCCAGCCGCGCCCCGCGCCAGACCATGCTGCGCAAGGTCGTGCTCGAACATGGTGACCATGCCTACAACGGCACCATCCGCAACATCTCGCAGACAGGCGCCATGATCGAGGGCCTGTGGAACGTGCCGGTGGGCACGAAGTTTACCGTGCACCTGGCCCGGGACTACCTGCTCGGCGCCATGCGCGCTGGAGCCGCGAGGACCGCATGGGCGTGGAATTCGTGGTTCCGCTCGCGCTTGATGCCAACGGCGCGGTGCTGTTTACGCCCCCGAAGGGCGGATCGGATGAAAATCCTGCACGCTCGCTGCGCAAGGCAGGCTGACAGCGCGTCAAACCGCTGCTAACGGCGATTCCATGACAGACCTTTCCCTGATCCGAAATTTCTCGATCATTGCCCACATCGACCATGGCAAGTCGACGCTGGCCGACCGCCTGATCCAGTACACCGGTGGCCTCACCGAGCGTGAGATGTCCGCCCAGGTTCTGGACAACATGGACATCGAGAAGGAACGCGGGATCACGATCAAGGCGCAGACCGTGCGCCTGGCCTACACCGCCAAGGACGGCAAGACCTATGAGCTGAACCTCATGGACACGCCGGGCCACGTCGACTTTGCCTACGAGGTCAGCCGCAGCCTCGCCGCCTGTGAGGGCGCGCTGCTGGTCGTGGACGCGGCGCAGGGCGTGGAAGCCCAGACGCTGGCCAACGTCTACCAGTCGATCGAGCACGACCACGAGATCGTGCCCGTCATCAACAAGGTCGACCTGCCCGCCGCCGAGCCCGAGAAGGTGCGCGCCGAGATCGAGGACATCATCGGCATCGATGCCTCCGAGGCGGTGCTCGCCAGCGCCAAGTCGGGCATCGGCATCGAGGAGACGCTCGAAGCCATCGTCACCAAGATCCCCGCGCCCACAGGCGAGCGCGATGCGCCCCTCAAGGCGATGCTGGTCGATTCCTGGTACGATCCGTACCTGGGCGTCGTCATCCTCGTGCGCGTGATGGACGGGGTCATCAAGAAGGGCCTGAGCGTCAAGTTCATGCAGGGCGGGACCGAGCACCTGATCGACCGCGTGGGCTGCATGACGCCCAAGCGCGTCGACCTGCCCGAACTCGGCCCCGGCGAGATCGGCTTCATCACCGCGCAGATCAAGGAAGTCGAACAGGCCAAGGTCGGTGACACCATCACCACCGTGAAGAACGGTTCGACCACCCCGCTGCCGGGCTACAAGGAAGTCCAGCCGGTGGTCTTCTGCGGCCTCTTCCCGGTCGATGCGGCCGACTTTGAAAAGCTGCGTGACTCGATCGGCAAGCTGCGCCTCAACGACGCGTCCTTCTCCTACGAGATGGAAACCAGCGCGGCGCTCGGCTTCGGTTTCCGCTGCGGCTTCCTGGGGCTCCTGCACCTCGAGATCATCCAGGAGCGCCTGAGCCGCGAATACGACCTCGACCTCATCACCACCGCGCCCTCGGTGGTCTACCGCATCCAGCTCTCGCACTCGAAGAACGAGGATGCCAAGACCATCGAGCTGCACAACCCGGCCGACTATCCCGACCCCAACCGGATCGAGACGATCGAGGAGCCGTGGATCAAGGCGACGATCTATACCCCCGACGAATACCTCGGCGCGATCCTCAAGCTGTGCCAGGACCGCCGTGGTATCCAGACCGACCTGACTTACGTCGGCGGCCGCGCGCAGGTGTCCTACGAGCTGCCGCTCAACGAAGTCGTGTTCGACTTCTACGACCGCCTGAAGTCGATCAGCCGCGGCTATGCCAGCTTCGATTACGAGCAGATCGGCCTTCGCGAGGGCGATCTCGTCAAGATGAACATCCTCGTCAATGCCGAGCCCGTCGATGCGCTTTCGCTCATCGTCCACCGCTCGGTCGCCGAGGAGCGCGGGCGCGGCATGTGCGAGCGCCTCAAGGACCTCATCCCCCGCCACCTCTTCAAGATCCCGGTCCAGGCCGCGATCGGCGGCAAGGTCATCGCGCGCGAGACCATCGCCGCGATGCGCAAGGACGTGACCGCCAAGTGCTATGGCGGTGACATCAGTCGCAAGAAGAAGCTTCTGGAAAAGCAGAAGAAGGGCAAGGCCCGCATGCGCGAGTACGGCAACGTCTCGATCCCGCAGGAAGCCTTCATCGCCGCGCTGCGCATGGGCGAGGAATAAGACCCGGCCCGGCGGCCCGGCTTCGGCGCAAGCCGACGCGGGGCGTGCCGGTCCACGGATTGGTTCCGCGAAGGGCTCGTCTCCAGACAAGGAGGCGGGCCCTTCGTCGTGACGGGGACCAAGGCCGTTCTGCGTGGTACGGGCGGTACGTTTGCAGGGTTTCTATGTTGCAGAAAGGTAACGTGAAGCGTCCGTACACTAGTGTTCGCAACTCGGTTCAACCCACAGAAAGTTTCACTTCGTCGTTTGTGCAATCGAAATTTGGGTCTGGACAAGTGGCCGACAAGTGTTTCATCTAAGTCCAGGCGCGCCCCTGCGTGCTGGCTTCTATTGCATGGATTTCCTGAATTTAACTTGGAATTCATCGCGGTGCAGAAGTTTAATGTCCGAAACAAGCGTTCGTGTTTGCCGGCTGTCAGGGGGGGCTCTGGGGTACGCTGCTCTTCTGGAGAGAGAGGGTGGTTGTGCTTCTTACACAAGCCAGGTGAGCGAGGCTGTATTGGGTGGGCGGAACTGTGTCGGCATGTGAAAGTGCTTTGCAACTGAATGATGTCTTTGAGAACCTGACCGACAAGCAGCACGAAGTGCTGGCGCTGGTGGGGGAAAACTTCACGAGCAAGGAGATCGCCTATGAACTCGGCATCTCCGTCAGTGCGGTAAACCAGCGAATTGAAACCGTCCGTGCCCGCGCGGGATCGCTGTCGCGCCTTGAACTGGCGCGCGCCTACCGCGAATACCGCCACGAGCAGGACGAAGAGCAAGCCCAGGATCAAGTCCCCGCGCGGCCGGGGGCAGATACGGCCGAGCTTGTGGCTAAGCCGGATGAGGCGTGCATGGACGCCGACGCCTGCCGCGATTGCGAACGTTGGCCGGGCCGTGACCTTGGCGCCGGGCACGGCGCGGGGCAACTTCAGACCATCAGGGTGCAGCCGCCCTCGGCGCAGGCCGAACGTGTGGCTGTCGGCCTTCACGGGGGCCGCGCCGCCAATGTGGTTTCGTGGGCGGGACGAGGGCGGACGCCAGGGCCTGTGCCAGCCCTGCTCGATGGTGAGAATGCGCGCCTTGGGCGCCTGGCCGCGATCGTGGTGATCGCCTTTGGCTTGCTGCTGGTCTCGGGCGCGGGCCTGGGCGTGCTGCATTCGCTGGCCGAGCTGTTCTGAGCCCCAGACATGTTCGAGACACTCATGGACCTGCGGGTCCAGTTGCAGACGGCGATGATCGTTATCCTGTTCCTGGCCGCGTTGCGCTGGGGGGCGGTGCCGGAGAAGCTGGTGGCCGGGCTGCTTGGGGCCATGATCGTGTTCCACGTCGGCTACCATTCGCTCGTGGGCGGCGCAGTCGTTGTGGGCGGGGTGGACCTGGGCCATGTCGTCGTCGACCTGGCGCTGCTCGTCGCGCTGGGCGCGGTGGCGCTTTACGCGAACCGGGTCTACCCACTCTGGCTCACCGCAGCCCAGCTGATCTCGGTTTTCTCCTACGCCTATCGGTATCTCGATGGCGAAGGGGAACTTGGCCGAGGGCCCTACGATGTCATGGCGACGCTGCCCTTCTACTTGTGCGTGCTCTTTGCCTGGGTGGGCTTCGTGCGCCATGTCCTGCGCCAGCGGCGCCATGGCGATTATCCGGCCTGGAGTAGGGCCAAGGCCAGCCGGCACAGCGGCGAGCCGGTCCGCAACTGACCGCGCATGGCGACCATCCCGTCGGCGGGATGCGCGGGACGCACGTAAATTCTCCAAATAGTCTTCGAAAAAACAAAAAGAAATGCCATCTGCAGGATGGAACATTCAGGGGCTTTCGATTTATTCCCCTGTGGCGCACGCCTTCCTGTTGTCTGGAGAGACTGTTTTGACCGAGATCCTGTCCATGCCCACCACGCCTTTCGACGGGCAGAAGCCGGGAACCTCCGGCCTGCGCAAGAAGGTGAAGGTATTCCAGCAGCCGGGCTATGCGGAGAATTTCATCCAGTCGGTCTTCGACGTGGTCGAAAAGGGCGAGGCGGCGACGCTGGTCCTGGGCGGGGACGGACGCTTTCACAACCGCACCGTGATCCAGCAGGCGATCCGCATGGCCGCGGCCAACGGCTACGCGCGCGTGCTGGTGGGGCAGGGCGGTATCCTCTCGACCCCGGCGGCCAGCCACGTGATCCGCAAGTACAAGGCAAGCGGCGGTCTTGTCCTCTCGGCCAGCCACAACCCCGGCGGACCGGACGAGGACTTCGGCATCAAGTACAACATTGCCAACGGCGGCCCGGCACCTGAAGGCGTGACCGGCGCGATCCATGCCCGCACGCAGGAGATCGACCGCTGGCTGACGATCGAGGCCCAGGACGTCGATCTCGACACCGTGGGGATCGTCGAAGTGGGCGACATGAACGTCCAGATCATCGATCCGGTCGCCGACTACGCCGACCTCATGGAGGACCTGTTCGACTTCGCCGCGATCCGCAAGATCGTGGCCTCGGGCTTCACCATGCGCTTCGACGCAATGAGCGCCGTGACCGGCCCCTACGCCAAGGAGATCCTGGAGGGCCGCCTGGGCTTTGCCGAGGGCACGGTCGTGAATGGCACGCCCCTGGAAGACTTCGGCGGTCACCATCCCGACCCCAATCTGATCCACGCAAAGGACCTCTACGAGTTGATGATGGGCGAGGGCGCGCCCGATCTGGGGGCGGCGTCCGACGGCGATGGCGATCGCAACCTTATCATCGGCCGTGGGCGTTTCATCACCCCGTCCGATTCGCTGGCGATGCTGGCCGCCAACATCGAATGCGCGCCCGCCTACAAGGGCCGCCTGACCGGCATTGCCCGCTCGATGCCGACGAGCGCGGCCGCGGACCGCGTCGCCGAGGCGCTGGGCGTGCCCGCCTTCGAGACGCCGACCGGCTGGAAGTTCTTCGGCAATCTCCTCGATGCCGGCATGGCGACGATCTGCGGCGAGGAAAGCGCTGGCACCGGCTCGGACCACGTGCGCGAAAAGGACGGCCTGTGGGCGGTCCTGCTCTGGCTCAACATCCTCGCCGTGCGCGACATCTCGGTCGATGACCTCGCCAAGGCCCACTGGGCCCGCTTCGGGCGCAACTACTACGCGCGCCACGACTACGAAGGGATCGAGAAGGAGGGCGCCGACGCGCTCATGGCCGCGCTCATGGACGAACTGGAGGCGCTGCCCGGGCAGGAGTTCGGCGATCTCGTCGTCGAGGAGGCCGACAGCTTCTCCTACACCGATCCGGTCGACGGCTCGGTCAGCGCCAACCAGGGCATCCGCATCCTCTTTGTGGGCGGCAGCCGCGTGGTCTTCCGCCTTTCGGGGACCGGGACGGCGGGTGCCACCTTGCGTGTCTACCTCGAGAACTACGTGCCGCCCTCAGGCGATCTCGATGCCGAGACCGGCGCGATGCTGAAGGCCCAGATCGATGCGGCCGAGGCCGTCGCCGGGATTGCCCGCTTTACGGGCCGCACCGCGCCCGACGTCATTACCTGATCGAGAAGTCGGGGCAGGGCGCCTGCTCCGCTCCTTGTTGCCCGCAGGACACGCTCTCTCGCGGTTTGCGGGCGACAAGGGAATCTTCCTTTCCCAGAGGTCGCAATTCGTTAGGGCAGGCCCCCTCAAGCCGGGGCGGTGTTCGATCCCGGTTACCTACCGTTTTCAGGGATCGCCGTACCTTCCATGCTGACCGTCGTGACCCGCCCCGCCGGTGCCCGCGCGCCGCGCGCGGCCCTTGCCGTCTCCGCCGCCGCTCTTGTCCTTTTCGCCAGCCCCGCGCAGGCGACCGACGGGTACTTCCTCAACGGTTCGGGGGCGAAGGCAAAAGGTGCGGGCGGGGTCGGCATCGCGATGCCGCAGGACGCGCTCGCCATCGCCGCCAACCCGGCTGCGGCCACCTCGCTCGGCCACCGTCTCGACATCGGCGTCGAGATCTTCGTGCCGGACCGGGGCGCGGAGATTGCGGGCAATGGCGCCGGGCTTGACGGGCGCTATTCGGGCAATGGGAGCAATCCCTTCGTGCTCCCCGAGATCGGCTATGTCCGCCCGCTGTCGGAGCGTGTGGCGCTTGGCCTCGCGATCAACGGCAACGGGGGCATGACTACCCATTACAAGGCCAACCCCTTCGCCAGCTTCGGGGCACAAGGGGCCGCCGGCGTCAACCTCCAGCAGATCCAGATTTCGCCGACACTGGCGGTCGAGGTCGTACCCGGCCATTCGCTCGGCGTGTCGCCGGTGATCGTGCTGCAGGGCTTCGAGATGACCGGCGCACAGCCTTTTGCTGGCTATTCGCAGGCCCCTGCCAACTTCACCAACCGGGGCACCGACTGGTCGGCGGGCGCAGGCGTTCGTCTCGGCTATCTCGGCCAGCTCACCCGTTCCTGAAGGTCGGCGGGTTCTACCAGTCCAAGGTCAAGACCGGTGATTTCGATCGCTACGCCGGGCTCTTCGCCGATGGCGGCAGCTTCGATGTGCCCGAGGCCTGGGGGCTGGGCGCCGCGCTCACGCCGGTTCCGGCGCTGACGCTGGGCGCGGACTACAAGCGCATCAACTATGGGGGTGTCGCGGCGGTCGGCAATCCCATCGACGTGCTCTTCCAAGGGCGTCCCTTCGGGTCCGACGGCGGCCCCGGCTTTGGCTGGCGCAATGTCGACGTGTGGAAGCTGGGCGCTGTCTACACCGCGTCCGACAGGCTGACCCTGCGCGCAGGCTATGGCCGCTCGGACAACCCGGTGCCGCGCGCGCAGACGCTCCTCAACATTTTCGCGCCGGGCGTCGTGCGCAGCCACTACACGCTGGGCGCGACGTTCGCCCTCTCGGACCGCACCGAGGTGACCGGCTACGCCATGCGCGCCCCGCGCCAGACGGTGCGCGGCGAGGGCTCGATCCCGGCGCCGTTCGGCGGCGGCGAGGCGGACGTGTCGCTGGCGGAAACCTCGGTAGGGTTCTCGCTTGGGCTGAAGCTTTGAAGCGGGCCATCGCCCCTTGACCCCGGAATCGGCGACCTCGCCATTCTCAGCCAGGGCAGCGTGCGAGAGGTGAGCTCGCCAGTTCCGGGAGCCCGAGGGCGATGGCCCTCGGAATCATCTTTTTCCGATCTGTCTAACCGGACGGAGGATCGGCCGGACCTTTGCGCGCCGTGTCCAGCGCCGTGATCCTCTCGGTGATTGGCGTCTCCTCCAGCCATTCCCCCAGTGGCCGCGTCAGGCGTCGGCGCCAGTTGGGGTGCTCGGTGACGGTGCCGGGCAGGTTGGGCTGCTCGCTCTCGCCCAGGATGTCTTCAAGCGGCGCGATGGCGAGCCCGGCCGGGCTCCTGCCGATATGGGCGAGAGCGGCTTTCAGGACCGGGGCGGGATCACAGGGCTCGGGGCGCGGCGCGGCGTCGTGAGTGAGACAGGCCCACAGGAGCCCCCGGTCCCACGCACGCTTGGCTTCGGCGTCCGCGCGCGTGGTGGCTTCGGGCAGGCGGCCCAGGTCCTGCGCCCAGTCGAGGTCGCGCCCGCGCCACCAGCCCGCGATGGTCGCGGTGTCGTGCGTGCCGGTCATCGCCACGCTGTCGGCGGGGTAGTCGCCCGCGCCGATGAAGCCTTCGTCGGCGGCGCGCTCGAACCACAGCACGCGCATGTCGAGGAGGCGGCGTTCCTCCAGCGCGCCAAGGAAACCGAAGGGTGCGGTGCCCAGGTTCTCGGCGATGAGGAGCGCGCCTGCGCGGTGGGCTTCCAGGACGGCGAGGCGCAGCATGTCCTCGAAGGGGTAGGAGAGGTAGGCGCCTTCGCCCGGACCTTCGCCTTCCGGGATCACCCAGAGCCGGGCCATGCCGAAGGCGTGGTCGATGCGCAGCGCGCCGGTACGCGAGAGCGCCGCGCGCAGCATCGCGATCCAGGGCGCATAGCCGGTGCGCTGCAAGCCCTGCGGCGAAAAGCCCGTCAGCGTCCAGTTCTGGCCGAGCGGGCCGAGCGGATCGGGCGGTGCGCCGATGGTGAGCCCCTCCAGCATCGCGCCCTGCAGCGCCCAGGCATCGGCGCCTGCGGTGTGGACACCCACGGCCAGATCACCGACGAGCCCGATCGCCATGCCCGCCGCCTTCGCGCGCGCCTGCACGGCGTCGAGCCCCCTGGCTGTCAGCCACTGCGTGAAAGCGTGGAAGGCGACATCCTCGGCATGGGTTTCGGCAAAATGCGCGGCGCCCTTGCCGTGGGGATCGCGGTGCTTGGCGGGCCAATCCTGCCAGCGCGTGCGCCCCTTGGCGCGGTGGTGGGTGTCGAGCGCGTCGAACAGGGCCTGGCGCTGGAGGCTTTCATCCCCAGCGGTCACGGCGGCGATGCGCGCGCGCGTCGCGGAATCGAGCCCGTCGAACAGCGCGCGCAGGGCTCCGTGCTGGGTGGGCAGGGCCTTTTCCCAGTCGATGAAGGCAGCCTCGCGGACACCGGGCAGATCGAGCGGAGGGAGCCCTGCCAGTTCGGGCGCGGCGAGCGCGGTGTTGAGGTGGAGGCGGCTTGAAGGCGAATAGGGGCTGTACCCCTCGCCAAGTCCGGCAAAGAGGGCGTGGACGGGGTTGATGGCCAGCGCGTCGGCGCCGCGCGCGGCGAAGATGTCCACGGCCTCGGCCAGATCGGCAAGCGTGCCGTAGGGCGGCCCGCTTCGCGCCGAACGCAGGGCCGGGATCTGCACCGCCGGGCCCCAGAGACGCTCTCCTTGGCGCGCTTCAGGCAGGACGTCGGCCAGCGTCGGGCTGCGGGCCGGCGCAACCGCGAGGGTCAGCTCGTGGCCGTAGAGGCTGACGCGATGGTAACCCGGTGTGTCGATGGCTGGCAGGACCCCGGCTTCGAGCGCGATGTCCTGCTCCTCGCCGTTCTCGGAAGTCAGCCGCGCGTGGGTGAGGCTGGCAGGAAGCGGGGTTGGCCGACCGACCTCGGTGACGAGCATGGCGGGCAGGCTGCGTGCCGCAATGGCAAGGCGCGCGTGGCTGCGGGCGATCGCCTGATCGGTGTTGCAAGGATACCCCAGAGCCGTGACGATGCGGGCGAGCGCGGTATCCGACACGGTCTGGTCACGGCCCTCGACATCGCGCCAGTGCCGCGAAAGGCCGAGCGCCTGCGCAAGCGCATGGAGCGAGGAGGCCGGATCGCCCGGATCGGGAGCAGGGGCGCACGGGTCGGGGGAAGGCTCCAAGGCGGTCTCCAGCCACAGCGCCAGGCGGCGCCGGGGCAAGCCTACCTGCAATCAGGGGGGATCGGCAATCGTCTTGATCGGCGCACGCGGCCATGCCGGGCGCGTGGTTATCCCCTGCTATCGACATGCTATCCTTATGCCATCAACTGGATATCCACAGTCATATCAACAACGCGAGTTCGGGGCTCGCCCGCTTGCGCTGGTGGATGCCACGAGGACACGGTGCACTTAATTGTGCGCTAAAAGGGAGTAAGGGAAGTTTTCCAAGGGGTTATTACCCCTTGCCCCCAAAATGGGCGACCTCACCTGTCTCAGCCACGGTGGAGCGTGGAAGGTGAGGTGGACAGTTCGGGGAGCCCGAGGGCGATGGCCCTCGGACATATCTCTTTGGTCTGCTCAGACTTCGCGCAGGCGCGGCATCAGTTCCACGAAGTTGCAGGGCCGGTTGCGCGCGTCGAGCTGCTCGGCGAGGATGCCGTCCCAGCCGTCCTTGACCGCGCCGTTCGAGCCGGGAAGCGCGAAGATGTAGGTGCCGCGGCTGAGCACGGCCATGGCCCGGCTCTGCACGGTGGAGGTGCCGATGGTCTGGTAGCTGATCCAGCGGAACAGCTCGCCAAAGCCGGGAATGTCCTTTTCTTTCACCCTGTCGAGTGCCTCGGGGGTCACGTCGCGCCCGGTAAGGCCGGTGCCGCCGGTCGAGACGATGGCGTCGATGCCCTGGTCGTCGATCCAGTCGTTGAGACGGCTGACGAGGCGCTGGGCATCGTCGCGCTCGATCGCGCGGGCGACCAGCTTGTGCCCGGCGCCCTTGATCCGCTCGGCGAGGATGTCCCCCGAGGTGTCATTCTCGGGGCCGCGCGTGTCCGAGACGGTCAGGAGCGCGATGTTGATGGGCTTGAAGGTGCGGTCGGTGTCGATGGCCAAGGCGGTACGGGTCCTGGTGTTTCAGCGAGTGTCAGCGGCGGCTGTCGGCAAAGCGCACGGCGCCTGTGTGCAGCGACTGGGGTGTGTCGAGCTCGCCCTTGGCCGACATGCGCACGCCCTTCGAGCCCGACAGGCCGGGGAAGGTGGGCCACATGCCCTGGGCCAGCGCCATCCGGCTTTCGGATTCGCCGCCCGCCTGGCGCTCGTACATCCAGTAATTGCGCATGACGATATTCACGTAGCCGCGCGTTTCCCAGTAGGGCAGCGACTCCATCCACAGCAGCGGATCGCCGCCGTCGCGCACTTCGCTGTTCCAGCGGCGGACCGGCACGGGCCCGGCGTTGTAGGCGGCCATGACCTTGGGCAGCAGCCCCTGCGTGCCGCTGTCGTTCTGAAGCATGAGCAGGTGGTTTTGGCCAAAGGCAAGGTTGATGTCGGGCTTGTTGAGGTCGCTGGCCGAGCCCGAGACGCCCAGCGAAGCGGCGTGATCGCGCGCGGCGGCGGGCATGATCTGCATCAGACCGCGCGCGCCCGCCGGGCTGACGATGCTGGCGTGGAAGATCGATTCCTGGAGTGCGTGCGCGTAGACCAGCGCCGGGTCGACGCGCCAGCCGTTGGCGGGCGTCCACTTGGGCGTGGGGAAGCGCGAAGCCGGGTCCGGGTGGCCGCCGCGCGGGGCGTGTAGGCCATCCACAGCTGGGTCTGGGGGAGGCCGAGGTCCCGTGCGAGGCGCGAAAGCGGGGCGTACTGCGAAGCCTCGCCAATGCGGGCCTGGTGGCGCAGCACTTCGTCGGCAAGGCCATCCTCCCGATCTCGGCGAGCGAGACGGCGGTGCGCACGTTGGGGACGGAGCGCAGCTTCTGCCAGTCGGCCTGCGAGAAGTCGGCCTGCGCGTGCTGGGAGGGAAGCTGCATGCCCAGCTGCTCGGCCGCGAGCATGCCGTAGAGCGTTTCGTGGCGCGCGGCTGCCATGCGCAGCACGTCGGCTGCCTGTTCGGGGCGGCGAGCACGGGTGAGCGCACGGGCGTTCCAGTAGTAGCCCGCGCTCTTGAGTTCGTCGTTCTCGGCCGACTTGGCGCAGTTGGCGAAGGCGTCGGCCGCGCCGTCGAAGTCGCCGATGCGCCAGGCCGCGAGCCCGGCGGTCCACCACGCCTCGCCGACCCAGGGGCCCACGCCCTGCGTTGCGAACTGCGCCATTTCATAAGCGGGCGCGTCCTGGTTGGAGATGTAGTAGCTCCACGCGACCTTCTGGCGCCATTCCGCGCGGGCCGAGCCCGACAGGCTGGCATCGACCCCGTCGAGCAGCATGCGCGCGCCCGCCGGATCGTCGGCCTTGATGTGGTCGACGATGGCCGAGGATATCGCCTCGGGCATGGTGCCGTCGCTGATCGAGGAGGGGCGCACGCGCTTGGGCAGGGTGGGCAGGCGCGCAAAGCTCTGCTTGCTGGGGAGCGCGGGCGGGAGGAGATGCCGCGGCGCTGGGCGAGACGGGTGATCTGGTCGGCGCCGGGAAGCTGGGTGCCCTCGGCCAGCCAGGCGGCAAGGTCGGCCCCTTCGATCTTCGGCGAGCCGGCGGCGAGGTAGTACTCGGCGCGGGCTTCCTGGTGCATCGGGCCGTCCGGGCGCTGGGCCAGCATGCGCTGCACCTTGGTCCAGTCCTTGGCCTCGACCGCCGCGAAGTACTCGCGGTAGTAGTCGCGGTCGTCGTGGCTGAGCAGCGAGGGCACCACGCTGGTGGTCCCCCGGCTGCGGAAATAGTCGACCGCGGCGCTGTTCGCATGGGCGGTGCCTACGCTGCACAGCAGCGCGGCAAGCCCTGCGGCGCCGAGCGCGGCGCGGTTGAGCGTCCTGGTCATCGTGCCTGCGTTCGCATCACGCTGCGCAGTGGCCTTGCGGACCTGTGCCTGGCTGCGTGCTGTTCCCCAAACTCGTTTCACGTTGCGTACCCCGAAAAAATGCCGTTTCGCATATGTGCCGCCGGGTCCTTGCGGGGCCTCGTGCGGCGTGTTTCGCCTTGCCCTGTCCCGCCGCCTGCCGGCTCCCCCATCATGTCGTGGGGAGGGCCTGTCAGGTGGCGATCCAGTCGAGCATCGCCTTCCACAGGACCGGCTTGGTGCGCGGCCGGTTGAGCAGCGAGTCCAGCCCCCAGGACGCGAGCAAGGGTATCGATGTTCCTTGATGGTTAAATTTTCGCGAAACGGCAGCCCGTTGCGGTGATTCGTGGCCCAAAAGCGCCGGAACGTTCCCTCCCAGCACGAAAAGCCGTTTCGGGCCGACAAGGCCGATGTGGTGCATCAGCACATCGCCCAGGCCCAGTGCGTGCGCCTCGGCCCAGTCGGGGGCGGGCATCGCGCGGGGCAGGGCGCTGGCGAGATAGGCGTCCTCGCGGGAAATTCCGACGCTGGCGAGGATTGCATCGAGCAGCTGGCCTTGGGGGCCTGTGAGCAGTCCTTCGCGGTCCTCGCGCTCGGGCGCCTCGACGATCACCATGACCTGCGCCCCCGCCTTGCCAACAGGTGCGATGCGCGTTTCCAGCGAGCCGGGGGCGAGCAGCGGCTCGGCCTTCCACCAGGGCGCGAAGGCCTCGAGCGTTGCAGGCAGAGCCTCGGTGTCGATGCGTTTGGCGTTCTCGGGCGCGGCGGCGGCCTTCGCCTCGTTCTCGGCGCGCGCGATGCTCCACTCGCTGGGCGGAGGCAGTTCCTCTTCGGGCGGCGCCAGCCAGTCCTGCGGATCGTCGACATAATCGCAATCGACGCCCGCCAGTCTCCACCAGTCGAGCGCGCTCGTGATATCTGACAGAAAGTGCTGGTTTGACCCGTGATCCATTGCGGGGGGTATTGACCTGTCGGCACCGAGCAATCAAGGCAAAGGGAGTAAAGCGCGCAACAAAAACGGTGTATTGGATCAGGGGACCCCATGATTGAACGCGAAGAGATGCCCTATGACGTCGTCATTGTCGGCGGCGGGCCTGCCGGCCTGTCGACCGCGATCCGGCTGAAGCAGGTCGATCCCGAAATTCAGGTCTGCGTGCTGGAAAAGGGCTCCGAGGTTGGCGCCCACATCCTTTCGGGCGCGACGTTCGACCCCAAGGCGCTCGACGAACTGCTGCCCGAATGGCGCGAGATGGACTGCCCGATGGCAGAAACTCCGGTGACCGATAACTGGCACTGGCACCTGACGCGCGGCAAGAAGTTCTCGATCCCCCACGCGATCCAGCCCAAGTTCATGTCGAACCACGGGAATTACACCGGCTCGCTGGGCAACCTGTGCCGCTGGCTGGCCGAGCAGGCCGAGGCGCTGGAAGTCGAGATCTTCCCCGGCTTCCCCGCGGCCGAGATCCTCTACGATGACAACGGCGCGGTCATCGGCGTGCAGACCGGCAACATGGGCGTGGGCCGCGATGGCGAACCCAAGGGCGATTTCCAGCCGGGCATGAACCTGCTGGGCAAGTACACCGTCTTCTGCGAGGGCGCGCGCGGGCACCTGACCAAGCGCCTCAAGGCCAAGTACGACCTTGAAGCCAACTGCGAGCCCCAGATCTATGGCCTGGGCATGAAGGAGCTGTGGGACATCGATCCCGACAAGCACGTGCCGGGCCGCGTGATCCACACGCAGGGCTGGCCCTTGTCGGAGAACGACGCCTGGGGCGGGGGCTTCCTCTACCACCAGGCCAACGGGCAGGTCTCCCTGGGTTTTGTCGCCGCGCTCGACTACAAGAATCCCTACATCTATCCCTTCGAGGAATTCCAGCGCTGGAAGCAGCACCCCGAGATCAAGGCGATCCTGGAAGGCGGCAAGCGCGTGGCCTATGGCGCGCGCGCCATCAACGAGGGGGGCTGGCAGTCGGTCCCGCAGCTGGCCTTCCCGGGCGGCGTGCTCGCGGGTTGCTCGGCGGGCTTCGTCAACGTGCCGCGCATCAAGGGCAGCCATACCGCGATGAAGTCGGGCATGCTCGCGGCCGAAAGCATCGCCGCGGCGGTGAAGGCCGAGCGCGCGCACGACACGCTGCAGGACTACGACGATGCCGTTCGCTCGAGCTGGATCGCCGATGAGCTGAAGCTCGTCCAGAACGCCGAGCCGCTCGTCGCCAAGTGGGGCGGCGAGATGGGCACGGTGCTCGCCGGTGCGGACATGTGGCTGCGCACGCTCTTCGGCTTTGGCATCACCAAGCCGATGAAGCACCACACCGACGCCTCGTGCCTGCAGCGCGCGGACCTCTACAAGCCGATCGACTATCCCAAGCCCGACGGTGTCATCAGCTTCGACCGCCTGACCAGCGTCTCCTACTCGTTCACCAACCACGAGGAAGAGCAGCCCTGCCACTTGCAGCTCAAGGATCCGGCGATCCCGACCAAGGTCAACCTGCCGGTCTACGCGGGGCCCGAGGCGCGCTACTGTCCGGCGGGCGTCTACGAGTTCGTGGCGGATGAGAGCGCGGGCGGCGATGCCCTCAAACTCCAGATCAACGCGCAGAATTGCGTCCACTGCAAGACCTGCGACATCAAGGACCCGACCCAGAACATCGAATGGGTCACGCCGGAAGGCGGCGGCGGGCCGAACTATCCCAACATGTGATCGGGCCTATCGCCGGATGACGGACGATTGTGGAGCGTCGGGGCTTGCCCCGGCGCTCCTGTCGTTTCAGGGACAGGGGCATGAACGAAACCGCCTACGCCAAGATCAACCTTGCCCTCCACGTGCGTCGCCGCCGCGAGGACGGGTACCACGAACTGGAGACGCTCTTCGCCTTCGTCGACGATGGCGACCGGCTGTCCGTGACCCCGGCGGGCGAGGACCTGCTGGAAGTCCGCGGTGAATTCGTCGGGAGCCTGATGAACCCGTTCGACAACATCGTCGCGCAGGCGCTGGGCACCTTGCCGCACGGTAAGGGGTGGTCGGTGACATTGGAAAAGCGCCTGCCGGTCGCGGCGGGGCTGGGCGGTGGTTCCGCCGATGCGGGCGCGGTGTTCCGCATGGTCGAGCGCGCGCACGGCTTGCCCGAAGACTGGCACGCGCGCGCGGCAAAGCTGGGCGCGGACGTGCCCGCCTGCGTCCTCTCGCGCGCCTGCATCGGGACGGGCACGGGCACCGACCTTGCCGAAGTTGCCGAAAACGACCTGGCGGGCTGTCCGGTGCTTCTCGTCAACCCGCGCGAGGCGGTGCCGACAGGCCCTGTGTTCAAGGCCTGGGACGGCGTGGACCGGGGCGCCATGCCGACCGAAGGTTCCTTGCGCGCGATTGCCCTTGCAGGCCGCAACGACCTGGAAGGCCCTGCGCTCGAAATGTGCCCCGTGATCGGCGACGTGCTGGCCGCGCTGGAGGCGACGGGCCCCTTCCTTGCGCGCATGTCTGGCTCGGGCGCGACCTGCTTTGCGCTCTACGACAGCGATGAGGCGCGCGACGAAGCGGCGGAAAAACTGGCGCAAATGCACGGGAACTGGTGGCAAATGGCGGGCAAGCTGCGTTAGGACAGGGGCCATGCAGACCACGACCGAGACCGAAAGCTACCGCATCGTCGGCACGCCCCGCTTCGGGGGCATCCTTGTCGTTGCCGATCACGCCTCGAACCGCGTGCCCGGCGACATTGACCTGGGCATCGCGCCCGAACTGATGGACGAGCACATCGCCATCGACATCGGCGTTGCCGCGATTGCCGAGCGGATGTGCGCGCGGCCCGGCACCGCCGCATTGCTCGGCAATGTCAGCCGCCTTGTCTGCGACACCAACCGCACCGTGGACGATCCCGCCGCGATCCCCGAGACGAGCGATGGCTCGGCCATTCCCGGCAATGTCGGCATCGACCGTGAGGCGCGCCTCGCGCGCTTCCACCATCCTTTCCATGACGCGCTGACCACGCTCCTCAACGAGCAGCCGCCCCAGCTCACGCTGATCCTGCACAGCTTTACCCCGCAGATGGCAACCAGGCCCGACGAGACCCGGCCCTGGCACTGCGGCGTTCTCTACGATGCGGACGATCGCGGCGCCCGCATCGCCACGCGCCTGTTCGAGGAAGAGGGGCTCGTCGTTGGCGATCAGGAGCCCTACTCGGGCAAGATCTACAACGCGGCCATCGAACGCCACGTCGAAAGCGAAGGGCGCCCCTACCTCTATCTCGAGATCCGGCAGGACCTGATTTCGGACGAGCAGGGGCAGGCGCAATGGGCCGAACGCCTCATTCGGGTGTGCAACCAGGTGGCTCTCGAGATCGCCTGACGACGGGGCAAATGACACGAAACCCGCTTGCCCTGCTGCAGGAGATCTTCGCCAGGAGCGGGGCAGAGGTGGCGGTCTTTGATCCCGATGTCCCGATCCCGCAGCGGCCCGAGCGCCTGAAGCGCTATCTTCCCAATCCATAGGTCACGCGACGGCGGCATCGGGGCCGGATAGTCTCCTCGCGTCCTGCCAGGGCCGGGGCTCCGGCAGGACGCCGCTCGCGCGCCGATGGCTGGTATCAGTAGTGGTCCGAGGTGTCCTTTTCGTCGATCACGCCATCGCCGTTCGTATCGAGGCGCTTGAACATGCGGTTGCCGGATTCCTGGAATTCCGCAAGGCTCATGTTCTGGTCGTGATCGGTGTCGAGCACGCCGTAGCGCACGTATGTCTGCCGGATCTGCAGGCTGCGGCGGCGCGCCAGTTCGGCATCGAGGCGCGCGCGATACTCTTCGACGTACTCGGCCTCGGAGACCTGTCCGTCGCCATCGAGGTCGAAGGACTTGTACTTCGCTTCGCGCCCGGCGGTGAACTCGGCCAGCGAGACCTTGCCGTCGCCATTCGTGTCATAGGTCTCCAGAAAGCTGGTCTTGCTGTGACCGCTGGCGGTCGCGCGCGTGCCGATGGCGGTGCTCTCGCTGTCCTGGGCCAGTGCAGGCCCGCTCAGGGCCGCGAGGGCCGTGAGGGCGACCAGCGCCGCTTTGGTTGTCTTTGTTGTCATGGGATACTTCCTTCGTGTGTGGGGGCGCGCCGTGCGCAAAAGGATCAGGACTGGACCTCGAAGGTGAGGCTGGTGGTGTAGCTGCGGATATCCGTCTCGGCCCCCGCCGGGGCATCGGCGCGGTGGCGGGTCATCAGGATGTAGACACCGGGGGCCTCGAAGCTGAGTTCGGCTTTCCCGTCCGCGTCGGTGGTCAGGGCCCTGTGCGGCTTGACCTGTTCGTAGCGCGCGTTGCCCCTGTCCAGGCTCAGTTCCTGGCCTGCGAGCGGCTTGCCATCAAACAGCACCTCGAAGGCGAAGGGCCCGTCGACATAGAGATCGCTGGGATGCGTGATCGGGTGGATTTCCAGGCGCCCGACATGGACATCGACCGGCGCCCGGGTCGGTCCCTTCTTCGAGACATAGACGTCCGAGACGGTCTCGGTCTGGCTTGTCTTCACGTATTGGGTGCCCTCGGGAAGTTCATCCCCGCGCACCGGCACCCATTCGCCCTTGGCCATGGCCATTTTGCCGGTCCGACCGCGTCGCACGCCGCTGGTGAAGCGATAGGTGCCTTCGCCCTCCATCCCGGCCTCGAGGATCGTGACCTGCTTGTGACCCGAGATCCGGTCGAAGGCGGTGCGTTCGCCGTCGGGCCCGATGACATGGAAGTCCTCCGATTCCAGGGCGATCTCGGGATGGAAGAAGTCTTCGGTGAAGGCGCTTTCCAGCGTCACCATGCGCTCGGTGTTGGCGACGAAGACATTGGGCAGCATGAACCCGGTATGGGCCAGCGCCGGAAGAGGAAGAAGCGCGGCCAAGGCGGCCAGCGCCAGGGGCGTACGCGCGTAGCGGATGCCTCTTGGGGCGATCATGGGAAATCTCCTGGTGTTGGGGGGACGGCTCACGAGCCGGTGATCTCGAAATTGAAGCTGCGGGGCTCACCGTGCGGGGGCTGGGGGAAGGGCGCGGCGCGGCGCACCAGCTGCATCGCGGCGTGATCGAAGCGCGACGAGCCGGAACTGCGCGCTACGCCGATGTCTCGGCAGCGCCCGTCCTCGATCACGGTGAAATGAATGTAGGCCGCGCCCGCCCCGACCGTATTCTGCCTGCGGTAGTGCATGAGGTGGCGCATGACGGCAGCTGCGTATTTCGCCGCACCGCCGCCGACCTGCGCCCGGCTTTCGCCTGGGTTCGTGCTGGCCTGTGCGCGGCTGCTGGCCGCCCCGGGCTCGGGGGGCTTGGCGTCGACCTCGTGCGGGCTGGCGGAACTTGGTGAAGGGGCCGGGGCTGCGATCCGCACGGCGGGGGGCATCAGGGCGAGGTCCGCGCGCACGGGTCGATCTTCGCGCTGCGGGGCCTCGTGCGCCGGTCGGGGAGGGCAGGGGCCTGCGCGCTGCGGGCAGGAGCGGTCTGGGAAACCTCCGGCTGCGCCGTTTGCGGGCGCGGAGGGCGCGGCGCGGAGGGCGCGGCGGCAGAGGTCTCGGCGCTCTGGGCCGCGCCCTGTGTCTCCCCGGCCTGGCTGAAGGCGATCACGGTCAGCGAGGGGCCCGCGCCGGTATCGTGCACGGCCCCGCTCGCAAGGCCGACGAAGATCGCGAGGACCCCGCCGTTGACCAGCGCCGAGCCGGCAAGCCCCGCCAGTCGCTGCCGATCCCACCGTGATGCCTGTGCCGGATACATCGCCTGCGCCTCCTTTGTCGCTCAGAACTGGACGGAAACCGCGCCCTTGAAATTGCGCCCCAGGGCCGGGCGCGTGGCGAGCGCGGGCACGTAGTAGGTGTCGAAGATGTTCTCGACGCTGACCCGGAAGGTCAGGAACCTGAGGAAGCCGACTTCGGGCGAGAACGAGGCGCGCAGGTTGTGCACGTCGTAGCCCTGCTCGACCGTTCCATCGGTATCGAGATCCTCGGCCAGCACGCCTTCCCAGCGCACGTCGAGGTGGTCCCCGAAGCGCTTGCCCAGGGCCAGCTGGTAGGTGTTCTGGGGCAGGTTGCCCCAGTCGCTCAGCGCGCCCCCGGTCGAAAGCTGGGTGCCGCTTACGATGTTGCCATTGAAATCGAGATAGAAGCCGCTCGGCGTTGCATAGGAGGCCTCGATCTCGACACCCTCGAGATAGACTTCGGCCACCCCCGAATACGAGGTGTTGTCGGTCAGGTCGGTGTCGTAATAGTTGGCCTTGATGGCGAAGCGGTCATTCGGCGTGAAGATGCCCGTGCGGTCAAAGGCCGCCCCCGCTTCCCAGCTCCGGCTCTTTTCCGGCTGGTTCATGTAGGCGACGTTTTCGAGGTCATCGATGATCGGCATCGAACGGGTCTTTGCCCAGGACCCGAAGACGGAAAATCCGAAGGGCAGTTCGTAACGCGCCGAGACACCGCCCATCAGGCCCTCGTTGGTGTAGCTGGCGTTCGAGCCGTCATCGAGCTCGCCCTTCACGTTCGAGGTTTCCCAGCGGACCGCAGGCGTCACCGTGAAGCCGCGGAAGAGGCCGATTTCATCGACGGCGAAGGCCGCCATGCGCCGGTCCGTGCCCCCCGGGGCGGAGCTCGCGTCCAGGCGGTCCTTGTCGATGTACTCCAGCCCGACGCGCAGGTTGTGGCGGACGTTGCCGGTTGCAAAGAGCGCCGCGTTCTTGAGCGTCACCTTGGAGGTGACATAGCGCTGGTCGGCATCGGTCACCGGGGTCCCCACCTCTCCGAAGACGGGCGAGGAGTAGGGAATGTAGGACTTTTCGATGTCCTGCTGCGCGCGGGTGTAGACGAGGCTGAGGTTGATCGCGTCGGTGCCGAGGGGCTCGTAGTAGTAGCCCACGACAAGGTTCCTGGACTTGGTGTCGCGATCGACGTTGCCGAAGACGCCCCCGGTCGTGCCGAAGCTGTCGTAGGGCTTGTCGCGCTCGGCCGTCGTGGTCTGGCTGAAGCTGGCCTTGAGGGTATGCGCGTTGTCCGCGCCGAAGTGGAGCGCGCCCTTCACAAGGAAGCTGGGGAGTGAAAAGGCGCTGTTCTCGATCCGCTCGCCGTGGCCATCTTCCTGGTTGCCGCTCGTGCGGTAGCTGTAGTTGGCCAGGAACTCGACGTTCTCGCTGGGCATCGCGGCCAGCGTGGTGGAGGTCGCAAAGCCGCCGCCGTTGCTGGCGCCCGAAAGGTTCTGGTTGACCGTGAAGCCGGTCTTGCCGCCAAGGTAATCGTAGGCGTCGCTGGTCTCGAGGATCACGGTGCCGCCGATCACGCCGGACCCGTATTCGAAGCTGCCCACTGTCCCGCGCAGCACCGAGGCGCTCTTGTAGAGGAGCGGGTCGGTGAAGAGCTGGGTGCCGATGCGGTAGAGCTCTTCGGAACCATTGGTCGCGCCGTCCACGAGGACGAGAACCTTCTGGTCGGTGCCGTAGGTGCCGGTCGCGCCGAAGCCACGGATGTTGATGCCCGAGCCGATCGGGGTCGAGCCGTTGACGATCGTGACACCGGGGATCGAGTCGATCAGCTCCGCAATCGTATTGGCCTGGCGATCCTCGATTTCCTCGCGGTTGATCGAGGTGATGGGCGTTGCGGTGTCGGTGCGGATGGCCCGCGTGCTTTCGCCGATGTCGATCGTGCCCAGAAATTCGCCGTCCGCCTTCTCGCGTGCCTGCTCGGCAGACCGCTCGTTCGTGTCCTGGGCGCGGGCCAGCGAGGGCGCCGCGATGGACGCGAGAGCGAGAACCGAAACGCCAAGAGTGGCGGCGGAACGAAGGTCAGGTCGCAATGTGTTTCCCCCTGAGCCCGAATGCTGGCGGGCCGTCAAAATAGGGCAAGTGATTCGCATTAGCTACGTTCACGTACACATATGTGATAATGACTCGCAAGAGCATTTATGGCGATTGTCCAATCGGCTGGGCTGGTGGCGGGAGCACCCGACGAAGTCGGTCTTGCAGGAGGCGCGAATGTCAGGGCCCGCTTTTACCTGTGACGCCGTCATGAACGGTCGGGGAGTATCCAGGAGCGGCTGCGGGGCCCAAGTGATGGCGTCGCACCGAAATTGCGACAGGCTCAGGCGGGTGGGTCTGCTGCGCCGTGGGCCGGCTGGACGTTGACTTCAATTCCAGCTCTGGATAGCTACCTCGCATTAATGCAAGTGACTCGCATTTGCATATTAAGGATGGGCCGCGTCGGCTGGGTGAGAACCGCAGCGGGGCACCCGGGCGTCTCCACGCTATGTCCGGCCGGGGCATTCCGGGCCTCCGCATCGCTCCGGCTCCATCACATTTTCAAGGAAAGCACCTCAATGCGTAAGACCACCCTGGCCACCACGACCCTGACGGCGGCCGCCTTCACGCTTCCTGCCGGTGTTCAGGCGCAGAGCGGGGCGGTCACGATTGAGCTTCCCCGCGTTTCGGACCCCAACTATCGCAAGCCCTACCTCGCGGCCTGGCTGGAGGAGGCCAGCGGCAAGCCCCTGGCGGTCTCTGCGGTACTCCATGATCAGAGCCGAATCGGGTCGCGCTGGCTCTCTGAGCTGCGCACGTGGTGGCGCAAGCGCGGGCGGGACATGACCATGCCGGCGGACGGCATCTCCGCGCCCACCCGCGCGGCGGGACGCCATACCATCGCGATCAAGGGCCTCGCCGGGCTGGGCGACGGCACCTACCGACTTGTGGTCGAGGCCGCACGCGAGAAGGCGGGCCGCGAAGTCGTGAACGTGCCCGTTGTCATCCGGGGCGGTCAGGTCCGCGCCGCCTCCGCGCAGGGCCACCGCGAGCTGGGCCATGTTCGTGTTTCCCCGAGGGGCTGATCGCCTGCCACCGCACCCTTACGTTCCTGCCTTGAGGACATTTCCGGCCCATGCGTGACACCCCCACCGACTGGCTCATTCTCGCCGCCCTGATTGCTCTATGGCTGGGCCTGACCTGGCTGTGCCTGCGCAAGCGCCCGCGCGTGGCGCTTGGCGGGGCATCCCACCTCGTCGTCTACGCCTCCCAGACCGGGCACGCGCAGGAAATAGCCGAGGCGACGCACGCGGCCGTGCTTCGTGTGGACCCGGAGGCGGGGCTCGTGTGTGCGAACCGTCTCGACCTGGCCGATCTCGTCGGAGCAGACCGGGTCTTCTTCGTGGTCGCGACGAGTGGCGAGGGCGATGCGCCCGACGATGCGGGGGATCTTGACCGTGCTCTTGCAGAGGACGACGTCGATCTGACTGGAGTGCAGGTGGCCATCCTGGCGCTGGGGGATCGACGCTATACGCACTTCTGCGCCTTCGGGGAGCGCCTCAGGACCTGGTGCGAGGCCATGGCTGCCGAGGTGACCGCCCATGTCACGGTGGACGATCTTGCCCCCGATGACCTGGCGCAGTGGGACGCGGTGCTCATGCAGGAAGGTGTTGGGGGCATGGCCAAAGGCCCCCTCGATAGCGCGCCGCGCGAATGGCAGATCGCCTCGCGTGCGTGCGTGGCCGGGCCCCTCGGCGAGGGGGTGCAAACAGGCGCGAGCGAAGGTCTGTTTCGCCTGGCCCTGCGCCCCGAAGATGGCCTCCTTCCCGAATGGAGCATCGGCGACCTGTTCGAACTTCATACGCCCGATGGGCACCTGCGGGATTACTCGATCGCCAACCGGTGCGGCGGAGAGGAGCTAGTTCTCTTTGTGCGCCGTGTGATCGACAAGGGGGTGCCCGGGCGCGGTTCGGGTCTGCTGACCTCGCTGCCAGTGGGGACGGGCCGTGTCCGCGCCCGGATACGCGCTCATGCGGGCTTCCGGCCACCGCCGGGAACAGGTCCACTCCTGGCTGTCGGCGCGGGCTCGGGCTGGGCGGGGCTGCGCCCGCACCTGCTCGAGGCCATGGCGAGTGGCCGGGCGTGCTGGCTCATCTTTGGTGAGCGGGCTGAGGCGGATGCCTCCGGTCTCCTTGGCGAAATGCGCGCGTGGCACGAGGAGGGACGCTTTCACCGCCTCGATCTGGCTCTCTCGCGTCAGGACGGTGTGCGCGTTCCCGACATCCTTGCGGCCAACAGCGCCGATCTTCGCGATTTCCTGACCCCGGATGGGGCCGTGGTGCTGTGCGGTCGGCTCGCCATGGGAGAGGCCGCGCTTGCGGTTCTGCGTGCATCGATGTCCGAGGACTGGCTCGAGGAGGCGCGCCACTCCGGCCGCCTGCGCAGCGATCTGTACTAGGCGGGGGTGCAGACGGCACGAATAAGGCGCCGGGAAGTCGTGCTTCCGGCGCCTTATGATACGGCGTCAGGGCGTGCCGCCAGCGATGCGGGTGCCGGTCGGGCCGTCCGCGTCGTCTGGTCTTTGCAGGTTCCGGCCGTGCGTTAGCGCGCGGCGGCGCCGTGCAGGCCGGCTTCGAGGTGGGCCGGTGCAGCGCTGGGCGTGTGCATCCAGGCCTGGGCCGCGGCGGCGCCGAGGTCCTGCTGGAAGCTGCCGATGCATGTCGCGATGCGCGCGGCATCGGCGAGGCGTTCACGGCGCGCCTGCGGGTCGGTGGCCATGCCCGCCGCCATCAGGGCGCGCTGGTGCGCGGCGTAGGCCTTGTTGAGGTCCATGTCGTGTTCTCCTGGTTGGCGGGGCGGGATGGGCGGATGAAGCGGCTGTGTCCGAGGGGGCAGGTGCTGGGCCTGGTCAGTCGACCATCCCGGCAACGAGCCGCTGGAGTTCGGACGTCGGGATCAGCGCGGGGCTGCCCTTGGAATCCTGCGCTGCACTGGCGCGAACCATCGCGCGGTGGTGGGGCAGGGCGGAGTTCCTCTCGAGGTGCATGTTCTTGTACTTCATATTCGTTTCGTGCGGCAGGTTCGTCCTGCCTCCTTCTTCAATGGTCTGTGCGCCGTGTCGGGCGCGGGTGTCTTCAAGGACTGTGTAGCAGCCTTCGTGGACGTTTGGATGACAGCCTGTTTGCAGCTGTGTTGCAAGACCGAGCCGAACCGGGATGGACCCATCTGGTGCGGTCGGGCACGTAAAGCGCTGCGCAAACGGTCGGAACGTCCGCTGGAAGGTGGAGCTGTCCGGGTGGATCAGGCTCCGGCGTGTTGTGAACGCGTCTGTCGCCAAGTGGTTGCCGTGGCGTATAAAAAATCTGCGAGGAGCCTAGCTCCAAGGCAAATTCAACTGGCGAGAGGGGAAAGCCGAAATCGTGATATATCTCGGCAATCGTCACCGCGATTATTGGCGACTTGACGCCTTATATACACGAAGCATGCGAAAATACAAGTGCCGGTATATCGCAATGCCTATTCGACATCGCCCGAGAACGCTATTTCGTTCAATTGCACGCGGGTCGTCTCGTACATGGTGTCGATATCGACATGCTCGCCCTCTTCGATGCGCTGGGCGATCATGGTGAGGGGAAAGCACACGATCGAGGTGCCCGGCCAGTGCAGCGCGGGCTGGCGTCCGAACTCGTCGTCGATGGTCACCCAGTCGAGCATGAGATCCTGCGCCAGCGCATCGCCCATAGCGATGCCCAGCGACTGCAGTTTCCAGGTGTCGTCGGGGCCGACCCAGCCTTGCGCAAGGTTCGCGCGCACCACGGCCAGTTTCCCATCGACCGAGGAATAGGCATCTTCGGGATCGCTGGCGAAGTGGCCCTTGATCCAGACCCGCGCAAGGTCCAGCCACTCCTGCTCTTCCGGTTCCAGTACGAGGCGATCGACAGGTTCCATGCAGAGAGGATAGCGAACTATCTGCTGCGATGCAAAATGCGCGACATCCCCTAGGAATGCGAATGCGTTGGACGGTGCAGCGGGGGCGCTAACCCAGCCTTGGGGCGGATGATGGGGATACATGATCTCCTGTCCTGTTCGCAACCCTGGGCGCGTCTCCGGGAGTGAGGGGCAGCGCTGCTTGCGGCGATGCGATCGACGGGCTTGGGTGGAAAGCGGGCATGACCCGCTCAGGACATGGTAAAGCCTTCGACGATGCTGATCGACTGAACATGCCACTCATTCATGTGGGACGTGCCTCTGATGGTGATATGCTTCGGGTTTGGCCCGAGCCGATCCTCTCTGACCGTGACAGTAAAGCAGTCATACGCATCTCCAGTGCAATATTTCGAACTGACTGAATTTATTTCGTGCAATCTGAGCCCACTCAGAAAAGTTCTGCTGTCATCCAGGCACTTTCTGTCGTCATAAGTGGCGCACGAGAGGCCATACGGAAGTATGCCATCTCGACCTGCTTCATCAATCGCCAGTGAGAGCAGAATGGCGAGGTCTTGGGCGTCAAGAACGCTATCGCTTCCGGGAAAATATGATCGGGTGTGATTGGCTGGAACCTCATCACACATTCTCCCCCGAAAGTCCTCCCAATCAAAGTTGTCCTTTTGGAAAATTGGACCTTCGACACCGTACCTCGGCGATACGTCTACGGAGCTTATAGTACCGTCATCATTGAAGGAAATTTCATATTTTTCGCTTCTGCACAATCCGAAGGCCGACCCCCAAGGCTCGGGTCGAGCGAAAAGGGTGATGTGCTGTATAGGGTCATCATCTGCTGAGTAGTATTGCCATCTGTCGACGTGTCGATCGACAAGGCCTATCCTTGTGGAAAGGGCGCCGACAAGGCGTTTGGAAAGGCTCTGGTCGCTTTCGTACTTGAGGTCGGCGAAAACGAAGCGGCCTTCGACAGGCTGATAGCCCGCGGGCGCTTCTACCGTACGTTGCTTGAACGGAACCGAGCGAAATTTCTTCCAGTTCGGCTCCTCATACCGATACTCTTTGTAGGCCATCGAGTGGTCCGGCGCTTTGTCACAACCAGATGTGAATGCGCCAAGTACCAGAAGAAGGAATGAAACTGCGGTCGGCTTCGGCATCGTGGTATCCTGCCAAGCTATCGCAGTGTCCACAATGGGGTTAAGCTGGGCAGTGGGATTTGACTATTCGGCCCGGTCGCAGCCCGGCAGGCAGGCCGCGTCCTTGGGTACGATCCGGCAAGCCGTTGGCCCTTCGTGTGAAATTTTATGCCTTTCGGCCATCCGCCTTTTGGCGTAGGGGCGCCACATGATCCGCGCGCGGGAGAACGTCCCGGCGCGCATAGCCCAGACCTTGCGGCCAGGTAGCTGGCCAGACCTTTCGGAGTGTACCCATGCCCGCCTTTCGTTCCCGCACGTCGACCCACGGCCGCAACATGGCAGGCGCGCGTGGCCTGTGGCGTGCGACCGGCATGAAGGATGGCGACTTCGGCAAGCCGATCATCGCCGTCGTCAACTCGTTCACGCAGTTCGTGCCGGGCCACGTCCACCTCAAGGACCTGGGCCAGCTGGTCGCACGCGAGATCGAGGCTGCGGGCGGTGTCGCCAAGGAATTCAACACCATCGCGGTCGATGACGGCATCGCCATGGGCCACGACGGCATGCTCTATTCGCTGCCCAGCCGCGATCTCATCGCCGACAGCGTGGAGTACATGGTCAACGCGCACTGCGCCGATGCCATGGTCTGCATCTCCAACTGCGACAAGATCACGCCGGGCATGCTGATGGCCGCGATGCGCATCAACATCCCCGTCGTCTTCGTCTCGGGCGGCCCGATGGAAGCGGGCAAAGTGACGCTGAAGGGCAAGGAAACCGCGCTCGATCTCGTCGATGCGATGGTTGCCGCGGCCGATGAGAGCTACTCCGACGAGGAAGTTGCCGCGATCGAGCGTTCGGCCTGCCCGACCTGCGGGTCGTGCTCGGGCATGTTTACGGCGAACTCGATGAACTGCCTGACCGAGGCGCTGGGCCTTTCGCTGCCGGGCAATGGCTCGACGCTCGCCACCCACGCCGACCGCGAACGCCTGTTCAAGGAAGCGGGCCGCCTTGCCGTGGACCTGTGCCAGCGCTACTACGAGCAGGAGGACGAGAGCGTCCTGCCGCGCGCCATCGCCAGCTTCGAAGCCTTCGAGAACGCGATGAGCCTCGATATCGCGATGGGCGGTTCGACCAACACCGTCCTGCACCTTCTGGCCGCCGCCGTGGAAGCGGGCGTCGATTTCACGATGGCCGACATCGACCGTCTCTCGCGCCAGGTTCCCTGCCTCTCCAAGGTCGCGCCCGCCAAGGCCGACGTTCACATGGAGGACGTGCACCGCGCAGGCGGCATCATGGCGATCCTGGGCCAGCTCGACCGCGCGGGCCTTTTGCACTCGGAATGCCCGACCGTGCATGCCCGGACGCTCGGCGATGCGCTCAACCGTTGGGACATCAGCCGGACGAACGATGAAAGCGTGCAGAACTTCTACAAGGCCGCGCCCGGCGGCGTGCCCACGCAGACCGCGTTCAGCCAGGCCAACCGCTGGAAGGAACTGGACCTTGACCGCGAAGGCGGCGTGATCCGCTCCAAGGAGCACGCCTTCAGCCAGGATGGCGGCATTGCCGTGCTGTTCGGCAACATCGCGCGCGATGGCTGCATCGTGAAGACGGCGGGCGTGGATGAGAGCATCCTCAAGTTCACCGGCACCGCGCGCGTCTACGAAAGCCAGGACGCGGCCGTGGCCGGGATCCTGGGCGGACAGGTCAAGGAAAACGACGTCGTCGTGATCCGCTACGAAGGTCCGCGCGGCGGGCCGGGCATGCAGGAAATGCTCTACCCGACGAGCTACCTCAAGTCGAAGGGCCTCGGAAAGGCCTGCGCGCTCCTCACCGATGGGCGCTTCTCGGGCGGCACCTCGGGCCTCTCCATTGGCCACGTCTCGCCCGAGGCGGCCGAGGGCGGCGAGATCGGCCTTGTCGAGAACGGCGACACGATCGAGATCGACATCCCCAACCGCACCATCAACCTGATGGTGAGCGACGAGGAAATGGCCGCGCGCCGCGCCACGCAGGACGCTCGCGGGCCGGACGCCTGGTCGCCGGTCCACCCGCGCAAGCGCAAGGTTTCCGCCGCGCTGCAGGCCTACGCGGCGATGACCACCAGCGCCGCCAAGGGCGCGGTGCGCGACGTCACCCAGCTCAAGCGCGGCTGAGGATAACGCGCATGGCACGCAGCCGGTCCAGGGCAGGCGGCAGGGGCATGATTGCCCTGCTGCTTGCCGTGGGCGGGCTCGCGGCCTGTTCCTCCTCCGATACGCCGCCCGAGGTGGCCGAGGGCGAGGAGCACATCCCCTGCGCGCTGGCGGGGGCGACAGAGCTCAAACCCGTCTGCGCGGTCGAGCGCGTGGTGCGCGGCGGTGTCCTCACCCTCGTGGTGCGCCACCCCGATGGGGGTTTTCGCCGGTTCGACGTCCAGACCGATGGATCCGGGCTTGCTCCCAGCGACGGGGCGGATGCCATCGTCGCGCGGCTGGGTGAGGACCGGATGGAAGTAACGCTGGGGACCGACCGCTATCTCTTTCCGGTAACGATGAAGAGCCATGACCCACGTTGATACTTACGCCTCCTCCGACCAGATCCTGACCGTTGCGCAGATGCGCGCCGCCGAAGAGGCGCTGATCGCTGACGGCATTTCGGTCGATGAACTGATGCAGCGGGCCGGGCAGGGCGCGGCGGCCTGGGTCTGGCGCGTCTCAGGCGGCAATGCGGTGAGCGTACTGTGCGGGCCGGGCAACAACGGCGGCGATGGCTATGTCATTGCCGAAAGCCTGCGGCGGCGCGGCGGCCAGGTCGTGGTCATCGCGCCGATGGCACCCGTGACCGAGGCGGCGAAGACCGCCCGCGCGCTCTACCAGGGCGAGGTGCACGAGGGAGAGGGGGACCTTCCGCGTGGCGAGGTCTTCGTCGACTGCCTTTTCGGAAGCGGCCTATCGCGCCCGTTGGAGGATGCGCACCGCGAGCTTGTAACCAATCTTGCCGCGCGCCATGCCAAGGCGGTCGCGGTCGATATGCCCAGCGGCATTGCATCGGATTCCGGGCTCCTCCTGAACGAGGACCTGCCCGCCTACACCCTGACGCTGGCGCTTGGCGCCTGGAAGTTCGCGCATTTCCTGATGCCCGCAAGCGCGCGCATGGGGGCGCTTCGGCTCGTTCCCATCGGTGTGACGCCGGTTGAGGACGCCGCGCAGGCCATCGCGCGGCCCGAGATCGCGGCCCCCCTGGCCGACGCGCACAAGTACACGCGCGGGCTGCTTGCGGTCGTGGGCGGCGCGATGCCGGGCGCCGCGATCCTTGCCAGCACCGCCGCGCAAGGGGCAGGGGCGGGCTACGTCAAGCTCTTCGCAGAGAGTAAGCGCAACTGCCCAAGCGACCTTGTCGTCGAAACCGGACCTGTCTCGGACCTTCTTTCCGATCACCGCAACGCCGCGATCCTCGTCGGCCCGGGCCTTGGCCGCGACGGCGCGGCGCGGGAACGATTGGCCATAGCGCTAGCCGACCCGGTGCCGGTTGTCCTCGACGCCGATGCGCTGGTGCTCCTGGGCCCGCGCCTTCTCGCCGAACGCAGCGCGCCGCTCATCGCCACCCCGCACGAGGGCGAACTGGTTGCGCTCGAACGCGCGTTTGCGTGCGAGGAAGGCACCACCCGCATCGAACGCGCCGTGGCGCTGGCCCGCGCGAGCGGCATGGTGATCGTCGCCAAGGGGCCGGACACGGTGATCGCCGGGCCGGAGGGGCAATTGGCCTGCGCACCGCGTGCCTCGGCCTGGCTCTCGACCGCGGGCACCGGCGACGTGCTCGCGGGCACCATCGCCAGCCGCCTTGCGACGGGCCTCGATCCGTTCGTGGCAGCGTGCGAAGGCGTGTGGCTCCACGGCGAGGCCGCGCGCCTTGCGCCCAAGCCTTTCACCGCATCGCAGCTTGCCGAAACGATACCGGCTGCGCTAGCGGCCTGCCTGTGAACGAGCAAAACGAAGAAATCCTGCGAATCGCCTCCAAGGGCGACGGTGTAACCGCCTCGGGCCGCTTTGCCTGGGGCGCGGCGCCGGGCGATATCCTGCGCGCCGATGGTACCCTCGAATGGGGGCCGCACCACATCGAGCCGGCCTGCAAGCACTTCGGGCGCTGCGGGGGCTGCCAGCTCCAGCAGCTCGATGCCGAAACGCTGGAGGGCTTCGTCGAGGCGCGCGTGGCCAACGCCTCCTCCTCGCAGGAACTGGGCGCGGAGACGATTACGGCGCCCTATCTTTCGCCGCCGGGCGCGCGCCGCCGTGCGTCGCTGCGCGCCGAAAGCTCGGGCGGGCGCATCGTCATCGGCTTTCGGGAAGCCAAGTCGCACCGGCTCGTCGAGCTGGAGGAGTGCCCGGTTCTCGTCCCCGAGATCACCGCGCTGCTGGGCCCGATCCGCAAGCTGCTCATCACCATGGGTAAGGCCGCGCCGGTCAAGAAGGGCCCGCGCGGGAAGGGGGGCAAGAACGCCAAGTCCTCTCCGAACGCGATGCCGCGCATGGCCTGCGACATCGAGATGACACTGGTCGACCAGGGCGTGGACCTGGGCGTCAAGGGTCTCACCGCCGAGGGCCTGGCCGCGGCCGAGGCGATGCTGGACTTCGCGCAAAGCCACGGCCTCGCGCGCCTCACCATGGACGGTGGCTATGGCTACGAGACCGTGTGGGAGCCCGCGCCCGTCACTGTGACGCTGGGCGACACGCCGGTGCCGTTTCCGCCGGGAACCTTCCTTCAGGCGACCAAGGACGGCGAGGACGCGCTCGTCTCGGCCGCGCGCGAATGGATCGGCGATGCGGCCACCGTGGCTGACCTGTTCTCCGGCCTTGGCACATTCGCCCTCGCGCTGGCGGGGCCGACGTGCAAGGTTTTCGCCGCCGAAGCCGCGCGCGACGTGCATCTTGCCGGCAAGTCGGGCGCTGACCGCGCCCAGTGCCCGGTCTTCAGCGCCCACCGCGATCTTTTCCGCAACCCGCTCATGGCCGATGAACTGTCCAAGTTCGAAGCCGTCCTCCTCGACCCGCCCCGCGCTGGAGCGCGTGAGCAGGTGGAGTGCATCGCGGATTCGAGCGTCAACCGCGTGGTCTATATCTCGTGCAACCCCTCGAGCTGGTCGCGCGACGGCGCGCGCCTGATCGAAGCAGGCTTCCGCCTCGTCGAACTGCGCCCCGTCGGCCAGTTCCGCTGGTCCACCCACGTCGAACTGGCGAGCTACTTCGTGCGCGACGGGGAAGATTGAGCGCTCCCACCGCACAAAACCCCGTTTCATCGCCCAAAACGAACCGTCTGACCGCACGCAGCGTCTTGCCGACCCCGCCCGGGTAGCTTATCGGCGCTTGCATGCAGACGACGAACGATATCCGCCGGTCCTTTCTCGACTACTTCACATCCAAGGGCCACGCACAGGTCCAGTCCGCGCCGCTGGTCCCGTACAACGACCCGACGCTGATGTTCGTGAACGCCGGCATGGTGCCGTTCAAGAACGTGTTCACGGGCCAGGAAAAGCGCGACTACACCCGCGCGACGTCCTCGCAGAAGTGCGTGCGCGCCGGCGGCAAGCACAACGACCTCGACAACGTGGGCTACACCGCGCGTCACCACACCTTCTTCGAAATGCTCGGCAACTTCTCGTTCGGCGACTATTTCAAGGAAGAGGCGATCCTCAACGCCTGGACGCTGCTGACGAAGGAATGGGCGCTTCCCCAGGAGAAGCTGCTCGTCACCGTCTACCACACCGACGAGGAAGCGGCTGAGCTTTGGAAGAAGATTGCCGGGCTGGGCGATGACCGCATCATCCGCATCCCGACCAAGGACAACTTCTGGACGATGGGCGATGATGGCCCGTGCGGCCCGTGCTCGGAAGTGTTCTTCGACCATGGCGACCACATCTGGGGTGGCCCTCCGGGATCGCCCGAGGAAGACGGCGACCGCTTCATCGAGATCTGGAACCTCGTCTTCATGCAGTTCGAGCAGGCGGGCGGCGAGATCGTCGGCAACCTGCCCAACCAGTCGATCGACACCGGCATGGGCCTGGAGCGCATCTCGGCCGTCATGCAGGGTGTCCACGACAACTACGACATCGACACCTTCCGCAACCTCATCGCGGCCTCGGAAGGGCTGACCGGCGTGAAGGCCGAGGGCGACCAGCGTGCCAGCCACCGCGTGATCGCCGATCACCTGCGCTCGACCAGCTTCCTTCTTGCCGACGGCGTGCTGCCTTCGAACGAGGGGCGTGGCTACGTCCTTCGCCGCATCATGCGCCGCGCCATGCGTCACGCGCACCTGCTCGGCGCCAAGGATCCCCTGATGCACCGCCTCGTGCCCGCGCTCGTTGCGGAAATGGGCCAGGCCTTCCCCGAACTCGGCCGCGCGCAGCCCCTCATCGAGGAAACGCTGGAGCGCGAGGAAGTCCAGTTCCGCCGCACGCTGTCGAACGGTCTGAAGCTCCTCGACGAGGCGACCGGCGACATGGGTGAGGGCGCGACGCTGGCGGGTGAGACCGCCTTCAAGCTCTACGACACCTACGGCTTCCCCTATGACCTTACCGTCGATGCGCTGCGCCCGCGCGGCATTTCGGTCGACGAAGAAGGTTTCCAGTCCGCGATGGCCCAGCAGAAGGCCGCCGCGCGCGCCGCGTGGAAGGGTTCGGGCCAGGCCGCCGATGCCGAGATCTGGTACGACATCGCCGAGCGCGAAGGGGCGAGCGAGTTCACCGGCTACACCGCCACCACTGGCGAGGGCCGCGTTGTCGCGCTGCTTGTCGATGGCAAGGAAGTGTCCGAGGCCAAGGCGGGCGAGAAGGTCACGGTGCTGACCAACCAGACCCCGTTCTACGGCGAATCGGGCGGCCAGGTCGGCGATGCGGGTACGATCACCGGCGCGGTTCCGGGCAGCGATCTTGCAATCACCATCGAGGATACCGCGAAGCCCCTGGGTCGCCTCCACGCCATGTCGGGCACGGTTACGGCCGGTACGATCAAGCTGGGCGATTCGGTGCTGATGTCGGTCGATGTCGCGCGCCGCGACGCGATCCGCGCCAACCACTCGGCCACGCACCTTGTCCACCAGGCGCTGCGCGACCGTCTGGGCGATCACGTGACCCAGAAGGGCTCGATGGTCTCGGCCGACCGACTGCGTTTCGACTTCTCGCATCCCAAGGCTCTGAGCGACGAGGACATCGCCGCCATCGAAGCCGAAGTGAACGCGGAAATCCGCGCGAACGAGGGCGTGATGACGCGCCTGATGACCCCGGACGATGCCATCGAGGCGGGCGCCATGGCGCTCTTCGGCGAAAAGTACGGCGATGAAGTGCGCGTCCTCTCGATGGGCCGCACCGATGGCAAGCGGTCCTACTCGGTCGAACTGTGCGGGGGCACCCACGTCAACGCGACTGGCGACATCGGCCTCTTCCGCATCGTCTCGGAAAGCGCCGTCTCCTCGGGCGTGCGCCGTATCGAGGCGCTGACCGGAGAGGGCGCGCGCCAGTGGCTCGTCGCCCGTGAGGAAGCGCTCAAGGCCGCGGCCTCGGCGCTGCGCACGACGCCCGACGAAGTGACCGAGCGCGTCGTGGCCCTGCTCGACGAGCGCAAGAAGCTGGAACGGGAACTTGCCGAAGCCAAAAAGGCGCTGGCCCTTGGCGGCGGCGGTGCAGCTTCGGGCCCGGCGGACGAGGACGTGGGTGGGATCACCTTCTCGGGCCAGGTGCTCGAAGGGCTCGACCCCAAGGAACTGCGCGGGCTGCTCGACCAGGCCAAGCAGCGCATCGGCTCGGGCGTTGCCGCGATTGTCGCGGTGAATGAGGGCAAGGGCGCGATTGCGGTCGCCGTCACCGACGATCTCAAGGACAAGGCCTCGGCCGTGGAGCTGGTGCGCGCCGGTGTTGCCGCGATGGGCGGCAAGGGCGGCGGTGGCCGTCCCGACATGGCCCAGGGCGGCGGCCCGGACGGTTCCAAGGGCGCCGAGGCGATTGCCGCGGTAAAGGCCGCGCTGGCCGGCTGATTGTTCCTTCGCCGCGTCCTGCGGTGACGAACCAGGATAGACGCCCGGGGGCTTAGCCCTCGGGCGTTTTTCGTTGTGGGCCGTGGGAAGGGTGGAAGACGTATTTTTTCAAGGGGTTATTACCCCTTGACCCCCGAACTGGCTCCCTCACCTTTGTCGCGCCACGTTGGCCGAGAACGGTGAGGTCGCCCGTTTTGGGAGCCCGAGGGCGATGGCCCTCGGAACCTCCTTTTTGACTTCATTCTTGTTAATTCGGGGCCGATGCTCCCGGTCATGGCTCCACAATGGAGCCGTTTCTACTCCCCGTGAACGCGCACGGCGAGGTAGGCTACGAGGCGCGGCATTTTCGCCGCATCCTTAAGCGAGACATCGATGCCGGGATCTGCGGGCCCTGTCCTGGTCAACGTACAGGCGTTGCGCGCCGTGGCTGCGTACATGGTTGTGGCGCATCATATTGCGAACAACCTTGCGCACTATACGGCTCCGGGACGGTTTCCGGAGCTTCCGGCGTTGGGCGCGCGCGGGGTGGATATATTCTTCGTGCTCTCGGCCTTTCTGGTGGTGACGCGCAGTGACCGGCAGGGTCCTTCCCCGGGGGCGTTCCTGGTCCAGCGGATCGTGCGGATCGTGCCGATCTACTGGCTGCTGACCGGGCTGGCCGCACTTGGCATCGCGGCGGGGTATCGGCTGTTCGACCGGGGCGCGATCACGCCCGATGCGCTTCTTGCTGCGCTCTTTTTCCTTCCCGACTTTACCGAGCTGGACGCTGTGCGTCGGCCGATCCTGGTGGTCGGGTGGACGCTGAACTACGAAATGGGCTTCTACCTACTCTTTGCGCTCTGCCTGCTGGCGCCGCGGCGCGGGCGGGTGGCGCTGGCATGCGGCGCGCTGGCCCTGTTGTGGCTGGCGCAGGTGTCCGGTGCAGGGGGATTGGCCGGGTACTGGGGCGCCGACTGCGTGCTGGCCTTTGCTCTCGGGATGCTGCTCGCGCGGAGCCTTTCGTCGTCCGGATTGGCACCGGCTCTGGCCGTTGGCGCGATGTTGGCGGGCGCTGCGGGGCTCTGCGCGCTCGAGGTGCTCTACGTTCCGGCCGGGTTGCCGCATCCCGATCTGTGGGGGGCGATGCTCGCCGCGCTTGTCGTGCTGGGCGCCGTGGCGCTGGAGCGGCGCGGAATTACGCTGCGGGCCGCCTGGCTGCATCGCCAGGGCGATGCGTCCTACGCGATCTACCTCGTCCACGTCTTCGTCCTGCAGTTCGTGAGCAAGGCCTGGAAAGCGGCGGGTCTGACCCAGAGTGTGGCTGGGCTGGTGGTGATGGTGGCGTTGATGGTCGTGCTCGTGCCGCTTGTGAGCCTGGCCTTTCACCGGCACGTGGAAGTGCCTCTCACGCGTACCTGCGCGGTAGGGGGCGGCTTAGCGGGCGTGGCCCGGGACTGGCGCTCTAGCCTCCCGGCCGGGGGGGATGCCTTGCGATTAGCGCTGGCGGCCCGGCGCGGCCTGTGCGACGATTTTTGCCATGGATATCACGCATCTGGTCGAAGAAATTGCCGCCGACATGGCGACCCGCCGGGAACGCGGCCGGGTGGCGGACTATATCCCGCCGCTGGCGGGTGTGTCGGAGGGCAAGTTCGGGATCGCGGTGGTTCTGGAAGATGGGTCCGTGCACACGGCGGGGGATGCGCACGAGCCGTTCTCGATCCAGTCCATATCCAAGGTCTTCGCCCTCACGCTGGCGCTGGGTACGGTGGGCGATCAGCTCTGGAGCCGGGTCGGGCGCGAGCCTTCGGGGTCGGCCTTCAACTCCATCGTCCAGTTGGAGAGCGAGCGGGGCATACCGCGCAATCCCTTCATCAACGCGGGCGCTATCGTGGTCACGGACGTGCTGCTCGGCCATCTCGAACCGCGTGAGGCGATCGGGCAGATGCTGCGCTTCGTGCGCGAACTGGCGGGTGACGAGACGATCGTGATCGACAGCGCCGTGGCGCGGGCCGAGGAAGAGACCGGTTTTACCAACATGGCCCTTGGCAACTACATGCGCGCCTTTGGAAATATCCAGGGCGAGGTGGCCAAGGTGCTGGGGACCTATTTCCATTTCTGCGCGCTTTCCATGTCCTGCCGGCAACTCGCGATGGCCGGGCGCTATCTCATGGATTCGGGGCAGGTCGAAGGCCGCCGGATCGTCACGGCGCGCCGGGCGCGGCGTATCAATGCGCTGATGATGTCCTGTGGGCACTACGACAATTCGGGGGATTTCGCCTACCGCATCGGCCTTCCGGGCAAGTCGGGGGTTGGCGGAGGAATCCTGTGCGTGGCGCCGGGACGGGCAAGTATCGCGGTCTGGTCGCCGGGGCTCAACGCAAGCGGCAATTCACACCTTGGGCAAGTCGCGCTGGAGAAACTGGTCCACGCGACCGGGTGGTCCGTGTTTGAGGCACGCAAGTAATAAAGTTTTGTTTGTGCCTATTCGGGGCAATCTGGAAATCGAATTAGGAATTTATTTCATTATGCAAAATGATATAGGAACTTTCACTTAGTTTTTTACGTTCGGGAGGTTTCTGCATGCCGTATGTCGATGTTTTTGCGGATGAGGACGACGAGGAGCCGCTGTTCGCGACCGAGTTCGATTTCCTGCCGCACAAGGGGGAATTCCTCGCGCTCGAGATCGACGCGGAGTTGCTCCATCTCGAAGTCGTCGAGGTCTGGCACCGGCAGGACGAGGATGACGGTGCCTTCCATGCCTGCATTCGTATCGAGACCAACTGACGGGTTGCATCTGGTTAACGCGAATCAAGCCTGTTGATCCAGGCACGGGCCCCTATCGGCGCGGCAAGACGCGAGGGGGCCAGGGCGCTCGGACAAGGAGCGCGGCGCACGACCCTCTCTCAGCGGGTGCGCACCATGACCAGGCGATCCTGCCCGGGGCCATAGTAGTCCGGGCGCAAGGCCTCGGTCGAAAATCCATTCTTTTCATAGAGCGCGACCGCGTGGTCGTTATCTGGCAGGACCGTCAGGCGGATCACCGGGGCATCGTCCAGCGCCGCCAGCACCGCGCCGAGCAGGCGTGTTCCGATACCCTGGCCCTGGAAGGCCGGGCTGACGCCCAGCGAGAGCAGCCAGCCCTCGCCCGCATCGTCGATCCCGCCCAGCGCATAGCCGGCAACCGTCTCCGCGCTCTCGGCGACGAGAAAGCGTGTCGGGAACAGGTCGATGAACTGGCGCAGCGCGATCTCGCCGTAGGTTTCCTCAGGGAAGGTGGCCTCCTCCAAGGCGAGGATCGCGCCGAGATCGCCGCGCCGCGCAGGGCGGACCTCAACGCTCATTGCGCGGCTCCCGGTGTCTCGCGGTCCTTGGTGAGGACGCCCGAGCGCAGGGCGGGCTTTTCCGCAAGGCCACCCTGTTCCATGATCTGTTCGCGCAAGGTGTCGCGCTTCTCGTGGATCGAGGCGATGACCGGGCCCATCGGCACGCCGGTCTCGACCAGCACGGCCTCGGACAGCTGGAGCGAGCTTTCCAGCGTCTCGGGCACGGCGTGGGTGGCGCCGGCGCGGTAGAGCAGGGCGGCGTGTTCGGCATCGCGTGCGCGGGCGATGATCGGCAGGTCGGGGTACTGCTGGCGCAGCTTGCGCACGATGCGCTGCGCGGTCACGGGGACGTCCATGGTGAGGATGACCGCCGCCGCGTTCTCGGCACCCAGGCGCTCCATCGCATCGCCGCGCGCGGCATCGCCGAAGGCGACGTTGTAGCCCTGCGCGCGCCCATCGGCGATGAAGTCGGTGTCGGTGTCGATCGCGATGTAGGGGCGGTCGTGGCGGGTCAGCATGTCGGCCACCAGCTTGCCCACGCGGCCAAAGCCGATGATGATCGTGCTCGGCTTGTCCTCGGTCTCGGCCGGGTGGTGGGGGCCTCGACCTGGTCGACCCGGCGCGCGGCGATCTTGCCGAACATGGAAAGCAGCGGGGTGACGGTAAGGCCGATGGCGGTCACGATCTGCCAGAACTGGTTGGTGCCGGGCTGGATGAGCTGCGCCGTGGCGGCGGCCGAGAGTACGATGAGGGTCGTCTCCGAGGGGCTCGACATGAGAATGCCGGTCTCGGTCGCGGTGCCGCGCCGCGCGCCCATCAGGCGCAGGAGAACGCCCGTGACCACGGCCTTGAGAAGGATCACGCCCACGGTCGCGACGAGGATCGAATAGAGGTATTCCCAGACCACCAGGAGGTCGATGCTCATGCCGATGGTGATGAGGAAGACACCGAGCGCGAGGCCCTTGAAGGGCTCCATGATCTGTCGACCTCGGAATGGTACTCGGTCTCGGCGATCAGGAGGCCGGCGATCAGCGAGCCCACGATAGGCGAGAGGCCGACCGCGGCCGTCAGCAGCGAGGCGAGAATGACCACCAGCATCGAGGCGGCGAGGAACAACTCGGGGCTCTTGGTGCGCGCGGCCTGCGCGAAGAGCGGGGGCAGGAGGTAGCGCCCGAACACCAGCAGTCCGGCGATGACCGCCGCGCCCCACAGCAGCGTGTGGATGAGATTGCCCATCCCGTCGGCGGACGCGTGCGGGGCGAGCGCGCCCAGGAGGAAGATGATGGGGACGAGCGCGATGTCCTCGAACAGCAGCATGGCCAGCGCCGCGCGGCCCACGGGCGTCGCCGCGTTGGTGATCTTGAGCACGAGCGCGGTCGAGGAGAGCGAGAGCGCGAGGCCCAGCGCCACCGCGCCGGCAAAGGCCTGGCCGATGGCGGCAAGGATGAAGGTCAGCGCGCTGCCGATCACCACCAGTTCCATCATGCCCAGGCCAAAGACCATCCGGCGCATGTCCCACAGGCGTCCGAACGAGAGTTCCAGGCCGATCGAGAAGAGGAGGAGGATGATCCCGAACTCGGCGAAGATATCGAGCCCGCCGGGGTCGGTGATGCTGATGTGGGTCAGCCAGGGGTGCTCGAAGACATGCCGGCCGAGCCCGAACGGGCCGACCAGGAGGCCCACCAGGATGAACCCGATCACGGGCGTGATCTTGAAGCGGTTGAAGACGGGGATGACAATGCCCGCGGCGCCCAGGATGACCAGGGCGTCGGACATGACGGGGGAATAGAGTTCGTTGCTGCCGGCCATTGCGGGCCACTATGGCAGGCTGGAGGGGGCAGGCAAGGCGCATCTGCCGAAGTTTTCACCCTAAGTCCTTGGCGTTGCCCGCTTGCATCGCCTTGGGAGTGGGCTGGGCGGGGAAGGGGCGGGTGGAAAAACAGTGCGCAACTTCACTTGGCGTTCAGCCGCGCGCTGGTTATAGACGCGCCATGTTCGAACGTTCGCGCCTCAAACCCGTTGTCCTGGCCGCTGCATGCGGCGCCCTTGTCCTCACGGCCGGCTGCGGTGGCGGCTCGGGCGGCGCCAAGGATACCGCCTACGTCGCGCGCGACGTCGACACGCTCTACGCCGCTGCGCGCGAGCGTCTCGATACCGGCCGCACCAAGCAGGCCGCCGCGCTCTTCGACGAGGTCGAGCGCCAGCATCCCTATTCGCCCTGGGCGCGCCGCGCACAGCTGATGAGCGCGTTCAGCTATTACGCGGCGCGCGATTACAACAAGGCGATCCAGTCGGCGCAGCGCTTCCTCTCGATCCACCCGGGCAACAAGGATGCACCTTACGCCTACTACCTGATCTCGATGTGCTACTACGAGCAGATCAGCGACGTGACGCGCGACCAGAAGACGACCGAGCAGGCCAAGGCCGCGCTCACCGACATCATCCGCCGCTATCCGACCACGCAGTACGCGGCCGACGCGCGCCTCAAGCTCGACCTGGTCAACGATCACCTCGCGGGCAAGGAAATGACCGTCGGGCGCAACTACCAGCAGCGCGGCAAGTGGCTGGCGGCCACGCTGCGTTTCCGCGCCGTGGTCGACAATTTCCAGACCACCAGCCACGCGCCCGAGGCGCTGTACCGCCTGGTCGAGTGCTACCTTTCCCTCGGTGTTCCCGAGGAAGCCCAGAAGGCGGCCGCCGTGCTCGAGAACAACTACCCCAATTCCAAGTGGTACGAGCGCGCCTACAAGCTGATGGACAAGAACGCGCCCGACTTCATCGCGGCCTGAGCGAACGGGCTAGGCGAACGGTTTTCAAGCCCTCCGCAGCTTCGCGCTGCGGGGGGCTTCTCGTATGCGGCGCAGCTGTACGCCGCGCTCTTTGCGATTGCCAAAAATTCACTTTGTCTACTTTATGGGTTGAGTTAAAAGATGCGGGCAACGGCGCGAGAGATGCGCTGATTCGCTTCAGGAAAGTTTCGCTAAGATGGCTGCTCCGCACAATTTCGAAGCCCCGGGTCGCTGCTGGGAAATCGAGGCCCTGTGTGTTCTTGTCCTTGGTGTCTGGGCTCTGGGGATCGCCGCCGGGCTCAACTTGCTCGCCTGACGCATCCGCCCTTCGGGTCGCACCGGAACAGGGCGCGGGCAGGACGGTCCGCAGACAACGCGTTAACAGGCGTAAAGCCGGGTGACGAAAGCGAATTCGTGAGGTAGAACGATTCGCGAACATGCTGACTCGTCTCTCCATCCGCAACATCGTCCTGATCGAGGCGCTCGACCTCGATTTTGCCCGTGGCCTTGGTGTGCTGACCGGTGAAACCGGTGCCGGCAAGTCGATCCTGCTCGACGCGCTCGGGCTCGTCATCGGCAACCGCGCCGACACCGGCCTCGTCCGCGCGGGCGAGGCACGAGCCAGTGTGACGGCGACGTTCGAGTTTGCCGAATTGCCCGCTGTCCTCGCAGCGGCTCTTGAGGGCGCTGCCATCGAGGTGGAGGCGGGCGAACCGCTCATCCTGCGCCGACAGCTAAAGGCCGACGGCGGCTCGCGCGCCTGGCTCAACGACCAGGCCGTCAGCGTCGCGCTCCTGCGGGAAATCGGCCCGGCCCTGGTCGAGATCCACGGCCAGCACGATGACCGCGGCCTCGTCAACGCCAAGGGTCACCGCGATCTGCTCGACCGTTTTGCCGGTGGCGACCTGGCCGGGCTCGAAGCCGCCTTCAAGACCTGGCGGCGCGCGCAGGACGCGCTCGACCTCGCGCGCGAGGAAGTCGCCCGCGCGGCCGAGGACGAAGAATTGCTCACGGCGCATCTTGCCGAACTGGAGGCGCTGGCGCCCGAGGAAGGCGAGGAAGAAACCCTCGCGCTGGCGCGTGCCGACATGCAGAAGGGCGAGCGCCTGTCCGAGGATCTGGAAGGCCTGCGCTTCCTGTGGGACGGCGCCGATTCGCCGCTCGCTGCGCTGCGGGGGGCTGCACGGCGGCTGGACCGTATCGCCCCCGAACATGCGCTGCTCGCCGAAGCGCTCGACGCGCTCGACCGCGCGGTGATCGAGGCGGGCGAGAGCGAGGCCAAGCTGGAGGAGGCCGCGCAGGCACTGGCCTTCGATCCGGCCGAGCTTGACCGCATCGAGACACGCCTGTTCGATTTGCGCGCGCAGGCTCGCAAGCATTCCTGCAATGTCGATGACCTGCCCGGCAAGATGGCGACGATGCGCGCCGCTCTCGATGCGATCGAGGGTGGGAGCGAGCATATCGCCAGGCTGGAGGCCGCTGCACAGAAGGCCGCGCTCGACTACCGCGACAAGGCGAGCAAGCGCCACGATCTGCGCCGTTCGGCCGCACGGCGGCTCGACAAGGCCGTGGCGGCCGAGCTCGCCCCGCTCAAGCTCGACGCCGCGCGCTTCCAGACCTCGGTCGTCAAGCTGCCCGAGGCGCGCTGGAACGCGAGCGGTATGGACGGGGTGGAATTTCTCATCTCGACCAACCCGGGCGCCGATTTCGCGCCGCTGGCCAAGATTGCCTCGGGCGGCGAACTGTCGCGCTTCATCCTTTCTCTGAAGGTCGCGCTGGCCGAAGAGGGCGGGGCGGCCACGGTGATCTTCGACGAGATCGACCGGGGCGTGGGCGGCGCGGTGGCCGACGCCATTGGTGAGCGGCTTGCGCGCCTTGCCTCGAACGGGCAGCTCCTGGCCGTCACGCACAGCCCGCAGGTCGCCGCGCGCGGCAACCGCCATTACATGATCTCCAAGTCCTCGCGCGGGACGGTGACCAAGACCTCGGTCGCCCCGCTCAGCGAGGCCGAGCGCAAGGAGGAGATCGCGCGCATGCTCTCGGGCGCGCAGGTCACCGAGGAAGCGCGCGCGCAGGCCGACCGGCTGCTCCAGGGCGCCTGATGCGTCGCCCCACCCGCGCCGAACTGGGTGCGTTCGGGGCAACGCTTGCCTTTCCCTTTGTCGCGCTGGCCTGGGCGCTCAGTTCCTTTGGCTGCGCGGTGTGGATGCTTCTCCTCCTCGTGGGGGTTGCCCTCTCGGGCTTCAGTCTCTTTGTAATGACCCCTTTCGGGATGGCGATCCTCGCCTGGACGATCCTGGCGGGCGTGTTGGGCACCTGGAATTTCTCCCGCTTCCTGCGCTGGTTCGGGGACGAAAGCGGCGCGCGCGATCTGGCGCTCGTGGCGCTGAACTCGGTTTTCCTGTGCGCCACCAACCCTGTCGTATGGATGGGGTAAGGCCGGAACCAGGGCGACAATGCGCTGCGGTGTGGCCTCGGGGGCTCGACCGCGGCGGTGCGCCCGGTTAACCGCGGGGGTATGCTGCACATCGTCCATCACCCCGATTATGCGGTGGAAACCGCCCGGTCCGGCACTTTCCCGCACGACAAGTACGCGCTCGTCATGCGCGCGCTGGGCGAGAGCGGGGCGGCGATGACGGTCCACGAACCTGAGGTCATGCCCCCCCGAATGGCTCGAGGCGGTCCATGACCCGACCTATGTCGACGAGGTCCTCACATGCCGCGTACCGCCCGCCAAGCAGCGCCGGATCGGCTTTGCCATCGACGCGCGGATCTCGCGCCGCTCTCAGCTTTCGCCGGGGGGCACGTGGCTGGCGGCCCGGCTCGCACTTGCCCACGGATACGCCGCCAACAGCGCTGGCGGCAGCCACCATGCGCTGGCCGATACCGGCGCGGGGTACTGCGTGTTCAACGATCTGGCTCTCGCGGCCAACCGGCTGATCGAGGAGGGAGACGTCGCGCGCATCCTGATCCTCGACCTCGATGTGCACCAGGGCGATGGCACCGCCGCGCTGACGGCAGGGCGGGGGGATATCTTCACCTTGTCGCTTCACGCGGAGAAGAACTTTCCCTCGCGCAAGGCGCGTTCCTCGCTCGATATCGGATTGCCCGATGGCCTTGGCGATGCGGACTATCTGGAGGCGCTGGCGGGCGCGCTCCCGCAGGTACTCGATTACTTCGCGCCCGAACTCATCCTGCTGCAGGCGGGCGTCGATGCGCACGCGGACGACAAGCTGGGCCGCCTCGCGCTGTCGGACGAGGGGCTGGAAGCGCGCGATCGCATGGTTGCGGGTGAGGCCCGTGCGCGCGGTGTTCCGCTGGCGAGCACGCTCGGCGGGGGCTACGGCGCGGACCGGCTCGCCATTGCCCAGCGCCACGCGCGTACGATCCTGACGCTGGGCCACGCGCTGGGCTGAACTTCCGCGTCTCGCGGACCGGAAATCCCGCTTGGCTGTCGCCATTTCCTTCGGACACTCAACCAGTTGTCGCCAGCGCCCTTTCCACGATCACCTTGGGTGAGTTCGAAGGCCAGGATGCGATTGCGCTGAAGGCGCGCCTGCTCCCGTCCGATCTTGCCGCGAAGGTGGCGGCGGGCTCGCTGCAGCGCCTGTTTTCGCCAACGGTTGCTTTGAGTGCGGTCTACAGGGCTCTGGCGCAGGTGCCGCTTGATGCGCTGTTCCGGATCGAGTTGGGGCACTACGAGCATGATGTGAACTTCGGCTGGCACTTGCGGCATGTGCCGGACGAGGTCCTGGCGAGAGGCGGCTATGACGCCGAAGCCATGTTCGGTGCGACAGGCGAGGACGGAAAGTCCTGGCGGATCATCCTCAGACAGGGCGAAGGCGCGATGCCCGACGTCGTGATGCGCCGGGCACAGATCATCTACCACTGATAGCGGGTGGCAAAAGCCGGGGGCAGGGCCGCAATGCAGGCTCCCGTTTTGGTCCGCTTTGCGCCATAGCGGGGCCATGAGTTCCGAATCCGCACCCGATTTTCTCGCCGAAGCCGACGCCGCCAATGAACTGATGCGGCTCGCGCGCCAGATCAAGCGCGCCAACCGCAAGTACCACGCCGAGGACGCGCCCGAGATCTCGGACGCGGAGTACGACGCGCTGGTGCGCCGCAACGCCGAACTGGAAGAGGCGTTTCCGCACCTGAAGCGCCCCGACAGCCCGTCGAGCGCGGTCGGTCACGAGGTCGCGGCCTCGCCGCTCGGCAAGGTGACGCACGAAGTGCGCATGATGAGCCTCGACAACGCCTTCTCCGATGAGGAAGTGGCCGAGTTCCTGGCGCGGGTGCGCCGTTTCCTCTCGCTGTCGGCCGAGGAACCGCTGGCGGTTACCGCCGAGGACAAGATCGACGGGCTCTCCTGCTCGCTGCGCTACGAGAAGGGCAAGCTGGTGCGCGCCGCGACGCGCGGCGACGGGCAGGTGGGCGAGGATGTGACGCCCAACGTCGCGCATATCCCCGACATCGTACAGGAACTGACCGGGGAAGGCATCCCCGAGGTCTTCGAGGTGCGCGGCGAAGTCTACATGGAGAAGGCCGCCTTCCTCGCGCTCAACGAGACGCTGATGGACGAGGCGCGGGCCGAGGCGGAGCGCAAGGGCGAACCGCTCGACGAGGCCAAGGTGCGCCAGTTCGCCAATCCGCGCAACGCGGCCGCCGGCTCGCTGCGCCAGAAGGACGCGAAAGTCACTGCCAAGCGCCCGTTGCGCTTCTGGGCGCACGGCTGGGGCGCGGCGAGTGCGGTGCCCGGGGACACCCAGCATGAGGTCATCCGCCGGATCGAGTCCTGGGGCCTGCCGGTCTCGCCCCAGTTCCGCCGCTGCGAAAGCCTGGAGGAGCTGCTCGAGGCCTACCGCGCGATCCGGGATGGGCGTGCGAACCTCGACTTCGAGATCGACGGCGTGGTCTACAAGATCGACCGGCTCGACCTGCAGCAGCGTCTGGGCTTCGTCGCCAAGGCGCCGCGCTGGGCGATGGCGCACAAGTTCCCCGCCGAACAGGCCGAGACGACTCTGGAGAAGATCGAGATCCAGGTCGGGCGTACCGGCAAGCTGACCCCGGTCGGGCGCCTGCAGCCGGTGCTGGTGGGCGGTGTCACGGTCACCAATGTCACGCTCCACAACCGCGACGAGATCGAGCGGCTGGGCGTGCGTCCGGGCGACCGGGTGGTGATCCAGCGCGCGGGCGACGTGATCCCGCAGGTGGTGGAGAACCGCACCCGCGAGGAGGTACGCGATCCCTTCGTGTTCCCCGATCATTGCCCCGAGTGCGGCTCGGAAGCGGTGGCCGAAGAGGGCGAAGTCGACGTGCGGTGCACCGGCGGCCTGATCTGCCCGGCCCAGCGCACCGAGCGTCTCAAGCACTTCGTCAGCCGCGGCGCGCTCGACATCGATGGCTTGGGCGAGAAGACCATCGATGAGTTCTTCGCCAGGGGCTGGCTGGAAAGCCCGGCCGACATCTTCCGCCTGCGCCAGCGCCGGGACGATATCCTTGCGCTCGATGGCTGGAAGGACAAGTCTGTGGACAACCTGTTGGCAGCGGTGGAAAACCGCCGCGCGCCCGATGCCGCACGCCTGCTCTTCGGGCTGGGTATCCGCCACATCGGTACCGTTACCGCGCGCGATCTTCTCAAGCGTTTCGAGACACTTCCTGCCCTTCGCGAGATCGCCGAGAAGGCCCACGTCAAGGACGGCGAGGAGGCCGCCGCCGAGGCGAGCGAGGCCTACGCCGAACTCATCTCGATTGACGGTGTGGGGCCGGTGGTCGTGGGCGCGCTGGGGGATTTCTTCCACGAGGAGCACAACCGTGCGGTCTGGGACGATCTCCTGTCCGAAGTGACGCCACCGCCGTTCGTGGTGGAGAGCGTGGAAAGCGAAGTGGCGGGCAAGACCGTCGTCTTTACTGGCAAGCTGGAGACGATGAGCCGTGATGAGGCCAAGGCGCAGGCCGAACGGCTTGGCGCCAAGGCGGCGGGCTCGGTCTCGGCCAAGACCGATCTTATCGTCGCCGGGCCGGGCGCAGGCTCGAAGCTGAAGAAGGCGGCGGAACTGGGAATTGCGGTGATCGACGAAGCAGCCTGGGCCAGAATCGTCGCCGAGGCGGGCTGAGTGGGGATGTAAAACGGGCTGGCGCCCGCAAGCGTCAGCCCGTCTTCACAGGGGATTCTCCCAAGAGGTCAGACCCGTCCTGCCGAACAGGTCGCCGTGAGTCATCGTTCAGGACTTGCGTCCCTGTCGTTCATGCATTTGCCTGTAATGCTGAACGCGCGTGGCTCGAAGGCCCGCCATGCCCTCACGTTCGATGGAGCGTTGCCACGAGGCAAGTTCTTCGAGCGTTAGTCCATAGCGTTCGCAAGCTTCTGGTATCGTAAGCAGACCGCCATTGACGGCTGCGACAACTTCGGCCTTGCGACGAACGACCCATCGCGAAGTATTTGCGGGCGGTAAAGTTGCCCTCTCTAGTTTTTCCCCTAGGGGCCCAATTACGGAATCGGGCCGCTGTTTCTCGTCATGTTCCATGGTTGGCCTCTCTCGATTGTCAGCACCAACCCCCCTGACAGCAGCTATTGTTGCCAAGATGCGTTAACATTAATTAACTTGCAAAGGTTAATTGCAAATTATGTATTTTGCCAAGGAATCGCGGCTTCACGCTAATATCCCAATAAACTCGCCGTTTACGAAAGTTTACGGGCCGTTAAGATTTATTAATTACCCTTGCGTGCAGGAGAAGCGGCGCAGCGGAGGAGGGCATCATGCAGATGCGGGACGTATGCGACCATCCCAGCGTGGTGGCCCGGCATGTTTCGTCGGCGGGCTGTCAGTTCGTCGTGGAATGCGGCGAACTGGCGCGCGGCCAGAAACTGGCCTTCGCGCTTGATGGAGTGGGGATGATCAAGGCGCGGGTGCGCTGGAGCGTAGCCGATCGCGTGGGCGTGGCGTTCGACCGGGTGCTCGATCCCGGCGCGGAGAAGATCCTGACGCGCTATGGCCGCGCGGCCCGGCGTTTCGAGTTGGAGATCGTGGCCTGAGTTGAAGCGCGCCGCCCCGTCCGGCGCTCATCTCGAAGAAATTCAAGGATAATGCTGCCGAAGGCCATGGCCCTCGGGCTCCCCAAATTGGCGATCTCACCTTGCCTGCGCCGTGCTGGCTAGGAAAGGTGAGGTCGCCCGGTTCGGGATCAAGGGGTGATGCCCCCTTGATCAATCTCTCCCGTCCCTGTTTTTAGCTTGCCCGCCAGCGGCGACGCTTGCGCAGCCAGAGGATCGACCAGTCGCCGTTGACCATGCGGCCAGCCAGGCGCAGTCCGGCCAGGCGGCAGGCGCGGCGCACGGCGGGCTCCTGCGTTTCCAGAAGGCCTGCAAGCACGAGGTGTCCGCCCGGAACCAGCGCATCGGCGAAGTCCGGAGCGAGTTCGACCAGCGGACCGGCGAGGATGTTCGCCAGAACAAGATCGTAGGGGCCTCGCGCGTGGAGCAGGGGGTGGTCCATGCCCGCCGCGACGGTCATGATGAGTTCGCCATTACCTTCGCCCATGGCAATGCCGTTGGTGCGCGCATTGGCTTCCACCACGGCGGGGCACACCGCGTCGATGTCGCTCGCGATGGCCAGCGCACTGGGCCACAGGCGCAGCGCGGCAAAGGCAAGGAGCCCGGTGCCCGTGCCGATATCCGCGCAGCTGCGCACGACGACGCCGCGCTGTTTCATGTGCGTGAGCATGGTGAGGCACCCGGCGGTCGTCGCGTGCTGTCCGGTGCCGAAGGCCTGGCTGGCAGGGATGGTGAAGTCGAAGATGCCCCCTTCGTCGAGCGCGGGGTGTTCGGGCGTGTGGACGTGGAAGGCGCCGGCGCGGATCGGTTCCAGGTCCTGCTGGCTGGAGACCAGCCAGTCGGTCTCGGGCAGTTCCTCGATCTCGAAGGCCGGAACTTCGCCGGGGAACAACGCCGCGAGGGCCTCGGTCTCGGTCTTGCCGGGCTTGTGGCCCAGCCAGGCTTCAAGCTGCCAGTCGTCGGGCTTGTCCTCGGCGATCTCGCTGCCCGAGATGACGATCTCGGGATCCCAGTCGAAGGCGTCCTCGTGCGCGACGAGGACATGCTCGATGGTGGCGCGGTCGGCGTAGGCGGTAATCTTCCAGCTCATGACTTGGGTACTTCTGCTTGGTGGTCGTTCGCGCGTTCCTGGGAGAGGCGCTGGTCGAGGTATTCGGAGGCGCGCGCCGCATAGCGCGCGCAGGCCTGCGCGTCGATCAGCGCCTCGCGGCCCGACAGGCGGGCAAAGAGGTCGCTGGCCGAAGGGTGCGGGGTGACAAGGACGTCGCAGGGCAGGGTCGCGATCACGGCAAAGCCCGCGCGGGCCTGGGCCACGCGGTCGGGATGGTCGCGGAAGCGGTAGCCTTCGGCCGACACGGTCGTGGCGCTGTCCACATAGGCAAGCGTCATGGCGGGCGCTCCGGGGGCGCGGCTGGCGATGGTCCAGCTTGTCGATCCGGGGGTGTGCGCGGGCGTTGCATGGGGCGTGAAGACGAGTGATCCCACGGCGAGTCCCTCGCCATCGGCCAGGATGCGGTCAACCCGGACGGGCGCGAAATCGGAGACGACGCCGCGCTGGGGGTCCTCGAGAGTGATTTTTCCGCGCGTCAGGCTGCGCGCAGCGACAGCAAGTGCGGCGACGTGGGCGCCTGTCTCGCGTTGCAGTGCACCATGGCCGCCGACGTGGTCGTGGTGCTCGTGCGAGCCGAGCAGCCAGCGCACCTCGCGCGGATCGAAACCGAGCTTGCGAATATTGCCAAGGACAAGCGGGGCGGCTTCGGCGACGCCGCTATCCAGCAGCACCAGTCCCGCGCCTGTATCGAGGAGCAGCGCGGTAATCCCGCAAGTGCCGACATACCATGCCTTTATCCCGGTTTCCGGGGCGATGCGGGCGGGCGGGGCGGACTCGGCCCAGCCATTCCGGCCTGCACAGGCCCGCGCCAGCCGTGCGCCGGGCGCATCAACCGTGCTCGCAAATGCGTGCGGGGCACCAAGCGCGAGTGCACCTGCGCCCAGCACGGCAAGCCGCGTGCAGCGAAGGCGCCGGATCGGCGCGCGGGGAGCGGGCAACATCATCTCTCGCGCCTTAATCGCGGCGCCCGCACTTGGCTAGTTGCACGCGCCAATCCCGCTGATGTGACTGTGGAACTTGCGCGTTGCAGCGAAATGACTAAGGGGGACTTCCACGAGGGCAGCGTACCTAGGCTGCCGCAGGCAAGGGGATTCGCAAGGACATGGCCACCGCTGGCAGCAAGAACCGTCCGTTATCGCCGCACCTCCAGATCTGGCGCTGGGGTCCGCATATGTTTGTCTCGATCATGCACCGCGTGAGCGGGCACGGTCTGGTTGTCGGCCTCGCGCTGCTGCTGTGGTGGCTTGGCGCACTGGCCAGTGGCCCGGAGGCCTATGCGCTGCTCGCCAAGTGCATGACGTCGCCTATTGGTTACATCGTCCTGGTCGGCATCAGCTGGGCCTTTTTCAATCACATGATGAGCGGCCTTCGCCACTTCGTCCTCGATATCGGCGCCGGTTTCGAGCTGAAGGGCAACCGCACCTGGTCGCTCGTGACCAGCGTGCTGGGCGTCGTTCTCACCGTCGCCTTCTGGGCGATCCTGCTGCTGCGCTGAAGATAGGGTAGACATCATGGGTAACGGAACCTCCATCGGCCGCGTGCGCGGCCTCGGCTCGGCCAAGCACGGCGCGCATCACTGGCTGATCCAGCGCTTCACCGCGGTCGGCAATCTCTTCCTGATGATCTGGCTGGCCGCCTCGATCCTCCTGCTCGACGACCTGTCCTACGTCACGGTCATCGACTGGATCTCGGCGCCGGTCCCCGCGGTCGCCATGGGCCTGCTCATCGTCTCGACCTTCTGGCACGCCCGTCTCGGCGTCCAGGTAATGATGGAAGACTACGTCCACGACCACGGCACCAAGTTCGCGTGCCTTGCCGCACTCAACATCGCCGTTTTCGCAGGCGCCGCTTTTGGTGTCCTGTGCGTCCTTCGCCTCGCGCTGGGAGCCTGATTGAATGACCCAGGATAAGACTGGTTCCGCCTACAAGATCATTGACCACATGTATGACACCGTCGTCGTCGGCGCCGGTGGCTCGGGTCTGCGCGCCACGATGGGTTCGGCCGAAGCCGGCCTGAAGACCGCGTGCATCACCAAGGTCTTCCCCACCCGTTCGCACACCGTGGCGGCGCAGGGCGGTATCGCGGCAAGCCTCAAGAACAACACGGCCGACCACTGGACCTGGCACATGTACGACACCGTCAAGGGGTCGGACTGGCTGGGTGACCAGGACGCGATCGAGTACATGGTGCGCGAAGCGCCCGACGCGATCCTCGAGCTGGAGCATGCCGGCATGCCCTTCAGCCGTAACGAGGACGGCACGATCTACCAGCGCCCCTTCGGCGGCCACATGCAGAACATGGGCGAAGGCCCGCCGGTGCAGCGCACCTGCGCCGCGGCCGACCGTACCGGTCACGCCATGCTGCACACGCTGTACCAGCAGTCGCTGAAGTACGCGGCGGACTTCTTCATCGAATACTTCGCGATCGACCTCATCATGGACGGTGGCAAGTGCGTCGGCGTGATCGCGCTGTGCCTCGATGACGGTTCGATCCACCGCTTCCGTTCGCAGGCCGTGGTGCTGGCGACCGGCGGCTATGGCCGCAGCTACTTCACCGCGACCTCGGCGCACACCTGCACCGGCGATGGCGCGGGCATGGTTCTGCGCGCGGGCCTGCCGCTCCAGGACATGGAGTTCGTGCAGTTCCACCCCACCGGCATCTACGGCGCGGGCGTGCTCATCACCGAAGGTGCGCGCGGCGAGGGTGGCTACCTCACCAACTCCGAAGGCGAGCGCTTCATGGAGCGCTATGCCCCGTCGGCCAAGGACCTCGCCTCGCGCGACGTCGTCTCGCGTTCGATGGCGCTGGAAATCCGCGAAGGCCGCGGCGTGGGCCCGAACAAGGACCACATCTACCTGCACCTCGACCACATCGATCCCAAGGTGCTGGCACAGCGCCTCCCGGGCATCACCGAGTCGGGCAAGATCTTCGCGGGCGTCGACCTCACCCGCCAGCCGCTGCCGGTCGTTCCCACCGTCCACTACAACATGGGCGGCATTCCCACGAACTACCACGGCGAGGTCATGACGATCGGTGCCGACGGCAACCCCGAGACGGTTGTCCCGGGTCTGTTCGCGGTGGGTGAAGCGGCCTGCGTGTCGGTCCACGGCGCGAACCGCCTGGGCTCGAACTCGCTGACCGACCTCGTGGTGTTCGGCCGCGCGACCGGCCACCGCCTCAAGGAGACGGTCAAGCCCGGCGCGGCACAGCCCGAGCTTCCCAAGGACTCGGCGGACTTGGCGCTTACCCGTCTGGACCACTTCCGCTACGCCGACGGCAGCACGCCCACGGCCGAGATCCGCAAGGAAATGCAGCAGAACATGTCGGCCCACGCCGCCGTGTTCCGCACCGAGCAGCTCATGGCCGAAGGCAAGGCCGCCATGGCCGCGACCTACCAGAAAATGCAGGACATCAAGGTCTCGGACCGCGGCCTGATCTGGAACTCCGACCTCGTCGAGACGATGGAGCTGGACAACCTGATCGGTGCGGCCACCGTGACCCTGCACGGCGCCCATGCGCGCGAGGAAAGCCGTGGCGCGCACGCGCACGAGGACTTCCCCGACCGCAACGACGCCGAGTGGATGAAGCACACCGCAGCCTGGTTCAACGGCTGGGGCGGCAAGGGCGGGGAGGTTCGCCTCGACTACCGTCCGGTGCACGAATACACGCTCACCGACGATGCCGAGTACATCAAGCCCAAGAAGCGCGTGTACTGATCCCGGCGCCTTCGGCCGGTCCGAAGGGAGGTGTTCAAAAGGCGGCGTTCCCGGATGGGAGCGCCGCCTTTTCGCGTTACGGGCGGTGACGGACATCGGGCGATCCGGGAAAATCGTTTGCGAAAGCGCACTTCCCGACGCGCGGCGGCAACTTCCTGGCCGGTCTCAGTGTTTTCCCCAGTGTCCCGCCTCCTGTGGCGCGGGCACATTTTCAGGCCGTGAGCCCGCCAAGGAGACACCGATGCCGCGCGAAGAACTCGACCCCGCTCTCACCCCCGATGTCGAGAAGGACCCGGTCGTGGCCGCGCTCGCCCATGCGCCGGGCAAGATCTGGGGCTGGATCCTGGCCTATGGGATCTTCCTGCTCGTGCTGGGTCTGCTGATCCTCACCAACCCCATTGCGACAGGGGTGGCGACCGGCATCATCGTGGGCATCACGCTTCTGCTTTACGGCGGTGCCGCGATTGCGGCAGGGTTTACCTCGATGGCGCATCGTGGGCGCTGGGTGGAAATCGCGCTCGGCGTACTGGCCCTGGTCGCGGGCCTCTTTGCCCTGTTCAATCCGGTGGTCGGCGCGCTGTCGCTCGTCTGGGCGATCGGCGCGTGGCTTGCGATTGCGGGTGTCCTGCAGATCGCCTGGGCGCTCAAGGCCCGCCACGACAAGGGCTGGCGCCTGTTCATGGGCGCGCTCGATCTCGTGCTGGGGCTCGTCCTGCTGTTCTCCTCGCCCGCGACGGGCCTTGCGTTTCTGGCGGTGATCCTGATGATCTCGTTCGCCGTGCGCGGGGTGTTCCTGATCGTTCTGGCGCTGGGCATGCGCAAGGTCGGCAACGCGGTGCGTTCGCGCCTGTAAGGGGCTGGAGGGCGTGGCGCTCGACCAACGGCATTGGGGCATCTGCGAACGACATCTGCGCGATTGACGCTCATAGTTTACAGGCGTAGTCGATTACGTGTGTAAACGATGGAGTGAAACGTGGCCGCAACGCCCCAAGCCAATGCCCAACCCGGCGAGCGGATTTCCGAAGCCGAACATGCGGTGATGGAAGTCCTGTGGGAAGAGGCTCCGCTTTCCGCGCAGGATGTCTGCGCGAAGGTCTGCGCCGCGCGGGGGTGGAGCCTGCCCACGGTCAAGACCCTGCTCGCGCGGCTTGTCACCAAGCAGGCGCTCAGCACCACGCGCGATGGCAAGCGCTTCCTCTATAGCCCGGCCATGGCCCGGTCCGACTATGTCGGGACCGAGAGCCGCCGCCTTGTCGACCGTCTGTTCGGGGGCAGGGCGGCACCGCTGTTTGCCCAGCTCGCGCAATCCGAAGCGCTGACCGATACCGACATTGCCGAGATCGAAGCTCTCCTCAAGGAGTTGAAATCATGACCGAATGGTTGATCGATACGCTGGTGATGACCGGCGCGCTGATGGCGTTGGTGCTGCTCCTTCGCCGCCCGGTGGCGCGGTGCTTTGGTGCGCAGGCCGCCTACGCCTTGTGGCTTCTGCCTGCGCTTCGTTTCGTGATGCCGCCGCTGGCCTTGCCCGCAGCTCTGGCGCCCACGCGCTGGCTGGCAGGAGTGGAAGTCGGCGTCGCGCAGACCTCGGCGCGCGCCGGGGAGGCTTCGGCGACACTTCCGGCCGCGCCCGAGGCGGCGGGGCTCGTCCTTGCTGCCGAGCCTGCTCCTTATCCCGGGCCTGTGCCCGCTGAGCCCGAGGCCTGGATGCAGATCCCGTGGACCAGCGCGCTTCTCCTGCTGTGGCTGGCCGGGGCACTCGCATTCCTTGTCTGGCGTACGTGGAATTACCAGATGATGCGCCGTCAGGTTCTGGCCGATGCGCGCGCCGTTGCTACCGCTGGGCGCGTGCGCATTGTCGAGAGCCCGCTGGTGGCTGCGCCGCTGGCCTTCGGGGTCTTCGACAAGGTGGTCGCGCTGCCCTTCGGGTTTCTCGCCAGCGCCGATTCCGAGACCTCGGACTTTGCCATTGCCCACGAACTGGAGCACCACGCCGGGGGAGATCTCATTGCGATCATGGCGCTGCAGCCGCTTTTCGCGCTGCATTGGTTCAATCCGCTGGCCTGGGCTTCGTGGCGCGCGCTGCGTGGTGATCAGGAAGCCGCCTGCGATGCCCGCGTGATGGCGGGGCGGGACCGGGCCGAGAGGGCGCGTTACGGCCAGCTCATCGCCTCGTTTGCCGGGCATGCACCCCTCGCTCTGGTCGCGCCGATGGCGGGTGGGCTTGGCGGGGGCAAGCCGATCATCCAGCGCCTGCGGGCGCTGAACCAGGCCGAGACCGGCCCCTGGCGCAAGCTGGCGGCGCGCAGTCTCTTTGCGCTCGCCATCGTGGCGGTGCCGATGACCGCGACGGTCAGCTACGCAGCTCGCGGGCAGGACGATGTTTCGGCGGCCACAGACCTCGACGTTCCACAGCCCCTCACGCCCCCCACGCCACCATCGGTGCCCGGCGGTGTTGCCGCGCCGCTCCCGCCGGAGGCTCCTGCCGCTCCCGAGGCGCCCGCCCGCGTGGGGGATATTCCCCCGGCACCTCCGGCACCTCCCACTCCGCCGGCCGTCGCCGATGAGGTTGCCGCGTCGGCCGATCGCGCCGTGCGCCGGGCCGAGAGGCAGGCGCGCCGTGCGGGAATGACGGAGGTCGAGATCGAGGCGATGGTCGCCAAGGCCCTGGCGCAGGCACCCAAGGTGGAGGAATTCGTCTCCAAGGACGGCAAGGTGAAGACCCTGCGCATCGTGCATCCCGCGCAGGACGGTGTGGGGGAGACACGCCGCGAGATGGTGATCGACACGCGCTGCCCGGCCGACACCCAGGGGCGCTCCCAGGCTCGGGGCCAATCCAAGGACGGCGAGCATGTGGTGATTTGCGCGGGGCCCCCGCAGCATATCGCGCAGATCGTTCTCAGCGCGCTGGAAGGCGCCCGCCACGAGATCGCCGCGCAGGCGGGCCACGATGCGGCAAGCCGTGCCGCGGCGCTCGCCGAGATCGAGCGCGAACTGGCCGAGGCACGGGCGCAAGTGGAGCGCGACCTGCGCGGCGACGAAATCTGATATCGTCGAGAAGGCGGGGAGGGCGGTCCAGCGCCGGTCCCGCCTTCGCACATGACGGGGCCTAGTTCTGGCCCTGGACCACGGGCTGGTTGACGATGGGAACGCCCTTGCTGGTGCGCGCATCCTGTTCCTCGCCGCGCTCGTCCTTCGCATCCTTGTCGCCATCCTTGTCTTCGGCGTCGCGGCGGTCGAGCTCGGCTTCGATGGCGGCGATGTCCTCGGCGGTGGCAGGAGCTGCGGGATAGTCGCACCCGCGCGAGGCGCCCACGCCCTTGAGGAAGCCGCGCCGGGTCATGCCGGCCTGGATCGCGGTGCGCACTTCACGTTCGCGGTCGTTCGCGCCCGAGATCTCGCGGATCAGGCCGCGAAAGGGAATGAACGAGGAGACCACCCACTTGGCGACGCGCCCGGCGCTGATGCGGTCGCGTTCTTCCTTGGGAATGTCGACGTCGGGGCCGATGGCGGCAAAGATTTCCTGCACCGACTGGCCGATGGCCGCGCAGCTGTTGAGGCCGGTCAGATCATAAGGCTGCTCCACCGCGCGGGTGAGCACCTCGGGGATTTCCTTGGAGTCGAGATTGAGGTCGGTCACCGGCGTCTTGGCGATGTCGAGCGCGGAGGGATCCTTGCTGGTGATCGGCTTGCTGTCCCCCTGCGCGAGCGCGGGTTGGGCCAGCGGGAGAAGGGCAAGGGCGGCAATGAGGGCGCGGGTTCGCGTGGACATTCGGAGGTCTCCATAGGAGCGGCCTTGGAAGCGGGTGAAGGCGCCGGGCCGCTTTTCTCTATCGGCTTGATATCCGGACATTCTGTCCGGTCTGATGCGTTCAACGTATCACACTTGTTCGCGTTCCCGTTGCGAAAATTGCACAAGCCATGCGGCATCCAGGGGCGGTCCGGGACCATCCATCTCCTGTACGGTGCAAACCGCCGTTGCGGCATCGGGATCGCTTGTGCCATGAGGCGTCTGCGGCGTCCTGCCGCACAAGGGAAACGTCGATACCTTCCGTGTTCGTCAGACCGTTCTCGAACGCCGTGTGGCTGCTGTCTGCCGTGCCGGTGGCGCGTGTGGACTGGCGCGTGTGGGGCCGGCGGACCTTGCTGGCGACACTTGCGGGGCTCGTGGCGGTGACCGGCGCGGCTCCGCTCGAAGCCGCGTCGCGCCGGGGCCAGCGCGCGCTTGAGGAGCGCCTTCGCCACCATATCGAGAGACTGGCGAGCGACGAGTTCGCGGGCCGCGAACCGGGCACCGAGGGCGAAGCGAAAACGCTGCGCTATCTGGGCCGGGAATGGTTCGACATCGGCCTCGTTTCGGGCACCAACGATCCGGCCAACGAGTGGTTCGCGCCCGTCACCCTGGTCGCGCGCGAGCCTGCGACCTCGTCGGCGCAGTTCTTCCGGGGGCGCAGCACGAAGGCGCTGACGCCCGAAGACGTGATCGTCCTGACCTCGGGCAAGCGCGGCCTTGCGCGCCGCTCGCCCCTGCTCTTCGTCGGCAACCTCGAGGCGGGCGCGTTGACGCGTAACGAGCTGGCCGGGCGCATCGTCGTTCTCCTGGACGGCCTTGGCGAGAGCGAAGCGGCCTCCGGCACGCGGCAAAGCGCGTTCCTGGAAATGGGCGCGGCCGCCGTGCTCACCGTTCTCGATGGCGCGCGTAGTTTCGAGGAGGTCGTCGCCCGGCGGGGCCGTTCGGGCTATGCGCTGGCGCAGGATGCGAGGGGCGGCGACCTGGAGGCCTTCATCAGCCCCGAGGCGATGGCAGGGCTTCTCAACGGGACCGGTCAGACACTCCCGTCGCTGGAGGCGAAGGCGGCGCGCGCCGACTTCACGCCGCTTGCGCTCGGTCTCTCGGCCTCGTTCGAGGCCACGACCCGCTCCACCACCATTCACACCCACAACCTCATCGGCAAGTTGCCCGGGCGCAATCCGGATGCGGGCGCCGTGCTGTTCGTGGCGCACTGGGACCATTTCGGGACCTGCGCCGAGCCGCCGGCCGAAGACACCGTCTGCAATGGTGCCATCGACAATGCGAGCGGAGTGGCCGCGCTCACCGAAGTGGCGCGCGCGCTGGCCAAGGGGCCGCCGTTGGAGCGCGACGTCTACTTCCTTTCCACGACCGGCGAGGAAGTGGGGCTGCTGGGCGCCCATGCCTTTGCCGAGAACCCGCCGGTCCCGCTCGATGGCATCGTGGCGGCCTTCAATATCGACTCGGTCGCCATCGCGCCCGCCGGCACGCCCTTTGCCATCGTGGGCAAGGGCATGACGGGCCTCGACGAGGACATCGCGAAAGTGGCCCGGCGCGCTCACTTCGACCTTCTCGATAGCGAGGATGCCAACGAGTTCGTACGCCGCCAGGATGGCTGGGCGCTGCTCCAGCACGATATCCCCGCGGTCATGGTCACGACGGCCTATGGTGATATCAGCCGCATGCGCGCCTTCTACGACAGCGACTATCACCGCCCCAGCGACGACCTGACGCATGGGCTGGAACTGGGAGGCGAGGTCGAGGACGTGCTTCTCCTCACCGACCTCGGGCGCTGGTTTTCCGATCCGCGCAACGCACCGCTCGTACGCGGCGAGGCACCCTGAAACCCGGCGCAAGGCCGCGCTGTCCTACCAGGACGTGCGTCCAAATTGCTGTTTGGCCAGAAAAACGCGTTTTTGTGCACCAGCGAGGCATAAGAAGCGCATCTGCCCCCTAGCCCAAAGCGCACCACTTGGTTACATGGGCCGCCACGAATCTCCCCAAAGGCATGGTGGCACACATGGAAATCCAGCTCGGACTCACCTTTGACGACGTTCTGCTTCGTCCCGCGAAGTCCGACATCGTTCCCAACCAGGCCGATACCCGCACGAAGCTTACGCGCGAAATCGGTCTGAACATCCCCGTTATCTCTTCGGCCATGGACACCGTGACCGAAGCCGACATGGCGATCGTCATGGCGCAGCTGGGCGGGATCGGCGTGCTCCACCGCAACCTGACCATCGAGGAACAGTGCGCGGCTGTCCGCCAGGTCAAGCGCTTCGAGAGCGGCATGGTGGTGAACCCCATCACCATCGCCCCCGACGCGACGCTTGGTGAGGCGCAGGCGCTCATGCAGATGCACAAGATCAGCGGCATTCCCGTGGTCGAAGGCTCGGGCAAGCTGGTCGGTATCCTCACGAACCGCGACGTGCGCTTTGCCGACAACACGGCACAGCCCGTGCGCGAGCTGATGACGCATGAGAATCTGGCGACCGTCACCACCGGCGTCAGCCAGGACGAGGCGCGCCGCCTGCTGCACGCCCGCCGTATCGAGAAGCTGCTTGTCGTCGACGATGCCTTCCACTGCGTGGGCCTCATTACCGTCAAGGACATCGAGAAGGCCGTCACCTATCCCGATGCGACCAAGGACGCGGCAGGCCGCCTGCGCGTCGCGGCCGCGACGACCGTGGGTGACAAGGGCTTTGCCCGCACCGAAGCGCTGATCGATGCCGAGTGCGACGTGGTCGTGATCGACACCGCGCACGGCCACAACGCCGATGTCGCGCGCGCCGTCGAACGCGCCAAGAAGATCTCCAACTCGGTTCAGGTGATTGCCGGCAACGTCGCCACCGCCGAGGCCGCCAAGGCGCTGGCCGAAGCGGGTGCGGACTGCATCAAGGTCGGCATCGGGCCGGGCTCGATCTGCACCACGCGCATCGTCGCGGGCGTGGGCGTGCCCCAGCTGACCGCCGTCATGGAGGCGGCCGAAGCGGCCGACAAGCTGGGCGTGCCCGTCATTGCCGACGGTGGCCTTCGCACTTCGGGAGATGCCGCCAAGGCGCTTGCCGCCGGTGCCTCGACCGTGATGGTCGGCTCGATGCTGGCGGGCACCGCCGAAGCGCCGGGTGAGACCTTCCTGTACCAGGGCCGCGCCTACAAGTCGTACCGCGGCATGGGCTCGGTGGGTGCGATGGGCCGGGGCTCGGCCGACCGCTACTTCCAGGGCGACATCAAGGACCAGATGAAGCTCGTCCCTGAAGGCATCGAAGGCCAGGTGGCCTTCAAGGGCCCGGCCAAGGACGTCATCCACCAGCTGGTGGGCGGCATCAAGGCGGCGATGGGCTACACCGGCTCGGCCACGATCGAGGACCTGCGCAGGAACTCGCAGTTCGTGCGCATCACCAACGCAGGGCTCAGCGAAAGCCACGTCCACGACGTGACCATCACCCGCGAGGCGCCCAACTACCCGACGCGCTGAGCCGGAGGCCGGGAATGGAGGAATTCCTTCCCTGGATGCTTCTGGTGCTGGCCGATCCCGGAGCGGCGTCCGCCGCTCCGCCGGTCACCCGCGTCCCTGGCCTGTTCGTATCGCACGAGGCATGTGAGGCGGCCGCCGCGCAGCGCAAGGCGGCGCCTCACGCATGTCTCCAGGTGCCTCCGGGCGCCGAGATGGAGGCCGCCTGGCAGGCGTTTCGGGCCGGCCAGGAGAATTCCCGATGACCCCTTCCGCCCGCGTTCAGGCCGCGATCGAGATCCTCGACCTCGTGATCGAGGCGGCGCGCTCCAACGGTGCGCCTGCCGACCGCATCATCGCCGACTGGTTCCGCGCGCGCCGCTTCGCCGGCAGCAAGGACCGGCGTGCGGTGCGCGAGTTGACCTACCGTGCGATCCGGGCCTGCGGGGAAGTGCCCGAAACGGGCCGTGCGGCGATGTTGCGCGTGGCCCAGGAAAACCCCGATATCGCCGAACTCTTCGACGGTTCGCGCCACGCACCCGCCGCGATCTCGGCTGATGAACCGGTGGCGGCCCGCGGGGCGGCGCCCTACTGGCTGATGATGCGCCTGGCGAACAGCGGCATCGATGCCGAGGCGGCCGCGCACATGCTCGACCGCGCGCCCCTCGATATCCGTCTCAACACGCTCAAGGGCACGCCGGACGACCTGCCCGAGGGCGCGGAGAAGACGCAGGCCGTCAACGGATGGCGCTATCCTCCCGACACCCGGATCGAGCCGACCGAGGCGTATGCGAGCGGCGCCATCGAGGTGCAGGACACCGGTTCGCAGCTGACCTGCGAAGTGGTGGCCGCCGCGCCCGGTGAGACGGTCGTGGACTTGTGCGCGGGCGCGGGCGGCAAGACCCTGGCGCTGGCCGCAAGCATGGCCAACACCGGCCGCCTCATCGCCTGCGACAGCGACCGCACGCGCCTCTCGCGCCTTGCGCCGCGCGCCGAGCGGGCGGGCACGCTGCCCATTGAAACGCTTCTCCTGAACCCGGGCAAGGAGCCCGCCGGGCTGTCCGGCCTGGTCGGGGCGGCCGACGCTGTGCTGGTGGACGCGCCGTGCTCGGGCACGGGCACCTGGCGCCGCAACCCCGAGGCGCGCTGGCGCCTCACCGACACGCAGATCCTGCGCTACGCCGCCACGCAGGCGCGCCTGCTCGACATTGCGGCAAGCCTGGTGAAGCCCGACGGGCGTCTCGTCTTCGTGACCTGCTCGCTGCTCGATGCCGAGGGTGCGGACCAGGCCGAAGGCTTCCTTGCGCGCAATCCGGGCTGGCAGGCCGAGGCGATTGCGCTTCCCGCAGGAACACCACGCGGGGCGGGGCTTCGCCTCTCGCCGGGCCAGGACGGAACCGACGGGTTTTTCGTCGCGCGCTTCAAACGGCTGTGATAGCCTTGCGCCCATGTCGCGGAAACAGATCTCTGCCAAGGACTTCTTGATGCGTTACACGCCTGCTGCCGTTGCCCTTTCTCTTGTTGCTGCCGTCTCTTCCAGCGTGCTCCATTCGGAGGCGAGCGAGACGCTCGACCCGCGTGCGAGCGCGTTGATGGAGCAGGGGCAGGCAAGCCTGAAAGCGGGCGCTACGGGGCAGGCCGTCGATGCCTTCGAGGCGGCGCTGGCGGTCGAGCCGGGCAGCGTGGCCGTCCTTGTCGCGCTGGCCGAGGCCGAGCGGGCCAAGGGCCTTACCGGCAAGGCGATCCGGTACTACCGCATCGCGCTCGAACGCGATCCGCGCAATCTCGCAGCCCTGGCGGGGGAGGGTATTGCCCTGGCCGAAAAGGGCGCGACCGAGAAGGCGAACCGTCGCCTTGCGCGGCTGGAGACCCTGTGCGGTGCCGACTGCGCGCAGACCAGGGACGTTTCGGCGGCGATTGCCAGGGGCCCTTCGCCCGAAAACGCGGCCAAGGTCGTGAGCGCACCCGAGGTCAAGACCACGCCGGGCACGCAGAGCGCCAACCAGTAAGCGCTTCAACACCGTAACTGACTTAGGAAAAAGCCCGCCGAACCATTTGGTCCAGCGGGCTTTTTCGTTGGCTTTGGAGATATGGCGCGGTTCAGATCAGCGCGCGGAACTCTTCGAGCACCGAGCGGTAGACGCGCTTCTTGAAGGGCACGATGAGCTCGGGAAGATCATCGCCGTCGACCCACTTCCAGTCACAGAATTCGGCCGGTTCGTGCGCGTTGAGGTCAATGTCCTCATCGCTGCCTTCGAATCGGGCGAGGAACCAGTGCTGGCGCTGGCCTCGGAACTGGCCCTTCCACAGCTTGCCGAGCAGTTCGTCGGGCAGGTCGTAGAGCAGTTCGTCCTTGGTGCGGGTGAGGATCACGGCCTTGTCGGCGGGCACGCCGGTTTCCTCGAACAGTTCGCGAAGCGCCGCGTCCCTGAGGTCTTCGCCGTCGTCCACGCCGCCCTGCGGCATCTGCCAGAAATTGCCCTCCTTGGTGTCGATTCGCTTGCCGACGAAGACTTTGCCGTCGGCATTGACGAGCATCACCCCAACGCAGGGGCGGTAAGGAAGATTCGCGTAATCGGTCATTGCCTGGATAAATTCCGGTAAATTGAATGAGAGCCCGCGTGGCAGGAAATCCGGGAAGAGGAAAGCGCGGCGGGCATCGATCTGAAGATGGCCCATGCGCCTGTGATTTGCCAGCCTGATTTGCCGATTTCCGTCGTGTCTTTCGTGCAAGTCGCCCTTCGGTTGCGCGAAGGTGGGGCACCGTGGAGGTCCTGGCGCGTTAGCCGCAGTACCCTTGCCAGCGCGGCTGTGTGCCGCGATACACCGTGCAGAACCTCGCTCAAGATACGGGAAAAAATGGATAACATCACCCACAGCCTGACCGGCTGGGCGCTCGCGGAAACCGGCCTCAAGCGGCGGACGCGCAAGGGCCTTGCGGCCTGCGTGCTGGCGGCAAACATGCCCGATATCGATGTGTTCTTCGGCTGGGCGCCCTGGGCGCCGCTGGCGATGCACCGCGGCTTCACCCATGGCCTCGTCGGCGGCGTGCTGGTGATGCCCCCGTTGCTGGCCGGGCTGCTGTGGCTGCTCGATCGCTGGCAGGTAAAGCGGGGGAACACTTTTGCGAGCGGGCTGGAGATGCGTCCCTGGTGGCTTCTGGCGCTGTGCTATCTGGGTGCGCTCACCCATCCCTTGCTCGACCTTCAGAATACCTATGCGGTGCAGCTCCTGTCCCCCACCAGCACGCGCTGGTTCCACACCGATGGGCTGTTCATCGTCTCGCCCTGGCTGCTGGCGATGCTGGGGGCGGGGATTTTCCTCGCTCGGCGCAGGGCGAAAGCGGGCACGGGCTTTGCGGGCAGGGCGGCCATCGCGGGCCTTGGGGGCGTAATCCTGTTCATCGGCGCGAACATCGGGATCTCGCAGATGGCGGGTGCCGCGCTGCGCAACGCGCCGCCCCGGGCCCATCCAGACCGGGTCTTTGCCAGCCCCGGCCCGATCGCCTTCTGGCGGCGCGAGGTGGTCTGGCGGGCGAACGGCGCGCTCGGCTATGCCAATTACGATCCGCTGTCCGACCCTGGGACCCTCAGCGACGTCCTGGCGCCCGAACCTGACAACATGGATCGGCCCGAGGTTCGCCGGGCCATAGCGGCATCGGGCGAGTTGCGCGATTTCCTCGAGTGGTCACAGATGCCCTTCGCCCGCATATCGCGTGAGGGCTGCACCGATACGGTCACGGTCGGAGACGGTCGCTACGCGCGCGGCGGGTTCGCGGATGGCTTCCGGGTCGAGGTGGAACTTCCCCTCAGTGAAGGGCGCTGCTCGGACCGCTGAAGCGTTCGCTCTTGGCTGCGGTGAGCCGCGCCGCCGGGCCGAGCAGGGCGGCGGCCGAGAAGGCCCACGCCGTCCCGCCTAGCCACCCGGCCAGCGCGTCGGCGGGCCAGTGGACGCCCAGCCAGACCCGGCTCCAGGCGACCATCAGGCTTGTCGCCAGCGCGGCGCCCAGGATCGTCACGCGCACCCGCTCGCGCGAACTGAAGCCGGCAAAGGCGAGCGCGATGGCGAGGAAGACCACCGCCGAATTGAAGCTGTGCCCGCTGGGAAAGCTGGAGCCGCCCGCTTCGGTCAGGTGCAGCGTGATTTCCGGGCGCGGGCGTCCGACCAGCAGCTTGATCACGACCTCGACCACCCAGCCCAGCACGACGGTCAGGCCCAGAAGGCTCGCCGCGCGGCGGTGCCCCAGGAAGACGAGCGCGACGATGGCGGCGAGGGCGAAGAGATTGCGCAAGAGCACACCGCCCAGCGCCGTGATGTCGCGCACGACTTCGAGCAGGCGGACAGGGCCGATCGGGCGCAGGTCCCCGTCGCGCCAGAACAGCAGGGCGGTGCGGTCGATGGTGGCGGTGTGGCCGGTCAGCACCGCCCAGGCCAGAAGCGCAAAGCCCGTCCAGGCGAAGATCGCCACGATCAGGGCCTTGCGGCGGCTGATCGGATGGCTGTGAAGCACGGGGCGGGATGTTTGCTCGGAAAGAATCATGGTCTAGGGAACGCAGCGCATAGGGAGGCGTTGCGCAAGCCATGAGTTCACCTGTAATCGTTTGGTTCCGCCGGGATCTTCGTCTTTCCGACCAGGCCGCGCTGGTCGAGGCCGCCGCGAAGGGGCCGGTCGTTCCCGTCTATGTTCTCGATGACGAGACGGCCAAGCATCGCGCCATGGGCGGGGCCTCGCGCTGGTGGCTGCACCATTCGCTGGAAAGCCTTGGCGCAGGCCTGGAGGAGAAGGGCTCGCGCCTGATCCTGCGGCGCGGCAGGTGCGAGGACGTGCTCCCCGCTCTGGCGAAGGAGGTGGGGGCGAGCGAGGTTCATGCGCTGCGCCATTACGAGCCCTGGTGGCGCAACGCCGAGAAGGCGGTGGGCAAGGCGCTGACGCTGCATCTTCATCACGGCAACTACCTGGCGCCGCCCGGATCGGTGACGACGGGCGCGGGCCAGCCCTACAAGATCTTCACGCCGTTCTGGCGCGCGCTGCACGAACGCCTGCCCCCACCTGATCCGCTCTACCGCCCGCATACCATCGCTGCGCCCGAAAGCTGGCCCGAAAGCGAGGCGCTGGACGATTGGGGCTTGCTCCCGACCAGGCCCGACTGGGCAGGGGGCTTGCGCGATTTCTGGACGCCGGGCGAGGAGGGCGCGAAGGCGCGCTTGAAGACTTTCGCCGAGAAAGCCTCGCGCTATGAAGGGCAGCGCAACCTGCCGGCGCGAAACGGCACTTCGTTTCTTTCGCCCCATCTGCATTTCGGCGAGATCTCCCCCGCGCAGGTGTGGCATGCGACGTCTTCAGCGGGCGGCTCGGTCGCGACGTTCCTTAGCGAGATCGGCTGGCGCGACTACGCACAGAACGTGATCCTGCAGTACCCTGACTATGGCGGGACATCGGCGCGTGAGGGCTTCGATGATTTCCCCTGGCGCAGCGGCGGCCAGGCGCAGGAGGACCTGGAGGCCTGGCAGCAGGGGCGCACCGGCTATCCCATCGTCGACGCTGGAATGCGCGAGCTGTGGCACACCGGCTGGATGCACAACCGCGTGCGCATGATCACGGCGAGCTTCCTTATCAAGCACCTGCTGATCGACTGGCGCGAGGGCGAAAAGTGGTTCTGGGACACGCTGGTGGACGCGGACTACGCCTCGAACGCAGTCAACTGGCAGTGGAACGCGGGCTCGGGTGTCGATTCGAACATGTTCGTGCGGATCATGGCGCCGCTCAGCCAGTCGGAGAAGTTCGACGCGGCGGGCTATATCCGGCAGTGGGTGCCCGAACTGGCCGACCTGCCCGCAGGCGAGATCCACGATCCGTCCCCGATGGCGCGCCCCAAAGGCTATCCGCAAAGGCTGATCGAACACCGCGCCGGGCGCGAACGCGCGCTGGGAGCCTGGGAGCGGTTCAAGGGGGAATAGGAAGAAGGAAGCAGTTCCGAGGGCCATTGCCCTCGGGCTCCCCGACCTGTCAGCCTCACGCCAAGCGTGCGGCGCCGGTGGAGACAGGCGGGGTGGCCCCTTCTTCGGCCGGTTCAGCCTTCGCTCTTGCCGAGCCAGCCTTTCAGGCGCCAGCGCACCATGAGGTCTTCGTAGATGATCGGGGCGATGAGGTTCTCAAAGGCGCAGCCGACCATGCCCTCGTCCCACCAGATGACCTTGGCGGCCATCGATTCCATGCCCGGCAGGGTGAGCCAGCAGTACGTGCCGGGGTGGATGCGGCTCATGGCCGTGGCCGAGAAGCCCGACATCGAAAGGTCGCGCACGACGGTCTGGTACCCCTTGCCGCCCGACGCGCGCAGCGAGGCGGGAATGGAGATGCGCTCGCGCGGCGCGCTACGATCTTCCTGCGCCGCGTTCTCGTACAACTGCTTGCCGGTGCTGGCCATGATGAGGGGTCCCTGCGCCTGAATGCATTGCCGATCGCGGCCGGAATCGGCCGCGAGGAAAGAGCCTTTGCTGTCAGAAAGCAGTTTACCTCAGATTACTTCGCTTGGTTAAGAAATTCGCGGTGCCCGCTGGGGAAAGGCTCGGTAAGGAGCTCTACCATGCGCTCGGCGACGGTCTCGGGGGTCTTGACGGTCGCGGGATCCTCGCCCGGATAGGCGCGTGCGCGCATCGCGGTGCGGGTCGCCCCAGGGTTAACGATGGCGACGCGGATCTTCGAGGTTTTTTCGGTTTCCTGCGCGTAGCAGTCGAGCAGGACCTCGAGCGCGGCCTTGGTCGCGCCATAGGCGCCCCAGAAGGCGCGCGGGGCGCCGGCCACGGTCGTGGTCATGCCGATCACGCGCGCGTCCGGGCTCTTGCGCAGGAGCGGATCGAAATTGGCGATGAGCGCCTGCGAGGCGAGCACGTTCGTGGTCAGCGCCTTGTTGAACACGCGCTGGTCGATGTCGGCGACGCTCGTCAGCTCGGGCAGGATCGCGGCGTTGATGACAAGAATGTCGAGCTTGCCCCAGCGCTGCGAAACGGCCGTGGCGAGGCGCGCGATGCCGTCGGGCTCGACGAGGTCGACAGGGGCGATGGTCGCCGACCCGCCAGCCTCGAAGATCGCTTCCTCGACCGTTTCCAGCGCCTTGGTGTCGCGCCCGGTGAGCACCACGTGGGCACCCGCAGCCGCGAGCGCCTTGGCGGTGGCCGCCCCGATGCCCCGGCTGGCGCCGGTCACCAGGGCGATCTGGCCCTCGAACGTCGTTGCCGGGGCCGCGCTCATGCCCGGCTGCCCGAGGTCTCGAAGTCGGTTAGGCGGGTCGGGTAGTCGCCGGTGAAGCAGGCGTCGCAGAACTGCGGGCACTTCTTGGCGCGCTTGGGCTCACCCACCGCGCGGTAGAGACCGTCGATGGTGACGAAGGCGAGGCTGTCGGCCTTGATGAAGTCGGCCATGGCCTGGGTGTCCATCTTGGCGGCCAGCAGCTTCGAGCGCTCGGGCGTGTCCACACCGTAGAAGCACGAGTGCTGCGTGGGCGGGCTGGCGATGCGCATGTGCACTTCGGCCGCGCCTGCATCGCGCATCATCTCGACGATCTTCATCGAGGTCGTGCCGCGCACGATCGAATCGTCGATGAGGATGATGCGCTTGCCTTCCACGATGGCGCGGTTGGCGTTGTGCTTGCGCTTCACGCTCGAATGGCGCGCTGCGTCGCCGGGCTGGATGAAGGTGCGCCCGACATAGTGCGAGCGGATGATGCCCAGTTCGAAGGGAATGCCCGATTCCTGCGCGTAGCCGATGGCGGCGGGAACGCCGCTGTCGGGCACGGGAATGACCACGTCCGCGTTGGCGGGCGATTCCTTGGCCAGTTCCATGCCGATCTGCTTGCGCGCCTGGTAGACCGAGATCCCGTCCATCACCGAGTCGGGACGGCTGAAGTAGACGTGCTCGAAGATGCAGGGGCGCGGGGAGGGGCTGCCGAAGGGACGGTGGCTCGAGATCGTGCCCTTGAAGTCCACCTGGACCAGCTCGCCCGGCTCGACCGCGCGGATGAATTCCGCGCCGATCACGTCGAAGGCTACCGTTTCGGAGGCAAAGACGATGGCATCGCCGATGCGGCCCATCACCAGCGGGCGGATACCCAGCGGATCGCGGCAGGCCATCATGCCCTCGTTGGTCATGCAGATGAGGGCGTAGCCGCCCTCGACCATGCGCAGGGCATCGATGAACTTGTCGAGAAGGGTGGGGTAGCGGCTCGTCGCGACGAGGTGGATGATCACCTCGGTGTCGGAGGTCGACTGGAAGATCGAGCCCTTCATCACGAGGTCGCGCTTGAGCGTCATCGCGTTGGAGATGTTGCCGTTGTGCGCGATCGAGAAGCCGCCTGCGGCGAGATCGGCGTAGAGCGGCTGCACGTTGCGCAGGCCCGAACCACCGGTGGTCGAGTAGCGCACGTGGCCCGAGGCCATCGCGCCCGGAAGCGTCTCGAGAGTGTCGTTGTCGAAGACCTGGGCCACGTGGCCAAGTCCGCGATGCGACCGGAAGTCGCTGCCCGAGAAGCAGGTGATGCCCACCGCCTCCTGGCCACGATGCTGAAGGGAGTGGAGACCAGCGGCGGTGATGTTCGCCGCGTCCTGTGCTCCGATTACGCCAAAGACACCGCACTCTTCGCGCAGTTTGTCCCCGTCGGCGTCACGAAAGGGGTGTGTAAGGTTCATGGAATGAGGGCCCGCGCCTGCGTCAAGGTCGAGGGCGCATTTGCAGGGATCGGCCGCAATTGCAAGAGGCGTGAACCCGCAAGCATCGCCATTGTTCCCTTGACGGGAAAAGGTGGCGCGGATGTGACACGGACTGGCTCTCGTCCTGGGGCGGGAACCGGGACGCGTCTCGCGCGCTTCTGGCGGGCACGTCCGGGCGGCGAGCACGGGGGGCGCGGACGCTCCTTGCTTGCCTCCCGCAGGCCTTCACCCTAAGGCTTGGCGCCTGCACAGTTTTATCCGGTTTTCACCTCTTCACAGAAGGCGGCGTCCCGCTTGCTACTCTCTCCTTTCGAATGGACCATCGCCAAGCGCTACATGCTGCCCGGCAAGGGGGAGCGCTTCATCGCGCTCGTTGCCGGGATCAGCCTCGTGGCGGTCATGCTCGGCGTTGCCGCGCTCGTCATCGTGATGAGCGTGATGAACGGTTTTCGCGCCGAACTCTTCGACAAGATCGTCAGCCTCAACGGCCACGCCATCGTGCAGGCCTACGGCGGGCGTCTGGAGAACTGGGAGGAAGTGCTTGCAAATGCGCGCAAGACACCCGGCGTTACCCATGCCTCGCCGCTGATCGAGCAGCCGCTGATGACCACCTTCAACGGCCGGGTCGAAGGCATCCTCGTGCGCGGCAATACGCAAGCGGACATCGATGCCCTGGCCGACAAGGTGCAGGAGGGCAGCCTGAAATCGCTGGCGGACGGGGTGAGCAACATCGCCATCGGCTCGCAGTTGGCCCAGAACCTGGGTGCGCGGGTGGGCGATACCATCACCATCATCAACCCGGCGGGGCGTCCGACGCCCTTCGGCACGGTTCCCCGGCAGATCGCCTACACGGTCACCGCCATCTTCGAGATCGGGATCTACGATCTCGACGAGCGCTACGTGATCATGCCCATGGCCAACGCGCAGCAGCTCCTGCTGTCAGGCGACACCATCGGCACCATCGAGATCACGACGTCCGATCCCGACCGGGTGAGCGAGTTCCTGGCCCCGCTGGAACGCGAGCTCAAGGGCAAGGCCGTCGTCACCACCTGGAAGCAGATGAACGCCTCGCTGTTCGAGGCGCTGGCGGTCGAGCGCGTGGCGATGTTCGTGGTCCTCTCGATCATCGTCCTCGTCGCGGTCTTCAACATCCTCTCCTCGCTGATCATGCTGGTGCGCGCCAAGACGCGCGACATCGCGATCCTGCGCACGATGGGCGCGACGCGCCGCTCGCTGATCAAGGTCTTCGTGACCGCGGGCTTCTGCATCGGCGCGGCGGGTACCGTCGCGGGCCTGATCCTGGGCGCGGTCTTCCTCTATTTCCGCCAGCCGGTCGTGCGCCTTGTCGAGACGCTGACGGGGCAGAACCTGTGGGACCCCTCGATCCGCTTCCTTACCGAGCTGCCCGCGCGCACCGATCCGCTCGAGATCGTCATCATCTGCGTGCTCTCGCTCGTCCTCAGCTTCCTCGCCACGCTTTACCCCGCGTTCAAGGCGGCGAGCACCGATCCTGTCCAGGTCCTTCGCTATGAGTGATCCCCTCGTTGTTCCGGCCCCGGCCGACCCGTCCACCGATCCGGTCGTGCGCCTCGAAGGCGTGACCCGCAGCTTCGAGCAGGGGGGCGTGCGCATCGACGTGCTGCGCGGCGTTGACCTTGCCGTGCAGCCGGGCGAAATCGTCGCGCTGCTGGGCCCCTCGGGCTCGGGCAAGTCGACCATGCTCCAGGCTATCGGCCTTCTTGAGGGCGGCTTTGGCGGGCGCATCGAGATCGCCGGGATCGACGCCAGCCACCTGGGCAAGGACGCGCGCGCGGCGGTGCGGCGCGATCACATCGGTTTTGTATACCAGTTCCACCACCTCCTCCCCGATTTCAACGCGATCGAGAACGTGGTTCTGCCCCAGCTCATCACCGGCCGCGCGCGCGGAGCCTGCGAGGAGCGGGCGACCCAGCTTCTCACCGCGCTGGGGGTTGGGCAAGCGGCTCGATCATCGTCCCAGCAAGCTCTCGGGCGGCGAGCAGCAGCGCGTGGCGGTGGCCCGTGCGCTGGCCAATTCGCCCCGGCTGGTGCTGGCGGACGAGCCGACCGGCAATCTCGACGAGGCCACCGCCGACACCGTCTTTGCCCAGTTCCTCGAGCTCGTGCGCGGGCAGGGCAGCGCGGCGCTTGTCGCGACCCACAACGAGCGTCTGGCCGCGGCGATGGACCGCGTGGTGCGCCTGCATGAGGGCGTGCTTGCCTGAAAATTGCACGCGCGCGTCCGCACGAGGGCACGCGCGCGTTGATTTTGGCGATCGACATTGCCAAATGGAAACAAAAGCTCGGTACAACTACCGTCAGCACCGGGCGGTCCCATAAGAGTGAACATGAAAGGCCAAGCGCGATGAGCGACAATCCCTCCACCATTCACGGCGGTGAAGGCGCCGGTTCCGGCTTTGCCTGGAACGATTCGGCCGAACTGCACAAGTGCGAGGACGGCGGCGGCCTGTTCCACCGCTTCAAGGTCCTGCGCCGCGGGACCGTGGCCGAAATGATCGAGTTCGTGATGGACCTGCCCGAGGAAAAGCGTGAGGACTACGCGATCCAGAAGGCCGGTGACCGCACCTTCAAGTACGCCGAGATCATCACGCTGTACCGCCGTTCGGATTTCCCCAAGGGCGATGCCTGATCCACGCACCATCGCCGATTTCTCGGCGAGGTTGCCTTCTGGCGAGACGGTGGGCCTGGCCGACCGTCTCGGCAGGGTGGTGCTGGTGGTCAACACCGCCAGCAAGTGCGGTTTTACCCCGCAGTACAAGGGCCTGGAGGCCCTCTATCGTACCTACGGTCCGCGCGGGTTCGAGGTCATGGCCTTTCCGTGCAACCAGTTTGGCCGGCAGGAGCCCGGCTCGGCCGAGGATATCGCCCAGTTCTGCGAGATCAATTTCGGCATCTCCTTCCCCGTGATGGGCAAGATCGAGGTCAACGGCGCGAACGCCGATCCTCTCTTCCAGTGGCTCAAGGCCGAAGCGCCGGGTGTTCTGGGCACCAGGTCGATCAAGTGGAACTTCACCAAGTTCCTGATTGATCGCGAAGGCCATGTCGTGCGCCGCTACGGCCCGACCGAAAAGCCCGTCGCACTTTCCCGCGATATCGAGACGCTGCTCTGAGCAAGGCTCAGGCGCGGCGGCGCTCCGGCCCGCTGGGGGCCAGGGCCTGCGTTTCCTGCGCGTCGGTGGCGGCGGCGGGGGGCACCGGTGCGCGGCTGGTCTCGGCGTGCAGAGCCTCTTCCATCAGCCGTGCCATACCCGCCTCGTCGGCCAGGACCGTGCGGTTGCGGCCCAGCGCCTTGGCGAGATAGAGCGCCCGGTCCGCCTCGTCGAGAAGCTGCTGGGGCGATATTCCGGGCGTGTGGATGGCAACGCCCGCGCTCAGCGTCGCCAGGTGCGCGTGGTCGGCGTTGCGATGTGCGCGGGCTGCAAAGGCGGCGCGGATGCGTTCGACCCGGGCGTAGGCGCTGTCCGGCGAGGCGGCCTCGAGGAGCACGGCAAATTCCTCGCCGCCATGGCGAAAGACGCTGCGATGATGGACGAATTCGCAGGCAATATTGGCTGCACCTGCAATTACCACGTCGCCAAAGCCATGCCCGAAGCGGTCGTTGACGGACTTGAAGTTGTCGATGTCGAGCACGGCCAGCGCGAGCACCTGTCCCTCGCTCCCGCTGCCTTCCTGGGCCAGCTGTGCGAGCCGCCGGTCGAGTGCACGGCGGTTCCCCACGCCCGTCAGCGGATCGACCATGGCCAGCTGGAAATGGTGCAGCGCGATCCGCTCGCGCCCCAGCGTCGTCATGAAGACGGCCAGACAAAGTCCTTGCAGCACTAGGAGGAAGTTGAAGCTGGCGATGGCCCAGGTCTGCGTTTCGAGCGAACCGTAGGGGGCCGGGAGGAGCGTCGTGAAGGGAACGCGCAGCGCGTGGTAGGCGCCGAAGGCGTAGAAGATCCAGGCCAGCGTCTGGGCCGAGGGCAGGTGGCGGTCGCGCAGGCTCTGGAACTCGCGCGCGCTCAGCAGGCTGAAACCCGCCATCAGGAGCGTGCGTGGCAACATGCGCCATTCGGGGAAGTGGGCATCGTTCCCCAGCGTCAGCGAGAAGACGAGGCTGACAAGGCAGGCGATGAGCGCGGGGATCGGCAGCGGGCGTCGACGCGCGGCATAGCGCGCACACTGCCAGGCCGCGCCGAACATCAGCGTGAAGAGGAACCAGCCGAAGGCGAGCGCGGGCGCACCGCCCAGCTCGTCCGGGTAGCTTAAGAGGATGCCCGCGGGGATGGCCACCGCGAAGGGTGAGAAGAGCCAGACCGAATGGCGCGGGCGGCCGTCCTTGAACCAGGCCAGAACCATGGCGATGCACAGGATTGCCGCGGCCGCCGTACTGCACACGGCAATGGTGGGGATGTCCGCCATGTCGGGGTCAGCGCCGGGCCATGGCGCGAGCCGGAAGAGCGAGGTGCGATGGTGCAATATCGGGCACGGCGAACTGGCGTCCTCATCTTGAGCGGGTGCATCCGCCAGCGGGCAGGGCCTAAGCCCTGCTGCCTGCGGCTCACCCGTGTTGCTGTCCGTCGCGCCGATGCACGCTCTCGTTCCGGGATGTATCTATAGGATACTATCCTTAACTCTTTATGCGTAGCTTGCAAAGAGGGGGGGCTGTCTTAAATTGTTGCTGTAAGCTTCTATAATTGTGAAGATTTTGTAATCATCGCAGTGGCGCGAGTATCCTTGTTCGCTGGATGAGCGCTGGATTGTCGTGCTTTGGCGTTAACCAGCGTTCATGCCTCGTGCGCCCGCCTGCGCGGCTATCCCCCATTCGATGGCCGCAAGGTCTTGATCCGTCCGCGGCCCGGGGCCTAGATCGCGGACATGGCGTTCTCTCCTTTCGTACCCTTGCGCATCTTCTCCAGCTACACGATGCTGGATGGCTCGATCGACCCCAAGGCCATGGCGAAACTGGCGAAAGCCCGGGGTTTTCCGGCCATGGCGATCTGTGACCGCAACGGCCTCTATGCCGCGCCCACCTATGCCCAGGCGGCCAAGGGGGCGGGCATCCAGCCCATCGTCGGCACGTTCCTCGCCGTTGCCCGCCCGGGCGCCGTGGCGCAGGGGCAGGACCGCCCGATCGACTGGCTCGCGCTCTTCGCGCAGAACGAGACCGGCTGGGAGAACCTGTGCCGCCATGTCAGCCGCGCCCACCTCGAACGCCCGCTTGAACTGGACCCGCACGTCGAGCTCGACTCGCTCGAAGGCTACACTGACGGGTTGATCTGCCTTTCGGGCGGCGATGAGGGCGCGCTCGCGCGGCTTCTCGCCAAGGGCGATACCGCCGAGGCGACCCGCTATTGCGAAGCGCTCGAACGCTTCTTCCCAGGCCGCCTCTACATCGAGATCACCCGCACCGGCGAGGAGGTCGAGGACGCGAGCGAGGAGGCGCTGATCGATCTCGCCTACGCGCGCGACATCCCGCTCGTCGCCTCGAACCCGGCGCAGTACTCGGAAAGCACCTTTCACGCCGCGCACGATGCCATGCTGTGCATCGCCAACTCCACCCAGGTCGATGCCGCCGAACGTCCGCGCTCCTCGCCCGAGCGCTGGGTCAAGCCGATCGAGGCCATGGAGGAGATGTTCGCCGATCTGCCCGAGGCGATGGCCAATACTCTCGTCGTCGCGCAGCGCTGCGCCTATGTCCCGCCGCGCCGTCCTGCGCTGCTGCCCAGCCTTGCCGGCGACAAGAAGGGCGAGGAAGCCATGCTCGCGCGCGATTCGCGTCGGGGCCTGGCGCGCCGTCTTGCCCCCTATTGGCCCGACGCGAGCGAAGCCGAGCTCGACGAGGCGCTCGCCCTCGAGGGCGAGGAACTGACCGCCGCGTACGAGACCTTGCGCGAGAAGGGCGTCACCGAGGACTTCATCGACTACGCCAAGCGGCTGAAGTTCGAGATCGACATCATCGTAGGCATGGGCTTTCCCGGCTACTTCCTGATCGTTGCCGACTTCATCAAGTGGTCGAAGGACAACGGCATTCCGGTGGGCCCGGGCCGTGGTTCGGGCGCTGGTTCGCTGGTCGCCTGGGCGCTTACCATCACCGACCTCGACCCGCTCAAGCTGGGTCTGCTGTTCGAACGCTTCCTCAACCCGGAACGCGTCTCGATGCCCGACTTCGACATCGACTTTTGCGAAACCCGGCGCGGTGAGACGATCCGCTACGTGCAGAAGAAGTACGGGCACGACCACGTCGCCCAGATCATCACCTTCGGCAAGATGAAGGCGCGCGCGGTACTGCGCGACTGCGGGCGCATCCTGCAGATGGGCTATGGCCGCGTCGACAGCCTGTGCAAGATGGTGCCCAACCATCCGACCGACCCGTGGACGCTCGACCAGGCGCTCAACGGCAAGAAGGAGAAGGACGGCTCCACCTCGCCGCCGGTGGAAGAGTTCCTCCGCGAATACAACAATGACCCCGAGGTGAAGCGCCTCGTCGACCTTGCCGTCCAGCTTGAAGGCATGCCGCGCAACTCCTCGACCCACGCGGCGGGCGTCGTCATCGGCGACCGGCCGCTGGAAAAGCTGGTCCCGCTCTACCGCGATCCGCGCTCGGACATGCCGGTGACGCAGTTCGACATGAAGTTCGTCGAGGACACCGGCCTCATCAAGTTCGACTTCCTTGGCCTCAAGACGCTCTCGGTCCTGCGCCGCGCCTGCGATCTTCTGGAGCGGCGGGGCATCACGATCGACCTCTCGACGCTGAGCTGGGACGATCCGGGCACCTACGAGCTTCTGAAGCGTGGCGATACGGTTGGCGTGTTCCAGCTGGAATCGGAAGGCATGCGCCGTACGCTGGCCGCCGTGAAGCCGACCAACTTTGGCGACATCATCGCGCTCGTCTCGCTCTACCGTCCGGGCCCGATGGACAACATCCCGCTCTTCGGTCGACGCAAGAACGGGCTGGAGAAGATCATCTACCCGCACGAGAAGTTGGCGGGTATCCTGGAGGAGACCTACGGGATCTTCGTCTACCAGGAACAGGTGATGCAGGCCGCGCAGATCCTGGCCGGATACTCGCTGGGCGATGCAGACCTTCTGCGCCGCGCCATGGGCAAGAAGGTCCAGGCCGAGATGGACAAGCAGCGCAAGCGCTTCGTCGCGGGTTGCAAGGAAGTCTCCGACATCGACGCGCCCAAGGCCAACGAACTGTTCGACTTGATCGACAAGTTCGCAGGCTACGGCTTCAACAAGTCGCACGCGGCTGCCTACGCGCTGCTCGCCTATCACACCGCCTGGTTCAAGGCGCACTACCCGCACGAATTCTACGCGGCGGCCATGTGCTTCGACATGCACCAGTCCGAAAAGCTGGCGATCTTCGTCGACGACATGCGCCGCAACGGCATCGAGGTGGCGCCGCCCGACATCAACAGGTCTGAAGCCGAGTTCATCGTCGAGGAAACCCACGACAGCCTCGCTGTGCGCTATGCGCTGGCTGGCATCCGCAACGTGGGCGAGAAGGCCATGGACGCGGTGGTCAAGGAGCGCGAGACCAACGGCAAGTTCACCAGCCTCGATGACCTCTTCCGCCGTGCGCCCGCAGGCTCGATGAACCGCCGCCTGCTGGAAAGTCTGGGCGCGGCAGGAGGCCTCGACAGCCTGGAGCCCAACCGCGCCAAGGTCATCGCCAACGCCGATACGCTGCTCGCCGAAGCCGACATGTCCGCGCGCGAGCGCAATTCGACGCAAGGCGGTCTCTTCGGGGACGAGGACCACGCCGTGCAGGGCCTGCGTCTGGTCGATGCCAAGCCCTGGAGCCGCATGGACCAGATGGCCAAGGAGCGCGAGGTCTTCGGCTTCTACTTCGCCGCCCACCCGGTCGAGCAGTTCCGTGCGGTCGCCTCGGCGAACGGCGCGCGCACCTACACCAGCCTCATGGCCGGAGGCGGCGAGGGCGGGCGCACCGGCGCCGTCATGGCCGCGATGGTCGAGAACGTGCAGAAGCGGAAGACCAAGCGGGGCAAGGACTTCGTCATGGTCGATTACTCGGACGCCTCGGGCAACTTCTCGGCCTGCTGCTTTGAAGAGAACATGGTCGATGCCTTCGTGGCCTGGGGCAAGGAAAACGCCTGCCTGCTCCTTCAGGTCGAGCTCGACAGCCCGAGCGAGGACGAGCCGCCGCGCGTCACTGTGCGCAGCGGACGCCCGCTGGCCGAAGTGACGGCGGGCGCGCGTATGCTGCTGCGTCTCGACATCAGCACGGTCGAGGCGGTGCAGGAACTGGCCCTCCTCATGCGTCCGGGGCGCAAGGGGACGGGCGAGGTGATGGCGACGCTCAAGCTGGGCGACGGACGTGACCAGCGGGTGCGGCTGGGGCGTGACTTCGCGCTCGATGGCGAATTTGCCGAGCAGCTCGCCAGTGTCGAGGGGCTCTCGAACATATCGCTGATCGCCCGCCAGGGCCCCGAGAGCGTGCGCCGCGCAGCCTGATTGCCGCGCTCCCTTCCAGGCACGCAGAAAGGCCCGGCACTCCATATGGAATGCCGGGCCTTTTGCATGTGATGGGCGGCGGCTTAGTTGTTCGCGGCGCCTTCGGCTGCGCTTTCGGCCGCATCGCCGATCTGCGAGGCCGCGTTGCCGACATCCTGGGCGGCATCGGCAATGGCGTTGTCGCGCGCGACCTCGCTCGAGGACGTCTGGCTGAAGAGGTAGAAGCCGCCCGCGACGGCGACCAGCAGGACCAGCGCAATGATAAGGCCACTGCCGCCCGAGGAGGACTTGCTCTCGTGAATCACGGTGGTGTGGGTAGGCTGTGCGGCCGCGGGTTCCTCGGTGGTGGTGCGGCGCTCCTGGGTCACGTATTCATCTGCCATGGTTTCGCATCCCGTTATTGTTTCGTGTTGCCGGGAATAACCAAGGATACGCGCCTCCGGTTCCATGAACCGCAGATTACCGCGTGTTCAGCGGGCAGTCTGGGAGCGCGGCGCGCGTCAGGCCGCGAGCCGCAATTGCTCGGGCTTGTCGGCCAGGACGTGGATCTGGAAATAGTATTTTTCGGTCGGCTGGCCGTTCGCGATGAAGTTGATGCGGATCTGCCGGGCAATGCCTTTTACGAAAATGCGCTGCCCCTTCAATTGCTTGGCAATCTTATCGGGATCATCGCTGCCGAACATACGCCGCGCAGTGCGCATGGGAATGGAGACCGTCAGGCAGTTGCGGTCACGGTAGTCGCGCTCGGAGTTCAGGTAGATGTTACCGTTCTGCGCGCCCACTGCGCGCACGGGCATTTCGAAAATCCCGGCAACGCCCGCTTTCGAGCCCAGATAGGAGGCGTAGGTGACCGCCTCGGTCGTGGAGAGGCAGTCCGGGGTGCAGGCTTGCGCGCGGCTCACCGAGGGTAGCCTAGCCTGGCCGTCCGGCGCGGAGGACGCGCCCGCAGCCGGGGCAAGACTGGCAAGAGCCAGTGCGAGGAGAGCGGCGTTCATGGGTTTTCCTCCGGGAGCACGGTGGGCAATGCGAAGGCGCCATGAACGCACGGCACTTGTTATTAGGCAAGTGTATTGTTTCATGGGCGGTGGCTCCCCGATCGTGCCCAGGCCTCTACAGCAGGCTGAGTTGCCCGTCGGGCGAGGGCGCGCGGAACTGGCTGCAATCGAGGTGGACGCCGGGAGGCCCAAGGCCATGGCGCTTCATGGCAAGGCGAAAGCGGCTGCGCACGAGGTCGGCCCAGGGGCTCTGGGGGCGGAAGCGCTCGCCAAAGCGCGGATCGTTGTCGCGCCCGCCGCGCATTTCGCGGATGATGGCCATGACCTTGCCCGCGCGCTCGGGGAAATGGGTCTCGAGCCATTCGCGAAAGAGCGGGGCGACCTCAAGTGGCAGGCGCAGCATGATCCACATGGCTCCGCGCGAGCCCGCCTTTGCTGCCGCCTCGACGAGGCTTTCCAGTTCGTGGTCGGTAATCGCGGGGATGACCGGCGCGATCATGGCGTGGGCGGGAATACCTTGGGCATTCAGGGCTTCGAGCGCGGCAAAGCGTTTGGCAGGAGCTGCCGTGCGCGGTTCGAGCAGGCGCGAAAGGCGCGCGTCGAGGCTGGTGACCGAGATCCCGACGCTGACAAGGTCGCGCCGCGCCAGTTCGGCCAGTACGTCGCTGTCCGCAAGGATGCGGTCGGACTTGGTGACGAGGCTGACCGGATGGCCGACTTCCAGGCACAGGTCGAGGATCTCCCGGGTGATCCGGTAGCGCCGCTCGATCGGCTGGTAGGGATCGGTGTTGGTCCCCATCGCAATCGGGGCGACGCGGTAGTTCCGGCGGGCCAGCGTTTCGCGCAGCAACCGGGCGGCATCGGGCTTGGCAAAGAGCCTGGTTTCGAAATCGAGGCCGGGCGAAAGGTCGTGGTAGGCATGGCTGGGCCGGGCGAAGCAGTAGATGCAGCCATGTTCGCACCCGTTGTACGCGTTGATCGAACGGTCGAAGGGGATGTCGGGCGATTGGTTGAAGGAGACGATGCTCTTCGGGCGAAGCTCGGTCACGGTGGTGCGCAGCGGGGGGAGCGGGCCGTCGATGTCGGTGCGCGCATCGCGCCAGTCGCCATCGGCTTCGTGGCGGGCGAGGCCAAAGCGCGCGCTGACCTGGTTGCTGACCGATCCTCTGCCTTTCGCGTGTTCCATGAACCGGAACATACAGGGAACGACTGGGCGGCGCAAGCCAGGCAGGAAACCGGGCCCGCTGCCGAGGGTCTGGCGGCGGGCCCGGTAGGTGTCGGGAGAGAGAAAGGGGGGAGGCTCTCCCGAGGATCGGTCCGGATGCGTCAGGCGATGACGGTAGGCACTCCGCAGCGGACCTTGTTGACCTGGACATCGGCTGCCCCGAGGCGGAGACCGAGCGCCTGCGTGAGAGAGAACACGGTCGCATCGAGTGTCGGGGCAATCGTGGCCAGGCTATGGCCGACGATGTTGGTGACAGAGGACAGGCTGAGCGAGAGGCCCAGCGTCTGGGCTTCGAGGTCGGTCTGCGCGATCAGAGAGGTCGCCAGCGACTGGGTCAGATCCTGCGTTGAGACGGTCTTGGTGACCTTGTCGCGGATGTCGGCAAAGGTGAAGTGGACCTCCTGCGGGCCGGTCGTACCGCCCAGCGACACTTCCGAAAGCGCGGTAACGCGCGCAATCAGCGGCACGTTGACGAGGGTGGCGCGCGAAAGCGTGACCGGGCTCGAAAGGTCCCCCATGTCCTGTGCGTCGGGCCGTCCGATGCCGATGGTGCCGATAGCCGGCGTCACGCCGAGCCGCACGCCGTCGCTATCGGGATCGCCGCTGCACTGGATATCGTCGAGGGTGGCCTCGGCCTGGGCGAGTTCGGTGTAGAGGGGGAGTTCGATGGATGGCAGCCAGGGGCTCCCCGTACCCACGCGCGCGGACACGAGCAGCCGGGCCTGGGCCGTGCGCAGGACGTAATCGCGCGCGCCGGTGATCGTCAGCCAGGGGGAATGCGCCAGTCCATAGCCGCGTACGAGACGCACATGGACGCTGGAGAGCCCGGTGGCGGCCAGGTCCAGTTCGATGTCGAGCGTGTCGCCGTGCGAGAGTTCCAGCAGCATGCGCACCAGCGAGAAGGCGTCGACCTCCACGCCCGCCGTGCCCGGATCGTAGTCAAGCGCGCCGTAGGGGCCCAGATCGAGGAGGTCGGCAAGGCGCACTTCAACGAAGGGGGCCTCGTCCGCGATCCGGTCGATGAGGGCAACCGTGGCGCTGTCGACCGCGGTCGAGCCGATCGCGCGCAGCGCATCGCCCAGCGGGACAGGCGTGTCGAACAGCTCGGCGTAAGTGCCCTCGTTCGCATTGACCTGCAGCTTGAGGGCCTCGGCGTACCCCAAGAGGTCGACATCGGCGCTGGCAAGGTTCTGCGAATCGAGAACCGAGAGGTTGAGCTCGGTCCCGATCAGCGCCGAGAGCAGCGCATTGGGAATGCCGTCCGACACGGTGGCAAGGCTCGAACCCAGCGAATAAGCGGCCATGTCGATCCGCGCGGCCGTCGCGCGCGCGCGCACCGTGGCCGTCTCGAAGCCGAGCGCACGTCCGAAGAAGAGCGGGACCGTCTGGACAAGGTGAACGCGCGCGGCGCTGTCCTCCCCGCCAAGCTGGAAGCGTTCGTCCAGGGGCACGATCTTGTCCTGGCGATAGGTGCCGCTTTCGAGTTCGGCGATCTCGATGTCGGCCTCGCGGCTCTGGTCGATGAGGCCCTGGACGGCGGAGCGGCGCATTTCGATGGCGTTTTCCTGCGCGGCGGCCATCGCGGCGGCATCGGCCAGGCCCTGGAGGCGGCGCTCCGCGAGGTAGATCGCGCCCAGGTCCACGGCAACCGTTGCCACTCCCATCAGCATGAGCAGAGAGCCTGCCAGCATGGCGGTGACAGCCCCCTCGTTATCGCAGGCAAGGGGGCGAAGGCGTGCTGTACGTGCTTTCATGGCCCAACTCCTCAGATCCCGGCAAGCTGGACGGTGGCCACGCGCGCGATCGTGTCGCCGGGCAGGGGCACCAGGGAGTTGCTGAACATTTCCGCCTGGCTGACATCGTAGACGAGGGTGACGCGGTAATACTGGCCGTCGAGGCCGGTCCGCACGGTCACCAGGTCCGGATCGAGCGTACCGGCGTGCAGGACGCTGTCGGCAAGACTGGTGTCGACCAGCTGGCGCCGCTCGAGCGCGTCGAGCCCGGCGACCGAAGCCCGGGCCGCCTCGTTGGCGGCCTGCTGCAGCGAATGGGCGGCCATGAACCAGCCGCCGTAGGTCACAACGCCCAGAAGCAGCATGATGAGGACGGGAAGGGCGAGCGCGGCCTCCACCAGGACCGCGCCGCCCGTGTGGGCGGGCAGGCGCCGGATCCGCGCCAGGCGCCGCGCGACGGGAGCCAGAATGCGGCGAGGCCGCGCGTAACGTGGGTAAATGGCTCCTCCGATAGCCTTGGTCATCGTCTCTCTCCTTATCTCCACGTTCAGGATGCGCGCGGAATGCAAAGGAGAGTTTGCAGGTTCGGAAGGACCGTCCTTGTATTTTACACAGTGAGGTCCCGGGGAAATTCCCCCGGTTTTGAGGCTTTTGGTTGCCTGGTTAATTTCAGGAAAAGGTTTGGCACCGTCATCCTTCGTATTGGACAGATGGTTACTGCAATTTTCTGTTTACCTTTGTCCGCGCAGCAATTCGGGAGGGGCAGACGCCTTCCTCTCGAAATGCCAATACGCGAGCCCTGTGGGCACTCCCCAAGTGATGCCGAATGCGCCATTCTTGAAGGTCGCAAGGGTAAGTGGCCCCCAAGTCAGGTCGGTGAAAAGCCATAAGAAGATGAGCCCCGCCACGGCTCCACACAGTGCGGCGAGCAGAGCCATCCAGGGTGCGTCGCGCCAGGGGCCCAAAAGCGCGCGGAGAGGCAGGCCGAAGAGACAGAGCCCGAGTGCCGTGAAAGGGATGGCGAACGTGCCATACCCGGCGATGAGAACCGGGATGATCCACGCTTCGTGTGCGGACGTGAACAAGGGCTGCGTTTCAACGCTGGCAATTGCCAGCAAGAACAGAGCCGTTCCCGCATAGGCTCCCACTGCTGCGGATTTGGCTAGGGTCGATAAGCGGCTGTGGGTTGGGTAGTCGGGGACAGGCATTGCTCAAGCTTGGAACACTGAGCCGGATCGGACAAGCTCCGGGCGGCTGGCCGCATCACGGCGGCATTCTGCACTTGCTCCGCTGCAGGCAGGTTGTTTCAGGCGCTGTCGCTCTCGTCGGTCAGGACGGCGATGGCACCTTCGCTGCCGTAGACCCCTTCGAGCTTCACCAGCGCCATGCACAGCGGGATCGTCTCACCCCGGTTGGTGAGGAAGTGAGTGTGCAGGCGGACCGGCTCGCCGCCGCGCAGCACGCCTTCGAGCGTTTCGCGAAAGGTGACCTTGTCGGGCAGATCGACCAGGTCGGTGAGGGCGACGCCGATGAGACGCTCCTCTGGCAGGTCGAGCATTTCGCAGAAAGGGGCATCGACGCGGTCGATGGTGCCGCGCACGGAGACGCGGGCATAGGCCACGCCGCCATGCTTGTTGAGCGCCTCGATCATGGCTTCCTTGACGTTGGCCTTGAAGTGGCGCTCCACCTCCTGGGTGATGTCGTGGAGGCGGATGGCCAGACGGTCCTCGAGCGGGAAGGTCTGGAAGCGCAGCCAGGCGTCTCGACGAAGGGGGAGGGGATGTCGGCCATGTTCGGGTGGCCGTGCACCAGCGTCTGGCGGGCCTGGACTTCGAGCAGGCTGCCGCTGATGCAGGGCAGGGCCTCGATCAGGGCGGGGCCGATCAGCGTGCCGGGCTGCGACTTGGTCAGGGCGTGGGCATTGCGGTTGGCGTAGACCACACGCATGTTCTCGTCGCAGGCGATGATGCCATCGTCGATCCAGTCGGCCAGCGCGAAATTGGCCGATTCGTTGCGCTGCTTCGGGTTCTCGCCCGGTTCGCCGCCGCCGATCCGGTTCCACAGGTCAATCGGGCAAAGCACGTGCGTCTCGCGCCCGTGGTGGGTGATGAAAACCGGCGAATCGTGTGATTCATCGCGAAACCGCGCGAACTTGCGCACGAATTCGGCCGCTGAGACGTAGCCCATACCTGGCGTGCCCTCTTTCTCTCTCCAACCCGGCCTTGGCCAGGTCCACTGCAACGGGCAGCAGGGGTCTCGTGTGGTCCACGTTCACATGGATCCATGGCCCTGCTGCGTCTCGAACGTTGCGATCCCGAAGGGCAGGGTACGAGCCAAGTGTATAACACTATTTTAAGATTTCGGGCAGCCACTATGATCCATAGTGAACGTATTGGCCGCCTATGTGCCTCGTCCCAACGCAAACGGGGCGGGCTGGATGTCCAGCCCGCCCCGCGTGTCGGTTCCGATGAAGGAAGCCGGGTTTCGGCTTAGCCGAGGCCCTGGGCCTTCATTTCCTTCTCGAGGTTCTCGACGATCGCCTCGAAGAACTGCTCGGTGGTCATCCAGCTCTGATCCGGACCGATCAGGAGCGCGAGGTCCTTGGTCATCTTGCCGCTCTCGACGGTCTCGATGCAGACGCGCTCGAGGGTCTCGGCGAAGGCGATGACGTCCGGGGTGTTGTCGAACTTGCCGCGGTAGGAAAGACCACGGGTCCAGGCGAAGATCGACGCGATCGGGTTGGTCGAGGTGGCCTTGCCCTGCTGGTGCTGGCGGTAGTGACGGGTCACGGTGCCGTGGGCAGCTTCGGCTTCAACGGTCTTGCCGTCCGGCGCCATGAGAACCGAGGTCATGAGACCCAGCGAGCCGAAGCCCTGCGCAACCGTGTCCGACTGCACGTCGCCGTCGTAGTTCTTGCAGGCCCAGACGAACTTGCCCGACCACTTGAGCGCCGAGGCGACCATGTCGTCGATCAGGCGGTGCTCGTAGGTGATGCCGGCTTCCTTGAACTTCTCGGCGAAGCCTTCGGTGTCGAACACTTCCTGGAACAGATCCTTGAAGCGGCCGTCGTAGGCCTTCATGATCGTGTTCTTGGTCGACAGGAACACCGGCCACTTGAGGTTGAGGCCGTAGTTGAACGAGGCGCGCGCGAAGTCGCGGATCGACTCGTCGAGGTTGTACATCGCCATGGCGACGCCCGGTGCCGGGAAGTCGAACACTTCCTTGTCGATGACCTGGCCGTCTTCGCCTTCGAACACGAGGCGCAGCTTGCCCGGGCCCGGGATCAGCGTGTCGGTGGCGCGGTACTGGTCACCGAAGGCGTGACGGCCGACCACGATGGGGTCGGTCCAGCCCGGAACCAGGCGGGGCACGTTGCTGATCACGATCGGCTCGCGGAAGACAACGCCGCCCAGGATGTTGCGGATCGTGCCGTTGGGCGAACGCCACATCTTCTTGAGGCTGAATTCCTCGACGCGGGCTTCGTCCGGGGTGATCGTGGCGCACTTGACGGCGACACCGTATTCCTTGGTGGCGTTGGCGGCGTCGACGGTGATCTGGTCGTCGGTCTCGTCACGCTTGGTGACCGAGAGATCGTAGTACTTCAGATCGATGTCGAGGTAGGGAAGGATCAGGCGTTCGCGGATCCACTCCCAGATGATCTTGGTCATCTCATCGCCGTCCATTTCGACGATGGGGTTAACTACCTTGATTTTTGCCATTCGAGAAAAGCTCCCCTGGGGTGAAGGTGGGTGAGAATTGGGCCGTCTCTTAGGCAGAGAGCGCCCGTATAGCAAGGCGGGTCTGTCCGGGCGTCCCGGAGCCCCTTGCAAGCTGGAGATAATGATTTGCATTATCTGATCTGCGCAAAGGCATGGTGAACGGCCACGGCGACCGGGTCTGCATCGATAGCGCCGGGATGCGGGGCGGCGAAGTGGCGGGAAGGCGGGCGCGGCGCGCGATTGCGCGGGTGCGGCTCTTCAGGCATCGCTGCGCGCACCATGCGAATCCGCCGTGCCGCCCGCTTGCTTGTACTCGACGCGCAGTTGCGCGTTTTGCTGCTGCGCTTCGTCTTTCGTGAGGGCGCTTTGCGCGGAGGCGATTTCTGGGCGACGCCGGGGGGCGGGCTCGAGCCGGGCGAGGACTTCGCGCAGGCGGCCATGCGCGAACTGTTCGAGGAGACCGGCCTTGCGATGCCCGATCCCGGGCGCGAGGTGGCGCGGCGTACGGTGCACTTCGTCATGCCCACAGGCGAGCCGGTGCAAAGCGAGGAGCGCTACTTCCTGGTGCGCCACGACGGCGCGGCGCTGTCGGCGCTCCATCGCACCGCGCTGGAGCAGGACGCCATAGCCGGGCACCGCTGGTGTCCTCGTGCTGAGCTGGAGCGGCTGGACGAACAGGTCTGGCCCGAGGACCTTGCGGCCATGCTCGTCGATGCCGGAGTGTGGTGAGCGGGGAAGGGCGCGCAAAGCCCCAAACAAAAACCCCGCCTGGCTTTTCAGCCGGCGGGGTCTTGCGGAATGGTGGGCGTAGCAAGGATTGAACTTGCGACCCCTACGATGTCAACATAGTGCTCTACCACTGAGCTATACGCCCATTCCATTCGAGCGTTCCGAGAAGTTGTCCCCCTCGGTGGAGAGGCCCTCTAAAGGGGCTTCCGATTCTTGGCAAGGGCTTTTTTCAGAAAAATGTAATCAGATCTGCGCGTGCTCGCTCAAACCGAACATTCGCTGCACTTCCAAGACGATATCGCGCAGGTGGAAGGGCTTGGAGAGGACCTTGGCCTGCGGCGCTTCGCGGCTCGCACGCAGCGATACGGCGGCAAAACCGGTAATGAACATGACCTTGGTGGCGGGCGCGATCTTGGCGCAGCGCTGGGCCAGCTCGATGCCGTCCATCTCGGGCATGACGATGTCGGAGAGGAGCAGGTCGAAGCTGTCGCTTTCGAGGTGGGGCAGCGCTTGCGTGCCTCGGTCGACCGCGACGACGTCGTACCCGGCATTTTCCAGCGCGCGTGCAAGGTAGGTGCGCATGGCCTGATCGTCTTCGGCTAGGAGGATGCGGATCATCTCTTGTTTTATTCCAACCTGGTGTTCGTGTGCGACCGCAAGGCGGTGTCTTGTGAAGCGGCCTCCCGATCCGATGTAATCGGACCAACCGCTCCAGATTATGGCTTCCCGCATATTCGGAATCATCAGGTGAATCCATCAAGCGGAAAAAATGCTCTGGGCGACTCGCCATAGCGCGGTTGGGGTTAAATTTCTTGCCCGGAATGGACCTCGGGCCCTGTCGGGGGAGGGCTTGTCCTACAGGCCGTGCGACGGGGCTTTGACAGGGGCGCGGGAACGGGGCAGCGTTCGCCGCATGTCGCCTGCCCCCCATTCCCCAGATTCGCCCTCCGGCCCGGATGCGCCGTCCCTCGCGCTTTCGGGAGGCAATGTGCCGGGGCATCCGGGGCAGCAGCCTGCCTACACGCTCCACGGCGGCGGTGCGGGGGAGATGCCGATCCTCTTGGCCGTGCCGCACGCGGGCCGGGCCTATCCCGAGGCGCTGCTGGGGGACCTGCGCGAAGCGGGGCAGGCCAGTGTGCGGCTGGAAGATCGCTACGTCGATATTCTCGCGCGCGGCGTGGCCGAGGCGACCGGCGTCGACTTGCTCCTGGCCCACGCGCCGCGGGCGATGATCGATCTCAACCGCGCGCCCGAGGATGTCGACTGGGGCATGGTCGAACGCATGCCCGGCGAAAGGGTAGCGGGCGCATCGCGTGGGGTGCTTTCGCCGCGGGCGCGCAGTGGTCTTGGCCTCATTCCCCGGCGTCTGCCCGGTATTGGTGAATTGTGGCGCCGTTCGCTGCGCCGCGAGGAGGTCGAGGCCCGGATCGCGCAGGTCCATGCGCCCTACCATGCCGCGCTCGCGCAGCGCCTGGCGGAAATTCGCGCGCGCTGGGGTGTGGCGCTGCTGGTCGATCTGCATTCGATGCCGCCGCTCCAGGCCCGGCCCGGCCAGACCAGCGCCGAGATCGTGATCGGGGATCGCTTCGGGGCGAGTTGCCATGGCGCGGTCATCGCCGCGACCTTTGCCCATTTTGCCCGTTGCGGGCGCGCTGTAGCGCATAATCGGCCCTATGCCGGGGGCTATGTCCTCGACCGTCATGCCGCGCCCCGTCGCGGCATTCACGCGCTCCAGGTCGAGATTGACCGGACGTGCTATCTCGATGCGCAGATGCGCACGCCGAGCGCGGGCGTGGACGTTCTGGTGGAGCAGCTTGCGGGTCTGGTTCGAGCCCAGGCTGCGGCGGTCATGGAGCTGGCGCGCCCGCGCGGGGCTGAGGAGGGCGGCGAGGATTGGCCGCTCGCCGCGCAGTAGCCATACAAGGTCTGGCGCCTCGCGCAGGCAGACCTAAAAAAACCACCCCGCGCGACGCGCGAGGTGGCCAAGGTTCAGGGAGGAGGTGCACATCGAGTGCACCAGCCGATCGGGCCATGAGGGTAGCGCCGATCAGGCTGGCTCCAACATAGCGAACCTTGTGCCGAGTTCAAGCGATTCTTCCACGCAAAAATTGCGCATCATGTCCAGTTAAAAAATCACGTGACCGGATTATCAAATCCAATTGTGACATTTTTGTCATGAAGGGTCCGGCAACCTTCAAAAGCAGTGGCCCGGGCGGACTTCGCGTCTGCGTCGTCCACCCGGGCCGCGGGTATTCCCGGTCGGGCGCGAGGCCCTGAAGGGTTGCCTGGGATCCGGCGTGCCGGGTCAGGCGCCCCGGTCAGGCGTTCGCGGCGGGAGCCTGCGCGGGGGCCTGCGGGCCCTTGCCCTGCTGCATCTGGCGGCCGAAGATGTCGCGCACCAGGTCGAGCGAGAAGAGGTGGGCGTAGATCAGCGCGAGGAGGCCATTCTGGTTCCACTGGCGCAGGATGTCGCCACGCACTTCGCGCAGCTTGTTCTCGTCGACCATCTTGAAGCCGCGGTAGTTGAAGGGCTGGCCGCCGCCGATGTCGATGTTGAGCTCACCGTCCATGAGCAGGTCGTGCTTCTTGAGCTCGGCCATGAAGTTGCCGGTCTTCGACCCCGCCATCTCGAAGTTCTCGCAGAACTTGAGCATGTTCTTGGTGGTGTCGGTCGGCTGGCCGTCGGCGAACAGGGCCTCGCCTTCCTCGATCTCGCCGATCAGGTCGCTGCTGGGGTCCACGCAAAGCGAAAGCTCTTCGCTGTCCGGACGCAGGCGCGCGAGCATGAAGGGGTAGCGACGCGCGTAAGCGGGGATGTAGACCGGGTTGGGAACCGTGCCGTCGTCCTCGACGAAGACGTTGACGCCCTCGTTCATGCCCATCAGCGCGAGCGGGATCGGCTGGTCGGTGCCGGTGAAGATGATCGGGAAGTGGCGCTGCGCCTGCGGGAACTCTTCGACGGTCAGGGGAATCGAGTTTACCCCGGCCAGCCAGGTCGCCTTGTCGGTCGAACGCGTCTTCCAGCTTGCGTGCTGCTGCGAATTGAGCGGCACCAGATCCTTGTAGAACAAGGGAAGGGATGGATTCTGTGGCGCAGTGGCCATTGCAATACTCTCCGCGATCGAGGTTTCAAAAAAGATCAGCGGGTGGCTTTAGTGGCTTGATTGCGGCCGTGCAAGCCGAGGGTTCCCGCCACTAGGGGACTTCTACTCAGTTCATCAACTTGCCCGGGTTGAGGAGACCTTGCGGATCGAGCGCGGACTTGACCGCGCGCAGCAGCCCGAGTGCCACCGGGTCTGCCAGCCGGGCCAGTTCGTCGCGCTTGAGCTGGCCGATCCCGTGCTCGGCCGAAATCGAACCGTGCCACTGCGTGACCAGATCATGGACGCGCGCGCTGATGGCCTTGGCCTCACCCGCATACCAGGTGGCAGGATCGACGCCTTGGGGGGCAATCATGTGGAAGTGGACATTGCCATCGCCCAGGTGCCCGAAGGCGACGGCGCGTGTGCCCGGCCATTCGGCTTCGAGCTGGGGGCTGACCGTTTCGATGAAACGGGGCATGTCCGCCACGGGCACCGAGATGTCGTGCTGGACGGCGGGCCCCTGCGCCCGCTCGGCGGGCGAGACGGATTCGCGCAAGGTCCAGAACGCCTCGGCCTGAGCCTCGCTGGCCGCGATCGTGGCATCAAGGATCACCCCGTCCTCGAGCGCGCTCGCCAGCGCGGCTTCGCACTGGTCGCGCAAGTCCGTAGCCGATCCTGCGGGCGCATCGCGCGGCGCGACCGCTTCGATGAGCACATGCCAGGGCGCGCGCGTGGCCAACGGCGCGCGGGCCTCGGGAAGGTATTCGAGCACGTGGTCGAGGCAGGGCTGGGGCAGCACCTCAAAGCCCTCGACCGCACCCGGGAGCGCCTCCTCGCAGCGCTGGAGCAACTGGCGCGCCGCGCCGAGCGAGGGAGCCGCCGCCCAAATCACCACCCGCTCACCGATGGCTGGTACAAGCTGCAGTGTTGCCGCCGTGACGATACCCAGCGTGCCTTCCGCGCCGATGAAGAGTTGCTTGAGGTCGAAACCGCGGTTGTCCTTGCGCAGCGGCGTCAGCGCCGAATAGACTTGGCCGCTGGCCAGCACCGCCTCGATGCCCAGCACCATGGCGCGCATCGAGCCATGGCGCAGTACCTGCGTGCCGCCGGCGTTGGTCGAGATGAGCCCGCCTATGGTGGCCGAGCCCTTGCCGCCCAGTGTCAGGGGAAAGCGCAAGCCTTGTGCCTCGGCGGCTTCGTGCAGGCTCTGGAGCACGACGCCCGCCCCGCAGGTGACCCGTTGCTCGGCGACGTCGATGGCGCCCATCGTGTTCATCCGGCGCAGCGAGACGAGGAGCTGTTTTCCATCGGGGGAGGGGGTGGCGCCCCCCGACATGCCGCTGTTGCCGCCCTGGGGGACGAGCGCCAGGCGATGCGCTGCGCAGAGCTTCACGAGCGCACTCAGCTGGGCTGTGTCAGCCGGCGAGGCAAGGGCAAGGCAGGCGCCGTGAAAGCGGCCGCGCCAGTCGGTCGTCCAGGGCGCGGTCAGGTCTGCATCGCGGGTCAGGCCACGCGGGCCAAGCAGGGCGTCGGCCTCGGCGAGGAAGGTGTCGAAGGTGCTCATCTGCGCGGGTCTATGGCACAGCCCCCTGGCACTTTCATCCCCTCTTGCAGGTGTGCGCGGTTCCCGGGCGCAAGGTTCAGCAGGCGTTCAAGCTGTTGCGCTAGGGGTCGGCTTGCGGCATCACCGTGCGTCGGGGAAATGGGTCTGCAATGAGTTTCACATCCGTCCTGCTGATACCGCTGGCGTTTCTGGCGCCGGCGTCCTCGGCCTTGCAGCCGCGGGACAGTGGGGCGTGGGGGCATGAGACCACGCGTGCGCAGCTCTGGCCCGAAACGGTTGTTCCGGACGATGCGCCGGAGGCTCTTGCCTTTCGCGAAGAGGAGATGCGCCGCGTGCAGCCGGAGCCCGCCTGGCAGGTGCGCATCGAGCGGCGCATGACGATCCGCATATCGCCACGTGGCCGGGCGCCGCTTCCCCCCGACATGCGCGGCATTGCCATGCCTGGCGGGCCGGGCGCGCCGCGCTACGAAGAGCGGCCCATGAGCAAGTGCGTTGCCGCTGCGGGAATCGCTGGGGTTCAGCCCGAACGCGGCAACCGCCTGATCTTCTTCATGCGTGACCGGCGCGTGGTGAGCGCGGAGCTTGACCATTCGTGCCGTGCCATGGATTTCTATTCCGGCTTCTATCTTGCGGGCAACGAAGACGGAAAGGTCTGCGTCAAGCGCGACAAGCTGCAGTCGCGCAGTGGCACCAAATGCAGTCTGACCCGCATGCACGAACTTGTCCGAATTCGGGACTGACCTGCATTTCTCCGCGAGTTCTGCGGATTTCCTTGACTTTTGTGCACCAATGGGACTAGGGGCCCGCAATCGTGATGCGCGGGTCGGAAGTGGCGCGTGCATTGCCAAGAACACACGTTGTCCCGCATCCCTTATCCGGAAAACTGAGCGTATATGAGCTTTGCCGACCTCGGCCTGTCTGACGAATTGCTGCAAGCGGTGGAAGCCGCAGGCTACAGCGAACCGACCCCGATTCAGGCGCAGGCGATCCCCCCGGTCCTCATGATGAAGGACCTTATCGGGATTGCGCAGACCGGCACCGGCAAGACCGCCAGTTTCGTTCTCCCGATGATCGACGTGCTCGCGCATGGCCGCCGCCGTGCGCTGATGCCGCGTTCGCTGATCCTGGAGCCGACGCGCGAACTCGCCGCGCAGGTGGCGGACAACTTCGTCAAGTACGGCAAGAACCACGACCTGCGCATGGCGCTGCTGATCGGCGGCGTCCAGATGGGCGAACAGGTCAAGGCGCTGCAGGAAGGCGTGGACGTCCTGATCGCGACGCCGGGCCGCCTGATGGACCTGTTCGAGCGGGGCAAGATCCTGCTTACGGGCTGCGAACTGCTGGTCATCGACGAAGCCGACCGCATGCTCGACATGGGCTTCATCCCCGACATCGAGACGATCTGCTCGAAGCTGCCGACCAACCGCCAGACGCTGCTGTTCTCGGCAACGATGCCGCCGGTCATCAAGAAGCTGGCCGATCGCTTCCTCGAGAACCCCAAGTACATCGAAGTCGCCCGTCCGGCCTCGACCAACACCAACATCGCCCAGTTCAAGGTGCCGGTCACCGCGCGCAAGAAGCGCGAGACGCTGCGCGAGATCCTGCGCACCGACAACGTGTCGACCGCGATCATCTTCTGCAACCGCAAGACGACCGTGCGTGAACTGGCCAAGAACCTGAAGCAGAACGGTTTTGCCGCTGGCGAGATCCATGGCGACATGGACCAATCCTCGCGCATCGCCGAGCTCGACTGCTTCAAGTCGGGTGAGATCAACATTCTCGTCGCCTCCGACGTCGCCGCACGCGGCCTCGACGTGAAGGGCGTGAGCCACGTCTTCAACTACGACACGCCCTGGCATCCGGACGATTACGTCCACCGCATTGGCCGCACCGGCCGTGGCGGCGCTTCGGGCCGGGCTTTCACCCTCGTGACCCCGGACGATGCCGAGGCCGTGGAGAACGTCGAGAAGCTGACCGGTGGGGTGATCCCGCTGTTCGGCGAGGTTGCGGACAGCGCAGAAGCCGCTCCTGCTGGCGAAAAGGCGGAAGCCGCTCCCGCGCCGCGCAAGCGCGCCAGCCGCTCGAAGACGTCCACCAGGACCGCTGCGGCTCCGGCCAAGGCGAAGCCCGCTCCCAAGGCGGCGGCCAAGCCCGCTCCGGCCCCCGTGGTCGAGGAGAGGGTCGAGACTGAGGCTCCCGCTCCCAAGGGCCGCGCGCCGCGTCGCCGGGCCGAGCCTCCGGTAGCCGCGCCCGCGCTCGAAGCGGCGGGCGACTGGAACGGCCCGATCCCGGACTTCCTCGCGGTTTCCGCCATTTCCTGAAACGAGCGTCCGACTGGCGCGCGCCTCAGGAGGTGCCTGCCAGCTGGTACATGAGTTCGACGAAGCCCAGGCTCGCACGGGACATCCCGGCGACCTTGGGGTTGGTCGAATCGATCACGAAATATTCGTCAGGCGCATGCGCGCCGCTGCCATGGCCGATGCCGAACTGTGTTGCCGGAATGGACACCGGGGGCGCGGTGAAGACGGCGCCCGGCCAGGATCCAGCAAGGCGCGGGAACAGGTTGGCCTTCACGCCCATCGCGGCGTAGGCTTCCTTTTGCGCGCGGATCAGGCGGGCATTCTCGGCGACTTCGGTGGGATCGTAGCCACCGGTCACCTTCATCTCGACATCGGGAAAACCATGGGCGTCGAGGTGCGCACGCAGCTTGCGCTCGGCTTCGGCCCGGGTCTGGTTGGGGACCAGGCGCAGGTCCAGCTTGGCGGCCGCGCGCCCGGGCAGGATCGTCTTGCCTCCGGGCCCGGTGTACCCCGCGACGAGCCCCTCGATGTTGACCGTGGGCTGGCTGGCTTGGCGCGTGATCGCGGCCTCGAAGGGCAGGTCGTCGATCCAGTGGGTGACCCCCATCATCGCCTTGACCTTGGCCTCGTCGGTGTTCGCCGCCGACAAGGCGATCAGCTCCTTCTCGCGGGCGGTGAGCGGGCGCACGTTCTCGAACCAGCCGTCGATGGCGGCGGTATTCCCGTCGGGCGTCACCAGCGTCTGGAGCGCCTGAACGAGGCGCCAGACCGGCGAATCGACGCTGGCCTTGTTGCTGGAATGGATGTCACCGACCGGACCACGGCCCCAGCTTCGCCGCTTGCAATGAGTTCGAGTTCGACCACGCCCTTGGCACCCAGGTTGATCGAGACTTCGCCATCGGGCCCCTGCCAGCAGGCGGGAATGAAGATCCCGGCGCACTGCTTCAGCGCGGGAAGCACCTTGGGATGGGTGGCGAGCTGCTTGAAGTGGGGCGAGCCGATTTCCTCCTCCCCTTCTGCGACGAGAACAAGATTTACAGGCGGCCTGATCCCGGCCCGGCGCATCGCGTGCAGCCCGGCGAGCAGCGTCGCCTGTGGCCCCTTCTGGTTGATTGCCCCGCGTCCGACCAGCGCCTGGCCCCATCCGGGCTTGGCGATGATATGTCCCTCAAGCGGAGGTGAGGACCACTCGCCCGGGTCGAACTGCTTCACATCGTACATGAAGTAGAGCCCCAGCGTCGTTGCGGCGCCGTTGTCCATCACGCCGAAGATGCCGGGAAATCCATCGGTCGGCACGACTTCGACGCTCTCGAATCCGGCCTCGCGGGCAAGGCGCGCCATCATCTGCGCGCCGTCGGGCATGTTGCGGTTCTCGGCCGCGATCGAGGGCAGGGCGATCCATTCGCGCAGCCGGGCGATGTCCGCCTCGCGGCCCGCCTCAAGCTGGCGCAGGATTGCGCCTTGCGGCGTGTCGGCGGCAAGCGCGCGCGCGGGAAGGCCAAGCGCGCCGAACGCGGGCAGCAGCAGTGAGGTGCCCAGCAGGCGGCGGCGGTCGAGCGACGGCGTGGTCGCGGTCGTGGTGTTCATGGCGGTCCTCCCCTCCGGACATGTGCCGCGCAGGATGCGCAGATGGCGGCGGGCTTGCAAGCCGATCCATGGACAGCGCGCTTTTTTGCGCTTGCCTCCTGGCACGGGAACTCCACTCTGGCAGGTGCGATTGCAACGAACGGACGCGTCGACGTGCGTTCGAATGGAAGGGTTACTGATGAAAATTCCGATGGTTATGTCCGCTCTCGTGCTTGCGGGGCTGAGCGTTGCGGCCAGCGCGCAGGAGAGTGCTCCCACGGCCAAGGTCGAGACAGGTACTCTGGCCGGTGTGGCACAGGATGGGGTCCTGAGCTGGAAGGGCATTCCCTTCGCGGCCCCGCCGACGGGGAATCTGCGCTGGCGCGCGCCGCAGCCCGCCAAGGCCTGGTCGGGTGTGCGCCAGGCGACGAGTTATGCCTCGGACTGCATGCAGAAGCCCTTTGGCGGCGATGCCGCGCCGCTCGGCACGCCGCCTGCGGAGGACTGCCTTTACGCCAATGTCTGGCGCCCGGAGAAGGCCGAGGGCAAGCTGCCCGTCCTGGTGTGGATCTATGGCGGCGGCTTCATCAACGGCGGGGCTTCGCCAGCGACCTATTCGGGGGCGGAACTCGCGAAGAAGGGCGTGCTTGTCTTCAGCTTCAATTACCGCATCGGGCGCTTTGGTTTCTTCGCGCATCCCGCGCTGACCAAGGCCGATCCCGATAATGGCAAGCTCGTCAACTACGGCTACATGGACCAGGTCGCCGCGCTCGAATGGGTGAAGCGCAACATTGCGGCCTTCGGCGGTGACCCGGACAACGTGACGATTGCGGGCGAGAGTGCGGGCGGAAACTCGGTCGACAACCTGTTGACGCTTCCCGCGGCCAAGGGCCTGTTCGACAAGGCGGTGGTCATGTCGGGTGGCAACGGCAAGGGCTTCACCAAGTCGAGCATGGAGACCGCGCACGAGGCTGGTGTGGCCTTTGCGAAGAAGAAGGGGATCACCGGCACGGGCCCCGCCGCTCTGGAAAAGTTGCGCGCGCTTTCGGGTGAGGACGTGGTCGATGGCCTTAACCTCATGGCGCTTTTCGCGCCGCAGGAAGGCCCTGTCACCTACACGCTGCCCGTCATCGATGGCGTCACCGCCGCGCCCCAGCGTAGCAATTTCGAGAGCGGCGACTTCGCGCATGTCCCGGTGATGATCGGCGCGACGGCCGCCGACATCGGCGGGGTCGAGGGGCAGATGGTCGCGGGCGCGCGCAAGCTGGCCAAGGTCATCGGCGAGCAGGGTGTGCCGGTCTATGAATACCGCTTCTCTTACGTCGCGGATTCGGTGGCCGCACCGGGCGCCCAGCACGCGACCGACATCCCCTTCTTCTTCGATACGCAGAGGGCGAAGTATGGCGAGGAGACAAGTGTGCGCGACAACGCGATGGGTGATGCGATGAGCAGCTATCTGGTCAATTTCGCCAGGACCGGTGCGCCGTCCACCGGCTGGGGTCTGCCGGCCTGGAAGCCCTATGCCGAGGCAAACGGCCAGATCATGGACTTCGCAACCGATGGCAAGGTCCACTTCCGCGACGACCCCTGGCAGGCCGAGATCGACGCCGCGGACATGTGACGAACGGATAGAAAAAAGGGCCGGAAGGGAGATATCTTCCGGCCCTTTTTCAGTATGTTTCAGGCGGGTTTTACGAAGCTGTCGAGGACCCGCTTTGAGCCTGATTTCTCAAACTCGATCTCCAGCTTGTTGCCTTCCTGCGCCGCTACGGTGCCGTAGCCGAACTTCTCGTGGAAGACGCGCGCGCCCACTTCGATGTCGGTGCGGGGCTTGGAGGCGAAGCTGGCGGCGCTGCGGGTGGTTTCCTTGAGGCGCTTGGGTGCGGTGTCGAATTCGCGCTGGGCGGCGCGCTGCCAGCCGGGGCCACGCGTTACTGTTCGGGACGGCTGGGCGCGGGCGACATCGGCAAAGGGATCGGCGTGCTCGGACCACTGCGCGCGCCAGAGCGAGGCACCGCCCGAGAGCGTGGTCTCGCTCTCAACCTGGTCCTCGGGCAATTCGGCGATGAAGCGCGAGGGGATCGAACTGGTCCACTGGCCGTAGATGCGCCGGTTCGCCGCATGAAGGATGGTGCACTTGCGGCGCGCACGGGTGATCGCGACATAGGCGAGACGGCGCTCTTCCTCCAGACTGGCCAGCCCGCCTTCGTCGAGCGAGCGCTGCGAGGGGAACACGCCGTCCTCCCAGCCGGGCAGGAACACGTTGTCGAATTCCAGCCCCTTGGCCGCGTGCATGGTCATGATCGTGACCTTCTCCTCATCGTCGCGCGCGTCATTGTCCATGACAAGGCTGACGTGTTCGAGGAAGTCGCCAAGACTGTCGTACTCTTCCATCGCGCGGGCGAGCTCGACGAGGTTTTCAAGGCGTCCGCTGGCCTCGGGCGTGCGTTCGGCCTGGAGCGCGTCGGTGTAGCCACTCTCGTCGAGGGCGGTGCGGATGAGGTCGGCGGGGCCTTCCTCCCTGGCCATGTCGCGCCAGCGCGCGAAATCGCGCATCAGCGAGAGCAGCGTGTTGCGTGCGCGGGCGGGCAGTTCGTCGGTGTCGCAGATTTCAAGCGCGGCCTTGGCGAGCGGGATGCCTCGGCGACGCGCCAGCAGGTGCAGCTTCTCCAATGCCTTGGCCCCGAGCCCCCGCTTGGGCGTGTTGTAAATCCGCTCGAAGGCGAGGTCGTCGGCGGGCTGGGCAATGACGCGCAGATAGGCGAGGGCATCGCGGATCTCCGCACGCTCGTAGAAGCGAAAGCCGCCGACGATGCGGTATTTCATCCCGATCGAGATGAAGCGGTCCTCGAACTCGCGGGTCTGGTACTGCGCGCGCACGAGGATCGCGATCTGGTCGAGCGGGGCGCCTTCGCGTTCGAGGCGTTCGATCTCGTCGCCCACCCGGCGCGCTTCCTCCGGCGCGTCCCAGACGCCGACGACGTGGAGCTTGTCGCCGCCATGGCGCTCGGTCCAGAGCGTTTTGCCCAGGCGCTGCGTGTTCTCGTCGATGAGGCCCGAGGCGGCGGCCAGGATCTGCGGCGTGGAGCGGTAGTTCTGTTCGAGCCGGATCACCTTGGCGCCCGGAAAGTCCTTTTCAAAGCGCAGGATATTGGCGACTTCGGCGCCGCGCCAGGAATAGATCGACTGGTCGTCATCGCCCACCACGCAGATGTTGCGGCGGTGCTGGGCGATCAGGCGCAGCCACAGGTACTGGACCTGGTTGGTGTCCTGGTATTCGTCGACCATGACGTACTTGAAGCGCTGCTGGTAATGTTCGAGGACGTCGCGGTGCTCGCGCAGGATGTTGAGCATGTGGAGCAGGAGGTCGCCGAAATCGCAGGCGTTCACCGCCTTCAGGCGCTCCTGATACATATGATAGAAATGCTGGCCCTTGCCCTCGGCGTAGGCCTCGTTCTCGCGCGCGTCGAGGTCGCGCGGGTTGAGGCCACGGTTCTTCCAGCGGTCGATGCACCCGGCCAGTTGCTTGGCGGGCCAGCGCTTCTCGTCGACCCCCTCCGCCTGGATGAGCTGCTTGAGGAGGCGCAGCTGGTCGTCGGTGTCGATGATCGTGTAGTTTGATTCCAGGCCCACCAGTTCGGCGTGGCGGCGCAGCATCTTGGCCGCGATGGCGTGGAAGGTGCCGAGCCAGGGCATCCCTTCGACCGCGGGCCCAACCAGCTGGCCGACGCGCTCGCGCATCTCGCGCGCGGCCTTGTTGGTGAAGGTGACGCACAGGATTTCGCTCGGCCAGGCGAGGCGGCTCTGGACAAGGAAGGCAAGGCGGCGGGTGAGCGCCGAAGTCTTGCCCGTGCCTGCACCGGCCAGCATCAGCACCGGCCCCTCCGTCGTCAGGACGGCTTCGCGCTGGGGCTCGTTCAGTCCGGCGATGAGGGGATTGGACGCGTCGGCGCCTGCAGGATGGGCGGGCGCGGCGGGCAGGGGGGAATGGCTCTCGGTCACACGTGAACAACTAGGGAACGGATTAACCCGGTGCAAGGTCGCTTCGTCGCCGTCCCGGAACAATTCCCCCGGCCAATGCGTCGAAATGGAGTGATCGGCCCCGGGATGTACGGCGGTCCGCCAGCGCGGGAAGGCGGCTGCGGGCTGCGTGCAAGGGGCTTTAAGAAATGGGAGTAAGATTATGAAGAAAAGTCTTATTGCTTGCGCCGCTGCGGCGGCCGTACTGCCCCTTTGCGCTCAGGCGCAGAGCGCATCGGCATCTCCTGAGGTCGTCGAGAAGGACGCGCGCGGGGTGGCTGCGAAGGTTCGGGTCGAGGGCAAGGTCTACGACGTGTGCCGCGGTGAGGCCACTGACGGCTGTATCAATCCGCGCGAGGCCGGGCTCAACTTCGGCAATCGCCCGCTCGACCATTATCCCGAGGACACGGGGCAGGAGATGCCCGCATCCTGATTCCATCAGGACAGTTTCAGCAAAAAAGGGCGCCGGTTCTTCCGGCGCCCTTTTTCGTTTCAGGAAAGTGCTTTGCGGCTTTTTCCTCAGACCTTGCGCAAGATGTGGAGGCGGGCCTTGCCGACATCGCGGGTCGCCTCGACCTCGAAGCCGCGCACGGAAATGCTCTCGTCCCGGGCGGTCTCGATCGAGACCCAGGTCGCTTCATTGATCCAGCCCAGCCGCGCCAGCTTGTCGGCCGCGACCGCGCCCGCGCCGGTGTCGTAGGGCGGGTCGAGCAGGACGAGATCGAGAGCCTCTTTCGCCGTTCCCAGCGCGAGCGCGGAGACCGGGCGCACGTCGCTGCGGTCCTGCGCCTTGAGGTTGGCGATGTTGCGTCGGATCGCGCGGATCGCAGCGGCGTCCTGGTCGACGAAGAGGCAATGCGCCGCCCCGCGCGAGAGCGCTTCGAGGCCAAGTGCGCCCGAGCCCGCGAAAAGGTCGGCCACCTTGAGCCCCTCGAAGGTGCCAAGACGGCTCGCCAGCATCGAGAACAGCGTCTCGCGCGTGCGGTCGGCAGTGGGGCGGGTGGTGTCGCCCTCAGGAGTGGCGAGCTTGCGCCCGCGCCATTCGCCCGCGATGATGCGCAGGCCGGTCCGGGTGGCCGGTCCCTTCATGTCGTGTGCTCCCTCAGCCCTTGGCGCGGTCGATCTCGCGGCGGAACCGGTCGAGCACCTTCGCGTCGATCTCGACGGCGGCGCCCTTGGGCAGCTCGTCAAGCGCGAAGGGGCCATAGCCGATGCGGATCAGGCGGCTGACCTTGAGGCCGAAGTGTTCGAGCACGCGGCGCACTTCGCGGTTCTTGCCCTCGGTGAGCGTCATCTCGATCCAGCGGTTGCGGCCTGCGCCGCGCTCCATGTTGGCGTCGATCTTGCCGTAACGCACGCCGTCGATCTCGACGCCCTCGATGAGGCTTTCGAGCTGTTCCTGCGTGATGTCGCCGAAGGCGCGGGCGCGGTAGGTGCGCGGAACACCGGTCGAGGGCAGTTCCAGTGCGCGCTTGAACTCGCCATCGTTGGTGAGCAGCAGCAGGCCTTCGGTGTTGAAGTCGAGACGGCCCACCGGCATCACGCGGCCCGCATCCTTGGGTAGGGCGTTGCGCAGCGCGGCGTAGATGGTGGGGCGACCGGCCGGGTCGCGCTCGGCGGTGATGAGCCCGGCGGGCTTGTGGAAGGCGAACAGGCGCGTGGCGTCCGCTTCCTTGACCGGGTTGCCATCGACGGTGACGCCCGCGAGCGAGGTCAGCACGGTCGAGGGGGTCTCGACCAGCTCATCGTTCAGCTTCACGCGGCCTTCGGCGATCATGCGCTCGGCTTCACGGCGGCTCGCAACCCCGGCGCGGGCCAGCAGCTTGGCGATGCGATCGCCTTCGCGCGCGGGCATGTTCGGGTCCTTGGGAGTAGGGCCGGCAGGCTTGGGCTTGCCGAAGCTGCGCGGACGCGATCCGGCGCCGCCCTTGCGTTCGTTGAAGGGGCCATCGCGGCGGGGCTCGTCGGAGGAGCGGCCACCCGAACGGGGGCCACGCGAAGGGCCGCGAGCAGGGCCACGCCCTTCGGAGCGGCGCGAATCGGATCCGCGCGAATCGGATCCATAGGAGGAGCCGCCGGATTTGCGAGGTGGTTTGGACATCCGCCGCCCCATACCTGTTGATCGCGCCTTCATCCAGCCTTCCCTTCACGCGGCGCGTCGTTAAGTTGCGCGCATGATCATGACGAAAAGGATCGAGTGTGACCGCGCAGACGACTAACCAACGACGCGGCCTATGGAATTCGGTCCGGCCCTACATGGAAAAGGAGTCCGTCGCGGCTTTCATGCTGGGGGTGTCCTCGGGCTATCCCTTCGCGCTCCTGGCGGCGACGCTGACCACGCGCCTGGCGCAGGACGGGATCGAGAAATCGACGATCACGACCTTTGCGCTGGCCTTCTTCGTCTACAATCTGAAGCCGCTGTGGGCCTGGGTGATCGACGGGGTTTCGCTGCCCGTGATCGGACGCCTGGGCCAGCGGGTCTCCTGGATGCTGGTGGTGGGGCTGCTCGTCATGGCTGCCAACCTCAACCTGGCGCTGGTCGATCCGGGCAAGGACATCGCGGGGACCGCGCTGGCGGCCGTCCTCATGGGGCTGGCCGGTGCGACGTTCGACATCGTGATCGACGCCTACCGCATCGAGACCCTGAAGCCTTACCAGCTGGGAACCGGCTCAGGGATGAGCCAGTATGGCTGGCGCATCGGTTCGGGGCTCGCCGCCTCGCTCGCGCTGGTCGTCGCGGCGCGTTCGGACTGGCACCTGGCCTATGCGGTCTGCGCGGTCTTCGCGCTGCCCGCGATGCTGACCGCGCTCATCGTGGGCGAGCCCGAGCGTCACAAGGTCGTGCGCGACAAGAAGGGCATGGGCGAGATCTGGGCCTCGATCGCGGGGCCCTTCGCGGAGTTCTTCCAGCGCAAGGGGGCGTTCCTCGTCCTGGCCTTCATCCTCGTTCACAAGATCGGCGATACGCTGGCGAACCTGACCTTCCGCCTGCTGTTCGACGACCTTGGCTTCTCCAACGACGAGATCGCGCTCTACGACGTGGGGATCGGGTTCTGGGCGCTCATCGTCGGTGTGTTCGTGGGCGGCGTGATCTACGCGCGCATGGGCCTCAAGCGCTCGGTGCTGATCGCGCTGGTGCTGATGGCGGTCTCCAACCTCAGCTTCGCGATGCTGGCCGCCGCCGGTCACTCGAACCTCGGCATGGGGCTTGCCATCGGCTTCGAGAACTTTGCGAGCGGCTATGGCGGTGTGGTCGTGGTGGCCTACTTCTCGGCGCTGTGCGACCTGCGCTTCACGGCGGCCCAGTACGCGCTGATCTCGGCCGGGGCGAGCGTCGTCGGGCGCTTTCTCACCGGGACTACGGCGGGCGCGCTGATCGAGGCGATGGGCTATGTGAACTTCTATCTGGCGACCACCGTGGCAGCCCTGCCGGGCATCGCGATCTTCGCGGTGATGATGGCGACCGGCCTTGTCGACGATGCCATGGGCACGGCGGGCGAAGTGGGTGAGGGCGACGCGCGCGACTGAGCGCGCTGGCCCTCCCGGCCGCTCAGTCGGGAAGCTGGTGGTTCGCCGCCAGCACGGTGCCTGCAAGGTAGAGCGAGCCGCCGATAAGGACGACCTCGCCTTCCTTCACGTCGAGCCCTTCAAGGGCCGCACGCACGCCTGCAGCGCTCGTGGCCTCGGGGGCGAGGGCGTAGTCGAAATCCTCCGCACCGTGCCACTCGTGGCCGGGAACCGGAACCACGGTTACGCTGGCGAGCTGAGCGGCGAGCGGACGGATCAGCGCGTAGGGGTCCTTGTTCGCGAGCATGCCGATGACGAGGTGGACGTACGGGCGCGGCTCGCGGAAATGCTGGGCAAGCGCGTTGCCCGCATCGGGGTTGTGCCCGCCATCGAGCCAGCAGGGGGTGCCCTCGGGCAGCAGCGCAGTCAGCGGACCCGTCTCAAGCCGTTGCAGGCGCGCAGGCCAGCGCGCCCAGTCCATCGCGGCGGCGAGCGCGGCGTCGGGGATGGCAATCGCGTCCTGGTGGCGCAGCATGGCAACGGCAAGGCCCGCATTGATCGTCTGGTGCGGACCGGAGAGGCGCGGGCGCGGCAGGTGCAGCAGGCCCTTGTGGTCCTGGTAGGAGAAGCCGTCCGGTTCGGGCGCGGTCGACCAGTCCGAGCCTGCGCGCACGACGTAAGTCCCGGCGCGTTCGGCCTGGGCCTCCACGGTCTCGTTCATGCCCGGGCCGTAGCTCAGGGTGACGAGCGCGGCGCCCGCCTTGGCAATGCCCGCCTTCTCGAAGGCAATGCGCGCAAAAGGATCGTCCGGTGTGCCTTCGCTCGGCGAAAGCAGGAACTGCTCGTGGTCGATGCCCAGCGCCGCGATGCCGCAGACGAGGGGATCGGGAATGACATTGGTGGCATCGAGCCGCCCGCCCAGGCCCACCTCGAAGATGCAGGCGTCCGCAGGAATGCGCGAGAATGCCAGGAAGGCGGCCGCCGTCGAGATCTCGAAGAAGCTGGCACCGATGCCGTGGGTCTCTGCCACGTCGAACACTTCGGCGAGCAATTCGGCGAGCAGTTCGTCCGAAATCAGTGTGCCCGCGACGCGGATGCGCTCGTTGAAGCGCACCAGGTGCGGGCTGGTGAAGACGTGGACGGTCTTGCCCGCCGCTTCGAGCGCGGCGCGCAGGAACGCGCAGGTCGATCCCTTGCCGTTGGTTCCCGCGACGTGGAAGACCGGCGGGAGCGCGCGCTCGGGATGGCGGAGATGTGCGCACAGGTCCTTGATGACGTCGAGCCCGAGGCGGCCCTGCGGGACCGACAGCGCGGCAAGACGGTCAAGCTGGGTCTGGACGGCCGGGGCTTCCGAGACCGCGAAGTCGTTGGGGCGGGACATGGCTGTTCGGGCGTGCCTTCAGGGCGCTCAGCGCGCGGAGTGGACGGCCTCGGCCAGCGCCGAGGTGAGTTCGCGCAAAGGCCCGGCGGCCTTGTCGCCATGCTCCTTGACGAGATCGACGAAGGCCGAGCCCACGACGACACCGTCCGCGACCTTGGCGATCGCGCTTGCCTGTTCGGGCGTACGCACACCGAAGCCTACCGCGACGGGAATGTCGCTGGCCGCCTTGAGCCTTGCCACGGCGTCCTCGATCGAGGTCTGGGCCGCGGTCTGCGTGCCGGTGATCCCGGCAACCGAGACGTAGTAGAGGAAGCCCGAGGAGCCTTCGAGAACGGCGGGAAGCCGCGCGGCATCGGTGGTGGGGGTGGCCAGGCGGATCAGCGAGATCCCCGCAGCGCGCAGCGCCGGGCCGAGCTCGGCGTCCTCTTCGGGCGGAATGTCGACGCAGATCACACCGTCGACACCGGCCTTGGCGCATTCGGCGGCAAACCAGTCTGCCCCGCGCGCGATCATCGGGTTGGCGTAGCCCATCAGCACCAGCGGCACGTCCGGGTGGCGCTGGCGGAAGCCGGTGGCGAGCTCGAAGATGTCCTTGGTCTTCGTGCCCTTGCCGAGCGCGCGGATGTTGGCCTGCTGGATGGCATCGCCATCGGCCATGGGATCGGTGAAGGGCATGCCCAGCTCGATCACGTCGGCGCCGCCCGCAACGAGCGCGTCGAGGTTGGCGGCGGTGTCCCCATCGCCCCCGGTGATGAAGGTGACGAGGGCCGGGCCCTTGGCGAAGGCGTTTTCGAAGCGGGTCATCAGGTAAACAGGCTCTTTCGGGTCATGCGAAGGATACCGGCAGTCAGGAATACGAAAATGCCGAGATAGCCCAGGCTGATGCCGATGTTCAGCCAGGTGCCCCTGAAGGCGAAGGCCCAGTAGTAGCGCGAGGACGAGAGGTCGATCGAGCGGCGCTGGACCAGTTCGGCGAAGACGAAGATGGCGGGAAAGACCGCCATCCACAGGATCAGGGCGTCGACCAGAGGCCGCTGCCAGCCCTTGGTCACAGCTCGACGTCCAGCGCCTCGGCCACCGTGAAGATGTCCTTGTCGCCGCGGCCCGAGACATTGACGACGAGAAGCTGGTCCTCGTCCATCTCGGCTGTCAGCTGGGGCAGGGCCGCGAGCGCGTGGGCGCTTTCGAGCGCGGGGATGATCCCCTCGAGCGCGCAGCACAGCTGGAAGGCTTCGAGCGCCTCGCCATCGGTGATCGGCACGTAGTCGACCCGGCCCGATTCGTGCAGCCAGGAATGCTCGGGGCCAAGGCCGGGATAATCGAGACCGGCCGAGATCGAATGCGCCTCGGTGATCTGCCCGTCCTCGTCCTGGAGCAGGTAGGTCTTGTTGCCGTGCAGGATGCCGGGCTTGCCGCCCGTCAGCGAAGCGGCGTGCTTGTCGGTATCGACGCCGTGGCCACCCGCTTCGATGCCGGTCATCTGGACGTCCGGATCGTCGAGGAAGGGGTGGAACAGGCCGATCGCGTTCGAGCCCCCACCCACGGCCGCCACGAGACGGTCGGGCAGGCGCCCTTCCTTCTCCAGCATCTGCTCGCGCGTTTCCTTGCCGATGATCGACTGGAAGTCGCGCACGAGCTCGGGATAGGGGTGCGGACCCGCGGCGGTGCCGATGATGTAGAAGGTGTCGTGCACGTTCGCGACCCAGTGGCGCAGCGCATCGTTCATCGCGTCCTTCAGCGTCATCGCGCCGCTTGTCACGGGCACGACTTCGGCGCCCAGCAGCTTCATGCGGAAGACGTTGGGCTTCTGGCGCTCGACGTCGGTCGCGCCCATGAAGATCGTGCAAGGCAGGCCAAAGCGCGCCGCGACGGTCGCGGTCGCGACACCGTGCTGGCCCGCGCCGGTCTCGGCAATGATCTTCGTCTTGCCCATGCGCATCGCAAGCAGGATCTGGCCGATGCAGTTGTTGATCTTGTGCGCGCCGGTGTGGTTCAGCTCCTCGCGCTTGAAGTAGATCTTCGGGCCCTTTCCAGCAGGCGCCTTCGCGCGCCAGTGTTCGGTCATGCGCGGTGCGTAGTAGAGCGGGCTGGGGCGGCCGACGAAGTCCTTCATCAGCGAATCAAATTCCGACCAGAATGCGGGATCGTCCTGCGCCTTGCGGTACTCCTTCTCAAGATCGAGAATGAGCGGCATGAGCGTTTCGGCGACGTAGCGACCGCCGAACTGGCCGAAGTGGCCGGAGGCATCGGGCAGGGCGCGCCACGAGTTCACCTGGTCGGCTGCCAGAGGGCTCGCGGGGCGGTTCACAGGCGTTTGGTCAGTCATAGTGAGGGCGGATTGGCAGAGCCGCGCGGACCTGTCCAGCGCGATCGCGTGCTGGGGAGGACCGCTGTGTTTTCAATTGCAAGGAGTGCAATTGCCGGCACATTCAATGCAATAATGTGTCTCTATGCCGCAGAATTGTGACGTCTTGAGGACAGAAAGGAATATTTCGTTCATCTGGCCGACAGGTTGGAAGGCGCAGCGGCGCTCCTGCCCCGCAAGAGGGACACCCCCCGCCGAGGGTCGGGGGTACAACTGGAGTCTGTTTTTATGCGTATTGCACTTGTTTCGCTCGCCGCTGCTGCGGTTGCTGCCGTCGCCACTCCCGCCATGGCGGACGAGATCCGCGTTGAAGGCCGCACCGGCATCATCTGGAACGGCAGCGGTGACGAAGCTGTCGCTGGCGTCGCTGCCGGCTACGACTACGACCTCACCAAGAGCGTCTTCATCGGCGTTGAAGGTTCGGCCGACAAGATCCTGACCGACCACACCCGCGTCGCATGGGGCGCCGGTGGCCGCGCCGGTGTGAAGCTGTTCGAAGGCACCAAGATCTACGGTTCGGCCGCATGGCAGTCGAAGCCCTGCCGCTTCTGCAACAGCTCGGTCAACCTGGGCGGCGGCGTGCAGCAGTCGCTCAACAAGAACTTCTACGCGAAGGCCGAGTACAAGCACATGCTGATCGGTGACAACACCCCCGACGCAGACGTGGGTCTGGTCGGCGTTGGCGTGAAGTTCTGATCGCCACATCCATAGCCTGAGGGTCGCAACCCGGGCACGAAAGGGGCGCTTCGCAGGATTGCGGGGCGCCCTTTTTCGTGCGTGCTCTTCCGCATCTTCCCCTTGATTTGCGCGGGAAACACCTGAGTTCGCGGCGCTCTTCAGGATGATAGCCTCTCCTTTCACTCGGGCCCGGCGCACGCTTGTGCACCTGGCCCTGGCGGGAAAGGAAGAGGCGATGCGGGGCAGGGCATGGGGAGGGCTTCTGGCTCTGGCAGTGGCGGGCCTTGCCAGTCCGGCGCATGCCGACGAGGCTTATGCCGAAGTGATCGGCGGCATCAGTTTCGGGCCTGAGGAAGACGCGGCGATCTTCGGCCTCGCGGCGGGCTATGACTGGGACCTCACCGAGACCATCTTCGTGGGGCTCGAGGCCAGCCTCGACAAGGAGATGGTCAAGGAGCGCCACGTGGCGCTGGGCATCGGCGTGCGCGCCGGGCTGGAAGTGACCGAGCGGGGCAAGGCCTTCGTCGGGCTCAACTACCAGTCCAAGGACTGCCCCCATTGCGAGGCGGCCTGGGGCTTCAGCGGCGGCTGGGAGCAGGAGATCGGTGAGCGGCTCTACCTCAAGGGCGAATACAAGCACCTCGCAACCGAGCATGAAGGCGACAAGGAGATCCTCATCGCCGGGCTCGGCATCATGTTCTGAGCGATCAGGCGCGCGCGGCCCGGCAGAACGCCGCGATCCTGTCGGCGTCCTTGACGCCCGGCGCGCTCTCGACGCCCGAGGAGGTGTCGAGGAGCGGCGCGCCGGTGCGCGCAAGGGCCTCGGCGGCGTTGTCGGGGGTCAGCCCTCCGGCAAGACCCCAGGCGACGGGGCCCTTCCAGTTGGCCACCAGCCGCCAGTCGAATTTCAGGCCCATGCCGCCCGGCAGCGTGCCCTTGGGCGTCTTGGCATCGAACAGCACGCGGTCGATGGCCTGGGCATAGCCATGCGCCCTTGCCGCGTCCTCGGTCGTGGCGACCGGAAGCGCCTTCCACACCTCCACGCCGTGGCGCGCACGCAGTTGCGCGCAGCGCTCGGGCGTTTCGGAGCCATGAAGCTGGAGCACGTCGAGTTGGGCTGCGGCCAGTGCCTCGCCGATGGTCGCGTCGTCGGCATCGACGAAAAGCCCGACGCGCGCGATGCGGCCCTGTGCGCGCTGCGAGAGCGAAGCGGCCTGTGCGCTCGTCACATGGCGCGGGCTCTTTTCGAAGAACACGAAGCCGGCGTATTCCGCGTGCGCACGGATCGCGGCGTCGAGCGCGTCGCTTGTGGAGATACCGCAAATCTTGATCGCCGGTGTTGGCATGGCCTGTCCGCTGGCTAGAGTGATCTCGGCTCTTCGCCCCCTGCCAGTTGCAACAAGGATCTCTTCGCAATGAACCGTATCGCGCGCCTTCTAGTCCCATTTGCCGCCGCTGCAATGCTTGGCGGGTGCGGGATCAAGGAGTCCTTCGAGAAGGCGGACGCGGCCATCGCGCGGTTCCACGGCGACCTTGATGCGGCCAACTACGCCCGTATCTGGACGCAGGCCGATCCGGAACTGCGCAAGGCGGGCGACAAGGCCGCGTTCGAGAAGCTGCTGGGCGCGGTCCACACCAAGCTTGGGGCGGTTAAGGAGACCAAGCAGGTGGGCTGGAACACCAACGCCTCGACCTCCGGTACCTATCTCACCGCGACCTACCAGACCACGTTCGAGAAAGGCACCGGGACCGAGCGCTTCACCTACCGCAAGGGGGACGAGGACGCGGTTACCCTGGTGAACTACGCCATCGATTCGCAGGACATGATGCTCAACTGAGCAGAGGGGGCTCTTACGGTGCCAGTTCGAACTGGACCGAGACCTGCGCGGTGATGTCGAGTTCGCCCGCCGCGACCGGGGCTGGCGCGGGGGCTGCAGAGAGCCGCATCATGTCGCTCTTGGCCCGGATCTGCGGTGCATAGCCGCCCGCTTCGGTGATCGAGACAATTCGCACGACACGAAGGCCCGCCGCACGGGCGTAAAGATCGGCGCGTTCGCGCGCGGCCTTGATGGCGGCGGTACGCGCTTCGTCCTGCGCTGCCTCGGGGGAAGACAGGCCAAAGTCGGGGCCATTGACCTCGTTCGCGCCCGCCGAGACGAGCGCGTCGATCACGGCGCCGTAATTGTCCAGCTTGCGCTGGCGTACCAGGACGGTGTTGTTGACCTGGTAGCCGGTGATCGTGCGCTCGTTCGCATCATAGCTGCCGTCCGGACGTCGGGCGGGCTGCGAATAGACCGGGCTCACGTTCAGATTGCTGGTCTGGATGTCCTTCTCGGCAATCCCCGCGCGCTTGAGCGCGGCAAAGACAGCGGTCATGCGCTGCGAGTTCTCGGCAAGCGCGGCGCTGGCGCTGGCGCCTTGCGTGGTGACGCCGGCGCGGAAGTTGGCCATGTCCGGCTCGCGGTTGGAGGAGCCTTCCGCGTTTACGCTGAGGAGCGTGTGGTTCGCCGCGATGGCTGGGGCTTCGGCCTGCTGGGCCTGGGCCAGCGCGGGAAGCGTGGCCAGTGTCGCGGCCGCAGCGGCCCAAAGAAGCTTCGATTTCATCGTCGTTTGCACTCCATCATCCTCTCAGAGCTTGTCCAACGACTTGGACGAGAGGATGTTTCGTGGCGATGAATGGAAGGTGCGTGGAGCCGGATCAGAAGAGGAAGATAAGGGTTGCGAGGGCCATTGCCCTCGGGCTCGCGGAACGGGCGACCTCACCGTGTGCGCGCCGCGTTGCGTGCGAACGGTGAAGTCGCCGATCTTGGCTTTACAGCGTCTCTTCGATGGCCTTGGCGGCGGCGAGCGGATCTTCCGCGCCGCGGATCGGGCGGCCGACGACGAGCAGGCTCGCGCCATTGTCGCGCGCCTCGCGCGGGGAGACGATGCGCTTCTGGTCCGCCAGCTTGCTGTCGGGCAGGCGCAGGCCGGGGACGACGAAGTAGCCGTCCTTCCACTGCTTGTGGATCGCGCCGACTTCGTGGCCCGAGCACACGATGCCATCGAGCCCGGCGGCCTGCGACAACTCGGCCAGGCGCAGCGCCTGTTCCATCGGATCGGCCGTGATGCCGATGGCCGAGAGGTCGTCGTTGTCGAGGCTGGTAAGGACGGTGACGGCCACGACCTTGGTGTTCTCGCCCGCGGCGGCCTTGGCATCTTCCATCATCGCGCGTCCGCCCGCGGCGTGGATCGTCACCACGGCCGGGTTCAGCGTGTTGATCGCCTGCATAGCAGCGGCGACCGTATTGGGGATGTCGTGCAGCTTGAGGTCGAGGAAGATGGGCAGGCCCACCTTCTGAATCTCGCGCACGCCGTGGTGGCCGTGGGCGCAGAAGAATTCGAGGCCGAGCTTGATCCCGCCGACGTGGTCCTTGACCTTGCGGGCCAGCGCTTCGGCGGCGTCGAGGCGGGGGACGTCGAGTGCGAGGTAGACGGGATTGTTGCTCATGGGCTCAGGTATCCGGGGTCAGGGGTGTCGTTTGCGGAGACGTGTCAGGCCGGGGGGAGGTGGCGGTGCTGGCCGTCGGTTCCTCGGCGAGCGAAGGCATCGAGCTGGCGTGGAGCGCGTTCTCGAGGCTGGCGATGCGGCGGTTGAGACGCCAGCGCACGGCCCGGAAGTACAGCCACACCGGCATCATGCCGAGCAGGAAGAAGAACAGCGCAACAAAGCCCACCGGCCAGTCGAAATGGATGTAGTTGCCATCGTCCAATGGCCAGAAGTTCACCGGGACCTTGGTCCAGTTCATGGCGATGAAGGCGACCAGGATGGCCGTGGTCACGATCCAGGCGATGGTGCGGACGGCTTTCATGGATGCTCCCGATGTTCGTGCCGTGCCGGACCCGGGCGGGTGCCCGGGCGCGGCGAAGCGCCGATGCTAGGACCGAAAACGGGGTAAGGGAAGGCCCCGGATCATCGGCCCTGCGGCATCGGCGCTGCGTGCATCGCGTCTCAGTCGGCGAAGACGCGCGCGAAGATCGTGTCGACGTGCTTGAAGTGGTAGTCGAGGTTGAACTTGTCCTCGATCTGCTCGACCGTCAGCGCGGCGGCCACTTCCTCGTCGGCCTTGAGCAGTTCCATGAGGGAAAGCTGGCCGTCCGATTCCCACACCTTCATCGCGTTGCGCTGGACAAGGCGGTAGGAGGTGTCGCGCGAGAGACCCGCCTGGGTGAGCGCGAGCAGGACGCGCTGCGAGTGGACGAGGCCGCCCATGCGGTCGAGGTTCTTCTGCATGCGCTCGGGGTAGACGAGCAGCTTGTCGATGACGCCGGTGAGACGCGCGAGCGCGAAGTCGAGCGTGATCGTCGCGTCGGGGCCGATGAAGCGCTCGACCGAGGAGTGCGAGATGTCGCGCTCGTGCCACAGCGCCACGTTCTCCATCGCGGGCATCGCGTAGGAGCGGATGATGCGGGCCTGGCCGGTGAGGTTCTCGGTCAGCACGGGGTTGCGCTTGTGCGGCATGGCCGACGAGCCCTTCTGGCCCGGCGAGAAGTATTCTTCGGCTTCCAGCACTTCGGTGCGCTGGAGGTGGCGCACTTCGACGGCGACGCGCTCGATCGAGCTGGCGATGACGCCCAGCGTTGCAAAGAACATGGCGTGGCGGTCACGCGGGATGACCTGGGTCGAGACGGGCTCGATCTCGAGGCCCATCTGCTCGGCAACGTAGACTTCCACGGCCGGATCGACATTGGCGAAGGTGCCGACAGCGCCCGAGATGGCACAGGTCGCGATTTCCTCGCGCGCGGCGATCAGGCGCTTCTTCGCGCGGGCGAACTCGGCATAGGCTTCGGCGAGCTTGAGGCCGAAGGTAACCGGCTCGGCGTGGATGCCGTGGCTGCGGCCGATGGAGGGGGTGTACTTGTGCTCCATCGCGCGGCGCTTGATCGCGGCGAGGAGGTCATCAAGGTCAGCGAGCAGGATGTCGGCGGCGCGCACGAGCTGGACGTTGAGCGTCGTGTCGAGGACGTCCGAGCTGGTCATGCCCTGGTGCATGAAGCGCGCTTCCGGGCCGACCTGTTCGGCGACCCAGTCGAGGAACGCGATCACGTCGTGCTTGAGCACGGCTTCCTTGGCGTCGATGGCTTCGACGTCGACCTTCGGGTTGGTCGCCCACCAGTCCCACAGGGCCTTGCCGGCGGCTTCGGGAACGGTGCCCATTTCGCCCATCTTGACGGCGGCGTGCGCCTCGATCTCGAACCAGATGCGGTAGCGCGCTTCGGGCTCCCAGATCGCGGTCATGGCGGGGCGGGCGTAACGGGGGACCATGCAAGACTCCTTTGGCTGACGCGGCGTCCGCTAGGGCCGCTTCGGGCGAAAGGCAAGTGCAAGGCGCGCGGCTACCCGATGAGCGGGGTTACTTTTTTGGCAGGAGCCTTCCGCGCGGCCACGCGCTTGGTCTAGGAACCCGCAGTCCCCGGTTGGAGAAATTTCGTGTCCCTGCGCCGTCTTGTACCCACTACCGCCGCCTTTGCTCTGGGTCTTCTAAGCGCGAGCGGAGCCAGCGCGCAGGACGTGGCGCCCTTGGGCAGCAACCTGGAGCGTTTCGCTTATCCCTGGCCGGAAAAGCGCTTTGCCGTGCGCGTGGGGGACGAGGACGCGCAGATGACCTTCATTGATGTCGCGCCCGCCCGGCCCAACGGGCAGAGCGTGGTTCTCCTCCATGGCAAGAACTTCTGCGCGGCGACCTGGGAAAGCACGGCGCGCGCGCTCCTGGCGGCCGGCTACCGGGTAATCGTCCCCGACCAGCTCGGCTTCTGCAAGTCCTCCAAGCCCGACAGCGCGCAGTACACGCTCGCGCTGATGGCCGATGCCACGCACCGCCTGCTGGAGGCGCAGGGGGTGGAGAAGCCGATCGTGCTGGCCCATTCGACCGGCGGTATGCTGGCGCTGCGCTATGCCCTGATGTTCCCGGACGACACCTCGCGGCTGCTGCTGATCAATCCGCTGGGGCTTGTCGACCGGATGGAGCAGGGGGTGCCCTATGTGCCGCTCGACAAGCTGATCGCGGCCGAACGCGCCAAGGACCGCGCGTCGATCAAGGGTTATCAGCTGCGGACCTACTACCACGGCGAATGGCGCGCGGACTACGATCGCTGGGTCGACATGCTCGCCGGGCAATATGCGACTGAGGATGATGACGCAGTCGAGATCGCGCAGGCCAAGACCGCCGAGATGATCCTGACCCAGCCGGTGTCGCACGAGTTCGGCAATCTGAGGGTGCCCGTCACGCTGATGATCGGCCGGCTCGACACCACGACCTTCGGCAAGGGGCAGGCCCCCGACGCGGTGAAGGCGCGGCTGAGGCCCATTCCCGAGGTGGTCGAGGACGCTGCGGCGCGCATGCCCGAGGCGCGCATCGTCTGGTTCGAAGGACGCGGCCATTCGCCCCAGGTCGAGGCGCCGGACGAGTTCGAACCCCGCTTGATCGCGGCGCTGGAGAGTCCGGCACCTTGATCCTGTCTCCCCGGATCAGAAGGGCCAGATCATCGGGATCACGATCAGCGTCGTGATCGACACCAGGATCGTGAGCGGAAAGCCGTACTTGTAGAAGTCGGTGAACTTGTATCCGCCCGCGCTGTAGACGAGGGTGTTGGTCTGGTAGCCGATGGGCGTGAGGAAGCTGGCCGAGGCGGCAAACATCACCGCGACGACGAATGGGCGCGGGTCGACATGCAGCGCCTGGGCCAGCGTGATGCCAATGGGGGTTACGACGACGGCCACCGCGTTGTTGGTGACAAGTTCGGTCAGGAACAGGCTGAGGAAGTAGATTGCGGCGAGGGCGGCAATCGGGCCCAGGCTGCCGAGCCAGGGCGTGGCCCAGCCGACGATGGTCTCGACCAGCCCGGAGCGTTCCAGCCCCGTACCAATGGAAAGCATGGCCACGATCAGCGCGATGATGCGCCAGTCGACCGAGCGGAAGGCTTCCTCGGGCTCCACGCAGCGCCCCGCAAGCACGACGGCGACGCCCATGACGGCGAGGCCCGCGAGCGGCATGAGATCGAACGAAGCGCCGAGGACCACGCCGAGCATTGTCGCAATCGCGATCCAGGCCTTGTTACGGCGAAAGCCGCGCGAGGTCGGCTCGGCGATGTTGACCAGCTGCTGGTCCTCGACGAGGCGGCGCAGGTCTTCGGGCGCGCCTTCGATCAGGAGTGTGTCGCCCACTTCAAGGGGGACGCGCTCGAAACGGTCCTCAAGGTTCGTGCCCTTGCGGTGGAGCGCAATGGGGTAGACGCCGTAGCGGCGGCGCAGGCGCAGCTCGAACAGGGTATGCCCGATGATCTCGGCGCCCGGAGCCAGCAGCGTTTCGGCCATGACCGAGTTACGGGTCGAGAGCTGGACGAGGTGCGGGTCGGTGGTGGAGGCCGCGGTCATCGAGATGCGCCCGGCTTCCTTTAGGGACATGAGGTCGCTCGCGGATGTGCGCAGGACCAGGATGTCGCCTTCCTCCAGCGTCTGTGCGGCGAAATTGCGGCGCAGCGACTGGTCGCCGCGCAGCACGTCGACAAGGCGACGTTCGCTGCGCGAGAGCAGGTCGATGGTCTTGGGTGGCTGGCCGATATAGGGCGATCCCGCCTCGATGAAGATCGAGACGACGAAGCGCTTGTTATCGCTTGCATTACCCAGGCTCGCCACGGTCTGGCGTTCGGGAAGCAGCTTGTTCGACACGGCGAGCCAGATGACGCCGACGATGGCCACGATGATGCCGACCGGTGCGATCTCGAAGAGGCCGAAGGGTTCAAGCCCTGCGCGGCGCGCGACGCCGTCGACAAGGATATTGGTCGAGGTGCCGAGCAGCGTGACGGTGCCGCCCAGAACGGCGGCGAAGGAAATCGGCATGAGTACGCGCGAGGCGGGAATGTCGAGTTCGCGGGCGATCGTCATGCCCACCGGGATCATCATCATCACCAGCGGTGTGTTGTTGGTGAAGGCCGAGATCGTCGCGATCAGACCCAGGAACACGCACATGCACAGGAAGGGGCGCGTCCGGCCAAGCCCTGTAATGCAGGACGAGAAGAAGTCGAGCGCGCCGGTTCGCACCAGCGCCGAGGACATGATGAACATGCTCACGATCGTCAGCGGGGCGGGGTTGCCCATCGCTTCGAGCACGTCATCGGTCGCGATGATGCCCAGCAGGAGCAGAACCGCGACAAGGCCCAGCGCCACGACTTCGGGCGCGGCGAGCTCGAAGGCAAAGGCAAGGAAGAGGAGAACAAGCAACGGCGCCATGACGAGCGGTGAAGCCAGATCCAGACCGAAATGCATCCATTCCCCTATCGATTACGCTGGGAACCCAGCGCTTCGCGCAAGGGTCTAGCGACAATTGTGCAGCGCGCAAAGGCTTTGTTTACTACTAAAAAAGTTGATTTGATTGCGGGGTCATTAGAAAAAGTTGGGGCCCGTTTCGTGCCCGCACTGGTGGCCGCACATGTGCGGGCGCCCCAGTCATTTCGCGGTTCCTTCCGCCTGTCGGATGTCGGGCGCTCTGTCCGCCTGCCGGGTTCAGTGGAAGGTGCAACCTGCCTTTTAGATCAGGCCCTTGGCGCGCAGTGACACATGCCCCTCGCGGCCGATCACGATATGGTCGTGGACGGTGATGCCGAGCAGGCGCCCGGCCTCGGCGATGCGCGTCGTGATGTCGATGTCGGCGCGGCTGGGTTCGGGCGAGCCGGAGGGATGGTTATGGACCAGAATGAGGGCGCTGGCCCCGATATCGAGGGCGCGGCGGATGACCTCGCGCGGGTGGATCGCGGCCTCGTCGATGGAGCCTTCGCCCACCAGGTCGTCGAGGATGAGCATGTTCTTGGTGTTCAGGTAGAGTACGCGCACGCGTTCCAGCGTCAGGTGCGCCATATCTATGGTGAGGTAGTCGATCAGCGCCTGCCAGGAGCCGATCACGGGGGTCTCACGCACTTTCTGGCGGGCGAGCCGGGTTGCCGCGACGGTGACGATCCGCAGGGCTGCCGCGGTCGCCTCGCCCATGCCGGGGTGCAGGGCCAGCGTGCGAGGATCGGCCTGGAGGACGCCTGCCAGCGTACCGAAGCGGGCAAGAAGACTGCGGGCGAGCGGCTTCATGTCGCGCCGGGGCACCGCTTGCATCAGAAGCAATTCAATCACTTCGTGGTCGGCGAGGGCCTCGTCTCCGCCGCCCAGCAGGCGCTGGCGTAGCCGTGTGCGGTGGCCCGAGGTATCGCTCCCTGCGTCTTTCGCCTTCGTCCTGTCGTGCGCAGCCTTCGTCTCGGCGCGCGCGGGCTGGCTTTCGGTCCGTTCAGGAAAGAGGGGGGTATCGTCTGCCATCGTTGGCTCTGACAATTGCCTTTCCGGCGCGCACAGCGCAAGTGATGGAGCGCATGGCGCAAGACGAGTCCCTGGAAAGTAACGAAGAAGAGCGCGTTGCCGAGGAAGCGGCGCGGCCTGTCGCTGCGCGTCGGCGCCGGCGGCGGCGAATCGCTTTGGGCTTGGGTGTCGTCGGGGCCATGGCGCTTGGCAGCGCCTGGATCGCGCGCGAGGATATCGCCGACAATATCGTCCAGAGCGAACTTTCCGCGCTGGGGCTGCCAGCCACCTACGACATCGTCCAGATCGGGCCCGACGAGCAGATCGTGCGCAATGTGGTGATCGGCGATCCGGCGCATCCCGACCTGACGATCGCGGAGGTGCGTGTGGCAACGCGGCTCACCTTCGGATTGCCCGGCCTTGGCCGCATCACTCTTGTGCGCCCGCGTCTCTATGGCCGAATGAAGAACGGCAGTGTCAGCTTCGGCTCGCTGGACAAGGTCCTCTTTGCCGATCCGCAGAGCACGGAGCCCACGCAGCTTCCCGATCTCGATCTTGCCGTGAAGGATGGCGGCGCGCTGCTCGTGACCGATGCGGGGCGGGTGGGGGTCAGCCTGGAAGGCGAGGGCACCTTGCGCGGTGGCTTCGAGGGGGAGCTTGCCGCAAAAGCCCCGGCGCTGGCCTATGCGGGCTGCACCAGCGGTCCGCTGAGCCTTTACGGCAAGCTGTCCGTCGCGGCGGGGCGGCCGCGCCTGAAAGGGCCGTTGCGGCTGGAGGATTTCGCCTGCGAAGGGCAGGGGGCCTCGCTCGCGAAGGCCGCGCTCGACCTCGACCTTGAGCTTGATGACACGCTGGACGGCGGCCGCGCTTCGCTGGACCTTTCCGCGCAGCGCTTGCGCATGGCCGATGCCGGCGCCGCAGCGCTCGAGGGCTCCGCGCAGGTCACCTACCGGGGCGACAGTCTCAATGCGCGCTACGATCTGGCCGCAAGGGATCCGGGCGGTGCGCCGCTCCATCTTTCCCGGCTTGAGCTCAGCGGTACGGCCCGGGCGAGCGCGGGTTTCGATACGCTCTCGCTCGAAACCGACCTGTCGGGTGAGAACCTGCGGCCCGGTTCCGGGCTTGCTTCCGCCCTGCAGGACCTGGCGCGCACTACGCAAGGTTCCTTGGTCGCCGGGCTCGCGGACCAGATTCGCGTCAATCTTGCCCGCGAGCTGCGCGGGAGCACGCTCGAAGCGCGGCTCATCGCGCGCAGCAATGCGCGCGGACGCAGCGTGGTGGTACCCCAGGCGCGGGTCCGGGCGCGCAGCGGTGAAAGCCTGCTCGAACTCTCGCGCATGCAGATGCTGTTGGCCGATGGCGCACCGCGCGTCTCGGGCAACTTCGTGACGTCGGGGCGCGGGTTGCCGCGCCTCAACGGGCGCATGGAAACGCGCGATTCGGGCGAGACGGCCTTCCACGTCCAGATGGCCGATTACCGGGCGGGCGAGGACCATGTCGCGATCCCCGAGATGGTCCTGCGCCAGCGGGGCAATGGCGATCTGGATGTCGCGGGCGAAGTGCGGCTGGGCGGGGCGCTGCCGGGCGGATCAGTCCGCAACCTGCGTGTACCGGTCTCGGGCCGCTGGAAGGGCAATGGCGATCTCGCGCTCTGGTCCTCGTGCACCACGGTCACGTTTGACGCTCTCACGATGGCGAACCTGACGCTCGATGCGAACCGGCTTTCGCTGTGCCCGCCCAAGGGTCGGGCAATGGCACGCTACGATAGCGGCGGCTTTGCGTTCGCAGCGGGTACACCCGCGCTCGAACTTTCCGGTCATCTTGGCGAATCCGAGGTGCGGCTGGCGACCGGTCCTGTCGGCCTGGCCTATCCCGGAACGCTTGCGGCGCGCGATATCGCCGTGGCGTTGGGGCCCGAGACGGCGCCCTCGCGCTTTGCCATCGCCAATCTGACGGCCGATCTCGCGGGCGATGTCGCGGGCACATTTGAAAATGCGGACGTCGCGCTCGCGGCGGTGCCGCTCGATCTGCACGAGGTCGCCGGGAATTGGAGCTACGCCGGGGGTGTGCTGCGGCTCGACGATTCGCAGTTCGTCCTGGTCGACAGGCAGAAGGACGCCCGTTTCGAGCCGATGGTCGCGCGCGGCGCTTCGCTGGAGCTTGCTGACAACGTGATTTCTGCCTCGGCCCGATTGCGCGAACCGCAATCGGATCGCGCGGTGGGCCGTGTCGACATCGTCCATGACCTGGGCACCTTGCGTGGGCATGCGGATCTTGCGGTCGATGGCCTGACCTTTGGCGACAATCTCCAACCCGAGCAGCTCTCGACGAACCTGCGCGGTCTTGTCTCGCTCGTCGAGGGGACCGTGACGGGGACGGGGCGGATCGACTGGAGGGGCGATGCGGTCACCAGTCGCGGCCGCTTCGCCAGCGAAGGCCTTGATTTTGCAGCGCCCTTTGGACCTGTTGAGGGGCTGTCGGGCGAGGTTGTCTTCAATGACCTGCTCGGCATGGTCACCGCCCCCGACCAGCGCCTTGCCGTCGCCTCGATCAATCCGGGTATCGAGGTCACGGACGGGACGATCTCCTTCGAGATGCAGCCCGATTATCGTCTGGTCGTCAACGGGGCGAAGTGGCCGTTCATGGACGGGGAACTGACGCTTGCGCCCACCACGATGACGGTCGGTGCGCTCGAGACCCGGCGCTACACGCTGAACGTCAAGGGCCTGAACGCAGCCAGCCTCGTGCGGCACATGGAACTCGACAATATCTCGGCGAGCGGCGTCTTCGATGGCCAGCTGCCGATTGTCTACGACCAGAACGGCGCGCGGATCGAGAACGGCAGCCTCGTCGCGCGCGAGCCGGGCGGCAACGTCGCTTATGTCGGGGCGCTCAGCTACGAAGATCTCTCGACCATGGGCAACTTTGCGTTCGATGCGCTCAAGTCGATTGATTACAAGACGATGGAAGTGACGCTCAACGGCTCGCTCTCGGGTGAAATCATCACCCAGCTGCGCTTTACCGGGATCAGCCAGGGGACAGGAGCCACGCGCAATTTCCTGACCCGCCAGATCGCGAAGCTGCCGGTGCGCTTCATCGTCAATATCCAGGCGCCGTTCTTCCAGCTCTTTGGCAACATGCGCTCGCTCTACGATTCGAACTACGTGGTCGATCCGCGCGAGCTCGGCCTTGTTGCCAAGGACGGCAAATCCCAGGCGGGAGAGGGCGCTGTCGCTCCGTTCATCTCCATTCAGCCTCCAGTCAGCGAGGACACTCCATGATTACGTGTAATTTGACCACACCGCCCGTCGCTGCAAAAGGAACGCACACGGTTCGCCGGGCGAACCTGACGCAGGGCAAGGGAGTGAGGTCCGTGATGCGGGCGATGGCACTGGCAGGATTGGGGCTGGGCGCGATACCGACGCTGGGGGGCTGCGTGAACGTATCCGCACCCGACAAGCCCATCGTGATCGAGCTCAACATCAATATCCGCCAGGAGGTTATCTACCGATTGGCCGCCGATGCCGCGAACACCATTGAGGAAAATCCGGAGATCTTCTGATGCGCAGCCTTATCGAGAAACCCGTAGCCGCGGCGACGCTGGCCCTCGCCATGCTGGCGGGGCTGGGCATGGCGGCACCGGCTGGTGCCCAGTCGCGCGGCGAGGCCTATGCTGCCGCCAAGGCGCAAGGCCAGGTTGGTGAGCAGCGCAACGGCTATCTCGGGGTGGTCGGCGATCAGAGCGCGGACGTGCGTTCGATGGTGCGCGATATCAACAACAAGCGCCGCTCGATCTACACCTCGAAGGCCGCCAGCCTGTCGAGCACGATCGACGAGTACGCCTTTACCACAGCCTGCCGCCTGATCGCGGAAACCTCGCCTGGCGAGAAGTACGAGGGGCTCGACGGAAGTTGGAAGACACGCGGGAGCGGCGCGCCCGAACGCGATCCCAAGTGTCCCTGAATACGGCGGATCCCATAGAACTTCTTTTCTTCGACTTAGGTCTCATGCAAAGGCTTTCTCCTGAAAAACGGGAGAGGGCCTTTCGCTTTTGTAGGACAATTCTATCGCGATGCGCGATGCCGCACTTTTGCGCGGCTGCGGAATTAGGTTATCGCTAACTTCCAATTCGCAGCGGGGCGCCGTGACGGGGCTGCCTGTGCAGATCGGTGGTTCGTCATGTGGCTGCCATGGTTGACTCGGGAAAAGCCCCACCCTAAGGGGTCGGCGCCCAAGACGGGCAACTGTCGAACGCGTCACTCGTTCCTGATTGATATAAGGAGCAAAGGACATGAGCGATAAGGACCCCGTCCAAGGCCCTGTTGGCGAGGATGCGCGCATCCGGGCGCTCGACGAGAGGTTGAAGGACCTCCGCGAACGCGAGGAAGTGCGCAACCAGCCGAAAGCAGGCGTGGAAGCCGATGAGAATTACCGCATCGGAAACCGCGTTCTTTCGGAGCTGCTGGGGGGAATTGCAGGTGGCCTGTTCCTGGGGTGGCTCATTGACCATTTCGCAGGTACAAGCCCTTGGGGTCTGTTGGGGATGATGTTCTTCGGAATATTCATTGCCTTCAGGAACATTATCCGGATTACGAACCGGCGCCCGGACTGATCTCTCCATTCTTCGATGGGGCAAGGGGATCAGGCAAGGGCGCTGCCGTTCACAGGCGACAGGGATATTCGCGTGGCAGCCGAAGCGAAGGTCGATCCGATGCACCAGTTCACCATCGAGCCGTTGTTCGGCTCGGGTCACTGGTCCATCGCGGGGTATAATATCGCCTTTACGAACAGTGCGCTCTGGATGGCGATTGCCACCGTGGCGCTTCTCATCTTCGTGGCGGGGGGCTCGAAGCGTCAGCTCGTTCCCGGTCGCTGGCAGATGGCGGTGGAAACCTTCACCGGGTTCGTGGACGGCATGCTGGCCGCCAATGTCGGCCCCAACGGCAAGAAGTATGTCCCGTACATCTTCTCGCTCTTCATGTTCATTCTGTTCGCCAACGTCCTCGGTCTTCTTCCGATCGGCGTCCTGGGCCTGCACGCCTTCACGTTCACCAGCCACTTCTCGGCGACCGGTGTCCTGGCGATCATGTCCTTCGCGATCGTGCTGATCGTTGGCTTTGCGAAGCACAAGCTGCACTTCTTCTCGCTGTTCGTGCCGCACGGTACGCCCGCTGCGATGGTGGTTCCGATCTTCTTCGTCGAACTCGTCTCGTTCCTGGTGCGTCCGTTCAGCCTTGGCCTGCGTCTCTTCGTTGCGATGATGGCCGGCCACGTTCTGCTCGAAGTGCTCTCCAGCTTCGTGATCGACTCGGGCAACGCCAACATCGGCCTCTTCGCCATTGCCGGCCTGCCCAGCTTCATCCTGATGATCGGCATCTGCGCTCTCGAGCTGCTCGTCGCCGGCATCCAGGCCTACGTTTTCGCTCTTCTCACCTGCGTCTATCTCAACGACGCCGAGAATCTTCACTGATCTCAAGTTTTACCGCCTCAAACATTCGGGCATACCAAAGGGAGTTTTTGAAATGGACGCAGAAGCTGCAAAGCTGCTTGGTGCAGGTTTCGCCGCTATCGGTGCTGGTCTCGCCTCGATCGGCGTGGGCAACGTGTTCGCCAAGTTCCTCGAAGGCGCGCTGCGCAACCCGGGTGCTGCCGACGCGCAGCAGGGCCGTCTCTTCATCGGCTTCGCCGGTGCCGAGCTTCTCGGTCTTCTCTCGTTCGTTATCGCGGCTCTGCTGATCTTCGCCGCATAATCGCGGACTGATCCAGACCACACTGATCCGCATCCGGCTGCCCTGACCCTTTGGTAGGGCAGCCGGATCGCGGAACACTTTTTCCGGCCACCTCGACCACAGGGCTGACCCATGCCTCAGATCGAACAGCTTGCCGCAACCTATTCCAGCCAGATCTTCTGGATGCTGGTGTTCTTCGGTTTCACCTTCTTCGTCATCGGACGGGGCATGGTTCCGAAGGTCATGGACACGGTTGCGAAGCGCGACACCCAGATTGCCGACGACCTCCTTGCCGCCGAACGCGCGCGCAAGCAGGCGGATGCCGAAGAGGAATCCTGGCGGGAGCGTGAAAACGCCAACCGCGCCAAGGCCCACGCCCTGATCGCCGAGGCCCGTGCCACGGCCGCGACCGAAACCGAGCAGCGCCTTGCCGCCGCCCAGGTCACGATCGACGGCAAGATCGCCGAAGCCGAGGCTGGCATTGCTGCCGCCCGCAAGGCCGCAGCAGACGAAATCGAAACGGTTGCAGCCGAAGCTGCCCGTGACATCATTGGCCGCGTTGCCGGTCTCTCGCTTGACGAGGGCCAGGTCCGCGCCGCCGTGAAGGAGAACCTGGTCCATGGCTGATACCCCTGCCGTCCAGTCCTCCCTGGAAAACGAAGGCGCGCACGTCGAAGCGGCGGCCGAGACCCACGCGGGTGTCGAGCACCACGCCGAGCCGATGCTGCTGGGCGTAGCCCCGCCGGCCATGGTCGTCAGCGCCTCGATGCTGGTGCTTCTGGGCATCGCTCTGTGGAAGGGCGTTCCCAAGGCGATCGGCCGCGGTCTTGATTCGCGCATCGCGGACATCAAGGCCCAGCTCGAGGAAGCCAAGACCCTGCGCGCCGAGGCCGAAGCCCTGCGCAAGGAGTATGCCGACAAGATCGCCGGTGCCGAAAAGGACGCCGCCGAGATGCTCGAGCATGCGCGCAAGGAAGCGATCGCCATCGTTGCCAAGGCCGAAACCGATACGGCGGACGTCATTGCCCGCCGCGAGAAGATGGCCGAAGACAAGATCGGTGCTGCCCAGCTTGCGGCCGTTGCGGACCTTCGCGCCGTTGCGGCCGACGCAGCGACGGCAGCTGCCCGTGGCCTCATTGCGGGCAATCACTCGGCCGATGCCGACAAGGTTCTCGTCAACCAGGCGATTTCCGGGATCTGATCGTCTCCGGACGTCTCCGGAGGCCTTGCGATAATCCAACCACGAAAAAAGCCCCTGCCGTTTGGCGGGGGCTTTTTTCGTGTGCATGGGAGATGTCTCCCGAGGACAACGCGCGTGCGGCGCGCCAGTCCGAAGACCGGCGCGCAACACATTGTTGGATCAGGCTTCGCCCCAGATGTCCTGGGCGACGTTGACCACGAGTTCCAGCTTGCGGCGCTGGTCATCGACGGTCAGCGAGTTGCCGTGCTCGGTCGAGGAGAAACCGCACTGCGGTGCGATGCCGAGCTGGTCGATGTCGACGAACTTGCTGGCCGCTTCGAACTGGCGCTTGATGTCGTCCATCGATTCCAGTTCGGGCGTCTTGGTGGTGATGAAACCGGCCATGATGCGCTTGTCGCCCTTGGGCAGGAGCGCGAGCGGCTCGAGGCCACCGGCACGTTCGGTGTCGTATTCCATGAAGTAGATGTCGACATCGGTGCCGTTGAAGATGGCATCGGCCGCCGCATCGTAGCCGCCGGTCGCCGCGTAGGTCGAACGGAAGTTGCCGCGGCACATGTGCATGCCGATGGTCATGTCCGACGGACGGTCCTTGATCGCCTCGTTCAGCATCCAGGCGTAGTCGGTGATGAGCTGGTCGGGATCTTGGCCCATCGCCAGACGCTGTTCGCGCTGCTTGGGGTCGGCGAGGTAGGCGAAGAAGATGTCGTCCATCTGCAGGTAGCGGCAGCCAGCGGCGTAGTAGGCCTCGACGGCGGCCTTGTAGGTCGCGGCGATGTCGGCCATCAGCACCTTCTGATCACGGTACTTCTCGGGCAGCACGTCCGAGGGGTCGGTGCGGAAGTGCACGGCCGAGGGGCCGGGGATCGAGATCTTCGGGCAGACCGTGGTGTGGTCCTTCACGAAGGTGAAGTGTTCGAGCATCGGGTGATCGGCCGGGAAGCCCAGCGTGTCGGTGATGGTCGGGCGGATCGGGGGCAGGTCGACGCCGTGGAACTTCACGCCTTCGTCGCGCGTGCGCAGTTCCATGCCATCAAGCATGCCCATGAAGTCGAAGTGCCAGAACGCGCGGCGCGCTTCACCGTCGGTGACGACCTTGAGGCCGACGTCTTCCTGCATCTTGATCAGGTCGGGGATGGTCGCGTCTTCGGCGGCGCGCAGGATCGCGGCGTCGGCACCTTCGGCGCGGGCCTTGGCGACGGGCTCGGGGCGAAGCAGGCTGCCGACGTGGTCGGCGCGAAAGCGGGGTTTGGACATGGACGTATGACCCTTCTTGCTGGTCCGTTGTGCGTGCGGCGAGGGGCCACACGCCTGTTCTGGCTCCGGCGGGCTGGGGCGTGTGCGGAGTGTCGGAGGAAGGCGTGGTTCCTTGGGGAAGGCCAGCCCTGCTCCGCATCCGCAGGGCTCCTTGTGTCCCGGCGCGGTTCGTAGTTTCGTGGTCGCGAGCCGGGCATGCTGCACTGCAGCGCCATGAACCGCGACACCTGCCTTAGAGCGCAGCGATGCGGCACCGTCAAGGCGGATATAAAGAGTTCTTTATATGTGTTCTGCGGGCGGGGTCATAGCGCGGAGGCCCCTGAAACTTCGTCGTTTCCGTATACTCACTGCCGGGGCGCGGGCTCCAGTGCGGGCGTACTGGCGCGGCCATGTGCGCTGTCCTGCGGAGCGAGCCTTCCTCGGCTTCACGGACGGTTGAGGCAGGCTTGGGCGGGCGCTTGCGTATGGGCCCGCCCACCCGGGCTCAGAAGTTGTCCTTGGCGGCGCGCAGGGCGGCAAAGGTCGCGACCGGGTCGCCCATGTGGCCGTCGGGAGCCCAGCGGGCGGAAAGATCCGCATCGTCGGCGCGCAGGAAGGGGTTGGTCGCAAGTTCGCGCTGGAGCTTCGTCGGCACGGTCGGGAGGCCCTCGGCGCGCCAGCGGGCGATGTCCTCGCCATAGGCGGCAAGTTCGGCGTTGTCGGGATCGGCGTGAAGCGCGAACTTGAGATTCGCCTCGGTGTATTCGTGGGCACAGTAGATCAGCGTGTCGGCCGGAAGCGCCTTGATTCGCTTGAGGCTGGTCCAGAACTGTTCGGGGCTGCCCTCGAACATGCGCCCGCAGCCCAGCGCGAAGAGGCTGTCGCCCACGAAAGCCATGCGCGCGCCGGCAAGCCAGTAGGCGCAGTGGCCCAGCGTATGGCCGCCCACGTCGAGGACCTTGCCCTCGCGGTCGCCGATCGTGACGATGTCGCCCTGCTTCACCATCCGGTCGACGCCCTCGATCTTGCCCGCATCGCCTTCGGGCGCGGTGATCGTGCAATTGGTGGCGGCCTTGATCGCCATGTTTCCGCCCGCGTGGTCGGGGTGCCAGTGGGTGTTCCAGATCTGGGTGATCTGCCAGCCCTTCTGGCCCGCCTGTTTCAGGTATTCCTCGGCATCGGGCGTGTCGATGCACACCGTTTCGCCGTAGGCGCTGTCGTGCAGCAGGTAGCCGTAGTTGTCGTTCAGGCACGGAAACTGGTGAACTTCGAGCATGGCGCTCCTTTCTCCTTGCATGGTCTTGAGTCTAGGCAAAGGGTCCCAAGTGTCAAAGGAAGTCGGGACCTGGTAGCTTTGTCTCAGTGCACCGGGCGGCGCAGCACCAGCAGAATGGCGAGCGCGCCGATCAGGAGGACGGAGGCAACCGCCTGCGTCTGGAAGCTGATGTAGTGCACATAGCGGCTGATGAAGAACACGCAGACGAGCGAGCCCGCCACGACCGCCGAGATGTGCCCGAGGATCGACATCGGCGCGCGTTCCTCGGGTGTCATGGCGCGTGCCGTGCGCAAGGCGAGGACGAGCGCGAGCGCTTCCAGCCCCGCGACGAGCGCAAAGGCGGTTGGCGGCAGGAAGGCGGTGACGATGGCGAGGGCGACGAAGAGGGCGCCCACGCGGTCGCGCCGGGCCTGGAGGAGTGTGCCGAGCGGGCTCTTGCGGGGATGGCTCATGAGGCTGCGTTAGGCCAGCCGGCATGGGAAGGCAAATGTCCGGGGCACACGTTTGAACCGTGTTTGTGGCGGTGTCGCAGACCTGACTTCAGGCTTTGGGGATGGTGGTCGGGGGACCGGCTCGGTCACGTGGCGAAGCGGCCAGTTCGAGCGCCGCGCTCACGCCGACCAGGGGCATGAAGCCCATCGGGGGAATGCGCTCTTCCCCAAGGAACTGATCCCAGGCCCAGATGAGGAAGAGAGCCAACGTTGCCGCCAGGATGAGGCGGTATGACAGGGGCCAGGCCGCGCGCGCGACGGTGGCCACAGCGCCGGGGCCTGTACCGCTCATGCAGAGTGCCTGCACAAGGGTGACGAGACCGGCCACGATCCACAGGGCATATCCTGCGGCGCTCGTCGCATGCGGGCGGCCAAGCAGGGCGTAACCCATGGCAAATGCACACCAACCAACGAGCATCAGCGCGATGGCAAGGCCGTAGCGGCCAAAAAGGTTCACGGTCGCGGCTCGGGTCATGCCGGGCAGGGTAATCGCGCAAACGCAAAAGCCCGCCCGGATCGCTCCGGGCGGGCTCTTGGTGATTTCAGCTTCGGTGAGGCTGAAAGGTCCGATTAACGGCCCTTCAGAGCTTCGCCGAGGATGTCGCCGAGCGAAGCGCCCGAGTCCGACGAACCGTACTGCTCCACCGCTTCCTTCTCTTCGGCCAGCTGACGGGCCTTGACCGAGAAGTTCGGCTTCTTGGAACGGTCGAAACCGGTGACCATCGCGTCGAGCTTCTGGCCGACCTGGAAGCGGTCGGGGCGCTGCTCGTCGCGGTCACGGCCGAGGTCCGAGCGCTTGATGAAGCCGGTCGCGCCGTCTTCGCCAGCCTGGACTTCGAGACCGCCGTCGCGGACTTCGAGGACGGTGACGGTGACGGTTTCACCACGGCGCAGCGAGCTGCCACCGGTGACCGTGCCGCCAGCGGCCGGAGCGCCACGCTCGAGCTGCTTCATGCCGAGGCTGATGCGTTCCTTGTCGACGTCGACGTCGAGAACCACGGCCTGGACGACCTCACCCTTGCGGTGCAGGGCCAGGGCGTCTTCACCCGAGATGCCCCATGCGATGTCGGACATGTGGACCATGCCGTCGACGTCGCCATCGAGGCCGATGAACAGACCGAATTCGGTCGCGTTCTTGACTTCGCCTTCGACGGTCGAGCCAACCGGGTGACGCTCTGCAAAGCCTTCCCAGGGGTTCTGCTGAGCCTGCTTGAGGCCGAGCGAGATACGACGCTTGTCGGAGTCGACCTCGAGAACCATGACTTCGACTTCCTGCGAGGTCGAAACGATCTTGCCCGGGTGGACGTTCTTCTTGGTCCAGGACATTTCCGAAACGTGGACCAGGCCTTCGATGCCCGGCTCCAGCTCCACGAAGGCGCCGTATTCGGTGATGTTGGTGACCGTGCCCGAGAGCTTCGCGCCGACCGGGTACTTGACCGCTGCGCCTTCCCAGGGATCGCTTTCCAGCTGCTTCATGCCGAGGCTGATGCGCTGGGTGTCCTGGTTGATGCGGATGATCTGGACGGTGACGGTGTCGCCGATGGCGATCACTTCGCTCGGGTGGTTGACGCGCTTGTAGCTCATGTCGGTGACATGGAGCAGGCCGTCGATACCGCCGAGGTCAACGAACGCACCGTAGTCGGTGATGTTCTTGACGACGCCGTCGATGACCTGGCCTTCGCTCAGCTTGTCGATGAGCTCGCTGCGCTGCTCGGCGCGGGTCTCTTCGAGGACGGCGCGGCGCGACACGACGATGTTGCCACGGCGACGGTCCATCTTGAGGATCTGGAAGGGCTGGGGCACGTCCATCAGCGGGGTGACGTCGCGCACGGGGCGGATGTCGACCTGCGAGCCGGGGAGGAAGGCCACGGCGCCGTCGAGGTCGACGGTGAAGCCGCCCTTGACGCGGCCGAAGATCACGCCTTCGACGCGCTTGCCTTCACCGAATTCGTTCTCGAGCTTGTCCCAGGCGGCTTCGCGGCGAGCGCGGTCGCGCGACAGCATCGCTTCGCCGTCGGCGTTCTCGACGCGGTCGACGTAGACTTCGACTTCGTCGCCGACCTTGAGGCCGTGCTCGTCTTCACCGCGCGCGAATTCGCGCAGCGGCACGCGGCCTTCGCTCTTGAGGCCTACGTCGATGACGGCCTTGTCGTTCTCGATTGCGGTGATCGTGCCCTTGACGACGCGGCCTTCGAAGCCGTCGTCAGCAACGCCACCGAGCTGCTCGTCGAGCATAGCCGCGAAATCGTCGCGGGTCGGATTGGCAGAAGTAGCCATTAAGAGGTTATCCTCAGATTGTACGTTTTTCCGGCCAGGCGGTTGTTTCCGCCGGTCTTTCTCCGCCATCCGCACCATTGCATCGGCGGGCCAAAAGGGCCGAACTGCCATGCAGGCCGGATACCTGCACAGCGCTCTTGGAGCCGACTGAACGGCCCCTCGAACCGGCGCGCCTACGCGCGTGGGGCGGGAAATGCAAGGGAAATGGCGGGGTATGCGGGGGAGGGCGCAAATTTCCTGCGTGAGGGCGCTGGCGGGCCGGTTTCGCTTGATGTCTGTCAATTCATCGGAACGCGATCGGGCCTAAGTCGTTGAATAGCTGCAAACATGATACGATCTGGAGAATTGCCATGAGAGCCGTGCGCTTCATCGAGGGCGGCCGCCCGCCGGAAATCGTCGACATCGCGAAGCCCGAGCCGGGGCCCGGGGAAGTCCTCCTGCGGATCGGCGGCGCGGGTGTCTGCCACTCCGACCTTCACGTCCTCGATGGCGAGGTGCCGTTCAAGGGGCCCTTCACGCTTGGCCATGAGAACGCAGGCTGGATCGAGGCGCTGGGACAGGGCGTCACGGGCTGGAAGGAGGGCGACGCGGTCGCTGTCTACGGCCCCTGGGGCTGCGGTTCGTGCCACCACTGCCAGACCTCGGCGGAGAATTACTGCGAGAATCACGCCAGCCTGCCGACCTTCGGTGGTGGCCTGGGCTCCGATGGTGGCATGGCCGAGTACATGATCGTGCCCGATCCGCGCCTGCTGGTGCCGCTGGGCGATCTCGATCCGGCGCAGGCCGCACCGCTCAGCGATGCCGCTCTGACGCCCTATCACGCGATCCGAGCTGCGCAGGCCAAGCTGACGCCCGATGCGACCGTGCTCGTCACCGGCATCGGCGGGCTTGGGCAGATGGCGCTCCAGATCCTGAAGGCCACCTGCTCCTCGCGAATCGTGGCGGCCGATATCAGCGCAGACAAGCTGGAGACAGCCCGCAAGCTGGGCGCGGATGTGGTCGTCAATTCCGGTTCGAAGAGCGCCGAGGAGGAGATCCGTGATCTCGTCGGCGGGCGCGGCGTCACGGTGGCGCTCGACTTCGTGGGGGCGCAGGCGACGATCGACCTGGCGAGTTCGCTGATCGGGCGCGACAGCCGCCTCACGATCGTGGGGCTGGCGGGCGGAACGCTCAGCTACAATGCGAACACCATGCCCTATGGATCGCAGGTCATGGTTCCCTATTGGGGCACGCGGGCTGAACTGATCGAGGTCATCGCGCTGGCCCGCAGCGGGCAGATCAAGGCCGATATCGAAACGCACGACCTTGATGAGGCCGTCAAGGTCTATGACCGGCTGCGCGAGGGCAAGGTGCCGGGGCGCGCGGTGCTGGTACCCTGATCCGGCGAACGAGGTCGAAACATGAAGAAGGGGCCGCAAGTGCTATACTTGCGGCCCCTTCTTCATGTTCTGTGTGATAGGGTGGGCGTTATCCCGCGCGGAAAGCCTCGACCGCGGCAATGGCAGCCGCGATAGCTTCCTCGCGGCGCAGGTCCGAGGTGTCGATCTCGACCGCGCCCTCGGCAATCACCAGCGGAGCGTCCTTGCGGCCCCGGTCGCGTTCGTCGCGCGCGGCGAGGTCGGCGGCAATGTCCTCGAGGGTGACGTCGCGGTTCTGCTCCTGCATTTCCAGGAAACGGCGCTGCGCGCGGGCCTCGACGCTGGCGGTAACGAAGAGCTTGGCCTCGGCCTCGGGCGCGATGACGCTGGCGATGTCGCGCCCGTCGAGGACCGCGCCGCCCGGCTGCGTGGCAAAGCTGCGCTGGCGTTCATAGAGCGCCTGGCGCACGGGCGGGTGGATCGAGACGCGGCTTGCCAGCCCCCCGGTCACCTCCGAGCGAAGCTCCGGGTCGGCCAGCAGGTCGTCGGGGAACGCACAGGCCGCCAGCGCGTCCTCGGCGCTGTCGGGATTGCCTCCGTTCTTCGCGCACTGACGCCCGACCGCGCGGTAGAGCAGGCCCGTGTCGAGATGCGGCAGGCTGTAGTGCGCGGCCAGGGCCTTGGCGATGGTGCCCTTGCCCGAGGCGGTGGGGCCGTCGACGGCGATGATCATGCGACAAGTCCTTCGAGCATCGATTCGAACACCGGGAAGCTGGTGGCAATGGGGCGGGTGTCGTCGACGAGCACGCCGTCCCGGCTTGCCAGGCCCGCTACGGCCATCGACATGGCAATCCGGTGGTCGAGGTGCGTGGCGATTTCGATCCCTGCACGGGTGCCGGGAAGGGGCTTGCCGCCGGTGCCGGTGATGACCAGGCCGTCCTCGCGCTCTTCCAGCGTGGCGCCAGCGGCGGTGAGCGCGCTCGCCATGACCGCAAGGCGGTCCGATTCCTTGACGCGCAGTTCGTCGAGCCCACTTGTCGTCGTCACACCCTCGGCAACCGAGGCGGCGACGAACAGGGCGGGGAACTCGTCGATCATGCTCGGCGCCACGGCGGGGTCGACTTCGATGCCCTTGAGCGCGGAGTGGCGCACATGCAGGTCGGCAACCGGCTCGCCGCCAACGTCGCGTTCGTCGAGCTTCTCGATCTGGCCGCCCATTGCAATGAGTACGTCGACAAGGCCAGCGCGCGTGGGATTGAGGCCCACGTTCTCGATCACGACATCGCTGCCCGGCGTGATGAGCGCGGCAACGAGGAAGAAGGCTGCCGAGGAGGGGTCGCCCGGGACCTCGATGGTCTGGGGCTTGAGTTCCGCTTCGCCGGTGAGGGTGATGATGCGCGTGCCGTCGGGCTGTGTTTCCACCTCAAGCTCGGCGCCGAAGCCCTTGAGCATGCGCTCGGAATGGTCGCGGGTGGGGACAGGCTCGATGACGGTGGTCTTGCCGGGCGTGTTGAGGCCGGCCAGCAGGATCGCGCTCTTCACCTGCGCTGAGGCGACGGGCAGCGTGTAGGTGATCGGCACGGCAGGGCTTGCGCCGCGCACGATGAGAGGCAGGCGCCCGCCTTCGCTTGCCTCGAAGCTGGCGCCCATCTGCGAGAGAGGAGTGATCACCCGGTTCATCGGACGTTTGGAGAGCGAATCATCGCCCGTGAAGCTGACGTTGATCGGGTGGCTGGCGACAAGCCCCATGAGCAGCCGGGTCGAGGTTCCCGAATTGCCCATGTCGAGCGGGCCCTGGGGCTGGAGGAGCGCGCCCACGCCCACGCCGCTGACCGTCCAGGCGCCTTCGCCCGTGCGCTCGACGGTCGCGCCCATGGCGCGCATCGCCGCGGCTGTGGCGAGAACGTCCTCGCCTTCCAGAAGGCCGGTGACCTTGGTTTCGCCGACCGCGAGCGCGCCCAGCATGATCGAGCGATGGCTGATCGACTTGTCGCCGGGCACGCGAGTGCGGCCCTTGAGCGGGCCTTGCGCGGTGAAACGGCGCGGAGTGGCAGAGGCGGCGTCGTGGGCAGAGGAAGTCACGGGCAGGGCGTCTTTCTGGGCTAGGCGAAGGGCGGAAAATCGCGGCGGCTTTTGACAGCGGCAGCGGCCCATGGCAAGGCGCGCGCCTGATGTGGCTTCAATGCCTGATCGTGCGCCCTGCCTGCCGGCCCTTGTGCCGGTTCGTGCGTGGGTGCTTGATCTTGAAGCGGGGCCTTTCCATCATATAACGGATTTTTCCAGCGCCCGTGTCTTCGCGGGTCGCCCAAGACGAGGACATTTCATGGCCAAACCTGAATGGGGCGCCAAGCACGGCTGCCCGAAATGCGGCACCCGTTTCTACGACCTGGGCAAGGACGACCCGGTGACCTGCATCGAATGCGGCCACACCTGGACGCCCGAGCCGGTGCTCAAGTCCAAGCAGCCGATCCCCTATGAGGAAGCGGAAAAGAAGGAAAAGGTCGAGGAGCAGGACAACGACCTGGCCGATGACGATCTCGACATCGATGACGACGGCGATTCGCCGGACAACGATGTGGACCTGGGTGGCGATGACGACCTGGGCATCTCGAGCGGCGGCGACGACGACGACGATCGCGACGAGTAAGGCGCGCTCCCCGGGGGCCTCCCGGGAGCAGGTGGGTCGATGCCCCGCATAAGGGGGCATCGGCCGGCAGGCGCCGGTCACCCGGCGCGGCAAGGTTGGGCGCCAATGGCCAGGCAAGGGCTTGGAATTGGCGCAAATTCTAGCTTGAGCAGAAAAATTTCATTTTTTTGAAAAAAGTTCTTGCCAGCCTGACCGACCTACCCTAGATGGCGCTTCACCGGACGGGGCGACGCTCCAAACGGTAACACAGACCGGCCTTCCCAGACCGGTTTTTCGAAATGGCACGGGGCCTTAGCTCAGCTGGGAGAGCGCTACAATGGCATTGTAGAGGTCAGCGGTTCGATCCCGCTAGGCTCCACCATTTCCCACCAGATGCCGCTTCTCGCAAGAGGGCGGCTTCTGTTGTATCAGTTTCGCGCGATGTGCGTACCACGCTGGTTGACGAGGTTTCGTCCGCCGGCGTTTTTCGCGTACTGTCCCGCATGCGTCGGTCGGCGAGGTTTCGCCCACCGGCGTTTTTGGCGTTCGATAGGCCTCGTCGCTGTGCAAGGCGGGGCCTGTCAAAGAGGAGCAAGGTCATGTTCGACAGCCTTTCCGATCGTCTCGGCGGTGTGTTCGACAAGCTGCGTGGCCGCGGCGCGCTCAAGGAGCAGGATGTCCGCGACGCCATGCGCGAGGTGCGCATCGCGCTGCTCGAGGCCGACGTTGCTCTTCCCGTCGTGCGCCGCTTCGTCGATCGCGTTACCGAAAAGGCCATTGGCCAGTCGGTGCTGCGTTCGGTCACGCCCGGCCAGCAGGTCGTCAAGATCGTCAACGACGAACTGATCGAGACCCTGGGCGGCGATGTGACGCCCGAACTGGACCTTGCCGCCAGCCCGCCCGTCGTCATCATGATGGTCGGTCTGCAGGGCTCGGGCAAGACCACCAGCACGGCGAAGATTTCCAAGCTTCTCAAGGACAAGCAGGGCAAGAAGGTCATGATGGCCTCGCTGGACGTGAACCGTCCGGCCGCCCAGGAGCAGCTCAAGGTCCTGGGTGAGCAGACCGGCGTTGCCACGCTTCCCATCATTGCCGGCCAGCAGCCGACCGAAATCGCCACCCGCGCGATGCAGGCCGCCAAGCTGCAGGCCGTCGATGTCCTCATGCTCGACACCGCGGGCCGTCTCCACGTCGACCAGCAGTTGATGGACGAGATGAAGGCGGTGGCCGCCATCGCCACCCCGCGCGAGACACTGCTCGTCGTCGACTCGCTGACGGGTCAGGACGCGGTCAACGTCGCGCAGAGCTTTGCGGGCGAAGTCGACCTTACCGGTGTCGTGCTGACCCGCATGGACGGCGATGCGCGCGGCGGTGCGGCGCTTTCCATGCGTGCGGTCACCGGCAAGCCCATCAAGTTTGCCGGTACCGGCGAAAAGATGGACGCGATCGAGGTCTTCCACCCGAGCCGTGTTGCCAACCGTATCCTCGGCATGGGCGACATCGTTTCGATGGTCGAGAAGGCCGCCGAAGCGGTCAAGGTCGAGGAGGCCGAAGAACTCGCCAAGCGCATGGAGCAGGGCAAGTTCGATCTCAACGACCTGCGCACCCAGCTTCGTCAGATGCAGAACATGGGCGGCCTCGGCATGCTGGCGGGCATGATGCCCGGCATGAAGAAGGCCAAGGCCGCGATGGCCGCCTCGAACATGGACGACAAGGTGCTGCTGCGCATGGAGGCGATCATCGGCTCCATGACCAAGAAGGAGCGGGCCAATCCCGCGCTTCTCAACGCCAAGCGCAAGATCCGCGTCGCCAACGGCTCGGGCACCCAGGTCCAAGACGTCAACAAGGTGCTCAAGATGCACCAGGAGATGTCCAAGGCCATGAAGCAGATCAAGAAGATGGGCGGCCTCAAGGGGCTGGCCGCGATGTTCGGCAAGGGTGGTCTCGATGCCGCGATGCCCGGCCTGGGCGGCCAGGGTCTGGGCGGCGGAGCCAAGGGCGGCTTGCCCGGGCTCGGCGGACCGGGCGGAGCCGGTGGTCCGGACCTCAGCAAGTTTCTGAAGAAATAATTCCAAACATTTGTAAGATTTAGAAGAAAGGTAATCTCATGGCAGTTTCGATCCGTCTGTCGCGCGGTGGTGCGAAGAAGCGTCCCTACTACAAGATCGTCGTCGCCAACGCGACCGCACCGCGCGACGGCAAGTACCTGGAGCAGATCGGCACCTACAACCCGCTCCTCGCCAAGGACGACGAGAACCGCGTGAAGATCAACGGCGAGCGCGCTTCGTACTGGCTCTCCGTCGGCGCGCAGCCGACCGACCGCGTTGCACGCATGTTCGACAAGGCCGGCATCAAGGAGCGTCAGGCGACCAACAACCCCAAGAAGGGTGAGCCGGGCGACAAGGCCAAGGAACGCGCCGAGGAAAAGGCCGAGAAGGCTCGCGAAGCTGCTGAGGCTGCTGCTGCCGCTTCGGCCGCTCCCGCCGAGGAAGCTCCGGCTGCCGAAGCCACCGAGGAATCGACCGAGGCGTAAGCCTTCGGGACACGGCATATGGCACACGACACGTCCGTCACCCTGGCCGCCGTCACCGGCGCGCACGGGGTGACGGGTGAAGTCCGCCTCAAGCTGTTCGGGGAAGGCGTGGCGGCGCTCAAGCGCTACCGCGCCTTCAACGATTCGGCCCTGACGCTCAAGAAGCTCAAGGACGACGGCAAGGGCGGGGCTATCGCCCGTTTCGAGGAAGTGACCGACCGTACCGCGGCCGAAAAGCTGCGCGGCACCGTCCTCACCGTTCCGCGCGCCGAGATGCCCGAGCTGGCGGACGGCGAATATTACCACGCCGACCTTATCGGTCTTCCCGCTGTCTCCGACACGGGCGAGGCCCTTGGCCGCGTCATTGCGGTCGAGAATTTCGGCGCGGGCGACGTGCTCGAGATCGAGCGTGCCGAGCGCGACGAGAAGGGCCGCATCCAGCGCTTCATGGTGCCCATGACCGAGGCCGCTGTGCCTTCGTGGGACGCCGAGAAGCTGGTGGTAACGGCCGCGTTCGCCGAGGATTGACCCCGGAGCCGAGCCGCCGCTGGCCGGGCATGGCCGTAAGCGGGCGGCTACGTGCATATCTTTGAATAGGAAGGCGTGCTCTCGTGACGTTCGCGGCCACCGTTCTCACACTCTATCCCGACATGTTCCCCGGGCCCCTGGGCATCAGCCTGGCGGGCCGTGCGCTCGAGCGCGGGGACTGGTCGATGGACGCGGTGCAGATCCGTGATTTCGCGACCGACAAGCATCGCACGGTCGATGATACGCCCGCAGGCGGCGGGGCGGGCATGGTGCTCAAGGTCGACGTGCTCGCGAGCGCGATCGACCACGCCCGGGCCACCAATCCGGGCGCGCCCGTGCTGGCGATGACGCCGCGCGGCACGCCGATCTCGCAGGAACGCGTTCGCGAGCTCGCGGCAGGTCCCGGCGCGATCATCCTGTGCGGCCGTTTCGAGGGCTTTGACGAGCGCATCTTCGAGGGCCGCGAGGTCGAGGAGATCTCGGTCGGCGATATCGTCCTGTCGGGCGGCGAATGCGCGGCTCTCATGGTACTGGACGCTTGCATTCGCCTGCTTCCCGGCGTAATGGGCGCGGCTTCCAGCGGTACCGAGGAATCGTTCGAGGACGGCCTTCTCGAGTACCCGCACTATACCCGACCCGTCGAATGGGAAGGGCGCACGATCCCTGAAGTGCTGCGATCGGGGGATCATGCGAAGATCGCAGCCTGGCGTAAGACCCAGGCGGAAGATCACACACGGTCACGCAGGCCGGACCTTTGGGAACGTCATGTCGACGTTCGGGACCGTCTGCCTCTGATGCGCGGCAAAAAGACGAAGGACTAGGTTCATGAACCTGATTCAGCAGATCGAGGCCGAGGAAATTGCCAAGGCCGCCAAGGAAATCCCGACCTTCCGCGCCGGTGACACCGTCAAGGTTGGTGTGAAGGTTGTCGAAGGCACCCGTACCCGCGTCCAGAACTTCGAAGGCGTCGTGATCGCGCGTTCGAACCGTGGCATGGGTTCGAACTTCACCGTTCGCAAGATGAGCTTCGGTGAAGGCGTGGAGCGCGTATTCCCGCTCTACTCGCCCAACATCGACAGCATCACCGTCGTTCGCCGCGGTATCGTGCGTCGTGCCAAGCTGTACTACCTGCGTGGTCGTACCGGTAAGCGCGCCCGCATCGCCGAGCGTCGCGACGTGCGCACCGAAGGCTAATTCGGTCACATTCGTCCACGGCTCTGGCCTGGGACGGCAATCAGGCGGTTCGCATGCGAGCCGCCTTTTTTGTCCCCGGCGCAGGCGCTTGGGCAACCGGCAAATCCATGCAGTCACCGCATTGTCGCGTTCCCCGCGCAAATCCGGCGAATTTGCATGCGGGGCCGTGGCGCAAGTCCATGCTGCACTGCACAACGTGCTTCTGCGTCTAAAATGGCGGAAAAACACGATAAACCGCGCTTTTTTGCCCGGTTTAGGCTTTGACAGCGTGACCAAAAACCGCTCAATTCCGTCTCCTCTTACGAGGCGAATCCAGCTTCCCATCACATCCTGTTCCACTGAAAGGTAGGGGGTATAATGAACAAGAACGATCTCATCAGCGCTGTCGCGGAAACCAGCGGTCTGACCCGCAACGATGCGACCAAGGCTGTCGAAGGCGTGTTCGACGCCATCACCGGCGCGCTGAAGAAGGGCGACGAAGTGCGCCTCGTCGGCTTCGGCACCTTCTCGGTTGCCAAGCGCAAGGCCTCGACCGGCCGCAACCCGCGCACCGGCGAGCCGATGGAAATCGCGGCTTCGTCGCAGCCCAAGTTCAAGGCCGGCAAGGGCCTCAAGGACGCCGTCAACTAAGACGTCCTTCAAGGGCCCGTAACGCCTCACGGGCCTTGTGAACGCAAAAACGCCGCTTTCCCCACGTGCGGAAAGCGGCGTTTTTTTTGTGGGCGTCTGCTGTGAGGGGGCCGGAAAAGAGGAGGCTGTCAGGGGCGACACCGGTGGCGCCGCCCCTGAGCGCTGCCCTCAGGGCTCCAGTTGCAGGAGCGCGGTCGGGGCGGCCGGGATACGCGGATTGACCGCCCAGGTCAGCACCTGCATCGCGCCGTCGGTGGTCGGACCCTCGTCGGTGTTGTTGGCGAGGATCTTGCCATCGGTGTGGATGGTGAAGGTGCCATCGGCCAGTTCCGCCGGGCCACCGTCCTTGGACGGGCCGGACAGATTGCCTGGGATCAGGCCCGCTGCCGGCGAACTCGTGGCATCGGGGCCGAAGGTCGGCGCGTTGATGCGTACCGCGCCATCCTTGCGCGGAGTGATCTGCACGAAGGCGTTGGCCATCGGGAAGCCTTCGAAGGTCGGGAAGACGAAATCGTGGTCGAGGCGGCCCGAGACGGCGTAGTCGACGTCGAACACGCCGCCGCCCTTGTACGCCACCTTGTTCCAGCCCTGGCGGCGGCTCAGCTTGCGGGCTAGTTCATGGCCCGCTTCGGGATCGCTCGGGTCGATACCGCCCAGAAGCGCACGCGCCGCGTCGGCATTCGAACCCTTCTTGGCAGCCCAATCCTCCTTCTGCTGGGCGATCTCATCTTCGGTGCAGGTTCGCTCCTCGAAGCTGTCCTCGTCGTAGCAGTCCTCGGGCTCGAAGGGTTGCGCGGCCTTGTCGGCCTCTTCCTTCAGCGGGATCATGATGAGTTCGCCTGTGTAGCGGAAGGCGAAGCTGTGGTCCGCGTTGACATCGAGGCGCGAGGAGAAGCGCCCCGGGGCAAAGAAGCACGCGGCGACGAGGAGGGCGGCGGCGCCCGCGGTCAAGACCGCGAGCGCACGACGTGCCTGATCGGCACGCGGGAAGGGGAGGTGCATGACGAACGTCTCCGATGCGTGTTGGCCGGGCGCCTCAGCGCGTCGCGGCCGCGTAGAGAGCGATCGCGCCCGCATTGCTGACGTTGAGGCTTTCCATGTCCGAGGAGATCGGCAGCTTGGCGATCGCATCGCAGTGCTGGACGATGTTGTGGCGCATGCCATCACCCTCAGCACCCAGAACGAGGCAGACGGGGCCCGCAGGCAGGGCCTCGGCCAGCGTCGATTCGGCTTCGCCATCGAGGCCAATGCGCCAGTAGCCCGCTTCGGCGATCTCTTCGAGCGCGCGCGCGAGGTTCACGACCCGGATCCACGGCACGATTTCGAGCGCGCCCGAGGCCGATTTTGCCAGCGTTCCCGATTCGGGGGGCGCGTGGCGGTCCTGGGTGACGATGCAGCAGGCATTGAAGGCGGCCGCCGAACGCAGGATCGCGCCGACGTTATGCGGATCGGTCACCTGGTCGAGGACGAGCACCGGGCGCGCGGGATCGTTGTCGAGGACGTCTGAGAGGAAAAAATCGTCGAGCGGCTCGCATTCCAGGACGAGGCCCTGGTGGGGGGCATCGCGTGCAACGAGTCGGGCAAGGTCGGGTGCCTCGGCCCATTCGACGGTGAAATCGACGGGCAATTCGCCATCAAGTGATTCGACGCCTTCGCGAGTCGCCCAAAGTTTGCGGTGCTGGCGATTCGGATTCTTGAGCGCCGCCTCAACCGCATGGCGACCCCACAGGCGGACCATGCCGCTGCTCGCGCGCCCCGATCCCCGGCCGTTTTTCATGCGTCCGGCCCGGCCGCGCAGGGCTTTCCCCTGTCCGCGCTTGCTCATCTCGTGTGATCCTTTTTTCAAAAAAATTCAAATTATGTGCCGCTCCTGCCATTCGACCCATTGACAGGCAAGGCCGAGTTCGGCATTGGGCCGGTCCTCGGCAACGGGGGCGGCACTAAACGCTCTCGACCAACGAGATGATCCGAAAGGAAAATCTCAGCCAGATGACTGGTGTGGACAGGTGGCCGAGTGGTTAAAGGCAGCAGACTGTAAATCTGCCCGCGCAAGCGTACGTTGGTTCGAATCCAGCCCTGTCCACCACCAGCCCTTCTCTCGAAATCGCGATGACGAAGGGATCCGCCAAGGCGGATCGGGTGGCGGCTGAACCCATGGCGCGGATGCCTTTATCAGCCCATTCTTCCAGATGAGTACGGCTTGCCAGCGGCAGGGGCCCAGGAACGGTTGTCCCTGGAGTGCAAGACACAGCTTTGCGCACGCTTTGCGGAACTTCCCGCGCGTGGCGGCATTGCGGTCTTGAACGCCACTCACTAGAGGAAACCGATGTCCTCAGATATTCTCGATAATCAGGGTCGTGGCGATGCCTCGTGGCAATGGCCGGCCATTCATCCCGAAGGGCGCAAGTTCGGCGCCATTGCCGGTGTCCTGGCGCTGGGCGTCTGGGTCCTGTTCGGACCCTGGTTCGGATGGCCGCTCGCCGTCCTGACCTTGTGCGTGCTCGCCTTCTTCCGCGATCCGCTGCGCGTGACGCCGCAGGATGAGCGCGCGATTGTTGCGCCGGCCGACGGCCTGGTGACGCTGATCCAGAAGGTCCCGCCGCCGCGCGAGCTGACCGTTGACGATGGCAGCGGCATGCCGCCGCTCTCCGACGCGCCGCTCACGCGCGTCTCGATCTTCATGAGTGTCTTCGACGTCCACATCAACCGCGCACCGATTGGCGGCACCGTCCGCCGCGTCATCTACATCCCCGGCAAGTTCGTGAACGCTGACCTCGACAAGGCGAGCGAAGAAAACGAGCGTCAGCACATTCTCATCGAGCGCGGTGACGGTCAGCAGGTCTGCTTCACCCAGATCGCGGGGCTTGTCGCACGCCGCATCGTGCCGTTCGTGAAGCCCGGCGACATCATCGCCGCAGGCCAGCGCATTGGCCTTATCCGCTTCGGCAGCCGTGTCGACGTGTACCTTCCCGCCGGAACCGAGCCCAAGGTGCTCATGGGCCAGCGTATCGTCGCGGGTGAGACCGTGCTTGGCGAAATTGGTGCCGCCCCCATGATCGAGGGCATCTGCCAGTGAGCGAGGACGCGATTCCCCAGGCCGCCGCGCCCTCGGACGACACGCCGGGCCCGGACGGGGCTTCGGAATCGCGTGCCCGGCGCATGGCGCGCGGCCTTTCGCTGCGCGCGCTTGTGCCCAATGCCATTACCGCCGCGGCGCTCTGCTCGGGCCTGACCGGCATCCGTTTTGCCATTGCCGGGGATTTCGAAAAGTCGGTCCAGGCCGTCCTTCTGGCGGGCGTCCTCGATGGTATCGATGGCCGCGCGGCGCGCCTGCTCAAGGCGCAGTCGCGCTTCGGTGCGGAACTGGACAGCCTGGCCGACGCCATTTCGTTTGGTGTCGCGCCTGCGCTGATCGTCTATCTCTGGTCGCTTCATGCGCTGCCCAGCCTGGGCTGGATGGCGGCGCTGGCCTTTGCGATCTGCTGTGTGCTGCGACTTGCGCGTTTCAATGCGCGTCTTGATCTCGATGATCAGCCGCACAAGGCGGCAGGCTTCCTGACCGGCGTCCCGGCGCCGCTTGGGGCCGTGCTCGGCTTCCTGCCGCTGTGCCTGTGGATCGCGAGCGGAGAGCGCGACTTTGCCAATCCCATCGGCGTCAGCGTGTGGATGGTGCTGGCCGCCTTCCTGATGATCTCGAATATTCCCACGCTCAGCTGGTCGCGCCTGCGTCCCGCGCCGGGCGTGCGTCTTTTCGTCCTGGCCCTGGTCGGGTTGGTGATGGCAGCGCTCCTGGTCGAGCCCTGGCCCACGCTGGCGGTGCTCACCATCGGCTATCTGGCGCTGCTGCCTTATGGCCTGTTCGTTTACGCCAAGGTCAGGCGGCAAGGTCCATTGGCCGTGCCGGAGCCGGAACTCGACGAGCTTGACGAACCGCTTGGCCCATCGTGACAACGCGCCCGCGCTGCGTGTCGCCGTGCGGGGAAGGGCGTTCGATCACGGACCAGGACACGGTCAGCGTGGTGCTGCAGGCCTGAAGCTGGCGTGACAGGCCACGCGCGGCCGCTGCGTACTCCAGCAGCGTTTTTCCGATCACCCATAGAGAGACAAGGCCGGCGAGGGCGAAGAGGCTGGCGGCAAAGGCTGTCATGACCGTTTCCTTTCTCGCGCCCCGCAGCTGTGCGTGCGGGCTGTGGATGACTTGTGGAAAACGCGAATCTGTTCTATCAATGTTCCAGTGGTGTTCTTGTTCTATTTTTGTTCCCGTTGTGTCAAGCGGGAATTTGACGAGAGGGGCGCGATGTGTGCAGGGCGCTTCCTTGAAGGGCGTCGCGCCGCTGCGCCTTCATCCGCTTAGTTAGGGTTCCCATGGTTGCCGACGGTTTGCCTCATCGCCTCATCACGCTCGACGGACTGTCGCAGTGGTGCGCGCTCAACGCCTTCACCGTGGAGGAGATCGGCGCGGACGAGGTGTTCCTGACCGATCAGACCACCGGGAGCGCCTGGTCCTTGTTCCGTGTGGAGGACTGGCTCCAGTTGAAGGGGCTCGTTCTCGAGGATGTCGAGCCCGAACTGCCGATGTGCCTGACGCTCGCCCGTCTGCACGACCGGCTGTTGGGTTGCCGCTTCTCCATCGATCAGCAGCACGGTGTCGTGATCGTCGCCGACTTTGCCCGCGCGGCGCAGTCGATGGAGGCGATCGGAGAGACGCTGCTGCAGATGCAGTCGATCATCGACCAGACCGTGGGGCTCCTTGAGGATGTCGTCGAGAGCGATGTCGCGGCCGACGAGTTTGCGATCGACCGCGCGTTCGGTGTCACGGGCTCGCTGCGGGTTCACTGAACGGGCTTTGGGTGCACTGTTCGCATGCAGGTTCTGCATCCGGCCTTGCATCGCGGGGCGGATAGGTCTAAGGGCCGCCGCGTCCACTGATATGGATTCCTGAATTCGCAGGTTCCGATCAAGGGCGAATCCACATGGAAAGCGCACATACCGGTGCCGCAGCGGGTCTGATCCCCACGGTTCCAGCTTTCCAGAGGTACAACCGGAAAGGAATTTCTCTATGGCGGCTCCTACCGTCACGATGCAGCAGCTCATCGAAGCTGGCGCCCACTTCGGCCACCAGACCCACCGCTGGAACCCGCGCATGAAGCCGTACATCTTCGGCGCGCGCAATGGCATCCACATCATCGATCTGTCGCAGACCGTGCCCCTGATGGCCCGCGCTCTCGACTTCGTCTCGGCCACCGTGCAGGCCGGCGGCAAGGTGCTCTTCGTTGGCACCAAGCGCCAGGCTCAGGAGCCGATCGCCCAGGCTGCGCGCGCCTGCGGTCAGCACTTCGTCAACCACCGCTGGCTGGGCGGCATGCTCACCAACTGGAAGACCATCTCGCAGTCGATCAAGCGCTTCAAGGCGCTCGAAGAGCAGCTCGCTGGCGACACCCACGGCCTCACCAAGAAGGAAATCCTTCAGCTCACCCGTGAGCGCGACAAGCTTGAGCTCTCGCTCGGCGGTATCCGCGACATGGGCGGCATCCCGGACGTGATGTTCGTGATCGACGCCAACAAGGAAGAGCTGGCCATCAAGGAAGCCAACGTCCTTGGCATTCCGGTTGTTGCCGTGCTCGACACCAACGTCAACCCGCAGGGCATCGCCTTCCCGATCCCGGGCAACGACGACGCCAGCCGCGCTGTGCGCCTGTACTGTGACGCCATGGCGCAGGCCGCGACCAAGGGCGGCCAGGACGCTCTGGCCGACAGCGGTGTCGACATGGGCGCCATGGACGAGCCCGCCGCGGAAGTCGCTGTCGAGGCCTGATAGCCCGGCGACGGACGACACTTTCGTCATGGAATTGTCGCGCGCCGGGTCCATGGGGCTCGGCGCGCACCTGTATTCAAGGCCGGTGATCCGGTCTGTACCAAACAAGAGGATTTGAGCGATGGCTGCATACACCGCCGCAGACGTGAAGACCCTGCGCGAGCGCTCGGGCGCCGGCATGATGGATTGCAAGAAGGCCCTCGACGAAACCAACGGCGACATCGAAGCCGCGGTTGACGCGCTGCGCGCCAAGGGCCTGGCGGCTGCCGCCAAGAAGTCGAGCCGCACCGCGGCCGAAGGTCTCGTCGGCGTTGCCGTCGAAGGCACCAAGGGCGTTGCCGTCGAAGTGAACTCGGAAACCGACTTCGTTGCCAAGAACGACCAGTTCCAGGACTTCGTGCGCAAGGCCACCGAAGTGGCTCTGGGTGTTGCGGGCGACGACATCGAGGCGCTCAAGGCTGCGGCCTACCCGGGCGGCGGCACCGTTGCCGACACGCTGACCAACAACGTGGCCACCATCGGCGAGAACCAGCAGGTTCGCCGCATGAAGACCGTGTCGGTCAAGCAGGGCGTCGTGGTTCCCTATATGCACAACGCGGCTGCGCCGAACCTCGGCAAGATCGGCGTTCTCGTGGCTCTCGAATCGGAAGCTCCGGCTGACGTTCTCGAAGGTCTGGGCAAGCAGATCGCGATGCACATCGCGGCCGCTTTCCCGCTCGCGCTGACCGCAGACGACCTCGACGCCGAGCTGATCGCGCGTGAGCGCAAGATCGCCGAGGAAAAGGCCGCCGAATCGGGCAAGCCCGAAGCCGTCCAGGCCAAGATGGTCGACGGCGCGATCGCGAAGTATGCCAAGGAGAACGCTCTCCTGTCGCAGGTCTTCGTGATGGACAACAAGACGCCGATCCTTGAAGTCGTCAACGCGGCGGGCAAGGAAGCGGGCGCCAAGATCGAGCTCGTGGACTTCGTGCGCTACCAGCTGGGCGAAGGCATCGAGAAGGAAGTTTCGGACTTCGCCGCCGAAGTGGCCGCTGCCGCTGGCGTCTGATCCTTTCGCGATTACGCACATTTGAAAAGGCCGCAGAAGCAATCGCTTCTGCGGCCTTTTTCATGTCCAAAATAGGGCGTGTGGCGGACTTGATCTGCACTCGGGATAGTGCAGGATCCGGGCCATCGGAGTGGACTGGGAAGAGGGGTTGGCATGTGCTGATGCGACGTCGTGTGATGATGGGAGTGGCCGCTATGGCCTTCGCCAGTCAGGGGCCCACGCAGGCGGCCGCTGCGGACCAGGAAGGGGCGGGCACGCTCGAGAAGCGCGCGGCACTGGCGGATGGACTGGCGGGCGCCTTGAAGGCTTGTCGGCTCTGGGTGCTGCACCCGGACACCTGGGCGGCGGGCCCGGAACCTTTCCTCAAGGACGTGGGGCTTGGGGATGCGATGGGGCAGGTCCGCTCTATCGCCGAGGTCAATCAGCCGCCTGAGGCCTGGCGCGAAGGCAACGTCTATTGGCGGATCAACGCGACACTGGATGCAGGGTACGTTCTTGTCGTCTCGCACCGGATGCCGATCTGCCAGGTGACAGGCGGCGGGGATGCGGACCTGCAGCCCACCGTCGGAGAGGTCCTGGCGTCGCCGGAATTTGCAGAGGCCTGGCGCGAGGTCGATGAGGCGACGCGCGGCGACATGGTCTTGACCACTTTCGTCAGCCGCGAGGAACCGGATTTCACGATGGTGCTGAGCCGGGCGACTGCACCCGGTGCGCGGCGCGACCGGGTGCAGGTGATCGCCTCGGCCAGCTTCGCGCCAGCGGGCGAGTGATCAGTACGCGGCGGTGAAGCGCGCGCGGCTGTGCTCGTGGGCTTCGAGTTCGTCGACCATGGCGAGCGCGAAGTCGGCGAAGCTGATCTTGCTCTCGCCATTGGCATCGACGACGAGATCGTCACCGCCCTTGCGGTAGTGGCCCTGGCGCTCGCCTTCGAAGATGATCATGGCGGGCGAGAAGAACGTCCAATCGATATCGTCGGTGGCCTTGAGGTCATCGAGGAAGGCGATGCCGGCAAGGGCGGCGGGCTTCCAGTCGGCCGGGAATTCCGGGTTGTCGATCAGGCGTGCGCCATCCGCGCCCTTGAGGCTGGCCGCACCGCCGGTCACCAGGAAGCGCGTGACACCCGCTTCGCGCAGCGCTGCGAGCAGGATCTCGGCCTTGATCGTGTGGTGCAGGGCGCTGATGACTGCGTCGCTGCCCGCGATCAGCTTGGCAAGCTGCGCGGCGTCGCCGGCATCGCCCTTGGTCGGCACGATGCCGGCGGCTGCGGGGATGGCTTCGGGGTGGCGGGCGATGGCGATGACCTCATGGCCGCGAGCCGCCGCTTCCCTGGCGATCTCCGAACCGGCGTGGCCACTGGCGCCCAGGACTGCAATCTTCATGGTGTAACTCCTAATGTGGTATCTAGTGGTGACTAGGTGTGATATCCCTAGCGCTTATGCAAGAAGGCACTTTTTCCGCACCCGGTCACTCCGAGGTAACCGCCAGCCCTGTGGCCTCCCGTCCCGCGCCTGACGTGTTTGCGGCGGCCTGTCCGACGCGCCAGCTGCTCGACCGCGTGGCCGACAAGTGGAGCGTGCTGATCCTTACGACGCTGGGCGCCGAGGAAATGCGCTTCAACGCGCTGCGACGCCGGATCGAGGGGATCTCGCAGAAGATGCTGAGCCAGACCCTGCGCACGCTCGAGCGCGACGGCCTGGTGGAGCGGCGCGTGGTGGCCAGCATCCCGGTTCGGGTCAGCTACGTGATCACACCGCTCGGCGCGGAACTGCTGAGCGCGCTTCAGGCGATGATCGACTGGGCTGAGCAGCGCATGGGTGCGGTAGCCGCCGCACAGGCCGCTTTCGACCGGCGTCTTGCTTCGGTCAGCTAAGCTCACGTATCGCGAAGTATACGGCGGGAAATCTAAAGCCGCGCCCTTGGCAATGCGCGTGCGCGCTCCTAAAGCCCAACGGCCCCCCAAATTCAGGAGACCGTGCGGCGATGAGTTCCTCCCCCTACAAACGCGTTCTGCTCAAGCTTTCGGGTGAAGTTCTCATGGGTAGTCAGCCGTTCGGCATCGACCCTGAGTTCGTTGCCGAGATGGCCAAGGAAGTGAAGGCCGCGAAGGACACCGGGCTGGAAATCTGCCTCGTGATCGGCGGTGGCAACATCTTCCGCGGCATGGCTGGCGCGGCCAAGGGCATGGACCGTGCCCAGGCCGACTACATGGGCATGCTCGCGACGGTGATGAACGCGCTCGCGATGCAGAACGCGCTGGAGCAGCTGGGCGTGCCGACCCGCGTGCAGTCCGCCATCGAGATGGACAAGGTCTGCGAGCCGGTGATCCGCCGCCGCGCCGAACGCCACCTGGAAAAGGGCCGCGTCGTGATCTTCGCAGCGGGCGTGGGGGCGCCTTATTTCACCACCGATTCGGGTGCGGCCCTGCGCGCCGCCGAGATGAAGTGCGACGCGCTGCTCAAGGGCACCAGCGTCGATGGCGTCTATGACAGCGATCCCAAGACCAACCCGACGGCCACGCGCTATGCGACCGTCGATTTCGACACCGTCCTGGCCGACAACCTGAAGGTCATGGACGCTTCCGCCGTGGCGCTGTGCCGCGACAACGCGATTCCGATCGTCGTCTTCTCGATCCGCGAGCAGGGCAATCTCGCCGCTGTTCTGGCGGGAGAGGGCACCAAGACGATCGTGCAGAAAGGAGCCTGACGATGGCCAAGTACGACAAGGACGATCTCGAACGCCGCATGGCGGGTGCCGTGGAATCGCTGAAGGGCGATCTGACGGGTCTGCGCACGGGCCGCGCCAGCACCCAGCTGCTCGATCCCGTGGTGGTTGAAGTCTACGGCTCGAAGATGCCGCTGGTGCAGGTCGCGACCGTCTCGGTTCCCGAGCCGCGCCTGATCTCGGTGCAGGTCTGGGACAAGTCGAATGTCGGTCCCGTCGAGAAGGCGATCCGCTCGGCAGGTCTTGGCCTCAACCCGATCAATGACGGTGCCACGCTGCGTCTCCCGATCCCTGATCTTACCGAAGAGCGCCGCAAGGAGCTCGCCAAGATCGCGGGCCAGTATGCGGAAAAGGCCAAGGTCGCGATCCGCAACGTGCGCCGCGACGGCATGGAAGCGCTCAAGGCCGACGAGAACAAGAAGGAAATCTCCGAGGATGACCGCAAGCGCGCCGAGGCCGAGGTGCAGAAGCTGACCGACGAGCAGATCAAGGCCGTCGATGAGGCGTTCGGTGCCAAGGAAAAGGAAATCCTCGGCAAGTGAGGCAAGACCTGTTCGTGCGGAAGGGGGCCTGATGGGAGCCGGCGAACCTGTTGGCGTGCGTCACGTCCCATCATCATGGATGGCAATGGACGCTGGGCGAAGAAGCGTCTGCTTCCGCGCGCGATGGGGCACCAGCGCGGCGTGGAGGCGGTGCGCCGCGTGGTGCGCGGCGCGCGGGAACTGGGCCTGGAGGCCCTGACCCTCTACGCCTTCTCGACCGAGAACTGGCGCCGTCCCGAGGAAGAGGTCTCCGACCTCATGGGGCTGATGAAGCGCTTCATCCTCTCCGACCTCGACGAGTTCGCGCAAGCGGGCGTGCGTCTCAAGATCATTGGCGACTACTCGGCGTTCAAGCCTGACGTGGTCGAGCTGATCGACGGGGCCATCGCGCGCACCGCGTCCAATACCGGCACGACGCTGGCTGTCGCGCTGAACTACGGCGCGCAGGACGAGATCGCGCGCGCGGCGACCAAGGCGGCCGCCAAGGGTCCGATCACGCCCGAGACGATCTCGGCCGAGCTGGATACGGCCGGCATGCCGCCGCTTGATCTCATGATCCGGACCTCGGGCGAGGTACGCCTGTCGAACTTCCTCCTGTGGCAGTGCGCCTACGCGGAACTCTATTTCACCGACGTGCTCTGGCCCGATTTCACGCTGGACCACCTGCGTGAGGCGCTCCAGTGCTTCTCGGGCCGGGAGAGACGTTATGGCGGGCGCTGATCGCAAGGCGAAGGGCAGTTCGGACCTCGGTGTCCGGGCGGTCTCGGCCGTGGTCATGCTGGCGGTGGCCGGAACGGCGGTCTGGGCGGGCGGCGTGCTGTGGATGGCCTTCGTCTGCGCGGTCGCGGTCGGCGTGCTCTACGAATGGGTGCGCATGGCGCGCCGGGGCACGCAGGACCCGATGCAGCGCGGCCTGTGGAATTTCGCAGGTATGTTCTACGTTGGCGTGGGGGCGGCCATGCTGCTGTTCCTGCGCAACCCGGCCTTTACGCTCGCTCCGCTGCTGACGGTCATGCTTTCGGTCATCGCGGTCGATGTCGGGGCCTATTTTGCGGGCCGGACGTTCGGTGGACCCAAGATCGCGCCGGCCATCAGCCCGTCCAAGACCTGGTCGGGGCTCATTGGTGGCTGCGTGGGCGCAACGCTGGTCCTGTTCGGGGCGGTGATGCTCTGGCAGGGCGGGCGCATCACGACAACGCCGGTTGGCCCGGCTGGTGGAGCGCAGGCGTGCCTGGGCTCGAGCGGGGACTGCTGGTACCTGACGGCGAGCCCCGTCGCGGTCTTTGCCCAGTGCCTCCTCTTCGGCATCCTGCTCGCCGTCTGCGCGCAGACGGGCGATTTCCTGGAAAGCTGGATGAAGCGCCGGGCAGGGCTCAAGGATTCGGGCAATCTCATTCCGGGCCACGGAGGGTTTCTCGACCGCGTCGACGGCCTTCTGGCCGTGCTCTTCGTGCTTGCCCTCATGATCCTCTTTCAGCCATGATCGGCGCAATGACGCAGAACCCGCGGACCATCTCCATTCTCGGAGCGACCGGCTCCATCGGCAGCTCCACGCTCGATCTCGTGCGGCGCAATCCGCAGGACTGGCGCGTGTGCGCGCTGACCGCGAACGGCAACGTCGAGGCGCTGGCGAAGCTGGCGCGTGAGTTCTCGGCCGAGATCGCTGTCGTCGCCGACGAGACCTGCCTTCCTGCGCTGCGCGAGGCGCTCGCCGGAACGGGCATCGAGGCGGCCGGCGGCGCGTCCGCGCTGGTCGAGGCCGCCGCGCGCGGTGCCGACATGACGATTGCCGCGATCGTGGGCTGTGCCGGGCTCGCCCCGACGATGGCCGCGATCGAGCAGGGCGGCCTCATCGGCCTTGCCAACAAGGAGGCGCTGGTCTCCGCTGGCCCCATCATGACGGCAGCCGTGGCAAAACATGGCGCAACGCTGCTCCCCGTCGACAGCGAGCACAACGCGATCTTCCAGTGCCTACAGGGCAACAAGGCCAGCCACGTCCGCGCGATCACGCTGACGGCGAGCGGCGGGCCTTTCCGCGAATGGTCGCAGGCCCAGCTCGAAGCAGCAACGCCCGCGCAGGCGGTCAAGCATCCCAACTGGTCGATGGGCGCCAAGATCAGCGTCGATTCGGCGACCATGTTCAACAAGGGCCTCGAACTGATCGAGGCGCACTACCTCTTCCCCGTTGGCCTCGATAAGCTGCGCATCGTCGTGCACCCGCAATCGGTCGTGCATTCGATGGTGGAGTACCGCGACGGCTCCACGCTGGCCCAGCTTGGGCCCTCGGACATGCGCGTGCCCATTGCCTCGGTCCTCGCCTGGCCCGAGCGGATGGAAACCCCGTGCGGTCCGCTCGATCTGGCGGCCATTGGCGAGCTGACTTTCCGTGCGCCCGACGAGGAGCGCTTTCCGGCTACCCGTCTCGCCCGCGAGGCGGCGCAGGCCGGGGGCGCCATTCCCGCGGTTCTCAACGCCGCGAACGAAGTCGCGGTCGACGCCTTCCTGCGCGGTCATATTGGGTTCACCCGGATTGCGGCAGACGTGGCGCACGTGCTGGAAAGCTATGCGCCCCCGCCGCCCGGCAGCCTCGATGACGTGCTCGCCGTCGATGCCGAGGCGCGTCGGCGCGCGCAGGGCCTGATGCCGTGTACATGACTGCCCGGCAGTCGATCGAGGGGAGGGGACAGGCCTGATGGGCGTCCTGACAACGGTTTTCGCATTTCTGCTCGTGCTGGGGCCCCTCGTGGTCATCCACGAGCTTGGCCACTATCTGGTCGGCCGTTTCTTCGGCGTGAAGGCCGATGCGTTCTCGGTCGGCTTCGGCAAGGAACTGGCCGGGTGGACCGACAGGCGCGGAACCCGCTGGAAGCTCTGCGCGCTCCCTCTGGGTGGCTACGTCCAGTTCGCAGGCGACATGAACCCGGCCAGCGCCTCGGATGCCGGGGCGAGCGAGGCTCCGGCCGAGCAGCGCGGGCAGATGTTCCAGTTCAAGCCGCTGTGGCAGCGTGCGCTGATCGTCTTTGCCGGCCCGCTCACTAATCTTCTCCTGTGTGTCGCGATCTTCGCGGCCTTCACGATGGCTTACGGCAACCGCGTGGTGGAACCGGTGATTGCCGACTTTGCCGAGAATTCGGTCGCGCAGGAGGCGGGCCTTCAGGTTGGCGACCGCATTACCTCGATCGCCGGCGAGACAGTGGGCGATGTCCAGGATCTGGAACGCTATATCCTGCTTCACCCGGAAGGGCGCGTTCCCGTAGGCGTCGAGCGCGAAGGGCGCGCCATGACCCTGCCGGTCGAGATTGCCACGCGCGAGATCGACGATGGGTTTGGCAAGACCGCCCGCATCGGTGATCTGGGTGTGTCGTTCGATCAGCCCATCGTCGCCGGATTCACTTCCGATTCTGCGGCCGAAGAGGCCGGTTTCGAAGTGGGTGACCGGATCGTGGGTATCGGGGGGCAGGAAGTCACCAGCTTCCACGATGTCATCGACCTGGTGCAGCCGCGCGCCGGGGACACGCTTCGCTTCACCGTCGAGCGCGAGGGGGCTGAACTGGAGCTGCCCGTCGCGGTGCGCTCGGCAAGCCGTCCGGGCGCGGATGGGGAGCAGGAGAATGTGGGCATGATCGGCGTCGAGGCGCGGGTCGGTCGGCTGGTGCCGGTCGGACCTGTCGCCGCGGTGGGGATCGGCTTTGCACGCAGCTTCGCCATGCTCGACGACATGGTGACCGGGCTTCGCCAGATCATCTTCGGCGAGCGGTCGGTCAAGGAGCTTGGCGGGCCGATCAAGATCGCCCAGGCCTCGGGCCAGCAATTCTCCCTTGGTTGGGAGAATTTCGTGGCTTTCGCGGCGTTTATCTCGATTAACTTGGCATTCATCAACCTCCTGCCAATCCCGGGGCTCGACGGAGGACATCTGGCTTTCTACGCGGCGGAGTGGGTTCGTCGCAAACCTCTCGATGGTCGCAGCCAGGAGTGGGCGATCCGCACGGGAGTGGTATTTCTTCTTGCGCTCATGGTGTTCGTTACGGTGAACGACATCGTCTCCCTGCCGATTTTCGGGGGATAGGGCCGGAATTTTACCGAGGATCACAATGTCGCCCGGTTTGGCTGCTTGATCGTCGCGGCTCCATCAGGCAGATGGCTGCGGACTTGCGCAGGTTTCGGTGCAGGCCTGCCGACTGTCATGGATCTCGCTGAGGCGCTTATCAGGAATTATCTTGGAATGATCGGAGTGGAAATGGTTCGCAGCACTGAGGCTCGCCGCTCGTCACACGTCGCGGCCGTGCTCCTTGGGACCACGATCCTGGCCGGTGTGCCCTCGGCCGCCTTTGCCCAGGACGCGGCCGCGCAGAGCGCTCCGACCGAGCCCGCCGCGCAGCCTGAAGCCGAGACGATCACCTCGCTGACCGTGCGCGGTGCCGAGCGTCTCGAGCAGCAGACGGTTCTTTCCTACGTGAAGCTGCGCATCGGCCAGCCTTACACCAAGGCGGCCGCCGACGGCGCGCTCAAGGATCTCTACGCGACCGAGCTGTTCAAGTCGGTCGAGGTGACCAACGAGAACGGCGCGGTGGTGATCGAGGTTCAGGAGAACCCGGTCGTCAACCGCATCATTCTTGAAGGCAACAAGCGCATCAAGAACGACAAGATCCTGCCCGAGATCAAGGTCTCGCCGCGCCAGATCTTCACCCGTTCCAAGGTCCGCGCCGACGTTGCCCGCATCATCGAGCTCTACAAGCGTCAGGGCCGTTATGCCGCGACGGTCGAGCCCAAGATGGTCATGCTCGACCAGAACCGCGTCGACATCGTCTTCGAGATCACCGAGGGCGACAAGTCCAAGGTCCGCCAGATCAACGTCATCGGCAACGAGGCTTTCTCGGATGGCGAACTGCGCTCGCAGATGGTGACCAAGCAGGCCCGCTTCTGGCGCCTGTTCTCCTCGGGGACCAGCTATGACCCGGACCGCATGGCCTTCGACCAGCAGAAGCTGCGCCAGTTCTACCTGACCGAAGGTTACGCCGACTTCCGCGTTGTCTCGGCCGTCGCCGAGCTGACGCCGGACAAGAAGGACTTCATCATCACCTACGTGGTGGAGGAAGGCGAGCGCTACAAGTTCGGCGATGTGAAGGTGGAAAGCCAGCTGCGCGACTTCTCCAGCGAGAAGATGTCCCAGAACCTGCCGATGAAGGCGGGCGACTGGTACAACGCCAAGCAGGTCGAGGACACAATCGAGAGCCTCAACAACACCGCCGGCGCCTTCGGTTATGCGTTTGCGGACGTGCGTCCGCAGTACGATCGCAACAAGGAAGACCTCACGATGGGTCTGACCTTCGTGATCCGCGAGGCACCGCGCGTCTACGTCGAGCGCATCGACATCAACGGCAACACGCTCACCCAGGACAAGGTCATCCGCCGCGAGTTCCGTCTCGCCGAGGGCGATGCCTTCAACTCGCTCCAGGTGCGCCGTTCGACCAACCGCATCAAGTCGCTCGGCTACTTCCAGGAGAAGTTCGAGGTCGAGCAGAAGCCGGGTGCGGCCGATGACCGCATCATCCTGGAAGCCAATGTGGAAGAGCGCCCGACCGGCGAACTTCAGCTTTCGGCCGGTTTCTCGAGCCTGGAAAGCTTCATCTTCCAGGCCTCGATCCGTCAGCGCAACTTCCGTGGCCGCGGCCAGACGGTGGGCCTGTCGGGCAGCTATTCGCGCTATTCGCGCTCGGTCCAGGCGAGCTTCGTCGAGCCCTACCTGTTCGACAAGAACGTTTCGCTCGGTGTCGACCTCTACCGCCGCGACTACAACAACTTCAACTTCCAGAACTCGAACCGCAACACCACCTACCAGCAGACCACGACCGGTTTCCAGGTGCGCGCGGGTGTTCCGGTCACCGAGTACATCACCGCGGTCGGGCGCTACACGCTCAACTACGACGACGTCTCGCTCTCGGAGAACCAGTTCTACTCGATCGGCGATACCGGTGAGCTCGAGTGCGATCCGCTGCGCGCGGGCCGCTACCTGTGCGATGCCATCGGCAAGCGCCTGAGTTCGATCGTCGGCTTCTCGCTGATCTACGACACGCTCGACAACCGCGTGCGTCCTTCGCGTGGTGAAACCGCGCAGGTCAGCATCGACGTGGCAGGCCTGGGCGGCGACGTGAAGTACGCGCGCCTGCGCGCGAATGCGGCGAAGTACTGGCCGCTGGGCGGTGGCTTCATCTTCTCGCTGCAGGGCGAGGGCGGCATCATCGAGCCCTACGGCGGCGATGACTACGTGCGCCTGACCGACCGCTTCTACCTCGGCAACCCGCAGATGCGCGGCTTTGCCGTGCGCGGTGTCGGTCCGCGCGTGATCCGCCAGTACTACGGTCCCGACGAGGACGGCAACTACACGGTGCCGGGCAACGATTCCGACGACGCGCTGGGCGGCAAGTACTACTACATGGCGCGTGCCGAAATGGAGATCCCGCTGGGATCGGGCGCGCGCGAGATGGGGCTTCGCCCCTCGGTCTTCGTCGATGCCGGCGCGGTCTGGGGCACGCGTCGCCCTGAACTCAGCGACTGCGGCGATGGCTGCTTCATCGGTCAGCGTGACCAGGACGGCAACCAGCTCTACAATGTGCTCGACGATGACGGCAACGTCGTGGGCACGAGCATCGATCAGATCGATCCGGACACCGGTGCGACCCGCAATCCGGCCGGCTCGACGAGTTATTTCACCGAGAACTATCTCGGCGACACCTGGCTGCCGCGCGTGGCCATCGGTGTCGGCGTGAACTGGAACTCGCCCTTCGGACCCTTCCGCATCGACATGTCGCACGTGCTCCTGAAGCGCGATGGCGACGACACCCGGGTCTTTTCATTCAACGTGGGAACGCAATTCTGATGAAAACTCTTCTCAAGTCCGCTGCGCTGGCTTCGACCCTGGCGCTTGCATCCGTCGCGCTTCCGGGCGTGGCCTCGGCCCAGTCGGGCACCGTGGTTCCCGGCATCGGCGTGGCCGACCTCGAGGGCATCGTCTTCAGCTCGGCGGCCAACCAGACCGCGCGTGAGCAGCGCCAGACCACCTACAAGGCGCAGATCGATCAGGCCAACAGCCGTCGCGCCGCGATCCAGGCCCAGCTTCAGCCGCTGATCCAGAAGTACCAGACCGACAGCCGCGCCGCGAACCCGAACGAGGCGTCGCTCCAGCAGCAGGCCCAGCAGATCCAGCAGATCCAGCAGCAGGGCCAGCAGGAACTGCAGCAGATCCTCGCGCCGGTCTCGCTCTCGGAAGCCTATGTCAACGAGCAGATCGAGGACAAGCTGAACGACGCGGTCAAGGCTGCGATGACCAAGAAGAAGGTCACCATCCTCCTCAACCCGCAGGCGATCCAGGCGATCACCGACGGTGCCTACTCGCTCAACCAGGACATCCTGGCCGAGCTCAACACCGCGATCCCGACCGCCCAGATCGTCCCGCCCGAGGGTTGGGAACCGCGCCAGGTGCGTGAAGCGCGCGCGCGTCAGCAGCAGGCCGGCCAGGCCCCGGCTCCGGCCGCTGGCAACACCGCGGCGCCCGCCGGCCGTTAATTTCCAGACGAAAGTACCTGTACGATGAGCGAACCGGGCGAACTGGTCTACGACATCCCGAAAATCCTCGAGGCGCTGCCGCATCGCTACCCGATGCTGCTCGTCGACCGGGTGGTCTCCTTCGATGAGGAGTCGATCCACGCGGTCAAGGCGGTGAGCTTCAACGAGGATTTCTTCCAGGGCCATTTCCCCGGCCGTCCGATCATGCCCGGTGTCCTCCAGATCGAGGCGCTGGCGCAGACGGCGGGTATCCTGGCCATCGAGACCCTGGGTCTCGCCGGTTCGGGCAAGCTCGTCTACTTCATGGCGATCGAGAACGCGAAGTTCCGCAATCCCGTGACGCCCGGGCACCTGCTCGACCTCAAGGTGAGCTTCGTCCAGAAGCGCGCGCGGGTCTGCAAGTTCACGGGCACGGCCTCGATTGACGGGAAGACGACCTGCGAGGTCAGCTTTACCGCGATGATCGCCGACGCGTGAGGGAAGGGGGCTTTCGGGCCCCTTTCGCCGCAGGTGGTGTGCCGGGACTTGCCATTGGGCCCGTTCCGATGTAAGCGCGCCGCTTTCCATGGCAGGCCGGTCGGAACCGGCCATATGCAAGAGAGATTACGACATGAAGGCCGATCTGCACCCCGACTACCACATGATCACCGTCCAGATGACCGACGGCACCACGTTCCAGACCCGCTCGACCTGGGGCAAGGAAGGTGACACGCTCGTTCTCGACGTCGATCCCACCACGCACCCGGCCTGGACCGGTGGTCAGCAGCGCGTCAACGAAGGCGGCCGCGTGGCACAGTTCAACAAGCGTTTCGGTGGTCTCTCGCTCAACAAGAAGTGAGACGACGGTTCATCCGAACCTTGTAGCGAAAAGGGCGGCCTTGCGGGGCCGCCCTTTTTCGTTGGGGCTGTGGAGGCGTGCGGGGCGTCGGGTCACGAATCGGGGGGCGCTTCGTCCGGTTGTAACGGCAGGGCCGGGTTCTCGCCCGTGTAGGAGCCCCCGCTGGTCGCGATAAGGCCTTGCCACAGGGTGTCGCTGCTGGGGATCGCGCGCTCGAACTGAAGGCCGGCCATGTCCGCATGGGTCCAGCGAACCACCGCGCCGTGGCCGCTGGTGAGGAAGGCCAGCCCCGCACCGCGGTGCAGGCTCAGGCACTGACCGATGCGCAGGTCCAGCCCCTCGGCGTGGACGCAGCAGCCGCTGGCCGATAGGTCGAGCAGCCAGGCTCTCCCGATGGGCACACCGTCCGTGCGCAGGAAGATCCGTTGTCGGATGGGGTGGCGCGTCTCGCGGCGGCGATCGTCGTGCGCGGCAGGCGTGGGCAGGGCCGTGGGGGCGGCGTGAGCGGGTGAAGCGGATTCGTAGCTGGACACGTGCGGCAGCCTATACGCAGGGCGCCTAGCCGGGCTCTAACCGGCAATTAGGGGATCGTGCGAGGCCACGACTAGGCCACGACTAGGCCGCGAAGGGGGAGCGTTGCCGCGTTCAGCCCCAGGGTTTTTCCCGGAACCACTGCGTGAGAACATACTTGGCCCCCTTGCGCACCTTCATCGCGTGGTGAAGCGTTGCGGCATTGGGCGATCCGTCGGGGCGCAGGTTGTTCCAGCAGATGAGCTTGCCCGCTTCGGGCTGGACGATCTTGTCGGCGACCTTGAAGCGGGTCGCGCCGCCCGCATCGACCGCGTTCAGGTACATCATGTAGGTCCAGGTCCTCTGCCCCGCGACCGAGCAGAACTGGTCGAATTCCGGCCGGTCGGGCTCGAAGTAGTCGGTGTGGGCCTTGAACTCCTGCCCGACCTCGTAGCGCTGGCCCTGGAGCGGCTCGGCGTGGCTTTCGGGGATACCCGAAAGCGCGGACAGGCGCGCGCGCAGGTCGGCCACGTCCGGATCGCGCGGAGAGAGGTCGCAGGTCGAACTGGTGCGGAAGACATCGTCGCCGTTGTACCCGGTGATGGTGGAGGGACGGTGCTGGGTCTCGATCTTGTCGATCAGGCGCGCGCATTGCTCGCCCGAGAGGAAATTGGGCAGGATGTACATCTCGATTCGCGACGAGGGGACCTTGCGCGCGGCCGGATGAGCCTGGATCGGGACGGCGTATGATTCGGTGGCAGTGACCATGCGCCGCACGGTAGTCGCTGGCTTCGTCCAAGAAAATTGCCTCTCCAGACGATTTTATCACTTTTTTGCTTGGCAAACGCGTCATCTGTGTGCAAAGGCGCGCTCCCGCACCGAGGACGCTTCAACGCACTTCGGTTCGCGGTTAAAGTCTCCCGGTTCGCAGATGGTCGAACGGGACGTGTGGCGATTGTAGCTCAGTTGGTCAGAGCGCCGGTTTGTGGTACCGGAGGTCGTGGGTTCGAACCCCATCAATCGCCCCATTCCTTGAAAGCTTATGATACCTTCGCCCAATAGGCGGGTAAAAACCGTAAGCCTTTTCCATCATTCACTTGCTCCTTTCGGTACGGTCTTTAGAAAGCGCGGCTTATGCACGGCTTCGCCAACCCGGCCCGTTTTCTGCGCATCGCACGCTGGCTCATGCCGCTGTGCCTGGGCGCAGGTATCGTGATCGCCCTCGCCGCCCTGGGATGGGGCCTGTTCCTTGCGCCCGCCGAACGCCTGCAGGGCGAGACGGTCCGCATCGTCTACCTGCATGTGCCCGCCGCCTGGCTGGGCATGGCGGGCTGGAGCGGCATTGCGATTGCCAGTTTCACCGAACTCGTCTGGCGCCACCCGCTGGCCGGAATTGCCGCACGCGCCTGCGCGGTGCCCGGCGCAGTCTTCACCGCGGTGTGCCTGGTGACGGGCTCGCTCTGGGGCCGTCCGGCCTGGGGTACCTGGTGGGTCTGGGACGGGCGCCTGACCTCGATGCTGGTCCTGCTGTTCCTCTACTTCGGCTGGATGGCGCTCTCGCAGGCAAGCGAAGCGTCCGACGGAGCAGGAACCCGCGCGCCGGCCATCTTTGGCCTCGTGGGCGCGGTGAACATTCCCATTATCCATTATTCGGTGATCTGGTGGAACAGCCAGCACCAGCCCCCCAGCATCACCACGGGCGGCTCCGCCATGTCGGGGGCCTTCCTGTGGCCGCTCCTGATTGCGATGACAGGCTTCACGCTGATCTTCGCAGGGGTTGTGCTGGCGCGCATGCGGGCAATCCTGGCACACCAGCAGGCCGAGGCGCGGCTGCGCCGCAAGGCGCTGGCCCAGGCTGGTTGAGAGAGGACGCGAGAGAATGCGCGAAGCGATGGACCCCTGGACCTTCGTCCTTGCCTCCTACGCCATCGGCGTGGGAGCTACGGCGGCGATGGTCGGCTGGTCGCTTGTGACGATGAAACGCGCCGAGAAACGGCGCGATGAGGCAAGGAAGCGCTGACGAGGATGGCAATCAAGGCAAAGCACCAGCGCCTCGTGCTGCTTGGCGTCGCGATGGTCGTGCTGATCGGCGCGGCGATCCTGGCGATCTGGGCGCTGCGCAACCAGGCAAGCTATTTCTACGTGCCCCGTGAAATCGTGGCGAGCCCGCCCGAGGCCTCGCGCGCGGTGCGCTTGGGGGGCATGGTCGAGCAGGGCTCGATCCGCACGTTGCCCGATGGGGTCAGCATCGCCTTCGTTGTCGAGGACAAGGAAGCGCGCGTGCCGGTCACGTTTCGCGGCATCGTCCCCTCGCTCTTCGTGGAAGGCTCGGGCGTCGTCGCCGAGGGCCACATGGGCAGTGACGGCACGTTCGTCGCCGACAATCTCCTCGCCAAGCACGACGAGAACTATGTCCCCCGCGAGATGCAGGACATGACCGGCGAAGAGCTGCAGCAGGCTATGGCTGAGCGCAAATGATCGCGGAACTGGGACTGGCCGCGCTCTGGCTCGCGGCGGCATTGGCGGGATTGCAGCTTCTGGGCGGATCGCTAGGGCTGACCACGAAAGGTGCGGCGCTGGGCCGGGTCGTTCGCCCCGTCGCGGTGGTGCAGGGCCTGCTGGCGCTCTTCGCCTTCTTCTGCCTGATCTACGTCTTTGCGATCACGGACCTTTCGGTAAAGCTGGTCGCGCTCAATTCGCATTCGCTCAAACCCCTTGTCTTCAAGATCGCGGGCGCCTGGGGCAACCATGAGGGCTCGATGCTCCTGTGGGTCACGGTCATGGGCGTTGCGGGCGGTTTTGTCGCGCTGATCGAGCGCCGACTGCCCGAGCGCACCATGCTCGCAACGCTGGCTGGACAGGCGTTCGTGAGCCTTGGCTTCTACGCCTTTCTGCTGCTTTCCTCGAACCCGTTCGAGCGCCTCTCGCCGGTTCCGGCTGAGGGGCAGGGGCTCAACCCGCTGCTCCAGGACCTGGGCCTCGCCTTCCACCCGCCCACGCTCTACCTGGGCTATGTCGGTCTTTCGGTAGCCTTCAGCTTTGCCATCGGGGCGCTTGTTACCCGCGAGGTCGGCCCGGCCTTCGCGCGCGCCATGCGCCCCTGGGTGCTGGCGGCCTGGATATTCCTGACGGTCGGCATCACCGCCGGTTCCTACTGGGCCTATTATGAGCTGGGCTGGGGGGGCTGGTGGTTCTGGGACCCGGTCGAGAACGCCTCGCTCATGCCCTGGCTGGCCGCAACCGCGCTGCTCCATTCGGTGAGCGTCCTGGCCGCGCGCGATGCGCTGCGCACCTGGACCGTGATGCTGGGCGTCGTCGCGTTCTCGATGTCGATGGTGGGCACGTTCCTCGTGCGCTCGGGCATCCTGACGAGCGTCCACGCCTTCGCCGTCGATCCCGAGCGCGGCAGCTTCATCCTTGCGCTGCTCGCCATCAACATCGGTGGTGCGCTCACCCTCTTTGCCCTGCGCGCCGCGACGGTGAGCGAGGGGGCCCGCTTCGCGCCGATGAGCCGCGAGGGTGCTCTCGTCATCAACAACGTGCTGCTCTGTGCGATCCTGGGCATCGTCCTGTTCGGCACGCTTTACCCGCTCGTTGCCGAGGCTCTGGGCGCGCAGGTCTCGGTCGGCCCGCCCTACTTCAACCCGATGAGCGCGCTCTTCGCCGTGCCCATGCTGGTGGTGCTGGCGGTCGGCCCGATGCTGCGCTGGCGGCGGGACGACTTTGCGCGGATCGGCAAGAACCTTGTCATCCCGGCCATGCTCGTGGTGGTCATGGGCGGGGCTCTGGTGGCCCTGGCCGACGTCGCGCTGCTGCCATTCCTGGGCCTCGTGCTGGGTGTCGGTCTTGCCTGGGCGAGCGTGCTTCCCTTGCGCGGGCGCAATCTGCGCCGTCTGCCGCTGGCGGTCTGGGGCATGGTCGTCGCGCACTTCGGCATTGCGGTCGTGCTTGTCGGCATGAGCAGTGAGAGCGCGTTCTCCACCGAGAAGCTCGTCGCGGTCGAGGTGGGCGAGATTACCCAGGTCGGCCCGTGGGGCGTGAAGCTGGACCGGATCGAGCCGGTTGCAGGCCCCAACTGGACCGCACTCGAAGCGCGTCTGCTGGTGCGCTACGGTCCGGACGGCAAGGTCACGCGCCTCACCCCGCAGTCGCGCACGTTCTGGGCGCCGCCGCAGAACACCTCCGAATCGGCGCTGCTGACACGCTGGAACGGACAGCTCTATGCCGTTCTGGGCGGCGAGGGCGAGGACGGCCGCTGGCAGCTGCGTCTGTGGTGGAAGCCGCTGGTTCCGTTGATCTGGCTGGGCGGTCTGCTGATCGCGCTGGGAGGCCTGCTGGCGCTGCTCGGCCGTGTCACCACGGATGTGCGCCGCTCGGTCCAGAGCGATCGTATCGCCGAGCGCCGCGAAGGCGAAGAAAAGTTGCGGGAGGACCGGGCATGAGCGCGAATCACAAGGCTCCCGAAGGCCGCGTCCGGGCGCCGCGCTGGGCGATCTGGCTCCCGCTCGCGCTCTTCGTGGGCTTCGTCGCGCTGGTGATGACCGGGCTTCTCAAACCCGCCGACCGTACTGTGCGCAGCGCGCTCGTCGGCAAGCCCATGCCCAGCTTCGATCTGCCGCCTGCACTGCCCGGACGGCCTGGCCTGAGCAGCGCCGAGCTGGCCAACGGCAAGGTCCACCTCGTCAACATTTTCGCCAGCTGGTGTATCCCCTGCCGGGTCGAGGCGCCGCAGCTGGCCCAGCTGCAGCGGGCGGGTGTCGAGATCGAGGGCATCTCGGTGCGCGATTCGCGCGAGAATCTCGAAGGCTTCCTCGCGACCAACGGCGATCCCTTCGACAGCATCGGCGCGGACGACGATGGGCAGGTGCAGCTTGCGCTGGGCTCTTCGGGCGTTCCCGAAACCTACATCGTCGATGGCAAGGGCGTGATTCGCTACCAGCACGTCGGTGAGATCAGGCCCGAACAGCTCGACGTGATCCTCGCTCGGATCCAGGAGGCCGGACAGTGAGGCGCGTCCTTTCCGTTCTGGCTGCCGTTGCGCTGCTGGGCGCTCCGGCTCTTGCCCAGGAGGAGCAGTCGACCGCCCCCTTTGCCTACCGTCAGCTGGACGATCCGGAGCAGGAGCGGGTGGCCATGGATCTGATGGAGACGCTGCGCTGTCTGCAGTGCCAGGGGCAGTCTATCGCCGATTCGGACGCGCCCATCGCGGGCTCGATGCGCAGTCTCGTGCGCGAGCGGATCAAGGCGGGCGAATCCCCGGAGGACATCCGCGCCTGGCTGATCGAGCGCTATGGCGACTATGTGAGTTACGCGCCGCAGCTGACCGAGCTGACCTGGCCGCTTTTCGCCGTGCCGCTTGTCTTCCTGCTGATCGCGGTCCTCCTGCTGCGCCGCCGTTTCACCTTGCGCCGGGAGGCCACGGAACGTGACGCGGGCGATGAAGGAGAAGAGGCATGATCTGGTTCCTGCTGGCCTTGCTGGTCATCGCCGCGTTCGTGCTGGCCGTGGTCGTCCTCAAAGTGCCTGTGGGAGGGCGCGAGGCGGTGGCAGCCGCGCTGCTCCTGGGTGTTGCGGGCTATGTGACGCAAGGCTCGCCCTCGCAGCCATCGAGCCCGAGCACCGTGACCGAGGGGGGCGGCGAGGAAGCCGCGTTCCTGGTGGCCGCACGTGGCAAGGTCACCAACCGCACGATCCCGCCGACCAATCGCTATGTCGTCATCGCCGATGGCTTCGCACGCAACGGTCAGACGGCCGAGGCGGCGCGGGTCCTCTTGGGCGCGGTCGAGGAAAATCCCAAGGACGAGGACGCCTGGCTGGCCATGGCCAATGCGCTTGTCGCCCATTCCGATGGTGTCCTGACCCCCGCTTCGCTCTATGCCTTCCGCCAGGCCGCCAAGGCCGACCCGAAGGCGCCGGGACCCGCGTTTTTCCTGGGGTTGGCGATGGCGCAGTCCGGACAGTTCGGCGAAGCGCGCGAACTGTGGGCAGACCTCCTGGAGCGCACGCCTGAGAAGGCCGAATGGCGTCCGGTGCTTGCCGCCGAACTCCAGCAGCTCGATGCCTACATCAAGGCCAATGCGCCGGCTCCGGCACCCGATTCGCAGGTCGGGCCAGAGTCCCGCAACGGTACGGGCGCGGAACCAACGGCCCCTTCGCGTGATTGAGCATCATTGCTAGGCACCTGCCATGCTGCTAACGGCCTTCAACCTTGCCGCGAGTGCGAAACGGGGTCTCTAGTCCATGACGGGGCGCACGAATGAGTGATGCAACTACGGATATGAATGGCGGTGGAACGGCAAGTGCGCCGGGTGCCGCGAAGCAGTCCGATGCCGGAAAATCCGGTTCCCACGGCCATTCCACCGGTAACGTCGCGAAGCTCGCCTTCGGCGCGGTCGGCGTCGTCTTCGGCGATATCGGCACGAGCCCGATCTACGCGTTTCGCGAGACGTTCGTGGGCCCGCATCCGCTGGCCATCGACGAACTGCACATCCTGGGCGTGGTCAGCCTGATCTTCTGGTCGATGACGCTTGTCGTGGCGGTTCAGTACGTCGGCATTCTCATGCGCGCGGACAACAAGGGGCAGGGTGGCAGTCTCGCGCTCGTTGCCCTCATCTCCGGTGCGATCAAGAAGTCGCGCTATGGCGGGCTTATCGTCATGCTCGGCGTGTTCGCAACGGCGCTGTTCTACGGCGATTCGATGATTACACCCGCCGTTTCCGTGCTCTCCGCGGTCGAGGGCCTGACCGTTGTCCAATCGAACCTCGCGCCCTTTGTCATGCCCATCGCGCTGATCCTGCTGGTGGGTCTGTTCGTCCTTCAGAAGAGCGGTACGGCCAAGGTCGGTGCGCTTTTCGCCCCGGTCATGGTGACCTATTTCACGATCCTCGCGGTCCTGGGCATCTACCACCTCGTGCAGATGCCCGAGGTGCTCGTCGCGCTGAACCCGTGGTACGCGATCCAGTTCTTCCTCACCGACAAGGTGCTGGGGTTTCTCGCGCTGGGTTCGGTCGTGCTGGCCGTGACCGGAGCCGAGGCGCTCTATTCGGACATGGGCCACTTCGGACGCGGCCCGATGCGCCTGTCCTGGTTTGGTTTCGTGATGCCGTGCCTGCTCATCAACTACTTCGGGCAGGCCGCGATGATCCTGAGCCTCGATGATGCGCAGGCCGCGCTTGCGATGGAGAACCCGTTCTTCAATCTCGCGCCCGAATCGCTGCGCCTGCCGCTCGTGATCCTGGTCAGTGCCGCCGCCTTCATCGCCAGCCAGGCGGTGATTTCGGGCGCCTTCTCGATCACGCACCAGGCCATGCAGCTGGGCTTCATCCCGCGCCTTTCGACCCGCCATACCTCCGAGCACGAGGTCGGCCAGATCTACATTCCCTTCGTGAACTGGGCGCTGATGATCGGCGTGATCGTGCTGGTGCTGGTCTTCCAGAACTCTTCGAACCTCGCCTCGGCCTACGGTATCGCGGTGACCGGTGCGATGCTGATCGACACCTGCCTGATGACGGTTCTCCTGATCGTGCTGTGGCGCTGGAAGCTGTGGATCGCGATCCCCGTTGCGGTGACCTTCTTCGTGGTCGACGGCGCCTACTTCGCCGCGAACGCGACCAAGATCCCCGACGGTGGCTGGTTCCCGCTGCTGATCGGTGCGGTGGCCTTCACGCTCCTCACCACCTGGAACAAGGGCCGCCGCCTCATGCGTGATCGCATGACCGAGGCGGCGCTTCCGCTCAACGTCTTTGCCAAGAGCGCCCACGGCAGCGCCGCCCGCGTGCCGGGCACGGCGATCTTCATGGCCTCGAGCAACGTCGGCGTGCCTTCGGCGCTCCTCCACAACATCAAGCACAACAAGGTGCTGCACGAACGCGTGGTGGTGCTGACCGTCGAAGTCCAAGATGTGCCCTACGTCGAATCGGGAGAGCGCTACTCGGTGCAGGATCTGGGGCAGGGCTTCTACCGCATGACCCTGCGCTACGGTTTCATGGAGGAAACCGACATTCCCGCAGCGCTTGCCCACAACCAGATGTGCGGCCAGCCCTTCGAGATGATGAAGACCAGCTTCTTCCTCTCGCGCCAGACCCTTGTCGCCTCGGAAAAGCCGGGCATGGCGATCTGGCGGGAACGTCTCTTCGCCTGGATGATGCGCAACGCGGCGAGCGCCATGGTGTTCTTCCGCCTGCCCACCAACCGCGTGGTCGAACTCGGCAGCCAGCTGGAAATCTGACCGGGGCAGTGGAAACGGCGCTGACCTTCACGCTCGTGGTCGGATTGGGTGCGACCGTTGCGCTCGACGTCTGGGCGCGGCAGCTGCGGCGCTGGTTCGGCATTGCCGGTGCCGACTGGGGCCTGGTCGGGCAATGGCTCGTCGGATTGCCCGCCGGACGAATGGTCCACACGAGCGCTGGGTTCGAGATATCAAGCCGGGGCGAACGCGCGCTTGGCTGGAGCTTCCACTATCTTGTCGGCCTTGTATACGCGGCGGTCTATCCGCTGGTCTGGGGCGAGGATTTCCTGGCCGCGCCGAAGGTGGGCCCATTTATTCTCATCGGCTTCGCGCTCAGCACGCTCGCAGGGCTGTGCGTCCTGACACCGGCCTTGGGGGGCGGCCTGTTCGCATCGCGTACGCCCGACCAGGGGCGCCGGATCGCGCTCATGCTGCTCAACCACGCGGTCTTTGCCGGTGCGCAGTATGCGCTTGCCTTGGGCCTGGTGACGGCTCCCACCTGAGGCGGTGCGGGCTGACAGCTTCGGGCGCGCCCGCTAGGGTTTCGCGCCATGCAGTTCCTACGCACGCTCGTTCACGATTTTCGCTGGTTCCACATCGCGGTGGGCCTTGTCGGCAACCTGCTCTTCGTGGTGGGGAGTGTGCTGTTCCTGCCCGCCATGGCCGCCTGGCAGACGGCGGGCGTGTGGATGTTCATCGCCGGTTCGGGGCTGATGTTCCTGGGGGCGCTGGGCGAGCTGCTCAAGCAGACGCTTTCCATGCGCGGCACCCGGCTGGAGCGCGACAGCAGCGCGCCCTGACCGGGTGATGCCCTGCTGCGCTCAGTCGTGCGGCGGGTTGTCGAGAAGGTCCTCGCGCGCTTCGGTCTCGCCCATGCCGTGCTTCAGCACCATGGGAAGCTGCGAGAAGGTGAAGAGGAACGAGGCGACCGTGAAGCCCCAGAGCTTGGCCTGAAGCCAGGCATCGAAGCTGACGGTGTATACCAGCGCCGTGTTCGCGATGGCCAGGACCAGGAAGAACCAGGCCCAGTTGCGCGACAGCTTGATCCAGCCTTCCTCGTTCAGCCCTTCGAAGGCGGATTGGAGCAGGTACTTGAGCATCGGCTTGCCCTTCATAAGTCCGATGAAGAGCACGACCGAGAACATCAGGTAGACCGCGGTCGGCTTGAGCTGGATCCAGATCGCCTCGCGGAAGATCACGGTGAGCGTGCCGAAGCCCAGGATCAGCGTCGTCGTCAGCCAGAGCATGGGCGAAACCTTGCCCAGGCGCCATTTGGAGACACCCAGCGCCACGACGGTTGCGCCCATGAAGGCGATGGTGCCCTTGATGACGGCCGAGACCGTGCCAATGGCATCGCCGCTCTCTTCGGGCGAGAAGTGGCGGTAGGTCAGGAAGAAGACGAGAAGCGGGCCGAAATCGACGACCAGGTTGATCCAGCTCGACTTGGGCTTTTCGGCCGTAGTGGCGCTGTCCTGCGGTGCCTTCGGGCTTTCCATTACGCGATACCTGCAATGACGCGGGCGACGAGGTCCGGGTCGAAGGGACGAAGGTCATCGATCTTCTCGCCCACGCCGATGGCGTGGATGGGAAGGCCGTACTGCTCGGCCGCGGCCACGAGGACGCCGCCGCGCGCGGTGCCGTCGAGCTTCGTCATGACGAGGCCGGTGACGCCGGCCACTTCCTTGAAGGTCTCGATCTGGGCGAGCGCGTTCTGCCCGTTGGTGGCATCGAGCACGAGCACGACATCGTGCGGGGCAGCCGGGTTGAGGCGGCCCAGCACACGGCGGATCTTGGCCAGCTCGTCCATCAGCTCGCGCTTGTTCTGGAGGCGTCCGGCGGTGTCGACGATCAGGACGTCGGTGCCGTCCTCGGTCGCGTCCTTGACCGCATCGAACACCACCGAGGCGGGATCGCCGCCCTCGGGGCCCTTGACGATGGGAACGTCGAGGCGCTCGGCCCAGACCGCGAGCTGGCCAATGGCGGCCGCGCGGAAGGTGTCGCCCGCGGCCAGCATGACCGCGTAGTCCTGTTCCTGGAAGAGGTGGGCAAGCTTGGCGATGGTCGTCGTCTTGCCCGAGCCGTTGACGCCGATGGTGAGGATCACCTGCGGGCGCGGGAAGGCGACGATGTCGAGGGGCTTGGCGACGGGGCGCAGGATGTCGGCGATCTCGCGCGCGACCACTTCCATGATCGCGCGCTCATCCGCGTCGCGCTCGAAGCGTTCCTCGGCAAGGCGTTCGCGGATGCGGGCGGCCGCGCGCGGTCCCAGGTCCGAGATGATCAGCGCGTCTTCCAGGTCGTCGAGCTGCGCGTCGGTCAGGCGATTGCCGCCCACGATCCCGGCGAGGTTCCCGCTCAGGCGCTCGGAGGTCTTGCGAAACCCGCCAAAGAGCCGGTCGGACCAGTCGCCATCCTGCGGCGTGGCGGACCCTCCGGCAGGTGGGGTGGTGTCGCTCATGCTTCCAGTATTCCTTCGATCACGTTGGCGGGCGTGAGGCACAGCACGGTGCCGGGCACGGTCCCGTCTGGCAGCCGGACCCGTGCGAAATTCTCCGCGTGGCCGGTACCATCCTTTTCGGCGAGAACCCATAGCGGGCGAGAGACCTGCGCGGCAAGCCAGCGCGCACGTTCTTTCGACACCGCCTCGCGCAATTCACGGGCCCGGCGCTTGATCAGCGCAGGCTCGACCTGCGGCATGCGCGCGGCGGGCGTGCCCGGGCGCGGGGAGAAGGGGAAGACATGGCCGTGGACGATGCCGAGCTCGGCGATGATCGAGAGATTGGCCGCGTGCGCGGCCTCGTCCTCGGTCGGAAAACCGGCCATGAGATCGGCGCCCACGGCAAGCTCGGGGCGGCGCGCGCGCAGGCTCTCGACCAGCCTCACGGCATCGGCGCGGCTGTGGCGGCGCTTCATGCGCTTGAGGATGAGGTCATCGCCATGCTGGAGCGAGAGATGCACATGCGGCATGACGCGCGGCTCGCCGGCGAGAAGCTCGAACAGGACGGGATCGACTTCGGCCCCGTCGATGGACGACAGGCGCAGGCGCGGAAGTTCTGGGAAGCGTTCGAGAATGGCCGCGCACAGCTCGCCAAGGCGCGGGGCACCGTCGAGGTCCTCGCCCCAGGAGGTGAGATCGACGCCGGTCAGTATCACTTCCTGTACGCCGCGTTCGTGGTGGACGGCAACGTCGGCCAGCGCCTCGGCAATCGTGCGCGAACGGCTGGCTCCGCGCCCCTGCGGGATCACGCAGAAAGTGCAGGAATGGTCGCAGCCGTTCTGCACCTGGACGAAGGCGCGGGTGTAGGCCGCGCGGCGTTCGGGTAGGGAGGGCGCGGGTACGTTCCAGGCGCGTGGGTCGAGCTTGGCGGTGTTGGCGACAAGGCCGTCGACCTCGGGCATCGCGGCCAGGGCCTCGCGCTCGACTTCGGCGGCGCAGCCGGTCACGACGATGCGCGCGTCGGGGCGGGCACGTCGCGCCCGCCGGATCGCCTGGCGCGTCTGGCGCACGGCCTCGGAGGTGACCGCGCAGGAGTTGATGACGACAAGATCGTCCGCCTCGCGCAGCAGCGCGCGCATCTCTTCGCTTTCGGACAGGTTCAGCCGGCAGCCCAGCGAATGGACTTCGACGCTCAAGCGCGGGTCTCGTCCACCGGACGAAAGCCGAAGTCGGCGGCTGCAAACGAACCGCGGAAGCTTTCGGTAGCAGGGCCCGTCATCACGATCACACCGTCCTCGCGCCAGTCGATGCGCAGCGTGCCGCCGGGGAGCGAGACCTTGACCGAGCGGTCGACAAGTCCGCGCCGCATGGCCGCAACCGCCGTGGCGCAGGCTCCCGTCCCGCAGGCGCGGGTGAGGCCGGCACCGCGTTCCCATACGCGCAGGGTGATGGCATCGCGGGCGGTGATCCCGGCGACGTTCACGTTGACCCGCTCGGGAAAGATGGGGTCGTTCTCGATCAGCGGGCCGAGGCGCGCCATGTCGATGGCGTAGGGATCGGGAACGAAGAAGATGGCGTGCGGATTGCCGACGTTGACGGCGCTGGGGTTGACCAGTTCCTCCCAGGCGACGGGCATGGCGTGGGTGTCCATCGCGTAGGCGAGGGGGATCGCGTCCCAGTCGAAGCGGGGCGTCCCCATCTCGACCGAGATCCCGGCTTCGGCGGGCGATGCGTGGACGATGCCGCCCAGGGTCTCGATCGCGGCGCTCTGGCCGTGGAGCAGGCCGACCGCGCGAGTGGCGTTGCCGCAGGCTTCCACCTCGCTGCCGTCGGGATTGAAGATGCGCATGCGAAAATTGGCCGAAGTGCTCGGCTCCAGCACCAGCAGCTGGTCACAGCCGATGCCGGTGTGACGGTCCGCAAGCGCACTGGCGATGGACCCGTCGATGGCGGGCAAGGGCTGGCTGCGCGCGTCAAGGACCACGAAATCGTTGCCCAGGCCATGCATCTTGATGAAGTCGATCCGCATGGGCTGCGATCTAGGTATTTCGGGAGGATTGGTCCAGCCCTCAGATTAAGAGACGTGCGACGGCGCCCCCGGTCATAGGGGGTGTTCAGACGCGGCCGGAGCGGCGACTTTCGTTCGAGGTCGTCGTCTCGAGGTCGAGCGTCCTTGGCGTGCGCTCCAGGCCAGCCGGGGTCGCGGATACGCTTCCACCGCGCGGGGCGGTTCCCGCGCTAATCCAGTCGCCGAGGTCGCAAGCGGGGCGCGGCGCACCGAAATAGTGCCCCTGGCCCTTTACCGGGCCAAGTTTGCGCAGTTCGTTGAGGACGTGAACATTGGCGATGCCCTCGGCCGTGATCGGAAGATGCAGGCCTTCGCCCATCATCGCGATGCCACGTACGATGGTGGCGGCGTCCATGTCGGTATCGATCCGCTCGATGAAGCTGCGGTCGATCTTCATGTGGTCGAAGGGCAGGCTGCGCAGCTGTGCGAGCGAACTGAAACCGGTTCCGAAATCGTCAAGGCTGACCTTGATGCCCTGGTTCTTGAGGCTGGTCAGCAGCGAGCGGACCTGTCCTACGTTCTGGTGCAGGCAGCTCTCGGTGATCTCGATTTCCAGGCGCTCGGCCGGGAAGCTCGATTCGACAAGAAGTTTCAGAAGTTTCTGGGCAAACCAGGGATCCCGCAGTTGGAGCGGGGAGATGTTCACCGAGAGAGTGAGCTCGCGGGGCCACCCCTTTGCGTCCTGGAGGGCCTGTCGGATGAGCTCTTCGGAGAGTTCGGCGATGGCGCCGATATCCTCGGCAATCGGAATGAAGATGTCGGGCGAGACGAGGCCCAGATCCGGGGATTGCCACCGCGCGAGCATTTCAAAGCCGCACAGGCGACCCGTGCCCAGATCCATCTGCCGCTCGTAATAGGGAACGAACTCGCCAGCGGGAATGCCCCGGCGGATCTTGTCCTCCAGCTCGGTGCGCAGGTGCAGTTCCTCGGCCATCTGCGGTTCGAACCAGGAGAAGGAGTTCCGGCCCTGGTGCTTGGCGTGGTACATCGCCACATCCGCATATTCGAGCAGGACCTGCGCGTCGGCAGGCTCTGCGGCGCGGTGGCTGCGCGCGGTGGAGGCAAGCCCGAGCGAGCCGGTGATGTCGGCCGTTGTGCCCCCACGCGCATGGTGCGGGCAAGCTGCCTGAGAAGGATCTCGGCGAGGCGGTCGACGTGGCCGCTCTGGGCAGGGGCGTACTCGATAGCAATGGCGAACTCGTCGCCGCCGATGCGGGCGATGGCGCTGCCGATGGGGACCACCTCGCGGATGCGCGCGGCGCACTGGCGCAGCAACTGGTCGCCTGCGGCGTGCCCGTTGAAGTCGTTGACCTGCTTGAAGTTGTCGAGATCGATCATCATCAGCGCCACGGCACGTCCGCTCTCGCGGGCCTTGGCGATCATGACATCGGCGCGCATGCCGAAGCTGCGGCGATTGAGGAACCCGGTCAGGGGGTCGGTTTCGGCCAGGCGGCGGGCCGCAGCTTCCTCGCGCGTGCGCACGGCCAGTTCGGCGTTGAGCTCGCGGTAACGGCTCCAGCCGAAGATGATGATCGCGATGTTGAGAAGAAAGGCGTTGAGGACGAACTGGTCGGGCCTCGGGCTCTGGCCCATCAGCGCGCGCACGATGTCGGGGCCGATCACGCTGCCGGTCGCCGTGAACAGCAGGATCGCGGATGTCACGATACCGAACGCGACGACATCCACGGTGCGTCTGCCCGGGATGTCGTCGCTGATGTCTGTGGTCGTCGTGACCTTGGCGTTCAAAGCCAGAGCTCCCTGAATTCGTCGGAAGCGGAAGCTCTAGGGATATCCCCTGAAGTTTTGGTTAAATCACCTCGGACGCTCACTTCAGGATTTTGCTAATTGTTATCCGTTTCAGTATTTTAATCCGATCTCGCGCAAGCGCTCCTGAAGATAGTCGTCTGCGGTAATGACATCGGGATACTGGTCGGGATTGTCCGCGCTGATGCATTGCGGAAGCGTCACGAAGGGAAAATCGCTGCGCAGGTGCAGGAAGAAGGGCATCGAATAGCGGCTGTAGCTGGCGCGTTCGCCTTCGGGATTGCGCACGCGGTGCGTGGTCGAAGGCAGGACGTTGTTGGTCAGGCGCTGCAGCATGTCGCCGATGTTGATGACCATCGCGCCTTCGGGCGGCGCGACCGAAAGCCACTCGCCATCCTTGCTCAGAAGCTCCAGACCGGCTTCCTCGGCGCCGAGCAGCAGGGTGATGAGGTTGATGTCCTCATGCGCCCCGGCGCGGATGGCCCCGCCGGCGCCTTCGGCCACGGGCGGATAGTGGAGCAGGCGCAGCACCGAATTGCCATCGTCGATGGCCGGATCGAACCAGCGCGGATCGAGGCCGAGGTGGACAGCGATAGCCGAGAGGATCTCTGCGCCCACCGCGTCGAAGCGGGCGAACAGGGTCTTGAAGGTCTCTTCGAAGCCTTCAACTTCGCCGGGCCAGATGTTGGGCGGCATGCTGTCGGCCAGCGGAGAGCCCTCGGGAAGGTCGCGTCCGACGTGCCAGAATTCCTTGAGGTCCTTCTCGGTCGCGCCCTTGGCGACCTCGGTGCGGAACGGGGTGTACCCGCGCGCACCGGCCTTGCCGGCCAGGTGGTAGGCGCGCTTGGTCTCTTCGGGCAGCGCGAAGAATTCGCGGGTGAGGGCCCATGCCCGGTCGATCAGCTCCTGATCGATGCCGTGATCGCGGATCATGGCGAAACCGAAGGTGCGGAACGATTCGCCGATACGGGCGGGAAGATCGTCGCGGTCGGCCTCGAGGCTCAGAACGGGGATATTGGCGAGGTCCATGTCTTGCATATTTCCATCAAGAATCGTCTATGCCGCCGCTGTAAAGGTTTTGAAGCCCTTAGTCGAAACGGAAAGGCACACGATGGCAAAGCGCTACTGGCTCCTCAAGTCCGAACCCGATGCCTATGGCTGGCGCCACCTGGTGCGCGAGGGGGAGGGGACGTGGGACGGTGTGCGCAACCACCGGGCGGCCAACAACCTGCGTGCGATGGAAGTTGGCGACGAAGCGTTCTTCTACCATTCGAACGAGGGACGCGAGATCGTGGGGATCGTCGAAGTGAGCGTCGCGGGACTTGCCGATCCGAGCGACCCCGAGGGCAAGTGGGCCGCGGTCAAGGTGAAGCCGGTGCGCAAACTGGCGCGCAGCGTCACGCTCAAGCAGATCAAGGCCGACCCGGCGCTCGCCGACATGGAACTGGTCAAGCTGTCGCGGCTCTCGGTCGGCGAGGTCCGGCCCGAGGAATGGGCGCACATCCTGGAAATGGCGGGCGGCTGACACGTGACTGGAGTGGGTCCAACCGGGTTGTCCAGTTGTCTCACGTAAGGCTCGCCTTGTCGGCGGGGCGGGAACGAACCGCCCGGTCGAGCTGTTGTCCTTGTGTAAGATCGGCAGGTAAGTGCCGAAAAAACAAGGAGATGTTATCATGGGTGAACTGAAGGACACGATCAAGGGTCTGGGCAACGAGATCGCCGGTAACGCCAAGCAGGCCGCAGGCGATGCGCGCAACGATCCCGAGCAGAAGGCCGAGGGCAAGGCGCAGGAGCGCAAGGGCGAAGTCCAGCAGGGCGTCGGCAAGGTGAAGGGTGCCGTGGGCGACCGGGTCTGACGGCAAGACCACGATAAGGCCAAGGCCAAGCCTTGCGCCAGTACGAAGAGGGGCGACCGCAAGGTTGCCCCTTTTTCGTGCGCACTCCCGCGTGAGGCTGCCACGTCGGGAGACTTTCGTCCCGAAGTGGGAAGCGCGCCATTTTGGTCTGGATAGTTAACTAACCGTTAGCTAACTTTGCGGCATGAGAACCCAGAAACGTCGCGCGCTGGTCCTCTCCAGCGAACAATCCGGGCACCCGTTTCGCCGCTCCCTTCCGGCCCATGTGCTCGAAGTGCCGCCGCACCTGCGCCCTGCCGTGGACGACGAGGCGCTGGCCGCGCGGCGCTGGAAGATGCGAGGCGGCGACTGGCAGCAGTTCCTCGCGGCCTATTGCGCCTCGTTCCTCGCGATCTTTACCTTCATTCTCTAACGCGCGGCGAGTTCGGCGCGGTAGAGCCGGTAACCCAGCCAGGCCGAGGCGAGGCAGGCAGCCGCGACGACCAGCAACTGCTTGACGATGGGCATGCCGAAGAAATTGAGCGCCATGGCCACGCCCGCGCCCAGCACCATGGCGCCCGAATTGACCACGTTGTTCGCGGCAATCGTGCGCGCGGTCTGCGACTTTTCCACGAAGGTCGTGAGAAAGGCGTAGAGCGGCACGACGAACATCCCCCCGGCAATGGCGACGCCCAGGAGGGAGAGCATCAGGGGGAGCGCGAGCGGCTGCACGACGAACGTGCCCACGTCCATGAGCGCGTCGGGCCCCTCGAAAGCGGGCCAGGCCTCGCACACGAGCTCGAAGCCGATCAGGCACACCCCCATCGCGATGACCGAGAGCGGCGACCAGCGCGCCGATACGGTGCCTTTCAGAAGCGCGTTGATCGTCACCGAGCCAATGGCGATGCCGATGGAGAAGATGACCAGGAACAGGCTCGCCACTTCCTTGGCGGCCATCAGGATGTTCTTGGCAAGCGGCGGGAACTGGATGAACAGGATCGTGCCGAGCGCCCAGAAGAAGCTGATCGAGCACACGGCAAGGTAGACCCGCCGGTCGCTCATGGTGGCGCGAATCAGGCGCGCAGGCGCCCGCACCAGGTGGAAATCGAGGGGCTCGATCTTGCCGATGGGCGGGGCTGGGGGCACGCTGCGCCCCGAGACATAGCCGATCACGGCAACCGCGATCACCGCGATGGCCGCCGCATCGACGCTGATCCAGCCTGCAACGATCGTACCGGCCAGGACCGCGAGATAGGTGCCCGCTTCGACGAGGCCGGTGCCCGCGAGGACTTCCTCACTTTTGAGGTGCTGGGGCAGGATCGCGTACTTGATCGGCCCGAAGAAGGTGGAGTGTACGCCCATGGCGAAAACCGCCACCAGGAGCAGCGGGATCGCCACAGTGTGAAGGGCGATACCCTGCCACGCGAGGGCAAGGCCAAGCCCGCCCACCAGCATGATGAAGATCTCGCACAGCTTGATAAGCCGGATGATCGTGGCCTTGTCGCGCATGTCGGCCAGCTGGCCGGCCAGTGCGGAAAACAGGAAGAAGGGCGCAACGAAGATCAGCGAGGCCACCGCGCTGAAGATCGCCTCGGAGCTCTCCGAGTTGTAGACGCTGTAGACCACGAAGAGGACCATCGCGTTCTTGAACAGGTTGTCGTTGAACGCGCCCAGAAGCTGCGTGACGAAGAGGGGGAGAAAGCGTCGCGCGCGGAGCAGTTGGGTCGATTGCGTCATGTAATGGTCTTGTCGGTCTCTCACCGTTCGGGTTGACGGGATCCTTAAAGCGGCAGGCCGAGGCCGCAACCCCCGATCAACACTTTATTCTGCCCCGCATTCCCGGCTATGGGGCAGCCCATATGCTGACGCTTCCGAACATCCTGACCCTTTCGCGAATCTTCGCGGTTCCGCTCCTTGCCTTCCTGCTGTGGTGGCCGGACTGGGTGCTGGGCTATGCGCTTGCCTTTGCGCTCTACTGCCTGATGGGGATCACGGACTACTTCGATGGCTATCTTGCGCGCTCGAGCGGGACGGTTTCCAAGCTCGGGGTTTTCCTCGATCCGATTGCGGACAAGATCATGGTCGCGGCGGTCATCCTCGTCCTGACGGCGCAGGGCATCCTGCGCGGGCCTTATGTGGGCGACATGCACGTGATTGCCGGGCTCGTCATCCTCATCCGCGAGATCGCGGTCTCGGGCCTGCGCGAGTTCCTGGGCCCCTTGCGTGTCTCGATCCCGGTCAGCAAGCTCGCCAAGTGGAAGACGACGTTCCAGATGATCTCGCTGGGCGCGCTGATCCTGGGCAAGGCGATGCCCTGGTGGAACACGCCGTTCGCTGGCGCGGCGATCAATATCCCGCATACCGTGGGCCTGACCACCTTGTGGGGGGCGGCCGTGCTGACGCTCATCACCGGCTGGGATTACCTGCGCGTCGGCCTCAAGCATATGGACTGACGCGTAGGTCCGCGACATGCGTCGCGCGCGCAAGGGCGTGCGTTCGTTGCATTCGCGGCGAGAGGGGAGGCGGGCCTAGGGCTCGGCCTCGATCCCGGGCCTGCCTGGCCCCTGCACGTTCGCGGAGCCCTGCCATTTCCTCGCTTTCCCATCCTGCCCGAGAGCATCGTGCGCCTCTGTCGGTGAGCGTCGTTGCCGTGATGGCGCTGGCGGCGGGCCTGACCGTGGCCAATCTCTACTACAACCAGCCCATGCTTGAGCAGATGCATGGCGACCTTGCCGATTGGCGGGTGGCCTATGTGCCGACGACGACCCAGATCGGGTATGCGCTGGGCCTTCTTTTCCTTGTCCCGCTGGGCGATCTGTTCGAGCGGCGCGGGCTGGTCCTGTGGAAGTGTCTCGGACTGGCCGTGGCCTGTGCGGGTGTTGCGCTGGCGCAGGGGGGCGCGCTTGTCCTGATCGCCTCGCTGGTGGTGGGCATCTTCGCATCGGTAGCCCAGCAGATCATCCCGATGGCCGCCAGCCTCGCGCTTCCCGAACGGCGCGGGCATGTGATCGGGGTTGTCATGGCGGGACTGCTTTGCGGCATCCTGCTCAGCCGTACACTTGCCGGGTTCGTGGCCGAGCACCTTGGCTGGCGGGCCATGTTCTGGATCGCGGTGCCACTTGCCCTCGGGACGGCGGCCATGGTGGCGCTGCGCCTGCCGCGCAGCGCGCCGGAAACGGCTGGCACGAGCTACCGCGCAACGCTCGGCTCGCTTGTCGGGCTCTGGCGCGAATTTCCCGCGCTCCGGCGGGCAACGGCGATCCAGTGCTGCCAGTTCGGCGTGTTCTCGGTCTTCTGGTCGATCCTGGCCTTCCGGCTGGAGGCGCGCTTCGGCTTCGGGCCGCAGGTAGCGGGTCTTTTCGGCATCCTGGGCGTGGTCGGCGTTCTTGCCGCGCCGCTTGCCGGACGCATCGCCGATAGTCGCGGACCGCACCGGGTGATTGCCGCTGCAGCCTGCATCTCGCTCGTCTCCTGGGCGATCTTCGGATTGTGGGACGGGCTCGCGGGCGTGATGCTGGGCGTCATCGCGCTCGATTTCGGAGTGCAGTCGAGCCAGATCTCCAACCAGAGCGTGATCTTCGCACTGAAGCCCGAGGCGCGCTCGCGCATCAACACGATCTACATGACCGCCATGTTCGTGGCCGGGGGACTTGCTTCGGCGGCGGCCATGGCATGTTGGACGCACCTGGGCTGGACGGGCGTGTGCGCGCTGGGCGCGGCGATCAGCCTGTGCTGCGTTGCGCTTCAGTTCACCGGCGGCAAGGCTGCGTCAGCGGGGCAATAAGGCGCGATCAGCCCGCGCGCAGTTCATCCGCTAGCATCCGGAATTCGTCCGAGCGGGGCGAATTCTTGCGCCAGACGAGCGCGATCTCGCGGTTCGCGTTGGCCGAGATGAGCGGGCGGGCGACTACGTTGGTGCCGTTGAGGATGCCTGCATCGAGCGCCATTTCGGGCAGCATCGTGAGGCCAAGGCCATTGTCCACCATCTGCACCAGCGTGTGCAGCGAGGTCCCGATCATCGTGGCAGAGGCGCGCAGTTCGGGGCGGTTGCAGGCGGCGAGCGCGTGGTCCTTCAGGCAGTGCCCGTCTTCCAGCAGGAGGAGGCGATTCTCATCGATGATGTCGGGCCCCACTTCCTGGGGCGGATCGCGCGGATCGTCGGCCGGGAAGGCCACGAAGAAGGCGTCGAGTTCGATCGTCTCCTGCTCCACCTCTCCGGTAGGGTAGGGGAGGGCCAGGAGCACGCAGTCCGCCCGGCCATGGTGCAGCGATTCGATCGCGGCCTGGCTCGGTTCCTCGCGCAGGAAGAGCTTGAGGTTGGGGCGTTCACGGCGCAGGCGCGGCAACATGCGCGGGAGCAGGAACGGCGCGATTGTCGGGATCACGCTCATGCGCACTTCGCCCGAGAGTGGCTTGCCGCTCGACTGGACGAGTTCGGACAGTTCCTCGGTCTCGCGCAGGATGCGGTGGGCCTTCTCGACCACCGTGTTCCCCAGCGGCGTGAAGCGCACCGCACGCTTGGTGCGCTCCACAAGGGTCACGTCGAGCAGGGTTTCCAGGTCCCGCAGGCCCGCCGAGAGCGTCGACTGCGAGACGTAGCAGGCTTCGGCCGCGCGGCCGAAATGTCCATGTTCATGCAGGGCAACCAGATACTGAAGCTGCTTCAGTGTCGGCTGGTAGACCGTCATGATTCGCTGTCGTCCCCGCTCTCGTCGGTTTCCTCGTCGACCGCGTCGTCCGAGCCGGCGGAGGCGAAGATTTCCTCGTCCTCACTGACCCGGGTCATCTTGAGGCGGCCCTTCTCGACGGCGAAGCCCAGGCGTCCCTCGACCAGCTCGAGCGCGTCCTTGCCGAATACCTCGTAGCGCCAGCCTTCCAGGATCGGCAGGTTCTTGCGCACACCCGAGGCGAGCATTTCCAACTCGTCGCTGCGGGTGAGGAGGCGGGCGGCAACGTCGATCTCACGCGCGCGGATCTTGAGGAGCAGCTTCAGGAGGTCGGCCACCAGCGCGCCTTCCTTGCCGAGCGGCGCGCCGCGCGGCTGGCGCGGGGGCATCTCGTCGTCGCCGAGCGGCTGGGCCTTGGCGATGGTGTTCATCAGGCGCTTGCCGATGTCGTTGTCGCGCCAGCCTTGCGAGAGGCCGCGCACCTTGGCGAGGTCGGACTGCTGCTTGGGCGGATGGCTGGCAAGATCGGCAAGCGTCTCATCACGGGCGATGCGCCCGCGCGGGATGTTCTTGCCCTGCGCTTCCATCTCGCGCCATTCGGCGATGGCTTTCAGGCGGCCGAGCATCTGCGGATTGCGGCCGGCAGCCTTGATCCGGCGCCAGGCCAGCGTCGGGTCGTTCCGGTAATTGTCCGGATCGGCGAGCTTTTCCATTTCCTGGTTCAGCCACATGCCGCGGCCGGTCTTGATCAGGCGCTGGAGGATCTTGGGGAAGATCTTCGAGAGGTGGGTGACGTCGCCGATGGCGTATTCGATCTGGCGCTCGGTCAGCGGACGGCGCGACCAGTCAGTGAAGCGCGCGCCCTTGTCGATGGTCAGGCCCAGCCAGGATTCGACGAGGTTGGAATAGCCGATCTGTTCCGACTGGCTGATGGCCATCATCGCGATCTGGGTGTCGAAGATCGGCGAGGGGGTCTTGCCCGTCGCGTTGAAGATGATCTCGACGTCCTGCCCGCCGGCATGGAAGATCTTGAGGACATCGTGGTTGTCCGTGAGCAGCTCGTAGAGCGGCGTCATGTCGAGGCCGCTGGCGAGCGGATCGATCGCGGCGGCTTCCTCGGTGTTGGCGATCTGGACGAGGCAAAGCTCGGGCCAGTAGGTGTTTTCGCGCATGAACTCGGTGTCGACCGCGACAAAGTCCGACTTTGCCAGGCGGTCACACAGTTGGGCGAGCTCGTCGCTGTCCGTGATCAGGGTGTGTATCTTCATTTGCATGCGGCGTTACGCTGAAGACGCGAAGGGATCAACGCCAGCGATGCCCCGTTTCGCGTTTGTTTGCGATTATTAACGGCGAAACAGGCGGGCAAGGAGCCCCGGACGGGCCGATTCGGCGAGTTCGGAGATGCTTTCCTCGGTCACCAGCTTGCGGCGCAGCTGCGTGCCGGTGGTGTGGATGCCCGGTGGCGGGAGGTGCCAGGCTTCCGGGTCATCGCCCGGAGCGGAGCCTTGCGCGTCGCCGGAATAGGAAGGCGAAAGCAGCGCGGCCATCGTGTCGGCGTGGTCTTCGCTCTCGTTCTCGAAATCGTCCTCTTCCTCGGCATCCTCGTCGTAAGTTCCCGAGAAGCCTGTGGCGCCATCGTAGGGCTCCGGCGCGCTTGGCGTTTCAGGCGCGTCGCAATTGGCAAGGACGGGGGTGGAGAGGGCTGCGAAGGGGCTTTCGCTCACCGCGAGGAGGGCCATGCGGCGCGGCAGCGCGGTGCGGCGGGCCTTGTCCTCGACGGCCAGGTGGAACAGCACGCCCATGTAAAGCGTGCCGAGCAGTTCGGCCTGGAGGGCGGTGGCGTTGGGTGTCTCGCGCGCGGCGTTGGCCATGTGCAGCGCGGCCAGCGCATCGGCCATGGTGCCAAGACCGTCGATACCCACCACGCGCTCTTCGGCATCGGCGTGGTCGTTGTGCCAGGCTGATCCGTAGTCGTTGAAGCCTTCGAGCAGTTCCTCGCGGGTGCATTCGGAGAAGGGCCAGGAGGTGTCGAAGAAGAAGCGGGTGGCGAGGACCGGCTCACCGTCCTCGTCGCTGATGGTGTGGGGCGAGAGGTCGAGGCTGACGGCCGAGACCGGCTCGCCGCACTGGTCGAGCTTCCAGATCGCATCGGCGAGGAGATTCCAGCCCGTGAACGAGATTGCTTCGGGCCGTGTGTTCAGGAATTCGGCGGGGAGGGGGCCTTGCGCGGAGCAGACGCCCGTCAGCATGTCCCGCAGCATATCGGCGGCTTCGTCCGCGCGCTGGCTGCGCACCATGTCCTCGATCGAGCGTCGAAAAGCCTTGTTTTCCGCGCTGTCAATCGTGACCTCTGCCAACATCGTGTTCTCCATTCGACCCGAACGTCAGGCAATTAGATGATAATGGTTTATACCGGGTTACGCGGATAACCTTTTGCGCAGGGTCAAACGGTGTCTGGAAATCGGCGCGCCACTCGACTAGGGGACGCGGCCTGAACTCTTAGTTTTTCGCGAAGAAGAAGCCTGACGCCATGACTCATCCCTATCGTTCCCACACCTGCGGCGCCCTGACGGCGGCCGAGGTCGGCCAGACGGTCCGCCTGTCGGGTTGGGTCCATCGCAAGCGCGACCACGGCGGCGTCCTGTTCGTCGACCTGCGCGACCACTACGGCATGACCCAGGTCGTGACCGACAGCGACAGCCCTGCGCTCGAGATCCTCGACGCACTGCGTCTGGAATCGGTCGTCACCATCGAGGGCACCGTCAAGGCGCGCACCCCCGAGACGGTGAACCCCAACCTCGTCACCGGCGAGATCGAGGTCTACGCCCGTTCGGTGACGGTGCTGGGCAAGGCTGCCGAACTGCCGATGCCGGTTGCCGGTGAGCAGGAATATCCCGAGGACATCCGCCTCAAGTACCGCTTCCTGGACCTGCGCCGCGAGACGCTGCACGCGAACATCGTCAAGCGCACCCAGATCATCTCGGACATGCGTCGCCGCATGGAAGGCATCGGCTTCACCGAATTCTCGACGCCGATCCTGACCGCGTCCTCGCCCGAAGGCGCGCGCGACTTCCTTGTGCCCAGCCGCATCCACGCGGGCAAGTTCTACGCCCTTCCGCAGGCACCGCAGCAGTACAAGCAGCTGCTGATGGTCGCCGGTTTCGACCGCTACTTCCAGATCGCGCCCTGCTTCCGCGACGAAGATCCGCGCGCCGACCGTCTGCCGGGCGAGTTCTACCAGCTCGACCTCGAGATGAGCTTTGTCACCCAGGAAGAGATCTGGGAGACGATGGAGCCGGTCATGCAGGGCATCTTCGCGGCTTTCGCAGGCGATAAGCCGGTGACCCCCTCGGGCGAGTTCCGCCGTATTCCCTACGCCCAGGCGATGCTTGACTACGGCTCGGACAAGCCGGACCTGCGCAACCCGATCCTCATCAAGGACGTGACTGAGCACTTCGTCGAATCGGGCTTCGGCATCTTTGCCAGCATCGTTGGTGGGGGCGGCGTGATCCGCGCGATCCCCGCTCCGGGTGCGGGCGCGGGCAGCCGCAAGTTCTTCGACGACATGAACAACTGGGCGCGCGGCGAGGGCTTCTCGGGCCTTGGCTACATCAACATCAAGGACGGCAAGCCCGGTGGTCCGATCGCCAAGAACCACGGCGAGGAAAAGACCGCGGCTCTCATCGAGGCGCTCGGTCTGGGTGAGAACGACGGCGTCTTCTTCGCTGCGGGCAAGCCCGAGCAGGCCGCCAAGCTGGCGGGCCTTGCGCGCACCCGCGTCGCCGAGCAGCTCGACCTCATCGACAAGGATCGCTTCGACCTTTGCTGGATCGTCGACTTCCCGTTCTACGAATGGGACGAAGACAACAAGAAGGTCGACTTCGCGCACAACCCGTTCTCGATGCCGCAGGGCGGCATGGAAGCCCTCAACGGGCAGGATCCGCTCACGATCAAGGCCTACCAGTACGACCTCGTGTGCAACGGCTTCGAGATCGCCTCGGGCTCGATCCGTAACCAGGATCCCGAACTGATGGTTGCCGCCTTCGAGAAGGTGGGTCTGACCAAGGCAGATGTGGAAGAGCGCTTCGGCGGTCTCTACCGCGCCTTCCAGTACGGCGCTCCGCCGCACGGCGGCATGGCCGCCGGTGTCGATCGCATCGTGATGCTGCTGTGCGGGGCGCAGAACCTGCGCGAGATCTCGCTGTTCCCGATGAACCAGCGCGCCGAGGATCTTCTGATGGGCGCGCCGACGCCCGCGGAATCGCGTCAGTTGCGCGAACTGCACATGCGCGTCGTCGAGCCCCAGCCCAAGCCGGGCGCCTGAACGGGCAAAATCGACGCAAAAACCGAGCTTGCGGCGCCTTGAGGGTCTTTCGCCCTTGCAAAGGCGTCGCACTTGGGACAAGTGCGGTGCCCGTGCTGTGGCGGCACTTGCCAGCCAGCGCCCTAGGAACTAGGGCGTCAAGCAACCAAGATTAATCCTCCGCTTTCTGAAGGGGTCTATACAAATGAGCGATACCGCCGATCGGGTTAAGAAGATCGTCGTCGAGCACCTCGGTGTGGAAGCCGACAAGGTCACCGAAGATGCAAGCTTCATCGATGATCTGGGTGCCGATTCGCTCGACATCGTCGAGCTGGTCATGGCGTTCGAAGAAGAATTCGGCGTCGAAATCCCGGACGATGCCGCTGAAAAGATCAGCACCGTCTCGGATGCGATCAAGTACATCGACGAGAACAAGGGCTGATCCCGGCCCGCCCGCAGCGTCTCGGTAACGTCCTTTCAGGGCGGACCATCGCCGGTTTGTGGGCAATTGGATTGAATTTGACAGGCTCGACCTCTAAGGGGGCGGGCCTGTCGCCGTTTCGGAGAGCATTGGAATGCGTCGTGTCGTCGTAACCGGACTTGGCCTCGTCACCCCGCTGGGCGCTGACGTGGAAACGACCTGGAAGAACATCCTCGCCAGCAAGAGCGGGGCGGGCCCCATCACCAAGTTCGATGCGTCGGATCAGAAGTGCCAGATCGCCTGCGAGGTCAAGCCGGCGGATCACGAGTACGGGTTCGATGCCAGCAAGCGCGTGGATCCCAAGATCCAGCGCCAGGTCGATCCCTTCATCGTCTTCGGCATCGATGCCGCGGGCCAGGCGCTCGAAGACGCCGGCCTTGTCGACATGGATGAAGAGACCAAGCTGCGCGCGGGCTGCTCGATCGGTTCGGGCATTGGCGGTCTGCCCGGTATCGAGAGCGAATCGCTCGTGCTCGCCAACCGTGGCCCGGGCCGCGTTTCGCCGCACTTCGTGCACGGCCGTCTCATCAACCTCATCTCGGGTCAGGTCTCGATCAAGTACGGCCTCAAGGGCCCGAACCACGCGGTCGTCACCGCCTGCTCGACCGGCGCGCACTCGATCGGCGATGCCGCGCGCATGATCAAGGACGACGACGCCGACATCATGCTGGCGGGCGGTGCGGAAAGCACGATCTGCCCCATCGGCATTGCCGGCTTCGCCCAGGCACGCGCGCTCAACTGCAGCTTCAACGATCGTCCCGAAGAAGCCAGCCGCCCCTACGACAAGGACCGCGACGGCTTCGTCATGGGTGAGGGCGCGGGTGTCCTCGTCCTCGAGGAATACGAACACGCCAAGGCGCGCGGTGCGAAGATCTACGCCGAAGTCGTGGGCTACGGCCTTTCGGGCGATGCCTACCACGTGACGGCTCCGGACCCGGAGATGGACGGTGCCTACCGTTCGATGGCTGCCGCTCTCAAGAAGGCGGGCATGACGCCGGCCGATATCGACTACATCAACGCCCACGGCACCTCGACGATGGCCGACACCATCGAGCTGGGCGCGGTGCGCCGCCTGTTCGGCGAGGCCATGGACAGCGTCTCGATGAGCTCGACCAAGTCGGCCATCGGCCACCTCCTTGGCGGCGCGGGCGCGGTCGAATCGATCTTCTGCATCCTCGCGATGCGCGACCAGATCGTGCCGCCCACTCTCAACCTCGACACGCCTTCGGAAGGCTGTGAAGGCGTCGACCTGGTGCCCAAGGTGGCTCGTTCGCGCGAAGTGCGCGCCGTGCTCAACAACAGCTTCGGGTTTGGTGGCACGAACGCCAGCCTGATCATGAAGAAGGTCGACTGACCTTCCGCGCGGGCTCCAGGGAAGAACCCTCATGATGTCACGGCGCAGGTACGCCCTCGTGGCAGCGCTCGTCCTGGTGGCGGGGATCGTAGTGTGGAACGTCGTGGGCGGCTGGTTCGGTTCCGGCCCGCTCGCGAAGGATTCCGCTTTCGTGGTCCCCAATGGCGCCAGCCTCTCGGCTGTGGCCGACAAGCTCCAGGACGAGGGCGTGGTGCGCTCGGGCGACGGGTTTGCCCTGCGCGCACGCCTCTTCGGGGGCGGTGGCGGGATCAAGGCCGGGGAATTCGTGATCCCCGCCCACGCCAGTCCCTCGCGGGTCCTGGCGATCATCTCCAGCGATGACGTCGTGCGTCGCCAGGTCATGATCCCGGAGGGCATGCCCTCGATCATGGTCTACGAGCGCCTGATGGCGCAGGAGGCCCTGTCCGGCGATCTTGCGGTGCCCGAAGAAGGTTCGGTCCTACCCGCCACCTACGATATCCAGAAAGGCGATGCGCGCGCGGATGTCCTGCGCCAGATGCAGGCGGGCATGCGCCGTACCCTGGCCGAGCTCTGGGAAAAGCGCGCGCCCGATCTTGTCGTGAAGACGCCTGAAGAAGCGCTGGTGCTCGCCTCCATCGTGGAGAAGGAAACGGCCAAGGCCGAAGAGCGCACTGTCGTGGCCGGGCTCTATTCCAACCGTCTGAAGCAGGGGATGCTGCTCCAGGCCGATCCCACGATCATCTACCCCATCACCAAGGGCAAGCCGCTGGGCCGGCGCATCCGACAGTCCGAGATCCAGGCGATCAACGACTACAACACCTACTCCATGGTAGGCCTGCCCAAGCACCCGATCTGCAATCCGGGCCGCGCTTCGATCGAGGCGGTGCTGCACCCGGCCGAGACCGACGCGCTCTACATGGTCGCCGACGGAACTGGCGGACACGTCTTTGCGTCGACGCTCGAAGCGCACAACGAGAACGTGAAGAAGTGGTTCGAGATCCGGCGCAAGCGCGGCGAGATCTGAGTGCATTCGAGGCACCTGGCGTGACGGTAGGCCGGCCATGGTGAACCTTCCCGGCGAAGTTCTGAGCTCCGAGCGTCAGCCGGGCGCTCCCTTGCTGGTGACGGCCCTGCTTCCCCCTGAGATCCAGGCTTGGGCCGACACACTTCGCACGGCCCATTTCCCGCCTGAACGCAATCGCCTGCGCGCGCACGTGACGCTCTTTCACGCGCTGCCACCCAGCGTGGAGGAGGAGTTGATACAGGTCCTCAAGGACCTGACGCGCACTCCGCCAGCGCAGGCTCAGGTCGTGGGTCTGCTGAAGCTGGGCAAGGGCACGGCGATCCGCATCGAATCGCCCGCGATGGTCGAATGCCACGCGGAGATCGCCGAGCGCATGCACGGCCTCCTCACGCGCCAGGACGCCCAGCCCCTGCGCCTTCACATCACAATCCAGAACAAGGTGACCTCGCAGGAGGCGAGGGCGCTCCAGGCGCAGTTGGGCCCTACGCTGGAGCCCCGAACCTTCCGTTTCCGCGGCTTTGGCATCTATGCCTGGGAGGACGGATTATGGCGTCCGATCAAGGACCTGCACTTTAATCGCTAAATTTGTAAAATAGGGTGTTGACCAATCCCCGATACCCCCCTAGAGGCACGCACCTGCCCCGCAGACGCGGCGCACCACACTGCTCCGGCCAAGGCCGGAATTGGTATGGCGGAGTAGCTCAGCCGGTTAGAGCAGCGGAATCATAATCCGCGTGTCGGGGGTTCGAGTCCCTCCTCCGCTACCATACCCCATTTTTAGACGTTGTCCGCGCTAGTCCAGAACGAGCCGGCAGCGTCTTTTTTCTTTTTAAAATCAATTATTTTTCCCGGTTGTCCGCGTGCGCTGACGTCCGAGCGCATTCGCCTGCGTTTGGGGGTGTCGGTTTGAATTTTCGCTGAATCTGGGGGTACCATCGCCGCATACCCCACAACAGCGATACCCCCACATGGCACTCAAGGAACTCGAGGTGAAATATGCGGCCGTTCGGCCGCGCCCCTACAAGCTCTCGGACGGGGGTGGGCTGCATGTGCTTGTTCAGCCCAATGGCTCGAAGCTGTGGCGGATGAAATACCGCTTCGCGGGCAAGGAGAAGCTGCTGAGCTTCGGCAAGTACCCTGAGATCTCCCTCGCGGTCGCCCGTGCGCGCAGGGACGTGGCGCGGGGTCTCCTCGCCGAGGGGCGTGATCCTGGTGTCGAGATCGCTGCGGAGGTCCAGGTCAGGACGAACACTTTCGAGACAGTGGCGCGCAAGTGGCACGCGAATAGAGAAGGGGGACTGGACCATGCGCACGCCAAGCGTGTGCTGAGTCGAATGGAGCGGGATGTGTTTCCGATGCTGGGCGCAAAGCCGATCACCCAGATCACCGCTCCTGAGATCCTGGCCATGATCCGCAAGATTGAAGAGCGTGGGGCTCTCGATATCAGTCGCCGGGCCAAGCAGTGCGTGGGACAGGTCTTCCGTTTTGCGATTGCCAACGGCTGGGCGCAAGACGATCCTTCGGTTCACCTTGCGGGAGCGCTCAAGCCTCGACCGCGCGTCAAGCACATGTCTCGCGTGCCACTCAAGGAACTGCCCCAATTGCTGCGGGCCATCGCTTCCTACGATGGCGAAGAGAATCCGCGCTGCCAGTCGCTCACGCGCGACGCCCTGATGTTCACCATGATGACGTGGGCGCGGACGAGTGAGGTGCGATTCGCCGTATGGAGTGAGTTCGAAGAACTGGACGGGAGCGAGCCGCTCTGGCGTATTCCAGCTGAACGCATGAAGATGAGCCGAGAGCATCTTGTGCCCTTACCGAGGCAGGCCGTCGCGCTGCTGCGCCGATGCCGTTCAGCAAGCGAAAGCGAGTTCGTCTTCCCCGGCCCGAAGGCCGGTCAGCCGATCTCCGAGAACACCATGATCTATGCCTGCTATCGCATGGGTTACCGGCGCCGCCAGACTGTTCACGGCTTCCGAGGACTAGCATCGACCTGGGCCAACGAGACAGAAGGTTACAGCTCCGATTGGATTGAGATGGCTTTGGCGCATTCGGAAACCAACTCGGTGAGGGGGGCATACAACAGCGCGCTCTATATTTCCTCGCGGCGGCGCATGCTTCAGGACTGGGCGGACATGATCGATGGCGCGACCATGAGAAAAGCGAGGTCCGGCTCGCCCAAAAGCAACCGCTGTAGTGAGCCTAGAAGCGCACCTGCGGCTGAGGTGCAGCCGCCCCAGGGCAAGCCCAAGCCCTTTTTGCGGCTAGTCTCGACGAATGGCAAGCCACACTGAAAGGAGACGGCTTTTCTCTCCTCGTGAGTGCGCTGGTCAATTTGAGGGCCATCAGTGGCCGCGATGGGCCGATAGGTGAATATCGGGTTCGGGGCCAGGACGTGAGGATAGCTGCTGTTCGTCCGATGCCGACTCCGACCCAGAGCCGGTCGCACAGATCTGTTTCCGGGAACGTCGGCTTCAGGCAAAAGCGGCCGTTGGAACATAGCGAAGTGGACCGTCAGTAAAGCGCCCCCTAACAGACGAAACGGGACTTAGTTGCCTTTACCAAAAGCAGCCATCGGTCTCGAGGCTTACCAAGTTTGTTCCCGAATTCTAAGGTTCCCGATCGTCTGGGTCGTCGACATCGCTTTCTGCGAGGAAGGCCAGCAGTTCCGGGACGACATCGAATTCTGACCATTAATCTGACGAAAGCTCGCTTGTGTAGAAATCATCTAGGACAAGCGCGGCTTTGCCAACATTGGACAGTTCGACCTCGAGAACCCAGCAAGCCACCTCGTAGGAGCCGTGTTCGGCACCTATGTATTCATGCTCCTTCCAGTCGAGCCATGGGAAGTGCACAGCCATAAAGCGGCCTATCGTGTAAGCCGGGAGCCACGTGTCGAGGTCCAGATCAGCCTCGGCGTCAGGGTCGTCACCGAAAACCACTGTGGTGCGTCTAAAGTTGAGTGACTTGTTTACCCAGTCTTCTACGTGAAGATAAGCCATCTCGTGCTCGGCAAACTGCCGAATGAGCGGGAGGTCGAGGGTCAATCGATGCCTACGGATACTGCCTAAGTCCGATGCGATCCCCTGCGCGATGTATTGTTCATTCGCCTTGTCGAGTTGCTGCTTGGCTGGAATCGTAATCGACCAGCGCCCATCCTTTCCTTCTTCAATCAGGTGCTGCTCGACTTTCTGCCAAAGCGTTAGTTGGGTTTCGGGATCATGAAGGACGATGAACACCGGCAGTGAATGGTTGGTCCAATACTCGCGATGGCGATCCTCGCCGTAAAACACGTAATTGTCGCCGCGTTTCTTGAAGTATGACGGACCGCTCTTGATCTGGAGTGCGATCAGTTTCCCGCCTCCCAAGCCGTCGTCGTTAAGCTTCTCCGCATGAGCATCGATTCCGAAATCGCTGGTAGGCTGCTCACGAAACGCCCAGCCCAATGCCGTGAAGATTGCTCCGACAGCGTGAACTCCCGCCCTTTCCGTTTGATTGGTCGGTTTTGCCACCAATTGTATCCTCGAATTAAAGGGTGTTTTGGCGTGTGTCAGCTCGGAGAAACTAGCGTGACAAGCCCCGCCGCCTCACGGCCTTGCTAGATGAACTTTTCGGCCAGCTTGCGCTTGCCGGTTGGATCGACGTAGGTGGTCCGGTCGTCGGCTGGATAGTAGAAGCCCGACACGTAAAGATCGTGTTTGCCGATCTCCACGCGGATGGACAGTTCCATGCCGTCATCCCACGTGTCGCGGATTTTCGCCTTGCAGGTTTCGCCGCGCAACTCGAACTCGAACTGCTCGCTACGCTTGTCCCACGTTTCGACGGCGGTGCGGAGCAGCGTTTCGTTGATCGCATCCCGCTTCTTCTGCGACAGCATATCGAGCGATGACTCCTTGATGGGGCCGAACATGCCGCTTTCGTTCATCGCCTCCAGAATCTTGCGTATGTGATTGCCCGCGTGCTGGTTCACGAACAGCGACGAGCGCGAGCCGTGAGGTCGACCGAGGATGTAGGAACGGATGTTCCACCACGTCTCTGCGACCTGATAGCCTTCGGCTTCTTTGATCGTCTGCTGCACGAACCACCTCAGTGCATCGCGGCTCCGAATTGTCCCGTCAGCTTCCAGTTCGACCAGATAGGCTTCGACCACGACAGGATAGGCACGGTCCGAATACAGTGGCTCTGCCAGCCGATACGCTTGAAGCCCCGGCACTTGGTTTACGGCGTCGACAAGCTTGTCAGCGTCTTTGTCGGAATATGGGCACGTGACGAATCCCCGTACGAATTCCACCGTGTGATCGATGCCGTCATAGGTCCGCAATTGCGATTGCGAAGACACGTGATGGAAGTTGTCCCTTGGGGGTGCCGTCAGGACCGGGTGCCAGTCCGGATAGGTGTCGATGGCATTGCCCAAGTTAGCGATCAGTTCCTCGACTTGTCGCCGCCCAGCTTCCGGGTCGCTCAGGTTCTTGGTGAGGTATTCAGTCGCCCGCACATTCTGCTGGGCTGCAACGGTCGGCGCTCGAAATTCCATGACATGTCCTATTCACGTAAAGTTATACAGTCACGTAAATATGTGTTCTGGCGTTGGCGGACAAGTGGAAAGTTTGATAGGCGTGCCCTACACGATGCAATTGTTGCCGCGATCATGCCCACAATGACGATCCAGCCATTCGCTTCTGCGATCAGACGCGTGATGCGCACCCAGCGCCGGTAGCGCTGGGTGCTGCTGAGCGACAGCGGGCGAGAGATTATGAATGTGCGGGGGGACCTAGCGCTACCAGCCGCTGGTGAAAGTTGGATCGACCCTGCAGCAGGGTGCTGGAAAAGCCCGAGCCTTTTTGGGTTGAGGAGCCACGAATTTCTGTTTCAGGGTATCAAACAGTCGAAAGCGGAAGGGCCGTAATCCGACCAGGATCCGACGTTCAAGGCTGATGCAGGCAGGAGATAAGATCGTCGCAGGCGGCATAGTAATAGTGGCCCGGCTCTGACGTCATCTTCGGTTTATAGGGCGCCGAAGGCCAAGCTTCCTTCCGCTGGTAGTTCTTGAACATGAGCGAATGGAACAAGTCGCTGTCCATGTAGACTTCCATGCGAGGATGGGCCCCCGCTTTGATGGCCTTGCGCGCAGCCGCTTCGATGAGCGAGATTTGCGCGAAGGGAAGCCCCAGACTGTTGAGCGAGATGTGGTTCTGCGCTTTCGAGATGTGGAGCAGTGGATCGTCATAGTATTCGTTCGACCCTTGCGCAAACACCCCATAGATTTCGAGGCCCAACGCGTCTCGGTACAGCGTCTGTAACTGCCGGAAGAGGATAAGAAGGTTCTCCGGCACATAGGTGTATTTAACGTCGGTCTCGACCATCCCAGCGGTCCAGTTCGTCTTGAGCAGCAGGCTGTCGGCGAAAGAGATGAAGGAGATGAAAGGGTGCCGAGCTGCGAATTCGTCTAGTGAGTCGCGCAGTCTAATGACCTTGTCATGCAATATGGCGCCTGACTGGATTGCGGCCGTCATGTCGACCGCATCGATCATCGCGAAAATCGAGTTAGAGCGTAGGTGTAGCTTGCGCAGCCATTCGCCTTTCACGAAAACGGTCACCCGTTTCTCATATTCGTAAGCGAGCGCGGCGCCGACTAATGCCTCGCGCGGGAGGAAGGTCTTCACGACATGAAATCGGTCATGGATATTGGGATACCACCGGATCTCAGCGCCCACCGGTGTGATGGCCTCAATGCTGACCGGGGTGATGTAGCCTACCGTATAGGGCGATGCATCCTCATCATCGTGTATGTTCTTGAGCCACTCCGCCTCCCATTTGGACATATAAGCCTCGTCCATGATCCATGTGTCGCGGCCGATCGGGAGATCGTCGAACGTGAAGGTCTGGAACGAGTTGTCGGAGAATGACGCCATATTCTACCTTGGCATGGCTGAGAGACATTGGCGATCCGAAGTTGGCTGCCATCCGCGCATTTACAGCGTAGATGTCCCCGATAGAATCAAGGGTACAGATTTAAGGTTGTGAATTAAGGAGGGTTGAGTCTTAGCGATACCCCTCTCGACGCAACACCTTCGATACGAGCGACTGTGAGCAGTTCAGCCGTTCGGCCGTTTCCTCTTGGCTCAAATTCTTGAGATGAAAGGCTATGATATTCTCGTCTCGAGCAGCGCGCCGTTCGGCTGGCGTATCGCCAACAGGGCGGGAGGTGGTGCTCTGGACCAAGCCCGGACCTAGCAATTCCTGCACGACATTTTGGCCGTTATAGCCCACAGCTCTAATTTTCGTGATGCCAGTGGCATTGTCTGACTCGACAACATATTTTTTGATACGTTTGTCATTGGCCAAGGCCTGCGTGATCTTCACCGTCTCGATGGCGAGGTCATTTCCTGTTGGTGTCGGAACAAGGGCGCGGGATCGCTTCAGTTTGAGGGGCTTTGTGGGCTTCGCCATTCGAGTTTTCCTATCTTTGGAGTAATATGATATTATTCCAATACGTCTGACTTGGCAACCTTGTTTTTTGCGCGCGACGAATGAGCGAGGATTTCGGAACGGACAACAACGCGACTGAATAACTGTTTATGGGGTCTCTTGCTGCTCGGTCAGCGTCAATCTTACGAATGGCAGGATTCGGCGTATGCCGACATTCGCAGCATACCTGCGAAAGGGCGTATATTGGTCGACACTTGCCTACTTGGATGCCAATCGGACCAACGCCGGATCCCGCCGACTTTCCTGCCGTTTGACTGCTCAAAGTAGCTTGCCAAAAGCGGCCGTGAACGTCGACTCACTGGCGCATCAAATCGCCCCTGAAGCTACCGATTAGGGCGCGAAACAGCGACTGCATTCCCTCCAATTTTAGTCGTTATCGTGAAGGCTTCGGCGGCTGCCTTGGGGAGGGGCGCAGTCTGGCGGTTCAGGTAGATGGATCAGGCTTGCGATCTTTGACGCGAGGTAAACATTGCAGGCTGACCCGCGCCGATGGCGCGGCCGGGCTCTATTTCGCTTCCGCTCAACCGAGCCACCGGCTCCGCCGCCGTCTCGTCGGCAGGGCCGTCACGATCCCTGTCAGGGGCGAGATGCTGCATGCATCCCTTCAAGTGTCGCCGCGCTGACCCGCGCGGCGGCGTTGGCCTTTGTCGGCTCCAAGGTGACGGGGGGCGTCGCTGCCCGATAGCCCCGCCTCGACGAGGCGCAACCCGTCCGCTGCGCTCCCGGGTGCTCCATTTCATTTCGCCCCTTCGGGTGCGCCCCGCCTTCGCCGGCGGGGCTGCTGGTTCGCTCCTGCCGCCCCCCGCCACCCTGGCGCCGGTCAATGGCGGTTGAAGGAAGGAGTGAAGCAAAATGGAACTCATGCACATCGACCTTGCGCGTCTCTCGGTTTCCAGCCTCAACATGCGGGGCACGAAGAAGACCTGCGACATCGCCAATATCCTGCCCTCGGTTCGGGCACGCGGCGTGCTGGTGCCGCTGATCGTTCGCGAACTGCCCGGCACGGGTGAAGGCGGGGTGGACAGCCCTCCCGCTTATGAAATCCTCGCAGGCAAGCGCCGCTTTCATGCGGCCCGTACGGTGGCCGAAGAAGGCGGCGGAATCGAGGACCTGCCCTGCGCGGTGATCGAACCGGGTGACGATGCGGCGGCCCTTGAAGCCTCGCTGATCGAGAACGTGGCCCGGCTCGATCCCGACGAGATGACCCGCTGCGAAACCTTCACCCGTCTGGTGCGTGAGGGGCGTGACGTCGAAGGTATCGCGCAGACTTTCGGGCTGACCGCCTTGCAGGTGAAGCGCACGCTGGCGCTCGGCAATCTGGTCCCGCGCCTGCGCAACCTCTACCGCTCGGACGGCATCGATGCCGTGTCGCTGCGGCATCTGACCATGGCATCTAAGGCCAGGCAGAAGGAATGGCTGGATCTGCACGACGACGAGCGGGCGACCGCGCCGACCGGCTCGTGGCTCAAGGCGTGGCTGTTCGGCGGGGCCTCGATCCCGGTGAGCGCGGCGCTGTTCGACGTCGAGGCTTACAAGATTGAAACAATCGCCGACTTGTTCGGAAACGAGGCCTATTTTGCCTCTCCGGACGCCTTTTGGGGCCTCCAGATGGCCGAAGTCGACAATCGGGTCGAGGCGCTGCGAGAGGCCGGTTGGGGCGAGGTGGTCGTGCTGGAAAGGGGCGACACCTTCCATTCGTGGGAACACGAACGCATGGGGCAGGCGAAGGGTGGGCGGGTCTATGTCGCCATCGGTCATCGCGGCGACGTCACCTTCCACGAAGGCTATGTGACCACAAAGGAAGCGCGGCGACTGGAACGCGGGGAAGCCTTGGAGAAAGTTACTCGCCCCGAAGTGTCGAGCACGGTGAACGCCTATATCGACCTGCACCGCCATGCCGCCGTGCGCGCCAGACTGGCCGAAGATACCGGGCTCTCGCTGCGGGTGATGGTCGCCCATGCGATTGCCGGGTCTTGTCTATGGTCGGTGCGGGTCGAGCCGCAGAAGACTCCCAACGATGCCGTGGCCGAGAGCATCGAGAACTCTCTTTCGGAAAGCCTGTTCGATGCACGGCGGTGCGAGGTTCTGGCCCTGCTCGGCTTCGATGCGGACACGCCAACCGTCACCGCAGGCAATCCCGATGGGGAAGGGCTTTGCGGTCTGCTGCGCCGTTTGATCGCGCTGGACGATGCCGAAGTGTTGCGGGTTCTGGCCGTGGTCATGGGGGAAACGCTTGGCATGGGCAGCAGCCTGATCGAGATGCTGGGCCAGCACATGGCCGTGACCCTGGCTGATGTCTGGCAGGCCGACGATGCCTTGCTCGATGCCGTGCGCGACCGCGAGGTGATCGGGCATCTATTGGCCGATGTCGCGGGCGAGAAGGTCGCCGCCGAGAACGCCAAGGCGACGAGCAAGGTCCAGCGCGGCATCATCCGCGATTGCCTGACGGGGAGCAATGGACGGCGCAAGCACGAGAGCTGGGTACCGCGCTGGATGGCGTTCCCGGCCAGCGCCTACACCGAGCGCGGCGGCGTGGGCAGTGCCGAATGTTCGGTGCGGATCGCCGATCCTGCCGAGGTCGAAAAGGCCGGGCCGGACACCTCGAACCCGCTGCCGCAGGCGGCCTGATGGGTGAGCCCGGTGGCGAAGGTCGCCGGGCTCCTTCGCATAGGAGACAAGGCCCATGGAACAGGACTTCAATCCCGAACGCCTGCGCCGGATCGAGGCGGCGCTGCTCGAACTCACCAACCTCGACCGCCAGATATTCCTCGCGATGCGGCTCGACAACATGTCCGTAGAGGAGATTGCCCGGCACACCGGATTGTCGCAGCGGCAGGTGGTGAAACGCTTGGCGCGCGCCATCCGTCATCTGGACAAGCGGTTGCGCGCGTTGGGGGCGCAACCGTGATGTGCGTTCCCCCCAAACGCGGCAAGGGCTGGTCCTGTGCAGGGCCGGTCCTTGCACTTTGCTCTTGGCAATTGGGATGTTAGGCGCGAGTCTGTGCCCATGAAAACGAGCCTCGACCATCTCCCGGCGAACAAGCAGCGCGAGCTCGAACGCGTGGTGCAGATCGTCTTCGAGGAATTCGAGGACGCCTTCGCGCTTTCAACGCAGAACTGGAAGAAGAAGGGGCGCATCCTCAAGATCGTGCTCTACGGCAGCTATGCCCGGGGCAACTGGATCGACGAGCCGCACACCGCCAAGGGCTACAAGTCGGACTACGATCTGCTGGTGATCGTCAGCGACAAGCGGCTGACCGACCGGGTCAAGTACTGGACCCGCGTCGATGAGCGGCTGATGCGCGAATACGGCATCACCGAGAGCCTCAAGACGCCGGTCAATTTCATCGTGCACACCATGCAGGAAGTGAACGACGGGCTCGCCCAGGGCCGGTACTTCTTCATGGACATCGCCCGCGACGGTATCGCGCTTTACGAGGCCGACGACAGCGAGCTGGCGACCCCCAAGCCCAAGACACCGCATGCCGCGCTGGATCTGGCGAAGGAGTACTACGAGGAGTGGATGCCTCAAGCACACTCCGCAAAGAAGGGTTTCCATTTCTTCTTGGGTGAGAAGGAATGGAGAGACGCAGCTTTCATCCTCCATCAGGAAGCTGAACGCCTT
>NZ_DF850489.1:1440661-1454961 GCF_000813185.1 Novosphingobium sp. MBES04 | reverse complement strand
CATGTCCACAATCTGGCGTTCCTGCGCACGCAAGCCGAACGTCTCGATCCCCGGCTGGTCTATGCCTGGCCGCGCGAGAACCGCTGGCAGCGCGGCATGTTCGAGAAGCTCAAGGAAGCCTACGTCAAGGCGCGCTACTCCAAGCACTACACCGTGAGCGAAGAGGAACTGACCTGGCTCGGCGAACAGGTTGAGGAGCTCGGCCGCGTCGTCCAGACCGTGTGCTCCGAACGCATCGTCCAGCTCGAAGAGACCGCCCGCGAAGCCAGCTGACCGGCTGGCTTCCATTCCCTTTTAGACGCGCTCCTCGACCACGATGTCGAGCGTCAGTTGCAGCACCTCTTCCTCGGCATCGACCGCTTCCGGCTGCAGGGTTTCCTGGCCGCAAGCGAGCGTGATCCACTCGAAATTCCAGTTCAGATCGACCCGGTCACCGTCTTCATGACGCGTGATGCGAACCTGCGCTGCGCCTTCGACCGCGAGGGCAAAACGGCAGCTGGAAGCATCGTCCAGGAACGTCCCACGCAGCAAGGTTCTATCCGAGAACGCCAGCGAAAACCCCTCGGCAATCCCGCGCGCCGGGACCTCGAGGCGCGTCTCGATATCGCCTGTCAGCAGCAGGCTCGATTTGCCTCCACCCTCAATGTGAACACCCATGCTGCCATGCCTCCATGCGACTCGATGCGGGTGCTCTGGATTAGAACATAGGGCGAACATCGTGAAGGCCGTTTCCTCGGCGGGTCGGATGAGAGGAGGCAGACGGGGGTGATCGCAGGAGAGGGGGATAGGGCGTAAGGCAAGATAAAGGCAGGTGTCTCGCGCCCCCTGCTAACTGTCTGTCTGCACATCGTTTTTGTGGGAGATTAGGTGCGCTTGGCGATGCTCGCGTGCCTCCACGACGAGATTGCGCGGGAAAATCGCGTGGATTTGCGCTGGTTTGGCGCGAGACATCGGTGGAGGACCTTGAAGCGTTGGGTCGGTCCTCCCTCATCGGGTCTTTTGGACCTGGAGGTGTGCCCATGGACGACGACTTCGATGTCTGGCTTGGTCATATGGGTAAGGAGCGCCCCCTTCGCCACGACCTGCGCCGCGCGGTCAACCAAGCCGGAGGGAACGGGGCCCGCAAGGCCCGGGCCCGCGGTCGGTTCAGCGGCAGCCGGATCGGACGCGGATCGACGATCGGAACGGTGCTGGGAAACGCCGGACGCTTTTCCAATCCGCGCGCCCGGCGCGTGATCGTCAAAGCGCGCTTCGTGAAGCTGGCGAGCAAGGGCGCCAAGGCTGCCGCCGCGCATCTGCGCTATCTCCAGCGCGAGGGCACCACGCGCGAGGGCGAACGCGGCGATCTTTACGGCCCCGATCGCGACGAGGTCGACGGCAAGGCTTTCCTCGAACGCGGCACCGGCGATCGCCACCAGTTCCGCTTCATCGTCTCGGCCGAGGACGGGGCGCAGTATCCTGACCTCAAGCCACTGACCCGCGATCTCATGAAGGACGTCGAGAAGGACCTGGGCACGCGCCTCGACTGGGTCGCGGTCGACCACTTCAACACCGGCCATCCCCACACCCATATCGTCGTGCGCGGTGTCGATGAACGCGGGCACAATCTGATCATTGCCCGCGACTACATCCGCCACGGCATCGCCGGGCGCGCAAGTGACATCGTCAACCGCGATCTGGGCCCACGCACCGAGCACGAGATCGCGCAAGGCAATGCGCGCGAAGTGAGCCAGGAACGCTTCACCGGGATCGACCGCCGTCTGCTGCGCGATCGCGACGAGAATGGCATCGCTTCGGCCTGGCATCGCGACCCGGCCGAGCAGGCCTTGCGCGCCGCACGGCTCAGCACGCTTCAGCGCATGGGATTGGCCCACGAGGAGGGCAAGGGGCGCTACCGGCTCGAAGAGGGGCTGGAAGCGTCGCTGCGGGCCATGGGCACGCGCCACGACATCATCGCCACCATGCACCGCGAGCTGAAAGCCACGCCGCAGGTGCTCCCGCACGACTATGCCATCTACGAACCGAGCAAGGGCCAGGAGCTGCTTGGCCGCATTCAGGCGCGCGGGCTCTCCGATGAAATCCGCGATCGCCACTACCTCATCGTCGAGGCGACCGACGCGCGTTCGCACTACGTCGACCTGGGCCACGATCTGGCCGATGGGGCGATGACCGGGCGCCTGGTCGAGATTGCGCCGAGCCGCCATGGCCTGCGCGCCTCGGACAAGACCATCATGGAGGTCGCCGAAGCGAATGGAGGGCGCTACAGCATCGCCGCGCACCAGGCCCACGATCCGGGCGCGACACGCACCTATGCCGAAGCGCATGTCCGAAGGCTCGAAGCGATCCGCAAGGCGACCCGGAAGCTGGAGCGTGCAAGCGATGGCAGCTGGGCGATCGGACGCGATCACACCGCGCTCGTCGAGGGCTACGAACAGGCCCGAGGTCAGCGCCAGCCCGTGCAAGTCTCTGTGGTAACCGAGCGCGACCTGACGAGCCTTGCCCGTCACGACGGGCCGACCTGGCTTGACCGCAAATGCCTGGAGCCCGGACGGCTGCAGCTCGAGGGCAGGATCGGCGTCGAAATCCGCGATGCGCTCGCACGGCGCCAGCAGTGGCTGATTGAACAGGACCTGGCCCGCCAGGAAGGGGAGGCTATGGTCTACAAGCCCGACCTGATCGCGAGCCTCAAACAGCGCGAACTGACGCGCGTCGCCGGGCAGCTCGCGAAGGAGCTGGGCCTCGACTATTCGCAGAGCAAGGGCGGGTATCTGGAGGGCGTCTACAAGCAGCCCGTCCAGATTGGCGAGGACAAGTTCGCCGTGGTCGCGCGTTCGCGCGACTTCACGCTGGTGCCCTGGCAGCCGGTGCTCGAACATGAGCGCGGTCGCTTCGTCTCGGGGATCCAGCGGGGAGGCGCGATCAGCTGGACCATCGGCAAGGGCCGCGATCGCGGCCCGGAAATCGGCATGTAGATCGGCAGGGGCCCCAGCTGGCACCGGAGAGGTTCTGTCAGAGCATACCGCGCCGGTGCATCCTCGTACGCATGCAGACGACCAAAACCCGCCACCAGTTCTACCTGCCCGACGTTCTCTCGGCCAAGCTCGAGGTGGCCGCCGCCGCGCCCGAGAGCTCGAAGACCGACGTTCTGACCAAGGCGCTGACCGCGTGGTTCGCGGCCGAGGAGGGGCAGGCGATCGAAGCGAAGTTCGGGGCTAAGCTTGCCCGTCAGGTGAAGGCCAGTGAAGCCCTCGAACGGCAGATGGCGCATCTCACCGAAGTGGTCGGCCTCTTGGTGCGCCATCAGCTCACGATGACCGCGCACCATCCCGCCTTCGACGCCGAGACCCGACACCTGGGCAAGCTTCGCTATGAGCAGTTCGTGCGCATGGCCGGTGAGCTTGCCGCCAAGGGCAAGGCGGCGGGTCAAGGCTCCAAACCCGAGATCCAGCAGGAGTTCGATCTATGAGCGACAAGACCCCGACGCCAACTCAGCCCATCTCGGTGCGCATTCCCGAAGCCTGCCGGCTCACCGGGATCGGGCGTTCCAAGCTTTACGAGCTCATCGCCGAAGGGCGCATCGAGGTCGTCAAGGTGGGGGCGATCACCCTCGTGCCCTACGCCAGTCTGCGCGGGCTCATCGAGAAGGGCTGAACGTCCCGACAATCACGAAAGGAGATGCATGTAATGAATACCCTGGACCTGCGCCGTATCGAGGCGGTCATCACCGCCAGTATCGTGACCATGCCGATGAAGCTGCGCCGTGAGTTCGCCGGCGATTGCAACCAGTTGCTCGGAGATCAGGACTACGTTCTCATCCGGCGGATCATGGAGCGTTGCGGACCTGGGCGAAGGAGATGGACGAAGCTGACGCGGGCGATCGGTAGGCTCGTCGTTAATCGGAAGCCAGATCGAGGTGGTTGGGCTTGCTGGAGGTGGGGCATAGCCGACATTCCCCAGCCTTCGTTGCAATGGCGGGTTTAGGCTGGAAGGCGTCGTCCACAGGCGCAATTTTAAAAAAATTGGGTCTTGGATCCAATCGGACGTTTGGATGGTGTTGGCACAGCACGTAGCGAGTGAGCATGCCTCACCGTTTTCTCCTCGTTCGCCTTCGAATTTCGACTGGGGGACATTTGTCGTTACGCTGTTGCGTTCAAGCCCTGCTGCCTTGAGGCAATTATAATTGTGATGAATGCGGCCCGAGATTTTCCCGGATCGGGGAATGCGCGAGGCAAAACTCGGATTAAGAGTCCGGAAATCTTGGAGAAGGCCCGCGATTTTCGAAATTTGCGATGGCGCAGTTGCCACGATGTTCTATCATCGGGCCGTGGCGAAAAAGATTACCGACAATCAACTGATCGGCGAGTTAGGCGAGGCGGCAGTACGCAAGCGTTTCTTGTCTATGGGTTTCCAGTTTGACTCTCGCAGTCGGCTGGAGGCGGGCATCGACGGCTTGGCGGAAGTCATGATTGATGGCGAGCCGACCGCGCGCATGATTGCCGTGCAAATTAAGTCGACGCGAAGAGCGAAATACACGTCCGAAACCGACACCAGCTTCACATACCTATTGGATGTAAAGGACTTGGCCTACTGGAAGACGTCCAATCTCCCGGTCATCGTGGTGATGTATCGGGAGAGTGATGATAGCCACTACTGGGCGCAAGTTCAGACCCAACCGGGGGTGGAACAGCGCCGGCTCACATTTGATAAGACCTTGGATGTCTTGGATAAGTCCTCATTGGACCGCCTCGCCGCGCTGACTGTCCCCATCAATGGCTTTGGTTACTACGTTCCGCCATTGGGCGGCGGTGAGACCGCGTTGGTTAATCTGTTGCCGATCAACCTACCCACCGAGATATTCGTCGCGAGCACGCCCTTCGATCGCAAGAGCGCGCTCAAGGAAATGTACGATACAGGGGAAACGGCACGTTACGACTGGGTCATCAAGGACGGCACGTTCTGGTCCTTCCACGACCCACGCGATGCGGTGACAGGCTCCTTCGTAGATCTTGATCAGGTAGAAGCTATAGAAACCCGTATGATCGGGTATCATGAGGACATTGACGAACAGAACAATTTCGCGTTCTTGTTACGGCAGACGCTTCAGCACCAGATGCAAGACGATCTGGCTTGGGACAAAGACAATCGGGTCTTTTACGTGAAGGCGTATGAGGACAGCCAACCGCGAACGTTCCATTATCAGTCGGCCAAGGTGAAAACGAAGGCCGATGTCGTGAAGGTTACCATGAGTACAAAGGTGCCCGGCAAGGTCGGCTTCGTCAGGCATCACGCCTTCGCGCCTAAGTTCGAGTGCATGATGGATCAATGGTTTCTCATGGTCAGCCCGACCTACCATTTCACAACGAACGGTTACACGCGTCACCCTTTTCCGGAGGCGTTACTCTCAGGGAAGAAGCGGCTGGAGAACAACGCTGCGATTCGCGGCCAAGTGATCATGTGGCATCGCTTCCTTACCCAACATGAGGCCGGTGCCACCGATCTGTTTGCCGAACCTGTCGGACCGACCGTAACCTTGCGCTTCGATCCTCCGCCGGAAATCGAACTGCCAACTGCTGTGCCGGATGATGTCTGGGGCAAGCGAACTGCCGCCGAGCAGGATGACAGTAATACGTCGGGATCGTTGTTCAATGAAGTTTGAGTGCCGGATATTTGATGAACCGCTGCTCGAATTTGGCGATCAGCATAGCCACCAGGACCCTCGTCTCGGGCTGACCGATGCTGGTCCGCTGCAGGCACCACTCGGCGACAAGATACGTTTGGGCGTGGTGGGAGACGCAAAGACGGTTGAGGACTCGAAGGAATTCTTTCTGGCGGCCGCAGGCGGGTTCACGTCTAGGGCGGAAAGCCATCCGAACATGAACCCAAACTTTCCGGGCTTGCACAATAACAATCCGTTCCGCTGTGGCTTCGAGGTCGATGACGATGCATGCGGCGCGCTCACCAAGGCTCAGATTGATCGGATCATGAAGGAGCCCAATCACGCCAAGGCGGTTGAGATGGCGGTTGATGCCATCATGGATATTCTTCAGACAATCGACGACAGTGGAAACCGCCCCGATGTCGCGGTGGTTGCTCTGCCCGTCGCGCTCATTGAGCGGGTTTGGAACGCGAAGACTAATGCCGAAGGCACCACTGAGCAGGAAGATGCAGGCGGCTCGGATGCTCCTAATTTCCGAGGATTGCTCAAAGCCAGGGCGATGCCACTCAATTTTCCGATCCAGATCATTTGGGAAGACGTCATTGATGAGAAGGCGAAGATTCCGCAAAAGGTGAAGGTCTCCAGTGATCGGAAGATTCAGGATCAGGCTGGGCGAACCTGGAACTTATTGACCACCCTCTACTACAAGGGCTCGGGGCGTATTCCGTGGCGCCGCCTGCCGAAGGAAGGCGAATTTCGCGCCTGCTACATTGGCGTGAGCTTCTACCGTGATGTCAGCGGCCAGCAGCTTTGGACCAGCGCGGCGCAGATGTTCGACGAGCGTGGCCGAGGGTTCATTCTGAAAGGCAAGCGTGCTCAGACAGAGACGCGGGGCCGTCATCCCTACATGACCGAGGCAGATGCTTATGAACTCGTAAAGGGCGCGTTGAAGGCCTATCGGGACCACCACAAACATCCGCCAGCCCGGGTCATCATCCTTAAGACATCGCGGTTCCGCGGCGAAGAGGCCGATGGCATCCTGCGTTCGCTGAATGAGGCGGAGACCGAGTATCGCGATCTGGTGTGGGTCCAAGAGTCTTATGACGCCAAGATCCTGCGAGATGGCGATTACCCGGTCCTTCGAGGCACGTTTGTCGAGCTAGATGGCAAGGGTCTGCTCTACACTAACGGCAGCATTCCCTATTATGGCACTTATCCAGGGTTGTACGTGCCCCGGCCACTGCTGCTTTGCCCGCACCCCAGCAGCGACAGCACGGTGGCGCAGATCGCAGAGGAGGTCTTCTCGCTGACGAAGATTAACTGGAATTCGACGCAGATGAACCAGCGACTGCCAGTCCCCATCCGGGCCGCCCGAAAGGTCGGTGAGGTGCTGAAATACATGGCCGAAGGTCAAGTGGTAAGCCCTGATTATCGGCGATACATCTAACAGTCACAGGGCGTTTCGGGACAGGGTCACAGTGGTCTATCAACAGGTCCTAGGTTCGATCATGGCCGGGCGGAGACATAAGCGAATCCAGCCAAGTGCTAAACAGCATTGAAATGATAGACACGGCCATCAGCTAAGTTCTGTTCCCGAGCGGCTTCAAAACAAGAGGAACTAGAATGCCCCAAGGCCCTATTTGGATCGCGACCAGAGAAGGTCAGGACTGGCTCGACGAGTACGTGCTCGCCGCGATTGACTGGCTAACCTCCATGGTGCCAGCTGCCGATTGGGAGGCCCGGATGAGCCGCGTCCGGGCCATATTCGCGCCGGCCCGCAGCCAGTGGCCGTCGGGCGCTAGGCCGCCGCTCTACGATCCCAGTGACCTCATCGCTTGGTATGTCTTCCAAGCCAATGCCTACGCGTCAGATCGCGCCAATTTGGTGGAGCAGGAAGCATATCGCATCGCGCCGGTCTTTCGACGGCTCGGCCAACTGCTTCCTTCACTGAAGCGCGTGATCGGTGTCGAGGATCGCGTCAGGCGGATGATGATCGATAATCGGGCAGTGCCTGACGACGCGCTGTACGAGTTGCTGGTCGCAGGCGCCTATGCCTCGCGCGGCTGGAGCAGCGTCCAGTTCGTTCCCGAAGATTCAACCCGGCGAACGCCGGATCTGCATGTGAGCCATGAGGGGATTGAGTGGGCGGTCGAATGCACGCGCACAGGGCGGTCCGACTATATGGCGCAGGAGCGCGCCGCCGGCGATCGGCTCGCGCAGCTAGCGCTGGAGGAAGCTGAATGTAGGGAGACTTCGATCTCGGTCGAGGTGATCTTTGAAGCCGAGCTGGCAAACTTGCCCGACAGATATCTGGCCGACCGTGTCGCAACCTTCCTGGAGGGGGGCTCTGGGGAATGGCGTGATGAATCGGGACATGGCCGAATCGAGCGCTCGGACTTGCGGTCTTTACGCGCCGTCCTTCGTCACGATGACATTATGTTTGGCGCTAGCCGGATGATCGAATTGCTGATGGGCCAATACATGCATGAGGTCGATTACCGGATGGCAGGGGCATGGACGCCGGCACCCGGACGCCCCTTCCACGCTACCGCCGTAGCGCGCGCGAGCGTGGTGGGCTGGGTCAGCACATCTGAGGAAGCCGCACGGCGCAAAGCAACGCATTTTCGAGCGCTGGTGGCTGACAAATCGGGTCAGCTCAACGACCGGCCAGGCGTTCTTCATGTCGGCTACGAGACGACCGGCGGCAATGCCGTCGAAGGTCTTCGTCACCAGTTCAATTTGGAGCAGATGAAGACGTTCGAGCCGCGCGGAAGCACACTGGAATGGGTCTATGGCAACTACATGCTGCCTGAGCATGTCACGGCAAGAATGGAATCCACAGCCTTGACCGAAACCACCGCTGTTTACCCAATCAAAGGCCATCAGAACCCTCAGCCCCTTCCGAACCACATGCTGTTTCTCGATGACGAGGGAACGCCGGGGCATCATTTTCGTCGCTGAGGAGGCGCATGCCAGCATCAACGAGGCGCAAGTCCGCGCGATTCCTGAGCGAACGGCTGTCTTTTGTCTCTGGTACTACCGTATTTTATCGATGAGCGACCGCAACAGAACCATGTTGCAGCCTAGCGGGACGCTGTTGGACGAACGGCCGGTTGCTGCACACCCCGCGGCGCCCTGACCGACGGGTGGAGTGCTTGAGTTGGTCGGTTGATGAACGTTGCTATGCTGCCGCCTTTGGGGTCAGGCTAGGCGCCTGACGTCGTCACTCTGGAACGGTGTGAAGGCGAGGTTCAAGTCCGCGATATGGAGCTAAACATCGGCGACATCCGCCCCCAAACTTCGGAGCTCAACTCACCGCTCGCATAGGGCAATTCGTCGAAAATGGCTAATTTGGGGGTGTGATTGGGGGTGGCGTGCAGGGCGGTTTCGTGCCGTTTTTGAATAATTTCAGGAGGATGGGTAAATTGGGCCAATCCCTCCTCCGCTACCACTTCAAAAGCCCGCTTCGGCGGGCTTTTTTGTGTCTGGTGATTTTAGTTGGGGTTGTTTGTTACCGTCTGTTCACTGGAGATCCCAGCCTCACGAAGAAATTCCTGCAAGGCAATGTAGCGACCGTGGTAGCCGGGAACGCGAACATTCATCGGTGAGAAGCAGAAGCCTATGTCAGGCACAGTTTCCCGACCATTGTAGCGAAAAAACAGAGGGGAAAGGGCTGCCAGAAGTCCGACTGCGTTTTCGCGAAAATTGACCTGATCTCGGGAATGGACGTTAATCGCCCAGCGTAGCGAACTGATCAGAATGTCGATTAGCGATGTGAAGTGCGACTGCCCGATAGCGCTGTAGTGAAAGCCGATTATTCGTGTCAGGCGTGTGGGAACAGCTCGATGAGGTAGTTGCACGCCGATCGCCATTTTTTCGGTCAGGTGTCCGTCGATCTGATTTCCCTCGTCGTTGAAACGATCGATCAAGACTATTCCGTCGCGCTCTAACCGGCTTAGGGCGCAATGGTAGTGGTAGCAAACTGTGTTTATGCCGAAGCGCCGAGCTGCGTCTGGATTGCCTGCCAGATCGTGCAAAACAACGTATGCGAGAAGCTCGCAATTGTGTTCGATTGCTGCCTCGATGATGCTTTGCTTTAGGGACCTGAACTGCTCATGTGAGAGGCCGTCAGGAGCAGGATTGAATTTCAATCTTGTGTCGGGTTCTAGGCCAGCCTCGGCGCGCAATGTCTCAATACGTGCACTGAGAGATGCCGCTCGCTCGACGGGGATGCGAATGCCACCATATAATAGGAACTCGCCAGCGCGATTTTCGAGGTTACTTTCGTCGCAGTAGAGAAGGTCCATATATTATCGTCTTAATCAACTGATCTTTATCGATATATGGGTGAATTTTGTTCCGGTGTCCAATATATTATAAAGTGATTATTGCGTTTCATCACTTAGTCAGTGAAGAAGCCTAGTTCGATCCTCCACTTCTCCGCATCATGGCACCCGTCTCGAGCCCACATCGAACGGGTTGATGATCTCCCAGCCCTGCTGCCCCTCCCAGACGAACCCGCTCCGAACATTGTCGAGAACGCCGCGGAGGTCAGCGCGGCGCTCCAGGTCGCGGGGATTCCATCGGGTCACCGCATACTCGATGACGGGAACCTGGCCGAAGCCGCGCTGCATGGCGGCGACGAAGTAGTCCGCCGCGGCGTCACGGCTTTCCGCAAGCACCGTGAGGGGCTCGAGGACGTTGAGGTCGGTGATCTTGAAGAGCTTCATGGTCATACTCGCGTCGTGGTCGATACGAGTGTTCTGACGCATTCTAGCGCTGGAAGCGGGTGGGAAATGGTCCGGGCGGACCATTTTGTCGCGGCGCTCCATGGGCTTGCAGATGGGCCCGAGGGGGAGGCTCGCACGGGTGGCACGCCGCCGGCCTATCCCTCGCACCTCTTGATTACCGCGCGCACCTGGGCGGGGCTCCATTGACCGCCGCGAGGGGTTGGGTGCTTCATCTGGTTGAGCCGCGTGGCGATGCCGGTGAGTGATGTTACGCCGCGATGTTGGATCTCGCGGATCTTGCTCATGGTGTAAAGAGACCTTGAGAGCGCTCGTTGCTTGCGTGAGATCGCACTAGCTGCCGGACCGAGTTCAAGGCCGCTGGCGTTTGCGCGCTTGCCGCCGAGGGTGGTCCCTTGCGCCTTTGTTTCGGCTAATGCCTGCTTGATCTTACGGCCAATGTCGTCTCGGCGGCGATTTTCGCGCCACACAATTTGGTAAAAGTCCAGTCGGTTGATCGTGGGATCATCGGCCCCCATGAAATAGATGCCTTCGTCGTGCAGCCGCTTGAGCCAGCGATAACCTCCGCGCATCCCCGCGATCTTGCCCAGGATGATTCTCGCGCCTTCGGCCTTGCAGAACGCAATAGCCTTTTCGAGCTCAGGTCGCTTGCCGTCGCTCAATGGCTCTTCTTCCGTGAACGTCTTGATGATGCTCCCGCGCCCGATTGCAAGGAGTGCCTGCGCATCGGCCAGCTGCTGCGCGACATCGAGCTTGCTGTGCGGGCGGGACGAGCACCGGAGATAGAGCGCGTGACGGCCTCGAGGCTTTGGGTGGTTCCGACATTCCACCTTAATAGTTGCCACTGACGAAAAATTCGGGGGCTCGATGTAGAGGGGCGGAAATTCCGGAAGATCTTTATATTTCATGTTCGTGGATGTGATCTCGTGGCTGTTCATATTGGGGTGAAACGGGAACAAAATTAGCCATGCGACAGCGTGATTTTTGTGCTTAAGTTAGCAGACCTCACGAGCGAACGGCATGGTGCCGGGCTCACAATGAGGTAAATGACAATGCAATATTCCACCGATCCCTTCGCAGCTGCTCGCCGAGCTTTCTTCCTTCTCGGAATGGGCGTCAATGACCAGGACTGGGAGGACTGGTCTGGGAAGCACACGAACGATGTCGAAGGCGGTTTCGACCGGTTCGTCGCGTTCAAGGAGGTTTGCAGCGAAGCGCTGCAAACCTTGCCTGACCTTACCCGCGACGAATTGGTTGAGTTCGGTTTCGGGCAGGGGTGCTATGAGGCGTTGGCCAAGGTGTTCGACACGCTCTGGTTGACCCAGCCCGTGAGCAGCCACACGCCGAAGCACATGACGCGTCACCGCAGTCAGCTTGCCGTCGGGGCGCTGTAACTGAATGAAGAGGTTGCATAACAGAGATCGCCCCGGATTTTCCGACACCGGCGGATAGGCACCATCCGGGTGAATGAAGCCGAAAATTCCTAGGACTTCCTTGATTTTTCTCCGGTTCTTTGCGGAGTGAAATTCATGCGTGAGCGGCTTCGCGACAGCGAATTTCGCTGGTGCATTTTGGAAGATGAGGAATTTGATCGGTTGCAAACATCATCTGAGGGCGGTGCGTGAGGCAACCGGGCTGTGCCCGGTTGCAGATCGCTGCTGCTGACGCAGCAACGATCTTGTCTTTTAGGATGGTGTGAAGAAGCATCCCAAGGAAGACATTTATCCCCCTGCGACCATGGGAAGATATATCCATGACCGCAGGGGGTTATTCCTTGGTTATCCCATGGGAAGTGGTGAAGAGCATTGAGCTGAGCGACAGCTGGGACCGGTGGGACGCTTTACCGGTCGACTTGCTCCGAAACCCTGGCCTCTCGGCCCGTCCGGTTATCCAGCGTGAAGCTGGACGCACCCCGCGTGGCTTTCCTTCAACCGTGCGCAGGGCAGGGGGCTTTCATACCCCATCTTGTTGCAACCTTTCGCTCACCGGAGCGGGGCTTTTACCAGCCGGTGGTAGCGGCTGATTTTCCCATGGCGTGCACTCGCTCGACTCCGGTCTTCTTCCCGGCCTTCGCTTTGCCGCAGGGCTGGCGGCTAATTCCCTTGTGCTATGGCAACGCGCGGTGGCTAACCGTCTGTCACAGGACGAAAATCGACTTGCGCTCAGTATATCACGAGCTGCATGGTTTGTCGGAACAAAAAGTGGACAAAGGGCCAGGGTTTGCCGTCGGGCCCTCTCTTCTCAATCAATCGCCGCGTCAGGGTAGACGCGTCTATGGAGGTGCTCGTGGCGACCGCAGGGAAGCGCGATAACGCATATTTGCTTCAACGCATGAAGAAGGATGGGCGTAGCGATCTTCTGGCTCAGATCGAAGCTGGCGCGCTTACGGTTTATCAGGCGAGCCAGATTGCAGGCTATCGGACGAAGGTGCCGCCCACACCAGCCGCCAAGCTGACGCACCATTGGAAGCGGGCCGACTACCGCCAACGCCGCGCGTTCTTGATCGCGAATTTCGAAGATGTGCGGCGCGTCTTGCTGGACATCATTGAAGACGTGCGCGCTGCTCAGGCTCAAGAAGCTGGCGATGCGGAACAAAAAGAGCCCGACGCCGCTGTTCGGGTCTCCTAATCTGGCGGTATCACAACAAGTTAGGATTTTTGATATGACCGATACCGTGAAGGACTGGACCATCAGCGATTGCGCGCAGATGTGGCTGCGACGTTGCGAGGTCGAGCAGCTGGAACGCGCGACAATGCACTCCTACCGGGGGCACGTGCGCAACCATATTGAGCCGAAGATGGGAGGGCTGCTGCTCGCGGACCTCACCGTCGCCCACGTGCGTGACTTTCTCGACACGATGCTCATCGAGAGCACGCGCGCGATGGCGAAGAAATGCCTGACGACGCTTCGTTCTATCATCAATGCCGCGATTGAGCGCGGCCTGGTCGCGCATAATGTCGCGCGGGAGGCGAAGCTGCGGCGCAGCCGCCGCCACGATCCCGACCGCGTGTTCCCCACCAAGGACGAAATCCGCGCGTTGATTGCCAACGCTCCCGCGAAGCACCAGCCGCTGATTATGACTGCGATCTTCACCGGCATGCGCATGTCTGAGCTGCGCGGGCTGGCATGGGAGGCGGTCGACTTCGAGCGCAGCATCATCACCGTGCGTAAGCGCGCTGACCGCTACTGCGATATGGGCAGCACCAAGAGCAAGGCTGGGCGTCGCGACATTCCGATGGGGCCGCAACTCGCGCGCGTGCTGAAGGCTTGGAAGCTATCATGCCCTGTGGGGGAACTCGACCTCGTGTTCCCCAACGGCGTGGGCAAGGTCGAGACGCACTCGAACATCTACAACCGCGTGTTCAAGCCCCTGATGACGGAGTGCGGCATCGTGGATAGCAAGGGCACGCCGCGCTTCTCGATGCACGCCCTTCGTCACGCTGCTGCCTCACTTTTCATCGAGCAGGGGTGGCCGCCGAAGAAGATCCAGACGATGCTGGGGCATTCGTCGATTACGATGACTTATGATGTCTATGGGCATCTGTTTCACGATCCCGCGAAGGACGTTGATCTCATGGGCGAGATGGCTTTGTTGCGCAAATGACGGAGGGATGCCGTTTGTGAATCCAGTCGGTTAATGGCTGGCGATGAGCAAACCGCCCCGCGCCCGCTACCCCGCGACGAATTGGAAAGCCTACAACGTAGCCTTGGCACAGAGGGGGGCGCTTCAGATCTGGTTTGATTCCCGGGTGCAGTGGCTGTCCGCGCCAGCCGGTCTTTTCGGACGCCGCCATCCTCAATCTATGCGATGCGCTCGGAAAGGCCCAAACTTAGCGTATCGCCTAACCGAATGCCTTCAAAAGCCGAATGCAGCCCTGCGACTGATTTGCGCAACA
>NZ_DF850489.1:1263796-1439368 GCF_000813185.1 Novosphingobium sp. MBES04 | reverse complement strand
TCCGAAGGCAGCCAGATGGGCTGCGGAACAGGAGCAGAGAATGCGCAGATGACCCCGGGCCACGGCTTGGGATTAGCTGCGCTGGCCTGCGGCTCAAGGCGAAGGTGGTGCTTGCCGGGATCAAGGGCGAGAAGACGCTGGCGGAGCTGGCGCATGATCATGACCTGCATCCCAATCAGATCACGACGTCGCGCACGCTGTACTTGAAGGGGCGGCTGGCGTGTTCGGTGCGGCGAAGTCCTCGGACGAACCGACCGTCGACGAAAGAACGCTGCATGCCAAGATCGGTGAGCTGACGTTGGCCAATGATCTTTTTGGGAAGGCGCGCCCAGAAGGTAATTGGCGGCAAGGCAGGTCTGTTGCCGAGCGCAAGGCGATGATCGACCGCTCGCACACCTTGCCCGTGAAGCGGCAGGCGAAGGAAATGGGGATCAGCCGGGGCAGTGCCTATTGTCTGACCCGGTCGGTTTCGCCTGAGGATCTCGCAATCATGCGACACATGTACGCGCTGCACCGGGTGCTCCCGTTCGCGGGAAGCCGGATGCTACGTGATCTCCAGCGCCAAGAGGGCATCGAGATGGGCCGCTACCATGTTGCTATAAATCGGAAAAATCCAACTATTTCAGCGTGCAGATCCTCCAGGCCACCTCTCAATGGGCGGGGCTCGCTTGAATGGCGCCTTGCAGCTCTCCTGCTCTCGATGTCCCGAAGCTGTCAAAAAGAACACCTAAGCGCCGCCCAGCAAACAGGAGTGCGCCTTGGGCTGGCTACGCGACATCGACCGATGGTTTCTATCCGAAGTGCTGCCCCATGCTGCGGCATACAGGGCGCGCGCCGCGTATTTCTGCGGCCGGGACGAAGCCGACGACCTCGTCCAGGAGGCCTATGCGCGGGTCCTGGATACGCAGGATTTTCGCGCGATCCAGTCCCCGCGTGGCTTCGTGCTCACGATCGTGCGCAACCTTGCCCTGGAGCGGCTGCGCCGGGCGAACGTGGTGCGCATCGATTATCTGGCCTCGCTCGAAGCGCTCGACGTGGCGGACCCGGCGCCCGATGCCTTCATGGTCTCGTCCGGCCGCTCGGAACTGCGCCAGCTCACCCGCATCATGGAGAGCCTGCCCCCCCAGTGTGGGCGGGTCCTGCACATGCGCAAGATCCAGGGCATGGCGCCTGGACAGATTGCCGAGGCGCTCTCCATCTCGCTTTCCACTGTCGAAAAGCATCTTGCCAAGGGTCTTGCCCTTGTAACCCGGGCGCGGCGTGACGATAATGCACGGCCGGAGGTAGAGTGCCCGAGAATTCCAGCCCCGACACGACGCGTATCGACTTGATCGAAATCGCGTCAGGATGGCTTGTCGGCCTCGATGCCGGCACCGTGGACGTGCGCGCCTTCGAAGCCTGGCGCGATGCCGACCCACGTCATGCAGCCGCGTTTGCCGAGGTCGCGGGCGCGTGGAGCGACATGGGTGACCTGCGCCTTCTGGACGAGGTGCCATCCCCGCCGCCGCTCGATGCTGGCGCCAGGCAGGACAGCGCGGGCGATGCCGCAGACCTTGCGCCCGCGCCCTTCGGCAACCGCCGCAAGCTGCTGCGCGCAGGCCTCGCTGTCGGTACGCTTGCGCTCGGCGCTGCGGGCCTGACCTACCGCGCGGCGGCCCGTGAGAGCGCAAGTACGGGCATCGGGGAAAGCGCCAGGGTGACGAGCGGTTCGGCGATGACCGTCGATCTCAACACCGACAGCCGCATTTTCTGGAAGGACGGAGACCCGCTCAAGCTCTGGCTGGATCGCGGCGAGATCGCCATACGTCTCACCGCTTCGCACAGACTTTCACTCCTCACCCAGGGCGGAACCTTCCACCTGATGCCCGGCGTCTACAACGCCCGCATCCGGGACGCGAGCTGCGAGCTCACGGTGCTGGGAGGGGGCGGGACATTCGGGGCGGACGGACATGGCCTGCGCACGGGTGAGACCGCGCTTGCCACCGCGGGGAAGGCCAGCGTTCGCGACGATGGAGAGGATCTTGCCCGCGTTACTGCGTGGCGCAGCGGCACGCTGGTCCTGAATGGCGAGAGCCTGGACTATGCCCTCTCGGAGATGAACCGTTACCTTGAGGACAAGATCGTGATTGGCGATCCCGGCCTCTCCCGCCTGCGCGTAGGCGGGACCTTCGCGACCTCGAACCCGGCCGAATTCCTGCAGGCGCTGCGGACCTCCTTTGCCATCCGCACCCGCCGTGACGGTACCGGAAGCATCGTCCTCACGCGCAGCTGAACTTTTTTCGAGTGCAAGTGGCGGTTTCCTCCGCGCCATTCATCCCTGCCCCGACAATAGCACTTTGTGGGGTCCAATTTCATGTTCAAGTACCTGACGACGACTGCCATGCTGGCAGCCGTGCTGCCCGCGGCTGCCCATGCCCAGGACACAGCGCGCGCGTTCTCCTTCGACATTGCCGCCTCGGATACGGCCAGCGCGCTGAACACGTTTGCACGGCAGGCCGGGGTGCATCTCTCGTTTCCGTACGACGCAGTGCAGGGGCGGCGCGTTGCGGCCCTGCGCGGTCGTTACACCCGTGACGAGGCGCTCGGCCGCCTGATCGCGGACCAGGGCCTGGTCGTGGCCAGCCAGAGCGCCACGCTGATCGCGCTCAAGGCCGCCTCGACGGCTTCCTTGGCCCCGGAAAGGCCCCTTGCGGCCGCTTCGCAGGAGGAGGAAATCGTCGTTTTGGGCTATGGCCAGTCGCGCCAGGTGCAGACCGTCACCCCCAAGGCCATGAGCAAGAGCACGGCCGGTGCCTCGCCGCTGCGTTCGCTCAATCGCCTGCCCGGCGTGAACTTCGATTCCTCGGATGCCAACGGCACCTATGAGGCCGCCACGCAGATCTCGATCCGCGGCTTCATCACCGACCAGATGGGTTACACGCTCGACGGCGTGCCACTGGGCAACATGCAGTACCGCAACAACAACGGCCTCTCGATCAACCGCGCCCTTCTCAGCGAGAACAATGGCGGCGCAACGCTTTCGCAGGGCAGCGGTGCGCTGGGCACGGCCTCCACCAGCAACATCGGCGGCACCATCGACTTCACCTCGATCGAGCCGACCTCGGACTTGGGCATCGATCTTGCGCAGAGCTACGGGAGCGAGAATTCCTGGCACAGCTTTGCACGCGTGAACTCGGGCGAACTGCCCTGGGGCGGCCGCCTGATGGTCGCCTACGCGCACGACAAGCAGGGCAAGTGGCGCGGCTGGGGCAAGCAGGAGCAGGACCAGCTCAACGCCAAGTATGTCCAGCCACTGGGCGACAATGTGACCTCGACCACCTTTCTCAACCTGATCGACCGCCGCGAGGACGACTACAACGACCTTTCGCTCGCCAAGATCGACCAGTACGGCTGGCATTTCGACAACGTGCCGACCTTCGCACTGGCCGAGGACCTCGCCCGCGTGGTCCAGAACGGCGGCGCGGTGCCTGCCCCCTACGTCAACGCCGACGATGCCGTCTACAATGGCGGGGCGTGCGACGTGACCTGCTGGCCTACGAGCGCCTTGACTACCACATCGGCTCGCGCCTGTCGGGCTCGAGCACCGGCTACATCCATCTCGACCACGGTATCGGCACCTGGGCCGACCCCTACGATCCCACGTCCGAAGCCTATGGCGGCTCGCCGGTCTCGGTCTCGGCGCTGCGGTATGACGTGAACCGCAAGGGCGTGATCTCGCGCCTTTCGTTCGAGGCGGGCAATCACACCATCGAAGGCGGCGTGTGGTACGAACACAACCGCTTCGAGCAGGCCTCGCACCTCTACGGTCTGGAAGAGGGCGTCACCCCGCCCAATTTCCAGCAGTTCTACTCTGATCCGTTCGTCACCAACTGGCACTACGTGTTCGACACCGATACGGTTCAGCTCGACATCGGCGACACCTGGCAGGCGACCGACAGCCTGCGCCTCAACGCCGGGGTCAAGGGTGTCGTCTCGACGAGCAGCGCGCGCACAATTACCGCCAACAAGCCGATGGACGGCTCGATCAAGGCACAGAACTGGTTCCTGCCCACGGTTGGTGTGCTTTACGATCTCGATGGTCAGCACGAACTCTTCGCCGACTACACCCGCAACATGGCGGCCTTCGTCGCCTCCGCCTCCAGCGGTCCCTTCTCGAGCAGCTCGCAGGCCGGCTTCGACTACATCCGCGACGACCTGAAGCCGGAAATGACCAACACCTTCGAAGGTGGCTACCGCTTCCACGGGCGCGACGTGCAGTTCTCGCTCACCGGCTACTACGTCAAGTTCACCAATCGCCTGCTGGCCTCCTCGATCAGCGCCACGATCGTGGGGAACCAGAACGTGCTCCAGAACGTGGGCAGCGTGACGTCGCGCGGTGTCGAGGCGGCCGCGAACTGGAAGTTCGCTCCCAACTGGTCGGTCTATGGAAGCTGGGCCTACAACGATGCCAGCTACGACGATGACGTGCAGCCGCTCGGCGGCGCCATCGTGCCGACCAAGGGCAAGCAGGTCGTCGCCTCGCCGAAGAATGTCGGCAACGTCGACCTCGACTACGACGATGGTCACCTCTGGGGCCAGGTGTCCGCGCACTACCGCAGCGCGCGCTACTACAGCTACCTCAACGATGCGAAGCTGCCCGGCGCGATCAACGTCAACGCCTCGGCGGGCTATCGCTTTGCTGGCGGCATCGAGGTGCAGGTCAACGTGAACAACCTCTTCGACAAGCGCTACATCGCCTCGACCGGCACCGCGGGCTTCGTCACCTCGGACCCGGGCGGGACCTACACGACGCTGCAGCCCGCCGCGCCGCGTCAGGTCTTCGGCACCGTACGCCTCCACTTCTGATCTCCCCCCTCAGGAGCTTCGAGGCCGACGTGTGCACACCGCCGCGTCGGCCTCGTCGTTTTCGTTCCAGCCAGGAGCCCCCGTCATGAACCGCCGCAAACTCTTGCACGCCGCCCTGGGCGCGCCCGCTCTGTCGCTTGCCGGAGCCCTCACGCCTGCACTTGGTCAATCGCAGGGGCGCGAGGATGCCTTTCGCTTTGCCTTCCTCAGTGACACGCATATCCGGCCCGAAGGAGGCGCGGACCGGGCCTGCGCGATGTGCTTCGAACAGATCTCGGCCAGCGACTGCGACTTTGCGATCCACGGCGGCGATCATATCGAGGACGCGCTCGGCGTGGACCGCGAACGCGCCACCATGCTGATGGACCTCTACCGGCGGACCGAACGCAAGCACCTGCGCAAGAGGGTCCATCACGCCATCGGCAACCACGATTGCCTCGGTGTCTTTGCCGAGAGCGGGATTGCGCCTGACGCGCCGGACTACGGCAAAGCCTTCTACACCGCGCACTTCGGCCCGAGGTACTATGCCTTCGACCACAAGGGCGTCCATTTCGTGGTGCTCGATTCGATCGGCCTGACCGACGACCGCAACTACGAAGGTCGTGTCGATGAGGACCAGGTCGCCTGGTTGCAGGCGGATCTGGCGCGGCAGCCCCGGGGCCAGCGCGTCATCGTGGTCACGCATATTCCGCTGGTGACGGCGCTGGGGTGCTACGAGCCGGTCTCGTGGCTGAACACCCCGCACAACTGGACTTTCGTCGTCAACACTCGCGAGGTCCTGCGCGTCCTGCAGGACTACAACGTCATCGCCGTTCTGCAGGGCCATAGCCATGTTTTCGAGCAGATCACGCTGAACGGCCTGCACTTCATTTCGCCGGGTGCCGTTGCGGGCGCGGACTGGCGAGGCTCGTTCCTCGGCACGCCCGAGGGATACTGCGAAATTACAGTTACCGGAGAGGGCGTGCAGGCTTCTTTCCGCACCTATGGCTTCGATGTCCCTGACCGGGAGGATGTGCCCATCTGATCGTACACGCGACTTGGCTGATGGGCCGTATGGGGAGGAGAGGGCAGGGCCGGAAGTGACCTTCCGCCTTCCCCTCCCGAGGCATTGTCAGAAGCGATAGCCCACCGTTGCCATGACGTTGCGCGGTGCGCCCACGAAGCAGTCGCCGCGTGCCAGGCAGGAGGCGTAGAACGTCTTGTTGAGCAGGTTCGTCGCATTGAGGGCGAAGCGCCAGTTGCGCCAGTCGATCTCGGCCATGGCGTCGACCGTCGTGCGCGAGGGCGTCACCACGGTGTAGAGCGTCCCGGCCGGAATTTCCGGGTCGAGGCCGTAGGGATCGAGAGGCCCGGTCGAACGGCTCTTGCCGGTATAGACGACGCCGGCGCCCAGCTTCAGAGCGGCTTCGTCATCGACCTTGAACGTCTTGGTCGACCAGGCCGACGCGGTATGGCGCGGCATGTAGTTGAGACTGCTGTTTGTTTCGGATTCCAGCTCGTTATAGCCGTAATTTACGAGTAGTTCGAAGTTGCCGGGCAGGGTGTGGCTGGCCTCGAACTCGACGCCCTTGGTGGTCAGTTCGCCCGACTGGCTGGTCGCGCCGTTGGCGAGGTAGAGGACACGGTTGCGTTCCTTGATATGGAAGGCGGTGACGGTGACGAGAGTGCCCGGTTCGGGCTGCCACTTGAGGCCGGCCTCGAACTGGCGGCCGGTCTGCGGCGCGTAGGGATCGCCGTAGGTGCCGTCGGCGTTGTTGATGCGGCCTGCGACCGGTAGGAAGCTCTCGGTGTAGCTGAAGAAGGGCGAGATCCCGGCCACGAGTTCGCCGATGAGGCCAGCACGGAAGGTCGTCGCGTGGTCGGTATTGCCGTTCGAGGAGGTCACCCGGTCCCGGCGTGCGCCGATGACGGCCGAGACGCGGTCGAAGAAGCGGATCTGGTCCTGGACGTAGACCCCCAGCTGCTTCTGGCTGGTGTCGGAGAACGCGCCGGTTGCCTCGACCTCGCGCATGGCCTCGTAGTCGATGTCGTAAAGGTCGATCAGCTCGCTTTCATAGACATCGATGCGGCCCACCTTGTTCCAGCTGTAGTCGACCCCGACGAGGAGCTGGTGCTCGATGTTGGCGCCGGTGTTGAAGTCGAAGCGCAGGTTGTTGTCGGTCGAGAAGACGTTCATGCGCGCCTTGCTGGCACCGATCGAAACCCCGATCGTGCGCCCATCGTCGCCATAGGGCAGGAACGGGTTGGTGGGGTTGGTGTAGCTGTCGGCGTAGCGCGAGTAGTAGGTGAGGTCGCTGTCGATGTAGCGCGCCTTCATGTTCAGCTGCACGGCGTCCGAGAAGCGGTGCGTGATCGCGCCGCCGCCCTGGAGCGAGCGGCCGTCGTAGCGGTCCCAGCCTGGCTTGCCGATGAAGGTGAAGGGATCGAGGCGGTTGGCGGTGCTGTCCTGATCCGCGCCCATGGTGACCGCGATCGGCAGGAACTGCGAGGTCGAGCCGGCGTCGTCCTCCTGGTAGAGGCCGTTGAGCACGATGTCGGTGTCGGGCGTCGGCTGCCAGCGGATCGAAGGCGCGAACATGACGCGGTCGTCGGGCACGTGATCGACATAAGTGTCGGCGTCGCGCACGCGGCCCACGCCGCGGATGGCGAGGTTGTCGGCCAGCTGCAGGTTGAGGTCGGCCATGGCCTCCTTGCGGTCGTAGCTGCCGTAGACGAGGCTGACTTCACCCTCCGTGCGGAATTCCGGCGTCTTGGAAACGAGGTTTACAAGGCCACCGATCGAGCCCTGCCCGAACAGCACCGAGGCGGGCCCGCGCACGATTTCCACGCGCGAGAAGTTGTACGGGTCCGACGTGATGCTCGCGTAGTAGCTGAAGATATCGCGCATGCCGTCGCGGAACTGGAGGGCGTCGAGGCCGCGGATGGTGAAGCCGTCGACGCGGGTATCGCGTCCGTAGGGATTGGCAAGGACGCCAGCTGCGTACTTCACCGTGTCGCTGATGTTGATCGCGCCCTGTTCGACGTAGCGCTCCGAAGGAATGACCGTCAGCGGCTGGGGAACCTCGACCAGCGGGGTCTCGGTCTTCGTGCCTGCGACGCCCGCGGTAACGATGATGCTGTCCTCACTCGCGGGGGTGTCCGGGGCGGCGTCCTCGGCCATGGCAAGCGACGGCTGGAGAATGGCGAAATGCGCAGCGCCGCACATGGCGAGCGACCGGACGAGTTTCATGTTGGGCCCCTTTTGCAAATTGGTCTCAATAAGCGGGCGCACTAACGTGATTGATAATCAGTTGCAATAATAAAGAAGTTTGGCGCGTGCTCTGCATGCGTATGGGGCCGGGACGGGCGCGCAGGTCTGTGCCCGCGTACGCGCCATGGCGCGCGCCGCGTGTGAAAATCCTGCGTTTCAAGACTATCCCGAAGTGTTCGGGCGGTGCGGCGGCCTAGGGGCCGGGGAGGTCACTCGCGCGGAGAGCACCGAGGGGGCGCCGGACGCTAATCGCCCGGCGGCCCCTGGCAGTCAGGATTGGGCGAGGGCATCGTCCTTGGCGAAACGCTCCTTGAACAGGTCGAAGGGCTCGTTCGCGGGGTTCGCCTCGCGGAATTTACGGCGGCCTTCGTCCTTCAGGTAGTCCGCGTAGAGCATCGTGGTCGTGCCCACGCGCCGGATCGAGAGCACGGTGTCCATCTGCTCCATGAACACGCCCAGCTTCTCGATCGGGGCGCAGGCCAGGACCTGCAGGTTGAACTCGCGCAGGAGCGCCAGGCAGCTGTTGACGTTGCCGCCGTCGAGCGCATTGAAGGCCTCGTCGAAGAGGATGATGCCAAAGCCCAGGCGCTCGCGGTTGTCCTCCGCGCCATGGCACACGTTGGCCATCGCGCAGGCCATGGCAATGTAGAAGGGCACCTGCTTTTCGCCGCCAGAGCCGCTGCCCTGACGCTTGGCATAGTCCGAGGTGACCCGCTCACCGTCAAGCGTGGTGGTGAGCAGCTCGAACTGCAGATAGTTGCGGTAGTCGCTGATCTGCTCGACGTTCTCGCCCTCGTCGATCATGCGCTTGATGCGCTCGACGCCCTTCATCAGGCTCGGTTCGATCTCGTTCGCGCCCTCGTCGAAGAGGGTGCTGACATCGATGCTGTTGAGCTGGACGAGGCGCGCGATCTCGACGATTTCAGCGAAGAAGCGGTCGGGCTTGACCTCGAAGCGGTAGAGTTCGCCGTGGAACGGGCGCATCTGAAGGCTTCGGTTGATGTTGCGGATCTGCCGCTTGGCGCCTTCGAGGCGGTCGTGCAGCTTCACCAGCATGTCGGTCTTGAGCGAGGTCTCGATCGAGGCGCGGGCCTCTTCGGCCTGCTCGCGGTATTCGCCCAGCGTGTTGGTGATGATCGCGCCGAGCTGCTTTTCGAGCCAGGCAAGCTGGACCTCGTGGGGGGCTTCCTTGTCGAACTGTTCGACGATGCCCGCATCGTGGGCATAGGCATAGGCCTTCTGCGGGGCCTGGCCGAGGAGCTGCGTCACGCGGGCGCGGGCACGCGCGGCCTGTTCCTGGGCGGCGTTGCGCACGGCGGGCACGACCTTGCGGTGTTCCTCCATGAGATAGGCGAAATCGCGCAGGGCATCCTCGCGGGCGAGTTCGGCCAGCGTGTCGCGCTCGGCGAACGAGGCCTCGGCCTTGGCAAATTCCTCCTGCGCGACGGCCAGCTTCTCGCTGGCGCTGCCGACGTGGTGGCCGGTCACGCGCTGGGTGCGTTCGTCTTCCTCGAGTTCCTCCTCGTAGGCGGCAAGGTCGACCTTGAGCGCTTCCAGGCGCTCGCGGATCTCGACCGGGCGTTCGCCTTCGAGGCTGCGGATGTTGTCCTGGATCTGGGCGACGCCTTCGCCTGCGTCCTGCCGCGCGCGTTCGAGGTCGGCGAGGCTGCGCCCGGCCGCGATCTCGAGGAAGCGCTGGATGTCGGCGATCAGGTCCTTGAGACGATTGGCCTGGGTGCTGGTCTGTTCGAGCGTGCGTTCCTGCTCGGCGACGCGCTCTTCGAGCATCGGCAGGTTCTTGCGGCTGGCTTCCTTGCCCAGGCGATGGACCTGCGCAGGCCGGCGGTTCTCGATCGAGCCGCCCGAGGAGTAGAGGCAGTCCTCGGTGACGGCGCGGTCATACTGGAGCAGTTCGCGCTCGGTTTCGACGCGGCGCACGGTGTTGAGGCGGCGGTTGACGAAGGCGCGGGCGTGGATGTCATCGGTGGCGATGATAGCGGCCAGGCTCGTCGCGTCGGGCTCCTGCCAGTCGCCGCGCGTCTTGGTGGTGTTGACGATCTGGGTGCCGGGAAAGTCGCGGCGGCGCTTGCGCAGCAGCCCGATGGCCTGTTGCGCGTCGGCCGGATCGACGACCAGTGCGTCGCGTGCGGCGCCCAGCAAGGTCTCGGCGGCCTCGACCCAGCGCTCGTCGATGACTTCGACAAGTTCGCAGATCGGGCGGGCGGTGATGCCGTTTTCGTCGAGGTAGTCGATGAGGCGCGCGGTCGGCCCCTCGATCAGCGCGCCGCCGCGCTCCAGGCCCTGGAGCTGCTCGCGGTTCTCGCGCAGCTGCTGCCTGAGGCTGGCAAGCTGGCGAGGTGCGCCTCGCGCGCGTCCTGCGCGCTCGTCACGTAGCGTTCGAGCGGGGGCAGGAGCTGGACGACGATCTGGTCGATGTCGCGCGCAGACAGCGCCGCGCCATCGGCGATGCGGGCTTTCAGCGCTTCGAGCGCTTCGCTGGCGTGGCGGTATTCCTCGCCCGCATAGGTGCGCACGATGCGGTCGGCGAGCCCCGCGACCGCGCCGATGGCGGCGAAATAGGCCTGGTACTGGCCGTCCGCTTCAGTGAAGGCGCGTTCGGCGATGGGCAGGTTGAGATCGCGGAATTCGCGGATCGCCTGCTCGCGCGTGTCGTTGTCGAGCGCGCGCGAGATGTCGCGGATTTCCTCGCGCAGGCGGCCCACCGTCTCGCGGGTGCGCACGACGCGGCGGTCGACGAGGTCCTGCTCGGCCAGCTTGGCTTCGTGCTGGCCGGTGACGACGCGCAGGTGCTCTTCGAGGCGGTCGCGCTCGGCCTTGCTGGCAATCCAGCGCATCCGGGTTTCCTCGGAGACCTTCTCGTCCAGCTCGCGGTAGGCCGCGATGGCCTCGGTGACCTGCTTCTTCTGGACTTCGAGGTCGTCGATCTTCTTGAGGAGGCCACGCCAGGTCGCGACCGACTTGCGCAGGCCGTCGACATCAAGCCCGGCGGGATCGAGCAGGAACTCGCGCACGAACTCGGTCGCGGACTTCATCTCGCGGATGCGCAGGCCGTTGCGCAGGGCCTTCAGGAACTTCTCGGGGTCGGCGTGGTGGCCCTTGCCGCCGAGCACCGAGAGCACGCGGCGGGTGAAGTGGGTCGGGCGGTGGCCGAAGTTCTCGAAGCCCTCGTGCGTACGCAGGCGGGTGACGAGATCGGCATAGGGCAGCACGTAGGACGCGCCGTCCTTGCTCTCCTCGATGAAGTCGGCGTCGCGCAGCGACTGGCCCGGCGCGATGAAGGCGCCCAGCACGGTTTCGGTCTGCTCGCCCTCGACCGCGCTCATCGCGATGCCGACCGTCCAGCAGTAGCCGTCGCTCTCGCGCTCGAAGACGAGGCTGACGTAGCTGAGGCAATTGGTGCGCAGCGTCTCACCGGCGACCCGGCCCAGGCAGTAGTCGAAGACCGAGCGGTTCTCGCCCACCTTGCGGGTCTGCCCCGCGGTGACGTTGGCGCTGGCGTTGAGCTGGAAGTAGTTGCGGTTGTTGCCGGTGAGGACGACCTGGATCGCATCGAGGATCGAGGATTTGCCCGCGCCGTTGGGCCCGATCAGCGAGGTGCTGCCGCGCAGGTCCACCGAGAGGCGCTCGAAGGTGTACCAGTTGATGAGGTTGATGCGGCTGAGCGTGATCACGAGGTGGTCTCCTGCGAGGTGTCGTCCCCGTCTTCGGATTTGGCGTCTTCGGATGTGGTGGCGTCCGTTTCCGGAGCTGTGTCGGGCGCCTGGGCCTCGGTGTTCTTGGGCGCGGCGACGTCTTCGGCCTCGACCTCGGGCTCGGGCTCGTCCTGCGCGGCCTCGGTCTCGAGGCGGGCGCGGGTGGCTTCCATCCATTCCTCGATGCGCGTCTGCCAGGCGTCGCCCGTCACGCTGCGGATCGAGGGGCGGATGGTGATCGCAATGCCGTTTTCCTGCGGGATTTCATCGCCCAGGTCGATGAAGCGGCGGCGCCGGAAGCTGTCGAGGATGCGGCGCACGCGCGACCATGGCGGACGGGTGCGCGCGACCCACTGGTCGTAGCGCTCCATGACCTCCATCGAGGTCGTCTCGACGTGGCCGAACTCCTCCTGGCTCATGGTGAGGACGCCGTTTTCGAAAGTGGCGCGAAGGGCGAGCAGGAGGATCGTCTCGTCGAGCGAGAGGATCGTGCGGGTCAGGCTCTCCTGCGGGCGCAGCTCGACCATCATCTCGTCGGGACGGACCACGAGATCGCGGCCCAGCGCATCGAAGAGCCCTGCGAAGTAGACCCGGTGGCGCACGAGCAGGTCATAGGTCCCGGCCGCGTTGTGGTCGTCGCGGAACAGGCACTGCTGGTAGAGCAGGCGGTCGGCCGCGCGCACCATCATCTCCTTGGAGAGGTCGCGGTTCTGCGGGTGCTCCAGCAGCTCTTCAAGATCGTACAGCGTGGGGCCGTTCATTGCTCGTTGCTCGCAGGTTCAGGGGAAAGACGTTCGATGCGAAAGGCGGTGAAGGCGGACCAGTCGGTCTCAACGACGCGGCCCGGATCATGGACGACGCGAAACCGCCGCGAGAGGTCCTTGCTGGCGTACATGTCGAGCTGGCGCGCGCCTTGCAGCAGCAGCGCTTCCTCCGGGGTCGCAATGCCGAAGGCATCGGCATCGAGCGCGTCGCGTTGGCCCAGGTTACGCTCGACATAGTCGGCGATCTTCTGCGGCGTGACGGCAAGGCGCAGGAGGTAGGCCTTCTGCGAATGGTCGTAGGCGATCATTGCGGGATCGACCGTCGAGGTGCGCACGGGACTGGGCGGGGCGACGATGCGCCGGGCGGTCGGCGCGGCGAGGCTGTCCGGGCCCCAGTGGCGCACGGGATCGGTCAGCTCGGAGGGAACCTCCACCGCATCGTCCCATTCGAGCGGCAGGGCCGAGGCATCGCGCAGGAGGTGCGTGACGCGCAGCAGGCTCGAGCCGTCGATCTCGTTCATGTAGCTGACGGTACGCGCAATGCGCTGTTCGAGGCGGCTGCGGAAGGCGTCGATGTCGTCGAGGCGCTCCTCGGCGGCATCGAAGATGCGCTTTACCTGGTCGAGGTGCTGGCGCACGCGCGAGGTCGCGTTCTCCGGGTTCGTCGCCAGTCCCTGCGCCTGATAGCCGCGGGCGAAGGCGGCCACGACCTCGGCGTCGTGCTCGTAGTCCGAGATCATCTGGATGATCCGGTTGCGGTGGCGGAAGGGGTTGTTGGTGGTCTTGATGACCCGGTAGTCGGCGATCAGCACGTCCTCGACGAAGTCGAAGAAGCGCGCCAGGATCTGCGTGGGCTGCGGATCGGAGACGATGCGTTGCTCATGGGCGCGCAGGTTGCCGATGATGGCGGAGAGGTGCTGCTGGAAGCGCCGCGCGCGCAGCGCCGCATCGGCAAGCGAGGAGGCCTTGTCGAAGGGATCATCGCCCAGGCGCTCGATCACGCTCTCGAGCGCGGCGATGGTGCCGCCGAAATGGACCGCTTCGCCTTCCTCGATCGCGCTGAGCGTCTCGAGCAGCATCGAGACCGAGGCATCGAGATCGACCATCTCGACATAGCCGCGGGAGTGCTCGACCAGCCATCCGGCCTGGCGCAGTTTGACGTAGACTTTCAGCGGGTTCTGGCTCGCATCCGCGTTGGCGGCGTCGGAGGCGAAGTCGTCCGCGATGTCGGAGAGACGGTCGATCTGCGTCGCAATGAAGGCGACGAGGTCGTCCTTGCGTACGGGGTTCGTGTAGTGCTCGCCGAAGAAGGCCCGGTAGACCCACAGGATCAGCCGCGCGTAATCGCGCCGGGCGGGGGAGGCGAGAACGGCAAAGAGGCTGGGAGGCAAATGCCCGAACAGGGCATCGCGCGTGCCTTTCTCCCGATGTTCGTTGCTCTCGGTCTGCATCGAAGTCCCATCTGGGCGCCCGCTCCGGGATGGAAAGAACGCCGGTGTGAAGGGGCAGGGGCATAAGTGGCAAGCTGCGGCGCCGCAACCGTGCGCACCAGCTTGTGAACACCCCTGAGCAGGGCGGGCTCAGGTGGCGAGGGCGTCTACGGCCGCGCGCAGGTCTGCGATCACGTCGCCCCGGGCCTGGAGCAGGGCCTGAAGCTGGAGCCCGTCGGCGAGCGCCATGAGGTGGCGCGCGCTCTGGTCGGGATCGAGGTCGGCGCGCAGTTTGCCGCAGGCCTGCCCTGCGCGGATGGCCTGGGCCAGATCGTGCTGCACGCGATCCACGCGTTGCTTGAAGAAGGCGTGGGCGGAGTGCGCCGGGTCCACCGCTTCGGCGGCGAAGGCAAGGAAGAGGTGCCCCATGCCCGGCGCGCCGACATTGCGGCTCACGGCCTCGACGAACAGTTCCAGGCTTGGCGGCGCGGCGCGGGTACCCGTTTCGCGCAAGGAGGGGATCGAATCGCTGTCCCACAGCTCGATCACGCTTTGCAGCAGATCCTCGCGGTTGGCGAAATAGTAGAGGATATGGGCGGGCTCCATGGCCAATGCCTCGCCAATGTCGCGCAGCGACTGGCGGGTGTACCCCTCGCGGTCCATCAGATCCATGACGCCGCGCAGGATCGCTTCGCGCTTGGCCGCGCCCTTGGCGTAGCCACGGCGCCGGGGCGGGCGGGCAGCGGGGGCTGTCAAGGAGGGCTCGGGCATGGGGGAGCTCTAGCACGCCGGCCCGGGTTATCGAGAGGGCACGCAGGCTCTTTTTCGCAGGGCGATAGAAAATTTAATGTCGTGAAAAATTCGTTGCCAGCGTCCTTGCCGCGCCATACCACCCTCACCAAGCGCGAAGGGTCGCGCCGCGATAAGGGGGAACATCATGCACCGTCTTCACCGCCGCCAGATGCTGGCCGCCATGGCCATCGGAGCTACGGCGCTGGCCATTCCCGGCCGCCTGCTCGCCAAGGAGCCCGCCGACATGCGCCATTTCCTATCCGAGCACGGCCTGCCGCTTGGCGTGCAGCTCTACACCGTGGATGCGATGGCGCGGGAGGACATCCGGGGGACCTTGCGCAAGCTCTCCGCGATCGGTTTCCGCTCGCTCGAGCTGGCCGGGCTGCACGGGCATACCCCGCACGACCTGCGCGCGGCGGCGGACGAGGCAGGTCTTGCCATCACCAGCATTCACCTAGGCGATGCGCTGATCGGACGGACCGAGGCCGACACCCAGAAACTTGTTGAGGATCTCGGCGTCCTTGGCGTGCGCGACGTTGTCCTGCCCATGTTCATCTTCCCGCGCGATGTGACCCGGGGCGAGGATGAACCCTTTGGCGAATACCTCTACCGTGCCGTGCACAGCCAGGGCGCAGACGTGTGGGAGCGCACCGCGGATCTTCTCAACGAGCGCGGGGCGTCGCTGGCAGAACACGGGGTGAAGCTCGCCTATCACAACCACAACGTGGAGTTCGGCCCGGTCGATGATACCGGCCGGACCGGCTGGGACATCCTGATGGAGCGGACCGATCCCGAACTGGTCGGTCTCGAGGTCGACCTTGGCTGGGTCGCGGCGGCGGGGATCGACCCGGTGGACTTCGTCACGGGCTACGCGGGCCGGGTGCGCCAGGCCCACGTGAAGGACATTTACGCCACCACCAAACCCAACTTCGCGTTTCGCCAGGACCCGGCCGAAGTGGGGGCAGGCAGTCTCGACTGGGGGCGTCTCCTGCCCGCGGCCTACGCGGCGGGTGTGCGCCAGTTCTATGTCGAACAGGAGCCTCCGTTTACGGCGGACCGCTTCACCTCGCTGGCCAAGAGCGCGGCCTACCTGGGCGCAGCCCCTGCAATGCAGCCGTCCTGAGGGGCCGTGCCCACCATGCCAAACCCGCTTCGTAGCCTGATCCGGGCCGCCGCCCTTCCGATCACCGTCGCCGCGCTGGCGCCGATGGCCCATGCGCAGGGCCCGGTGACCGACCATCCCGATTACATGGAGGCCCCGTTTTCGGCGAAGCGGGTGCTCGACTGGGGGACGCGTCCCGACTGGTCGCCCGATGGCACGAAGATCGCCTTTACCGAAGCCGAGAGCCGCAATACCCCTGCACATGAACTCGATCCGGAGACGGGCAAGGTGCGCTGCCTGACCTGTCATCTGGGCGGGCAGAAGGACGTAACGCGGATCTACTATCTCTATGATGGCAGCTTCCTGATCCTCGCCCCGCGCCGTCCTGCGCAGGACGAGACCCCGGTGCGCGGGCAGGAACTCTACTGGATGTCCGCGGAACTCGGCCCGCTGCTGCCCATCGGCGCCACGGGCTTTGGTGAGATCGCGATTACCCGCACGCCCGATGCCGACGGCGCGGTGCGCATTGCCTGGGGGGATGCGGCGAACAACAATTCGCTCCTGACCACGGCAAAACTGTCGTGGGCGCAGGGCAAGCCGGTGCTGCGCGAGGAGCGGGTGCTCTACGACGCGCGCTCGCCCGACAAGCCCGAAGGCATGACCGTCGCCGAAGCCTACGGGTTCATGGAAGAGTGGCGCTACGTCACCTTCTACACCATCTTCGAGAAGGGCGATGTTCTCGACGACGAGATGGTCAAGGTGGATACAGAAACGGGCGCGATTACCCCTCTCTACACCAGCCCCGCGCACACCGAGACACACCTGTTCCCGGACGAGCGCTACGGCCTGGAAGAATCCAACCGCGCCTCGGACCCTGAGGGCACGTGGCGCGGGCTGAGCAGCCACCCGGCGCGGTTCATGGCGTTCATGGCCACGCGCACCAGGCTCGACCTTCCAAGCCCGGAGGAGCTGGAGGACTATGCGCCCCATGGCGCCAATGTCGGCTTCGACCGCCCCTTCGATCTTTACATCGTGCGCATCGACGGCTCGGAGGAGCCCCGCCGCTTGACCACCATGGGCGACACCACTGCGACCGCGCGCCAGTCGGTCATCTCGCCCGATGGCATCCACATCGCCTATGCCGTCGATCCGCGCGAGAGCCCGCAAATCGCCGGGCAGGGCGGCCTCTACATCGGCACGTTCGGCGCGGCCGACTGAGCCTCCTGCCATATGCAGTTTCGGAGCATTCCATGAAGATCGCCATGCGCAGCCTGCTTGCACTTTCCGCCTCGGGCCTTGGGGCCTTCACCTTTACCCCGCTTGCCGCGCAAGAGCCGCGTTCGCCCGAGTATGTCGATGCGACACGGGTCAACGTGCCGCTCGATCCCTGGCTGCACGCGCTCGATGCCACTTTCGTCGATGTCGACAAGGACGGCGATCTCGATGTCGTTGTCGCGGTCGAATACGGGGTCAACCGGCTCTATCTGAATGACGGGCATGGCACGCTCACCTGGAAGAAGGGCGCGTTCGGCAATATCGTCCACGACAGTGAGCATGTCGAAGCGGCCGACCTCAACGGCGATGGCTGGATGGACCTTGTCTTTGTGGCCGAGGACGACGGCGTGCACCAGCTTTTCCTGGGCGGACCGGGGGGCACCTTCACCGATGCCAGCGATCGCCTGCCTAGCCACAGCGAGGGCAACGCGCTCGCCATCGGCGATGTGGATGGTGACGGTCTGCCCGACATCGTGATCGGCAAAACCAATGAGAAGGGCGCGGGCTCGGCCCGGGATTTCCTGTGGCTCAACGATGCCGACAATCCCGGCCACTTCATCGACGCCTCGGTCAGCCATCTGCCCGGCAACGCGCAGGGCACGCAGGGGATCGTGCTGGCCGACATGAACGGCGATGGCGCGCTCGACATCGTGACGGCGCAGCAGGACGGGCCCAACCGCCTGCTCCTCAACGATGGCACCGGCCACTTTACCGAGGCGACCGACCGGCTGGAGCAGGACGTGCCCACCGAGACGCGCGAGGTTCACGTCTTCGACGCCAACGGCAACGGTCTGCCCGACATCCTGTACTTCAATCTCACCAGCAACAACCACGGCTGGGACAAGGACCCGCAGACGCGCCTCCTGCTGAACGATGGCAAGGGCCACTGGCGCGACGCGACCAAGGGCAATCTTCCGGAGCATCGCTTTTCCAGCTGGGGCGGTGAGATCGTCGACTTCAACCACGACGGTGCGCCCGACATCGTTGTCTCGGCCATCCAGGTTCCAGGCTTCGTGCCGCTGCAGGTGCGCGCCTGGCAGAACGACGGGAAGGGCCACTTCATCGATGTCACCCTGGCGATGATGTCGAGCGAGACCACCGGGCGCAGCTGGAGCATGGCCAAGGGCGATCTGGATGGCGATGGCAAGGACGACCTCTTCATCGGTCAGTGGGGCACCCAGGCGCGCCTGCTCCTCACCAACCGCGACACGGTGAAGAAGGCGCCGTTTCCCAAGCTTGGTCAGCCGGCTAGCTAAGCACGGGAACCGGCACGAAGGCTCACGCGTAAACCTAGATACGTAACTGGGGTGGGGGCCTCGAATGCCTGTGCAAAGGAGCCTTTTCATGTTCACATCCCCCCGCGTGACCGCCGTGGCCCTGCTGGCCGTCAGCCTTTCCCCGCTTGCGGCGACCACTGCGCTTGCCGAGCATCACGAAGGCAAGGTCAGTGCCGCAGTCATTGACACTTCCGGGGCTAGTGTGGGCCGGGTCGATCTTGAACAGACCCCGGCAGGCGTTCTGATCAAGGCGGACGTGACCGGCCTTGCCCCCGGTGCGCATGGCTTCCACATCCATGAGACCGGCACGTGCGATCCGGGGGACGGCTTCAAGAGCGCAGGCGGCCATTTTGCGCCCGGGGCCAGCCAACACGGCCTCATGGTCGAAGGCGGCCCACATGGCGGCGACATGCCCAACCAGACCGTAGGCGCGGACGGCCATCTCCAGGCCCAGGTGCTCAACACCGGCGTCACGCTGATGGCGGGCGAAACCTCGATCCATGATGGCGACGGTTCGGCGCTCGTCATCCATGAGGGCGCGGACGACTACACCAGCCAGCCGTCGGGCGCGGCGGGCAGCCGTGTCGCTTGCGCCGTCCTCAGCGCACCGAAGTAACGGCGGATCGGCTGGGCGAGGTCATTTCCCGGCTTCGGGCGGCAGTTCGCTACCCTCTTCGGAGATGTCCTCGCTCGCCTTCTGATCCGTCCAGCCCCCGCCCAGCGCCAGGAACAGGTTGATTTGCGCCTGTGCGACCGCGTCGTTGGCCTCGCGCTCGGCATCGCGCGCGGCGATGAGCGAGGCGTTGCTGGTGAGGTCATCGCGCAGCCCGGTCTTGCCCGCGCGGAACATCCGCTTGCTCTGCGCGTCGAGCGTCTCGGCTTTTCCAAGGCTTCCTCCAGATCGACGGCGCGGTTGTGCGCCTCGCGGTAGGAGGAAAGCGCGGTCTCGGTCTCGCGCAGCGCGCCGAGCACGGCGCCGTCGAAGTCGGCAAGCGCCTTGTCTGCGCCGGCCTTGGCGAGCGTCACGCGCGCGCGCTGCTGGCGCGTGGGAAAGACCCAGCTCAGCATCGAGCCGATCGACCAGTGTCCCGCCATCGCCTTGCCCACGTCGGCAAGGAGGCCGAACGTACCGCCCCCGCCGCCGATCGCGATGTGCGGGTAGAGGTCCGCTTCGGCGACCCCGATCCCGGCCGTGGCCGAGGCCAGGGTCCGCTCGGCCGCGCGCACATCGGGGCGGCGCGCCAGCAGCGAGGCGCCATCGCCGATGGGAAGCGGCCGGTCGAGCTTGGGCAGGGCCCTGCAGCTTTCTACCTCGCGCGGGTATTCGGCCGGGGTCTTCCCGATGAGATAGGCGAGGCGATAGAGCCCGGCGCGCACGCGGGCGCGGTGTCCCGGGAGCTGGGAACGGGCCTGCGCAAGCATCTGCTCGGCGCGGGTGACCTCGGGCGTACCGATCTTGCCCGCCGCATGGAGACGCTCGATGACGCCCAGGATATGTTCGCGTGTTTCGACGGCCTGCTCGGCCAGTTCCACGGCCTCGTTCTCGCCGCAGACCTCGACATAGGCGCGCGCGACTTCGGCGGCGACGGTGACCTGCACGGCTTCGAGCAGGGCTTCGGTTGCCTCGTGCTCGGTCTCGGCCTGCTCGACCCGGCGGCGGATCTGGCCAAAGAGGTCAAGCTGGTAGGAGACGTTGGCCTCGCCGATGCCCAGGTTGTTCATCGGGATCGTCTCGAAGCGCAGGAAGCTTTCACCCGAAAGGCGCGCGCGCTGGACTTCGGCGTCGACCGCGACCTGCGGATCGTGCAGGCCCTTGGTGGCGCGCACCATGGCGGCGGAGCGCGCGAGGTTGGCGCCGGCTGAACGCAGTTCAGTGTTCGCCGCGAGCGCCTGCTCCTCCAGCGCGTCGAGCACCGGATCATCGTAAAGCGACCACCAGCGCGGCGGCAGTTCGTCCGTCACGGTCAGTGCGCCGGAGGTAAGCGGGGCCTGGGCCTCGGGCCGCGCGATGGCGGCGTTCTCGGGCAGGTGGTAATCGGGCCCCACGGTGCAGGCGGCCAGCGCGGTTACGCTGGCAAGGGCGCCCAGTGAGCGAAAGCGCTGGCGTCTCACTGCTTGTCGTCCAGTTCAAGGCTGACCGAAACGGTGCGGCCCGAGATCAGTGCAAGGTTCTTGGGCGCATCGTCGATGTGGATGCGCACCGGGATGCGCTGGGGCAGGCGCACCCAGCTGAAGGAGGGATTGATCGCGGGCAGCAGGTCCTGGCTGTCGGTGCGGTCGTGGTCCTTGATGCCCGCCGCGATGGAAAAGACGTGCCCGTGCATGGGCTCTTCGGTACCCATGGGCTTGATCAGCGCCTTCTGGCCCAGGTGGATCTGGGCAAGCTTGGTTTCTTCGAAATAGCCTTCCACGCGCAAGGTGGAGGTGTCGACAAGCGCGAGCACCGGACTGCCCGCGCTGACGTAGTTTCCGACGCGCAGGGCAAAGTCGGACATGTAGCCGCTCACCGGCGCTACGACGTGGGTGCGCGTGAGGTTGAGTTCGGCAAGATCCAGCGCGTTGCGCGCGGCCGCGAGGCGGGCGGCGGCCTGCTCGATGGCGGCGTGGGCCTGCGCGGCGCGGGCGGTCAGTTCGCGGGCGCGGGTCTGGGTCTGCTCGGTCGTCTCGCTGGGCAGGAGGTCGGACAGGCTGGTGTCGCGCCTCTCCTCGCGGCGGGCTTCGGCCAGGCTCGCCTCGACCCCTTGCGCCGCGGAGCGGGCCGCCGCGAGGTCGGCTTCGGCCTGGCGCACCGCAACTTTCGCCTCGGTCACGGCCAGGGTGTAGCGGGCCGGGTCGATCTCGAAGAGGATGTCGCCGCGCTTCACCGGATCATCGTGGTCGAAATAGACCTTGGTGACGAGCCCGCCGACATCAGGGGCGATCTGCACGATGTCGGCCCGGATGCGCCCGTCACGCGTCCAGGGATCGTCCTGGTAGTAACGGAACAGCGAGACGCCCGCCCAGATCGAGACAAGCACGAGCGAACCCGTGATGGCCATGGAAATGACCTTGCGGCGACGTTCGGTTGATGACGGGCTCATGGGTGGTATCCGGCGAACTGCGTGGGAAGGACAAGGACCAGAGCGGCCCAGACGACGACGAAGAGAGCGGTGTCGAACAGCACCCCGTGCCAGATCCAGCGGTAGAGACGCAGGGCCGAAAGCAGGCGGTGCAGAAGGTAGGTGAGGACCAGCGCGATGCAGGCCTCGACGGGCGCTGCGGCGACGTAAATCACGCCCAGCAGATAGTCCGGCGTCACGTCAGGGCATCCCTTCGAAAATCAGCGGCATCGGGAAAGAGGTTGCGGCGCAGCGCGACCAGCGCGCCCAGGCCATCGGTGCGGTCGGGCAGGGCGTCCTGGCGATGGGCGACCGGCGGCCCCTTGGCGAGCATCAGCCGCATGGCGGCGTCGATCCGGCCAAGCAGGCGGGCAGGTGCCGGCTGGGCCGGTTCCTGGTACGTGCGCGTCACATCGCGCAGCACCCGCGCGAGGGCGAGCGAGAGCTTGCGTTCGGCGCTCGTGCGTACTTGCTGGATGGTCACGATGTTCTCGGCAATGCGCACTTCGCGCAAGGTCGCGGTGGCCTCGTCGGTGGCATCGCCCAGACGCTCGGTGATGAGCGCCATGCGGTCGGTCGTGCGGCCAAGGGCGGCCATCGGGTTGGGTGCGACACGGGCCGAGGCCAGGCTGACGAGATCGCGGTGAAGATTGCGGCGCAGGCGGCGCACGATCCGGTCCACGCCTGCCGAGCGCAGCCCCGCCGTCACGATCGCGGCGACGAGTACGCCCAGCACCTGCCCCGCATTGGCGTTGAGGAAGCGCGCAAAGTCGGCGTGGTAGCTCTCCTGCAGCGCCAGCGCATTGGCAAAGCCCAGCATGAACGCCCCTCCCATCAGGCCGTAGCGCGGGTGGGGAATGATCCAGGCCGCCGCGAACAGCACCGGGAACAGCAGGATCGCGAGCGGAATGAACCCGTCGACCGGCGGCATCAGCACGAAGAGGTAGAAGGCGGCCGGAACCAGCGAGGCGATGATCGCCCCGCCAAAGCTCAGGATCATCTTCACCGGGTTGTCGAGAGCGGCAAAGAGGCAGCAGAAGATGCCCGTCATCATCGCCGCGACGGCGCCGTCGGCCCAGCCCGTGCCGATCCAGATCGCGCAGCAGATGAGGATCGAGATCGCCGCGGCGAGCCCGGCCAACATGGCAAAGACCCAGTCGGCATGAAGCGCGATCACCGCGCGGTTTTCCAGCTTGTCGACCGGCTTGGGTTTGCGGCGGTCCTCGACATGGGCAAGGATTGCCTCGCATTCATCGAGAAGCTGGGCGGTCTGACCCTCGCGCAGCGTGTGGCTGTGCTCAAGCAGCTCGCGCCATTCCGGGCTGGCATCGGGCCGGGTAGCAAGCTCGTCAAGCGCGCGCTGGCGATCCGCGAGCCCCGACAGCGCGGGCAGCAGCAGCAGGATACGGCGCAGCATCGCCTGGACCGAACTGCTGGCGTCGCGCCAGTGCGAGGTGTCGAAGGGGATGTGGGTGGCCATGATGACGCAGTCCATTGCGTCCTTGGCCAGCCTGCGGCGCCCCTCGCGCGGGTCGCCCGACCCGTCCGAGGCGAGGATCTCGGCGCGCCAGGCGCGGGCATCGCGGCACCATACCGAGAGCTTGAGGCCCATCGTCTTGCCCACCGACTGGGGCCAGAGCAGGCTGTGGGTGAGCGTGGCGCAGGTGATGCCGAGCACGATCTCGGTCACGCGCGCGGTCGCGATCTCGAACACGGCCTCGGGCTGGTCCACCGCGGGAAAGCCGACGATGAGCGCGGTGTAGCCCATCAGCATCATCGTATAGGCGCGTGGCGAGCGGTCGAGCAGCGAGATCGCGAGCGTACCCCCGACCCACAGCGCGAAGGCGAGGCACAGCAGCGGTGGCCAGTCGACGAGCGCGGGGACCAGCGCGACCGCAACAATTGCGCCCACGAAGGTCCCGAGCACCCGGTAGATCGCCTTGGAGCGCGTCGCACCCGAAAGGGGGCTGGAGATGATGTAGGCGGTCGTGATCGCCCAGAACGGACGCTCCAACCCGACCCACAGTGTGATCCACAGCGCCATGAGCGCGGCCAGCGTGGTCTTGAGGGCAAAAAAGCTAGCCTGCCAGCGGGGCGAGGTCATCGGGCGGGGTCCAACGGGGAGGCGACGGTGTCCGGCAGGGGCGATGCGGTGGTCGGTCGGGCGCGCGTGCGAGGGTGAAGCGAGAATGCCCATCGCGATCAGATGAACGTGGGGGAGGGGGGATCAATCATCCGTCCGCGATGGGCGAGGTGCCCAATATGCGGTTTTCGCTCCTAAAGGATATTAGATGATTTGGGATTATCCATAAGTTGCGTTATGTGGGGTCATGGCCCTGACACAACTGCGCAGTTTCGTGGAAGTCTACCGGCAACAATCGCTTAGCGGTGCCGCGCGCAGCCTGGGCCTGACCCAGCCTGCGATCTCGCAGCATATCGCCGCGCTTGAGGCCGCGATCGGCCATGCGCTCTTCGTGCGCCACGCCAAGGGGGTGCGTCCCACCGTCATCGCCGACGAGATGGCCGCTGGCCTGGGTGATACCCTCGACATGGCCGAGGCCGTCCTGGCGCGCACCCGGGCACGCTCGCGTGACCAGACCGGGGTCGTGCGGATCATGGGCCAGGCCGATTTCCTGGCCGAGATGGTCGTGCCCCGGCTTGTCTCGCTTGTCCGGGCAGGGATGCAGATCCGCTTTGCGGCCGCGGACCACGCGCAGATGGCGGCTGGCGTGCTGGAGGACGATTGCGATCTGGCCTTGTCGGGCTACCCGGTGCTTGACGGCAACGTGCGCAGCGAGATGGTGCACGAGGAGCGCCTGCACGCGGTTGCCTCGCCTGCGGTGGCCGCGCGGATCATGGCCGCCCCTGACCTCGGCCAGGCGCTCCACGATGAGCCGGTCCTGGCCTTCAACATCAAGCAGCAGCTCATTTCGACCTGGCTGGGCGCCAATGGCCTGGCGCGCCACGCACTTCCGCCCGCCGTCATGGGGCAGGACCTAAGGTGCCTCCAGCGCATGGTCATGGACGGCTTTGGCTGGTGCGTCCTGCCCAGCTATCTGTGCGAGCGGCACATCGCGAGCGGCGAACTCGTCGAGATCGAGCCGCCGGTCGAGATGCCGGTCAACCGCTACTTCCTGATCTGGCTGCCCAAGGTCCTGCGCGAACCGCGCATTGCGGCGGTCCACGAGTTGATCCGTGAGAAGTTCCGCGAGGACGCGGCGCTGCCTCAGGCCTTGTAGGTCCGGCGCAGCACCTCGGCGTAGCGGGCCACGTCCTCCATGCGGCCCGTGCTGACGCGTGAGTAGTGCGTCCAGGTTCCGTAGGCGGGCCGGATCGCGACCTGGGCCTTCGCCATCTCGGCTTTCAGGGCATCGGCATTGGGGACCTTCACGTAGACGAAGCTGGCGTCCGAGGGCAGGGCGGTAAGCCCGGCCGCGCCCACCGCGTCCAGGATGGCCTCGCGCGCTTCGAGGATGCGGGCCTTGGAAAAGGAGAGGAACGCCTCGTCCTGGTAGGAGGCGATTCCCGCGGCAAGTCCGGCGCTGTTGCCCCCGAAGCTCATCAGATAGCCGCGCAGTTTCTCCGCCATCGCGGGCGAGGTGAGCGCATAGCCCAGACGCAGCCCCGCCATGCCGTAGATCTTGGAGAAGGTGCGGCAGATGATGAGGTTCTCGCGCTCGGCCAGGAGATCGACCATCGAGGTGTATTCGGGCCGCGCGGTCAGCTCCATGTAGGCCTCGTCGACAAGGACGGTGATGGCCGGATCGACCCCGCGGATAAAGGCGCGCAGCGCATCGCCGTCGAGCGACATGGCGGTGGGGTTGTTGGGATTGCAGATGTGGATGAGGCCGACGTCCGGGGTGATCGCGGCCTTCATGGCGGCAAGGTCGATCCCCATGTCCGGGGCCAGCGGAACGCGCTTCAACCTGGCGCCCTTCTTCTCGGCATAGGTGACGGTGGTGTCCCAGAACAGGTCTGGGCACAGGATGGCGCCTTGCTCGGCCAGCGCCATCGAAGCGCAGCACAGGACCTCGGTCGAGCCCGAGCTCACGATGACGTTATCCGGGGCAAGGCCAAAGCGCTCGGCGATCATGTCGGTGAGGTAGGCCACGCCTCGGTCGGCGTAGTAGGCACCGTGGCCGGAAGCCTGCGTGAGGGCCTGGAGCGCCTTGGGTGAGGGGCCGAAGGGGTTTTCGTTGCGGCTGAGTTGAGCAAGGCCCGAGGGCGGTCCGAACAGGTCGCCGACCGCGCTGGGCGGCGGAACCGGCGAGGCGGCCAGCGCCGCGCGCGAGGCGCCCGTTGCGGCAAGGCCCAGCGCCGTTCCGGCGGTCGCGCTGCCGATCAGGGCGCGGCGGGTGAAGGCATGGGACATCGGGCGTTTCCTCCTAACGGGATGGGCGGTTGTTCGAGTGTCGGAAAGTCCTCGCGGGGATCAGCCTCCCAGTCCGTTGCGGACCATGGTGAAGGCGACGAAGAGCAGGTAGAGGCCGAAGACCGGGCGCAGCACGGCGGCGGGCAGGCGGTGCGCGGTCGCCGCGCCCCAGGGGGCCGAGATGATCGAAGTGCTGACGATGGCGAGTGTCGCGGGAAGGTTGATGTAGCCCAGCGATCCGCTCGGCAGGTCGGGCGCGCCAAGGCCGATGGCGATGAAGCCCAGGGTACCCGGCACCGCGATCAGGAAACCGACGCCCGATGCCGTCGCAATGGCGCGGTGTATGTCCTTGCCGCACAGGGTCATGACGATGATCGCGATGGTGCCGCCGCCAATGCCCAACAGAGACGAGAAGGCGCCGATGCCCCCGGCGATCCCGACGCGGGCAAGGCCGCCGGGAAGCTCGTCACGCAGGTGGCGGTTGGCAAGGATCGGAAAGAGGAAATGGAGGGCCATGATGGCAACGCCCGCCCCGAAGATGAGCGCGAGCATGGCGCCGCTGACCCGCGCGGCCAGCAGCACGCCCGCCGCCACACCCAGGACGATCCAGGGCGCCCAGGCCTTGAGCAGCGCGAAGTCGACCGCGCCGCGCCGGGCATGGGCCTGGACCGAGCGCAGCGAGGTCACGAGGATCGTGGCGAGCGAGGTTCCGATGGCGACATGGGCTAGACTTTCGGGCGTCCCTCCGAGCAGGGGAAGCATGATGAAAAGCACGGGTACGACCACGAATCCACCGCCGATCCCGAAGAGCCCGGCGGCAAAGCCCGAGGCCAGACCCGCTCCCAGCATGAGCGCGAGCGGTAGCGCCCAGGTCCATAGGTCCGCCGTCATGCCGCGCTGCACCGCAGAGGCGCGGACAGGCGGGCGATACGCTCCCCCGAAACGCGGGGCATGGGCGGAATTGCAAGGCGAGGCGGAGTGTCACGTCTGTGCATGGCCGTGGAGTATGTCGCAGTAATCGCACACAGGCGAGCCCTTAAATTTCGGCAATGCAGCAAATGCGCTCCAGACGCTGTACGGAGATGTTCTGGCTCATATCTGCGAACGTGCTTGAACAGGCGCTAACCTTTCTGGAATATGTCGAAACAGGCATGAAAAAGGCCGTCAGGCAGGAGACCCACCGCAGATGAGCATCAATGTGACCCTCGAGCGTGATCACCACGTTGCGAAGATCCATTTTTCCAAGCCACCCCACAACTTCGCCTGTCCCGACCTGATGCGCCAGATCGCCGATGCGCTCTACAAGGTGGACAGCGATCCGGCGCTGCGCTGCTCGGTCCTGACCTCGCAAGGGCGTTCGTTCTGCGCAGGCGCCGATCTGGCCGGGGACACCGCGATTGCGGGCAGTGGCGGCATGGCTGCGATCTCCAAGCTCTACAACCAGGCCGAGCGGATGTTCCGCCGCCGCAAGCCGATCATCGCCGGGGTGCAGGGCGCGGCCATCGGCGCGGGTCTGGGGCTTGCCATGGCCGCCGACTTCCGGGTTGCCGATGCGACCACGCGCCTTTCGGCCAATTTCACCCGGCTCGGCTTTCATCCCGGGTTCGCGCTGACGTATACCCTGCCTCGGCTCCTGGGCGAACAGCGTGCAAGCTGGATGATGCTGTCTTCCGAGCGTGTGAAAGGGGAGACTGCGCTCAGCTGGGGCCTCGTCGATCGCATGGTGGACGAAGGCACCGTGGCCGAAGAGGCGCTTGCCATGGCGCACGAGATAGCCGGCAATGCCCCGCTGGCGCTGCTGGCCGTGCGACGCACGCTGATGGACGGCACGGCCAACGCGGCGGTGGCGGCAATGCGGCGTGAACATGCCGAGCAGACGGCCTTGCGCGCGACGGCGGATTACGCCGAGGGCGTCGCCTCGGTCTTCGAGCGGCGCCCGGCGCACTTCATCGGTTCGTGAGGGCGCGTCCTCAGGTGTGGTTGAAGAAGCGGGGGTAGCGGTCGACGAAGCGTTGCAGCCAGTCGCGCCGCCCCTCCTTGCGGGCCTGGAGCATGTAGATAAGCCCGATCAGGCTGGCGGTGAGGGCGCCCAGTGTATCGACGATGAGGTCCCACATCGTGTCGGTGAGGCCCGAAGGGTCGTCCAGCATCGGCTTTTGCATGTTGAGTCCGAAGACCTGGTCCATCGTGAACTCGAAAATCTCCCAGATCGCGCCGAGCCCGACGCTGAAGAAGAAGGCAAAGAAGGCCAGGAACGAGGGGCGCATGTGCAGGCTGACCGTCTCGGTCTCGTTCAGCATGTAGAGCGTGAGAAAGCCGAGCAGCCCCAGCAGTACGCCCGAACAGGTGTGGAGCGCGATGTCCCACCACCAGAACTTCTCGTAGAAATCGCCCACTTCGCCCAGAAACAGCGTGGCGAAGACGAAGATGACGGCGAAGATCTGGATCTCGACGGGCACATTGGCGATGAGGCGACGGTGCACCGTCACCGGAATGGCGATCACGATCATGAGGCCGGTGACGAGGGCCACGTGGGCCCAGCGCGCCGAGATCACCAGCGTGACCAGTTCGATGCCCATGATGGCCAGGAAAAGGTAGGTCACGAGGACCTGCACGCGCGGTGGTGCGTTTGTACCCAGGACAGCCTTGCTGGGCTGCGCGTCGCGGGGGCTCGAAGGCTTTGCGATCGGATCCTGATTTGGCACGATAATTTCACACCTTGGTTACGAGTGCAGCGTCTTGGGTGTCAGGTGTTGCTTGACCTCCACCGCAAAGTCCCGGATGCAGGGGCAGCCTACAACAGGACATACCGGGGACAACACCCGCAAGGTCCGAAGGATGCGTCGCCATTCCTGGTGGCGGGAAGAGGAGAGAGATGACAGCGACCCCGGATTTCGATTTCGGCCTGGGCGAAAGCGCGCAGATGATCCGCGAGAGCGTGGCGCGCTTCGCGGCGGAGAGAATTGCCCCCCTGGCCGCGCAGATCGACCGCGAAGACAGGTTCCCGCGCGAACTCTGGCCCGAGATGGGCGCGCTCGGCCTCCACGGCATTACGGTGGAGGAAGAGTGGGGCGGGATCGGCCTTGGCTATCTCGAACACGTCGTGGCGGTGGAGGAAGTCAGCCGCGCCTCGGCCTCGGTCGGCCTGTCCTATGGCGCGCATTCGAACTTGTGCGTCAACCAGATCCGGCGCTGGGGCAACGATGCGCAGAAGGAAAAGTACCTCGCCCCGCTCATCAGCGGCGAACACGTCGGCAGCCTCGCCATGTCCGAGGCTGGCGCGGGTTCGGACGTCGTGGGCATGAAGCTGCGCGCCGAGGCGGCCGCGGGGGGCTGGCGGCTCGATGGCACCAAATTCTGGATCACCAACGGGACCTGTGCCGATACCCTGGTGGTCTATGCCCGCACCGATGCGGATGCCGGCTCGCGCGGGATCACCGCGTTCCTTGTCGAGAAGGGCATGGCGGGCTTCTCCATCGGCCAGAAGATCGGCAAGTTGGGCATGCGCGGCTCGCCTACCTGCGAGCTCGTCTTTGACGATTGCTTCGTGCCCGAGGCGAACGTGCTCGGTCTGGTCGGGGGCGGGGTGAAGGTGCTGATGAGCGGGCTCGACTACGAACGCGTGGTCCTGGCCGGCTTGCAGCTGGGCATCATGCAGGCCTGCCTCGATACCGTCATTCCCTATGTGCGCGAGCGGCGCCAGTTCGGCGCGCCCATCGGAACCTTCCAGCTCATGCAGGCCAAGGTCGCGGACATGTATGTCGCGCTGCAATCGGCCCGCGCGTACGTCTACGCGGTGGCGCGGGCCTGCGATGCGGGCAATACCACGCGCTTCGATGCGGCCGGCGCAATCCTGCTGGCGAGCGAAAACGCGTTTCGCGTGGCGGGCGAGGCGGTGCAGGCGCTGGGCGGGGCTGGCTATACCACCGACTGGCCGGTGGAGCGCTACCTGCGCGATGCCAAGCTCCTCGATATCGGGGCGGGCACCAACGAGATCCGGCGCATGCTGATCGGACGGGAACTGATCGGGGCGGGATAACCGGCGCTGCGCGATGGGCGAGGCGTCCTGCAACTTCGCCGTTTGTCCTGCATTGCATACAATATGTCTATGCTCCGCCTCCGCAGATTGAAGTTGTCTCCAGCCGCTGATAGACCCGGTGTGCATCGGGTAAGGAGTGACGCCGGTGTCTTTTTCTTGCCTGGAGTGAGTGGGTGACCCCAGCGTCGGCCAATCGGAGACTTTTTTCTCCCCTGATACTGGCCGCGGCATGCTTCCTCGTTCTCATGCCTGTTGGCCTTGCCGCGCTGGTCGCCTGGCAGCAGGCTGAAGCGCGTGCGGAGGCAGTCGCCCGGGAAATGGCGGACGTCGTCCTGAGCAAGGTGGTGGTGGCGGCCGATCAGGTCATGGCGGCCAATCGCCTCGCGCAGGATCTGGAGGGCGTTGCGCCCTGCTCGGATGCGGCTCTGGCCAAGATGCGCAGTATCGATCTCGATTCCACCCTGCTTCAGGCCGTCGGCTATGTCCGGGACAACGCCATAGTCTGCTCCTCCATCGATCAGGATCTGCATGTCGAGCTGGGCGAGCCTTCGATCCGCTCGAACACCGGCGTCGAGGTCTGGATGAATGTCCGGTTCGAACCCGAAGGTCCCGGTTATTTCGTGATCGGCCGGGGGGCCTATGTCGCGGTCGTGCACAAGGATCTCCTGCTCAGCTTCGTGGAGTTGCAGCAAGGGACGGCGATTGCCGCGATTTCCTGGAGCAGTGCGCGCGTGGTCATGTCCAGGGGCGCGTTCGACTTTGCGCCCTTTGCAGGCCGGGCCACGCTGGACAAGGCCTTCTGGTCGGGCGATCATGTTGTCTATCTGCGCAAGAACAGCCGCTACGATCTGGCCGTAGGGGCGGCCGTGCCGGGCGATCTGGTGCGCCAGTTCTTCTATCAGACTCTCGTGATGCTGGTGCCGATCGGCATCCTGATCGGGCTGCTGCTGGCGGCCATGCTCATCAGCATCATGCGCCAGCGCACATCCAGCGCCGCGCTCATTCGCAGTGGCCTGATGCGCGATCAGTTCTACGTCGAATACCAGCCTGTCATCGACCTCCAGACGGGAGGGATCGCCGGGGTCGAGGTCCTGCTGCGCTGGCGCTGTGATGGTGAGCGCAAGGTAGGACCCGATGAGTTCATTCCCGTGGCCGAAGCGTCGGGGCTCATCCATGCGCTGACCGAACGCTTGTTCGACCTCATCATGCGCGACGCGCCGCGCCTGTTGGCCCTGCGCCCCGATCTCCATATCGGCATCAACCTCTCGGCCAACGATCTTCACGACCCGGCACTGCCCGAACGGATCGGGCGGCGCATTGCCGCCTCCGGTCTGCCGCCGCGCAATTTCGTGTTCGAGGCGACCGAACGGGCCTTCATCGATGTCGAGCGTGCAGGCGATGCCATTCGCGCGCTACGGGGGATGGGCGCGCGCATTGCCATCGACGATTTCGGGACAGGCTATTCCAGCCTGAGCTTCCTTGCTCAGCTCGATCTCGACTATCTCAAGGTCGACAAGCTCTTCGTCCATGCTCTGGGCGCCAACACCGCGACCAGCCACGTGACCGAGCGGGTAATCGAGATCGCCAAGGACCTGCACCTGGAAGTCATCGGGGAAGGTGCCGAGACCGAAGAGCAGGTCCACCTGCTGCGCGGGCTCGGTGTGGAGTACGCGCAAGGGTTCTATTTCGACCGCGCGCTCAGCCTCGAGGTGCTCGAGGCGCGGCTCGGCGAAGAAAAACCCTACAGCTTCACCCCGTGAGAGCGGTGGCGGGGATATCCTCGCCAGAGAGCCGTCCCTGGAGTTCGGCCCGCAGCCGCTCCACCAGCGTGCTGACCTTGGGGGAAAGGTGCTTGGGACGCGGATAGACCGCCCAGATCGGTTCGTCCTCGGGGCATTCGGCGCTCAGGACCTCGCGCAAGGCGCCGCTGCGCAGGTGGGGTGCGGCATAGAAGCGCGGCAATTGGCACAGCCCCATGCCCTCGAGCGCGGCCTCCAGCACCATGATCCCGCTGTTCGCCTTCCAGCGCCCTTCGGGGCGGAAGGTTTCGCCCCTTGCGAACTGCCACAGGCTGTTCGAGCCCATCAGGCAGGCGTGGCCTTTCAGATCGCCGATGCGCAGCGGCACGCCGTGCGCCTCCAGATAGCCGGGCGAGGCCACCGTCACCATCGCGCGCGAGGCGACGCGGGTGGCGACAAGGCGCGAATCTTCAAGGTGCCCCGTGCGGATGGCCAGGTCGTAGCCGTCGCGGATGAGGTCGACGACGTCGTTGTCGAGATCGCAGGTGATCGCGATCTCGGGGTATTCCTGGGCATAGCCGCGCAGGATCGGGCCGATGAACTGCTCGCCCAGCGTATAGGAGCAGGTGATCCGCAGATGCCCGCGCGGCGAACTGCTCGCCGTCATCGCGGCAATGGCATCGTCGCGCTCGGCAATGAGGCGGCTGCCGGTCTCGAAGAAGTGGCGCCCCGCCTCGGTCAGGCTGAGCGAGCGGGTGGTGCGGTGGAAGAGCTGGCTTCCCAGCCGCGCTTCCAGGCGGCTGACCGAACGGCTCATGTGCGTGACCGATGCGCCGAAACTGCGCGCCGCGCCTGTAAAGCTGCCCGCGCGCGCCACGCTCACGAATTCCTCAATGCCGTCCCAGGCCCCACTCATGCGATGGACCTCATGTCTCGGCTCTCATGTCATTGGCCTCATGGCCGTTCTCCTGCAATGATTATTCCTGTATGGTTATAATGCTTTGCAAAACAACCCCATTCACGCCAATCCAGCAACGCGCTAGAAGGCCCGCCAACGCCATCCGGCAGACTAGGAGATACCGCCCATGAAGACTCGCGCAGCCGTCGCGTTCGAAGCCAAGAAGCCGCTGGAAATCGTCGAAGTGGATCTCGAAGGCCCCAAGGAGGGCGAGGTCCTCGTCGAGATCATGGCGACCGGCATCTGCCACACCGACGCCTACACCCTCGACGGGCTCGATTCCGAGGGCCTGTTCCCCTCGATCCTGGGCCACGAGGGCGCAGGGATCGTGCGCGAAGTGGGTGCGGGTGTGACTTCGGTCGCGGTCGATGACCACGTCATCCCGCTCTACACGCCCGAATGCCGCCAGTGTAAGACCTGCACCTCGGGCAAGTCGAACCTGTGCACCTCGATCCGTTCGACCCAGGGCCAGGGCCTGATGCCCGACGGCACCAGCCGCTTTTCCTACAAGGGCCAGCAGATCTTCCACTACATGGGCTGCTCGACCTTCTCGAACTTCACCGTCCTGCCTGAGATCGCGCTCGCCAAGATCCGCAAGGACGCGCCGTTCCAGACCTCGTGCTACATCGGCTGCGGCGTGACCACGGGCGTGGGCGCGGTCGTCAACACCGCCAAGGTGCAGGTCGGCGACAACGTCGTCGTCTTCGGCCTGGGTGGTATCGGCCTCAACGTAATCCAGGGCGCGAAGCTTGCCGGTGCGAACAAGATCATCGGCATCGATCTCAACTCCGACCGTGAGGAATGGGGCCGCAAGTTCGGCATGACCGACTTCCTCAACACCAAGGGCATGAAGCGCGAGGACGTGATCGCCAAGGTCCTGCAGATGACCGATGGCGGCGCGGATTACACCTTCGACTGCACCGGCAACACCGAAGTCATGCGCACCGCGCTCGAATGCTGCCACCGCGGCTGGGGCGAGAGCATCGTCATCGGCGTGGCCGAGGCAGGCAAGGAAATCTCGACCCGTCCGTTCCAGCTCGTGACCGGGCGCGTGTGGAAGGGCTCGGCCTTCGGCGGCGCCAAGGGCCGGACCGACGTGCCCAAGATCGTCGATTGGTACATGGATGGAAAAATCCAGATCGATCCGATGATTACCCACGTCATGGGGCTTGAAGACATCAACAAGGCGTTCGATCTGATGCACGCGGGCGAATCCATTCGCTCGGTCGTGGTTTACTGAGGAGACCCTTTACGATGTTCAGCCACATTTTCGTCGGCACCAACGATGCCGCTGCCGCCAAGACCTTCTACGACGCCGTCTTCGGGGCCTATGGTCTCAAGGAAGGCTTCGGGATCAAGGACGGCGCGGCCTACGTGTATTCCGATGGAACGGCCAACTTCATCGTCGGCGTGCCCGCCAACGGTGAGGCCGCGACCTTCGCCAACGGCGGCACGATCGGCCTGAAAGCCGCGAGCCCCGAGGCGGTGGACGCAGCCTACAAGGCGGGTCTTGCGGCCGGGGGCACCTGCGATGGCGAACCGGGGCCGCGCGCCGCGTTCCCGGGCAGCTACGGCGCGTACCTGCGCGACCCGGACAACAACAAGATCTGCCTCTGGCACGTGGCAGCGTAAGGACCAGCAGAACATGAGCCTCGAGACGGTATCCACCACCCGCAGCCACGGCGGCACGCAAGGCGTCTACACGCACCGCTCGGCCCAGACCGGCACCGACATGACCTTCTCGGTCTTCGTGCCCGACCACGCCGAAGGCGCGAAGCTGCCGGTGCTGTGGTACCTCTCGGGGCTCACCTGCACCCACGCGAACGTCACCGAAAAGGGGGAGTTTCGCGAAGCCTGTGCCCGGCACGGGATCATCTTCGTCGCGCCCGATACCTCGCCCCGGGGCGAGGACGTGCCCGATGAGGACACCTACGATTTCGGAAAGGGCGCGGGCTTCTACGTCGATGCGACGCAGGAGCCCTGGAAGGCCAACTTCCGCATGCGTTCCTACATCGAAAGCGAACTGCCCGCGCTGATCGGCGAGGCCTTTCCCGCCGACATGGCGCGCCAGGCCATTACCGGGCATTCGATGGGCGGCCACGGCGCCTTGACCATCGGCCTGCGCAACCCCGAGCGGTTCCGTTCGATCAGCGCGTTCTCACCGATCGTTTCGCCACTGGCATGCCCCTGGGGCGAGAAGGCCCTGACCGGGTACATCGGCGCGGACCGGACGGACTGGCGTGAATACGACGCCTGCGCGCTCATTGCCGATGGCGCGCGTGCACCGCACCTGCTGGTCGACCAGGGGACGGCCGACGGCTTCCTCGAAGAGCAGCTCAAGACCCAGCTCCTTGTCGAGGCCTGCGAGGCCGCTGGCATGGCGGCCACGATCCGCATGCAGGAGGGCTACGACCACTCCTACTACTTCATCTCGACGTTTTTGGGCGAGCACGTCGCCTGGCACGCGGCGCACCTCTCCGCCTGAGCGGCACGTCCGCGCCCCTTGCTTGACCGGAACGGCACACAGACCTGTCTCTTCCGGCCATGACCTGCCGAATCGTTTGACACATGTTTGCCCGGAGCGCCGTTGATTCGGTTCCGGGCAAACCGCGTGCGACCTGTGTTCGCCGCATTTGCTGCTCTGCGGCACGAAAACAGCCGCAAATTGTGCTCCGCCGCAAGGCCGGGGGACTAGCATCGCCAATGGCTCGAATCCGTGCAGGGTTGCGCCTTGCTGCAGTGCGCACATGCATGTTGGACAACTGGATATTGTTACGCTTTGATGTCAGCAAATTTTAGGTTTGCGAACGAATATTCCCTAGATGCGCCAGCTCGCGGTATTTTTGGGTTGCCGCGCATTCGATCTGGAAAAAGTGCTGCAATCTTGTTATAGATCAAGGCGTCGAAGGGCCATTCGGGATGACACTAAGAAGTGCACTCGGATGTTTGGAGTAAACGCGGTCGGTTTCGCAGAATGCAAGATGCTGACCACTATTTGGGGATGTCACCGTGCAGGTCGCAAACAAGAATAGAATCATGTTCGATTCCGGATCGCGCCAGGTCTATGCCATGCAGCGTCTGGAGAACCGTGCCGGTGAGCACGATCCGCGCGGGCTGATCGCGGGCTTCGTGCTCAGTCTGGCGTGCTGGGCGGCATTGGGCTTCTACCTCCTCCACTGATCGGGACCGCGCCGGGCGGGAACGCGCGGGGCCGCCTGCGCGTTACTGCTCCATGGCCCCTGATCGCACCCACGTGTCTGAAACCTCCGTCCGCGTGCGGCACTCTGTTCGTGTGCGGCATAAGGCGCGCGAGGAGGAGGTGCCGCGCTCGCGTGCGGCAGCGGCCGTCATTCCGGCGGTGCTGTTCGGGCTTGGGTTGGCGATTGCCGCCTTTGCGCTGCCGTTTGGCGGCTCGGCCGTGGCCGGGGATGCCGACGGTACGGGCGCTTCAGAGCAAATCTCCGAAAAATAGGTCCGAGGGCCATCGTGTGCGGGCTGCCCAGACGCATCCCTCGCGCTGGCGAGGCTGGCTACTCGGGGCCGAAAGGCAGGGCGTCCTTGCACCGCTGCCAAACCGGCCTGCCGGATATCAGTCCTGTAGGAATGCCCGCACATCTGCGACGAAGCGGCTGAGCTGGTCGTGATGGACCCAGTGCCCGGCCTCTTCGTACTCGATCAGCCGGGCCTTGCGAAACAGGTTCATGCGCCCGTCATTGGCTGGGCTCTGCGCAAAGCTTTTGAGCCCAGCCATCAGCAGCACCGGACACGTGATCTCACCCCACAGGGCGTGAAGTTCTGGGGTGGTGACATCGATGGTTTGTGAAATCCGCACATAGGGATCGAACTTCCAGCTCCAGCTGCCGTCTTCGTTGCGGCTGGCGCCATGGATGCTGAGGTGGCGCGCCTGCGCCTCGCTCAGGAACGGGTTGGCGGCCAACATGCGTTCAAAGGCCGCGCGGCGGGTCGTGTAGCGGCGCGCCGGGTGCCCGGCAGCCTCACGCTTGCTGGAAATCCAGGTGCGCAGCCGGTCAGCGGGCGATTGCCGCTCCCGATCACGGCAGGGGCCCTCCACAGGTCGCAGCCCTTCGATGGCGACGAGCTTTGCAACGCGCTCGGGATAGAGCGCGGCAAAGCGTGTCGCGATGGCACCGCCCAGCGAATGGCCCACGATACTGACCTGCGGATAACCCAGCGTGTGAACAAGTTGCGCCATGTCGAAAACGAAGGCGTCCATCCCGTAATGCCCCTCGCGCGACCAGTCGCTGTCGCCATGTCCGCGCAGGTCGGGGCAGATCACGTGCCAGTCCCGGCGCAATTCCTCGGCCACCCAGTCCCAGCTGCGGCAATGGTCGCGTCCGCCGTGCTGCAGGATCAGCGGGGGCGCGTCGGGATTGCCCCATTCCACGTAATTCAGGCGCAGGCGCTGCGAGACGAAACGGTTGGAAGTCGGGCCAAGCTGGGAGTCCATGAAGCAGAGGTGGCCCGGCCCTGCAGGAAGGTCAACTCCCTGACGCGCGCCTGCGCGCCGGGAAGGGGCGGGCAAGCGCCGATTTAGGCAGGCCACGAAATCCTTTCCCCGCCTGACTTGGCAAATGGGCCGGAAAGTTCCTATTTCCCCCGCTCGATATTCGCCCGATTCCCGCATTTCTCCGGAGACCGCCCGATGGCAACCAATCACAAGACCCGCATGCTCATTATCGGTTCGGGGCCCGCCGGCCTTTCCGCCGCGATCTATGGCGCGCGCGCGGGCATGGAGCCGATCGTGGTGCAGGGCCTTCAGCCCGGCGGCCAGCTCACCATCACCACCGATGTGGAAAACTATCCGGGCTTTCGCGAAGTGATCCAGGGCCCCTGGCTGATGCAGGAAATGCAGGCCCAGGCCGAGCACGTCGGCACGCGCATGATGTGGGACACGATCACCGACGTGGACCTCTCGGGCCCGACGTTCGTGGCGACCGGCGACGGTGGTGACACTTACGAGGGCGATACCCTGGTGATCTGCACCGGCGCGCAGGCCAAGTGGCTGGGTGTTCCGGGGGAGCAGGCGCTGTCGGGCAAGGGCGTCTCGGCCTGCGCGACCTGCGACGGCTTCTTCTATCGTGGCAAGAAGGTCGTGGTGATCGGCGGCGGCAACACGGCCGTGGAAGAGGCGCTCTACCTCACCAACCACTCGGACAACGTGACCCTGATCCACCGCCGCGATTCGCTGCGCTGCGAGAAGATCCTGCAGGACCGCCTGGAAGCGAACCCCAAGGTCTCGGTCCTGTGGAACAAGAAGGTCGACGAGTTCCTCGCCGGTGACAACGGCGAACTGCGCGCGCTCGCGCTCACCGATACGGTGACCGGCGATGCCAGCGAGTTCGAGGCCGACGGGGCATTCGTCGCCATTGGTCACGCGCCGGCGACCGAGCTGTTCAAGGGCAAGCTGGCGATGGACGATACCGGCTACCTGCTCGTGACCCCCGGCACCCCCAAGACCGACGTGGCGGGCGTCTTCGCGGCAGGTGACGTCTGTGACCACACCTACCGCCAGGCCATTACCGCGGCGGGCATGGGCTGCCAGGCTGCGCTCGATGCCGAGCGGTACCTTGCCGAGAAGGAATTCGCGGGCGTGACCGAGACCGTTCAGGGCTGATCGGCCGGACGCCGCTGCGCGCCCTCACGAGAGCGAACTGAAAGCGGGCCGGAGTGCGGGAATTATCCCGTGCTCCGGCCCGTTTCGCGTAAAGCTTCCAGGATCTGCGCAACAAGCCAGTCCTGCGCGTGGGGCTCGACGTAGCTGTGCGAGGCACCCGGACAGCGATGGATGCGCGGGTCAGCCTTGTTCCAGCGGCCAAGGAAAGTCTGCCCGGTTCGGTCCCGCTCGGCGACGAGGAAGCGGATCGGCCCGTGAAAGGTCGCAATCCCGGTCGCCAGTTCGCCGACAAGGCCCCTAACGGCAGGCGCAGGTCGAAGCGCGGCGATGAGGCTTCGGACAAGGCCTCCCAGGCGGACCTTGCCCGACAGCAGGCGCCGGATCGCGGCGGGATCGGTCAGGCGTCCGCGGTAGTGCGCGCGGGTCGCCTCGGGCGAGTGCGCGGCCTCTTCCCCACCCTCGCTGGTCCAGGGATTGGAAAGGACGAGCGCGTCGCACCCTAGCCCGCGCGTCAGCATGAGCGCGGCGGCCCCATCGCAATTGCCGAAGGCAACGATGCGGACAACCTGCGGGCACTGCCTGCGCAGGGCCTGGAGTGCGGCCTTGATGTCCGGGCCACTCGTGCGAAACCCGCCGTTGGCTCCCTCGCTATCGCCCACGCCGCGCCGGTCGAAGCGCAGGACGGGATAGCCCGCCTCAGCAATCCGGGCAGCAAGCGCGGCCTGCCCGTCCCAGGCCCCGGCGCGCGTCTCGTTGCCGCCGCTCACGATCAGGAGCGCGGTGGTGCCATCCGCGAGGTCGAGCGTTCCGGCAAGGCGCTGCTCTGCGCAGGGGAACAGGATGGGCCGCCGGGTCATGGCTTGGCGGTCCGTTCCACCCACTCGGCGACAGCGCGCGCAAGCGTGTCGGCCTGCTCCGGGCTTTCACCGGGTTCGGCGCGCAGCCAGAGCCCCGCCCCGCCGATCTGCGATTGGGGGAGGTCTTGCGCGTCGCCGCGCGGCTCGGCCTGTTTAAGGTCGCTGAAAAGGCGCGCGCCGATGCGATAGCCGTTGAGATCAAGTCCCTCGGCGTGGGCCAGCTCTTCCAGGGCCGCGCGTGTTTCGGTGCGGCGCGCCTCTTGTGCGGAAACGAGGCGCGCGCGCAGCATCTGGCGCAGGATCGCAGCGCCTTTGACCGGGGCGTAGTGGAGCGCAGGGAGGGCGCAAGGCGCGGCCAGCGCGCCGCCGCGAAGGGTAAGGACGTGCGTTGCGCCGATGTGCGCCGCGCAGGCCTCCATGGCCCCGCACCAGCTTGCAAGGTCCTGCGCCTCCAGCCGGGCCAGGCTTTCGTTGCAGCCGGGAAGGTCGGGCAGGACGCTCGCGACCGTGTGGCGGGTCGAAAGGCGGCGCTGGACCTCGACCGTCAGGCGGCGAAGGCGGTTGCCCTCATCGAAGAGTGCCGGGACGATCAGCAGGCGACAGGGTCCCGCGCCTTCGAAGGCGAGCGCGTGGGCAGGCTCTCTCGGAAATGTCGGATCGGGCCAGGGAATATAGTCCATGTGCGCCCGTCCGGTCCCGTCAGCCTTGCGCGGTCTTGGCCGAGACGAAGGCGAGCAGCGCGCCGTACGTCTCGAGCATCTCGCCGTCGATGTCCTCATCTTCGATCAGGATGTCGAAGCGGTCCTCGATCTCGGTGAGGAGGCCCGCGACGGCCATCGAATCGAGTTCGGGAAGATGCCCGAAAAGGCCGGTGTCGGCCTTGAAGGCGGCGGTCTGTTCAGGTGCGAGGCCGAGCACGTCGGTGAGGATCGCGCGCAAGGTCTGGTCGGTGGTGTCTGCCATGGCCCTCTCGAAAACAGGCATATCTATCTCCCGCGCGCCTCTAGCCGCGCGGGAGGCGTGCGGCAAGGTAATGCGCGGCTAGGCGGCGCGCCAGATGGGGCACATTGGCAAGCGCGCCGGGGCGGAATGCCTCGATGCGATAGCGTGGGCGCTCGGCGTTCATCCAGTCGCGCTTGTAGGCATCATTGCTGGTCCCGAAGTCGACAAGGTCCACCTTGTCAGTGTCGAGCGCGTGGCGAAGAAGCGCGGCGGTGAGGACAGAACCGGGCGACAGCGCGCGGGCACTCTCGCGATGGGCGAGCTTGTGGATGAAGGCGGTATCGCCCTCAAGGCTCCACAGCTGTGCCGCGATGGCGGGCCCCGTCGGGTCCGATGCGTCATGGGCAAGGCCCAGGCGCAGGCGCCCGGCGGCCCCTTCGGCCTCGGCAAAGGCGCGCAGGAAGGCGGGGGAGCCTTCCTCGCCCTTCCAGCTTTGGGCGTAGATCGCTTCGTATTGCGCCCAGGCGTCGGCGGCGAAATGCGTGAGGACTTGCGCGCGCACCTTGCCGCTCTTGCGCGTGAGGGTCGTGCGCAAGGGGCCGGGAAGCGTCGCGTGGTAGGTTGCGAAATCGCGCCCGCGCACCTCGAGCACGTGGTTGGTGTCGCACGGCTCGCAGAACACCCACCATCCGGCCGCGCGAAAGGCCTGGACAAGGGCGTGGGCGCTCCCATCCTCGTCCGGGACCTTGTCGAGCGTGATCCGGCGGGCGAGGGGTTTGAGCGCCTTGGCGAGAGGAGCCAACAGCGCCGGATCACCGCGCACGATCGGGCGAAACCGGAACGTGTACCAGTTGGCTAGCGCGACCAGGTGCCCCGGCGCGGCCTCGTGCAGGGCCAGCAGCGCCTCGCCGGCCTCGCTGCGGGCGCCGTGGAGCGTGCCGGAAAGGCCGCAATGGCGCTCGAGCGCCTGCCACCACCACAGCCGGTCGAAGGGCGCGCGCGCCTCCTCACAAAGCAGGGTATCGAGGCGTGTGCCGGGTTGGACTTCGCGCAGCGGCTGGTGGTAGATCGAGGCGCTAACCGAAATGTTCATGATTTGCGGGTCAATTCCATCGCCATGCGTTCCACGCTCTCTCCCCCGTTGCCGGTCCCGGCACGCCCTGTCGACCATGTCATCGAGATGGGGGAGGCGTCCGCGCAGGCCCTAGTGCTGCGCGAAACGGTGCTGGACTACAAGACCTTAAGATTGCGTGTGGGGCGTCTGGCCGCCTGGCTCGCGCGCGAGGTCCCCGAGCCGGGCGCGCGGGTCGCAACCTGGGCGGCGAAGGGTGAGCTGGCCTGCCTCATGCCGCTTGCCGCCGCGCGGGCCGGGCTGGTCCATGTGCCGGTGAACCCGCTTTTGAAACACGCACAGGTGGCGCATATTCTCGCTGACAGTGGCGCCGCGCTGCTGCTGGGCACGCCAAGCCGTCTGGCGAGCCTCCAGGAAGGCGACGTGCCCGAGGGCTGCCGCTGCATCGAAGAGGCCAACGCGCTGGCGCAGGCCGCGCAGATGGAGGAGCCTCTGCCGCCCTCGGCTGCGGACACGGCCGATCTGGCCGCCATTCTTTACACCAGCGGCTCGACCGGACGACCCAAGGGCGTGATGCTGAGCCATGCAAACCTGTGGCTGGGGGCCGAGAGTGTGGCGCAGTACACGCAGCTCAGTGCGCAGGATCGCACGCTTGCCGTGTTGCCGCTGGCCTTCGATTACGGTCAGAACCAGCTTTTTTCGACCTGGTTGGCCGGGGGCTGCGTCGTCCCGCTCGACTATCTTCTGCCCCGCGATCTGGTGAAGGCGGTGGAGCGCCACCGGATCACGACACTGGCCGCCGTTCCCCCGCTTTGGGTGCAGGTGTGCGAGCTTGACTGGCCCGCCGAGACGGCGGCGCACTTGCGCCGCCTGACCAACAGCGGCGGGGCACTGACCCCGGACCTCGTGGCCCGTCTGCGCGCGCTTTTTCCCGAGGCGCGCCTTTACGCGATGTACGGCCTGACCGAGGCGTTTCGTTCGACCTATCTCGATCCGGCGTTGATCGAGGAGCGTCCCACCTCGATGGGCAAGGCTGTACCCCATGCCGAGATCCTGGTCATCAACGATGCCGGCGAGATCGCGGCGGACGACGAGGAGGGCGAGCTTGTCCATTGCGGTCCGCTGGTGGGGCAGGGCTACTGGCAGGACCCGGCGCGCACCGCCGAGCGTTACCGACCGGCCCCGTCGGCCTCGCACACCGGCGGCATCGCGGTGTGGTCGGGCGACCGGGTGCGGCGCGACGCGCAGGGCTTCCTCTATTTCGTGGGAAGGCGCGATGCGATGATCAAGAGCGCGGGCAACCGCATCAGCCCGCAGGAAGTCGAGGATGCGGCGCTCGCCAGCGGTCTTGTCGCCGAGGCGGTCGCGCTGGGGGTTCCCGATGCGCGGCTGGGGCAGGCGGTCCACCTCGTCGTCAGGGCCGCCATCGACGAGCCCGAGGCACAGGCGCGCCTGCCGCGCGCGCTGATGAAGGAACTTCCCAATTTCATGCAGCCCAAGGCCATTCACTGGCGCAGCGCCCTGCCCACGGGCCCCAATGGCAAGATTGACCGGGCAGGCCTTGCCGCCGAGATCCGCGCGAGCCTGATCGGCGAGGTGCCGGCATGAAGCCGCTCGGTCCCATTCCCGCAGGGTTCGAGGCCATCGACGGCGTGCTTGGCGTCGCTGGACGGCCCGTGACGCATTGGGTCGAGGAGGCGGGGGATACGCCACTTTTCCTCTACAGCGCAGAGCGTATCCGCGCGCGCATCGCCCAGCTGCGCGCGGCCATGCCTAAACGCCTCGCACTGCACTATGCGGTGAAGGCCAATCCTTTCGGTCCTGTGCTTTCGCTGATGCACGGGCTGGTCGATGGCTTCGACATCGCCTCGGGCGGCGAACTGCGCGAACTGCTTTCCTGCGGCGTTGCGGGCGGGGAGATCAGTTTCGCCGGGCCCGGCAAGCGTGACCGCGAGCTGGAAGCGGCCATTGTCCACGGTGTCACGCTCAACCTGGAGTCCGAGGGCGAAGCGACCCGCGCGCTCGCCCTTGGCCAGAAGCTGGGCCTGCGTCCGCGTCTGGCCGTGCGCGTCAATCCGGACTTCGACCTCAAGGGCTCAGGCATGAAGATGGGCGGCGGCGCCAAGCCCTTCGGCATCGATGCGGAGCGGGTTCCGGCGCTGGTGCGCCGCCTGCTGGACGCCGATGCGGACTGGCGCGGCTTCCACATATTCGCGGGCAGCCAGGCGCTGGATGCCAGTGCGATTGCCGAAACGCAGGGTCAGACGCTCGATCTCGCTGCGCGGCTGGCCCAGGAGGCGGGCAAAGCGCCCCCCCACTGCAATCTGGGCGGCGGACTTGGCATTCCCTATTTCGGCCCGGACACTCCGGTGGACCTGGAGGCTGTCGGCGGTGCGCTGGCGCAGCGTTTCGAGCGGCTCCCGGAGATCCTGCAGGACACGCGCTTCTGCATGGAGCTTGGTCGCTACCTGGTGGGGGAGGCCGGGGTCTATCTCACCCGGGTGCTCGACCGAAAAATGAGCCATGGTGAAACTTTTCTCGTGACCGATGGCGGGTTGCACCACCAGTTGGCCGCCTCGGGCAACTTCGGGACGGTGGTGCGGCGCAACTACCCGGTTGCCCTTGCCACGCGCTTTGGCGCGCCGGTCGAGGAGGAGGTCTCGATCGTCGGGTGCCTGTGCACGCCGCTCGACAAGCTCGCGGAAAAGGCCGGTTTCCCGCGCGCGGACGTTGGCGATCTCGTCGCGGTGTTCTGCGCGGGTGCCTATGGTGCAAGCGCGAGCCCGGCCTCGTTCCTGGGGCAGGGCCCTGCCTTGGAACGGCTTGTCTGACAACGATTGCAGGAAGGAATGGGGCATTGTCCCATTCCGGGACTGGGGCTAGAGTTAGTGCGTAAGGCTAACGCAATGTTCACCCTTTCTGGCCATAGGGCAGGGTGGAATTTGCCCGAGCCTTAACCTGTGCGCGAACGTGATGTGCGGGAAGGACGAACGGGGTCAGAGGGAAGAAGTCATGCGGTTTGATCGCCTTGCCACACTCGTGTCCGGATGCGCACTGGCCAGCCTTGCGCTGTCGGGCTGCGCCACGACCAGCGCGCTCGAACTGCCGCCAGCGACGTTCGTGGCGATGCAGGAAGGGCCGGGCGAGGAGTACATCATCGGCCCGCTCGACGATCTGACTGTCTTCGTGTGGCGTAATCCGGAACTCGGCGCCAAGGTCCAGGTGCGGCCGGACGGGCGCATCACCACGCCGCTCATCACCGACATGCCCGCCGTGGGCAAGACACCTGCGATGCTGGCCGAGGACATCCGCCTGCAGCTCTCGCAGTATATCGAGGACCCGCTCGTCTCGGTGATCGTCAACAGCTTCTCGGGCACGTTCAGCCAGCAGATCCGCGTGGTTGGCGCGACCGAGAAGCCGGCCTCGATCCCCTATCGTGCGAACATGACGTTGCTTGACGCGATGATCGCGGTGGGCGGACTGTCGGAGTATGCGGCGGGCAACCGCGCGCGCCTGATCCGCTTCGACAAGACCAGCGGCAAGCAGAAGGAATACAAGCTGCGTCTCTCCGACCTCCTCAAGGAAGGGGACAGCAAGGCCAACGTGATGCTCTCGCCGGGCGATGTCATCATCATCCCCGAGAGCATGTTCTGAAGGTCAGGGCGCAGCCATGAACACGCTGTATGAAGAACTGCTCGCAGCGATGCACAGCGTCTGGCACCGGCGCTGGATCGCGCTCGCCTGCGCCTGGGCGATCTGCCTGGTGGGTTGGCTGGCCGTGGCCCTGATCCCCAACTCGTACGAATCGCGTGCCCGTATCTTCATCCAGTTGGACGATGCCCTGGCCGAACAGGTGGGCATCGGCGTGGCCGACAAGAAGCGCGACATCGAGCGTATCCGCCAGACGCTGACGAGCGCGGTGAACCTGGAAAAGGTGGTGCGCGCAACGCGTCTGGGGGACACCATCGAGGATCCCAAGGCGATGGAGGCGGCGGTCCTGGCGCTGGGCAAGAACGTCTCGGTCGTCGCGCAGCAGGACAACCTCTTCGAGATCCGGGCGACGGCCAGCAACGGGTCGTTCTCCGATGCCGAGAACGCGAAGCTGGCCCAGAATGTCGCGCAGAAGCTGATCGACATCTTCCGCGAGGAGAACCTTTCGGGAAATCGCGGCGAGATGGCCGAGAGCCTGCAGTTCCTCAACCAGCAGCTCAAGCAGCGCGAGAGCGAACTGGAAGCGGCCGAGAACAAGCGCTCCACGTTCGAGGCGCAGCATCCCGAACTCGCGCAGGGCGGCGCGCTCAACAGTCAGCGGCTGGAATCCGCCCGTTCGGAATTGCGCGGGGTCGAGGCTGATCTTGCCGCCGCGCAGAGCGCGCAGGCCGCCATCAACGGCCAGATCGCGAGCACGCCGCGCACGATGCCGGGTGGCAGCGCCGGCTCGGCCAGCGCGGCGCTGGCGAAGGCCCAGTCCGACCTGGCCTCGATGCGGGGGCGCGGCCTTACCGAGAACCATCCCGACGTCATTGCCGCGCGCAACCAGGTCAACGCGCTGAAGGGCGCGGCGGCTGCCGAGAGCGACAGCGGCGCGGGCATGCCCAACCCGGCCTACGCCTCGCTGGTCTCGATCCGTGCCGAACGCATGGCCAACGTCCAGGCGCTGATCGCGCGCAAGGCCGCGTTGCAGTCCGACGTCGCCACGATGACCGCGAACGCCATTGCCAACCCTGAACTCGCGGCGGAGGCCAACCGCATCGCGCGTGACTATGACGTGCTGCGCCAGCAATACGACAAGCTCCTGCAGGACCGTGAGGAACTGCGCATTCGCGGGGAGGTGAAGACCGAGCGCGAGGCGGTGAAGTTCGAGGTCGTCGATCCGCCCACGACCCCGCGTGCGCCGGTCGCGCCCAACCGTCCGGTGCTGCTGATCGGCGTGCTGGTCGTAGGCCTTGGCGGCGGCTGCGCGGCGGCCTTCGCGCTGAGCAAGGTGCGTTCGGTCTTTGCCACTACCGCCGGTCTGGAACGCGCCACGGGCCTTCCCGTGCTGGGCGCGATCTCGCAAAACCTGACCGAGGGCGCGCGCGCGCTGCGGCGGCGCCGGCTCAAGTATTTCTATGGCGCGACGGCGGCGCTCGGCGGTCTTCTCGTCGTGCTGCTCGTGGTGGAATTCGTCCAGCGGGGCATGGTCGCATGAGCGGGGAAGGCAAGATGAGCGAACCGGACAAGATCCCCGCCGACGACACGACGCCCGACGTGGCCGACACGCCGACCGATCCGTCTGGCAAGCCCGAAGGCGAGAGCCCCTCGCTGATCGAGCGTGCCGCGCGCCGCTTCGATTTCGGTAGCTTCATCGCGCGCCCCGATCCGCTTCCCGCCGATGTTGCGGCCAAGGCGGCGGCGAGCGGCAAGACGCGCCGGATCGTGCGCAACGACAACGCGGCCAAGCCGGCCGGAGAGCCGGAACCGGCTGCATCCCCGCCTGCCAGCGCCGCGCCGCAACCCCGCCGCCGGGCGAGTGACTTTGCACCTGCGCCCGCCGATCCGACACCCGTCGCGGCGGCTCCGGTGGAGCCGGTCCCGGAAGTCGTCGAGGAGCCGGTGGTCTTTTCCGGGACACGCCACCCCATCGACCGTGATCGCCTGGCCGAGCATGGCCTGATCGTGCCCGAGGGGGCGGTGACCGCGCTTCTCGAAGAGTTCCGCATCGTCAAGCGGCAGGTGCTGCCCCAGGCGGCCGAACTGCGTCGCAAGAAGGCGGGGCCCGCCGCGCAGCGCGTGCTCATCAGTTCGCCCCATCCGGGGGAGGGCAAGACCTATTGCGCCCTCAATCTTGCGCTTTCCATCGCGGCGGAGAAAGAGAGCGAGGTGCTCCTCGTCGATGCCGATTTCGCCAAGCCCTCGGTTCTCTCGATGCTGGGCCTGCCCGGTGGGCGCGGCCTGATGGACGCGCTGATGGACGAGACGCTCGATGTGGCCGACTGCGTGCTCGGCACCGATGTTCCGGGTCTGTGGGTCCTGCCTGCGGGCGAGGACACCAACACCGACAGCGAGTACCTGTCGAGCTCGCGCACGAAGCGTGTGCTCGACCGCCTGACGCAAGGCGCCCCGCAGCGCATCGTCATCTTCGATTCGCCGCCCGCGCTGGCCGCCTCGCCCGCTGCCGAGCTGGCCAAGCATGTCGGACAGGCGATCGTCATCGTGCGGGCGGACCGGACCGGGCAGGGGGCTCTTGACGATGCGATCAAGCTGCTCGATGGCTGCCCGAACGTGCAGCTCCTTCTGAACGGCGCGCAATTCAGCCCGAGCGGCCGCCGCTTCGGGTCCTATTATGGATACAAGGATTGATGCGCGGCCATTCCCTTCTGACCTATGCAGGCCTGGGGCTCGCCCTTGCCTGTGTGTCCGGGATCCATCCCGGCAGCGCCGCCGCGCAGACCATGGGCTATGGCGGGCTTGGCGGTGAGGACGCAGCCGGTCCCGCAGCCACCTCGGGCAATGGTGCTTCGGGCGGCGCGCAGGGCGAGAAGGCCACGGGCGGACGCCGCGTGGACATCCGCCCCTACATCGAACTCGATCAGATCGTCAGCGCCCAGCTTTCGCCGGGCAGCGACGTCCTGACCTATACCCAGGCCGCAGTCGGGGTCGACGCCGGGCTGCAGGGGCGGCGCACCGGGCTTTCGTTGTCCGCGCGCTATGCCCGCCAGATCGGTTGGGGGGATGCGCGCGACAGCGATATCCTGAGCGGTGTCGCGCGCGGCTATGCGACAGTGACGCCGGGCCTCACGCTTGAGGCAGGCGGTCTTGCCACGCAATCGAGCTTCTCGGGTGGATCGGCGCGCTACCTGGGCGGGGACGACCGGCGCACGGTCTACTCGGTCTACGCTGGACCGACCCTTGCCACGCGCGCGGGCGCGGTGGATCTTCAGGGCAGCTACCGCGCGGGCTATTCGCGGGTGGAGCAGGGCAACGCCTTCCTGCCGGCTCCGGACGGCGAGCGTGTCACGCGCAGCGAGGAGAGCGTGGTGCAGTCCGTCGAGCTTCAGGCGGGTGTCAAGCCGGGCACGGTGCTTCCTGTCGGCCTTGCCGTAACCGGGAGCGCCTACCAGGAGGATATCTCCGTTCTCGACCAGCGCGTGCGCGACATGCAGGCGCGCGCGATGGTAACCTTGCCGGTGAGCCGGACCGTACAGGTCGTCGGCGCCATCGGGTACGAGGATGTCGAGATTTCGAACCGCGACGTGGTTTATGATGCCGAGGATCGGCCCGTGATCGGGCGCGACGGGCAGTACGTGACCGACAAGAGCTCACCGCGTCAGTTGTCCTACGATGTCTCGGGCATCCTGTGGGACGTCGCCGTGATGTGGCGGCCAAGCCGACGCACGTCGTTCTCGGCACATGTGGGGCGCCGTTACGGCTCCACGACCTTCGGTGGCCAACTTGCCTACTCGCCCGATGACCGCAAGACGCTCAGCGTCTCGGTCTACGACAACCTGGCTGGCTTCGGCGGACAGATCAACCGCGCGCTCAACGACCTTCCGACGGATTTCGAGGCGGTGCGCGATCCGGTGACAGGCGATCTGGTGGGCTGCGTCAATTCGCTGGAGGGCAGCAACTGCCTTCCCGGCGTTCTGGGCGCGCTGCGCGCTTCGGCCTTCCGCGCGCGCGGTATCGCGGCCAGCTACACCATGCAGATCGGCCGCCTGAGCGCAGGGATCGGGCTTGGCTACGACCGGCGCAAGTACATCGCCGCGCAGGGGACCATCCTTGCCAGCGCCGATGGCATGATTGATGAAAACACCTGGGCCTCGCTCTACCTGTCGGGTCCATTGGGCCGCAACGCGGGCTGGTCGACCAACGGCTATGTCAACTGGATCACGTCGACCGACACCACCTTCGGCGATGTCACGACCTATGGTCTGGCCGCTTCCTATTACCACATGATCACGCCGCGCCTGCGCGGTTCTCTGGCCGTGTCCGTCGATGGTTCGAGCTACGACCTCGACACGGTGCGCGACTACTGGTCGCTGACAGGCCTTGCTGGCCTTCGCTACAACTTCTGACTTCGAGGGAGGAGTTCACGATGTTCGATGATTTCTACGGGCTCGAAGCCAGACCCTTCCAGCTGACGCCCGACCCGGCGTTCTATTTCGAGAGCGTGACGCACCGCAAGGCGCTGTCCTACCTGGGGTATGGCCTCGCGCAAGGGGAGGGCTTCGTGGCCATCACCGGTGAGGTCGGCTCGGGCAAGTCGACGCTGGTCGCCTACCTCATGGCCACGATCGATCCGGGCCGGATGACCGCGGCCAACGTGGTGACCAGCGCGCTTGATGGCGAAGAGATCGTCCATGTCGTCGCCCGGGCCTTCGGGGTCGAGGTCGACGGGCACGACAAGGCTTCCGCGCTTGGCGCCATCGAGGCCTTCCTCCACGAGGAAGCGCGTGCGGGGCGCCGTTCGCTGCTGATCGTGGATGAGGCGCAGAACCTCTCGATCACCGCGCTTGAAGAGCTGCGGATGCTCTCGAACTTCCAGCTGGGGGCACATCCGCTGCTCCAGACGCTGCTTCTGGGCCAGCCCGAATTTCGCACCACGCTGATGGAAAGCGACCGGCTGGAGCAGCTGCGCCAGCGTGTGATCGCAACCCACCATCTGACCGCGATGCAGCCCAAGGAAGTCCAGGCCTACATCGAACATCGCCTCACCTGCGTGGGATGGGATGGCAATCCCAGCTTCGATCAGCGCGTCTTTTCCGGCATCTACGAGGCGACGGGGGGCGTTCCGCGCCGGATCAACCAGGTCGCCAACCGCCTCCTGCTGCTCGGATCGGTCGAGCAGCGCACGCGGATCGACAGCGCCATGCTCACGCAGGTGCTGGACGAGATGAAGCACGACGGCACCATCGGCCATGGCCATGAGGGCGAAGATGCCCGAACCGCGCATCACCATCCCGACCATTCGCTCGACAACGGGGTGCCCGCCTCGGTCGCGATCGCGCACGAGGCTGCATTTGCGTCGGACGACGATGGGAAAAGTGCGGCAAGGACGAGCCACGCGGGGATCGACGCGCCCGCCGCCATTGCCCTGATCGAAAGTGCGCTGGCGGATCGTGACGCCCAGATCTGTGAGCTGCAGCAGGCGGTCGTCGAGCTCGCCAACAAGGCCGAAGCCCATGAAGCCCAGGCCCTTGAGGCGGAGGATCCTTCGGCGGAACTCGTGCGTAATCTCGAGGCGCAGCTTGCCGAAGCGCATGAGCGAACGGCGGCGCTGGAAGCCCGGCTCGACGAACAGGAGCGGACCTTGCGCCATGTCCTGACCATGCTGATCGAATGGGTCGAGGGCGGCGGAGACCAGCGCAGCGCGGCATGAGCGCGGTCGGGCCAAAGGCCATGATCAACGGCCTCTCGGTCGACGTCGAGGACTGGTTCCAGGTTGGCGCGTTCGAGAACGTGATCGCGCGCAGCGACTGGGATCGCCTGCTTGCGGGTGGAGCGCAACTGCGAGGCCGTGCTTGAACTGTTTGCCGAGGCAGGCGTGACCGGAACCTTCTTCACGCTGGGCTGGATCGCCGAGCGCGCGCCGGCCATGATGCGCCGGATCGCCGAGGCCGGACATGAGATCGCCAGCCACGGCTGGGCGCACGAACGGGTGTTCCGTCTGGGAGCAGAGGCTTTCCGCGAAGATCTTGCGCGCAGTCGCAAGGTCCTGGAGGATGTGAGCGGCACGTCCGTACAGGGGTACCGTGCGCCCAGCTTCTCCATCGATGCGCGCACCCCCTGGGCCTACGAGGTTCTGGCCGAGGCCGGATATGCCTATAGTTCGAGCGTGGCGCCCGTGGTGCACGATCACTATGGCTGGCGCGAGGCGCCGCGCTTTGCCTTCCACCCACTGGCGGGAAGCGACCTTGTCGAGATCCCCGTGACGACGGCCGAGGTCGGTGCAAGGCGGCTTGCGGCCGGTGGAGGCGGGTTCTTCCGTGTTCTTCCCTATGCCTTCACGCGCTGGGCGATCCGCAAGGTCAACGCCGAGGGGCGTCCGGCGGTCTTCTACTTCCACCCTTGGGAGATCGATCCCGACCAGCCCCGCGTCGAGGGGGCCCCGCTGCGCTCGCGGCTGCGCCACTACACGAACCTCCACCGTATGGCGGTCAAGCTGCAGCGCTTGACGGCCGAGTTCCGCTGGGGGCGGATGGACGTCCTGGCCGATGCCGAGCGTCGGCGCGCCGTGAGGCTGGCGGCGTGAACGCGCCTTTTGCCCCGGTCGGCACGCACGTGCGTCTGGCGGACCTGTCTGACCGGAACGAACGTGCCCGTATCGACGACTTCGTGCTGGCCCATCCACTCGGCACACCCTTTCATCGTCCGGCCTGGTTCTGCTCGGTGGCCGAGGCAACAGGCAACGCGGCGCTGGCGCTGGTGGCCGAGCGGGCGGGCGCGCTCTCGGGCCTTCTTCCACTCGACTGCATCTCCTCGCCGATCTTTGGACGGGTGCTGGCCTCAAGCGGTTTTGCGGTGGACGGCGGGCTTCTGGTTCAGGATGGGGTAGACCCGCAGGCGTTCTTCGATGCCGTGCGCGAACTGGCGGGACGCTATTCCTGTCCAACGGTGGAACTGCGCGGAGGTCTGCTTCCCCAAGCTGGAGGAGGCTGGGCGCTTCAGGACGGCTCCCATTGCACCTTTGCGCGCCCTCTCGCCCCGGACGACGAGGCGGAGCTAACGGCGATCCCGCGCAAGCAGCGTGCTGAGGTGCGCAAGAGCCTCTCGGCCGATCTGGAGGTCCACGCAGGTCGCGGCGAGGACGCGCTGGCCGAGCATTACCGCGTCTTTTGCGAAAGCTATCGCAACCTGGGCACGCCGGTTTTCCCGCGAAAGCTGCTGGGTGCCGTGCTCCGGGCCTTTGGCGAGGACGCGGACATCCTGACTGTGCGCCATGAGGGGCAGGCGGTGGCCAGCGTGCTGAGCCTTTATCACAAGGGCACCGTCATGCCGTACTGGGGCGGCGGGACCTGGGCGGCACGGCGGCTTCGGGCGAACGAACGCATGTATTTCGAACTCATGCTCCACGCCCGGCGCAAGGGGATGCACAGCTTCGACTTCGGTCGTTCCAAGACCCACAGCGGCGCCTACAACTACAAGCGCAACTGGGGCTTCGAGCCCCGCGCGTTGACCTACGCCAGCTGGACCGCACCGGGAGCGGCGATGCGCGATATGAACCCGCAAAGCGCGAAGCGGGCGCTGCAGGTGAGGCTTTGGCAGCGCCTGCCGCTGGGCATTGCCAATCGCCTCGGCCCTCTGATTGCGCGCGGGATCGGGTAGGCACGATGCGCGGCGAGATCCTTTTCCTGGCCCATCGACTGCCGTTTCCGCCCGACCGCGGGGACAAGATCCGCTCGCACCATGTGCTGAAAGCGCTGGCGCGGCTTGCCCCCGTTCATGTTGCCACCTTTGCCGACGATCCGGCCGATTGGGACCACGAGAAGGAACTGGCCACCCTTGCCGCAAGCCATTGCCTTCTGCCCCGCACCAAGAGCGTGCCGCGCGCGGCGCTGGAAGCACTGGCGCTTGGCGTTCCGGTCAGTCTGCGCGCGTTTCACGATCCGCGCCTCGCCGCCTATGTCGATCGGGTCCTGGCCCACGCGAATATCGCGGTCATCTTCATCTTCTCCGGCCAGATGGCGCATTATGTCCCGGAGAGCTTTGCCGGACGCGTGGTGACCGATCTTGTCGATGTCGATTCGGCCAAGTTCGAAGCCTATGCGAAGGATCACAGGGGGCTGCGCCGATGGATGGAGAGGCGTGAAGCCCGTCTCCTCGCGGCCGAAGAGGCGCGAATTGCCGCGCGCAGTGACGCCACGCTGCTAGTCAGCGAAGCCGAGGCCGAGTTTTTGCGGACACGTTTGCCACAGCCATCCGCGCGCGTAGCGTCCATGGGCAACGGGATCGATGCACAGACCTTCGCGCCGGACGTGGTGGAGCCCGAGCCCGGGATGCGCGCAGCAGGCTTCCCGCGTCTCGTGTTTACCGGGCAGATGGATTACGCCCCCAACATCGCCGCGGTCGAGCGCGCCACGCACCAGATCCTGCCGCGTGTGCAGGAGCATTTCCCGCAGGCAAGTCTCCACATCGTGGGCCGTAATCCCACGCGTGAGGTGCAGGCGCTGGGGCGGGAAGAGGGCGTCACGGTCTGGGGCCGCGTTCCCGACGTCCGCCCCTTCCTGCAAGCGGCGGACATGGCGCTCGTGCCGCTATCCATCGCGCGCGGTGTTCAGAACAAGGTGCTGGAAGCGATGGCGATGGCGCGCCCGGTGGTCCTGACATCGGGCGCGGCAACCGGCATTGCCGCGCGCGATGGGGTGGATTTTCGCGTCGGGGATACCGACGAGGACCTTGCCGCGGTCATCGTCCACTTCGCCACCCATGCAGACATCCGGCGGGAGATGGGCATGGCGGCGCGCGCCTGGGTCTGCCAGCACGCCAGTTGGGATGCGGCAGTTTCCGGTCTTGAAGGTCTGTGCGTGGGGGGCTGCGATGCCTAGCGCTGCATTCCCCACGGCCTTGCGCGATCTGCGCGCGCGCATTCCGGGCCCATGGCGCACACCGCTGATGACACTGGTTGCCGCCTGGCTTGTGCTACTGGTCGGATTTGCGAGCGATTGGGGCGCCATGGCTCGCCAGTGGTGGGACATCTCGACCTACAACCACATGCTGCTGATCCCGCCGGTCGAGGTATGGCTTGTCTGGCAGCGCCGTAGCCAGCTGGCGCGCCTGGCACCCGCCGCCTGGTGGCCGGGCCTGGTCCTGGCCGCAGGCGCGGCATTCGTGTGGTTGCTGGGCGGCGTGTCGGGGCTGGACCTCGCGCGCCAGGCGGGCGTCGTTGCTTTGCTCGGAGCCTGCGTCCCCCTGCTGCTCGGGCCGCGCGTGACCATGGCCCTGTGCTTTCCGCTCTTCTATCTCGTGTTCATGGTGCTTCGGGGAGGAACTGGTGAAGCCGCTCCAGATGGTCACGGCCGAGATCACCATTGCGCTGACCCGCGCGAGCGGTATTCCCGCCGTGATCGAAGGGGTCTTCATTGACACACCGGCTGGCCTCTTCAAGGTGGCCGAGGCCTGCTCGGGCGTGAAGTTCCTGATCGCGATGGTGGCCTTTGGCGTCCTTGCCGCCAACGTCTGCTTCGTGCGCTGGGGGCGGCGCCTTGTCTTGCTGGCCGCATGTGTGGTCGTGCCGATCCTGGCGAACGGGCTGCGCGCCTGGGGGACGATCTACGCCGCCCAGCAGGTGGGGATAGAGGTGGCCGCGGGCTTCGATCACATCGTCTATGGCTGGATATTCTTCGCCGTGGTTCTGGGGCTTGTCATTGCCGGGGCCTGGCGCTTCTTCGATCGGCCGTTGGAGGCCCCGATGGTCGACCTCGAAGAACTCGCGCGCAGCCCTGTCCTGGCGAAGCTGGAAGCGATCGGACGCGGCAGGAGCCTCATGGCCGTATTGGCCTTGTGTGGTCTGCTCATGGGGGTGAAAGTCTGGGCCTGGAGTGGAGACCGGCTGGCCGCGCCCCTGCCAGCCCAGATCGCCTTGCCCGAAGTCCCAGGCTGGCACCGTGTTGATTATACGCCTGAAGTCTGGTGGGAGCCGCGCGCGCAAGGGGCGGATCACCGCCTGCTGGGACGTTATGCGGACGGGAAGGGCAGGACCGTCGATGTTTTCATCGCGCTCTATTCGGGCCAGGGCGAAGGCCGTGAGGCCGGCGGCTTCGGGCAAGGCGCGGTGATGCCCGATAGCCCCTGGGCCTGGTCGGAACCGGCGGCCGCTCCCCAGGGCGGTCACGGCGAACGTCTGGTCGCGCATGGCCAGCTCGAACGTCTGGCGATGACCTGGTACCGCAATGGAGATCTCCTTTCGGGGAGCAATGCCCGGCTCAAACTTGCCGTCATCGAGGATCAACTCGTGCTGCGGGCGCAGCCCACGCTCACACTCATCCTCTCCGCCGAAGAGGGGGAGGGCGAAAGGGCCCAGCAGAGGATCGGTCACTTCCTGGAGGCGACCGGCGATCTGTCCCTTTGGATGGACGCCGTGGCCGGGGTGAGATAGGGCACATCCGCCATGTGTGGAATTGTGGGCATATATCATTTGGATACACCCAAGCCGGTCGATCCGGCGCGGGTGGCGGGCATGTGCGATGCGCTGGCGCATCGTGGCCCCGATGGCGAAGGTGTCTGGACGGCGCCGGGGGTAGGGCTTGGGCATCGCCGCCTTTCCATCATCGATCTGGCCGGCTCGCCCCAACCGATGGCCTCGAGCGATGGCCGGGCGGTTCTGGTATTTAACGGCGAAATATACAATTTCCGCGAACTGCGCCGCGAACTGACGGCCGGCGGCGTCCATTTTCGCACCGATGGCGACAGTGAGGTGATCCTGGCGGCCTGGCAGCGTTGGGGCACGGACTGCCTGCAGCATCTGCAGGGCATGTTCGCCTTCGCGATCTATGACCTGGAGGCACGCAGCCTGTTCCTCGCGCGCGACCGTTTGGGCGTCAAACCACTGTTCTACGCCACCTTGAGCGATGGCAGCGTCATTTTCGGGTCCGAACTCAAGGCCCTGCTGGCCCATCCGCTGTTGCGGCGCGAGGCGGATCCGCTGGCGGTCGAGGACTACATGACCTGGGGCTACGTGCCCGATCACCGCGCGATCCTGAAAAACGTGCACAAGCTGGCGGCCGGCCATTTCCTCCTCCTGCGCCACGGCAAGCCGCTGCCGGTGCCGAACGAGTGGTGGGACGTGAGCTTTGCAGGGCGTCGATCCGGGCGCCGGGCTGCGCTCGAAGAGGAACTTCACGCACTTTTGCAGGAGGCGGTCCGCTCGCGCATGGTCGCCGACGTGCCCCTGGGAGCGTTCCTGTCCGGCGGCGTCGACAGTTCGAGCGTGGTTGCCTTCATGGCGAACGCGGGCGCGCAGCCTGTGCGCACCTGCTCGATAGGCTTTGATGTCGCGGGGCTCGACGAGACCGCTTACGCGCAGAAGATCGCCCAGCGTTTTGGTACCGACCATGTCACGCGGCGCGTCTCCCCCGACGATTTCGAGGCCGTAGAGGCCTTGGCGGACATGTTCGATGAACCCTTCGCCGATGCCTCGGCGCTTCCGACCTGGCGCGTCTGCCAGCTGGCTCGAGAGCATGTCACGGTGGCCCTGTCAGGTGATGGCGCGGACGAAGCGCTGGCAGGATATCGCCGCCATGTCTTTCAGCGTGCGGAAGATCGGGTGCGCGGCGCGCTTCCCGCGTCGATGCGCGCCGCGGTGTTCGGCAGGCTTGGCGCGCTCTATCCCAAGGCCGACTGGGCGCCGCGTCCCTTGCGGGCCAAGTCCACCCTGTTGGCGCTGGCGGGCGACAGTGCGCAAGGCTACGCACGCGCCTTGGCCTACACCACGCCGGAGCTCCGCGAGGGGCTTTATTCCCCGGAGTTCCAGCGGTTGCGTGGCGAATACCGCGCGGAGCAGCCGCTCGAGGCGCTGATGCGCAAGGCGCCGGCGCGCTCGGGGCTGGACCGCGCCCAGTACGCCGATCTCAAGTTCTGGCTACCGGGCGATATCCTGACCAAGATCGACCGGACGAGCATGGCGGTCGGTCTGGAGGCGCGCGAACCGCTGCTCGATCATCGCCTCGTCGAATTTGCCGCCTGCCTGCCGGAGAACCTGCGGGTGCGGGGACGTCAGGGCAAGTGGCTGATGAAGCAGGCGATGCAGCGCCATCTTCCCGAGGACATCCTCTATCGCCCCAAGCAGGGTTTCGTAACGCCTATCGCGCAATGGTTTCGGGGGCCGCTTCAGGAAGCGGCACGGGAAATCGCACATGGCAAGGGGCTCGCCGCCACAGGCTGGTTTGACCAGCACCATCTCGGGCATCTCGTGGAGCAGCATGTGTCCGGCCGGAGCGACCACGCGCGGTTGCTCTGGCAACTGCTTATGCTTGAGCGCTCGTTTACCACGTTGGGATTGGTCTGAAATGGCTTGAATTCGGCTGTTTCCGGCTTTCTGCAAAGGTGTGCGGCAAAGTTAAGATTAACTACACATATTTTTAGGATGTTGCCCCTAAGAGGGTCGGACAAAACGTCACAGATGGTACGTAGATGACGAATTTTGGTTGCAAATCCGAGGTGACTTTGCGCGAACGCGGCGTGGCTGCGGGCTATGCTTGGGCACCTGTTGCCTCAGGGCGCCTGAATGGGGACTTCGCCTGACATGATCGCGCGGCTTCGCCAGTACTGGAAGAGTGCCCGGTTCCGGATCGTGTTCTGGGCCACGTTCACCGGGCTTGCGCTCGGTGTGAGCGGCCTCAGCGTGCCGATCGAGGACGTCTTGCGTAATCTGCGCGTGCCGCTGCGGTTGCATCCCTCCAACGGTCAGACTGTAATGGTCCTGATGGACGATCGAACGCTTGGCGCGCTCGACAGTCTCGACGTCTCGCGTGGGGATGATGCGAAGCTTTTGGGCACGCTTTTCGGAGCTGGAGCGAAGCGGGTTTTCTTCGCCCGCCTTCTTCCTGAGCAGGCGAGGCCGGAAGATCGTGACGCATTCATCGCGCAACTGAAGGCGCATCCAGGACGCGTGTTTACCGGCGCCCTGCCTAGTTCCGACCAGAAGCCGGGCAACTACGCGGCGCGCGTGCCGACAAGCGCCTATGCGCAACACATCGAGGTCGTCTCGCTGTTGACGCTGCATCATCCGTTCAACATCGGGTTTGAAATGCCGTTCGCCTCGGACAGTCCGATCGGCCAGATCCCAAGCATGTCGGCTGCCCTTGCAGGCGTGGAAGGCGATACCAGCACCCTTTTTACCCCGGACACATCGATTGATGTCCGTTCCTATCCCGAGATCAGCTACATTGATGTGCTGCGTGGGGATTTCATCCGAGAGAACGTGACGGGGAAGGATGTCATCGTTCTCGCCGCGGCCGCCAACTACAACGACATCCATAAGATTGCGGGCCAGAACGGAAGCGTTCCAGGTGGCTATATCCAGGCTCTGGCGGGGGAAACCTTGCAGCAGGGACTTCCGCGCAATCTTGGGTGGCTCCTGCCGCTGGTGATCGTGGTTGCGATCATTGTCACCGGGACCGGGCGTGGCCGTGTGCTCGACTGGAAACGTTCGGGCGCACTTCTCACGGTCATCGTCGCGGCTCCATTCATGCTGGAATACGTCCATGTCTCAATGGAGGTGGCGCCCGCCTTCGTGGTGGCCCTGACAGCTGTTCTGCGCATGCGCAGTCTCGACAGGGTCGAAGTCGCGAGCGAAACCAACGCGGGATCGGGCCTTCCGAGCGTCCAGGCCCTCCGCAATTCGTCCGAAAAGTCAAACCGGATTCTCGTCGCCCTCAAGATCCGCAACTATGGCGCGATCATCGGCAGTTTTGCCGAGCATGTGGAAGCCAACGTCGCCCGCGAGATCGTCCGGCGCATTCGCATCAGTGACGATACCGCGACCGTCTATCACGAGGGGGGCATGTTCATGTGGCTCTCGTCGATCCGCAATGCCTTCGATCTCTTCGAAAATCTGGAGGGGCTTCATCGTATCGTCCAGAACGGCATCCAGGTCGGTGGTCTCGATATCGACCTCTCTTTCAACTGCGGCGTCGATTCCGAGTTTGATCGCACCATGTCGACCCGAGTGGCCGGAGCCATGCAGTCGGCGGAAGAGGCCATTCGCAATGACGAACTGGTCTACCAGCACGACAGTCGCAAGCATGAAGCGCAGTGGGAAATCTCGCTGCTGACCTCGCTTGATCGCGCGATCGACAACGGTGAGGTCTGGGTCGCCTACCAGCCCAAGTTCGACCTTCGCTCGAACCGGATCTGCGGTGCCGAAGCGCTCGTGCGCTGGACCCATCCCGAGCGTGGTCCGATCTCGCCCGAGAAGTTCATTCGCATCGCCGAGGAATTTCATCGGATCGAGCGCATTACACGGTTCGTGGTCGACGACGCCGTACGCTGCGGGGTCGAGATGATGCGGGAAGGCCTCGACATCTCGATGTCGGTCAACATTTCGGCACAACTGCTGCGCAATCCCATTCTGCCGACGATGATTTCGGATATCCTGGCGCTGCATGGCCTGCCCGCCGACCGCCTGATCCTCGAGATCACCGAGACGGACAAGCTGGACCGCAGTTCACGAACCTATCAGATGCTGCAGCGGCTCGTGCAGTCGGGGCTGCGTCTCTCGATTGATGACTTCGGAACGGGCAATGCGACCCTGGACTACCTGCGCTACCTCCCGGCGAGCGAGGTCAAGATTGATCGTTCGTTTGTTTCTTCCATGGAAACCAACAAGGATGATCTCGTACTCGTGCAGTCGATCATCGAAATGGCGCATTCGCTGGATCGCACCGTGGTCGCAGAAGGTGTGGAGACCGCAGTCGGCCTCGACATCCTCAAGCAGCAGGGCTGTGACATTGTGCAGGGCTATCACATCGGCCGGCCTGTGCCCTTCGCTGACCTGGCACTGATGATCGCGGCGGGGCAGCTGAAGCTCCATGGTTAAAAAAGTCTTGAGTTTGAGTTAGCTAACGGTTAACCCTGTGTCTGTCGCAGCAATAGCGACGGTTCACATGGGGAAATACAATGCTTACTGGTTACTGGTGGGGCTCGTTCGGTCAGTAATATCTGACTGACATGACTGGCTACAGGCCTTTCATGGCTCATTAAAAAGAAGCCCCTTGGAAGTCAAAAGCGATTTCCAAGGGGCTTTCTATTTGTTGATTTGCTCATTTTTGAAAATTTGGTTTTTCTGAGGGCAGTTTGGATAGATTCTAATAGGTGATCTTCGGTCATAATCTGCCTCTGGGAGTAGTATTTTCGGTTAACCGACCTAGCTAACAGTGAGGCTCATGAGTCGCTGTTAACCAATTTGTTTTCGCGGCATGGGATGTAAAGCATCCCGGTCCGAGGCTGGAAGATGGGCAGGAAACGCCTCTTATAACTCCAGAGCTAGACGGCGCTGATGGCGAGGCTCAGGACTCGTTGATTGGCATGCCATGGTTGCTTCAGGCTCCGCGAGGGGGCTGAGTGTGAGCGACCTGCACTGGCTGACGGAAGAGCAGATGACTCGCTATCGCCGTATTTTCCCAAGGGTCTCGGTAAGTCGCGTGTCGATGATCGGCGCAATCCGAGTGGGGGCATCTCCGCAATCGGAACGGCCCACGCTGGCGTGGTGCGCCCAGAGAAAACGGGCTTCACAAGACCTTGTACAAATCGCTGGGAGCGATCGGCGTATTCCTCCGGTCGAAGTCTCGTCCGGTCAAAGCGCGGAGCCGAGGGTTGTCCTGATCGGTGCAACCTATCTCAAGACTCATCGCGCGGACTCTAGCGTTGGAAGGCGATAGGCGCCAATACAAGCGCCGCAACCGCATCGAGATCCTGTTTGGGTGCTGCGCGGATTGCCGCCCATTCCCAAAATCGCGGCCTCACCATTCCTGTTCAGTGCTGCGCGAGCAAGTGGGGGGATAGGCGCCTTGGAGCGGCTCCTTGGCAAGGACACTCTTGGGCCTGGGTGCCTGACTGCTCTAGGGTGCCGTTGTAGCCGCCGATCCAGGGCGTATATTCAGGAAGGCAAGCCCATCGGCGCCATCAAGCGCCCGTCTCATGCCTATCAGGTCTGGCTTACGCCCCAAGTGACCCGAAACGTGGGAGGGTGATGCCCCGGCCGAAGATGGGAGGTCTGACCCCGTGCCGGTCCATCGGTGGGCTTTCAGTCCTCGCCGTGGCCTTTGGCAAGGTAGTCGGCGCTCTGCATTTCGTTAAGTCGGCTGACCGTCCGTTCGAATTCGAAGCGACCGGTGCCGGCTTCGTAGAGCTCTTCCGGTGAGGCATCGGCGGCTGCGATGAGCTTGACCTTGTTCTCGTAGAGAGCATCGATCAGGGTTACGAAACGTGCCGCTTCGTTGCGGCGGTCCGGTCCCATACGAGGGATGCCGACGACGATGACCGTGTGGTAGGCGCGGCGCAATCGCCAGGTAATCGGAAGCGCCCCGCGCTTCTGCGCACAGGCGCTTGAAGCTGAAGACACCTACGCCCTTGAGGCTCTTGGGTACATGGAGCAGCCGTCCGCCGCCGACATCGATATCCGCCGGGGGAACATGCTCGGCATCTTCCGGTGGGTAGTCGGTCAGGCGGTAGAAGGCCTCGCGGGTCTGTTCGGTTGCCTCTTCGCCCAAGGGGGTGTGCCATGTCGCCATGCCGCCAAGACGCTGAAGGCGATAGTCGGTCGGCCCGTTCAGCGTGTAGACGTCGAGCTCCTGCTCGATGAGGTCGATGAAGGGCAGGAAGTGTTCGCGGTTGAGGCCGTCCTTGTAGAGTTCGGACGGTGCCCGATTCGACGTCGTCACGATCGTGACGCCCTCGTGCTCGATGAGCTGCGTGAACAGGCGGCTCATGATCATCGCGTCGGCGGAGTTGTTGACCACCATCTCGTCAAAGGCGAGGCACTGCACGTTGCGCGCGATCGTCGCGGCAACAGGCGGGATCGGGTCGCCACTTTCCTTCTTGCGCTCTTCGTTGAGGAGCGCGTGCACCTCGAGCATGAAGGCGTGGAAGTGAACCCGGCGCTTGGCCGTGATGTCGAGCGTCTGGTGGAACAGGTCCATCAACATCGACTTGCCGCGCCCAACGCCGCCCCACATGTAGACGCCGCGCGGGGAGGGGGCCTTCTTGCCCAGTAGCTTGCCGAAAAGGCCGGTGGAATTGCGCGCCTTGTAGAAGGCGCGCTGCAACTGGTCGAGGCGCTCGGCGACGGCGGCCTGCTCGGGATCCGAGCGCAGTTCCCCGGTGGCGACCAGGGTCTCGTAACGACCGAGCATGGCGGTCATGCCGCGCGCTCCTGGTGTATATCACGCAGGCGAAAAACGCCGACGGGGAGCGCGCAATGCATCACGACTGACATCGAAGAAACGCCGGGATACGCCGATCAGATCTGGCGTTCGGCCTGCATCTTCTTGATTTCGGCGATCGCGCGTGCGGGCGAGAGGCCCTTGGGGCACACGTTCGAACAGTTCATGATCGTGTGGCAGCGGTAGAGGCGGAAGGGATCTTCCAGCTCGTCGAGGCGCTCGCCGGTCATTTCGTCGCGGCTGTCCGCCAGCCAGCGATAGGCCTGGAGCAGGATGGCCGGGCCCAGGAACTTGTCCGAGTTCCACCAGTAGCTCGGGCACGAAGTCGAGCAGCAGGCGCACAGGATGCACTCGTAGAGGCCATCGAGCTTCTCGCGCTGGTCGGGGGTCTGTAGGCGTTCCTTGCCCGACGGCGTGGTCGAGACAGTCTGCAGCCAGGGGCGGATCGACGCGTACTGCGCGTAGAAGTGCGTGAAGTCGGGGACCAGGTCCTTGACCACGTCCATGTGCGGCAGCGGGGTGATGCGGATGTTTCCCTTGAGATCCTCGATCGCGGTCGTGCAGGCAAGGCCGTTGGCACCATTCATGTTCATGGCGCACGAACCGCAGATGCCTTCGCGGCACGAACGGCGGAAGGTAAGGGTGGGGTCCTGCTCGCTCTTCATCTTGATGAGCGCGTCGAGAACCATCGGGCCGCAATTGTCGAGGTCGATCTCGAAGGTGTCGTAGCGCGGGTTCTCGCCGGAATCCGGGTCGTAGCGGTAGACGGTGAACTTCTTGACGCGGGTCGCACCTTCAGCCTTGTGGACGTTGCCCTGCTTCTTGATCTTGCTGTTGGCCGGAAGGGTGAACTGCGCCATGAACGAATCCCCGTTTTCTTGCATTGCGGCATAACCGCCTCGGTGGTTCCCCTCTAGCGATTCAGCCGCGCGGGGCAAGGGGGGAGTGTGAACAGATGGGCATTCCGGCGCTCTAACACCGCTTTTTTACATGCAAATTGCGCATGTTCGGCTGAATCTGGCGGCGAAATGGCGCCTTCATGATCCGCGATCGGTCGCGCCAGTCGTGCTCTGCAAGTCGCAGAAAATCGACGGTTTTGCCGATTAGGGGGATGTGTTGGATGTATTTTCCGGGCGAGCGGCTGCGCCGATCGAGGCTGCCTGCCTAGCCAAGGGGGCCGGCGCAGTTTGCGACGGCCCATGCAAAAAAGGCTCCCCGTTTCCGAAGAGCGGGGAGCCTTTTTCGATTTTTGCGAGGTCGCGGCGATTATTCGCCGAACGTGCGCTGCCACCAACCGCGGCGCGGAGCCTCGGCCTTGGGGGCTTCCTCGGCCTCGGCTTCAACCTTGGTCGCGGTTTCCTCGCTGGCAGGCTTGGTTGCCGCGGCTTCGGGGGCCGCCTCGGCGGCGACCTCTTCTGCGACGGGCTCAACCTTCTTGCGGCGCGGGGCCCGCTTGGGCTTGGGCTTTTCGTCGGTCGCCTCGGGCGCGGTTGCCGCGTCTTCGGTTGCCGCCTCAGTCCTCTTGCGGCGCGGAGCGCGCTTGGGCTTGGGCTTTTTCCTCGGCCGCTTCGGTCGTGGCTGCCGCGTCTTCTGTGGCAGGCTCGGCCTTCTTGCGGCGCGGGGCGCGCTTGGGCTTGGGCTTTTCCTCAGCTTCCGGTTCGGCAGTCGGAGCCTCCGCAGCCGGTTCGGCGGCGGCTTCCTCGGCGGCAGGCTCAACCTTCTTGCGGCGCGTGCGCGTGCGCTTCGGCTTGGCAGCGGGTTCCTCCTCGGCCGGAACTTCCGCGACCTCGACCGGTTCTGGCGCCATTTCGGCGGCGACCGTGGCTTCGGGCTCTGGAGCCGGTTCGGGCGCGCTCACGGCAGGCTCGGAAGGCGCTTCGGCTTCAGCTTCGGGGCTCTCGTCCGAGGTGCTTTCCTCGCCTTCGCTGCCAAAGCCTTCGCCCTCGGCATTGCGGCGACCGCGGCGGCGACGACCGCCACGGCGACGGCGCTTGCGCGGGGCCTCGGCTTCGTCGTCATGCCCGTCGCTGGCTTCGGTGTTGCTGGCTTCGGCGCCGCTGGTTTCGGTGCCTTCGTCGTCCTCGTCGCTGTCTGCCTGGGCTTCGCCCGCGTCCTGGCCGTCCTCGCGGCGGTCACGACCACCGCGACCGCGGCGACGCTTGCGACGCTTGCGGCGCGAACCGCCTTCGTCCTCGTCGTTCGAGCGGGCTTCCTCGGCCTCGAAGGCCTCGTCTTCCTCGTCCTCGTAGAGGCCGTCGTCCTCGACTTCGGTTGCGATCGGGTCGAAGCGCGGCACGAAGTCGTTGCGCGGGCCGGACGAGGCCACGCGCATCTTGGCGCCCTCGTTCTCACCCTCGGGGATGACTTCCACGGTCACGCCGTAGCGTTCCTCGATGTCGGCGAGGTCGGCGCGCTTGGCGTTGAGCATGTAGACAGCCGCTTCGGTGCTGGCGAAGAGCGAGACGATCACGCCCTTGCCCTTGGCTGCTTCGTCCTCGATCAGGCGCAGGGCCGAAAGGCCCGCCGAGCTGGCGGTGCGCACAAGGCCGGTGCCGTCGCAGTGCGGGCACGAGCGCGTGGTCGCCTCGAGTACGCCGGTGCGCAGGCGCTGGCGGCTCATCTCCATGAGGCCGAAGCTCGAGATGCGGCCAACCTGGATGCGGGCGCGGTCGTTCTTGAGCGCGTCCTTCATGGCCTTCTCGACCTTGCGGACGTTCGAGCCGTATTCCATGTCGATGAAGTCGATCACGACGAGGCCGGCCATGTCGCGCAGGCGCAGCTGGCGGGCGATCTCGCGGGCGGCTTCGAGGTTGGTGGCAACCGCCGTCTGCTCGATGCCATGCTCCTTGGTGGCGCGGCCCGAGTTGATGTCGATCGAGACCAGCGCCTCGGTCGGGTTGATAACGATGTAGCCACCTGACTTCAGCTGCACGACGGGGTCGTACATTGCGGTCAGCTGGTCCTCCGCGCCGTAGCGCTGGAACAGCGGCACGGGATCGGAATAAGGCTTAACCCGGCGCGCGTGGCTGGGCATCAGGAGCTTCATGAAGTCCTTGGCCGCGCGGTAGCCTTCCTCGCCCTCGACGACGACTTCCTCGATCTCGCGGTTGTAGATGTCGCGAATGGCGCGCTTCACCAGGTCGCTGTCCGAGTGGATCAGCGCGGGCGCGGCCGAGTGCAGCGTCTTTTCGCGCAGCTCGTCCCAGAGACGGGCGAGGTAGTCGAAGTCGCGCTTGATCTCGGTCTTGGTGCGCTGGAGGCCGGCCGTACGCACGATGCAGCCCATCGAGCGGGGCAGGTTCATCTCGGCGATGATCGACTTCAGGCGCTTGCGGTCCGAGGCCGAATTGATCTTGCGGCTGATGCCGCCGCCGTGGCTCGAATTGGGCATGAGCACGCAGTAGCGACCGGCAAGGCTGAGGTAGGTGGTAAGGGCTGCGCCCTTGTTGCCACGCTCTTCCTTGACGACCTGCACGAGCAGGACCTGGCGGCGGTGGATGACGTCCTGGATCTTGTAACGGCGACGCAGCGCAAGGCGCTTCGAGCGCAGCTCTTCGGCTTCCTTCGAGCGGGCCTTGCCCTGGCGGCGGCCGCGACCACGGCCACGGCGCGAGCGGCCATGGTTGTCGTCTTCGCCGTCTTCGCCGTCCTCGAAGCCCCGCTCGACGTTGCCGTCCTCGATCGTGGCGACATCGTCCTTTTCGGAGGTGTCGACCTCGGTCAGGCCGCCGTCGTCGAAGTCTTCGCCGTCGGTGTCGTTCTCTTCGTCCTCGTCCTCATCTTCCGCTTCGCTTGCGCGCAGGGCCGCTTCTTCCTCCGCGTGCGCGGCTTCCTCGGCGAGGAGCGCGTCGCGGTCTTCCTTGGGGATCTGGTAGTAGTCCGGGTGGATTTCGCTGAAGGCAAGAAAGCCGTGACGGTTGCCACCGAAATCGACGAAGGCGGCTTGGAGCGAAGGCTCCACGCGCGTCACCTTCGCGAGGTAGATGTTACCCTTTATCTGCTTGCGTTCGGTCGATTCGAAATCGAACTCTTCAATGCGATTTCCCTTGAGTACCGCCACCCGCGTTTCTTCCGGGTGGCGCGCATCGATGAGCATGCGCGTTGCCATTGGTAAGTCTCCGGACGCGCTGCCTTCCGGCCGGATCAGCCAGTGGCGCGCGTCGATTATCGTGAAGGCCGCAGGAGAACGGGAGGGCGCCGTAAGGACGGGAGGCCTCTGCTCCGTAGCGGACCGGATTGTAGATGGGGTCGGAGCAATCCATCGCTCCGAGTGTCGTATCATATTCCACTGCCGGTGCGGCAGCGATTGCGTCTGCGAGCGGAAGTTCGCGTGGCGAAACCCAACACGCCGAAAGTTGCGGCCACGCCGCCACCGCCCCGAAGGGCTTGGGCTGGCAAGGCGGCAATTGGCTTCTCATCTCTCGCATCAACCTGTTGGAGCCGGGCCGGAAAGCGGCCGGTTCAATTCTCTCCGCGCAGGCTGTCGGCCCTGATGGCAGATTGCAAGTCCCTTTCAGGAAGATAACTTGCCAACCTGTCCGGGGTGAACAGTCGCGGATTTGAACTGCCTAGCACTACACGTAAGCCACGGCAAGTTGCTTGGTGGGGCATGTCTTCCGAAGTGGATCGAACATCGCCGCAGCGGGGCGCACACCTGCTGAAATGCGCCGTCTTCCGGGGGGATCCTTGCCGGCACGCGCAAGAGGATTGCGGGGCTTGCGGCGAGGCCCTAACGAGACACCGATTATGGTGCGTCTGGTCCAGATATTCCTGCTGCTGCTGGCTCCGCTTGCGCTGCTTGCCTGCGTCTTCGTGATTAACCGCACGTTCGCACAGGCGAGTGGTGGGCGCGAATACGTGGTGCGCATGAAGCTGCCGGAGATCGGTGAGCCAGCCGATCTGCCGGCGGTCGAAGGGCCGCGCGATGCCCGCCAGCCACTGGTGGTGATCGATGCCGGGCATGGCGGGTTCGATCCGGGCGCGGGCCATGGCCGGGTCAAGGAAAAGCAGATCGCCTTGCAGATCGCGCGCGCGATCCGCGCCGACCTGCTTGCCCGCGGTGATATCCGGGTTGCGCTGACGCGCGATGGCGACCGTTTCATCTCGCTTGCCGATCGCCCCGATATTGCCCGGCGCCTGGGGGCTGACCTCTTCCTCTCGATCCATGCCGACAGCGCGGAAAGCGACCTTGCGCGCGGTGCCAGCGCCTATGTGCTTTCGGAAAAGGGGAGCGGCGAGGCCGCACGCCGGTTCGCGGCGAGCGATGCCGAGAGCGATGCCACGAGCGCGCGCCGGGTGAACGGTGTCGTCCTCGATGCCGCCAATGATGCCGTGGGCGCGATCCTGCTCGACCTGTCGCAGCGCGGCGCGCAGGAGGCCTCCGCGCAAGTTGCCTCCTTCCTGATCGAGGAACTCTCCGATGCGGACGTGCGTCTTCACCGTCGTCACGTCGAAACCGCCGCGCTGGCGGTCCTCAAGGCGCCGGACATGCCCTCGGTCCTGTTCGAGACCGGATATATCAACAATGCAAAGGATGCCGCTTTCCTCCAGTCGCGCGCGGGGCAGGGCGTGGTTGCAGGCGCAGCGGCGCGCGCGATCCGGCGCTATTTCGCGCGGCGCGCGGATTTCCAGTAGGCACCGGGGAGGTCGGTCCTGTCGCTTACGGCGGCCTCGATGGGAGTCTCGCTTCGCCGTGTTATCCGCGACTTGCCCGATCTCCTGCTGGCCTTGCGCAAAAAGGGCGTGCTAGAGGGCTTGCACGATGACCGACACGAGCTCTGACACCGGCCCCGGCGCGGCCCAGGATACGCCGGAAGACGCAAGCACCAGCCCCCGCCGCGAACGCGGCCAGGGTCGAATCGCACGGATCTGGCGATCAAGCCGGATCCTGCGCGGATTTGTGTACCTGTGTGTGGCCGGGATCATCGGTCTGATCGGACTGTGGGTCGTGCTCATGCGCGACATGCCCGATGCCAAGTCGCTGCTTGCCTACCAGCCGCCACTGCCCACCATGGTGCGCGATATCAATGGCGACATTGCCTATAGCTATGCGCGCGAACGCCGCGTGCAGCTGCGCTATGTCGACCTGCCGCGCCCGCTGGTCAACGCGTTTCTCTCGGCCGAGGACCGCACGTTCTGGTCGCATGGCGGCGTCGATATCGGCGGCTTTGCAGGCGCCGTGGTCGACTATGTCTCCAAGTACGGCTCGGGCGAGCGCGCCAAGGGCGGCTCGACGATCACCCAGCAGGTCGCCAAGAACATCCTGATCGGCGACGAGTATTCGGTTACCCGCAAGCTCAAGGAGATGGTGCTCGCCTACCGCATTGAGGGCGTGCTTTCGAAGGAGCAGATCCTCGAGCTCTATCTCAACGAGATCCCGCTTGGCCGTCGCTCGTTCGGTGTCCAGGCCGCCGCACGCGCCTATTTCGACAAGGACGTGGACGAGCTGACGCTGAACGAAGCTGCTTTTCTCGCAATTCTGCCGCGCGCGCCCGAAGTCTACGGGCGCAAGAAGCACGAAGCCCGTGCGCTTGAACGTCGCAACTGGGTGCTCGACCAGATGGTGCGCAACGAGTGGGTGAGTGCCGCCGAGGCGGCCGAGGCCAAGGCGCAGCCGCTGGGCCTCGTCACGCAGCGCGGTCCCGACTACGATCCCGCCAACGGCTATTTCATCGAGGAAGTGCGCCGCCGCCTGATCGACCGCTACGGCGAAAAGGCCGAGGACGGCCCCAACAGCGTCTATGCGGGCGGCCTGTGGGTGCGCACCTCGCTCGATCCCGAACTGCAGGGCGCGGTCCGCGCCGCATTGCGCAAGGGCCTCCTGAACTACCATGGGCAGCGTGGTTGGGCCGGTCCGATCGCGCACATCAACGACATGGAGAACTGGCAGACCCAGCTCATCGTCTCGAACAAGACCATCGATTACCAGAACTGGCGCGTGGGGGTCGTGCTCGATGCCGCGAACGGGGAAGGGCGCATCGGCTTTTCCGATGGCGACATCGCCGCGCTCACCAATGTCCCCGACCGCGCCAAGGTCGGAGATTTCCTCGCCGCTGCACCGGTTTCGGCCGGGACCTACGCGGTGCGCACCGTCCCCGAGGTTTCGGGTGGCATGGTCATGGAGCAGCCTTATTCGGGACGTCTGCTGGCCCTCCAGGGCGGCTTCGATTCCGGTCTGGGCTCGTTCAACCGCGCGGTCCAGGCCGAGCGCCAGCCCGGCTCGACGATCAAGCCCTTCGTCTATGCGACCGGGCTCGACAACGGTATGACGCCCGCGACACAGGTGCTCGACGGCACCTTCTGCGTCTACCAGGGCGGCAATCTTGGGCAGAAGTGCTTCCGCAACTTCGGCAACGAAGGCGGCGCGGGTTCGCGTACCATGCGCTGGGGCCTCGAGCAGTCGCGCAACCTGATGACTGTGCGCATCGCCAACGACATCGGCATGGGCAAGGTGGTCAAGACCTTCAAGACCATGGGCATCGGCGACTACAAGCCGTACCTCTCCTTCGCGCTCGGCGCGGGCGAGACGACCGTGGCGCGCATGGCCAACGCCTATTCCGCGCTTGCCAACAACGGCGTGCAGTATGACGCCTCGGTCATCGACTACGTGCAGGATCGCAGTGGCAAGGTCATCTGGAAGGCCGACAAGCGCAACTGCGATGGCTGCAACATGGCCGAATGGGACGGAAAGCCGATGCCGCGCATCGCGCGCCGCGGCAAGCAGGTGATGAACGCGGACACCGCCTACCAGACCATCCACATGCTCGAAGGTGTTGTCACGCGCGGTACCGCGGTGCGTCTGCGCAGCCTGAACCTGCCGCTCTTCGGCAAGACCGGCACCACCAACGGCCCGACCGACGTGTGGTTCATGGGCGGCTCGCAGGACTACGTGGGCGGTGTCTACCTGGGCTACGACAATCCGCGCTCGCTGGGCGGCTATGCCCAGGGCGGGCGGATCGCCGCGCCGATCTTCAAGGACGTGATCGAGGCCACGCGCGAGCGCTGGAGCGACCAGCCCTTCGTCGCGCCGCCGGGCGTGCGAATGGTGCGCATCGACCGTGTGACCGGCAAGCAGGTGATGGGCGTGGAGCCGTCGGACGAACCCAAGGCCTCGGTCATCTGGGAAGCCTTCAAGCCCGACACCGAACCGCGCCAGTACACCGCCGAGGACGAGTTCACCAAGCGGCGCGATGCGCTGATTGCCGAGATCGATGGCGCGCGCAAGGCGCGGGCTACGGCGGCGGAAGCTGCCCAGGGCGTTGCCGACAACTTCGCCGAGGAGCAGGGCGGCATCTACTGATCAGAGCCTACGGGACTAATTCTGGCGGACTTTGGGCCAGGTCAAAGGCCTTCGGGCCTCCTGAGCCTAGGGTCCCGTTCAGGGATATTCCCGTGAAGATATGTATGTGCAAATTTCACATACACTTGAATCATAAGTATTATTACTTGTTGTTAAGCCTTCATGGGCACTGTCCCCTCGATTTTGAACGGGGGTTGGTTGCAGATGTCGCAGGTTACACCGCGCAGTCTCACGTTACGCTATGTCGTGGCGCTGGGGCTGATCGCACTCCTCAGCATCGTTTCGCACTTCGTCCTCACGGAGACGTTGCGGGCGAACGAGGGTGCCGCGGCGATCATCAACATGAGCGGGCGTCAGCGTATGCTCTCGCAGCGCATCAGTGCCCTTGCGGACGATCTGCACCGGGGCGACGAGGAGGTACGCGAACCGCTCGAGACGGCCGTGCGCCAGTTTGCCGATGCCCACCGCGAACTCGTCCGCCTCGCTTCCAGAAAGGAAGGCGCTTCCGTTGCCGAGCGCCGTTTGCACGACGTCTATTACGGACCTGCCGAAATAGACCGCCTGGCTCGGCGTTTTCTGGATGCGGCGGAAGCGGAGATCGCCCTCCCGCGGGGAGGCCATGGGGCCGCGGCTGCCGACGAGATCGGGAACCTGCGTACCCTGTCGGTCCTCTCGCGCGGGCCCTTGCTCGGCGGCCTTGAGGAAGTGGTCGCGATCCACCAGTCGGTCAGCGAACTGCGCGCGCAGCAGATGGAGCGGATCCAGTGGGGTATCCTTGCGATCGTGCTCCTGACCCTGACGTTCGAGGCGCTCTTCATCTTTCGCCCGATGGTGCGGCGCATTTCCGTGTACGTGGGTCAGCTCCTGGATCTGGCCGACCACGACTATCTCACCGGAATGCTCAATCGCCGGGCGTTCACCGCGCGGGCCGAGACCGAAATCCAGCGCGCGCGTCGCCATGACCGGGCGATGTCGCTGCTCCTCCTGGATGTCGATCACTTCAAGCAGGTCAACGATGTCCATGGGCATCTGGCGGGGGACGAGGTGCTCTGCGGGATTGCCCAGATCCTGGACATGCAGGGGCGCCGCGAGGATCTGGTCGGGCGCATTGGAGGCGAGGAGTTCGCCATTCTGCTGCCCGAGACGTCCCTCGCCGGCGCCATCGATGTGGCAGAGCGGGTACGCGAGGCCGTGGCTGGAGAGCCGTTCACGGCGGGTGGAAAGGCGCTCAGCGTCACGTTGAGTGTCGGCGTGGCGGAAGTGGACCGGACCTCGCCCCGCGGGGTTGTGACCGCCATGGGGCGGGCAGATCAGATGCTCTATCGCGCCAAGAACGCAGGCCGGAACTGCGTGCGTCCCTTCCGGGGGGCAATCCTGCCGCTCCGCAATGCCGCCAAGGGCCTGGAGCCTGTCCTTGCCGCGCCCCCGGTGCTGGGCGCCTCGGCCGAGGGGCCCGTCTAGTTCAGGTTTCGGGTATTGCCACGCTGCCCCCCGCCTTCCATTGCCGGATCGTCAGGTAGGGCCCCTGCAGGGCCGCGCGGACAAGCGGGCCCAGGCCCAGCATAGTTCCTTCCTCGCCCTGCGTCGCGGGAAGAAGGCGGACCTGCTCCAGAGCAAGCCGCAGACCTGAAGGGGTAGGCGATGGCGCGCGCGCAAGCGCATGGGCGACCAGGCGTGCCAGATCGTGGTCGCGGGCCATCGTGTCGTGGTGTGCGCGGGCATCGGGAAATTCGTCCTGAAGCGCCCGGAAGCGCGGATTGCGCTCGGAGACGAGCGACAGGTGCAGCCACCCCTCGAGATCTTCTGGGCGTGTAGGGGCGTGCCGAGAAGCGGCGCTGCGGGCCGCGAGGAGATTGACAAGGCAGATACCGTCATAGCCCGACTGGCCAATCGCATCGTACAGTTCGCGTGACGGTACTGTGCGCCCCAGATAGAACAGCGCATCCGGGCGCGCACCACCTTCGTTGAGGGCCGATGCAAGAGTATCCGCAACTTCGTGCGCTCCGGCCTGCGGTGCCACAGCTACGCTGGCGCTCGGAGCCAGACCCGCGATTGCGGCCTCTTCCTGGAATGCCTTGGCCAGACGTTCGCCGAGGCGGGATGTCTCGTGCAGGACGACCGGCCGAGTGCGCCCGCTGGCGGCCAGGTGCTGGACAAGCCGCGCGGCCTCATCGACGGCGCCGCCTGACTGGAGCTGGAAGGCATGGCGCGTGCGCGCGTGCTCGTCGTGGGAGCAGATCAGGGCGGGGACGCGCCGCTCTTCGTAGACGCGCGCGGCGATGGCGGCGTTGTCGCTGACGAAGGGGCCCACGATCAGGCTACGCCGTCGTCGATCAGGCGATGGCAGGCGTCCTCGACCGCGGCTCCGGTGCCGCCGGGCAGGCCCAGCGCGTAGGCATGTACGATTTCCACTTCGGGGAGGGCGCAACCGCGCCTGCGCAAGGCCGCGATCTCGCGATCGAGCCAGAATGCGATGTCGTGGCTGGCAGGCGAATCGTCATCCTCGTCCGCGCGCAGGTCCGCTGCGTCGTTGAGTACTCCGATCCTGATCCTGTCGGTCATTCCCGATCCCCTTTGTCTGGCGGGGCCGGAGGAACCGGGGCCGCGTCGCCTTGGGGGAGGAAATGGTCCGATGCGCAAAAGGCTGCACGCCCTTGTGCGCTTTTGCCGTCAGGGGGGCAGGATCAGGAAGCTGGCCCTCAGCGCCGGGGCACAAGGATGCAGCGCATCGCACCTGCTTCAGGTTCGGGGCCGGGGCCCGTTTCTTCGAGGAAACCCGCACTGATGCGCGTGAAGCGGCGGTTGCGGAAGACGCCGCCCGTCATCACCACGTCGGTACCTGTATGCAGGTAGCTTCCGCGCACGCCCTTGGCGAGATAGCTGGACGCATTGACGATGGTGAAGTCGTATTCGGGAACCGGCTCGCCGATCAGGCCGCCCGCATCGCCGGGCAGTTCGCAGGCGTAGCGCCCCATCTTGAGCGTGCCGATCTTGCCGCCAGGAACCGGCGGCGGCTCCGGGCTGTCGGCGCCCGCCGAACTGAGCGGCGCGGCAAGGGCGAGGGACGCAGCAAGGCACAGGATCGCCGGCGCAAGGCGGCGGGAGAGGGCGGCTCGGTTCATGACAGCCGCGCTAGCACCGCAGCGAGGCAATTGCCATGCCCGTCTGCCTCGGCTAAGGGGCGCGGGATTTGCGAAACGGTGTGTCTCTCCTGTAGAGGTCCGGATCTGTTTCGCTCAGCTCTTTCCCATCGAAGGCAGGTTTCCATGAAGATCAGCGGCGTCGACATTCGTCCCGGCAACATTCTCGAATACGAAAAGGGCATCTGGAAGGTGGCCAAGACGCAGCACACCCAGCCCGGCAAGGGTGGTGCGTACATGCAGGTCGAGATGAAGAACCTGATCGATGGCCGCAAGACCAACGTGCGCTTCCGCAGCGCCGACACCATCGAGAAGGTGCGCCTCGACACCAAGGACTTCCAGTACCTCTACGCCGAGGGCGACATGCTGGTGTTCATGGACACCGAGACCTACGACCAGATCCAGCTTCCCGCCGATCTTCTTGGCGATGCCGCAGCCTTCCTTCAGGACGGCATGCAGGTTGCCCTTGAACTGTGGGAAGAGCGCCCGATCTCGGTGCAGCTGCCTGAACAGGTCGAGGCCGTCATCGTCGAGGCCGACGCCGTGGTGAAGGGGCAGACCGCCTCGTCGAGCTACAAGCCGGCCGTTCTCGACAATGGCGTTCGCGTGATGGTGCCGCCGCACATCGAAAGCGGTACGCGCATCGTCGTCGATGTTTACGAAAAGGCCTACGTGCGAAAGGCGGACTGATCATGAAGCTGCGTTCCAACCTCCACAAGCTGGCGCTCGGCGCTGCCCTGTCCCTTTCGGCCCTGCCGGTCGGCGTGGCAGCGCAGGACGCCGCTCCGGCCCAGCCCAAGGCCGAGGACGTGCAGAACGCGGTCCTCTATCTCAACGTGATGGTCTCTGCCCTGCGCTCCGAGCAGGTCGAGGAGCCGGTCAAGAACGCGCTGGTGGGCTGTCTCTACAACAACTCGCTGGGCAAGATCGGGACTTCGGTGGATGGCCTTATCGCCAAGAACGCCGACAAGGTTCACCGTGACAAGCCTGGCGAGTTGCTGCAAGCCATTGCCCTGGTCTGCGGTTACCAGCCCGAAGGCGCGAGCGCGGGCAACGAGCGCTGACCACCCGATCGTTCGGGTGAGGTCGGCGCGTTTGAAAATTGATGTGCCGGCCCGGCCGGCAGTAGGAGCAGAGTAAAGGTTATGGCCGCAATTTCCGGTCTCATCCGCGTCATGGAAAAGGCCGCCCGCAAGGCTGGTGGCCGACTTCGCCGTGACTTCGGTGAAGTCGAACATCTCCAGGTCTCGCGCAAGGGGCCGTCCGACTTCGTCTCCAAGGCCGACCGCGCCGCCGAGCGTACCATCTGGGACGAGCTGCGCGCAGCCCGTCCGGACTGGGGCTTCCTGTTCGAGGAAGGCGGCTCGATCGAGGGCGATCCCGACAAGCCGCGTTTCATCGTCGATCCGCTCGACGGCACCACGAACTTCCTTCACGGCATTCCGCATTTCGCGATCTCGATCGCGGTGCAGGAACCGCGCCTGGACGGCAACAAGTCGATCAACGGCGGCTGGGGCGAAGTGACCGCGGGGCTGATCTACCAGCCGATCACCGACGAGAGCTTCTGGGCCGAGAAGAGCCGGGGCGCCTGGCTCCATGATGCGCGCCTGCGCGTGTCGTCGCGCCGTCACCTTGATGAGAGCGTGATCGCGACGGGCATTCCCTTCCAGGGGCATGGCAATGTCGCGGAATGGTCGCGCATCTACCAGGCGCTTGCACCGCAGGTGGCGGGCATCCGTCGCTTCGGTTCGGCCGCACTTGACCTCGCCTGGGTCGCTGCGGGGCGTTACGAGGGCTTCTGGGAAGCCGACCTGAAGCCGTGGGATACGGCGGCGGGCTGCCTGCTCGTGCGCGAGGCCGGTGGCTTCGTGTCCGACTGGAAGGGCCGCTCGCTTCCCTATTGCGACAGCCAGATCCTGGCGGGCAACGACGTGCTCCATTCGCGCATTCACAAGATCCTTGCGAACTCGCTCAAGAGCTGAGCTTCACGGATCATCCGGATCGGGGAAGGGCGGCTTTGGCCGCCCTTTTTCGTATCGGGCGCAGCGATTTTTTTTCGGATGGCCCAAGGCGCTGGAAATGGGGGCTTAGTACCCCTTTCCAGGGCACCCTTTCGTGCTTTGCCCGGACTTGCCGGGAACTGTCGTGTTCCCCACGCCGTTTCTACGTGGTACTTACGTAGAGCTGGTCCGGGGAGATGGAATGGCGATCAGGAACGTCCTTTGCTTGGGTTTTGGCCTCGGGGCATGTGTCCCGGCCGCCGCTGTTCATGCGGGAGAGCCTGTCGCGAAGGGCGTGGTTCCGCTGGCGCTTGCCGCCTCTTCGGCGCGTGTCCCACCGCCGGACGGACGTCTCGACCTTCGTGGATTTTCCCTTTCCGCCAAGCCCTTGAATACTCGCGAACGTACCGAGCGCGTCGAGCTAGGTCCGGCTCCCGAGGCGGACGCCGAAAAGATCAAGCTGCGCTGGCAGTATGCCACAGGGGAAGATGGCCCGCGCTTCGAGATCGGCTCGTTCGGATCGCGCAAGGGCGCAATGAAGAGCCAGTTGCTCCACGTCGCACTCGATTGGGAATTCTGAGAAAAAGACCTGGACCGACGCAAATGCCCGTCCCGGTGGGTATTCGCGCATTGGCCTCTTGAATGCGCCGATGGCTGCGGCTAAGCGTCTGGCCTTCATCCCGTGCCCCTGTGGCGGAATGGTAGACGCGAACGACTCAAAATCGTTTGTCGAAAGGCGTGCCCGTTCGAGTCGGGCCAGGGGCACCACACCGGCATCTGTCGGCGGACGGACCTTTCCCAAAGCGTTATGAGCCCTTGCCTTTTACAGGGCATTCCATAGCCTTGCGTCTATGGGACATCTTGACATGCTTCGCTTGGCCCTCGCCGCCGGAACGGCGCTGGGCGTAACCTCCTCACCTGTGGCGGCACAGGGGAGCAACGCGGTCGCGCAGGCTATCGCGGCCGATATGCCGGCGCTCATGGATATCTACCGTGATCTGCACGCGCACCCGGAGCTCTCGATGCAGGAGACGCGCAGCGCCGGGATCATGGCCAAGGCCGCGCGCGAGGCCGGATTCGAGGTGACCGAGGGTGTGGGTGGTACCGGTATCGTCGCAGTCATGCGCAACGGCGAGGGCCCCACGGTCCTTATCCGCGCCGACATGGATGGCCTTCCCGTGACCGAGCAGACGGGGCTTCCCTTCGCTTCGAAGATGAAGGGGGTCTCCACCGCCGGGGTGGAAAGTGGCATCATGCACGCCTGCGGCCATGACACCCACATGACCGCCTGGATCGAGACCGCGCGGCTGCTCGCGGCCCGGCGCGAGGCATGGTCGGGCACGCTCGTGATGGTCGGCCAGCCTGCCGAAGAAATGGGGACCGGTGCGCGCGCGATGCTGGCGGACGGCCTCTATTCGCGCTTTCCCAAGCCGGACTATGCGCTGGCCTTTCACGATTCGGCGGGAATGGAAGCGGGCAAGGTCGGCGCGGCTGTGGGCTGGGCGCTGGCGAATGTCGACAGCGTGGACATCCTCGTCAAGGGACGCGGCGGGCACGGGGCCTATCCCCACACCACGATCGACCCGATCGTGCTGGCGAGCTCGATCGTCATGAAGCTGCAGACGCTTGCGTCCCGCGAGATCGATCCCAAGGACCCGGTCGTGGTGACCGTCGGCTCGTTCCACGCTGGCACCAAGCACAACGTCATCTCCTCCAGCGCCAAGCTGGAATTGACGGTGCGCAGCTACTCGGACGAAACGCGCGCCAAGCTGCTGGAGGGTATTCAGCGGATCGCGCGCGGCGAAGCGCTGGCCGCCGGCGTTCCCGAAGAGGACCTGCCCGAGGTGAGCTGGAAGGAGCTCTATACCCGGGCGACCTGGAACTCGCCGGAATTCACGGAAGAAACGCTGGTCCGGCTCCAGGCGAAGATGGGGACCGACAAGGTCGGCGAACTTCCGTCCGTGATGGGCGGGGAGGACTTCGGCGAATACCGCCGTGCCGACGAGGAGAACATCAAGTCGATCATCTTCTGGGTGGGCGGCGTGCCCGAGGCTGCCTACAAGGCCGCGCAGGAAGGTGGGCCGCCCTTGCCCTCGCTCCACAGCGCGTTCTGGGCGCCCGAAGCGGACAAGGTCATCGGCTCGGGTGCGGAGACGTTGACGCTCACCGCGCTTGATATCCTGGGTACGAAGTAGCCGCGGCGTGAGGCGGGTGTTCGGTCAGCCGGCGGGCTGGCCGGATGAGGGCAGGGCACCCATCGCCCGCAGGTCATCGGGGCCAAGGCGAATAGCGGGCAGGTCGCCGCGCTCTTCTTCATGCAGGGCCAGCCATTCCTCAAGCGTCATGCCCGCTGGCAGATTGGCCGGAGGTGCCGACCGCGCGAGGGGGGATGTGGGCAGGAGGTCCGGGCCGGGTTCGTAGCCGGGCTCATGGCGCAGTTCGTCGCCCTGGGCATAGGCCATCGCGCCTGAAGGGGCGGGGCGCCGCACCGGATCCGGGCCGAACTGCCCGGGCGTATCGCGGCGGGGGCGTATCTTGATGAGGTTCTTGGCTGCGCCTTTTGCGGCTTCGCCGATCGCATCCTCCGCGTCAGCTTCGTGCGCGGCCGCGGCAGCGAGCGCCGCCTTGCTGCGCTCGCCGTCGGCGAACACGGCCAGCAAGCCCGTGGCGACGAGCGTGATGGCGGCGAAGTGTACCGAGGTCTGCTTGAGCGAGAGTTTACCGGCTGACGCGCGGCTGGTGCGAATTCCTGTCATGGCAGCGCGGCCTCTACCGTGGGGCGGGTAACACCATGGTTTCCTCTCGTGGTTAGCACATGGTTTACAGCCGGTCCCGTAGGCGCGCCGAGCGCCTTTCCTCGCGCCGTGCGTCTCTGTAAAACGGGCCGACATTTTGGGCGAGGAATAGCTCTGAAAGCACCATGATCCGGGATTTGCGTCCTTGTGTCCAGCGGGCTGGCCGGTAGAGGTGTGTTAGTTTTACCGACAGTTTACGCCTTGGGGTTAAGCTGAGGTCACATGAGTTAACGTGCGCAAGGATAGCGACCCGAGGCGATGGTCCGGCTTTTCAAACACTACATCCCCTACGCGGTGATCCTGCTGTGTATCGTCGACTTCGCCTTGCTCGTAGTGGCGAACGAGCTGTCCTGGCGCTTGCGGGCGATGCAGATCGGTATGGACATGGGCTCGCTCCTGGCGCGTATGGCCGCCCACGGAGCGTTCGGGGCCGTGATGATCCTCGCGATGGTTTCGGTCGGCGTCTACGCGTCGGAGGCGCTTCGTTCCATGCGATTTGCCGCTGCGCGCCTGCTCGTCGCGGTCTCGCTGGGCGTGATCGCGCTGGCCTTCGTCGACTTTGTTGTCGCCACCGAGCAGTTCTGGCGCTCCACCCTTGTCTATTCGATGGGCTTGGCAATCGTGCTCTTGATGGGCAACCGGCTCTTCTTCCACGCCGCCTTCGGCTCCGCCGTGTTCCGGCGCCGCGTCCTGGTACTGGGCTCGGGCGCGCGGGCGCGGCGTATCGAGGTGCTCTCCAGGCGTCCGGAAAGCGGCTTCGCGGTCGCCGGTTTCGTCGACATGAACGAGGGCGCGCCCTGCGTGGAGGGGGCGACCCCGCGCGCCGAGATCGAGAACCTTACCCGCTTCGTCGAGAGCCTCGGGGTCAGCGAGGTCGTGCTGGCGCTGCAGGAGCGGCGCAACGCGATGCCGCTCAAGGACCTGCTGCGGATCAAGACCGCTGGCGTCCACGTCAACGATTTCTCCAGCCTGATCGAGCGCGAGACCGGCCGGATCGACCTCGACACGGTTAATCCCAGCTGGCTGATCTTTTCGGACGGCTTTTCGTCGGGGCGGGCCGTTTCCGGCGCCGTCAAACGTCTTTTCGACATCGTTGCAAGTTCGTGCGTCCTGCTCCTGACCGGCCCGGTGGTCCTGGTCTTTGCGCTCCTGGTGAAGCTCGACAGCAAGGGACCGGCCTTCTACCGCCAGTCCCGTGTCGGCCTGTTCGGTGTTCCTTTCGATGTCATCAAGCTGCGCTCGATGCGCAGCGATGCGGAAGCGGCGGGGGCGCAATGGGCGACCAAGGACGATCCCCGTATTACCCGGCTTGGCCGTTTCCTGCGCAAGGTGCGGATCGATGAACTGCCGCAGGCCTGGACGGTTCTTAAAGGTGAGATGAGTTTCGTCGGGCCCCGGCCCGAGCGACCCGAGTTCGTGGCCGACCTGGAAGCGCACATTCCCTTCTTTGCCGAGCGCCATATGGTCAAACCCGGAATTACCGGGTGGGCGCAGATCAACTATCCTTATGGCGCATCAGTCGAGGATTCGCGCAACAAGCTGGAATACGATCTCTATTACGCAAAGAATTACACGCCCTTCCTCGACCTCCTGATCCTGTTGCAGACCTTGCGGGTCGTGATCTGGAGTGAGGGAGCCCGATGATGGCTTGGGACAGTCCCGATATCTGGACCACGATTGCGATTGCGCTCGACCTGACCGGCGCCATTGCAACGGCGGCTGTCGGCCTCTCGCTGTGGCCGCGCCGTCACCGGCTTGCCGGGGCAGGCGGGGCCGCGCTCGTCGCTTTGGTCCTGACCTCGTTGTGGAGCCTTTCGGTCGCGGCCGTTGCGGTCGGGACGGTGCCGCCGATCCTGGCATCGCTGTGCGAGACCGCGCGCAACATGGGCTGGCTCCTTGTCGTCTTTCGCCTGTTCGGCGGCGATGGACGCGACACCACGCTGGCGCCGATCCGTCCTGTCGTGATGGCGCTGTGCTTTGTCGAGTTGCTGCATCTGGGCATCGACTATGGGCTGGGGACCTTGCCGCTGCCGCTTGAACTGCGAAGCCTTGCCTTCGAATTCAATGTCCTGTTCCGGCTCCTGGTGACAGTCGGGGGGCTGGTTCTGGTCCACAATCTCTACGCGGGCTGTTCGCACGATGCGCGCCCGGCGCTTCGCTGGCCGACGATTGGTCTCGCCGTGCTGTGGGCCTTCGATCTCAACCTTTACACGATTTCATACCTCGCCGGGTCCTGGCCGCGCGAAGTGGCGGCCCTGCGTGCGGTGGCGACGGTCATCCTGGCGATGTTCATCGGACTTTCGGTCGCGGCCAACCGGGACGAACTGAAGATCCGCCCTTCGCGTGCGGTCACGTTCCAGACCTTCTCGCTGCTGGTGATCGGGGCCTATCTGGTGGGTATGGTCGCGGTGGCGCAGTGGCTGTCCTATGCGGGGGGCAACTTCGCGCGCCTGCTCGAACTCGCCTTCCTGACCCTCGCCAGCGCGATTGCCTTGGTCGTCCTGCCCTCGCGCAAGCTGCGCAGCTGGCTCAAGGTGACGCTGGCCAAGCACTTCTTCCAGCACCGCTACGATTACCGCGAGGAATGGCTACGCTTTACCCGCACCATCGGCAGCGGGGGTGAGAACGCCGCGCCGCTGGGCGAGCGCGTGGTCAAGTCGGTGGCGGACCTTTTCGAGAGCCCCGCAGGACTTCTTCTCGCACCCGGGGAGCAGGGCGAAATGACGCTCGCCGCACGCTGGAACTGGCCCGAGATCGAGGTGCCGGGTGTCGCGATGTCGCTGCAGGGCCAGTCCTACCTCGAACGCACCGGCTATATTGTAGATCTCGACGAAGTGCGCGGTCGCAGCGCAGCCCAGGGAGCGGACACGACATTCGAGATCCCGAAGTGGCTCCTTGCCGATGCGCGCAGTTGGGCGGTCATCCCGCTCGTCCACTTCGAGCGCCTGGTCGGCCTTGTGGTGCTTGCCCGGCCGCAGTTCGCGCGCACCTTCGACTGGGAGGACCTAGATCTCCTGCGCGTCATCAGCCAGCAGGTGGCGAGCTACCTTGCGGAAAATGCCAGCCAGACTGCCCTGGCCGAGGCCAACCGGTTCGACGACTTCCACCGCCGCATTGCCTTTGTCATGCACGACATCAAGAACCTTGCGAGCCAGTTCAGCCTGCTCGCCCGCAACGCGGAACTGCACGCCGACAAACCGGCCTTTCGCGCCGACATGCTGGTGACCTTGCGCAATTCTTCGGAAAAGCTGAACGCGCTGATCGCCCGGCTCGGGCGCTATGGCACCGGCGCGGTCGAGAAGCTGGAGAACATTCGCACCCGCGACGTACTGGCCTCGGTCGGAACCAGCTTTGCAAGCAGCGCGCAGTTCGTGGCGGTGGATTCGCCCGACCTGGCGATCACTGCCAACCGCCATTCGCTCGAGCAGGTTCTGGTTCATCTCGTCCAGAACGGGATCGATGCAAGCGATCCGCACAGCCCGGTCTTCCTCTCGGTCGTCGCCGATGGCCTCCATGCCCGTTTCGAGGTGCTCGATTCCGGCTGTGGCATGTCTGCCGAGTTCGTGCGCAACGGTCTGTTCAAGCCTTTCGTGTCAACCAAGAGCGGAGGCTTCGGGATCGGCGCGTACGAGGCGCGCGAACTGGTGCGCGCGATGCGCGGGCGGCTCGACGTGGAATCGCGCGAGGGGCTGGGTTCGCGCTTCGTCGTGCGTATCCCGCTCAGCGAGGCGACCAATCTCTACCAGAACCTCACGAAGAATGATCAGAAAGTCGCGTGATGAGTGATAATGCCGCAAAGTCGCTGCCCAAGCTCCTCATCGTCGAGGACGATGCCGGGCTGCAGGCGCAGCTCAAGTGGGCCTATGAGGACTTCGAGGTCATCGTGGCGGGGGACCGTCCCTCGGCGCTTGCCCTCCTGCGCTCCGAGGCGCCCGACGTGGTGACGCTCGACCTGGGGCTGCCACCCGATCCCGATGGAACGAGCGAGGGGTTCGCGGTTCTTGACGAGATCATGGCGCTCAAGCCCGACACCAAGGTCATCGTCGCCAGCGGCCATGGCGCGCGCGAAAGCGCGCTCACCGCCATCGCGCGTGGGGCCTACGACTTCTACCAGAAGCCTGTCGACATCGATGCGCTGGGGCTGATCGTGCGCCGTGCGCTCCAGCTCCACCGGCTGGAGGAAGAGAACCGCCGCCTGTCCTCCAAGGTCGAGAAGGAGGAAAAAGTGCTGGGGCGGATGATCACCGCCGCGCCCGAGATGCTCAAGGTTGCGCGCACCATCGAACGCGTCGCCAACACCAATGTCTCGGTCATGCTGCTGGGGGCGAGCGGGACCGGCAAGGAATTGCTCGCACGCGGCCTGCACGATGCGAGCGACCGGGCGCGCGGCGAGTTCGTGGCCATCAACTGCGCCGCGATCCCCGAGAACCTCCTGGAAAGCGAGCTGTTCGGGCACGAAAAGGGCGCCTTCACCGGCGCGGTCAAGACCACGCCCGGCAAGATCGAGCAGGCGAGGGGCGGGACCCTGTTCCTGGATGAGGTAGGCGACATCCCGCTCCAGCTGCAGGTCAAGCTGCTGCGCTTCCTGCAGGAGCGCGTGATCGAGCGGGTGGGCTCGCGCGAATCGATTCCGGTCGACACGCGCATCGTGTGCGCCACCCACCAGGATCTCGATGCGATGATCGCCGATGGCCGCTTCCGCGAGGATCTCTACTACCGCCTCGCCGAAATCGTCGTGCGCATTCCCAGCCTGGCGGAGCGCCCCGGCGATGCGACGCTGCTCGCCAAGACCTTCCTCGCGCGCTACGCGGCCGAGATGAACCCCAAGGTGCGCGGCTTTGCCAGCGATGCTCTGGCCGCGATCGATGCCTGGCCCTGGCAGGGCAACGTGCGCGAACTGGAGAACCGGGTAAAACGCGCGGTGATCATGGCCGACGAGAAGCTCGTCTCGGCCAGCGACCTGGATCTGGCCGATCCCGACGAGCAGGTCATCAATGCGCTCAACCTCAAGACCGCGCGTGAACAGGCCGACCGCAAGGTGATCCGCCATGCCCTGGCGCGCAGTGAAGGCAATATCTCGAGTACGGCCAAGATGCTCGGGATCAGCCGTCCCACGCTCTATGATCTTCTCAAGCAGTACGACCTGCAGCCCTGATGGCCCGATGATGGTGGGAAGAGGGACGTGGGGGCGTGCCGCGCTGGTTTCGGCGCTGCTGGTGCTGTGCCCGCTAACCGGTAGCGGCGAGAGCCGCGGGCAGGAGCCGGTGGCCCCGTTCGCTCTCATCGGAGAGGCGCGCGCGGCGCTTGCGCGCGGAGATGGCATCGCGGCCGAAATGAAACTGCGCGCCGCGCTCGGCAATGGCGCCCCGCGCGGCGAGGTCGCCGCCTGGATGGGCGAGGCCTACCTCGCGCAAGGGCAGCTCGCCAAGGCACGGTCCTGGCTGGAAGAGGGTGGCTTTGCGCCTGGCAGCGCCGCACGTGGCTGGCGCGCGCTGGCCCGCCTCGAGCAACTTTCGGGCCACTTCGAGGCGGGGCAGGCGGCCTTCGCCAAGGCGCGCGCGCTCACCCCGGACGACCCGGAGCTGTGGGTCGAGATGGGGCGGCTGGATTACGTGCGCGGGGCCCATATGGAGGCCATTGCCGCGGCCGACCATGCGCTGGAACTGGGGCCGCACAACGCCCGGGCCTTGCAGTTCAAGGGGCAGCTCGTGCGCGATCGCTATGGCCTTGCGGGTGCCTTGCCGTGGTTCGAGAAGGGCATCATGGCTGCGCCTTCGGACGTGTCGCTGCTGCTCGATTACGCGGCCACGCTGGGCGACCTGGGGCGCGCGGCGCAGACGGTGACGGTTACGCGGCGGGTGCTCGAACTGATGCCCGGCAACGCGCAGGCTTACTACCTTCAGGCGGTGATCGCCGCGCGCGCCGGAAACTTCGAACTGGCGCGCAGCCTGCTCACGCACACCGAAGGCCAGCTCGATATGGTGCCCGGTGTCCAGCAGCTTCGCGGCGTGGCGGAACTGGCGCTCGGCAATCCGCAGACTGCGATCGAGGCTTTCGAGGCGGTGCTGCGCCAGCGGCCCGACAGCCGCCGCACCAAGGACCTGCTCGCCCGCGCGATCTACGAGGCGGGACAGCTCCGTTTTGCAACGATGCGTTTCGGGCCGGACATCGCCCGCGACGAGGCGTCGCCCTACCTGCTGACCCAGGTCGCGCGGGCTTACGAGGTCTTGGGAAATCGCCAGAAGGCCGGCGAACTGCTCGACCGCGCCGCGCGCCCGGCGCAGGCGCAGTTGCGCGTTGTCGGACGGGGTGGGCCTATCGGTCGGCTGCTTGCGGAGGGGCAGGGGCGTGCGGCCGAACGGGCCGCCGAGGCGATGCGCCAGGACAGGCCCGGATTCTTCGACAGCCAGGCGCTCGCTGGCGATGTCCAACTGGCACTGGGCCATCCTGCCGCCGCGCAGGAACGTTATGCCCTTGCGACAAGAGTGCGCATGCCCCCCGGCCTGTTCCGCCGCCGCGTGGAGGCCTTTCTCCTCGCTGGCGATCCGAAAGGCGCGCAAGGTCTGGTGCAGGGTTATCTCGACCAGAGCCCGCAGAGCCGGAGCGCCCTGCGGGCCGCGGCCGGGCTGGCGATGGCGAGCGGGGACTATCTGCGCGCACGCGCGATCCTGACCTGGCTGCGCGACAACGGCGGCACGCGCGATGTGCGCCTGCTCTGCGACCTGGCCCTTGTCGAGACGGGGCTGGGCCACACGCAAGAGGCGCGCGAGGCTGCGCAGGCGGCCTACCGCCTCCAGCGCTCCAGCCCGGACGCCGCGCAGGCGCTCGGCTTTGCGCTGGCCGTTTCGGAGGAGGCGCCCGGCACCGCCCGCGCGCTTCTCGCCAAGGCGCGCAGCATGGTCGGAGAGACCCCGCTCATCGCCGAGGGCGAAGCGTTGCTGGACGACGTGCCGAACGCCGGGTGAGAGGAGACCCGCTCAGCCCTTGCGGGGCTGGTAGGTCTGCTCGGGTCCGGGAAAGCTGCGCGCGCGCACTTCGCTTGCGTACGTCGCCGCCGCGGTCTCGATCTCCTCGGCGAGATTGGCATAGCGCTTCACGAAGCGAGGCACACGCTCGAACAGGCCGCACATGTCCTCTGTGACGAGCACCTGCCCATCGCACTGCGCCGAGCCGCCAATGCCGATAGTCGGGCAGGTAATCGCCCTGGTGGCGGCAATCGCGATGGGCTCGACCACGCCCTCGATCACGACCGCGAAGGCCCCGGCCGCGTCGAGCGCCCTGGCATCGTCCACGATCTTCTGCGCCTCGGCTTCCGAGCGTCCGCGCGCGTTGTAGCCGCCCAGCACGTTGACCGCCTGGGGGGTGAGGCCGACATGGCCCATCACCGGAATGCCGCGCTGCGTCAGGAAGGCGACGGTTTCGGCCATGGCCTCGCCGCCCTCCAGCTTGATCGCCGCGCAGCCGGTTTCCTTCAGCAGGCGGGCCGCGTTGGCAAAGGCCTGCTCGGGCGATTGCTCGTAGGTGCCAAACGGCATGTCGACGACAACCGCGGCGTGGTAGCTGCCCCGCACGACGGCGGCGCCGTGGTTGATCATCATCTCCAGCGTGACGGGCACACTGGAGGACAGGCCGTAGATCACCTGGCCCAGGCTGTCGCCCACGAGCAGGAGGTCGCAGTGCGCATCGAGCAGCTGCGCCTGGCGCGCGGTGTAGGCGGTGAGCATGACGATGGGCTCTGTGGTGACGCCATCATCCTTGCGGGCGCGGATGGCCGGGATCGTCAGCCGCTTCATCGGCGCGGGCGTGGGATGGGCACGGCTGGTCGCCGTGTCGAGCTGGAACGTCGTGGACATGGCCTCTCCTTTGGTGTGCCCGTTATGTGCTGCGCCTCCTAGCGGGAGGTGAAACTTGGCGCAAATGGCATGTTTTGCGCGGATTCCTGTTCAAAGGCCGTCCTTATGGCGCTTGCAGCTATTGCCTTGCGCGCGCCTTGGACTAGCTTGCGCCCATCAGCGAATTCAGGGATCCACGCATGTTTGGACGCGTCAAGCCGCTCGACGCCATTTTGGCGACGGCGGAAAAGAAATCATTACATCGCTCGCTCGGTGCCATCCAGCTGACGCTTCTGGGCGTCGGCGCGATCATCGGCACCGGTATCTTCGTTCTCACTTCCGAGGCTGCGCAGAAGGCGGGGCCGGGCATGATGTGGGCCTTCGTCATCGCCGCTCTCGTCTGCGGCGTGGCGGCCCTGTGCTACTCGGAGATCGCCTCGATGGTGCCGGTCTCGGGCTCGGCGTACACCTATACCTACGCGGTCATGGGCGAACTGCTGGCCTGGATGGTGGGCTGGGCGCTCATCCTCGAATATGCGGTGGCCGCCAGCGCCGTTTCGGTCGGCTGGTCGGGCTACTTCGTGGGTCTTCTCAACAGCTGGGGCATTACCTTGCCCCATGCGATCTCGGTCGGGCCCTATGCGGGCGGTATCGTGAACCTGCCCGCGCTCCTGATTGCGCTGCTGGTGACCGCGCTGCTGATGGTCGGCACTACGGAAAGCGCGCGCGTCAACGCCGTGCTCGTGGCGATCAAGGTGACCGCGCTCACGGTCTTCATCGTCCTCACGCTGCCTGTCATTAAGGGCGAGAACTTCGAGCCCTTCATGCCCAACGGCTGGTTCGGCAACGGCCAGGGCGCGGGCCTTGGCGCGGTGGGCGCGGCGGCCTCGATCTTCTTCGCCTATGTCGGCTTCGACGCGGTCTCGACCGCGGCCGAGGAGACCAAGAACCCCCAGAAGAACGTGCCCATCGGTCTGATCGGCAGTCTTGCGATCTGCACCGTGTTCTACCTGCTGGTTGCCGCAGGCGCGATCGGCGCCATCGGTGCGCAGCCGGTTTCGGGCCCCAACGGCGAGATCCTGGCGCCCGGCACCTCGATGCTGGCCGACCAGTGCAAGAGCCTTGTCGCCGCCGGTACCGAGCCGCTCGTCTGCTCGCGCGAGGCGCTGGCCCACGTGCTGCGCGCGGTGGGCTGGGAGCGCGTGGGTGACCTCATCGGCGTGGCCGCCTTCCTGGCGCTCCCCTCGGTCATCCTGATCATGCTCTTTGGCCAGACCCGCATCTTCTTCGTGATGGCGCGCGATGGCCTTCTCCCCGAGAAGCTGGCCTCGATCCACCCCAAGTGGAAGACCCCGCACATCGTGACCATGATCACCGGTGTTGCTGTCTCCTTCTTCGCGGCCTTCCTGCCGGTGGGCCAGCTGGCCGACATCTCGAACTCGGGCACGCTGTTCGCCTTCTTCATGGTGGCCCTGGCCGTGCTGATCCTGCGCCGCACCCAGCCCGACCGTCCGCGCCCGTTCCGCACGCCGCTGGTATGGGTGGTTGCTCCGCTGGCGGCCGCGGGCTGCTTCGGCCTGTTCCTCAACCTGCCGTTTGAATCGAAGATGGTTCTGCCGGTATGGGGCGGCATCGGGCTCATCGTCTACTTCGCCTACGGCTACCGCAAGAGCCATGTCGGACGCGGCCTTGTCGAGGTCCACGAGAGCGACGCCGATGCGCCGCCGCAGCCGGTCCCGCCGATCGACTGAGCCTGCGCACCAGGTTTCGAAACAGGAAAAGGGGGCGTTTCGGCGCCCCCTTTTTCGTGCGGGGAGGGAAATCGCGGTGACGATATCCCAAGTGTGCGCACAGGTTATCCACACGCATCTCCACACCCTTGCGCACAGCAAGGCGATTGCAAACGCGCCTAAATGAGAACATAATAAGAACATTGTTCCCGTAACGGTGTTCTGCCATGACTTCGCATCCGCCCCTGTCCCTGCCGACCGCCGCCGAGCTTGGCGCCACCCGTCTGGGCGAGCAGCAGGGCGCGCGATGGACGCCGGGACAGGCAGGGGAAGCCACCGCGCATGGTGAGATCTTCGCTTCGGGCGATGAGGGCGCGGGCGCCGCTCTGGCCCTTGCCCTTGCGCTTGATCGCCAGCAGGCCCGCGCGCCCGATCCGCTGGCCGACACGCCCGATACCCGCATGTGGCTCTGGGTGCAGGACCGCAAGGCCCTGGCCCGCAGCGGACGCCCCTACCGGGCCGGGCTTCCCGAGAGCTTGCGCGACCGCCTGATCCACGTCGCCGTGAAGAGCCCGGAAGATGCGCTCTTCGCGCTTGAGGAAGGGCTGCGCTGCCGCGACCTTGCCTTCGTCATCGGGGAGATTTCGGGCAATCCGCGCGCTCTCGACATGACCGCCTCGCGCCGTCTGGGTCTTGCCGCGGAGCGCCACGGTGTGCCGTTCTGGCTGGTGCGGCTCGATGCCCGGCGCGACCTGTCTTCGGCGCGGATGCGCTGGGAGGTTACCTCCGCGCCATCGCTTGCGCCGCGCTGGAACGCGCATGCACCCGGCGCGCCGAGCTGGCAGGCGCAACTCTTTCGCGCGCGGCGCCATCCCCCGGGCCAGTGGCTTTTGCGCGGGGATGGACGGCTGGTGGCCGAAACCGGCGGCGCGGCGCCCGAACTGCAGAACACCCTGGCGCGCGCCAAGGGAGGCGGCGGGGCCTGACGCGCCATGCTGGAAGGAGCCTCCTCCCGCCGTATCCTCGGCATCTGGCTGCGCGTTCTGGCGCTCGACCGCTGGCGGCTGGGCGAAGGCCTCGCCGAAGGGGAGGGGGCCGATGCCCGCCCGCTCGCGCTGATCGCCGAGACCGCGCATGGGCCGCGCATTGCTGCGGCCAACGCGGCGGGGCTCACCGCGGGCGCGCAGGCGGGCATGATGCTGGCCGATGCGCGCACGCTTTGTCCTGACCTCGCCGTGGCGCCGTCTGATCCGGCAGGAGATCTGGCGTTTCTGGAAAAGCTTGCGGGCTGGGCGCTGCGCTGGGGCCCTTGGTCGGCGCTCGATCCCCCCGATGGCCTGCTGGTCGACGTAACCGGGGTCGCGCACCTGTTCGGGGGGGAGGGGGCGCTGCTGGCCGATGCCCGCACCGCCTTTGCACGCCGCCGGCTGGCAACGCGCATGGCGATCGCGCCCACTGCCGGAGCCGCCTGGGCGCTTGCGCACCATGGCCCGGACGGCGCGATCCTGCGTGAAGGGGACGATCCGGTCCAGCGCCTCGCCAGCCTTCCCGTCGCCGCGCTCCGGCTCGACGGGGACGTGCTGACCGTGCTGCGGCGGCTCGGGCTCAAGCGGCTGGGGGATCTGGACGGCGTGGCGCGTGACGCACTGGTGCGGCGCTTTCGCAACCGCCGTTCGGCCAGCGCCAACCCGCTCATGCGCATGGACCAGCTGCTGGGCCGCGTGCCCGAGCCGCTCTTGCCCGTGCTTGTCACCCACGCCCCGCTTGTCCAGCGCCGCCTGCTCGAACCGATCCGCCATCTGACCCTTCTGGAGCAGGTGGTGCGGGATCTCTCGGGGGATATGGAGCGCGTGCTCGAAGGCCGGGGGGAAGGGGCACGGCGGCTCGAACTGGGCCTCTGGAAAGTGGATGGCGAACTCGTCGTGCGCAAGGTCGAGATGGCGGCACCCTCGCGCACGGCCGCGCATCTGGCGGGGCTCTTCGCGCGGCGGATCGAGGATGTCGATGCCGGCTTCGGGATCGAGATGGTGCGCCTGCGCGCGTCCTGGTGCGAGCCGCTCGATCTGGCCCAGCGCGATCTCGAACAGGCGGGCGAGGAAGGCGAGGCGCGCGGAACCAGTCTTGCGGCTTGCGTAGACCGCCTGACCGTGCGCCTCGGGGCCGAGGCGGTGCGCCGCCCGGTTCCCTTTGCCAGCCACATGCCCGAACGTGCGCAGCGCTGGCAGGAGCCTCTGGCTCCCCTCAAGACTTCGCAAGGTGCATCCGATTTCAAGATTAGGCCATTGAAAATACTTGATAAGCCTGAGCCGATATCGGTGATCTACGAGACCCCGGACGGCCTGCCCCGACGTTTTCGCTGGCGAGGCGCAACGCACGATGTGCTGCGCTCCGAAGGACCCGAGCGCATCGCCCCGGAATGGTGGCGCGAACGCGGTGCCGTGCGCCTGCGCGACTATTACCGGATCGAGGATGCCACAGGTCGCCGTTACTGGATCTACCGCAGCGGCGTTGTCGGCGACGGGCGCGGGGGTGTCCCGGCGTGGTTCCTGCAGGGGGTGTTTGGATAGATTTGAAATCTATATTTTTCAGGTATTTGAATTTTATATTTCAAGTTAATAAGGAATCTTCCGAGGGCCATCGCCCTCGGGCTCCCCAACCTGTCTAGCTCACCTTGCGCGCGCCACCCTGGCTGAGAAAGGCGAGGTCGCCGATTTTGGGGTCAAGGGGCGATGGCCCCTTGAAAAATGCTTCTTTCTTTGGGTTGCACTTGGCCCGATCCGCATTCGGCGACCCTGGAAGAGGGGGCTCGCGCACGCGCGGTCCACGCGGTAAAGGGCGCCATGGCAGGAGGCAGGACCAAGATCTATTTCGACGGCGGTTGCCGTCCCAATCCGGGCCGGATGGAAGCGGCGGTCGTGGTGCGCGGCGAGGCGCATCTGTTCGACGACATGGGTGAGGGAGGCAGCTTCGATGCCGAGTGGCTGGCGCTGCTGGAGGCGCTCGATCTGGCCTGCCGGATCGGCCTTGAGGACGTGGTCCTGCTCGGCGATGCGCTGGCCGTGGTGAACGAGGCGCAGGCCGTGCTGGACGGTGGTTTGGGGCGAGAGCCCCACGCCACGCGCTTGCGCGAACTCGTCGCGGGAGGTCCTTCGCTGCGTGTGCGCTGGATCCGGCGAGGGCAGAACCTCGCCGGGATCGCGCTCGACAGGCGGCGTCTGCGTTGAAGGCGCGTTGCCGGATTACCCGGCAATCGCGCCGAACTTGCCCGCCTGATAGTCCTGGATCGCGGCGTGGATTTCCTCGCGGGTGTTCATGACGAAGGGGCCATGCGCCACGACGGGTTCGCCGATGGGATCGGCGTGCCCGTAAAGCAGGGTTACGGGGCCGTGCGTCGAGACCTCGACGGCATCACCGCCCTGGTCGAGTTCGACGAGATGCGCTTCCCGGCACGCAGTGCCCCCGACCACGGGCTCGCCCGCCACGACATAGAGGAACACCGAGCGCGTCGAGGGGGCGGGCAGTGCCAGCGTAGCCCCGGCCTCCAGTTCCACCGTCATCATCGCGACGCCGGTGAGCGAGGCATAGGGACCCTTCTGCCCTTCGAAATCGCCCGAGATCAGGTTCACTGTCCCGCCCGGCACCGCGATGGCCGGAATGTCCGCGCGCTGCAGGCCGGTATAGGCGGGCTGCGTCATCTTGAGGCGGGCGGGCAGGTTGACCCACAGCTGCAGGATCTCGAGCGGGCCGCCGCTTTGCTTGAAGCTCTCCGGGCTGATCTCGGCGTGGACGAGCCCCGAGCCCGCCGTCATCCACTGGATCCCGCCTTCGCCGATCACGCTTTCGTGCCCGCCGCTGTCGAGGTGCGCCATCTCGCCCTTCAGGATGAAGCTGACCGTCTCGAAGCCGCGGTGGGGGTGCGGGCCGAAGGGGAGGCCATGGTTGCCGGGGGCGTAGACCTGCGGGCCATGGTGGTTGAGGAACAGGAACGGATCGAGCTGGGGCAGATCGCGGCTCGGCAGCGGACGGCGCGTGGTGAGATCACCGATATCGTCGCGAAGGGCAGGGTGCTGGCGGAGAACCTGGCGCATGGGAACGTCTTTCGTAGGTGGCAACGGACGCGCGCTCAACGGCGCGAGGTCGGCCTTTGTTTCAATTCGTCGAGGGCGTCCGCGTTCTCGCGGCCCCAACCATAGAGCAGTTCGACCGGCTCCACGAAGCGCAGGCCGAGCGGTGTCAGGCGATACTCGACCGCGGGCGGGATGGTGCCCTGAACGTGGCGTGATATCAAACCAGAATATTCCATGTCTCGAAGGGTTTGGGTCAGCATCTTCTTGGAGATTCCAGGAAGGCTGCGCAAGAGCACGCCGGTGCGCGCTGCCCCTTCGTGGCGGGAGTGCAGCGTGTGCAGGACCATGCTGGTCCACTTGGTCGCGAAGAGTTCAAGGACCCGGCGCGGCGCGCAGTCCTCGCGCCACTGGTCCTCGGGTGTGCCCGGTTGCATGGGTGGTTACCTCCTGGTGCCTATGTCCCGAAATGGTGCCTTCTGGAAGCTCGGCACGTTCCTGCCTAGATCGGGGGCCAAGGTAAACCTGCAAAGCTGAGAAACGGAGAATTGCATGACCCGCACTGCACTCGTGGTGGGCGCAACTGGCATTACCGGCAGCGCCGTGGCGCGCCAGCTCGTCGCCGAAGGCTGGAAGGTCCATGGCCTCGCCCGCCGCCCGCAGGAACAGGACGGCGTGGCGCCGGTCGCGGCCGATCTGCTCGACCCGCAAGCGGCGAAGGTTGCGCTGGCGGACATCCATCCCGACGCCGTCTTCCTCACCACCTGGCTGCGCCGGGACAGCGAGGCACAGAACATCCGTGTGAACGGCGCGATGGTGCGTAACCTGCTTGCCGCGCTGCCTCCCGCCCACGGCGCGCGGCACGTGGCGCTGGTCACCGGGCTCAAGCATTACCTCGGGCCGTTCGAGCCTACGGCAAGGGCCACCTGCCCAAGACCCCCTTCCGCGAGGACCAGGGGCGGCTCGATGTCGAGAACTTCTATTACGCGCAGGAGGACGAGCTGTTCGCCGCGGCCGAGCGGGATGGCTTCACCTGGTCGGTCCACCGCCCGCACACGGTGATCGGCAAGGCCGTGGGCAACGCCATGAACATGGGCACCACGCTGGCTGTCTATGCCACGATCTGCCGCGAAACGGGGCGTCCCTTCACCTTCCCGGGGTCGGCCATGCAGTGGAACGGCCTCACCGACATGACCGATGCGCGCCAGCTGGCCCGCCAGCTGGTCTGGGCCGCGACCACGCCCGCTGCGGCGAACGAGGCCTTCAACATCGTCAACGGCGATGTCTTTCGCTGGAGCTGGATGTGGGAGCGGATCGCGCAGTGGTTCGGCATCGAGGCTGCGCCCTTCGATGGCACCGTGCGCCCGCTGGAAGAGCAGATGGCGCACGACGCGGACATCTGGACCGATATCGCGGCGCGCCATGGCCTTGTCGAAAGCGACCTCGCACGCTTGGCCTCCCCCTGGCACACCGATGCTGACCTGGGGCGTCCCATCGAGGTCGTCACCGACATGGGCAAGAGCCGAAAGCTGGGCTTCACCGGGTATGAGGCCACCGACGAGGCGTTCTTCGATCTCTTTGCAAAGTTGCGCGAGGATCGCCTCATTCCCTGACACGTCCGGCGCAAGGGCGGGGGCTCTTGACAGCCTTGCGCCCGAGGCAGGACAAACGGCGCACTTGAGGGGAGTGCGCCGTTGAAGCAGGTTCTGGTGTTATGCAGCGCAGTCCTGTGCGCTCTGGTCCTGGCGATCGTGGGGACTACGCCTCCGTTCCCGCGCGGGCAGGATACTCCGGCCGAGGCGTTCTCGGCCGAAAGGGCCATGGTCCATGTTAAGCGGATTGCCCGGAGACCGCACCCCAGCGGATCCGCCGAAATTGCGCAGGTACGTGCCTGGCTGGGCGCGCAGCTGCGCGAACAGGGGCTGGTGGTGCGTGAACAGGCGGGCGCCTTTGACGATCTGGGCCGCCAGCACCTCGACGCGAGGGCGGGACTGGAGAGAGCGGACATTCCGCTCATCAACGTCATCGCGCAGCTTCCCGGGCGCGATCCCTCGCTGCCCGGGGTGGCCTTGATGGCGCATTACGACAGCGTTGAAGGCTCGCCCGGCGCAGCCGATGATGGAGCCGGGGTAGCCACGATCCTTGAAACCGTGCGGGCTCTGAAGGCAGGGCCTGCTCCAGCGCGCAGTCTTTACGTTCTTCTGACCGATGGTGAAGAGGCCGGGCTTCGCGGAGCCAGGATGTTCTTTGAAGCCGCGCCCGAGGCCGAGCGGATCGGTGCGATCATCAACCTCGAGGCGCGGGGCGGCGGGGGTGTGGCCCGCATGTTCCAGACCTCGCGGGATAATGGCGAAGTGGCGCGTCTCTGGGCGAAGGCGGCACCGCATCCGGGCGGGGATTCGCTGTCCACGTTCATCTATGCCTTCCTGCCCAACGACACCGATCTTACCGTTGCGCTTGAGCGCGATTACGCGGCCTGGAACTTCGCCTTCATCGGGCGGCCCGAGCTCTACCATTCGCCCCAGGCGACGGCGGACAACCTGGACCGGGGCGCGCTTCAGCAGATGGGCGGGCAGACGCTGGGCCTGACCCGGGCGCTGCTGGGCGCGGAACACCTCCCCCAGCCTGCCCCCGGGCGGGTCTTCTTCGACGTCTTTGGCCTCTTCGTGCTCGACTATGCGCCTGTCTGGGGCTGGGTCATGCTGGTGCTCGCGGTGGCGGGCGGCGGGCTGGCGCTCGCGGGGCGTGTCGAGGGGCGCGCGGCGCTGGGCGGTCTGGTGCGGATGCTGGTGCTGCTGGTCGGATCCGCGCTGGTTTTCACGGGCCTCAACATGCTCTCGGTCTCGGGCGAGGGGGCGAACTACTATGACAGGCTGGCCGCGATCCCCCGCCTTCAGGCCATGGTCGCCTTGGCCGCCGTGGCGCTGGCTGTGGCGACGTTCGGCCGCAAGCCTCGGGGCGTGAGCGGCGACGTCGGGGCGATGGTGCCGATCCTGCTGCTGGGATGCGCGGCACAGGCGCTCGCGCCGGTGGCGGCCTATCCGCTGACGATCCCGCTCATGCTGACGGGCCTTGCCGCCGGGCTGCGGCGTTTCGTTCCTGCTGGCCTTGCGCTGGTGGTGGATGGCGTGGTGGCGGCCGTGAGCCTAGGATACGGCCTGACGCTGGGCTTCCTGCTGATGCAGGGGGTGGGGCCGGATATGCCGGGCGCCGTGGCGCTGCCGCTGGGCGTGGCGGTGATGACCTTGCTTCCCTTGCGTCCAAACCCACTTTCGCGCGGAAGCCTGGCCATTTGCGTGACCTGCCTGCTGACAGCGGCGCTGGCGGTGGCCGCCTGGGTGCGCTTCGACGAGATGGCCGCGACGATCGCCACGTATTCCTAGGTTCCGGGCTGGCGCAGGGCTGAATGAGAACATATAAGGAACATTGTTCCTTTCGTGATTGCGTTCGTATACCATGCCCGAAGCTCCGCTGACCCCTGACCGCCGCCGCGTGACTGTCGATCCCGACAGCGTGGAGCCGCCTGCGCGCAGTTCCTTCGTGGAGCTGGGTCTGGTGAGCTGCTTCTCGTTCCTGCGCGGGGCCTCGGATGCGGTGAGCCTGGTCGAGACCGCGTATGAGCTGGGCTACGATGCCATCGGCATTGCCGACGTCAACTCGATGGCGGGCGTCGTGCGTATCCACGCCGAGGCCCGCGCGCTCAAGCTGCGCCCCGTCATCGGGTGCCGGATCGAGACTGTCGAGGGGCTGACCTTCCTAGCCTATCCGCAGGACCGCGCGGCCTATGGGCGGCTTTGCGCGCTGATTTCGGCCGGGCGCATGGGGACGCTGGAGGGGGAGTGGCAGGACAAGGGCGTGTGCGAGATTTCGCTGGCGATGCTGGCCGCGCGGGGGGAGGGTGTCCACCTCGTGCTGGTGCCGCCGCGCGACCTGGAGGAGCGCGTCACGATTGCCGTCGAAAGCAATGTGGTTGCCTTTGGAGGGGAGGGCGAGGCGGCACCTGTCGTCCACGAACGCACAGGCACGCTGAGCGAGCTGCTGCCCGATCTTGCCGCCCGGCTTCCCACGCTGGGGCATATTGCCGCCTGTTACCTCCATGTCGGCGATGATGTGGCGCGCATTGCCCAGCTGGATGCGCTGGCACGCGAGGCAGGGCTTTCGCTGCTCGCCACCAATGACGTGCTGTATCACGCGCCCGAGCGCCGTCCGCTGCACGACGTGATGACCGCGATCCGTCACAGGACCACCGTCGCGCGCGCCGGATTGGCGCTGGAGCCCAATGGCGAGCGGCACCTCAAGTCCCCGGCCGAAATGGAGCGGCTCTTTGCGCGCTGGCCCCACGCGATCCATGCCGCGCGTGACTTCGCCGATGCCTGCACCTTCAGTCTGGAGGAACTGCAGTACGAGTACCCCGAGGAGATCTGTCCCGGCGGGCGCGATCCACAGGCGCAGCTTGAGCTCCTGACCTGGGAGGGCGCGGCGCGGCGCTACCCCGAAGGTACGCCCGAGGCGGTGGACGCCACGCTGCACCGCGAACTGGCGCTGATCGGCAAGATGGGGCTGGCGCGCTATTTCCTGACGATCAAGGACATCGTCGACTTCGCGCGCGGGCAGGAGCCGCCGATCCTGTGCCAGGGGCGCGGCTCGGCGGCCAATTCGGCGGTCTGCTATTGTCTTGAGATCACCGCGGTCGATCCGGCCAAGCACGCGCTGCTCTTCGACCGCTTCATCTCCGAGGAGCGCAAGGAGCCGCCCGACATTGACGTCGACTTCGAGCACGAGCGGCGCGAGGAGGTGATCCAGTACATCTACACGCGCTACGGCCGCCGCCGCGCGGGGCTGTGCGCCACCGTCATCCACTACCGTCCGCGCATGGCGATCCGCGATGTGGGCAAGGCGATGGGCCTGACCGAGGATGTGACGAGCGCGCTCGCCCGCACGGTATGGGGCGGCTACGGCAAGGAAATCGGCGAGAAACACGTCAACGAGACGGGCATGGACCTCTCCGATCCACACTTGCGGCGTGTTCTCAAGTTGACCGAGCAAATGATTGGTATGCCGCGTCATTTGTCGCAGCACGTGGGCGGTTTCATTCTCACCCAGGGGGCGTTGAGCGAGACCGTCCCGATTGGCAACGGGGCCATGGCGGACCGCTCCTTCATCGAGTGGGACAAGGATGACATCGACGCGCTGGGCATTCTCAAGGTCGATGTCCTGGCGCTTGGCATGCTCACCTGCATCCGCAAGTGCCTGGACCTGCTGGGGGCGCACCATGGCCGCGACCTGACGCTGGCCACGGTCCCGCGCGAGGACCCGGAGACTTATGCGATGCTGCGCAAGGGAGACTCGCTGGGGGTGTTCCAGGTGGAGAGCCGCGCGCAGATGAACATGCTCCCGCGCCTGCGCCCGCGCGAGTTCTACGACCTTGTCATCCAGGTCGCCATCGTGCGCCCCGGCCCCATCCAGGGCGACATGGTCCATCCCTACCTCAAGCGGCGGCGCGGCGAGGAGGCGGTGGCGATCCCCGCGCCTGCGCCCGCGCATGGTCCCCCAGACGAGTTGACCAGTATTCTCGCGCGCACGCTGGGGGTTCCGATCTTCCAGGAGCAGGCGATGAAGATCGCGCTCGATGCCGCGAAGTTCTCCAGCGCCGAGGCCAACCGGCTGCGTAAGGCGATGGCGACCTTCCGTTCGCGCGGGATGGTCCACGAACTGGAGGACATGATGGTCGGGCGCATGGTCGCGCGCGGCTACGATCCCGATTTCGCCGAGCGCTGCTTCAACCAGATCAAGGGTTTTGGTGAATATGGCTTTCCCGAAAGCCACGCGGCAAGCTTTGCGCACCTTGTCTACGTGTCGAGCTGGCTGAAATGCCATTTCCCGGCGGCCTTTGCCGCCGCGCTCCTCAATTCGCAGCCCATGGGCTTCTACGCGCCCGCGCAGATCGTGCGCGACGCACACGAGCACGGGGTGGAGGTGCGTGCCGTGGATGTGAACCACTCGCACTGGGACTGCACGCTGGAGGGTTCTCCCAGGGACGGTGGACGCGTGGCGCTGCGGCTGGGCCTGCGGCAGATCGACGGTTTTCCCGAACACGCCGCGGCCAAGCTGGTGGCCGCGCGGACCGCTGGCGGGGCCTTCGCCGACGTTGCGGCCCTGCGCGAGCGGGCGCATCTGGGGCCACCCCTGGTCGAGAAACTGGCCTCGGCCGATGCCTTCTCCTCGCTGTCCCTGCCGCGCCGCCAGGCCCTGTGGGAGGCGCGCAGCCTGATCGCCGCGCCCGACCTTCCGCTCTTCGCGGCGGCGGCGGCCCGGGACGAGGGGGCCGAGATATCGCCCACACGCCTTCCAGGCATGCCTCTCAGCGAGGAAGTGGTCGCCGACTACCAGACCCAGCGCCTGAGCCTGAAAGCGCATCCCATGGCCTTCCTGAGGGCATCTCTGGCCGAACGCGGCTTCGTGCGCTGCGCGGACCTGCGCGCGCGCAAGTTCCGCGCGATGGTCAAGGTCGCGGGCGTGGTCCTCATCCGCCAGCGTCCGGGGAGCGCCAAGGGCGTGTGCTTCATCACGCTGGAGGACGAGACGGGCGTGGCCAATATCGTGGTCTGGCCCGATCTCATGGAGAAGCAGCGCCGCGTCATCATGGGCGCGCGCGTCATGGAAGTGCGCGGGCGGGTGGAATACGACGACGAGGTGATCCACGTCATCGCCGCGCACCTTACCGACGCGACGCAGGACCTGCACCGCTTGTCCGAGGACCTTCTGCCCGCCTCTCCGGCGCGCGCCGATCATGTGACCAAACCGCTGCCGAGCCGCGCCGAGCAGATGGACAGGGCCGGGGCCCGAGGCGACGGATCGGGGGAGGCCTTCGCGCCGGTCGAGCCCTGGCGCGCGCCGGGGCCGGGCAACCGCGACTGCGGCTACCATCGCAGCCACCCGCGCGATGTCCGCGTGATCCCCAAGTCACGCGACTTTCATTGAATTTCGCTATCGTTCGTTATGTATTTGCACGACGTTAACCACTTGGGCGCATGTCTAGCCGGGGAATTGAAGGAGGAGATTGCGACGTGGCGCTTATCAAGGCGTTCTTTCCGGCCGGGCTGCTGACCTGGGTCGTGGCGGGTATCCTGGGCTCGCAGGGCATGCGCGGCGGCGTGCTCCTGCTTGAGCGCGCGTCGATCGACGGCCATACCTTTTTCTGGTCCTGGCCCCTGTTCCTGGCCGCAACCGGCCTGTCCTGGTTCGTCGTGGCCATGCTGAGCGACTGAGACCGCCACCTGCAGGACACACCGGGCGGGAGCAAAGCGGCGCGACAAGGCTTGTAAGGGCCATGTCCTCGTTTCTTGGCCGCCTGCCTCTCGACCGGATTGCCCTCGTTCTCCTGGCGCTGGTGTGCCTTGTGGCGGCCGGGCTGGCCTGGCTTGCCGATCACCCCGAGCACGACCCACGTGCGCCGCTGACGCTTGACCAGCCCGAGGGCTGGGCGACCGGGCTCAAGCTCGCGGCCCTGCGTGACGATCCCAGGGCATGTGCCGCCTTTCTGGAGCGCAGCGCCATCGTCCCTGAAATTCTGCCCGCTACCGGCGACGGTGCCTGTCGGCGCGCGGACCGCCAGCAACTGGCCTCGGTCTCCGCCTTGGGGTTTGGGCTACGTCCCTCCACGGCGCAGGCGACCTGCGCGGTGGATGCGGCCTTCGCGCGCTGGCTGCGCCATGGCATCGAACCGGCGGCGCGCGCGCATCTGGGGCAGGGTGTCGCCCGGATCGAGCACATGGGAACCTACAACTGCCGCCGGATCGGCGGTGGCGAGGAGGGAAACTGGAGCGAGCACGCCACCGGCAACGCCATCGACATTGCGGGCTTCGTCCTGGAGGATGGCACGCGCGTCACCGTACTCGATGACTGGGAGGAGAAAAGCGGCGGCAAGGCGGCGTTTCTCCACGCGGTGCGCGATGCGGCCTGCGGGCCCTTTGCGACCGTGCTTTCGCCCGACTACAACGCCGCGCACGCCAACCACCTGCATCTGGACCAGGCGCGGCGCACGATGGGCGCTACGGCATGCCGGTAGGACGAGGTTCAGAATGTGAGGGGGAGGGGGGCTTTATCGCACCCGAACCGGCACTGTGGCCGGGAGAAGAAGTGGTGACCCCTACGGGACTCGAACCCGTGTTTCAGCCGTGAAAGGGCCGCGTCCTAGACCGCTAGACGAAGGGGCCACGAAGGCCATGTAAGGCGTTTCAAAAAAGCTTGGTGACCCCTACGGGACTCGAACCCGTGTTTCAGCCGTGAGAGGGCCGCGTCCTAGACCGCTAGACGAAGGGGCCGTTAAGCCATTTTAAAACCTGCCAGGCACAGCACCGAAATGGTGACCCCTACGGGACTCGAACCCGTGTTTCAGCCGTGAAAGGGCCGCGTCCTAGACCGCTAGACGAAGGGGCCAAACCGTGCTGCGCCGGTGGCAGGACCGCGCCTCTAGCGGGGGTCCCATGAGCGGTCAACCCCTATCGTTGGCGAAAAATGAAATTCCTGCAAAAATTCTGCAAAGTCAGTCGGCAAAGGCGGCGTCTTCGATGTGGAGTTCGGCCTGGGGACGGGGGCCCCAATCGTCGATCTTGGTCCGTCCGGCGAGCCACAGACGGCGTCCCTCGCTGCCGTGGAGGAGGGCCTGGCCCATGTCCGTCTCGGCCGCGCGGAAGGCCATGGCCTTGAAGCGCCCGCCATCCTGACCGCCCACGATCAGGCGCACATGGTCTTTGCCGACAACGTCCGCCTTGAACACGCGCACGGGCCCCACGGCCACGCGCGGGCCCGGCCAACCCATGCCGTAAGGGCCTGCGCCGTCGAGCGTTTCGACAAGATCGGGCGTAAGCCCGCCCGGTGAGAGCGCCAGATCAAGGCGAATCGACTGGCTGGCGCTGGCGCGGGCGACGTCTCCGGCCAACCTGTCGTCGAGCCAGTCGGAGAGGGCCTCCAGCTTGTCCGGCGCAATGGTCAGGCCGCAGGCCATCGCGTGGCCGCCACCCGCCACCAGCAGGCCGGCCTCGCGCGCGGCGATGATCGCCGCGCCCAGGTCCACACCTGCGATCGAGCGGCCCGATCCCTTGCCGTTGCCCGCCTCGTCAGCCTCAAGCGCGATGACAAGGGCAGGCTTTCCGGTCTTCTCCTTGATGCGCCCGGCGACGATGCCGATGACGCCGGGGTGCCAGCCTGCGCCGGCGAGGACGAGAACCGACCGGTTGTCCTGGCGGGCCAGCTGTTCCTCGGCGGCTTCCTGCACGGCCTGCTCGATCGCGCGGCGCTCGTCGTTGAGGTGCGAGAGCTGGGCGGCGATCTGCTCGGCCTCGTGCGGGTCGGTGGTGGTGAGAAGGCGCACGCCCAGCGTCGATTCGCCCACGCGCCCGCCGGCGTTGATGCGCGGGCCAAGGGCAAAGCCAAGGTCCGAGCAGGTGGGCGCGCGGCTGAGGCGGCTCGCATCGATCAGCGCAGACATGCCGATATGCTCGCGCCTCGCCATGACCTTGAGCCCTTGGGCGACAAGCGCGCGGTTGAGGCCGTGAAGCGAGGCGACATCCGCCACCGTGCCCAGCGCGACGAGATCGAGCAGGGCGAAGAGATCGGGCTCGCGCCTCTCCTGGAAGTAGCCGCGCGCACGCAGTGTGCGCACGGTCGCGATGGCCAGGAGGAAGGCAACGCCTACGGCCGCGAGATTGCCGTGCGAGGCGGCAAGGTCGCTCTCATCAAGGCGGTTGGGATTGACCAGCGCGACCGTTCTGGGAAGCTCGGGCGAGCACTTGTGGTGGTCGACCACGACGACGTCGAGCCCGGCGTCCTTCGCCATCGCCAGCGCCTCGTGGGCCATCGCGCCGCAGTCGACCGTGACGACGAGATCGGAGCCTTCCTTGCCCAGGCGCACCAGCGCTTCGCCCGAAGGGCCGTAGCCTTCGAGCAGGCGGTCGGGGATGTAGTAGCGCGCCTCGATACCCAGGCGGCGCAGCAGCAGGATCAGCAGCGCCGCGCTGGTTGCGCCATCGACGTCGTAGTCACCGTAGACGGTGATCGCCTCGCGCTTCTGGACCGCATCGGCCAGGCGCGCCGCGGCCACGTCCATGTCCTGGAACTCGGAGGGGTCGGGCAGGAAAGCGCGCAGCGAAGGATTGCGATGGCGGTCGAGGTCGCTGCGATCGACCCCGCGCGAGAGGAGGAGCTGGGTGACGATGTCGTCCTCCAGCCCGCCGGGGCTTCCGAACCCTTGCGAGATGTCCATGTTTCCCCCACGCCAGAGCCAGGACTTGCCGGTGAGGGAGCGCTCGATGCCGAAAACGGTTGAAGGTCGCGAAGCCATGGCGCTGCGGTTACACGTACCGCGTGGCAACGGTAAAGAGCGTTCACGCCGCCAACACCCGGGCATGAGGAGTACACCCCGCAATGAGCCATCTGGCGATCATCTGGCACAGCCGGACAGGGGCGGCCCGCGCGCTGTCGCAGGCGCTGGAAGAGGGGGCGCTGCGCGCCGGAGATGGCGCCGCTGTGCGCCGTATCCGGGCCCGGGACGTGACGGCAGAGGATATCCTGGAGGCCGGGGCCTACGTCTTCGTCTGCCCGGAGAACCTGGCCAGCATGACGGGCGAGATGAAGGAGATGTTCGACCAGGCCTATTACCCGGTGCTCGGCCGGATCGAGGGGCGGGGCTATGCGACGGTGATCGCGGCGGGTTCGGACGGACATGGGGCGCAGGCCCAGATCGAGCGCATCGCCACGGGTTGGCGGCTGAAGCGTGTGGCCGAGGGGATGATCGTCGACCTGGGGGCGCAGACGCCCGAGGAAATCCTGGCGCCCAAGACGGTGCCGCAGGCCTCGCTCGCGGCATCCCGGGAGATGGGCGAGGCGCTTGCCACCGGGCTTGCCATGGGTGTCTTCTGACCCGTCCTGAGACGAAGGTGCGCAAGAGACTCGACGAACGGGGGCCAGTTGTGGCCTATTGGACAGCGAGGGTCGGCCTTGCGCCAATCCGGTTCGGGGGCCCGGGAGGACGGCAAGAGCGGTGGAAGCGAGCGTTTCAACCAGGGCCTGGCCCGTCGCGGACGAGGCCTTCGCGCTCGTCTTTGCGCCCGGAACGCGTCCGGATCTTGCCACCATACGCCGCATTGTCGAAGAGGGGGGCAACGACGGACTTGTCGCGCGCCTGAGCCATGAGCCCCCGGCCGAGGAAGGCTGGGTGGAAATCCTCGCAAGCGGCCTGACGTTCGACTTGCGCGGGCTTGCTCCCGCCGAGGCCGGACCGCTGCCAGCGTCTTCCCAGAGATATGGTTTTGCTCCGGCGGGCAAGGACGCGCCGACCATGCCGGGCGAAGCCGTGATCCTGGGGCCCGCGGGCCACATCGCGGCCGGAGCGGGGCTGGCACCGGTCATTCGCACCATGGCCGGGCTGGCGGCAAACCTGGCGTTGCATCTGCCGCTTCGGGAAGTGCTCTGGCCTCCGGCCCGCAGCGCGATGGAGCCGGCCTATTTTGCCCGCCTCGTTCTCAACTGGCTGGCGGGCGGAGCTTTTCCGGCGTTGGGGCTGACCTCGCTGGCGCGTGCGCCCGATGGCAGCGTGGCGAGCGAGGGACTGGCCTTCTTTACCGGCGCGGAAATGCAGCTCGAAGCCGGGCCCAAGGGCGATCCCGTGGCGGATATCAAGCTGGCGGTGCGGCTGGTCGATTACCTTGTCGCAAACGGCGTGCCTCCAGGCGAGGTCGACGTCTCCATCGGCGGCGAGCAGCTCGTCCTCGAACCGGCCGGGCAGGGGCGCAAGATCTGGGCGTGGCGCTCTGAATGACCCTGCGGGAGGGTGGCAGGCGTCAATTCCTCGCGTTCCGATCGGTCAACCGCCAGAACGCGCCGGGATACGATCCTGCCCTCCAGCGCCATCACCTCCTGCCGCGCCAGTTGCTGGCCCGCACCAGCTTTGAGCGCATGTTTCGCGAAATCGGTGATGATCATGCCCGCTTCGAGGACTTTCGCGAAAACGGCCTGCTGCTGCCCTGCCGCGAAGTGGCGGCGCTGCGGCTTGGGCTGCCGCTCCATCGAGGGCCGCATCGGCGTTACAGCGAGCTCGTCACGTTGCGGGTGGGGCAGATCGAGGCGGACTGGGCCCGTCAGCGGAGCCGCGATCCCGCACAGGCGGCCCGTCAGGCGCAGATGCGCCTTGCGCTCTTGCAGCGTGCCTTGCGACGCTTCCTGCTCGATACGCGTCCACTGCTGAACCGCTATGACCCGGCCACGCGCGACTTCTCCGAGCTTGATGAAGTGGCCGAATCCCTCTGGGCGGCAACGCCTGTCCCTGCCGTGCTTCCAGAAACCGCCGAGCCTGCAGTTCAGGCCATGCCGGTGCGAGCCCGCAGGCGGGCCAGGGCCTCCTGATATTCGCGTTCGAGGCGCTCGGTGCGCGCAGCGACGCTTTCCACGGCCTCGACGGCACCGATCCCTTGCCCGGCGCCCCAGATGTCCTTCCAGGCCTTGGCCGCGGTATTCCCCCCTGAGCCGAAGTTCATCTGGTTTCGGTCCCCTTCGGGCAGGTTGTCGGGGTCGAGCCCGGCCGCCACGATCGAGGGGCGCAGGTAGTTGCCGTGAACGCCTGTGAAGAGGTTCGAATAGACGATGTCGGAGGCGGAGCCCGCCACGATGGCATCCTTGTAGCCCTGAACGGCCCGGGCTTCCTCGGTCGCGATCCAGGGTGTGCCGATATAGGCGAAGTCGGCGCCCAGGGCCTGGGCGGCCAGGATGGCCGAACCATTGGCAATCGAGCCGGACAGGGCAAGCGGGCCGTCGAACCAGCTGCGGATCTCCTGGACCAGAGCAAAGGGGGAGAGGCGCCCGGCATGTCCGCCAGCGCCTGCCGCGACCGCAATGAGGCCGTCCGCGCCCTTGTCCACGGCCTTGCGGGCAAAGCGGTCGTCGATCACGTCGTGCAGGACCAACCCGCCCCAGCCATGGACGGCCTGGTTCAGCTCGGCATTGGCGCCGAGCGAGGTGATGACGAGCGGCACCTTCCACTTCTCGAGGACGGCGAGGTCTTCCTCCAGCCGCGCGTTCGACTTGTGCACGATCATGTTGACCGCGAAGGGAGCCTCGCACCCCGCAGTTTCCTCGGTAATCTGATGAAGCCACTCGTCGAGCTGGCTGACGGGCCGGGCGTTGAGCGAGGGAAAGCTGCCGACGATGCCGGAGCGGACTTGCGCGATCACGAGCTCGGGGCCGGACACCAGGAACATCGGGGCGGCAATCACGGGCAGGCGCAGCTTGGCGCGAAGGCGCGCTGCAGCGCCGCTGTCGGGTCCAGTCACGGGCAATCTCTCTTCCAGAACATATGCTTTGCTCACGAGGATAGGCGGGCGGGAGCGGACTGTCGAGATTGCTTTACGTATAGGGAAGGAAAAATCGCGGGCGCGGCCTACGAGAAAGGCCGGAAGAGCGCCTGCTCTCCCGGCCTTTCTGCGATAGGGATGGCGGAGCGATCAGGCGCCGACGGCGTTGGCCGCGCTCAGCACCGCGCGCACGCTGGCGGTCGCCACGTCCTCGTCGATGCCCACGCCCCAGATGACCTGGCCCTCGGGCGTTACGCATTCCACGTAGGCGGCGGCGCGGGCGTTGGAATCCTTGCCCATCGAGTGCTCGGCGTAGTCGCGCACGTCGAGCTTGACGCCGAAGCCCTCATCGAGGGTCGCCACGATCGAGGAGATCAGGCCCTTGCCACGGCCCGAGACCGACTGTTCCTGACCATCGACGCCGATCTTGCCCGCAAAGACGCGGGTGCCGTCGCTGCCGCGCGCCTCGTCCCAGTCGATGAGCTGGAAACGCTGCGGCGCATCGAGGCGGTAGGCCGTGCGGAACACGTCCCAGATGTCGCCCGCCTGCAGCTCGCGGCCCAGTTCGTCGGCCAGGTTCTGCACGTGCTTGGAGAAGTGCGCCTGCATCCGCTTGGGCAGCTTGAGGCCCTGGTCCTGCTCGATGACCCAGGCAAAGCCGCCCTTGCCCGACTGCGAGTTAACGCGGATGACCGCCTCGTAGTCGCGGCCGAGGTCCGCGGGATCGATCGGCAGGTAGGGCACGGCCCAGATTTCGTCGTTGCGCGATTCCTTGGCCGCGAAGCCCTTCTTGATCGCGTCCTGGTGCGAGCCCGAGAACGCGGTGAAGACCAGTTCGCCGCCGTAGGGGTGACGTTCGGGGACCTTGAGCTGGTTGCAGTACTCGACCGTCTGGATCACCTCGTCGATGTTCGAGAAGTCCAGCTCGGGGCTGACGCCTTGCGTGTACATGTTCATCGCAACTGTCACCAGGCAGCAGTTGCCGGTGCGCTCGCCGTTGCCGAACAGGCAGCCCTCGACACGGTCCGCGCCCGCCATCAGGCCCAGTTCCGCCGCGGCCACGCCGGTGCCCCGGTCGTTGTGGGTGTGCAGCGAGATGACCGCGCTTTCCCGGTTGGGCAGATTGTTGCAGAAGTACTCGATCTGGTCAGCGTAGATGTTGGGCGTTGCCGCCTCGACCGTGGCCGGCAGATTGAGGATGGTCGGGTTCTCAGGGGTGGGCTGGAGAACCTCCATCACCGCCTCGCAGCACTCGATCGAGAAATCGAGTTCGGCCGTCGAGAAGGTCTCGGGGCTGTACTCCACGTTCCACTTGGTCTCAGGGTACTTGGCGATCTGGTCGCGGATGATCTTCGCGCCGTTGACGGCAATGCCGCGCACGTCCTTGCGGTCCATGTTGAAGACCACGTTGCGCCACAGCGGCGAGACCGCGTTGTAGACGTGGACGATCGCCTCATGGACGCCCGCGAGGCTTTCGAACGACTTCTCGATCAGATCCTGGCGCGACTGGGTCAGGACCTGGACCAGCACGTCCTCGGGGATGCGGCCCGAATCGACGAGACCGCGGATGAAATTGAACTCGGTCGCACCCGCGCTGGGGAAGCCGACCTCGATCTCCTTCAGGCCGACCTTGACGAGCAGGTCGAAGAAGCGGGTCTTCTTCTCCGCGCCCATCGGATCGATGAGGGCCTGGTTGCCGTCGCGCAGGTCCGTGGAGAGCCAGCGCGGCGCCTTGGTGATCGTCTGCGACGGCCACTGGCGGCTGGGCAGGTCGATCTGCGGGAAGGGGCGGTACTTGACCGAGGGGTCTTTCAGCATTGTCATGGGTGTGTCTCGTTCGGAATGTGTCTTGCTGGCCTTGCGCGGCGCGGACCTTGGGTCCAGCGCGCGTCTTTCTCAGGTCCCCTTGAGCGCCGTGCGCGCTGTCAGGGCAGCACGCAAGCTCACGCCCAAGGGCGCGTAAGTCGCAGGAGAAGGCCAAGACGACGAGTCATGCCCAAGCCTATGGGCACTGCTGCGCGCAATGTAAAGGGTCTGATTGCGCCAAATCCGCACGCCGCGCCGCGCGCCGCGCATCTGTCCGCGTGGCGGCAGAACCGGGCGTGGGGACAGATCAGCCGCAGCGCATGGTGGTGATGATATTGTCCTCATCGGTCAGGATATTGAGGCGGTCCTGACGAAAATCCATGGTCATGACCGAGCCCGGCGGAAGAACCCGCATGGGCTTCTTGCCGCGCGCTTCGCGGATCGAGGCGAGGAGCGCTTCGGAGGCCTCTTCCCCGACGTGGCGTTCGAACAGCTCGACACCGCACAGCGCCTCAGGCTCGGGGCCGATGGGCGAGGCATCGCGGGATGCCGCCGGTGTCGGATCGGTGGGGGTCGCGGCCATGTCGGGGCCTCCTTGCGAAGAGGCCGAGCAGGCGGGCAGGGCCATCAGGGGAAGGGCAAGAGCGGCCATGAGGGCGGCGAGGCGGCGGTGGTTGCGTGTCATTCGCGATCCTTCGCAAGGGGCTGCTGAACGGGCGCTGGCTGCGTGCGTGCAGAACCCGGAAAAGCACAAACCCGACCCTGCGCGAACAGGATCGGGTCTGCAAGTGTCGCGATGCGGCGTCCGGAGGGACGCAGCGCGATCAGTTCTTGGTCTTGTCGACCAGGGCGTTCGCGCCGATCCAGGGCATCATGGCGCGCAGCTTGGCGCCGGTTTCCTCGATCGGGTGGCGCTGCGCGGTCTTGCGCGAAGCCTTCAGCTCGGGCTGGCCGGCGCGGTTGTCGAGGACGAAGTCCTTCACGAAGCGGCCCGACTGGATGTCTTCCAGAACGCGCTTCATTTCCTTCTTGGTCTCTTCGGTGATGAGACGCGGACCGGTCTTGATGTCGCCGTATTCGGCGGTGTTCGAGATCGAGTAGCGCATGTTGGCGATGCCGCCCTCATACATCAGGTCGACGATCAGCTTGAGCTCGTGAAGGCACTCGAAGTAGGCCATTTCCGGGGCATAACCGGCTTCGACCAGGGTTTCGAAACCGGCCTGGACGAGAGCGGTGGTGCCGCCGCACAGGACAGCCTGCTCACCGAAGAGGTCGGTTTCGCACTCTTCGCGGAAGTTGGTCTCGATGATGCCCGAACGGCCGCCACCGACGCCCGATGCGTAGGCCAGCGCGATGTCGTGGGCGTTGCCCGAGACGTCCTGGTCGACCGCGACGAGGCAGGGCACGCCGCCGCCACGCTGGTATTCACCGCGCACGGTGTGACCCGGGCCCTTGGGCGCGATCATGATGACGTCGATGTCCTTGCGCGGCTCGATCAGGCCGAAGTGGACGTTGAGGCCGTGGGCGAAGGCGAGCGCAGCGCCGGGCTTCAGGTTGTCGTGCAGGTCGGCAGCGTAGATGGCGGCCTGGTGCTCGTCGGGCGCGAGGATCATGAGCACGTCGGCCCAGGCGGCCGCTTCGGCGTTCGCCATGACCTTGAAGCCCGCGCCTTCGGCCTTCGCAGCCGAAGCCGAACCCGGGCGCAGCGCGATCGCCACGTCCTTGACGCCGCTGTCACGCAGGTTCTGCGCGTGGGCGTGGCCCTGGCTGCCGTAGCCCAGGATCGCGACCTTCTTGGAGGTGATCAGGTTGATGTCGCAATCGGCGTCGTAATAGACTTTCATCTGGCTTTCCTTCTGGTGCTCGGGCGCGTCCTGTGCGGATGGGACGGCCAGCTCGCTTTCGATCCTGCGTCGCGGTTTATCGACCGCCTGCCCGCAATCAAGTGCGGTGCGACGCGAAGTTGGGATTAATTGGTCAGGCTTCCTCGGCGCCGCGCATCATCGCGACGATGCCGGTGCGGCCCACCTCGACAAGGCCCAGTTCGCGCATGATCGCGACGAAGCTGTCGATCTTCTCCGGGCTACCGGTGAGCTCGAAGATGAAGCTGGAGGTGGTCGTGTCCACCGCCTTGGCGCGGAACACGTCCGCGACGCGCAGCGCCTCGACGCGCTTCTCGCCCACGCCCGCCACCTTGATGAGCGCGAGTTCGCGCTGCACGTGCGGGCCCGCTTCGGTAAGGTCGACCACCTTGTGCACGGGCACGAGGCGTTCGAGCTGCGCGTGGATCTGGTCGATCTGGCTCGGCGGGCCGTGGGTGACGATGGTGATCCGGCTCACCGAGTGGTTCTCGGTGATGTCGGCCACGGTAAGGCTATCGATGTTGTAGCCGCGCGCGGTGAACAGCCCGGCGATCTTGGCAAGGATACCGGCTTCGTTGTCGACCATGACGGTCAGGACGTGCCGTTCCTCGACCTCTTGCTTGATGTGCATCATTGTCCGTATTCCTGGGTTCGCAAGCGCGCTCAGACGAGCGCCTTGGCGGCATCGTCGAGGGTACCGGCCACGGCATCGCCGTAGAGGATCATCTCGGTATGGGCCGCGCCCGAGGGGATCATCGGGAAGCAGTTCGATTCCTTGGCCACGTGGCAATCGACGATGACCGGACCCTGGTAGGCGATCATTTCCTCGATGCCCGCGTCGAGCTGGCTCTCGTTCTCGATGCGGATACCCTTCCAGCCATAGGCTTCGGCGAGCGTCACGAAGTCGGGCAGGCTGCTCGAGTACGAGTTCGAGTAGCGGCTCTCATAGGTGAGCTCCTGCCACTGGCGGACCATGCCCATCCATTCGTTGTTGAGGATGAACACCTTGACCGGCAGGCGGTACTGGCTGGCGGTGCCCATCTCCTGGATGTTCATCTGGATCGAGGCGTCGCCCGCGATGTCGATGACGAGGCTGTCGGGGTTGCCGAGCTGCGCGCCGATGGCGGCGGGCAGGCCATAGCCCATCGTGCCCAGGCCACCCGAGGTCAGCCACTTGTTCGGGCCGAAGAAGTGGAAGTACTGCGCCGCCCACATCTGGTGCTGGCCGACTTCGGTGGCGATGATCGGGTCCTTCGCCTTGGTCAGCTCGAATAGGCGTTCGACCGCGTGCTGGGGCATGATCGCGGCGGTATTGCCGGGATAGGCCAGGCTGTTGCGTTCGCGCCAGGTGTCGATCCGGGCCTTCCAGCCCGACAGGTCCTGCGGCGCGCGGGTTCCCCAGGCTTCGAGAAGCTGGCCCAGGATCTCGCCGCAGTCGCCGACGAGCGGCAGGTCGACAGGCACGATCTTGTTGATCGAGGCACGGTCGATGTCGATGTGGATCTTCTTCGAGTTCGGCGCGAAGGCGTCGAGACGCCCGGTCACGCGGTCATCGAAGCGCGCACCGACACAGACGATGAGGTCGGCCTGGTTCATCGCCAGGTTGGCCTCGTAGGTGCCGTGCATGCCCAGCATGCCGAGCCAGTCCGCGTGGTCCGCCGGGAAAGCGCCCAGACCCATCAGGGTCGAGGTGACGGGCGCGCCGGTCTTGGCCTGCAGCTCGCGCAGCAGCGCGGTGGCGTGCGGGCCCGAGTTGATGACGCCGCCGCCGGTGTAGAGCACGGGCGCGCGGGCCGAGGCGATCATGGCGATCGCTTCGTCGATCTCATTGGTGTCCGCGCGCAGGCGGGGCGCGTAACGGTCGCGGCGCTGGACGGGCGCGTCGCTCCAGGTGGCGGTGGCGACCTGGACGTTCTTGGGGATGTCGATGAGGACCGGGCCGGGGCGGCCGGTCGTCGCGATCTGGAACGCCTCGTCGATGATCGCGGCGAGGTCGGCCGGATCCTTCACGAGGTAGTTGTGCTTGGTGCAGTGGCGCGAGATGCCGACCGTGTCGGCTTCCTGGAAGCCGTCCGAACCGATCAGGTTGGTCGCAACCTGGCCCGAGATGACAACGAGCGGGATCGAATCCATGTACGCATCGGCAATGCCGGTGATGGCGTTCGTCGCGCCCGGGCCAGACGTGACCAGCACGACACCGGGCTTGCCGGTTGAACGGGCATAGCCTTCGGCTGCGTGGGCCGCGCCGGCTTCGTGCCGCACAAGGATATGACGCAGGCGTTCATCGCCGAATAGGGCATCGTAGATCGGGAGAACCGCCCCGCCGGGATAGCCGAATACGAATTCGACGCCCTGCCGGACCAGGCTTTCGACCAGGATGTTCGCGCCGCTGCGCTCGTCACTCACAACACGTTCCTTTTTGCCTCGGGGCCCCGAAAAACCGGGCGCCGCGAGATGGATAAGTCAGGAGGATTTCCCTCCAAAGAAGCGGACCCGGCACGGCAATCGCCGCGCCGGGTCATCCTCTCCTCCGAGCCCAACTTCCGAGGGCTTGACGAGGCAGCCTTTAGGCATTGCGAAATATCACGTCAACCCAAAACGTCGAAATAAAATATCGCAAATGGACTTTAGGGTGTAATTTTCAGATTCAATCCGGGACCAGTCTTCCGGGGGCTGGTGGCGCAGCCAGGTGAACTGGCGCTTGGCGTAGCGCCGCGTTGCCTGTGCGCCGCGTGTGATGGCCTCCTCGCATGTGATGTCGCCGCGCAGATGGGCCGCCAGTTCGGGCACGCCGATCGCGCGCATCGCGGGGAGGTCGGGATCAAGCTGGCGCGCCATTAGCGCCTCGACTTCGGCGAGGGCGCCGGCCTCGACCATGCGCGTGAAGCGCAGGTCGCAGCGTTCGTAGAGCCACTGGCGTTCGGGCATGAGGATGGCCGGGAAGAGCGTGACCTGGTCGGCAATCCCGCCTTCCTTGCGTTCCTGCCAATGGGCGAGGGGGTGGCCGGTGGAGCGCACGACCTCCAGTGCGCGCGCCACGCGGGTGGTGTCTGCCGGGGCGAGTTGTGCGGCGCGCGCCGGGTCTTCGCGGGACAGTGCAGCGTGCGCCTCGGCAACGGGAAGGGCGCGCACTTCCGCGCGCACAGCGGGGTCGATGGCCGGGATCGGGGCGATCCCATCCAGCAGGGTGCGGATATAGAGGCCGGTACCGCCGACAAGGATCGGGACGGCGCCGCGCTCATGGGCCCCGGCAATTTCCGTGCGGGCGGCCTTGGCCCAATCGGCGGCGGAGCAGGGCGTGGCCGCGTCCCAGGTGCCGAACAGGCGGTGCGCGATCCCGCCACGCTCTTCCTCAGTCGGGCAGGCGCTCAGGATCGGTATGTCGGCGTAGACTTGCGAGGCATCGGCGTTGAGAACCACGCCGCTGCGGCCGCGCTTCTCCAGTTCCTGGGCCAGGGCTACCGCACAATCGCTCTTGCCGCTGGCCGTCGGCCCTGCAATGAGCGCCAGCGGCGGCCGGTCCCCGGCCTTGGAATCATATTTCGCATCAAGGAATTTGGCAGTGCTCATTGCCCGGCTGATAGCAGACGCAGAAAATCTCTCGGCAAAAATCGACACCGTACGCGCCGAGATGGAGAAGGGCGGGGTGCGCCTGGCCTCGGCGGCGATGCTCGACTTCTGTGACAAGACGCTCCAGATCGCCTCGCCCGACGACGGCGCGGATGTCCTGCGCGGTGCGCTGGATGCGCACTTCGGCGCGAGCGATGGCCTTGTCACCGACCATGAGCCGATCCTGCCCAAAGTCTTCATCTCGGACATGGATTCGACGATGATCGGGCAGGAGTGCATCGACGAGCTGGCCGATTTTGCCGGGCTCAAGGAGCGGATTGCCGACATCACCGAGCGTGCGATGCAGGGCGAGCTTGATTTCGAATCGGCACTGCGCGAGCGCGTGGGTCTTCTTGCGGGCCTTCGCCAGACCGCGGTCGACGATTGCCTTGCCGAGCGTATCCGCCCGATGCCCGGCGCCAAGACGCTGGTCGAAACGCTCAAGAAGTTCGGCTGTCGCACCGTGCTCGTCACCGGCGGCTTCCACCACTTCGCCGATCCCATCGCCGCGATGCTGGGTTTCGAGCACGTCGTGGGCAACCGCCTTGCGGTCGCCGATGGCAAGCTGACCGGCGAACTGGCCGGGCCCGTGGTCGACAGTTCGGTCAAGAAGGCCACTTTGCTGGCCGAAATCGCGGCGGTGGCCGGTGAAGGCGGCGACTTCGTACCCAGTCTTGCAACGGGCGATGGTGCCAACGACATTCCGATGCTCGAGGCCTCGACCTACGGCATCGCCTACCACGCCAAGCCCAAGGCGCGCCTTGCCGCCAATGGCTGGATCGACCGGGGCGACCTCACCGATGTTCTGCGCCTGCTGGGCATTGACGAGCAGGACTGGGTGCACGGCTGACTTCGCGTCGGCGGCTATCGCGGCTGCAACTGGTTCTCAGGATCTGCAAAGGCCTTGCGGCAAGGCTTGCCCATTAAGGCTTTGTAAACGCGGGTATGGTGGTTGGACCGTGCCTTGATGATCAAGGTGCGGAACTAGCAGGACTTATGGCGTTTGGCGGTGGTTGGATTGCGGAAAGCGGACCCAGATGCCGCCAGGACTGGCTTGAGGTCATGCCCTGGCGGCCGGAAACCGAACTGGAAATTCGCGTTGAGCTGCGCCAACGCGTCGGCGCGATTGCGCAGGAAATTCTGAACGCCCAGCCATGTGGTTTGAACGAGGCCCGCCATCTCGTCGCACTGATGGAGCGCTGGCTGCGCGAAAGCCGCGAAGGCATCCTGGGCTCGGTGCACGATCATTTCGGGCGCGAGGGAGTTCGCTCGCACGCGCTCGCCGTCGCGTGCCTCATGATGAATTTTGCCCATCATGCGGACTGCCCGCGTGAATACGTCCTGGAGATGGGGCTTGCGGGCCTCCTGCACGATATCGGCAAGCTGACCATCCCGTCGGAGATCCTCAACAAACCAGGGCGACTTGATTCCGAAGAGGCAATGGTCATGCGTGGGCACGCCGAGAACGGCTGCGTGCTGCTGGAGCGCTGGGGGCTGGTGAGCCCGTTGGTGATCGCGGTCTGCCGTCATCATCATGAACGGCTTGATGGCAGCGGCTATCCGAGCGGGCTGATCGCGAAGGACATCGCCGAGCCGGTTCGGGTCGCGACGATCTGCGATGTCTACGACGCGCTGATTTCAAGGCGAAGTTACAAGCAGGCTTGGTCGAGCGCGCTGGCGCTGGACGAAATGCGCCGCGCACGCGGCAATTTCGATCCCGACCTGCTGGCCGCCTTCGCCCAAAGCCTGGAACCGGCCACGCTCTGACATTTCGACAATGCCCAAACGAAACCGCCCCCGAACCTTGCGGTGGGGGGCGGCCGGGAATTGTGTTTCCTCAAGGAAAGCCGATCAGGCTTCCATCCAATCCTTGAAGAAGGCCTCGTTGACGCGGCGCAGTTCGGTGACTTCGACACCGGCAACCGAGGAGCCGCCAACGCTGCCGATCTTCTCGGCACCCGGGATCTCGGTCCCTGCAGGAGCTGTCACGACATAGCGCGACTGGTCCTCGCCAAAGGCTTCGGCCGTGCTCAGTTCCGCGTCGAGCGTGCAGCCAAGGCCGCTTGCCAGCGCCATTTCGGCGAGCGCAACAAGAAGACCGCCGTCGGAGATGTCGTGGACGGCGTTGACCGTTCCCGCGCCGATCAGGCTGCGGACCGTGCCGCCGTTCGCAGCCTCGGCCTTGAGATCGACGACGGGTGCATCGCCCGCTTCCTTGCCCGCGATGGTCTTGAGCCAGAGCGACTGGCCAAGGTGCGTGCCCTTGCCGCCGATCAGCCAGATCGCATCGCCCTCGTTCTTGAAGGCGATGGTGGCCATCGCGTCGTGGTCGGCCAGGATGCCGACGCCGCCGATCGCGGGGGTGGGCAGGATCGCCGAGCCGCCGCCGGTGGCCTTCGATTCGTTGTAGAGCGAGACGTTGCCCGACACGATCGGGTAGTCGAGCGCGCGGCAGGCATCGCCCATGCCGTTCAGGCAGCCCACGATCTGCGCCATGATTTCAGGGCGCTGGGGGTTCGCGAAGTTGAGGCAGTTGGTGATCGCCAGCGGCAGGCCGCCGACGGCCGAGATGTTGCGGTAGGTCTCGGCCACGGCCTGCTTGCCGCCCTCGTAGGGGTCGGCGTAGCAGTAGCGGGGCGAACAGTCGGTGCTGATGGCGAGCGCCTTCTTCGTGCCGTGCACGCGCACCACCGCAGCGTCACCGCCCGACTTCTGCATCGTGTCGGCGCCGACCTGGCTGTCGTACTGCTGCCAGATCCACGCGCGCGAGGCGAGGTCAGCCGAGCCGATGAGTGTGGTGAGATCTGCGCCCAGATCGGTGGTCGCGGGCACGTCGTCCATTGCGGGGACCGCGGCCCAGATCTTGTAGTCCTCAGCCGAGACATAGGGGCGCTGGTATTCCGGCGCGTCGTCGGCCAGGGGCCCCAGCGGAATGTCGCAGACGACCTCGCCGTCGAATTCGAGGACCATGTGGCCGGTGTCGGTGACTTCGCCGATCACCGCAAAGTCGAGTTCCCACTTCCGGAAGATGGCTTCGGCCATGGCTTCCTTGCCGGGCTTGAGCACCATGAGCATGCGCTCCTGGCTCTCGCTCAGCATCATCTCGTAGGGCGTCATCGCCTCTTCGCGGCAGGGAACCTGGTTCATGTCGAGGCGGATGCCTGCGCCGCCCTTGCTGGCCATCTCGACCGAGGACGAGGTGAGGCCCGCCGCGCCCATGTCCTGGATCGCGACGATGGCGTCGGTCGCCATGAGTTCGAGGCAGGCCTCGATCAGCAGCTTCTCGGTGAAGGGGTCGCCAACCTGCACGGTCGGTCGCTTTTCTTCGGACTTCTCGTCGAAGTCGGCGGACGCCATGGTCGCGCCGTGGATGCCGTCGCGGCCGGTCTTCGAGCCGACGTAGACGATGGGGTTACCAAGGCCGGTCGCCGCGCAGTAGAAGATCTTGTCGGTGTCCGCGACGCCCACGGTCATCGCGTTGACGAGGATGTTGCCGTCGTAGGCCTTGTGGAAGTTGGTTTCGCCGCCAACGGTGGGCACGCCCACGCAGTTGCCGTAGCCGCCGATGCCCGAGACCACGCCCTGCACGAGGTGCTTCATCTTGGGGTGTTCGGGGCGGCCGAAGCGCAGCGCGTTCATGTTCGCGACGGGGCGCGCGCCCATCGTGAAGACGTCGCGCAGGATGCCGCCGACGCCCGTCGCCGCGCCCTGGTAGGGTTCGATGTAGCTGGGGTGGTTGTGGCTTTCCATCTTGAAGATGGCGGCCTGGCCATCGCCGATGTCGATCACGCCCGCGTTCTCGCCCGGGCCGCAGATGACCCAGGGGGCCTCGGTCGGGAGCTGCTTCAAGTGGAAGCGGCTCGACTTGTACGAGCAGTGCTCGGACCACATGACCGAGAAGATGCCGAGTTCAAGGAGATTGGGCACGCGGCCCATCGCGTTCACGACGCGCTCGTATTCCTCGGGGCTGAGGCCATGCGCCTCGACGACGTCAGGGGTGATTTCGCTCATGCGCACGGCCCTTAGCCATGTCGGTGCGCGCTTGCTAGTCTCCAATATCGCCGAACCGGCCTTTGATGCACGAATTGCCTGTCGGAAGAGCGCTGTGTGACCTTGACCCTCGTGCCGGGCAGCGCCATTGCTTGGCGCATGGATGCCCAGACACCCGAACTCGACACGCTCAGCTTCGAAGACGCGCTGCGCGAACTGGAAACCATTGTGCGCCAGCTGGAAAGCGGTGAAGTGCCGCTGGAGGATTCGATCTCGCTCTATGAAAAGGGTGAGAAGCTGCGCCAGCACTGCCAGAAGCGGCTCGATGCCGCCCAGGCCCGGATCGAAAAGATCGTGACCGGACCCGACGGTACGCCCGTCTCCACCCAGCCTTTCGACACGCCGGAGCGCTGAGACGTGGGTGAGGGGGCTTCGGGCGATTCGCGGCTGAAAGAGGCGCTGGTCGCGATTGCGGGTGAAGTGGACGGCGCGTTCGATGCGCTGCTGCCGGTACCCGACGATGCGCGTGCGCGTCTGTACGAGGCGATGCGCTATGCCGCGATTGGTGGGGGCAAGCGGCTGCGTCCGCTGCTTCTGACCGCGGTTGCGGGCATGTACGGTGTTCAGCGCGAGGCGGCGATCCGCGCGGCCATCGCGCTCGAATCGATCCACGTCTATTCACTGATCCACGATGACCTGCCGTGCATGGACGATGATGCCCTGCGCCACGGCAAGCCGACCCTGCACCTGGCTTTCGACGAATCGGCGGCGGTCCTGGCGGGCGATTCCCTGCACGACTTTGCGTTCGAGGTGCTGTCCGATCCGGCGACGAGCGCGGATCCCTTCACGCGCATCGAACTGGTGCGCGTGCTGGCGACCTCCAGCGGTGCCGAAGGCATGGCAGGCGGCCAGATGATGGATCTGGTGGCTGAAACGTCCGAATTCGACCTGCACACGATCACGCGCCTCCAGCAGCTCAAGACCGGGGCCCTGCTGGGCGCGGCGGTGGAGATGGGCGCGATCCTGGGCCATGTTCCGCCTGAGGGGCGCACGCACCTGCGCAGCTATGCCCGCGATATCGGGCTGGCCTTCCAGATCGCCGACGACCTGATCGATCATGAGGGCGACGCCGAAGTGGCGGGCAAGGCCGTGGGCAAGGATGCCGATGCCGGCAAGGCCACCTTCGTCTCGCTGATGGGCGCCGAGCGCGCGCGCGATCAGGCGCGCATGCTGGTGGAGCAGGCTGTCGGGCACTTGTCGGGGCATGGCGAGGAAGCCGATCTTCTGCGCAGCGTTGCGCGCTATATCGTCGAGCGCGATCACTGATTTTTTCGCGCAAGGCAGCGCGCATCAGGGCAGGAAGCCGCGGCCCGCGAGCCGCATGGAGGAAGCCGAAATGACTGAGACCCGGACTGCGGAGCGCGTGGGCGTCTATCCCGGCACGTTCGATCCGATCACGCTGGGCCATGCCGACATCATCCGGCGCGGCGCGAAGCTGGTGGACCGCCTGATCATCGGCGTGACGACCAATCCGTCCAAGAATCCGATGTTTACCCCCGAAGAGCGCATGGCGATGGTCGAGCGCGAGGTGAAGGCGCTGGGCGTCGAGAACGTCACGGTGGTGGCCTTCAACGCGCTCCTGATGAAGTTTGCGAAGCGGCAGAACGCAACGATCATCCTCAGGGGCCTGCGCGCCGTCGCGGACTTCGAGTACGAGTACCAGATGGCCGGCATGAACCAGCAGCTCGATCCCGATATCGAGACCGTGTTCCTGATGGCCGACGTCAGCCTGCAGCCGATCGCCTCCAAGCTGGTCAAGGAAATCGCGCTGTTCGGAGGCGACATCACCAAGTTCGTCAGCCCGGCCGTGCGCGAGGACGTGATCGCCCGGATCGACGCGCGCGGACGCCTCGGCGACTACTGAGCGCGGGGGCTTCCCGCTAAATCATTCATTGTACCGACAGCGAGAGGGCTCTATCGCCCCAGCCAAGGATCGGTTTTCGAGCTTGTGAGTAATCCATGAATTTTCGCCATACCGTTGCCGCGCTGATGCTGGGTGCCACTGTACTTGCCAGCCCGGCCGCGTTCGCCAAGGACAAGGACGTCGCAGCCACAGAGGCTCCGGCGCAGCTGCCCACCAAGATCGACATGGACCCGAGCCACGATCCGCAGAACGTGCTGGTCCTCGATCTCAGCAACGGTGGCCGCGTGCTCATCCGTCTCGTGCCGGAATGGGCGCCCCACCACGTCGAGCGCGTGAGCAAGCTGGCCAGCGAAGGCTTCTACGACGGTCTGATCTTCCACCGCGTGATCGACGGCTTCATGGCGCAGACGGGCGATCCGACGGGCACCGGGCAGGGGGGCTCGGACCTTCCCGACCTGGAAGCGGAATTCAATGCGATGCCGCACGTGCGCGGCTCGGTTGCGATGGCGCGCACCAACGATCCCAACAGCGCGAACAGCCAGTTCTTCATCGTGTTCTATCCGCGCTTCGCGCTCGATCACAAGTACACCGTGTTCGGCCGCGTCATCGGCGGCATGAACTATGTCGATGCGATCCACCGCGGCGAACCGCCCGAAGATCCCACGAAGATCGTCCAGGCCTCGCTCTTTTCCGAGCACAAGCCCAAGCCCGCGGCGCCCGCTCCGGCGGTGACCGACGATACGCCCGTCACGCTCGACGATCTCAACAACTCGTCCTCGCAGTAAGAGGACGCCGGGCCGCTTGCATCTTGCCGCAGGCGCGTTTCGCGTCTAGCGGCTGCCGGTCATGCGAGTAGACCTTTTCGATTTCGATCTCCCGACGGAGAACATCGCGCTGCGCCCGGCCAAGCCGCGCGATGCGGCGCGTTTTCTCGTGGCCGATGGCGATGCGCCGCTGGCCGACCGCATCGTGCGCGAGCTTCCCGAGGTCCTCGCCCCGGGCGATATTCTGGTCTTCAACGACACCCGCGTCATTCCCGCCCAGCTGGAAGGCCGCCGCGGCGAGGCGCGCATCGGCGCGACGCTCCATAAGCGGCTCGACCTGCGCCGCTGGCAGGCCTTCGTGCGCAACGGCAAGCGGCTGAAGGCGGGCGACCACATCGAATTTCCCGCCGAGGTAGAGGCCATTGCCGAAGAGCGCTGGGACGATGGCAGCTGGACACTTGCCTTCCAGGGCGAAGAGCCGGTCGAAATCCTGCTCGAACGCGCCGGGCGCATGCCGCTGCCACCCTACATCGCGGGCAAGCGCGACACCGACGAGGCGGACAAGAGCGACTACCAGACCATGTTCGCGCGCGAGAAGGGCGCAGTGGCCGCGCCCACGGCCGCGCTCCACTTCACGCCTGAACTGGTCGCGAAGCTCGATGCTGCGGGCATCGGGCGCGAGACGCTGACGCTCCATGTCGGGGCAGGCACCTTTCTTCCGGTCAAGGCGGACGACACCGCCGAACACCAGATGCATTCCGAATGGGGCCGGATCGATGCCGAGACGGCCGATCGCCTCAACGCCGCACGCGCGGCAGGCGGGCGCATCATCGCAGTCGGCACGACCAGCCTGCGGCTTCTGGAGAGCGCAACGGGCGAGGACGGCGTGGTTCGTCCCTTCGAGGGCGACACCGCGATATTCATCACGCCGGGCTACCGCTTCAAGGCCATCGACGGGCTGATGACCAACTTCCACCTGCCCAAGTCGACGCTCTTCATGCTGGTCTCTGCCCTGATGGGGCTGGAGAAGATGCAGGCGGTCTATGCCCACGCCATCGAGCACGGCTACCGCTTCTACAGCTATGGTGATTCCAGCCTGCTGATCCCGGGGCCGAAGGCCTGATTTCTTTTTTGTCCGGCAATTCCCGCATGGGGGCTTGGAAGCATAGCGACTTCCTCCCATGTTCCCGGCCATGCAGGACATTCTCGAAATCGAGGGTCTGACCAAGACCTATGACGGGGGCTTCACCGCGCTGAACGGTGTCGACCTGACCATTCGCAAGGGCGAGATCTTCGCACTCCTAGGCCCCAACGGGGCAGGCAAGACCACGCTGATCGGTGCGGTCTGTGGCCTTGTGCAGCCTAGCTCGGGCACGATCCGGGCCTTTGGCGAGGACATGGGGCGCCACTGGCGCACCCTGCGCCGCCGCATCGGGCTCGTCCCCCAGGAACTGGCCACCGACATGTTCGAGACGGTGCTCCACACCGTGAACTATTCGCGCGGCCTGTTCGGCCTTGCGCCCGATGCGGCGCGGGTCGAGGAAATCCTGCGCGCGCTCAGCCTCTGGGACAAGCGCGCGGAATCGCTGAGCGCGCTTTCCGGCGGCATGAAGCGGCGCGTCCTTATCGCCAAGGCGCTCGCCCACGATCCCGAACTGCTGTTCCTCGATGAGCCCACGGCGGGCGTGGACGTGGAACTGCGCCGCGACATGTGGACCCACATTTCCGCGCTGCGCGAGCAGGGCACCACGATCATCCTCACCACCCACTATATCGAGGAGGCAGAGGAAATGGCCGACCGCGTGGGGATCATCCAGAAAGGCCGCATCCGCATGGTTGAGGAAACCCGCGCGATGATGGCCCGGCTCGGCCGCACCGAAGCAGTCTTCACGCTGGCGGCACCCATCAGCGCCATCCCCGAAGGGCTTTCCGGCCATTCGCTGAGCCTTGCCGAAGATGGCCGGGCGCTTGTCTACCGTGGCGGGGATGGCACCGGGCAGGGCAAATCCGAGGTAGCCGCGCTCACCAAGGCGCTGATTGCCCACGGGGTCGACTATACCGCCATCGACATCCGCGAATCCAATCTGGAGGAGATCTTCGTGAACCTCCTCGAAAACCAGTCCGACACGGGAGAGGGTGCATGAGCCTGTTCAACGCCCGCAGCGCGTGGACCATCTACAAGCATGAACTCGCACGGGCCCTACGCACCGCGCTCCAGTCCATCATCGCGCCGTTGCTCTCGACGATGCTCTACTTCGTTGTCTTCGGAGCAGCTATCGGTGGCCGCATGGAGTCCGGCCTTGAGGGTGTCGACTACGGCGCTTTCATCGTCCCCGGCCTGCTCATGCTCACACTCCTGAGCGAGAGCACGGCGAATGGCGCGTTTGGTATCTACATGCCGCGTTTCACCGGCGCGATCTACGAACTGCTCTCGGCCCCCGTGGGCTTTGCCGAGACCCTTGTCGGTTTCGTCGGCGCGGCGGCCACGAAATCGCTGGTTCTTGCCGCGATCATTCTGGGGACCGCGCGCTTCTTCGTCGACTACACGATCGTCCATCCGGTGCTGGTCCTGGGCTTTGTCCTGCTTGTCTCGGCCTCGTTCTCGCTCTTCGGGTTCATCCTCGGGATCTGGGCCAGGAGCTTCGAGCAGGTGGGCATGGTGCCTTCGCTGTTCGTGATGCCGCTGACGTTCCTGGGGGGCACGTTCTACTCGATCGACCTCCTGCCCGAGCCCTGGCGTTCGGTGGCCCTGGTCAATCCGATGGTCTACCTCGTCAACGGGCTGCGCTGGTGCTTCTATGGCCAGGCGGATTTCCCGGTCGTGGTCTCGCTTGTCATGGCGCTCGGCTTCCTGGCTCTTTGCATTGCAATTATTGCACGAATCTTTGCAACGGGCTGGCGTTTGCGTTCGTGATTACGTAACCATCGCCCATGCCTTTTCGCTTCCGGTCAAGCCTCGTCCTTCCCCTTGTCGTGCTCTCCGTTCCGGCCTTCGCGCAAGACGAGCCGCCGGAGGGCCGTGCCGTGGACTGGGACGTCATTGCGATGCCCGATCCCATTCCCCCCCGGCCTGTCTTCGTGTCGCTTCCGACCTTCGTGGAGCCGATCCCCTTCGTCGATGCCGACCGCCCGACCCTGCCGCGCAACGTGCGCGCCATGCTCGAGGAATCGATGAAGGGCGAAGAGGACGCCGAGGTCGACGCGGTCGTCAAGTTCGCGATCAAGGTGCAGCCCTGGTTCAAGGACGAGATCCGGGGCATGCACAAGAGCTATCGCGACCGCCGCGCGGCCGAGGAGCGCGCCAAGTTCGAAGCGAAGCAGCGCCGGATCCGGCAGGCCGGGATCCTTCAGCTCTGGAAAGGTCAGATCGATCTGGGTGGCTTTCGCAACACGGGCAACACCAGCAACTTTGGCGTAACCGGCGGCTTCAAGGCGGACCGTCAGGGGATCAAGTGGCAACATACCATCACAGCGACGGCCAACTACCAGGAGACCGACAGCACGGTCACGACCAACAAGTATCTTCTGGCCTACCAACCGCGTTTTACGCTGCATGAGGGATATTTCATCTACGGTCGTGCGCAGTACGAACGCGATCCGATTTCGGGTTTCGAGAACCGCTACTCGCTCTCGGGCGGTCTTGGTCGGCGCCTTATCCGAACCGATCGCATGACGCTTTCGGTCGAGGCGGGCCCGGCCATGCGCATGATCGACTATGTCGATGAGCCCAGCGAGACGCAGTATTCTGCGCTTATGTCGGTGGATTTTGCCTGGAAGCTCAACAACACGGTCAAGCTCTCGCAGGTCGCCAGTGGCTATGTGAGCACGGAGAACAACACCTTCACCTCGCTCACCGCGCTCGAAACCGCGATGACCAAGAACCTCAAGCTCAAGCTGTCCTATAACTTCGAGCATGAAACCGCACCGGCCGCCGGAACCCTCAAGACCGACACGATCTCGAGCTTCTCGGTGGTCTACGGCTTCTGAACAGGGCGAGCCTTCGCCGTGTTTTTGCGAAGCATCAGATAATTCCATCTCTCGGGAAAATGCTCTAACGGGCGGGGCATGAAACCGCGTTTCCAGTTTTCGATCCACGCCCGCGACGGTCGGGCCCGTACCGGCGTCATCCAGATGCGCCGGGGCGAGATCCGCACGCCCGCCTTCATGCCCGTAGGCACCGCTGCCACGGTCAAGGCGATGAAACCACAGGACGTGCGCGCCGCCGGGGCCGACATCATCCTGGGCAACACCTACCACCTCATGCTGCGCCCGGGGGCCGAGCGCATGGCGCGCCTGGGAGGCTTGCACAAGTTCATGAACTGGGATCGCCCGATCCTGACCGACAGTGGCGGCTACCAGGTGATGAGCCTCTCGGACCTGCGCAAGATCACCGAGGAGGGCGTGACCTTCGCCAGCCACCTCGACGGTTCGCGCCACATGCTCAGCCCCGAGCGCTCGATGGAAATCCAGCGCCTGCTTGGCTCGGACATTGTCATGGCCTTCGACGAATGCCCCAAGATCGACCAGTCGCGCGATGTCATCGCGCGCTCGATGGAGATGTCGATGCGCTGGGCCCGGCGCAGCCGCGAGGGCTTCGACAGCGGCGAGGAACATGCCGAGCGCTCGGCGCTCTTCGGCATCCAGCAGGGCGCGCTGGACGAAGGCTTGCGCAAGGCCAGCGCCGATGCCCTCGTCGACATCGGGTTTGATGGCTACGCCATTGGCGGTCTGGCCGTTGGCGAGGGGCAGGAAGCGATGTTCGCAACGCTCGAGTTCGCGCCCCAGCAGTTGCCCGAGGATCGCCCGCGCTACCTCATGGGCGTGGGCAAGCCGGACGATCTGGTCGGTGCGGTCGAGCGCGGGGTCGACATGTTCGACTGCGTGCTGCCCACCCGCTCGGGACGTAACGGGCAGGCGTTCACCTGGAATGGCCCCCTCAACATGCGCAACGCGCGGCATGCCGAGGACACCGGACCTGTCGACGAACGCTGCGGTTGTCCGGTCTGCCAGACCTATACCCGCGCCTACCTGCACCACCTCATCCGTTCGGGCGAGATGCTCGGCGCGATGCTCCTGACCGAGCATAACATCTGGTTCTACCAGCAGCTCATGCAGGGCATGCGCGATGCGATTGCGCAGCAGCGCTTCGATGCCTTCGCGGCCGATTTTCGGCGCGACTACTTCGCCAACCGCAAATAGCGCCTCAGGCGCCGCTGCCTGTTGCCACGCGCAGCAGCACGGTGCCCGAGACGATGAGCATGAGCCCGGCGATCGCCGCCGGGCTCAGCCGCTCACCGAAGACCAGAAGGCCCAGCAGGAACGCGCCGAGCGTCCCGATCCCGGTCCAGGCGGCATAGGCCGCGGCAAGCGGGATCGTGCGCATGGCAAGAGCCAGCAGCCAGAAGCTGCCAAGCAGCGAGGCAGCCATGGCCAGGGCGCCCAGAGCGGTGATCCCGTCTTCGGTGTTCTTGAGAAAATAGATCCAGACGGTCTCGAGCAGACCGGCGAGTACGACGAAAACCCATGCCATGCGGCAGCCTCCTGTGTGCTGCCGGGCCGTCCCGGTCTGGTCGTGCCCCGGTTGTGCGGGGTGAAGGTCGTCCTTGCGAAAGCGTTGGCTAATACCGGCTTTGGACGGCGTCAATGCCTGCCGGATGGGGGCTTAGCGGTAGGCGAAGAGCAGGCGGCCCGGGGGCAGCTGGCTCAGCACGGGGCCGATGTCGCGCTGGGACACCGTGAAGCACCCGAGGCTGCGCCCCACGCGCCCGGTGTGGCGCGCCATGTCCGCTGAGACGTAGGAGGCGCCATGGATTACGATGGCACGCGGATAGGCCATCGAATTTTCGGGATCGAGCCCGTGGATCCGGCGCGAGCGGCCATGCGTGCCATAATAGGTTTCCCCGGTCAGGAAGCTGCCCTGGCACGAGGCATTCGATCCCGGGCGGTTCGAGAAGCGCTGGAGCATTCCGGTATTGCCCGGGTCCGAGCCCCGCCCATGCGCGACGTGGAAATCCGCGATCACGCGGCCGTTGCCGATATCGACAAGGCTGAAGCGCGGGTCGCCGGAGGGGGCGCTGAAATCCACAAGACCCACGATGTCGCGGTGGCGCACCCGCGCACCATGCGCATCGAGCGCGGCCTTGGCCTCTGCAAGTCCGCGTGGCATCTGGCGGCTGGGAGTGGCTGCAAAAGAGATGGACGAGGCCAGGCTGGCCGCACCCGTGGCGAGCGCGCCAAGGAAGTGGCGCCTGTTGAAGTTCATGCTTGTGTGTCCGACCCGTTTATTGTTTGTCTGTTATATGTATATATTAAGTCATAAACTGAGACAACGAATCTTTTGTATATGAAAAGACGCGTCAATTCATTGCTTTGTGTGACCGCTCTTGCATTTGCGCTCGTGGGGACGAGGGTGGACGCGCAAACGACGCCCTGGTCGCAGAGGGAACTGGCCGCTCTCGAGGCAGCGGCGGGGGCTCTGCCTGACCATGGTCTGCGCCCGCTCGACACCTCGGTGCTGGAGGATGCGCGAGAGGGCGGTGATGCCGAAGTCATTGCCAGCGCGGCGCAGGAGCTTGCCCTCGACCTGGCCCGGACCGCTCTGCTGGGCGAGACATCTGCCCGCATGCGCAGCGGCTGGCACATCGCCGATCCCGACGCTGAGATCGACATCGCCGCATGGCTGGCCCGGGCACGGGCCGGGGGAGGGCTGACCTCGTTCCTGGATGCGCTGTGGCCGGACCATTCGGACTACGGGGCTTTGCAAAAGGCTTTCGTGCAGGAAACCGATCCCCAACGGCGCGCCACGCTCGCGCGGAACATGGAGCGTTGGCGCTGGCTGCCCCACCGCATGGAGCCCGACTACATTCTCGTCAATACGGCGGCCTTCACGGCACGCCTGTGGCGCGAGGGGGCGCAGGTCGGTCTCTGGCCTGTCATCGTGGGTAAGGTCTCGACCCCGTCGCCCACCTTCCGGGCCGAAGTGCGCGGGGTCATCCTCAATCCCTGGTGGAACATCCCGCAGAGCATCGTGCGTGAGAACAACGGTCGGTTTCCGGCCCGCAGGGGCTACGTGCGCACGGGCGGACGTTGGCGCCAGAAGCCGGGGCCGAACAACGCACTGGGCCAGATGAAGCTCGACATGCCCAATCCCTATAGTGTCTACATGCACGACACACCGGGCAAGGCGCTGTTCGAGCGCGAGGTGCGCGCCTTCAGCCACGGCTGTATCCGCACCGGGGACGCGCTCGGCTTTGCGGCAACCTTGCTGGAGGGGGCAGCCACGCAGCCCCAGATCGACGCAGTCCTTGCTTCGCGGCGCGAGACCCGTCTGGCGCTGGGCAAGGCGCTGCCGGTCTACATTACCTATTTCACGGCTGGCCGCGCGCAGGACGGGGGCGGGGTGGAGCTCTATCCCGACATCTACGGACGCGATGCCCGGATGGCGGCCACCGTGGCTTCTTCCGAGGGCGCAATGCAGGAGACCGAGTGCGCCCTGAGCGGCTGAAGGTCTTTTGCTGGACAAGGCGGGGCAGGGCCCGGACATTCGCAGGGTCCCGGCTTGCGATTCGCAGGGCGGACACGTTCTCCAGCGGGGTGAGGAGAGACAGCCCGGATGACCACGATAGCCATTGTCAGCCAGAAGGGCGGGTCGGGCAAGACCACGCTCGCCCTCCACATTGCGGCCAGTGCGGTCTACGCGGGCAATCAGGTCCAGGTGATCGATACCGACCCCCAGGCGACCGCCGCGGCCTGGGGAGACTGGCGCGGCGAGTTCCTGCCGGAAGTCATCACCTGCCCCCCGGTGCGCCTGTTCAGCACGGTTGAGCGGGCCAAGCGTGCTGGCTCCAATGTCATCGTGATCGACACGCCGCCCCATGGCGATACCGCTTCGCGCGAGGCCGTGCGCGTGGCCGACATCGTGCTTGTCCCCACCAGGGCGCGGGCGTCGATCTGCATGCGCTGGAGGCCACGGCGGGGCTCATGGCCTATGCCTCCAAGCCGGCCCACGTCGTCTTCAACGCCGTTCCCGCGCGCGCGACCCGGATGCTTGAGGAAGCGGCCGAGGCGGCGCGTAACCTGGGGCTTTCGGTCAGTCCCCATCACTTTGGCGAACGCGCGGCCTTTCACCGCAGCGCGGGAAGCGGCGAAGTTGCACGTGAGATTGAACCCGATGGCAAGGCGGCGCTGGAAGTCGACGCCTTGTGGGGCTGGGTCTGCGAACAGGTGGGCATGCCGCCGGGCGAATAGTGCGCTTTCCAGGCAACTCTTCGCCTAAATTACTTTGCATTAAATTTCGGCAACTTGACCGCCTCGTTGGACACTCGCATATTCCATTTGCATTATAGGGAAATGAGGGGTTTCGGGGTGGTCTTGAGAGGTTTGCGTGCGCTCGTGTCCGGGCTGTTTCTGGGCTCAGCGATGGCGGCGGCCGTGCCGCTGCAGGCACAGGCGCAGTCCGGGGAGAGTGCCGAACAGCTGGCCGCACGGTTCGGGGCGCTGGAGGATATTACCCAGATCAGCCTGTCACCGGACGGAACGAAGATCGCCTTCATCTCGCCGCGCAAGGGTGGCCGCGTGCTCGAAGTCGCAAACCTTGCCGAGGGCGGTTTCCCGACTGCCATCACCAGTGTCCCGAGCGAGGAGGGGGAGCTGCGCTTCTGCAAATGGTCCACCAACGCGCGCCTGGTCTGCCAGGTGCACTATATCGTGGACTATGCCGGGCAGCTCGTCAGTTTCACCCGCATCTTCGGGCTGGACGATGACGGCAAGAATGCGACGCTTCTGTCGAACACGCAGTCCTTGCGCGCGCGCACGTTCTTCCAGAACGGGGGAAGCGTGATCGACTGGGACGTGGAGGGAGAGCCCGGGCGCGTCCTGATGACCAAGGTGTTCGTGCCGGAAAACACCATCGGCACGCGCCTCGCGAACGAGGAAGAGGGGCTGGGTGTCGAGATGGTCGACACGATCAAGGGACGCCGCCACCGGGTCGAGAAGCCCGATGAGTTCGCGACCGGGTACATCACCGACGGTCATGGAACAATTCGCGTCAAGAGTCGCCAGCAGACCGGGGCGACCGGGCTCCTCAAGCCGAGTGAGGATTTCTTCTACCGCACGCCGGGCGACTGGGAATGGCAATGGCTCTCGAGTTGGGGTGGTCCGCAGGAGGCAGGCGTCCTGAGCTTCGAGCCGCTGGCCGTTGATGGCAAGAGCAACCGTGCTTTCGGATGGGCGTGGGAGAACGGGCATCGCGGCCTCTACGCGGTCGCGCTCGATGGCTCGCTGACGCGCGAAAAGCTCTTTGCGGCGGACGACGTCGATATCGACGGCCTTATCCGCATCGGGCGCGACAACCGCGTGGTAGGTCTCTCCTATGCGCGCGAGCGGCGCGAGCAGGTCTATTTCGATCCCGAGATGGGGGCGCTCTCCAAGGCATTGGCTGGCGCGCTGCCCGGAGAGGTCGCTGTTCGGGTCGTCGATGCCGACCGGGAGGAGAAGAACCTCCTGTTGCGCGTGACCGGCGATACCGAGCCGGGCATGCTCTATCTCTTCAACAAGGCCGAGCGGCGTCTTGAGGAAGTCCTGCCGGTGCGCCCGAAGCTCGTCGACCTGGCGCTGGCGCCGATGAAGCCGGTGATGTTCCCGGCCGGGGACGGCGTCCAGATCCCGGGCTACCTGACCCTGCCGCCGGGCAGCACGGGCCGCGATCTGCCCGCCATCGTCATGCCGCACGGCGGGCCGAGCGCACGCGACGAATGGGGTTTCGACTGGATGGTCCAGTTCTTTGCCGCACGCGGTTTCGCGGTTCTCCAGCCCAACTACCGCGGATCCGCCGGTTACGGTTCGGAATGGTACAAGGAAAATGGGTTCAAGTCGTGGAAGACGGCCATCGGCGATGTCAATGACGCCGGGCGCTGGCTGGTGGCGCAGCGCATTGCCGCACCGGACAAGCTGGCGATCTTTGGCTGGTCCTACGGCGGGTACGCGGCGCTCCAGAGTGGTGTGCTCGATCCGGACCTGTTCAAGGCGGTGGTGGCCGTTGCCCCCGTCACCGACTTTGAAATCCTGCGCTCCGAGGCCGAGGGCTTCACCAACGCCGCGCTGGTGCGCGAAGAGCTTGGGAGTGGCCCGCATCTGCGCGAAGGCTCGCCCGCGCAGAACGCGGAGAAGATCAAGGCGCCGGTGCTGCTGTTTCATGGCACGCTCGACCAGAACGTGGGCGTGCGCGAAAGCCAGGTCATGGCGAAGAAGCTGGAGCAGGCCGGCAAGTCGGTGCGCTATGTCGAGTTCGACGGGCTCGATCACTTTCTCTACAGCAGCGAGGCGCGCACGCAGCTCCTGGCCGACAGCGATGCCTTCCTGCACACGCAGCTGAAGCTCGACTGAGTGGAGGTTTCCCTCAGGAAACGGAGCCGAGCGCGAGTTCGGCTTCGTCTTCCTCCAGATAGGTGTCGATATAGGCGACAAAGCGGCCGGTGCGTTCGTCCCGGAACCCCGCGCCGATATCGCAGGCATGGCGCTGCGCGGTCTCGAGGTCGGGGTACCATTTGCCGGTGCGGTGCGGGGTGATGTAGCGAAAGCGGGTCATTGCCCCTGCGCAATACACGAGGCGTGTGAAGGTTCCGCTTTTTCGCGGTGAAATGACCCAGCTTTTCCGTGAGTTGCCACGAAAAAAGGGCGGCCCCGAGGGACCGCCCTTTCCGAAAGAATTTCGTTCCCGAAGGAGCCGAACTCTTAGCGCGAGTAGAACTCGACGACGAGGTTCGGTTCCATCTTCACCGGGTAGGGAACTTCGTCGAGCGTGGGCACGCGGACGAAGGTCACCTTGTCCCTTCGGCAGCGACATAGTCGGGAATCTCGCGCTCGGGCAGAGCCTGAGCTTCGATGACGAGAGCCATTTCCTTGGCCTTCTCACCCAGCGAGATCACGTCACCCACGCGGATGCGACGCGAAGCGATGTTGCACTTCACACCGTTGACGCGGATGTGGCCGTGCGAGACGATCTGGCGAGCCGCGAAGATGGTCGGCGCGAACTTGGCGCGGTAGACGACCATGTCCAGGCGCTGCTCCAGGAGACCGATCAGGTTCATGCCGGTGTCGCCCTTCATCGAGGACGCTTCCTGGTAGGTGCGCTTGAACTGCTTCTCGGTCACGTCGCCGTAGTAGCCCTTGAGCTTCTGCTTGGCGCGCAGCTGCAGACCGTAGTCCGACAGCTTGCCCTTGCGGCGCTGACCGTGCTGGCCCGGGCCGTAGCTGCGGCGGTTGACCGAGCTCTTGGGACGGCCCCAGATGTTCTCGCCCATGCGGCGATCGAGTTTGTACTTAGCGCTCTTACGCTTCGACATAACGTTTCTTTCCGTTCTGCTGCCGCCTGTGCCACCGTGGCAAGGCGATCCTTTGTTTCCCGGAGCGCACCATCCGGCCATGATATGCCGGATGCGGCCGCCGCTTCACCGGGGTGCGGGGCCGAAGGAGGCGCCAACTCTCGAAAGGGAAGGCGTCCCGTGAAGCGCTGGCCCATACGGGATGGGGGCGCAAAGTCAAGCGCAAACGCCCGCTGAGGCACGCGGAGCCTTGTCCTGCGCGCCCTACAGCGCCTCGAGCGAACCGGCCATGCCCATCGTGGCCAGATCGAAGGGGGTGGTCTGGTAGATCGCGTTGATCCAGTTGCCGATCAGCAGGTGGCCGTGAGCCCGCCATGAATTGAGCGGGCGGCGGCTCGGGTTGTCCTCCGGGAAGTAGCGGTGCGGCAGCTGCGCGCCGCCGTCGCGGAAAAACTCGTTGGCGAGCGTCTCGGTGTCGTATTCCAGATGGTTGAACATGTGGAGCATGCGGTGGGCGGGGTCATCGACAAGGCACGGACCGTGACCGGGTTGGAGGCCAGCACTTCGAGGCGCTCGGCGGCGTCCAGCGCGTCGGGGCAGACCTCGGTCCAACGCGAGACGGGCACATTGAAGACATCGGCAAAGCCGCGCAGGAAGGGCGAGGCGGGGGCGTGGACTTCGTGCGGGTAGAGGCCGTAGGCCTTGGCGTCGAGCACGCGCTTGGGGATGCCATGGAAATGGTAGAGCGCGGCTTGAGCTGCCCAGCAGATGGTCAGCGTGCGGTGGACGTTGGTCTGGGTCCAGGCGAGGATCTGGCGCAGTTCCTCCCAGTAGTTCACCTCTTCATAGGGCATGCGCTCGACCGGAGCGCCGGTGATGATGAAGCCGTCGAAGCGTTCCTCGCGCACGTCCTCCCAGGGGCGGTAGAACGCTTCCATGTGGTCCTGCGCGGTGTTGCGCGAGACATGGTCGGTCATGCGCACCAGCGTCAGTTCGATCTGCAGCGGCGTGGCGCCCAGGAGGCGCGCGAGCTGGGTCTCGGTGCGCACCTTGTCGGGCATGAGGTTGAGCAGCCCGATCTGCAGCGGGCGAATGTCCTGACGCACCGCGTCGGCCTCGCCCATGACCGTCACGCCTTCGGCTTCGAGGGTCTGGCGCGCGGGCAGGTCGTCGGGGATCTTGATCGGCATTTGACGTCGTACTCCTGGGCAGGAGCGACGCGAAATGTGGCGTGTCCGTTTGCTTGCCGGGACGGCCACATCCTCCTTGCGGAGTACCACCTTGCCCGGAACGGCAGGTTGGCGTTGGGCGTCGCCCCAACTCTTGATGCTGGATGTGCCCATACACCCAGCTGCGCAAAAGCAAAACGGGATTTTGCGCGAAGCGGGTTGAAAATGGGTGAGCGGGCGTTGCGGGATAAGGCGCAACGCCCGAAAGAGCTGTCAGCCTTCGCCGCGCGGGCGGCGGGCCTTTTCCAGCGTGGAGAGGACACCGCGCATGGTGCGCACTTCCAGGTGGTTCCACGCGGGCTTGGTGAGGAGGTTGCGCAAGGTCAGGCGGTTCGCCTCGGCGCGGGTCTCGGGCCAGAAGTAGTTCTTGGGTTCGAGAAGCTTCTCGAAATGGCCGATAAGCCCTTCCAGTTCGTCCTGCGGGGCCGGAGGAAGCACCTCTTCCTGCGTAGGCTGGGACAGGCCTGCGCCCTTTGACCACTCATAGGCGCACAGGATCACGGCCTGCGCGAGGTTGAGCGAGGCAAATTCCGGGTTGATGGGCACGGTCAGGATCGAGCGGGCGAGCGCCACGTCCTCGGTTTCCAGCCCGGAGCGTTCGGGGCCGAAGACGAAGGCCGAGCGGCCCGGTTCGGCGTAGATTTCGCTGGCCGCTTCTTCGGGCGTCACCACGCGCTTGGTCACGCCGCGCTTGCGCACGGTGGTGGCATAGACATTGGTGCAGTCCGCCACCGCATCGGCGAGCGTCTCGTAGACCTCAGCCTCTTCGAGGATCACGTTGGCGCCCGCTGCGGCAGGACCTGCCGAAGGGTTGGGCCAGCCGTCGCGCGGCGAAACGAGGCGCATTTCGGTGAGCCCGAAGTTCAGCATGGCGCGCGCGGCCTTGCCGATGTTCTCGCCCAGCTGCGGCCGCACGAGCACGACGATGGGCTTGCGGTCTTCGGGAACGGTGCCGAACGTCGGCGCGGAAGGGGTGGGGGTATCAGTCATTCTGGGTGTCGCCTGTCGCCACGTCGCGCACGGTGCCTGCAAATTCCTCGAAGTCGCGGGCTTCGTTGAAGGCGCGGTAGACCGAAGCGAAGCGGATGTAGGCGACCGAGTCGAGCTGGCGCAGGCCGTCCATCACCATCTCGCCGATCTCGCGCGAGTGGATTTCGGCATCGCCGGTGGTCTCGATCTGGCGCTGGACGCCCGAGACGAGCTGGTCGATCCGCTCGCGGTCGATCCTGCGCTTGCGGCAGGCGAGCGAGACCGATTTCTCGATCTTGAGGCGGTCGAAGGGCTCGCGCCTCTCCTCGCCTTCCTCGCCGGACTTGAGCACCGTGATCTCGCGCAGCTGCACCCGTTCGAACGTGGTGAAGCGCGCGCCGCAGCTGGAGCACTGGCGGCGGCGGCGGATCGCGGCGTTGTCCTCGGCCGGACGGCTGTCCTTTACCTGGGAATCGTCATGGGCGCAGAAAGGGCAGCGCATTCGGGCCTATCGTTTCAAAAAGGGAGCGGGCGCGGCCTCAGTCGGGCCGCACGCGCTTGTAGAACTTGTATCCGGCGCCTGCGGCAAGCCCGAGGCCCACCGAGACGAAGGGCAGGGCTGCGCCTGCCACCGCACCCAGCGCCCCCCAGACGAGAACTGGCCGGGTCGAGGGATGGTCGAGGCCATCACGCAGCATTCCGGAAAGTTCAAGGCGAGCATCGGTCACGAAGTCGCCAGTGTCGTTGGGGCGCTGGGGGTCGGTCATGGTCTTAGTCCTCGTAGATCGGGAAGCGGTCACACAAGGCTTCTACGCGCGCGCGCACGTTCTGTTCCACCTGCGCGTCACCTTCCTCGCCGCACTTGGCGAGGCCGTCGAGGACATCGGCGACCATGTTGCCGATTTCACGGAATTCTTCCGGGCCGAAACCGCGGGTCGTGCCCGCCGGCGTGCCGACGCGGATGCCGCTGGTCTTCATCGGCGGCAGCGGGTCGAAGGGGATGCCGTTCTTGTTGCAGGTGATGCCCGCACGCTCGAGCGCCTCGTCCGCGTCCTTGCCCGTCACGCCGAGCGGCGTGAGGTCGACAAGGGCCACGTGGGTGTCGGTGCCGCCCGAGACGATCGCCGCGCCGCGCTCCTTGAGCGTGTCGGCGAGGACCTTCGCGTTCTCGATTACCTTGGCCGCGTAGTCCTTGAACTCGGGGCGCAGGGCTTCCCCGAAGGCCACGGCCTTGGCCGCGATGACGTGCATGAGCGGACCGCCCTGGAGACCCGGGAAGACCGCCGAGTTGATCTTCTTGGCGAGCTTCTCGTCGTTGGTGAGGATCATGCCGCCGCGCGGACCGCGCAGGGTCTTGTGCGTGGTGGTGGTGGCGATGTGCGCGTAGGGGAAGGGCGAGGGGTGCAGGCCCGCGGCAACCAGGCCGGCGAAGTGCGCCATGTCGACCTGGAAGATGGCTCCCACGCTGTCGGCGATCTCGCGCATGCGCTTGAAATCGATCACGCGCGGGTAGGCCGAGCCGCCCGCGATGATGAGCTTGGGCTGGTGCTCGCTTGCCAGCTTCTGGACCTCGTCGTAGTCGATGAGGTGGGTGTCCTTGGTCACGCCGTACTGGACCGCGTTGAACCACTTGCCCGACAGCGCCGCGCGGGCGCCGTGGGTGAGGTGGCCACCGGCATCCAGGCTCATGCCCAGGATCGTGTCGCCGGGCTTGACCGTGGCGAGAAGGACTGCCCCGTTGGCCTGCGCGCCCGAGTGGGGCTGGACGTTGGCGAATTCGCAGCCGAACAGCTCCTTTGCGCGCTCGATGGCGAGGCTCTCGACCACGTCCGAGGGTTCGCAGCCCTGGTAGTAGCGCTTGCCCGGGTAGCCTTCGGCGTACTTGTTGGTGAGCACCGAACCCTGCGCCTCGAGAACGGCCTTGGAGACGATGTTTTCCGACGCGATCAGTTCGATCTGCTTGCGTTCGCGCTTCAGTTCCTTGCCGATGGCGGCGGCGATCGCGGGATCGCTGTCAGCCACGCTGTCGGTGAAGAAGCCGGGGGAACGGATTGCGGTATCAACGGTCATGGTTCGAAGGGCCCCTTGGGTTCAGGCGGGAGGGTTGGAGAGCTTCTCGACGCGTCCGGCGTGGCGTCCGCCACCGAACTCGGTCGAAAGGAAAGCGTCGAGGCAGGCCTTGGCCATGTCGATCCCGGTCAGGCGTGCGCCCATCGCGATGCAGTTCGCGTTGTTGTGCTCACGCGCAAGGGCGGCCGAAAGCGGCTCGGACACGAGCGCGCAGCGGCAGGCCGGGTTGCGGTTGACCGCCATCGAAATGCCGATACCCGAACCGCACAGCGCCACGCCATAGTCGGCGGTGCCGTCGGCGACGACCGAGCCGAGCAGGTAGCCGTAGTCGGGGTAGTCGACACGGTCGGCCGTTTCGGGGCCGAGGTCAGCCACTTCGTGGCCCAGTTCGATGAGATAGTCGCGCAGCGTGGCCTTGAGGTCCACGGCGGCATGATCGGAAGCAATGGCAATACGCATGGCGAATGGATCTTTTGACAGAGAGAGGAGTTGATAGCGCCCCCTTAGTCATCGCGGTGTCGTTTTGCGAGTCCCTGAGCGCTTATCTTTGATTGTAGGGCAAGAATGGCTGCGTGCCGGAGAGAGTGGCCAAGTCTGCGCCTCTCATCCGGTTGCGTCGCGGTGTGGCGCAGTGTACGCGCGCTCCACCCGGTCGCGCAAGAAACTTGCCGTAAGGGGCCGATAATGCGCAGCGAAAGAAGGAAAGTCAGGGTGCAACCACGCGTTCTCATCGCCGGAGGCGGTATCGGAGGCCTTTGCCTCGCCCTGACCCTCGACCAGATCGGCGTCGATTGCCTGGTGCTGGAGAGCGTGCGCGAGCCCCGGCCGCTGGGCGTGGGGATCAACCTGCAGCCCAATGCGGTGCGCGAACTGGCGGATCTGGGCATTGACCAGGCAATGATGGACACCATCGGCATCCCGGCGAAGGAATGGGCGCTGGTCGGCCTCAACGGACGCGAAATCTACAGTGAACCGCGCGGACGCCTGGCAGGCTATCACTGGGATCAGTACGCGGTCCATCGCGGGCGCTTCCACATGCTGCTGCATGAAACCGCGATTGACAGGCTGGGGGCCGACAAGGTGCGCCTGGGCCAGCGCGTCACGGGATACCGCAAGGAGGGAGATGGCTCGGTCACCGCGCTGTGCCGCCTTGCCGATGGCACAGAGGTCGAGGAGCACGGTACGCTCCTGTTCGGCGCGGACGGCATTCATTCGAGCGTGCGTGCCCAGATGCACCCGGACCAGGCGCCGATCCACTGGGGCGGCACGGTCATGTGGCGCGGCACCACGCGCGCCAAGGCCATTCGCACCGGGTCGTCGTTCGTGGGACTGGGCACGGCGCGCCACCGCGTCGTCATCTACCCGATCTCGCAGCCCGACGCCGAGGGCCTGTGCGACGTGAACTGGATCGCCGAGCAGACCTTCGATGAGGATCATGACTGGCAGAGCCTGGGCTGGTTTCGCCCGGTCGATGTCGAAAGCTTTGCCCATCACTTCACCGATTTCGTCTACGACTGGATCGACCTGCCTGCCCTGATCGCGGGGGCGGACGTGGCTTACGAGAACCCGATGATCGACCGCGATCCGATCCCGACCTGGGTTGACGGGCCGGTCGCGTTGATGGGCGATGCCGCGCATCCGATGTACCCGACAGGCTCGAACGGGGCTTCGCAGGCGATCATGGATGCGCGCCGGATCGGCGCGCTGTTCCTCGAGATGGGTGTGGGCACCGAGGCATTGGCCGCGTTCGATGCCCGCTACTGCGCGCCGGTCGGCGAGTTGGCGCTGCGCAACCGCGGGGCCGGGCCCTTTGGTCTGCTGGGCATGGTCGAGGAGCGCTGCGGCGGCATTTTCGAGGATATCGAGGACGTGATCCCCAAGACCGAGCGCGAGGAATTCATGCGCGCCTACCAGCGCGCGGCGGGCTTCGCGATGCAGGAACTGAACGCATCGCCCGCCACTATCGAACCCGGTGCGCGCGTCGAGGGTGCCCACAAGATCGAGGAGAAACTGCCGTGACCCCCACGCTGGAGCATATATGCGAATTCGAGGTCGAGCTTTCGCCCCCGCACGAGATGGGCGAAAACGCCCAGGGCACCCGCCGCATCATTCCCATCGTTGGAGGGCGCGTGTCGGGCACGGCGATCAACGGCAAGCTGCTCGCCATAGGGGCCGACTGGCAGACCGTGCGCACCGATGACGTCGCCTATCTCGATGCCCGCTACGCCATTGAAACGGATGACGGCGCGGTGATCGAGGTCATCAGCCAGGGCCTGCGCCATATGCCGCCCGAGGCGGTCGAACGCATCGCGGCGGGCGAAACACTCGAGTTTTCGGAATACTACATGCGCACCGCGATCCGGCTCGACACCGGCCATCCGGATTACGCCTGGGTCAATCGTTCGCTGTTCGTGGCCGCAGGCGGCAAGACGGGATCCACGGTCTACCTCTCGGTCCACCGCGTCGGTTGATCAGGGGCTGAAAATGCGGCCGGCCTGAATGTCACGAATGTTCTGGCGCAACTGCCGTGACTTATGGCGCTCGGCCGCGATGAACGTCCGCACGATGGCGTTTTCGGTTTCGAGAAAGTCGGGATCGGTCGTGTAGATCTCCCGCGCGATGTCCTGCAGGTCTTCGCGGCCGTCGGGTGTGGCGGACTGCGCGTCCAGGACGATCAGCGAAAGGCGATTAAATTTCCGGGCAAAGGCCCGTTCGAGCCCCTGGGTCATGCGAAGCGCGATCTTGTCGTAGGCGAACCTGCGCATCTCTACGGAAAATCGGGCCAGATGCTCCTCGATCATGTCGCGGGCAAATGGCGGAGCTTCGTCTGCAAAGGCGTAGCTTGCGCGAATGGCATCGAGAACCGTGTCCACGATACGGTCCATCTCCCGGTTGCGGACCTCCAGAGGATAGGCGGCCGCTGTCACCCGCCGGGCCAGTTCCTGGCTATCGCCAGGCGTTGCTGTGGTGGCTCGCTGTGTGGTGCTCTGCCCTTGGGCGCTTGGCGTCAAGCCGCAGGTGAGCAGACCCAGGCCGATCGCAAGTCGTACGGCGCCGTGCATAGATCGTTGTCCCCCTTGAGCAATACCAAGCACAAAAGGGGAGGCTTTCCAATCGCAAACGAAAGCGCCCGCGGAGCAGGTCCGCGGGCGCTTCGTGATCGACGAGAAACGTGTTCCCTTACTGATCGAGGAACGAGCGCATCTTGCGGCTGCGGCTCGGGTGCTTGAGCTTGCGCAGGGCCTTCGCCTCGATCTGACGGATACGTTCGCGGGTCACCGAGAACTGCTGGCCGACTTCTTCCAGCGTGTGGTCGGTGTTCATGCCAATGCCAAAGCGCATGCGCAGCACGCGCTCTTCGCGCGGGGTGAGGCTGGCAAGGACGCGGGTGACCGTTTCCTTGAGGTTGGCCTGGATCGCGGCATCGACCGGGATGATCGCGTTCTTGTCCTCGATGAAGTCACCCAGGTGCGAATCTTCCTCGTCGCCGATCGGCGTTTCGAGGGAGATCGGCTCCTTGGCGATCTTCATCACCTTGCGCACCTTCTCGAGCGGCATCGAGAGACGCTCGGCCATTTCCTCAGGCGTAGGCTCGCGGCCCTGCTCGTGGAGGAACTGGCGGCTTGTACGCACGAGCTTGTTGATCGTCTCGATCATGTGGACCGGAATACGGATCGTACGTGCCTGGTCCGCGATCGAGCGGGTGATGGCCTGACGGATCCACCACGTCGCATACGTCGAGAACTTGTAGCCGCGGCGGTACTCGAACTTGTCGACGGCCTTCATCAGGCCGATGTTGCCTTCCTGGATAAGGTCCAGGAACTGAAGGCCACGGTTCGTGTACTTCTTGGCGATCGAGATCACCAGGCGCAGGTTCGCCTCGACCATTTCCTTCTTGGCGATGCGCGCCTCGCGCTCACCCTTCTGGACCATGTTGACGATGCGGCGGAACTCGGGAAGCGCCATGCCGGTGGCCGCCGCGATGTCCGAGACTTCCTGGCGGATACGCTCGACGGCGTCGGCTTCCTCGGTCGCGAAAGCCGCCCACTTCTTGTCCTTCTTGCCCACTTCCGGCAGCCAGGTGTCGTCGAGCTCGCGGCCGACGTAGCTGTTGAGGAAGTCGACGCGCTTCACCTTGTGACGCTCGGCAAGGCGCAGCATCTGGCCGCCCAGCGTCGTGAGGCGACGGTTGAAGGTGTAGAGGTTGTCGACGAGGTATTCGATCTTGGTCGCGTGGAACTGGACCGATTCGACCTGCGCGGTGAGTTCCTCGCGCAGCTCGTTGTAACGGTCTTCCTTGGCAGCCGGGAAATCGATGCCCAGCGCGAGCGCTTCGAGGCGTTCGGACTGGAGCTTCTCGAAGGCCTGGAACAGCTCGGTGATGGTGGCGAACTTCTCGAGCGCCTCGGGCTTGAGAGCCGCTTCCATCTGGGCGAGGCTGAGGGTGTTGTCCTCTTCCTCTTCCTCTTCCTTGCGGCCGCCTTCGCCGTCCTCGCCTTCTTCGCCTTCTTCCGAAGATTCCTCGTCGTCGTCGTCCTTGTAGGACGGCCCGGCGGTGGCTTCGGAGATCTCGCCGTCGTCGTCGCTCTCACCGTCTTCGTTGAGGCTTTCGGGCGCAGGCTCCTTGGAGAGCATGGCGTCGAGATCGAGGATCTCGCGCAGCTGCATTTCCTCGTTGTTGAGGGCTTCGGACCACTGGATGATGGCGTGGAAGGTGATCGGGCTCTCGCACAGGCCCAGGATCATCATGTCGCGGCCAGCTTCGATGCGCTTGGCGATGGCGATTTCGCCCTCGCGGCTGAGCAGTTCGACCGCGCCCATTTCGCGCAGGTACATGCGCACGGGGTCGTCGGTGCGCTCGACCGTTTCCTTCTTCTTGGTCTCGACGGCCGGCTTGGGCGAGGTGTCGTCGGAGGAATCGACTTCCTCGACCTCTTCCTCGTCCTCGTTCTGGGCGTCCTCGTCGTTCTCGACAATGTTGACGCCCATTTCGTTGATCGCGGCGTAGATATCCTCGATCTGGTCCGAATTCATCTGGTCCTGGGGCAGGGCCTCGTTGAGTTCGTCGATCGTGATGTAGCCCTTGCGCTTGGCGCGCGCGATCAGCTTTTTGACCGAAGCCTCGTTGAGGTCGATCAGCGGCGCGTCGGTACCGTCGTTTTCGCCGCCGTTGGTCTCGTTCTTGCTCATTCTTCCGCCGTTATCCCGTGCTGCCCGACACCCTGTGAGCGTATAATTATACAATCAGGACGAAGACGCATGTCTTGTCGCCATTTGCCTGAGGCGTTTATCAAATTCCAGCTTTCTCTTGAGGAGACGTTGCTGCTCGGCAAAAGTTTCGTCCGAAACCTCGCTTTCGAACCGGGCTGTCGCCTGTGCCAGTGCCGCCTCCAGGACTGGACGTTCCACCAAGAGATCGATGGCCTGAGCGAGTTCCGCTGCCGCATGCTCTGCATTCGCGCCCGGGGCCAGAAAGCCGAAGCGAAACCCCGAATATTCAGCGGTTCTGGGAACTTCCAGTCCATTTTCCGACAATATGGTGGATAGCGCGTCTTTTTCAAGCGGTGCCATGGCATCGCAACATTCGAGCAAGGCATCGAAGCGCGAATCGAGGCCCGGCGTGCGCGCCAGGGCCTCGGCGTGCCGGGGTACGAGTTCGGGCCAACGCATCAGTCCGGCGATGACCGCGGCCGCGAGCCCGTCGCGCGATCCGCCCGAAAGCGCCTTCTTCAGCTTCTCGATTGATTCGGGGAGCGAGGGGGGCGTTGCCGGACGCCCGTTCCAGCGTCCCTGGCCGGGGCCTCGCGGCGTGAAGGACCGGCGCGATTCGCCGCTGCCCTGTCCGCCCTGCCAGCGATTCTCGCGGCGCGGGAAGGCGAACTCGCCGTATCGGTCGAGCAATTCGCGCTTGTAGAGGCTGGCGATGTCGGGGTGCTGGATGGTCTCGACATGCTGGACGAGGCGCGCCTTGAGCCCGGCCTTGTCCTCGGGCGTGGTGAGGGGCTGCGCGTCCTTCTCCACCTCCCACAAGACGTCGAGCAGGCTTCGCGCCTCGCCAAGGACCTCTTCCATCGCCGCAGGTCCACGCGCCTTGATAAGATCGTCGGGGTCGAGCCCTTCGGGCAGGCGCACGATGCGCAAGGTGTGCGCCGGGCGCAGCAGGGGGAGGGCGCGGGTAATCGCGCGCAGCGCCGCGCGCTGTCCGGCCGCATCGCCATCGAAGCACAGGATCGGCGCCTCGACATGGCGCCAGAGCATCTCGATCTGGTGCTCGGTAAGCGCGGTGCCGAGCGGGGCAACAGCCTCGTCGATACCGGCCGCCGCCAGCGCGATCACGTCCATGTAGCCCTCGACCACCACGATCCGGCCCGACTGGCGCGCGGCGGGCGCGGCGCGGTGCAGGTTGTAGAGCGTGCGCCCCTTGTCGAACAGTGGTGTGTCGGGAGAATTGAGGTATTTCGGGGCCTTGGTCTTCTCTTTTGAGAGAATACGTCCACCAAAGGCGATGACCCGGCCGCGCGCGTCCTCGATGGGAAGCATCAGGCGGCCACGGAAACGGTCGTAGGGATCGCGGTCCTCGACCTCGATGCGCAGGCCCGCCTCGATCAGCATCGGTTCGGGGAAGCGCACGAGGGCCTGCTTGAGGGCCTGCCTCTCGTCGGGCGCAAAGCCGAAGCCGAAGCGCGCGATGATGCGCGGATCGAACCCGCGCGTCTGGAGATAGGCGCGTGCCTCGGCGCCCTCGGGCGTGGTCAGGTTGTGGCGGAACCACTCCTGCGCGGCCGTCGTCACGTCGTGGAGCGTGTCGCGCTTCTGCGCGGCCTTGGCGGCGCGCGGGTCGGGCTCGGGGATGTCCATCCCGGCCTCGCCCGCAAGCTCCTTGACCGCGTCCATGAAGGCGAGGCCCTGGTGGTCGGTCATCCAGCGGATCGCATCGCCATGCGCGCCGCAGCCAAAGCAGTGGTAGAACCCCTTCTCGTCGTTGACGTAGAAGCTGGGCGACTTCTCGTCGTGGAAGGGGCAGCAGGCCTTGTGCTCACGCCCCGCCTTCTGGAGGCGCACCGAACGGCCCACCAGCGCCGAGAGCGTGGTGCGGGAACGGAGCTGGTCGAGCCATTGGGGCGTAAGCACGGGAAAAGCCTGCCTTAGAGCGAGTTGGGGTGAGTGATCAGGAGAGCGCGGCCTTCACCCAGCCACTGGCCTTGCCCATGTCGAGCTCGCTTGCGTGGCGCTCCTTGAGCAGGCCCATGACCTTGCCCATGTCCTTCATGCCGGCCGCGCCGACTTCGGCCTTGATCGCCTCGATCTTGGCCTTGGTTTCCTCTTCGCTCATCTGGGCGGGGAGGAAGGTCTCGATCACTTCGACCTCGGCCTGTTCCTCGGCGGCGCGTTCGGGGCGGCCACCTTCCTCGAACAGCTTGATCGATTCGCGGCGCTGCTTGACCATCTTCTGCAGGACCTCGATCACCATGGCGTCGTCATCGGCGGGCGCTTCGCTGGTGCGCAGCTCGATGTCGCGGTCCTTGAGCTTGGCGAGAATCAGCCGGACGGTTGCAAGGCGCGGTTTGTCGCCGGCCTTCATGGCTGCGATCTGGGCGGCCTTGATCGAATCACGAAGCATTGTTTTCCTGTCGGTGTATGGATGTGGGACGTGCTGGGATTGCATAAGTAGCAAGGCAGCGCGAAAATTGCATCTAGCCGCCTTGACGTGATGTACAACCCTCTCTAGCGGGAGCGCCTTAGCACACATGTCAGAAACACCCTCAACGGAGCGACCCATTATGGCCGACGCCGCATCTTCGCCTGCGCCTAAACCGGAAGGAGCCACGGGCGCTCTTGTACTCAGCACAGGCGAGGTTCTGTGGGGCCGCGGCTTTGGCGCTGTGGGTGTGGCAGAAGGCGAAGTCTGCTTCAACACGGCCATGACCGGCTATCAGGAAGTGATGACGGACCCGTCCTACTCGGGTCAGATCGTCACCTTCACCTTCCCCCACATCGGCAATGTCGGCGTGAACGACGAGGATCTGGAATCCAAGGTCGACGGCGCGGTCGGCTGCGTCGTGCGCGAGGACGTGACGCTCGCCTCGAACTTCCGCTCGGGCGGTGAGTTCGGCGACTGGCTCGCGGCCAAGGGCAAGATCGGCCTGTCCGGCATCGATACCCGCGCCCTGACCCGCCGCATCCGCAAGACGGGCGCCCCCAACGCGGTCATCGCGCACGATCCCGAAGGCAACTTCGATGTTCCCGCCCTGATTGCGCAGGCCAAGGCCTGGCCGGGCCTCGAGGGCATGGACCTGGCCAAGGTCGTCACCCGCACCGCGGACGAGAGCTGGGAAGACTCGACCTGGACTCTGGGCGCAGGCTACGCGGCCGCTGAGGGCGATGATCGCCCTCACGTTGTCGCGCTCGACTATGGCGCCAAGGACAACATCTTCCGCAACCTGGTGAAGGCTGGCGCGCGCGTCACCGTGGTTCCCGCCGAGACGAGCCTTGAAAAGGTGCTTGAACTCAAGCCTGACGGCGTCTTCCTCTCCAACGGCCCGGGCGATCCGGCCGCAACCGGCACCTACGCCGTCCCCGTCATCAAGGGCCTGCTGGACCGCGACGTGCCGATCTTCGGCATCTGCCTTGGCCACCAGATGCTGGCCATCGCGGCAGGCGCCAAGACCGCCAAGATGTTCCAGGGGCACCGCGGTGCCAACCACCCGGTGAAGCGCCACGAGGACGGCGTGGTCGAGATCACCTCGATGAACCACGGCTTCGCGGTCGACAACGCGACGCTGCCCGACAGCATCGAGGAAACCCACGTCTCGCTCTTCGACGGCTCCAACTGCGGCATCGCGATCAAGGGCAAGAAGGCCTTCGGCGTGCAGTACCACCCCGAAGCCTCGCCGGGCCCGCAGGACAGCTTCTACCTGTTCGAGAAGTTCGTCGGGATGCTGGGATGATCTCCTGGCGCCTTTCCCTTCTCCTTCCCGCCCTCGCGCTGGCGGCCTGCGGCGAACCGCCGCCCAAGGCCCAGGTGGTGACGACGGACGGGAAGGCCATCGCGGAAATCTGCGGTGTGCCCGAGACGATGTTCTCGGGCGGGAAGGGCGCTCCGGTGGTTACCCTCTCTCCCGACCTGAGCGCGGCCGAGCAGGCCTGCACCCTTCGCGAGGTGCGCCGCTCGCTCCCTCAGGCCCGCATCATCGAAGCCGACGCGCCGGGAACCCCGGCCCCGACCGCTTCGTCTCCCCTTTGACCCGCATAATCTCAAGGCAGGATTGAACCATGCCCAAACGCACAGACATCTCCTCGATCCTCGTCATCGGCGCGGGACCCATCATCATCGGCCAGGCCTGCGAATTCGACTATTCGGGCACCCAGGCGATCAAGGCTCTCAAGGAAGAGGGCTACCGGGTCATCCTCGTCAACTCGAACCCCGCCACGATCATGACCGATCCGGACATGGCCGATGCGACCTACGTTGAGCCGATCACCCCCGAAGTCGTCGCCAAGATCATCGAGAAGGAGCGCCCCGATGCGGTGCTTCCCACGATGGGTGGCCAGACCGCACTCAACTGTGCGCTCGCGCTGTTCAATGACGGCACGCTGGAGAAGTGGGGCGTCAAGATGATCGGTGCGGACGCCGATGCCATCGACAAGGCCGAGGACCGCCAGCGTTTCCGTGAGGCGATGGACAAGATCGGCCTCGAAAGCGCGCGTTCGGGCGTGGCCCACACGCTGGACGAGGCTCTCGCCGTCCTTGAGCGCACGGGTCTGCCCTCGATTATTCGTCCTTCCTTCACGCTGGGCGGTACCGGCGGCGGCATCGCCTACAACAAGGCCGAGTTCGAGGCGATCGTGAAGTCGGGTCTCGACGCATCCCCCACCACCGAGGTCCTCATCGAGGAATCGCTGCTGGGCTGGAAAGAGTACGAGATGGAGGTTGTCCGCGACCGCAAGGACAACTGCATCATCATCTGCTCGATCGAGAACGTCGACCCCATGGGCGTCCACACCGGCGACTCCATCACGGTGGCTCCGGCGCTCACGCTGACCGACAAGGAATACCAGATCATGCGCACCGCCTCGCTCGAGGTGCTGCGCGAGATCGGCGTCGAGACCGGCGGTTCGAACGTCCAGTTCGCGGTGAACCCCAAGGACGGCCGTCTCATCGTCATCGAGATGAACCCGCGCGTCTCGCGCTCCTCGGCGCTGGCCTCGAAGGCCACCGGCTTCCCCATCGCGCGCGTCGCGGCGAAGCTGGCCGTCGGCTACACGCTCGATGAGGTCACCAACGAGATCACGGGCGCCACGCCCGCCTCGTTCGAACCGACCATCGACTATGTCGTCACCAAGATCCCGCGCTTCACCTTCGAGAAGTTCAAGGGCTCCAAGCCCGAACTCTCGACCGCGATGAAGTCGGTCGGTGAAGTCATGGCGATTGGCCGGAACATCAAGGAATCGATGCAGAAGGCCCTGCGCGGCCTCGAAACCGGCCTTGATGGCTTCAACCGCGTGGTCGAACTCGAAGGCGCAAGCCGCGACACCATCACTGCGGCGCTCGCGCAGCGCACCCCGACCCGTCTCCTCAACGTGGCCCAGGCCATGCGCGAGGGCTTCACGATCGAGGAAATCCACGCGATCACCTTCTATGATCTGTGGTTCCTGCGCCACATCGAGGAGATCATCGCCGAGGAAGCGAAGATCATGGAGCATGGCCTCCCGATCGATGCCGCGGGCCTGCGCCGGGTGAAGGCCATGGGCTTCTCCGACAAGCGCCTGGCCACGCTGGCCGTGCGTTCGGTCCATGTCGCGGGCGGTCTGGGCGAGACCCAGGCCAAGAGCTCGGGCCTCCTTCACGATACGATCCGCGCGATGGCCGGTGCCACCAGCGAAGAGGAAGTGCGCGCACTTCGCAACAAGCTGGGCGTGCGCCCCGTCTTCAAGCGCATCGACAGCTGTGCGGCCGAGTTCGAGGCCATCACGCCCTACATGTACTCGACCTACGAAGCGCCGCTCTTCGGCGAGCCCGAGGACGAGGCCATGCCGTCCGAGCGCAAGAAGGTCGTCATCCTGGGCGGTGGTCCCAACCGCATCGGCCAGGGCATCGAGTTCGACTATTGCTGCGTCCACGCCTGCTTCGCGCTGGAAGAGGCCGGGTTCGAGACCATCATGGTCAACTGTAACCCCGAAACCGTCTCGACCGACTACGACACCTCTGACCGTCTCTACTTCGAGCCGCTGACGGCCGAGGACGTGCTGGAAATCCTGCGCGTCGAGCAGTCGAAGGGCGAACTCGTCGGCGTCATCGTCCAGTTCGGTGGCCAGACCCCGCTCAAGCTGGCGGCCGCGCTGGAGAAGGCAGGTATCCCGATCCTGGGCACCTCGCCCGACGCCATCGACCTTGCCGAAGACCGTGAGCGCTTCGCTGCGCTCGTCGACAAGCTCAAGCTCAAGCAGCCCGCCAACGGCATGGCGCGCAGCCGTGACGAGGCCGTCGCGGTCGCCAACCGCATCGGTTATCCGGTGCTGACGCGTCCCAGCTACGTGCTGGGCGGCCGCGCCATGGAGATCGTCGACAGCGAGCAGCAGCTCGATGACTACATCGCGACCGCAGTGCAGGTCTCGGGCGACAGTCCGGTCCTCATCGACCAGTATCTGCGCGATGCGGTCGAATGCGACGTCGATGTGCTGTGCGACGGCGATCAGGTCGTGGTTGCCGGTGTCATGCAGCACATCGAGGAAGCGGGCGTGCACTCGGGCGACAGCGCCTGCACCATTCCCGCCTACAGCCTGCCCGCCGAGATCATCGAGGAAATGGAGCGCCAGTCACACGCGCTTGCGCTCGGCCTGGGTGTGCGCGGCCTGATGAACGTGCAGTTCGCAGTCAAGGACGGCGAGGTCTACCTCATCGAGGTCAACCCGCGCGCCTCGCGCACCGTGCCCTTCGTCGCCAAGGCGATCGGCCAGCCCATCGCCAAGATCGCCGCGCGCGTCATGGCCGGCGAAAAGCTGTCGACCTTCCCGCCGATCAAGCGTGAGCTCGACTACTTCGCGGTCAAGGAAGCGGTCTTCCCCTTCGCGCGCTTCCCGGGCACCGACCCGGTGCTGAGCCCGGAGATGAAGTCGACCGGCGAGGTCATGGGCATCGACCGCGATTATCCGCGCGCCTTTGCCAAGGCCCAGCTCGGTGCAGGCATGCGCCTGCCGGTGGAAGGCACGGTGTTCGTCTCGGTCAAGGACAGCGACAAGGATTACATCCTTCCCGCGGTCCAGAAGCTGGCCGACGAAGGCTTCCGCATCATCGCAACGTCGGGCACGCAGCAGTTCCTGGCGAAGGCCGGGATCGCGGTCGAACTCGTGAACAAGGTCGCCGAAGGCCGTCCGCACATCGTCGACAAGATCGAGGATGGCGAGGTCTCGCTGATCTTCAACACGACCGAGGGGTGGCAGAGCCTCAAGGACTCGCAGTCGATCCGGGCCTCGGCCTTGACCGCGAAGGTCTCGATCTTCACCACGGCCGCCGCGAGCATTGCGGCAAGCGAGGCAATCGCGACGATTCGCGGGAGCCAGCTTGAAGTCCGTTCGTTGCAAGATTATTATAGCTGAAATCGATCTTGCCTTCCCACATCGCTGCAGATCGGACCGGTCCCTCTTGGCGCGCATCGCCGGGGACCGGGCAGGTGACTAGTCGCCTGTCACGAGGCAGCGAGGCGAGCATGGGACGGCAACAGGAGGAAGATTTAGATGGCAAGTGTTGAAAAGCTGCCGATGCTCGCCGAGGGCTACGAACGGCTCATGGCAGAGATCAAGGCGCTGCGCGAAGAGCGTCCTCGTGTCGTCGACGCGATCGAGGAAGCGCGCGCGCACGGCGACCTTTCGGAAAATGCGGAATATCACGCGGCGAAGGAACGCCAGGGGCAGATCGAAGCCACGATCGGCGATCTTGAGGACAAGATCAGCCGTGCGCACATCGTTGATCCCGCAACGCTGTCGGGTGACAAGATCATCTTCGGCGCAACCGTGACGCTGCTCGACGATGACGACAAGCCGGTGAAGTACCAGATCGTGGGCCCCTACGAGGCCGACGCGAAGGCGGGGCGCATCAGCTACAACTCGCCCCTCGGCAAGGCGCTGATCGGCAAGAAGGTGAACGAAGAGATCGAGGTGACCGTCCCTTCGGGTGACAAGTTCTACCTTGTCGAGAAGATCGACTTCATTTGATCTGGCGGGCATTTCGGGCTGACCTGTTCGCCCGGAATGCCACCCACACACGAAAAGAGCCGGGAAGGGGGGTCCTTCCCGGCTCTTTTCGTGTGTGCCGAAGTCGGTATCAGACTTCGTTGTTCTCGGGGTCGAGCAGACGGTGCAGGTGCACGATCACGTACTTCATCTCGGCATCGTCGACGGTGCGCTGTGCGGCCGACTTCCAGGCGTCCTTCGCGGTTGCCATGTTCGGGAACACGCCCACGATGTCCATGTCGTTGAGGTCGACGAATTCAAGACCGGTCGGATCCTTGACCCGGCCGCCCATCACGAGGTGAAGTTTCTGCTGCATGTGATGTGCCACTTTTTCCTGTTGGGAGACGCCTTGGCCCTATAATTTCCGACTGGGCTGGGGGCAAGGCCGGATCTTCCCGGAAATCGGGCTATTTCAGCTCCTGCAAATCATTATCAAGACGCCTCAGTGACCCACCTTCTTGCGCAGATCTTCGGCGAAATCCGCGAGTTTGTGCGTGCCTTCGCTGGTTGCCTCGCCGGCCTGTTCGATCCGCTTGCCGCTCTTGCGGGCGATGGAGGATGCAAATCCCAGTGCAGCAGTGGCCAATTTTTCAAGCTTGCCCGCCGCGTAGTCGCCCGCGTGCTCGGCGCGTTCCTCGAGTCCTTCGAGGGCCGCGTGCGTTTCGTCGCTTGCGCGGTGGCCCAGGAGACGGATCTCGTCGCCAGCGCGCTTGCCGAACAGGAGGGTGGTGGTGCCCGCTGTCTGGGCAATGCTGATGGCACGCGTAGCGGCGCCGCGGGTCATTCGGCGCGGCAGGAGTGCGGCCACGGCCGCGCCCACCGCCAGGCCGCCGGCCACGGTGATGACCGGGTGGCGCTTCACGAAGCCGATCACCTTCTCGGAAGGACGCTCATCCTTGCTCGAGGAGTGCAGGGCCACGATATTGCCCGTATTGGCGCTGGTTGCCGAAGTGGCGGGAGTGGTGGGTTCGCTGTCAGCCATTGTCGGTGTCCTCTTCATGGTCGTGATCAAGCCGCAGCAGCGTCTCGACCCAGGAGATTAGGGGATTTCTGAATATCCAAAGCGCCAGCGCGGCGAGGGTTCCGCCGACGATTGCCGGGTTGTCCTCGACAACGGCCACGGCCTCATCGAAGGCACCGCGCGCAGCCTCGACGGTCTCGTCAAGGATGCGTCCGGCGATGCCGCGCTCCTCCATGTCGGCGCGGATCGCGCCGTAGCGCGCGTCGAAGGCGTCCTTGGCCGCGTTGCGCATCTCGCGCTGTGCCATGACCTCTTGGGCCGAACTCTTCATGGCCGAGTCTCTTCGCTGGTCGTGTTGGCGATGACGCGCTTCATGGCGCCGAGCTTGCGCTTGGCATTCATTGCGCACAGCCCCGCAAGGACGGCAAGTCCAAGTGTGACAACGGCCATTGCGCCCCAGGCGCCGATCACCTGGCCAAGTGCAATGACGAGACCGACCACGGCCGCCATGGCTGCGAAGAAAAGCAGCACGAGCCCGATGACGAGCAGGGCCACGATCTTCTTGACCTGCTGTCCGGCATAGGACGCGCGCGCCTTCTGGAAGCCGAGTTCGGCCTTGGCGAGGACCTTGGCCTCATCGGCAAGGAGGCGCAGGTCCTCGGCAAGGGTGACGTCGTCGGTTCCCGGGCTCGGCTCGGTCCCCGGCGGGGATTGGTGAAGCATCAATCAGGCTCGGTCGTCAGGGGGATCAGCTGCTTTTCGAAAACAGGCGGCCCAGGACATAGCCTGCGGCCACGGCCATGCCGACCGAAAGTGTCGGATTGGAGCGCACGAAGGCACGCGTGTCCTCACCCAGTTCCTCAAACGATTTTTCGTCGAGGCGGGCAGCCGCGTCCTGCATCGACTTGGACGCGGAGCGGGCATAGTCGCCGTACTTCACGCCCGCCTTGTCGTCGATGTAGGCGACGTTGTCGTCGATGACCTTGGAGAGGCGCACGATGGCCTTGCTCGTCTGCGCCTTGCCTTCCACGGCGTATTCGCTGGCCTTGGCCTTGGCGTCTGCGGCAAAGGCGTCGGCCTTTCCGCGTGCCTCATCCGAGCAGTGCTTCGCTTCCTCGTTCAGGCTGTCCTTCTTCTGCGAGAACTTGGCGCGATACTCGTCCGCAAGGGCGTGGGCGCCAGCCTTGGCTTCGTCGACCGCCTTGGTGAAGTGGCTCTTGGCCGCATCGGCGCCAGGGGTCGTCGTGTCGTCTATGGTGGATTCGACCATCGAGGTTTCCTTCCTTTGCCCAATCGCCGCAGCCTGCCTTTGCCCCGGCATCGCGTGCGGCGTCTGAATGATATGGTGTGCACACAGGGTAACACAAGCTACTCAATAATGCTGCAACGCAACTTGTCACAGGTTGTTCCGCTGCTTAGAGCGCCAACCAGAGTCACTGGAATGTGGCGACAGAGGAGGTTTCGAAAATGACCGCGATCATCGATATTCATGGCCGTGAAATTCTGGATAGCCGTGGCAACCCCACCGTGGAGGTTGACGTGCTGCTGGAAGACGGCAGTTTTGGCCGTGCCGCGGTGCCTTCGGGCGCGTCGACGGGGGCGCATGAAGCGGTCGAACTTCGTGACGGGGACAAGGACCGGTACCTAGGCAAGGGCGTGCTCAAGGCCGTGGACGCGGTCAACGACGATATTGCCGAGTGCCTGATCGGCCTCGATGCCGAAGACCAGCGCGACCTGGACCTGGCGATGATCGATCTCGACGGGACCGAGAACAAGAGCCGCCTGGGCGCCAACGCGATCCTGGGCACCAGCCTGGCGCTTGCCAAGGCGGCCGCAAATGCCCGTGGTCTGCCGCTCTATTCGTACATTGGCGGTGTCTCGGCGCACGTCCTGCCAGTGCCGATGATGAACATCATCAACGGCGGCGAGCACGCCGACAACCCGATCGATTTCCAGGAATTCATGATCATGCCGGTGGGCGCCGGTTCGATCACGGAAGCCGTGCGCTGGGGTGCCGAGATCTTCCACACGCTCAAGAAGGGTCTGTCGGAGAAGGGCCTGGCCACCGCGGTCGGTGACGAAGGCGGCTTCGCGCCCAACCTTGCCAGCACGCGCGATGCGCTCGACTTCGTGATGGCCTCCATCGAGAAGGCCGGCTTCAAGCCCGGCACCGACATCCAGCTTGCCCTTGACTGCGCTTCGACCGAGTTCTTCCGCGACGGCAAGTACGAGATCAGCGGCGAGGGCCTCTCGCTCGCTCCGGCGGCTTTTGCCGACTACCTTGCCGACCTGTGCGCGGCCTACCCGATCATCTCGGTCGAGGACGGCATGGCCGAGGACGACTTCGAGGGCTGGAAGGCGCTCACCGACAAGATCGGCGGCAAGGTGCAGCTGGTGGGTGACGACCTCTTCGTGACCAACCCCAAGCGCCTGACCATGGGCATCGAGCAGGGGCTCGCCAACTCGCTTCTCGTGAAGGTCAACCAGATCGGCACGCTGACCGAGACCCTCGAAGCCGTCTCGATCGCGAACCGGGCGGGCTACACCGCGGTCATGTCACACCGTTCGGGCGAAACCGAGGACGCGACCATCGCCGATCTCGCCGTTGCGACCAACTGCGGCCAGATCAAGACCGGCTCGCTCGCGCGTTCGGACCGGCTTGCCAAGTACAACCAGCTCATCCGCATCGAGGAAGAGCTTGGCGGCGCGGCGCACTATGCCGGTGCCGAAGCCTTCAAGGTTTCGCTTGGCTGATAGGGCGACGCGGCAGCCTTGCGCCGCATAGCGGCGCGAGACTCCTCGCCGTGAGTTGAAGAAACCCCGGTACCGCATTGGTATCGGGGCTTTTTTATTGCATTTTGAGGGCCGCGGTCGTGCCGCCTTCTTCGAGCAGGACCACAGAGCGCGAAGCGGCAGTGAAGTACTCGAGCATGGCTCCGTAGCCGCGCGCGCTCAACTTCACGTAGACGCGGCGGGCATCGCCGGGGTCGGCTTCTCGCAGGAGAAGTCCCTGCTTTTCCAGGATCGTGATCCAGCGCAGTGCGGTGGTGGAGGGCACGGCAGAGCCGATGCATGCGCTCGTTACCGAAACGCTGCGCCGTTCCTTGGCGGCAATGAACAGGTCCAGCAGGATATCCCAGGCCGGCTCGCCAAACAGGTCGTCCGACTGGAAGATCTTGGAGCGCCGCCGCCGGTCCTCGTACGTCTGCCGGGCGAGTTCCACCCAGATGGGATGGTCCTTGCGGCCCGTGTCGTTGGCGGATGTCGCGGCCCGCAGGCGTCGGGTATGCCCATCTGCCGCGGCAAGATCGGGCAGGACATCGAACGGTGAGGCGCCGTTGGGCGCGTCGTCGTCAAGTTCGAGCTGGCGCGCCATGGCCAGGAGCTCGTTCGCGATGCCGATCAGGCGGATCGCCTTGTTTCGGTTTCGCATCCTCTGGTCTGTATTTTCCATCAGTCCGGATCACCGTCGCACAAGGAGTGGGTGGTCCGATGGGCCGGATGGCCAACCGGGAGCCGAGATCCACATCGACGTCGGAGCAATCGTGCGTACAATTCCTTACTTAGCCGCATCATCCCCGCGTGCGGCCTTGGCGTCCCGTCCTGACGAATTCTTGCCCCGATCGTCTGACATGGTCCAACAACCTTAAGCGCGCTTACGGGCCCGCGTCTTTACGAGGTTATTCCATTTCGGTTGCAGTTGGCAGCAGTTCGATCGATCGATTCAGCAGTGTCACGGCTGCATCGAGATGGGCGGCGGCCACGCTTTCCCCCGCCATGTCGAGCTGGGCGAGGCGGTCGTAGAGATCATCGAGCAATTCCTGCAATTGAGCCCGGTCCTTCATGGTGCCGTTTCTCCTGTCGGCTGTTGGTGTACCGGCTGCGACCCCGGGTTTGGCTTCGTATAAACGCCCCCTGTATCGAGCGTTCCGAGCCAGATGTCACATGAACATCCGTTATGGCTCTAAAATGCCATATGCCCCCTTTCTAGGGCCATTCGAGGGCGGAGCAATCAGGGTTTGCGCGCTGTTACGTTTCGGGACTGGTGCGAGGGCGAAAGCTACCGCGCTCCAGCGACCGGTGCGCGCGCATGAAAAAGGGCGCCGGGCCTGTGCCGCGGCGCCCTTTTCGCAAGGGTGTGGTGTGACCTCTTGGTTAGCGGCCGAACTTGTCCTGCAGCTTGAGCAGGGCAAGTGCCGCCTTGGCCGCTTCGCCGCCCTTGTCCTTCTGTGCCGGATCGGCGCGGACGAGGGCCTGCTCTTCGTTCTCCACGGTCAGGATGCCGTTGCCGATGGCGATGCCGTCCATCGTCAGCGCCATGATGCCGCGCGCGCTCTCGCCTGCGACGATCTCGAAGTGGTAGGTCTCGCCGCGGATGACGACGCCAATGGCGACATAGCCATCGTATTCACCGGCACCGTCCGCGAGGGCGAGGGCTCCCGGGATTTCGAGTGCGCCGGGAACGGTGATGACATCGACCGAATGGCCTTCGGCTTCCAGCGCCTTGCGGGCGCCTGCGACGAGCATGTCGTTGAGGTGGTCGTAGAAGCGGGCTTCGACGATGAGAAAACGAGCCATGGTGGTAGCTTCCTTAGCTTTCGCTGGACGTGATGGGGCGTTCGCCGACGATATCGAGGCCATAGCCTTCGAGCGCGACGAGCGAATGACGGGTGTTGGTCAGGAGGATCATGTCGTGGATTCCCAGTTCGGCCAGGATCTGCGCGCCCACGCCATAATCGCGCAGTTCCTCCAGGTCCGGATTCTTTCCATCGCGGAACTGGCGCTTGAGGTCCATCACTTCGGAGAAAGATTGCGACATCGGGCTGTTGATGACGACGATGACGCCGGAGCCTTCCTCGGCGATGATCTTCATCGAGCGCTGCAGGAGGTCGGAGCGATCCTGCGATTCCTCGCCAAAGATGTCCACGAAGGTGGAGAGGGTGTGCATGCGTACCAGCGTCGGCTGCGTGGGGTCGATGCGCCCCTTCACCAGCGCGATGGTCTCATCGCCGGTCGCACGGTTGTGGTAGCAGCAGGCCGTCCACTGACCGCCATGGCGGCTCGTGAAGGTCAGCTCGTTGGTCTTCTCGACCATGCGGTCGTGCTTGCGGCGGTAGGCGATGAGATCGCGAATGGTGCCGATCTTGAGATCGTGGAGGCGCGCGAAGCTGACGAGGTCGTCCATGCGGGCCATCGTCCCGTCGTCCTTCATGATCTCGCAGATCACGCCCGATGGATTGAGGCCGGCAAGACGCGAGATGTCGACCGCGGCTTCGGTGTGGCCGGTACGCACGAGAACGCCGCCATCACGGGCGCGCAGTGGGAAGACGTGGCCGGGGGTAACGATGTCCGCCTTGGACTTGGTGCCGTCGATGGCAACCGAAACGGTGCGGGCGCGGTCACCGGCGGAGATGCCCGTGGTCACGCCCTCGCGCGCCTCGATCGAGGTGGTGAAGGCGGTTTCGTGCCGGGTGCCGTTGTGCTGGCTCATCAGGTCGAGGCCAAGTTCGTCGACGCGCTGGTTGGTGAGCGAGAGGCAGATGAGGCCGCGGCCGTGGGTGGCCATGAAGTTGATCGCGGCGGGCGTGGCCATCTGCGCCGGAATGACGAGGTCGCCCTCGTTCTCGCGGTCCTCGTCGTCGACGAGGATGAACATGCGGCCGTTGCGCGCCTCGTCGATGATCTCCTCGATGGGGACGAGAACGGGGGTCTCGTCGTTCGAGAAGAGCACGTGTTCGAGTTTGTCGAGGGTTTCGGTGGTCGGGTTCCAGCTATCTTCGGTGCAGTCGCGCAGGGTATTGGCGTGGAGGCCGGCGGCGCGGGCAAGCCCGGCGCGGCTCATGCCGCCTTCGGTGATGAGCTTGCGGACCTGGTCGATGACTTTGGAGGGCATTGGTCTTTCTCACATTGCGATGTGCGGCCGTTAGACCTTTATCACATCGCAATGCAAGAGCTGAATATCCGATGTTCAGCTGTCGAGGCGTTGGCGTGCCAGGCGTGCGCGACGAACCTTGTGCTGCTCGAGATCCTCGAGCGTGGGGATCGTGTCATCGAGAATGTCGGCCAGGACTGCGCCGCGCTTGCCGGGAGGGCGCGTGCGGCCCGCGGTCGTGTCGCGGAACACCTGCCGCTCAATCTCGGCATTGAGCAGCGCGCCCAAGAGGACCCCGTAGGCCGAGAGGTAGAGCCACATCAGGAAGACAACGATGGCCGAGAGTGATCCGTACGTCGCGTTGTAGTCGCTGATATAGGCGACATAGAACGAGAAGCCGAAGGAGATCGCCAGCCACAGGAAGGTGGCCAGCATCGCGCCGGGCGCCAGCCAGCGCCACTTGGCGGGGCGCCGGTCGGGCCCGAAGCGCATGATGAGGGCAAAGCCGCAGGTGCCAAGGATCAGCGCGGCAAGCCATGTCAGCCAGGTGAACAGGGTCGCGGTCGAGGTGCCCAGGTAGAACGAAGCCTGGCGTTGCAGCCAGGTGAAGACGCCGCCCGCCAGGACGCCGGTCAGCGCGATGAAGACGGCGGCCAGGGTCAGGCTCGCAGCCCGGAAGGAAACGGCGATGGTGCCGCGCGTCTCGTGCTCCTCGTTGACGATGTTGAGCGCGCTGATCATGCCGTTGGCCGCGCGCATGCCGCCGAAGATGGCGAAGAACAGGGCAATGACAAGGGCAAGGCCGGTAACGCCGGAGCTGGTCGAGACGATCTGGATGAGCTGGGCCTGAAGAACCTGCGCGACTTCAGGCGGAACCACATCAACGATGCTCTGCATCTGCTTGCGCACGGTATCGGCATCGCCGACCAATCCGTAGATCATCACTGTCGCGGCGATCAGTGGGGTCAGCGCGAGGAAGCAGTAGAAGGCCAGTCCTCCTGCCAGGAGGCCCAGTTCATGGAAGCCCGCCATGATCCAGACCCTGCGCAAAATCCGCAGCCAGGCGCGGGGCGGCATCTGCAGGGGCCAGTTGGAATCCGCACCGGGCGGGGCGTCGGGGGGGAGATAGTCCTCGGTCATGCGCTAACAAACTGTACGGGAACCATTGTGGTTGCAATGCGATAAGGGTTATCGGCGGTGTGGACACGGCCTTGGCGCGCATGGGGACAGAAACAGCGTTGTTTATGAATGGACTAAGCGATACACCTTGTCTCCGTACCCGAACCAGGGGGGCTCGTGTTATCCGCTGCGGCTGCGCACTTCTGTCACTTTCGGTCGGCCTGGCCTACGCTGCGCCCGTTCTGGCGCAGGAAAGCCAGGTGTCGGGCGATCCGGCCATCCAGGAACGTGCCGAGGAGGCCTCCTCGCTGAAGGCCGGTGCGATGGATGTGCCCGCTCTGCCGGACGCGTCTGATCTGCCCGAGGTCGAACCCGTCATCGATGACGAGGAATTCAATTCCCGCGTTCCCGAACTGGGCGCGAGCGAGGATCCCGAGCTCGACAAACCGCTGGAATCGATCGCTGATTTCGAACGCCGCATGGCCGGAGAAGGCGAGAGTGAGGGCGCGCGCGTGCCCGAGGCGCCCGTACAGACGGTGCAGTCGCTCCCCGACGATGCGCAGACTGTCCGCGAGATCGAGAATGCGCCCATTCGCGACGCCGAGCTTTCCGAGCCTTTGCCGCCGCTCGACCAGTTCGAGGTGACCCCGGTCGAATTTGCCGAGGAGGGCGGCGAGGAGCAGCAGAGCGAGGTCCGCTACCGCGTCGAACTCGAGGGCCTTGAGAGCGCGGACGAGGAAAGCCCGACGGCCATAAAGAGCGTGTTCAACTCGCTCTCCGCCCTCAAGAAGGGCGATGGCAAGGCGAACAATACGGCCATGGTCTCTGCGCGCCTCGAAGAGGATGCGCAGCTTCTCCAGACCCTGCTCGAGGCGGATGGCTGGTATACGCCGCGTATCCGCACGCGCCTTGCCCCTGCGCGTGACAGCGACGAGGGCGATCTCACCGCGCGCATTTCGGTGGTTCCCGGACAGCGCTTCACGTTCTCGGACATCGTGATCGAGGCCGATCCGACCGAGCCGGAAGGTCTGATCGCGGACAACATGCCGCTCAAGGTCGGAGAGCCGATCGTGGCGCAGCGCGTGCAGGGTGCCGAAGCGCGCGTGGCGGTGGCCCTGCCGCAGAACGGCTATCCCTTCGCCAAGGTCGGCCAGCGCGATATCCTGCTCGACCGCGATACGGGCGATGGCGTGTACACCTTGCCCGTCACGATCGGTCCGCGTGGACGCTTCGGGGGTATCACGACCGATGGCGACACGGCCTTCGATGCCAGGCACGTGGGTGTGCTGGCGCGTTTCGAAGAGGGCGATCTCTATGACAGCCGCATGGTCGATGACCTGCGCAAGGCGCTCATTGGCACGAGCCTGTTCTCGACTGTCGCGGTCGAGCCCGAACAGACCGGGGAGGTGCTGGAGGACGGCACCGAGGCGGTGCGCCTCCACGTCAAGCAGGACAAGGGGCCTGCGCGCACGATCGCCGGTTCGCTCGGCTATGCGGCGGGTGAGGGTATCACCGCGCAGGCGGCCTGGACCCATCGCAACATGTTTCCGCCCGAAGGCGCTGTCAGCTTCAACGGAATCCTCGGCACGCAGCAGATGGGGCTTGGCAGCACCTTCCGCCGCTCCAATGCGGGCCAACGCGACCGCACGCTCGAACTGACCGCCGAGGCTTTCTACAACGATTATGATGCCTACGACGCTTATACCGGACGCCTGGCCGCGCGCATCAGCCGCGATTCGACCCCCTTGTGGCAGAAGCGCTTCACCTATGGTGCCGGCATCGAGCTGATCGGTACGGCCGAGACTGACTACAACGAGACCACCGGAGATCGCAGCCGCCGCACCTACTACATCGCGGGCGTCAACGGGCAGGTCGGATGGGACACCTCCGACAGCCTCCTCGATCCGACCAAGGGGTTCCGCCTGACTACGCTGATCCAGCCCGAGGCGACGCTCAACAAGGGGTTCAATCCCTACCTGCGCGCGCGGATCGATGGTTCGGCCTACTACCCGGTGACGGACAGCCTGGTGATCGCCGGGCGCGTGCGGTTCGGCACGATCCAGGGCGTGGGTCTGTTCGATCTCGCGCCTTCGCGGCGTCTCTATGCCGGTGGCGGCGGATCGGTGCGCGGCTTCAGCTATCAGGGGCTTGGTGAGCAGGCCCCCGATGACCGTCCGATCGGTGGGCGCAGCCTCAACGAGGGCTCCATCGAGGCGCGCTACCGTTTCGGAAACTACGGCGTGGTTGCCTTCGTCGACGCGGGCCAAGCCTATCGCGAGACCATGCCCCAGTTCAACGATATCCGCTACGGCGTGGGTATCGGCGGTCGCTTCTACACCAATTTCGGACCGATGCGCCTTGATGTGGCAACGCCCATCAACCGGCGCCCAGGAGAATCTTCCATCAACGTCTATGTCTCCATCGGGCAGGCCTTCTGATGGCCCAGGACGAACTTCCCGACACCGGCGAAACGGATACGGTGGAAGCCGCCCCGACCAAGCCGAGCCTGTGGCATCGCGCGCGCATACGCCTCGTAAAGACGGTCGTGGCTGCGGTGCTGGGGATCGTGGTGCTTGTCGCGGCCGTGATCTTCGGCATCGATACCGGGCCCGGACATCGCTTCGTGGCCGAGCAGATCGCCGGGCTGACCTTCGAGAATGGCATGCGGCTTCGCGTGGGCCGGATCGAGGGCTCCCTTTACGGCGAGATGACGCTGCATGACCTGTCCGTACGCGATACCAAGGGGGAATTCCTCTTCTCGCCCGAGATCCACGTCGACTGGCGGCCCTTTGCCTATCTCCAGAACCACGTCGATGTGCGCAGTGCGACGGCGGGCCAGATGGTTCTGCGCCGCGTGCCGGTGTTCAAGGAAACTCCGCCGAGCGAAGGCCCGCTGCTTCCTGATCTCGACATCGACATCGGCGAGCTGCGGGTCGACCGTTTCATCGCCGAGGCGCCGGTTTCGGGCGAACGCCGGATCATGTCGCTCTCGGGCGAGACGCATATTTCCGATGGCCGGGCCATCGTCGATGCCAAGGGCGCGACGATTCCCATCGAGGGCAAGGAGGGGGGCGACAGTTTCCTCGTGAAACTCGACGCTCAGCCTGCGAAGAACCGCCTCGGTATCGATCTGGATCTGAAGGCGCCCACCGAGGGTGTCATTGCCGCGCTAGCCGGCTTCACGCAGCCCATGGACCTGGCGCTGACGGGCAAGGGGGATTGGGCGAGCTGGGATGGGAAGCTCAAGGGCTCCTACGGCGGCGCCCCGCTGGCGGATCTTGCCTTGCGCGCGCGGGATGGAACTTTCCAGGTTCGTGGCGATACGCAGGTCGCACGTCTTTTCGAAGGGCCGACGGCGGCCCTCCTGGGGCCGATCACCCGCCTTGATGTGACCGCGGCACTTGCCGAGCGCAGCATGGCGGTCAAGGGAGAGGTCAGCAGTGACGCTTTCCGTCTCGTGCCTGCGGGCCGCATCGACCTGTCCGACAACACCTTCGAGGACTTCACGCTCGACTTCACCTTGCTCAGCCCTTCGGTGCTGACCGAGAACCTGCACGGTTCGGGGGTCGATGCCCACCTCGCTCTGGATGGCGCCTTTGCGACGCCGTCCGTGGACTACCAAATCACGGCCGCGCGTCTGGTCATGAACGACATGGGCCTGCAGGGCTTCACCGCACGCGGCGCGGCAACGGTCGATGCCGAGCGCATCCTCATTCCCGTCTCGGCGCGCGTCGCGCGGATCACGGGGCTCGACGCGGTTGCGGGAGGAACCCTGGAGCAGGTGCGTCTTGATGGCGATGTCGCGGTCAAGGGCACGCGCATCCTTTCGGACAACATGCGCCTACGCTCTGACCGCATCGATGCCGGGCTGCTCCTGGCCGCGGACATGAGCGAGGGCTTCTATACTGGCGCGCTCGACGGACGGATCGACAACTACGAGCTTTCCAGCGTCGGCATCTTCACGATCAACGCCGACATGGAGCTGAAGGGCGAGGGCGCGAACTATGGCCTCGACGGTACGGTCAAGGCGCGTTCCACCAAGCTCCTCAACGAGAATGTCGCGACCTACCTTGGCGGCGATTTTGCGGTGTCCTCACGCGTGCGTTACGGCGCGGACGGTGTGGCGCGCTTTTCGAACGTCAACCTGACTGCGCCTTACCTCAACGTGCGGGGCGGATCGGGCCTGTGGTCGCCTGATGGCCGTATTGCGTTCAACGCCGATGGCACGTCCGAGCAGTACGGAGCGATTGCGGTACGGGTAAAGGGCACCATGACCGATCCCGACGCGCACCTCACGGCTGAACGGCCGGGCCTGGGCATTGGTCTTGCCAATGTCGATGCGCGCGTGACCGGGGCGAAGGGCGGCTACCGTCTCGATATGACGAGCGATACCGATTACGGCCCGCTCAAGGCCGACGTCACGCTGGAAATGGCCAAGGCCATGGCGGTGCAGATCAATTCGGCCACGCTTTCGGGGATCGATTTCGCCGGACGCCTTGTCCAGACCGCCAGTGGGCCTTTCGCGGGCCAGCTGAGCGCTTCGGGCAATGGGGTCGGCGGCAAGGTCGATCTTTCGGCGGACGGCGAATACCAGGCCGCGAAGTTCAACCTGCGCGCCAAGGATACGGTATTCCAGGGGCCTGCAAACTTCGCCATCGGATCGGCTATCATTGATGGGCGTGCGGTGCTCTACGATCAGCCGCTGCTCGTCGCCGACGCGCAGGTGTCGGGCGTCAGCATGGGCGAATACAACCTGGCCGCAGGCCGCGTGCTGATCGATTACCGTGACGGAGCGGGCAAGGCGAAGGGGCTGGTCGAGGGTGTGAGCGGCATTCCCTTCCGGCTTGGCTTCAACGCCGAGATGCAGCCCGAGTTGTGGCGGGTGGCCCTGCGTGGTCGTATGCGGGGGCAGACTGTCAAGACGATCAACCCGGCCCGCATCGCCATCAAGGAGGATGGCTACGAGCTTCTGCCCAGCGCGGTCTCGATTGGCGGAGGCACCTTGCGGCTCTCGGGCGACTATGGCGCGGGCATGTCTCTCAAGGCACGGCTCGAAGGGCTCGACGTCGCCATGGCCAATGCGTTCATGCCCGGCCTCGGCCTTGGGGGGACGGTCAATGGCAGCGTCGATTTCGCGCAGGAGAACGCGGCCTCCTTCCCACAGGCCGATGCGCGTCTGACGCTTGCGAACTTCACGCGGACCAGCTCGAGCACTGTGAGCGAGCCGGTGAACATGAACCTTGTCGGCAAGCTGCTGGCTGACGGAGCGGAAGTGCGCTCGGTCGTGCGCCGCCGGGGCAGCGTGATCGGCCGTATGGCTGCCAACCTGCGGCCGCTTCCCGCGAGCGAAGGCCCGTGGATGGCGCGGCTTCTCGAGGCGCCCCTGAGCGGTGGCATCCGTTACAACGGGCCTGCAGCGACGCTGTTTTCCTTTGCGGGCCAGCCAGGCCAGTCGCTGACGGGCTCGGTTGGTTTGGCTGCGGACTTCTCCTGCAAGCTCATGGACCCATGCCTGAAGGGCGTGGTGAAGGGCCGGGGGCTCACCTATGAGAACCAGGCTTACGGGACCCGCCTTTCGGAGATGGATCTGGAAGGCGCCTTTACAGGGGACCGCTTTGCCTTGCGCTCGCTGAATGGCAAGGCTGGGGATGGTACGATCAAGGCCAACGGCTTTGTCAGCCTGTCGGCAGCCGGCGGCTATCCGATGGATATCAAGGTCGAACTCGACGATGCACGCCTCGCCAAGAGCAGCTCGCTGTCGGCAAGTGCCAGCGGTTCGCTGCGTTTCCAGAAGAAGCCGAGCGAAACGCCGCTCCTCTCGGGTGAAATACGGCTTCCCGAGACCCGCTACCAGATCGTGATGGACAGCGTCTCCGAAGTGCCCAAGCTGACCGGCGTGCGTTTCAAGCCGCGTCGCGGTCCGGTGCGCGTGTCGGGCGACGAGGAAGCGGAAAGCATGGCGGGTGCCTTCGGCAACATCCGTCTCGATCTCCATCTTCTCGCACCTGAGAAGCTCTACGTGTCCGGTATGGGCCTGGAGTCTGAATGGTCGGCCGACTTCACCATCAATGGCACGAGCAGCGAGCCGACCATGGCGGGCAAGGTGGAGCTTGTTCGCGGCACCCTGGGTTTCGCGGGTCGCTCCTTCGATCTCAGCGAGGGTCTCATCACCTTCAATGGAGGCCGCACGATCGATCCCACGGTGGCCATCACCGCGACCGAATCGATCGAGGACGTCCAGGTGAGCGTGATTGTCTCGGGCCAGGCCTACGATCCCCAGTTCGACTTCAATTCCTCGCCCAGCCTGCCCGACGACGAAATCGTCTCGCGCATCCTGTTCGGCAGCTCGGTAGCGAACCTCTCGGCCATCCAGGCCGTCCAGCTCGCCTCCTCGCTCAACTCGCTGCGGGCCTCGGGCGGCGGTCTGAACCCGCTTGGATCGCTGCGCTCGGCGACCGGTGTCGACCGGCTGCGTATCCTGGGCGCGGATGAGGACAGCGGGCGCGGAACGGCGCTTGCTGCAGGTCAGTACCTGACCGACGACATCTACGTCGAACTCATCACCGATGCCCGCGGGTTCACCGCGACCCAGCTGGAGGTCAGCGTGACCAACTGGCTCTCGGTCCTGAGCCAGGCGGGTGGTTCGGGCGTCAACAGCGTCAACGTGCGCATCCGGAAGGATTATTGATGCCGCGATGTGCTCTTGTCTTGCGAACCTTGGTGCTGGCAGGGGCAGGCTTGCTCGCCGCCTGCCAGCAGGAGCCCGGGTTCGATGAGCGCTACGAAGACGCCACGAAGCGCATTGAGGCGAGCAGCAAGGCCATCGATGCGCAGCTGGCCCCTACGGCCGCACCTACGCGCGGCGGTGGCGCTGCGGCGGCGCCTGTCAGGTAGGCCTGAGGCAACCTGGTGTTTACCTGCCTTTGCTATCGATTGCAGAAGAAGGTCGCGCATCACGAAAGGTTTAGGAATGTACGCCGGAAATCCCGGTGATCGGCTGTCCGGTCGCCATGAGGTGCTGCTGAGCGCGCGCTGCCGCAAGTCCCCCTGGAAGGTCTTTGATGTCGAGATCGGCAATCTGGGAGCTGGCGGCTGCTCGATCCTGCGGAGCCGGGAGAGCTTTGCGCAAGGCGAGGAAGTCACGTTGCGATTCGCCCATCTCAAGCCGCGCAAGGCGCGCGTACGCTGGGTGCGCGAAGGGGCTGTCGGCATCGAATTCGTGCACGCACTTGCGCCGGCAACGATAACCGATCTCAATGCCCGCTACGGACTGTCCATGGCGCTGCCACAGCATCCGGCGTGATTGTCGATGTCAGGAGAGGGGGGTGGTGGACGCACTTGGGCTCGAACCAAGGACCCGCTGATTAAGAGTCAGCTGCTCTACCAACTGAGCTATGCGTCCCCACGAGAGGGCCATCCCTGTAAGGATGGTTGGTAAGGTGGTGGTGGACGCACTTGGGCTCGAACCAAGGACCCGCTGATTAAGAGTCAGCTGCTCTACCAACTGAGCTATGCGTCCCCACGAAAGGGCCACCCCGAAGAGTGGTTGATGAAGGCTTGGTGGACGCACTTGGGCTCGAACCAAGGACCCGCTGATTAAGAGTCAGCTGCTCTACCAACTGAGCTATGCGTCCACTTTTAGCCTTCTGCCGTGAGCCGGTGTGAAGCCGTTTGGCTTCGCCGATTCGGCGGCGGAGTGGCTCCTATACAGGCTCATTCGAGGAAGGGAAGAGAAAACTTGAAATTTTTTCAGGTGAATGACGAAGGTCCACGGTTCCAGCGGTTTACGGCGAGCAAAACGCCCAGGCAGATCATGTTGGTGAGCATCGAGGTTCCGCCATGGCTCATCCACGGAAGCGGGATGCCAACGACCGGCGCCATGCCCATCACCATCATCAGATTGATGGCCACGTAGAAGAAGATCGTCGTGCTCATTCCGGCGGCCAGCAGGCTGGAGAAGCGGTCCGGAGCCTTGGCCGCCACGCGCAGCCCCCAGCTCAGGATGATCGCAAAGACCGCGATCACGAAGAGGCCGCCCACCATGCCCCATTCCTCGGCCATGGTGGCGAAGACGAAGTCGGTATGGGCCTCTGGAAGATATTGCAGGTGGCTCTGCGAACCGTTGCCGAAGCCCTTGCCGAACACGCCGCCCGATCCGATCGCAATCTTGGACTGGATGATGTGGTAGCCATCGCCTTGCGGATCAGCCTCGGGGTCGAACAGCGTCAGGACGCGCTTCCTCTGGTAGTCGTGGAGCACGAAGAAGAAGGCCGCGGGGACGATGGCGATCAGCGGAACCGTCGCGCCGAGGAACCAGCTGATCGGGAGCCTGCGAGAAACATGATGACGACGCCGCCAAAGCAGATCGCGAGCGCTGTTCCCAGATCGGGCTGGATCAGCACGAAAACGGCGGGAATGCCAATCAGGATGCAGGCAGGCACCAGGCCGCGCCAGCTACGGGTAAGCGGCGCGGGAAGGGTCTCGTAGAACTTGGCCAGGACGAGGACGATACCCGGCTTCATCAGCTCGGAGGGCTGGAGCGTCATGAAGCCGAGGTCCAGCCAGCGCTGGCTGCCGCTGCCGACACCGATGCCGACCGCGCCGACCAATTCCACCAGCACGAGCAGCATCAGGATCAGGGCGTAGGTTGGATAGGCCATGATCCGGAAGAAATTGCGGCTGAACATGGAGATGACGAAGGCCATCACCAGGAACAGGCCAAAACGCAGGACATGGCTCTGTGCATAGGGGTGCAGACTGCCCCCGGCCGCCGAATAGAGCACGGCGCCGCCCAGGCCCACGAGCGCGAAGAGTGGTATGAGCACGATCCAGGGCTGGCGTGCAAAGACCACGGGCAGGTTCATCAGGCTCATTGCGTGGTCTGCCCGCTAGTGGTGGCGGCGGAGGGCGCTGCGTCCGACGTATCGGGCGACGCGTTCGCGCTTGGCGATGCAACCGGCTCGGGGCGGGGGCTCTGGGCTTCGCTCATGATGGGTTGGGGCTGGCTCTGCGTGTTTTCAGCGTCGCGCACGGCTTCGGCTTCCTGTTCGGTCGAGACCTTGGGGGCCGAGACGCCGTACTGCCGAACATAGGAGCCGTAGCGCGAATCGGCGCGTTCCTGCGCGGTGCCGCCCCACTGGCTCTCATATTCGGTGAGACGCTCCATCGCGGCCTCCTTGTCCCACAGGTAGGTCATCACGTCGCGCGCGATGGGGTAGGCCGCGCCCGAGCCTCCGCCGTGCTCGATGGCAACGGCGCAGGCGTAGCGGGGCTTGTCCCAGGGCGCGAAGCAGATGAAGTGGCCGTGGTCGCGGTACTTGAAGGGGCCGGTCTTGCCGTTCGAGATGCTGAGGCTGACGACCTGCGCCGTACCCGTCTTGCCCGCCAGCAGCACGTCCTTCATGGGCAGCGCGGCGCGGTGTGCCGTACCGGGGCCGTTGACCACGTCCGACATCGCCTTGTGGACGTAGTCGAGGTGGTCCTGCGGGATACCCAGCGATTCGGCGTGCTGCGGCTTACCGGTGTGGATCAGGCGCGGCTGCAGGTTAAGGCCGCTTGCGATGCGCGAGGCCATGACCGCCTGCTGCAGCGGGTTCACGAGGAAGTAGCCCTGGCCGATGGTTGCGTTCACCGAATCGAAGGTCTGCCACTCGCGCTCGTACTTGCGCAGCTTCCAGGCCGGGTCCGGCACCGTGCCGTAGGACTGGCCAACGACGGGCAGGTCGAACTCCTGCCCGAGGCCCAACTTGCGCGCCATCGCGGCAATGACGTCCATGCCCATGCGCTGGACCATCGCGTAGAAATAGACGTCGCAGCTCTGGTAGATGCCCTTGGCCATGTCGACCTGGCCGTGGCCACGCCGGTTCCAGCAGTGGAACACGCGGTTGCCCACGCGCAGGCCGCCGCCGCAATAGACGGTCTCGTTCGGGTCAAGGCCGGCTTCGCGGAAAGCGAGGCTGACCATCGGCTTGACGGTGGAGCCGGGCGGGTAGAGCCCGCGCAGGACCTTGTTGCGCAAAGGCACGTGGTCGTCATCCGACAGCATCTTCCATTCCAGGCGGCCGATGCCGTCGGAGAAGCTGTTGGGATCGAAGCTGGGCATCGAAGCCATCGCGAGGATGTCGCCGTTGTGGCAGTCCATCACGACAACCGAGCCGGACTCGGTGCCGATGCGCCGTGCGGCATAGGACTGCAGGCCCGCATCGATGGTGAGCTTGACGGTGTCGCCGGGAATGTCGTCGCGTGTTTCGAGGTCGCGGATGATGCGTCCGCGCGCGGTGACTTCGGTGCGCCGGGCGCCCGGCTTGCCGCGCAGTTCCTTCTCGAACACCTTTTCCAGGCCGTCCTTGCCGACCTTGTAGCCCGGCGTCAGGAGCAGCGGATCACGGTCCTTCTCGTACTCCTCGGCAGAGGCGGCACCGACATAACCGATAAGGTGGCCCACGTTCACGCCGTCGGGGTAATAGCGCGAGTAACCACGCTGGGTAACGACGCCGGGCAGTTCGGGCAGGCGCACGCTGACGGCCGAGAAACGGTCGAGATCGAGCCCACTTGCAACCTGCACCGGGGCAAAGCCACGGGCGTCCTCAAGCTTGTCCTGCAGGTCCTGCCGCGCGACGGGGGTGAGGTCGAGCAGATCGCCGAGCATCGCAACGGTCTCGGCCTTGTCGTGCATGCGCTCGGGGATCACGTCGACGCGAAAATCGGCGCGGTTGGAGGCAAGCGGGGTGCCATGCCGGTCGAGGATCCAGCCCCGGCGCGGCGCGATCAGCGAGAGGTTGACGCGGTTGCTCTCGGCCTCGAGCTGGTACTTCTCGTTCTCGAACACGGCGAGGTAGCCCAGGCGTGCGGCGAGAAGGCAAGCGACCCCGCCCTGGACCGAACCGAGCACGACGGTGCGCCGGTCGAAGCTGTTGCGCAGGATGCCGTTGGAAATGTGGGGCTTGGGCTTGGCGCGGCGAAAGCGGAATTTCATCGGGTGATCCGCACCGCGGTCAGGCGCAGGCGGTCAAGAACGGCAACCAGGCGTCCAATGAGGGGGTAGGCGAAAATCGAGATCACGAGTTGAGGCACCACGACATGAATGGGGGCATTGGCGGCAACCAGGTTGGACAGGAGATAGCTGCCCAGAATGTAGAGGATGATGAGACTGGTGGCTACCAGCCATTCGGTGGCGAAATTGCGCCAAGGGAAGCGCTCTTCCAGGTTGTCGATGGCGATGGCCGCGAGCGACCACAGAAGCACCGCGGAACCGAAGGGTTGGCCCGAAAACAGATCGTCGACGAGGCCGAGCGGCAGGCCCGCCCACAGCGGCAGGAGCCCCGGGCGCAACTGGCGCCAGGCAAGGAAGGTCAGGAACCCGAACGGGGGGAACATCGGGGCCGAGGCGATCACGAACCAGGTCGGAACGATTGTGGCCAGCACCACCGACAGCCAGGGCACGACCTGGGCCAGGATCGGGGAGGGGGCCCGGTTGATCCGCGGACGCGGCCCATCGTCGCGGCGCGTCGTGGGGCCTTCGAGCACTAGGGCTTCTCCGCAGGGGCTTCGACCGGCGGTGCCTCCGGGGCCCAGGCCCTTTCGACGAGCACGTAGTCGGCATCGGTCGGGTTGCTGATCACGCGGGCAATGGCGCCGTCGCGCAGGATTTCGGTGAGGACCGCCATCGGCGTGCCGGGGCGGTAAAGGCCACCAGCGCCCGAGGAGACGATGACATCGCCCTTCTTGAGCGGATTGATGCCCAGGTTCACGAGGCGAACCCGCAAGGTGCCATCGCCCTGGCCCTGTGCGAAGCCGGCGACGCCGTCCTTGGTGCGGCGGATCGGAACCAGGCTCTCGGTGTCGGTGATGAGGAGGACGCGCGCGCTGGTCTGGCCCACTTCGAGGACGCGGCCGATGAGCCCGCGCGCAGAGCGAACCGGCATGCCCTTTTCCAGGCCCTTGTTGCGTCCCACGCCCAGCGTTGCAAAGCGGCGCGTGCTCGACGGGGTCGACGCGGTCAGGGTGGCGACCGCAACCACGTCCTTGCGCGTGCGGGTGAGCTTGAGCATGTCCTTGAGACGCGCGTTCTCGGCCTCGATGGCTTCAGCCTCGACCAGGCGCGACTTCGCGATCGCGAGCTCCTTTTCGAGCTTCGCGTGGCGGCTTCCCATCTTGAAGAAGCCGGTAACGCTGTTCAGCACGTTGTCGCCGAAGCTGCGCCCCTTTGCGGTCGCTTCGGGGCCGGGTCGGTCGCGTCGGCGGCAATCGCACGCAAGCTCTGGAAACTGCTGGGATTGACGGCCGAGATCACGATCAGGACAAGCCCGATGACCACGCCCACCACGCCCGCAGTATGGCTGATAAACGAAGAAAATTGCGCTCTGCGGGAATATCCGGAGCGCTTGCTTGCCGGCGGCGCCATGCGCCCTGCACTCCAAGTCGAGCCGGACCTCTCCCGCGAGGGGAGGGGCTCCGGGTATTGCATCAATCAACGGGCGAGGAGCGCGCGGTGCGCTCTTCGCCTCGGCGGTGGATCAGGCGGACATCAGCACGCCCTGGTACACGGAATCTTCCATCGCACGGCCGGTGCCGAGCGCGACGCAGGACAACGGATCTTCGGCGACGCTGACGGGAAGGCCGGTTTCCTCGCGCAGATAGTCGTCGAGGCCGCGAATGAGTGCGCCGCCGCCGGTCAGGACGATGCCCTGGTCGACAATGTCGGCGGCGAGTTCGGGCGCGGTGTTTTCCAGCGCGATGCGCACGCCTTCGATGATCGCCCCGATGGGCTCGGCCAGCGCTTCGGCGACATTGGCCTGCGTGATCGAGATTTCCTTGGGCACGCCGTTCACGAGGTCGCGGCCCTTGATGTGGATCGTCTCACCTGCGCCATCTTCGGGCATGACGGCAATGCCGTAGTCCTTCTTGATGCGCTCTGCCGTGGCGTCCCCGATGAGGAGGTTGTGGTGGCGGCGCACGTAGGAGACGATCGCCTCGTCCATCTTGTCGCCGCCCACGCGCACCGAGGTGGTGTAGGCAAGGCCGCGCAGCGAAAGCACGGCGACCTCGGTGGTGCCGCCGCCGATGTCGACGACCATCGAACCGACCGGTTCGGTGACAGGCATGTCGGCGCCGATTGCCGCAGCCATCGGCTCCAGGATCAGGAAGACTTCGCGCGCGCCGGCGTTGCTGGCGGCGTCGCGGATGGCGCGGCGCTCGACCGAGGTCGAGCCCGAGGGCACGCAGATCACGATCTTGGGGTAGCGGAAGAGATTGGACTTGCCGTGCACCTTGCGGATGAAGTGCTTGATCATCTCTTCGGCGATCTCGATGTCGGCGATGACGCCGTCACGAAGCGGGCGGATGGCCTCGATGTTGTCGGGCGTCTTGCCCATCATCAGCTTGGCGTCGTCGCCGACCGCCTTGACCTTCTTCACGCCGTTCATGGTCTCGATCGCGACGACCGAGGGCTCGTTCAGAACGATGCCGCGGTCCTGCACGTAAACGAGCGTGTTCGCGGTACCCAGGTCGATCGCCATGTCCTGAGAGCCGAGTTTGAAGAATCGCGAGAAGGGGCCAGCCATCTATTATCCGTATGATTTCCAGTCGCGAGGCGTTGCGCGAGGCGTGCCTGCGAAAGTCTGTTTTGCAAGAGAGAGGCTCCCTTAAACCATCGATTCGCGAAAGGCCAAAAATTTGTGTCGATTTCCGGTGGGTTTCCTCCGGTATCCGTCTCGAAATCGCGGCGCTTCGTCGTTAGTTTCAAGGGCTAGGGGTGTGCTTGCCGGCACATGCTCTGATTATGCGCCTGCAGGTGCCGTAAATTCTCCGCAAATTCAGGAATTCCATGCCCACGATTCGCCGTTTGCCCGAACATCTCGTCAACCGCATCGCTGCCGGTGAGGTTGTCGAGCGCCCGGCCTCGGCGCTCAAGGAGCTGGTGGAAAACGCGGTGGACGCGGGCGCCACGCAGATCACCGTGCGCATTGCCTCGGGTGGCTTGGACCTCATCGAGGTCACCGACGATGGCTGCGGCATGCGCCCCGACGAAATGGCCCTCGCGCTCGAGCGCCACGCAACCTCGAAGCTTCCCGACGAACATATCGAGATGGTCTCGACGCTGGGCTTCCGCGGCGAGGCGCTGCCTTCGATCGGCTCGGTTGCGCGCCTAACCATCGAGAGCCGCCCGCGCGGCGCGGACGAGGGCTGGAAGCGGGTGACCGACCATGGCGTGGTGACCGAGGATGGTCCGGCGGCCTTGCCGCCCGGAACCCGCATCCGGGTCGAGGACCTGTTCGGCAAGGTGCCCGCGCGCCGCAAGTTCCTGCGCACGCCGCGCTCCGAGTACGCCGCGTGCCAGGATGTGGTGCGCCGTCTCGCGATGGCCCGGCCCGACATCGGTTTCGTCCTCGAACACGATGGGCGCCGCGTCATCGCGGTCCAGCCCGATGAAGAACTGGCTTCACGGGTCGCTCGACTTGTGGCGCGCGAACTCGCCGAGGATGGCGTCCTCATCGATTCCGAGCGGGGCAACGCCCACCTGACGGGCGTTGCAGGCTTGCCGACCTACAACCGCGGTGTCGCCGATCACCAGTACCTTTTCGTCAACGGTCGCCCGGTCAAGGATCGCCTGCTGACCGGCGCCGTGCGCGGGGCTTACGCCGACATGCTGGCGCGTGACCGGCATGCGGTGCTCGCCCTTTTCCTCTCGATCCCGCCCGAGGAGGTCGACGTCAACGTCCATCCGGCCAAGACCGAAGTGCGCTTTCGGGACCCGGCCTTCATCCGCGGTTTCCTGGTCGGCGCGCTGCGTCACGCGCTGGAAGCGGCCGGACAGAAGAGCGCGCAGCCACCCTCGGCGAACGCATGGGCAACTGGCAGGTCGAGCCCGCAGCGCCAGCCCGCAGCGCAGAGCCCGCGCCCTCGATCGGCTCGCTCTTTGCACGCGAATACGCTCCCCAGCGCACCTTCTTCCCGAGTGGTGGCGGGGCAGGGCGCGTGGCCGAAGGCGCCGCCGCCTGGCGTGCCTACGAGGCCGACGTCATGGCGCAGCCTTCGGGCCGGGCCGAAGCTCTTTCCGAAGAGCCCGATGCGGCGGAGGAAGAGGCGCTGCGCTATCCCCTGGGTGTGGCGCGCGGCCAGATTTCGAACACCTACATCGTGGCCGAAGCCGAAGATGGCCTCGTCATCGTGGACCAGCACGCCGCGCACGAACGCCTGGTGCTCGAACGCCTCAAGGCGGCGGGCGCGGAAGAGGCGATGAACCGCAGCCAGGCGCTCCTCCTTCCCGAGGTGGTCGAACTGGAGGAAGTCGCGTGCGATGCTTTGGAGGAGAAACTGGAGGATCTCGCGCGCTTCGGCCTCGTGCTCGAACGCTTCGGGCCCGGCGCCATGCTGGTGCGCGCAATCCCCTCTGTCCTGCGCAAGTCGAGCGCGGAGGCGCTGGTGCGCGACGTCGCCGACGATCTGGCCAAGAACGGCGATGCCTTGCTCCTGGGCGAGCGGCTCGATCTCGTGCTGGCGACGATGGCCTGCCATGGCTCGGTCCGGGCCGGTCGCACGCTTTCGGTGGCCGAGATGAACGCGCTGCTGCGTGAAATGGAGCACACGCCGCGCTCGGGGCAATGCAACCATGGACGCCCTACGTGGGTGAAACTCGACCTAAAAAGCGTCGAGAAGCTTTTCGGCAGGCACTGATCGCGAATATCGCGAATCACGATCCTGCTCCGGTAGGATCGACGAATGACCAAAACCGCCCACATTTATATCCGTTTCAGCACCCTTGAGCAGCGCGAGGGCACTTCCACGCGTCGGCAGAAGGATGACTGTCTCCGGCATATAGAGTCCAAGGGGTGGAAGCTTGGTGAGGTGCTGATCGATGAAGGCCGGTCGGCTTTCAGCGGTGATAACCGCACCGAAGGGGCTGCGCTCGCCATTTTCGAGAATGAAGCATCGATGGGGCTTCACCATGGTTCGATTCTACTCGTCGAGCGCCTCGACCGTCTGTCACAACAAGGGCTTGAAGATACCTTCGATCTCATTCGCCACTTCGGGCGGCATGGTGTTCATGTCGCAACGGTAGACGGTGACACATTCTATGAGGCTGGCGCGCGGCTCGACCTCGTGCAGGTCATCACGATGCTGGTGAAGGCCGAAACGGCGCGGGAAGAGAGTGAGAAGAAATCGGAGCGCCTGAAACGCCGATATGAAATTCGCCGCAACGACGCAGAGACTATGAAGAGGCCGATGAGTCGCACCTGTCCTGCGTGGTTGGTCGTCGAGGATGGCGTTTACAATATCGATAAGGCCAAGGCCAAGGTTGTTCGCGAGATATGGGGTATGGCAGACTCCGGGATGGGCGCGCACTCGATTGCTCGTAAACTCAACCGAGAGGGCGTCGAGACTTGGGGGAGATGGGGCCGAAAGGCCGCAGTCTGGGATCGGGCACGGATCAGCAAAATCCTCAACGACCCTGCGGTGATCGGTGAATATCAGCCCCACATCATGCGGGACGGCAAGCGTGTGAAGCACGGCGAACCATTCAAGTTGTTCCCTGTGATTGTTGAGCCTGAGCTTTTCGCTCGTGTCAGGGCGACAGCTAAAACCCGCCTCGAAACAAAGGGCGGCGGGCGTTCTGCCGTGGTCGTCAACTTGGTGTCGGGTCTTGCTCGATGTTCTGAGTGTGGCGGGAAGATGGAATACAAACGGATCAAGCCTGCTGGAAGCACATATGTGGCGAAGAGCGGCAATGTCCTAACCCATAAGCGTGATGTCGCGGCACTGGTGTGCCGCAATGCAGCCAATCACGGCAAATGCCCGAACCGGTCGCAGCTTACCTACATGGGCTTTGAGGATGCCTTGCTGGATTCTCTCTTGCCGCTTGCGATGGATGACAAGGCGTTCCTGCGCCGAGATGAGGTCGCGCAGTTAAATGGGCTCATTGCTGAGAAAACCCGCGAAGCCGAACATGCGAAGGTGAGGGCGGAGAGGCTTTGGTTGGCATTTGCAAATGATGGAAATGGGCCCTCGGCGATGGCGCAGCGGCTTGCGGAAGGCGCGGAAGCGGAGGCCAACGACTGCGAGGCGGCAATCGCGGAGCTTCATAAGCAGCGGGAGAAAGCCATGGGCAAGGCGTCAGGCGAGGAGCATTTGTCCCGGATCGCGTCGATCCGTCAGCATCTCTACGATGAAGACTTGGAGGTTAGGGCGGTCCATCGCCGCAAAGTCATGGAAGCCATTCGCAGTGTATGCGAGCGCGTGACCTGCTTCCCGAGCCGGGAGGTGCGTGTTTCACTCATCAACGGCACCCGCATGATTTCAATCAAGCCGGGAATGGGCAGGTCACCGGCAAAAATTTCGCATCTGGATATGGTTCATCCGACCCGCGAATACCCCGGCGATAGTTTGGTCGGGCAGGAACTGCGTCGTCGGATCAAGGAGGCGCGGGTAGGGCGGTAGACCGGACCTGTCCAGCGTTCATTCTGCTTCGTCGGGCGGCAAGATTTTCCAGCCCATCGCTTTCATATCGGGCGGTAAGGCGGATCGATCACTCATTTTTGATAGATACGCGCGGATGTTTGCGAGGTCGTCCTCATGTCCGCTATATTCAACGCCCTGCTCTACAGCCATCTCACGCCGCATCACCTCTCCCTTCTTTCGTTCGACGATTTCCTTCGCGACATCATCGTTCACTTCGATGGTTCCAAACAGTGCTTGCGCCAAGAATGACCATGGCGGAGGGCCTAAAAGACCGAGTTTTATGCGGTCGTTGGGATCGAAGTTGGGTCTATTCGATGGAATGACCCATTCGTCTGGATGGACCGGATTGAAAACGAATGGTCGTGTGGTTTTGTCGGCGATAGGGAGGTGATGTAAAAACACCTTGACCGCTTCGTGATGCTGCCATTCATGCCAAAGCTGAAAGATCATCAACTGTGGGTCGATATTAAATTCATCGGCGGCCTCGGACGCCTGCATCCGTAGTTTTTTAATTTTTCCGCGTTCAACGCCAAAATCAGAAAACGCTTTCTGAATATGGTTCTTGTTGACAGGTCCGCCGCGCGGTGCGGCGAAGCCTCGTGCATTGAGTTGCGCGGCAATCTCTTCGTTGGTTTCGCCAAGTTCGCGCGCGATTGCTCGAATCTCGAATTGGAAATCTAAAAGCCAGCGATTTGCACGCTTTCCGCTCGACGCGTGACCTTTTCGTCTGCCTTTGTGGCGGGCGGCTGCTGTCAGGACTTCTGGGGTTCGGTTTGCCATTGTTTCACTAAATTAGGTTTCTCACTGGAGAGCAAGGGACGAATATATAAACCGAACTGCGAACGACGCTGCGCAGCCGGTTACGCACAAACTCAACTCGAAAGAGAATGCGTATGACTGGACTGACTACCTGTGAAATCCTTGCCCGCACCGGCGTTTCGACGACCACTTTCCACGAGTGGCGCACGCTTCGCGGGTTTCCCGCGCCGATCATCGGTGATGTCTTCGACCGCTACGAGGTGGAACGGTGGCTTGCGGACACCAGCGCGCCGATTGCACCGCTTTTGCTGACTGGCCCGCAGATCGTCGCGCTCACCGTTCCGGCCCTCACCAGTGGGGCGCAGGCAAGGGACGATTGCGAGGGTGCGCTGAACGAGCGCGGGTGACGCGTTCTGGTGCTTTATCCGCGCCATTTCGTCACCCGATAAAGCTGCTCAAGTTCGCTTCGGGAGAACCGCAGGAAGAACGCATCGACGGGAACTGTCGTGATGTCGCCTTCGCGGTGATGCGCTGGGATCGGATCGGCGGTCAGCGCGAGCATATTCAAATATCGAACCGCAGCGCGGTGCCAGTGGACCCGTCGCCTGCGGCCTTCCTTGGTGGAGAGGGTGGCGAGATCGGCGTAGAAGTGTTCGAGCAAAGTCATCGGGTGAGAAGGGCCGCTATCATGGGTGTGATAGCGGCCCGAGGAGACAGGAGAGTGTGGGCGGCGAGGAGAACCAATGGCTCACCGCCCACATTCCTATTTATCTTCACGCCGCCATCGAGATGATGACGGTGCCGCGAACCCTGCCACGCGGGACGAAGGCGAAATCGCCGTGAACTTCCAGCGCTGCGCGGAGATACGCCTCGGCGGCTTCTTCTTCGCGCTCGAAGGTGCCGAGGTAGACTGCGCGTCCGCCCACACGGATATAGGTGCGCCATTTTTTGCCGGAGCGGCTTACACCTTTGAATCGTGATTCACCACGCAGCTTGCGAGAGATGATGTTTTGCCCTCGGGTTGCAATCCGTAGGTTGGTAAGTGCGTTGTTCGTTTTGTCGCCATCGCGGTGATCGATTTCACCATCAGGCCATTCGCCAAAATGGAGCGCCCATGCAATTCGATGACCGAGCAGACACTGTTCGCCGACGCGAATCCAGCAGTATCCTTGGTTCATCAAACCGCCAGCGGGCTTGTTCGCATAGCGGCGATTGAATGCAACCGTGTAGCGGTCGGTTTCTTCCCGCCATTTTGCGCGAATGATGCCGGTGTCGGGCTCATAGGTGAAGCGACGGTGAAGTTCATCGACGGTCGGAAGGGGGCGCTGACGAGGGCGAGGCATTACTGTTCCTCCCCGGTCGCGGTGATGCAATTGTCGATTGCGTTGATGAGTCGGTTGAAT
>NZ_DF850489.1:1261108-1262148 GCF_000813185.1 Novosphingobium sp. MBES04 | reverse complement strand
TCGCGCAGGCCAATCAGGCCAACACCCGTCTGGCCTCTATTGCGAACGACGATGTGCTCGACCGCACCGAGAAGTATGACCTCGTAACCGAATATAACCGCATTCTCGACGAGGCCGGTGAGATCGATGCGAAGGCCGAGTATTTCCAGATCACGACCGAGCGGGATTCCTACAATAGTGCCGTGGCGGCGCTGGTCAGCTATCTGACCGGGCTATCTCCGGCCTACAACAACACGGCGACCGAGACGCCGATCAACGGCGGCGAGTTCCGTGCTAAGTTTGCGGCTGTCTACTCGACCCGGCAAACATTGTTGAACAAGCTCGTCGAGGAGGCGGGGAAGACGGCCAATTGGTCGAGTATCGATGGCTCCGGGAAGCCCGAGGACGGCGCGACAGTCGGGGCACCCTCCGGGACGGTGGTCGGCTCGAAGACTGCCGATGATGTCATCGCTGTGATCACCGACGCGACGGGACAGTTCATTGCGGCGACCTATCTGCGCGACAATCTCAATCTGAACACCGAGCGATTGCCGCGCTGGCACTGAGCCAAGATGATTTGAAGACGGTCGTCGATGCTCGAACCCTGATCCTTGGTCAGCCGGTTTCCACCGCCCTGACTGAGTACCGTAACGAGCAGATCGCGGAGAACGATGTCGTCAACACCTTCATGACGCTCATGGGGGCGAAGAACGCGGCTGGGACGGCATGGCTCTTGGACGGCTCGTCCGTGCAATTGGAAGCGGGCAAGAGCCTTTCGCAGACCATCAATGAGATCGGCGCGAAGGCGGCGGACAACTCGGCATCGATCACCAACTTGAACGAAGTCCTTGTCAGCGCGGATGGGGCGAGCGCGAAGTCGGTCCTGCAAATCGATGTGAACGGCCATGTCACCGGGGTGATCAACACCAACAACGGGATGGTGGGGCAGTTCACCGTCGTGACTGATGTCTTCCGACTGATCGATCCAAATTCTGGCGCGGTGTCATTCACGCCGTTCAGCTACGCCGACAACAAATTCAAGCTGACGAATGTCGAGGTTG
>NZ_DF850489.1:1230386-1259484 GCF_000813185.1 Novosphingobium sp. MBES04 | reverse complement strand
CCTCTGTTGATACCCTCAAGGCGGGATCGGTGGAGACGGATAGCCTCGTGGTCAACTCGGTCACGAAGAAGCAGTTTTGGCAGGATAACTGGAGCGCGATTAGCTCGTCGAGTTTGGGCGCGCTGAGCGACGATGTTTGGTATGATTTCGGCCTATCCACCAACAAGGCCCGGACCACCTTCTTCAACGCCTATGACGGCGGCGAAGTCAGTCTGAAATGGTTCGTCAACTTGCAACGCACCGGGGGCGACAATGACCGCGTGTGGTTTCGCGTGATGCGCTCGTTCAACGGCGGTGCCTTCACGCAGGTGGGAGACATCCTTCGCGCGGGCATGGGCAACTTTCCGATGATGTTGCACTATGAGTGGATCGACACCGGGCTCGCCACGGGAAGCTACGACTACAAGGTTCAATTCTACCGCGACGAAGGCGTCGGCTCATACTACTCCGCCAAGTTGATCGTCGATCTCGGGTTCCGATGAGCACCGGGGCTTGCCCTGATCCTAAATACTTGATGGTTCAGAAGTTTGTTTCCGGGGCGCTTCATGCGCTGCAATTCGTGAAGGCGCGCCTCGAAGAGCGCAGCACTTGGGCGGCAATGTCGGCTGGCGTGATGGGCGCAGCGGCATTGCCGCATCCGTGGTGCTTGGCGGTCGCGGCGCTCGGCGTGCTTGGCGCGGTGGTGCCGACTTCCGGGAAGGCACCGGAATGAATTTCGAGATGACATCGCTCGTGGAGTGGGCGGCGGCACTTGGCACGATTTCGGCGGCTTGCGGCATCATTGTGCGCGCGATCACTCGCGATGTCGCCCGCGATGTCGTCGATGTCCGCCGAGAGAACTCCGACCTCAAGTATACTCTGAAAAACCAGACAGCCCGCATGGACGCCATCGAAAACCAGTCTACGGCTCAGGTCGAGCGCATCGTCAAATTCGAAAGCGCCGTCCAATCGTTCGACAAAGCCATCGAGCGTGTAGAACGCGGTCAGGACAAACTCGCTGACATGATCAACGACAGGTTCGATACGCTTGCGGTCTCAATCCGTGAGATCAGGACGGTGACGCCGAAGGGGTGAGCAAATTCAAATAGGCGTCTGCGGTCTTCTCGCCGCAGGCGAAGCCACGATCCCTATTTGCGTGCAACTCCCACGGAGGAAGCATCCGATGGCAAACCGCCAGCGCCAGAAAAAAGGACCAAGACAGGCTTCGGTATCTGGTCACCAGACACCTAATGCCTTCGTGGCGATCAGCGCCGACACAGGTCCGCCAATCGCCGTCGCAATCGACCAACGGTGCATGATCATCAAGGCGAGGATGGTCCAGCCGGGGCCACCCCGTTTCGTAATCTCGTTGAGAACTGAGGCTTGATATCGGTCCATCGGAATCCTTCCTCGCGCAAAAAAAATTTGCGAGCATTCAAGATTGTTCCGGTGGTGGGATATACGGACGGCGAAGTCCTTCGGACTATGTGACAGGTCTTGGCTTTACCTGTCAACTTGCCTTGCCTTGATGGCAAATTCGCACCCCCGTATATTACGCTTTCTTGCGTTGATTTGCACCATATCTGGTGTTTGTGCGCCACATGCAAACCGATAAGTCGATCTCATAGCCGCTTAATCGGCATCCAATGTTCTTTTAATGTTCTGCCTATGGTTATCACCCCCAATTCCATAGCCGATGCTCTCGAAAGCGCCCGGTTGGGCCAAGGTGGCGCTGACCGTCTCGTCATATCGCTTGCGGGACGATGCTCGTCAGGAGCGTGGACGGCATGTCTACGAGAAGCTTTTCCAGCCAGAGGCTGACATCGAGCAACTAAAGCTGCCACTGTAATGGGTTGGATGTTATGGGGTCAGTGAACTTCGGTAGGGGGAAGAATGGACGCCGAGCTTGATGGACTGATCCGCCGATTGAATGAGACTACCCCGCTCAGTCAGGAGCGGTCGAGCGACATCTATCGCGCTCATACTGAGCAGATGATCCAGAAGGCCATTGCGATGGCCGACGAGATCAACACGGCGAAGGAAATCGGCGACTTCATAAAGGCGGAGCGCCCTGACCTATCGATTTTGAACCAACCGGAGGCAGAGTTCCGGGCAGAGCTTCGCGCGATTGACAATGACCTGCCCCGGCAGATCGAAATTGTTCATGAGGCGCTGGACCATTGGTTTGCCACCGGCTTGATCGTCCCGCCCTACTACGCATGGCGGATTGCGATCATCCTTTCCAAGGCAAAGCGCGACGACGAGGAGAGGGCGTTCCTTGCTGCTTGGTGTCGCCATTTTGGCCGGGTTGTTGGCGGCACCTTTGCCAAGCTGGCTGAGCGTGCTCGGAAGCGCGGTATCACCGTATAGGAGGCTACATGGGAAAAGACGATTTTCGTTGCGATGTGTGCGGTGAGTATGCGCCCGCCCATGATCCAGAATGCTATTTCGGCGTGAATGGCAGGAAGCGTAGGGCTGCGGCTGAGGCCAAGAAATCCCGCAGCGGACATGCCATGCAGTTGCCCACGAAAAAGCTGTAAAGTTAGGGTCGTAGATGAACTGGTGGCATGGCGCTGCGGGTATGGGAACACCGATCAGGGCAAACCGTTCTCATCCTAACCACCGAGTGCAGGTTGCTCAAAAAACGGCGGAAATCGGTGCTTTGGAGCCGAGTTTCTTAGGTTGACTTGGGTTAAGCTGGCTCACGCAGATATCGAGAAACTGTTCGGGCGAAAGTGATGCACGCAAGATGGATGGGGCTGGCGCTGGTTGCGGCGCTGGCCGGCTGTGGCTCCGAGGATACCGTGGCCGAAAGGAAGGCCGATGCGGCGAAGGACGTCGCCATGGTCAAGCGGATGAGCAAGGCTCCGTTCGAGCCGATCATCCCGCAGCCCATCGCCGATGTGGACATGGAGCGCTATGGCCTGTCGCATCGCGGCTGCCGCTTCACGGCCAAGGGCGATGAGAACCCGATCTTCGTCGCAGGTCCGGACGAGGGCTTCATGATCGTGCCGCCCGATCTTGACCGCTATGCCGCGCGCACGACCAGTGCCGAGCTGCCGGGCGGCGCGCATTCGACGTACACCGGCCTTGAAAACTGGCTGGATATCATCCGCTTGCCCGACGCTGAGACGGGCGGGGATGCCGTCAACTGGCCCGCGCGCATCATGCTCCACGATGCGCAGGAGCGGGTCGCCTTCATGGCCGACGGATGATGGACTGCACACCGCCGGACACCGACTAGCGTCGCGTTACAGGGTGGTGGTCTTTATCAGCATCCAAAGCGCCATGCCGACCATGAACAGGTTCTCGGTGAGCGAGACGAAACCCAGGGGCACGTTCGCCGACCCGCCCACGCAGGCGCACTTGAGCTCGCGCTTCTGGATGTAGACCGCATAGAAGACCGAGGCCGCGCCCACGCTTCCGATGCCGAGTGCCACGGGGATCGAGAGGATGGGCAGGACATGCGCGGTCATCAGCGCGCCGGCCGTCCATTCCAGGAACGGATAGGCATAGGCGTAGGGCACATAGCGCCGGGCCAGAAGATCGTAGCCGAGGAACATCGTCGAGAACTGCTCGACATCCTGGAGCTTGAGCATGGCGAGCAGCATCATCGCGATCGAGACGAACCACTCGGCGGTCAGCACGGTCAGCGCGCTGCCGAGGACGGCCCAGCTGCTCGCGATCGCGAGAGCTGCGGCGGTCAGGAATACGGCCAGGACGGGCGTGTAGCTTTTCCGGTCCGCGTCCGGCACATCCAGCTTCAGGAACTTGCGCAGGTCGGTGTAGCCGCCGATGCGCTGCCCCGCGATGAAGATCTGCGGGGTCGTCTTCACATCGTGCTTTTCCTGGAAGGCGTCCGTCTGCTCACGGGTCTGCAGCCAATGATCCTCGACCTCGTAGCCCTTGCGCTCCAGCAGGTGCTTCGCCTTGAGGCCGAAGGGGCAGATATGCTTGTCCATCACCATGCGGTAGAGGACGGCGTGCTGGTTGGGGTGGGGCATGGCAGATCAACTCAGGGCCTGGCGGGCGGCGTGGAACTTGCGGCCCGGATCGGGAATGATGCGGTAGCGCGCGATGATGAGGCTGAAGAGCCCGAACAGCAGGAGACCTGCGGCCACCGCTGTATGGATCGCGCCCATCTCGCGCAGGTCGAGAATGGCCCCGCCTACCGAGCGGGCCTCGGAGCTGTTTTCCGACCAGGCCGAGCGCAGCAGCGACCATCCGATGAGAAGGTAGACCACCGCGCGGGCGGCATAACCGGCACGCCCAAGCCAGCAGCTCCAGGTCGGGGCGCGGGGGGAGACCCACTTCATGAAGCCGAGCGTGAAGGCCTCGCGCGCCTGGAAGAGAGCGCCGGTCACCAGCGCGACACCGGCGATGGCAAGCGCAACGGGACCAAGCTCGAAACCGAGCGCGGTCGAGACCATGTCGTGCGTACGGTCGCCTGCACTCTGCTTGCTGCCGATGGCGAACTGGAGCGCTGACCAGGCAAGGCCGAGGTGGAGCACGCCGCTGCACAGGTGCCCTGTGCGTGTGGCGATGCCCTTGGCATCGGTTCCGCGGTTCTCGATGTCGAGAAAGGCGGAGGAAAAGCGGAACAGGGCGTAGCCCAGAAGTCCGGCTGAGGCGGCAAAGAGGATCGGGACGCCGCCCGGGATGTGCTGGATGTAACCCAGAACACCGGACTGGCCGGAGCTGACCGTCTGCGTCGAGGAACTCGACAGGGCCAGATAGCCCAGCAGGGCGTAGACGACGCCGCGCGCCACGAAGCCCAGACGGGCGAGCCAGACGATCTTTTCGGATCGGTCGATCATGGGGAGCGTGTTCCTCGCAACTCGTTAAGGGGTTGCAAGGGCAACGCATGGGCCTGCGTTTAGTGCCGAACCTGCCCCGCCCCCTCAAGTCGGAGGGGGGGGATGCAAGCTGAAGTGGGGGCTGGATCAGACGTTGAACTTGAAGTGCATGACGTCGCCGTCGTGCACCACGTATTCCTTGCCTTCCTGACGCAGCTTGCCCTGTTCCTTGGCGGCCGCTTCGCCGCCGAGAGCCACGAAATCGTCGAAAGCGATGGTTTCGGCGCGGATGAAGCCGCGCTGCATGTCGGAGTGGATCTCGCCTGCGGCCTCAGGCGCCTTGGCGCCCTTGTGGACGGTCCAGGCGCGCGCTTCCTTGGGGCCGACCGTGAAGAAGGTCAGCAGCTCGAGAAGCTCGTAGCCAGCGCGGATGATGCGCGCGAGGCCGGCTTCGGCCAGGCCCATTTCCTCAAGGAACACACCGCGGTCTTCCTTATCCATGCCGACCAGTTCGGCCTCGATGGCGGCCGAGACGATGACCGCGGTCGCGCCCTCGGCAGCGGCCTTCTCGAAGACGCGCTGGGAGAATTCGTTACCCTCGGCAGCCGCTTCTTCCTCGACGTTGCAGACGTAGAGGACGGGCTTTGCGGTCAGGAGCTGGGCCTGGCGGAAGACGCGTTCTTCTTCCTCGTCCTTGGGCTCGGTCAGGCGGGCGGGCTTGCCTTCGCGCAGGAGTTCGAGCGCCTGGCCCAGGACCGAGGCGGCGATCTTGGCTTCCTTGTCGCCGCTCGCACCGCGCTTCTGGGCCGCGGGGACGCGCTTCTCGAGGCTTTCAAGGTCGGAGAGCAGGAGCTCGGTCTCGACCGTGTCGGCATCCGCAATCGGGTCGACCTTGTTGTCGACGTGCTGAATGTCGTCGTTCTCGAAGCAGCGCAGCACGTGGATGATCGCGTCGACTTCACGAATGTTGCCGAGGAACTGGTTGCCCAGGCCTTCGCCCTTCGAGGCGCCGCGCACGAGCCCGGCGATGTCCACGAACGAAAGCTGGGTCGGGATGATCTTGGCCGACCCCGCGATCTCGGCCAGCTTGTCGAGGCGCGGATCGGGAACGCCGACCTGCCCGACGTTGGGCTCGATCGTGCAGAAGGGATAGTTGGCAGCCTGGGCAGCCTGCGTCTCGGTGAGCGCATTGAACAAGGTTGACTTGCCGACATTGGGCAGGCCCACGATTCCGCAACGGAAACCCATTATCTACTCCGGTAAGAAAATTTGGCTGCCCATAGCGCCGCAGCGCCCTCTTGGCCAGTTTTAGCGGTGCTTTTCGGTTCAGGAAATGCACAAAGGGGATCAGGCACGTGCGCATAACGGAAAGTTCAGGGCTTGTCGCTAGGTAGCATGCCATGAGCCGATCCCTCCCCCGCTTCGCGCTGCCCTTCGTGGCCCTTTCGTTGCTCGCCGCGTGTGGCGACAGTCCCGAGACCCTCCTTGGAAAGGCGCAGGATAGTCTGGCACGGGAGGATTTCGACCAGGCGCGTGTCGAGGTCGCCTCGGCCTTGCAGGAGGATCCGGGTAATGCGGCCATGCTCGAAGTGCTGGCGCGCGCTTACCTGGGGCTGGGTGATCCCGATGGGGCGGAAGGCGCGCTTCGTCCCTGGAACAGGCGGGCGGAACGGGGAGCGGCCTCTCGGTCCTGAAGGCCGAGATTGCGCTGCTGCGGGGACGACCTGCCGAGGCGCTTGAGCGTCTGGGCGCCGCAGAAGGCGAAGATGCCGCCCGCGTGCGCGCCGAGGCCAATCTGGCGCTCGACCAGCGCGAGGCCGCCATTGCCGCGTTTGAGGCGGGGATGGAGCAGGGCGGCGGTATTCGCCTCGCCGAGGCTTATGCGCGTTTCCGATTGCAGGAAGGCCAGTTCGACGCGGCCGAGGGGATCTACCGCCGGATGGTCGCGCGCGATGCGGGGGCTTACGAAACGCTCGTGTTGGCTGGAGATCTCGCGGCTGCGCGAGGCCAGACCGAGGCCGCCATTGCGGCTTTCCGCAAGGTGGTGGAGGCCTATCCCGACCGGCCGGCACCGCGCGTGGCGTTGGCCAACCAGTACGACATCAAGGGCGATGTCGACGCGGCCACGAAGGCCATCGAGACCGCCCGCAAGGATCTGGGGGCGACGCCCGAGATCGAGGCAATGCGGATACAGCTTCTCTCCGAGAAGGGCGAGTGGGAGACGATCCGCACGACCTTGCAGGCGCGTGAGGCCCAGCTTGAGCCGGGCTCACCGCTCAGTCTCAGTTACGGCGAAGCGCTGCTGCGTCTTGGCCATGCCGAGCAGGCGCGGGTGATATTCCAGAGGGCCTCACTGGCGCTTCCGGGCAATCCCTATTCCCGGCTCATGCTCGGAATTGCGCAGATCGAGACCGACAATCCCGGTGATGCCTGGGAGACCTTGCGCCCCCTTGCGATGAGCCCGCTGGCTGGACCGCAAGCCATCAACGCCGCGCGCCAGGCGGCCGACGCGGTGGGGGCGCCCGAAGCGGCAGCGCTGGCCGCACGGCTCGAACCGGCGCGGCTCAAGGCCGCACAGGCGCGTATCGAGGACGGCGCTCGGGCCATGGCGCGGCAGGAGTGGGCGAAGGCGGTGGCGATCTATCAGCCCATGCTGTCAGGTGCAGGAGATGCCGAAGTGCTGCGCCGCCTTGCCTTGGCCCACATGCACATGGGCGAGGTCGAGAGCGCGGTGGGCTATGCCGACCGCGCGATGGCGCAGGCTCCCGACAACCCCGATTGCATTTACGTGGCCGGGCTTGTCCGTCTGGAAGGTGGGATGCAACTGGAGAAGGCGCGGCAACTTCTGCGCATGGCCGCGAAAGCCGATCCCGGCAACGCGGCCATTTCCCGTTCGCTCGCAAAGGCAATGGCCGCCGAAGGCTGAACCTTCGACGGCCTTTCGGGGCTGCGTGCATCCACCAACGGGAATGGCGGCGCGCTTACCCGATGTCCGGCCTGCGCGCCCGTGATGGGCGTGGGCGCGCGGCAGGTGTATCGTGCGCTGGCTCAGGCGACCCGACGCTTGCGGCGGCGCGCATAGGCAAGGCCAATGAGGCCCAGGCCCATCATGCCCAGCATGCCGGGTTCGGGAACATCGGTGCCGCCCGACGAACCACCGGATGTACCACCCGAAGTGGTGGTCGTGCCACCCGAGGTCGTCGTCGTGGTGCCGCCCGAAGTGGTCGTGGTGCCGCCCGAGGTGGTGGTGGTGCCACCGGAGGTCGTCGAGGTGCTGCCACCGCACATGGTGGAGCCGCCCGAGTGACCGCAATCGCAGTAGTGCGAGTGGGTGCCGCCCGAGGACGTCGGCCACCAGAAGAAGGTGGCGTGCGCAGGGGTGGCGAAGGCGACCGAAAGTGCCGTGGAAATAGCGAGAGTATTGAAAGTCTTGCGAAGCATCCTGACGTATCCCCTGTAAACTTGAGATGTGCGCCAATCTTAGCAATGGCTGTGCCAATCGCAGTTTTCAGCCATAGTTAGTGGTTAATATAACTAACCGCATTACACAACTGTAAACTAACTCGACAGAAGTCAGCCCTGCTGGCGCAGGGCGATCTCGCTCATGAAGCGTGGGTCGTTGCCTTCGGCGAGCCAACCGGCCTCGGCGGCAATCGCCCCGAGCATGTCGGCGAGCGGGTCGATTTCGGCCTTGGCATAATTACCCAGCACATACCCGGTGACCCGATCCTTGTGGCCGGGATGTCCGATGCCCAGGCGAACCCGGCGGTAGTCTGGGCCCAGGTGCTGGCCGATGGAGCGCAGGCCATTGTGCCCGGCATGGCCGCCGCCCTGCTTCACCTTGACCTTGAACGGGGCGAGATCGAGCTCGTCATGAAAGACGGTAAGGGCGTCGGGCTCCAGCTTGTAGAAGCGCATGGCCTCGCCGACCGAGCGGCCGCTCTCGTTCATGAAGGTCGCGGGCTTGAGCAGCAGGATCTTGTCGCTCCCGAGCCGACCTTCCTGGAGCCAGCCCTGGAATTTCTTCTGGACAGGGCCGAAGCGGTGCACGTCGGCAATCGTATCGAGGGCCATGAAGCCCACGTTGTGCCGCTGCATGGCATATTGCGGTCCCGGGTTGCCAAGTCCCACCCACAGTTGCGTGGCCATTGCCTGTCCTTTCGGTCTGTCCTGAGCGCGCGCTTACTGGCGTGCAAGCGCCCAAAAGAAAAGGCTCTTTCCGCGCACCGGTGGCCGGGGCGGAAAGGGCCTGAACTTGTCGCGAGGCGATTACTCGGCGGTTTCGCCTTCGGCCTTGGTCGTGTCGCCTTCTTCGCTCTTGAGAGCCGAGGGCGCCGCGATCGTCGCGATGGTGAAGTCGCGGTCCGTGATCGCCTGCTCGACGCCGGCGGGCAGCGTCACGTGGCTGGCGTGGATCGATTCGCCGACGTCGAAGCCGGTGACGTCGATCGAGATTTCGTCGGGGATCTTGTCCGCGGGGCAGACCAGCTCAAGCTCGTGACGCACGATGTTGAGCACACCGCCACGCTTCAGGCCCGGCGACAGCTCTTCGTTGGCGAACGCGACGGGCACGTTGACGTGCACGGTGGCGTTCTTCGAGAGGCGCAGGAAGTCCGCGTGGAGCGGAATGTCGGTCACGGGATCGAAGGCAACGTCCTTGGGGAGCGTACGCAGCTTCTTGCCAGCGACTTCGACCTCGACGATCGAGTTGAAGAAGTGGCCAGTGCCGAGCTGGCGGACCAGCTCCCTCTGCTCGACGTGGATCGCGATGGGCTCTTCGTTGTTGCCATAGACCACGGCGGGGACACGACCTTCACGACGCAGGGCGCGGGAGGCTCCCTTGCCTGCCCGTTCGCGCGTCTCGGCCGGCAGGGTAAGCGTATCGCTCATAGTACTTGCCTTTCGAAAACTGGATAAAGTAGCGGTGCGAGGCCGACCATCGGCCCGCAACCTTCCGTCACGCCTCCAGGGATGACCATGACAGAAGGCAGGGCCCTTATGCGCAAAGGCGCGCAAAGGCAAGCGCTATTGCAGGCGCTCGACCGTGAGCCCCGCGCGCTCGAGGAGGGCAACGAGACCGTCCGGGCCGACCATGTGCGCCGCGCCCACGGCCACGAACGGGCGTCGGTCCTCGCGCACAGTCTTGGCGATCTTGTCCGCCCACGCCGCGTTGCGGGCCGTGAAGAGCGCTTCGCGCAGTTCCGGATCGGCCAGCAGTCCCCGGCGCGTCTCGGCTTCGAGCGCCGTGATGTCACCTCTGCGCCAGCCTTTGAGCAGATCCGCGCCGTCCGGGGAGGTGGCTTCCTGGGCAACGGCCCCCAGAAGGTCGCGTTGTTCGCGTTCGGGAAGGGTATCGAAGATCCCGAGCTGCGCCTCGGCACCCTCCAGTTCAAGCACCGGACGCGCGCCTGCGGCTTGCAGTACTGCGCGGTCGACGCCATTGGCGGCGTCGCCGCCGTCTTCCGAATTGCGCGCCAGTGTCAGCGCAGCAGCCCAGGTCTCGACCTCGCGAAACTGTCCGTCGGCATAGCCGGCCTTGTCCATGAGGGCCTTCAGAGCCGGCCGGTCATCGGGGGCGACCCGCGTGCTCAGGGGAGGCTCGTTCTCGCCTTGCGCAAGGCGCGCGAAGGTGGCTGCAACAGCGGCGTCGTCCTGCAGATTGCCGACTTCGACCATGATCGCACCGGCCTTCGTTAACGCCCCGTCGATCGTGTCGCTGCGCCAATCAAGCGGAGCGGGCGCGCTGTGGATCGTGCCGAAAAGCCAGCCCTCGTGGCCGGCTTCATCGCGCACGGCCCACAAGGCCGGGGTTGCGGGCAGGGGCTCGGGCCCGCAGGCACCAAGCGCCAGTCCCAGCAGCAAGGTGGCTAGAAGTCCGCGAAGCATGCGCATTGGCAGCGGCCTTACTGGACGCGCTCGGCGGTAATGCCTTCGCGCGCGAGCAGGTCCTGTACGCTGTCCTTTCCGGCCAGGTGTCCCGCACCGACTGCAACAAAGACCTCGCCTGGTGTTTCGAGGCGCTCTTCCAGCCATGCGGTCCAGTTGCGGTTGCGCGTGGTCAGGAGCGCTTCGCGGATGGCCGGGTCGCTTTCCTGTTCGTTCAGGATCTGGGCGAGCTTCTGCGCCTTTCCGGCCCTCCAGGCACCGACCATCTCGGTGATGTCGGCTTCCATCGTGGGCAGGCCCTCGATGACTTCGGCGAGGTAGGTTTCCTGGGTCTCGGGTGAGAGGTTGTCGAACTGGCCAAGCTGGTATTCGGGTGTTTCGAGCGCCTGGTGATCCATGCCGCGCGCCTTGGCGAGCTCGGAAACCTGGGTGTCGACGCCGTGCGCAAGGTCATAGCCTGCGGCCTGGAGCGGGAGCAGCGAAAGCATCAGGGCCGCAAACCAGCTGTCGGTGCGGTCAAACGCGTCGAGCGGAAGGCCGAGCTTGCGAAGGGCGGCTTCGTAGCTGGCGCGGTGCTCGCTCGTCAGCGTGTCGCGCAGGTTCTTCCCGTCCTCGCGCTGGCTGAGGCGCATCATTATGGCCTGCGTCCGTGCCTGTGCGTCCATCGGGACCTCGGTGACGAGCGTATCCGACGCGGCAAGCGCTTGCGCGACCGCACCGCTGTTCCAGTCCACCGCCTCGGGCAGGACATGGATCGTGCCGAACAGCCAGATCGTCGTGTCCTCGTCCGCGACCTTCCAAAGCGCCGGGCGCACCGGTTCGGCCGCCGCCTCGGCGGGGAGGGGGGCGGGCTCCTCGGCGCGGGCCGGGCCGGGCAGGGCAAGGGAGCAAAGGGCAAGGCTGGCGGTGAGCGATAGGAAACGTGTGCGCATGGTGGCGTATTGAATAGGGAGCCGCAGCGTGCGCGGGTAGGGTGAAAATCGGATAATCGTGGGAAAGTGGGCCGCATCTGGAGCCGTCGCCGCCTAGGGGCGGGTCTTTCCGATCGTGTCGGCGCGGCAAGGATGTTGTGAGGATGTGGTGAGGATACTGCGGCAGGTTGTTCCCCAAATCCCGCACCTGGGTGGGAAATGGGTGCAGCGCAGTTGATTTGCCGGGCTCCATCCGCCAAAGGCGGGCCGTCACATTCGACACGAAAAGAACAAGACGGATTACCCATGCCGACGCCTGCGAAAGAGCCGCTCAGCTTTCAGGACATGATCCTCACGCTCCACAATTACTGGAGCAAGCAGGGCTGCCTGATCCTTCAGCCTTACGACATGCGCGTGGGCGCGGGTACGTTCCACCCGGCAACGACGCTGCGCTCGCTGGGTCCTGAGCCCTGGAAGGCGGCCTACGTGCAGCCCTCGCGCCGTCCGACCGATGGCCGCTATGGTGAGAACCCGAACCGTCTCCAGCACTACTACCAGTACCAGGTGGTCCTGAAGCCGAACCCGGAGAACCTCCAGGAACTCTACCTTGCAAGCCTGGCCGAGATCGGGATCGACCCGCTCGCGCACGACATTCGCTTCGTGGAGGACGACTGGGAAAGCCCGACTCTGGGCGCCTGGGGGCTGGGCTGGGAAGTCTGGTGCGACGGCATGGAAGTCACCCAGTTCACCTACTTCCAGCAGGTCGGCGGGTTCGACTGCAAGCCGGTGACGGGCGAGCTGACCTATGGTCTGGAGCGCCTTGCGATGTACATCCAGGGTGTCGACTGGGTCTATGACCTCAAGTTCAACAACGAGGGCGTCACCTACGGCGACGTTTTCCTGCAGAACGAGAAGCAGCAGTCGAAGTACAACTTCGAGATCGCCGACACCGACGCGCTGTTCGCAGGCTTCAAGGCCGCCGAGGCGGAAAGCCAACGCTGCATCGAGGCGAAGATCCCGCTCGCCGCCTACGACCAGGCGATCGAGGCCAGCCACTTGTTCAACCTGCTGCAGGCACGCGGCGTGATCTCGGTACAGGAGCGTGCCAGCTACATCGGCCGCGTGCGCGATCTCGCCAAGGGGGCCTGCGCCTCGCACATCGAAGTGAATGCGGAACGCTGGGAAAAGGATTTCCCGGGGTGGAGTGCGTAAGATGACCGATTTTCTGCTTGAACTGCGCTCCGAGGAAATTCCCGCCCGCATGCAGGCCGGGGCCCGCGCGGACCTGGAAAAGCTCTTCCGCAAGGAAATGAAGGAAGCGGGCGTTTCGGTGGGCGGTATCACCGTCTACTCGACGCCGCGCCGTCTGGCGCTGATCGCGAAGGACCTGCCGGTTCAGACCGAGGCCGTGCGCGAAGAAACCAAGGGACCTGCCACCAGCGCGCCCGAACAGGCGCTGGAAGGCTTCCTGCGCAAGACCGGCTTGTCCAAGGACCAGCTGGAAGTGCGCGACATCAAGGGCAAGGACACCTACTTCGCGGTCGTCGAGAAGCCGGGCCGCGCGGTCAAGGACGTGCTGGCAGACGCGATCCCCGCGATCATCCGCGCCTTCCCCTGGCCCAAGTCGCAGCGCTGGGGCGCTGCCTCGCTGAGCCCGGAGAGCCTTCGCTGGGTGCGTCCGCTTTCGGGCATCGTCGCGATCCTCGGCGATGAACTGGTCGAATGCGCGGTTGAGGGCATCACCTCGGGCCGCGTTACCAAGGGCCACCGTTTCCACGCGCCGGGCGAAATCACGCTTTCGGGCGCGGACACCTACGTCGAGACGCTGCGCGCCGCCTATGTGCTGGTCGACCATGCCGAGCGCCAGGACCTCATCCGCAGCAAGGCCGCCGAGGCTGCAAGCGTCGCGGGCCTCACTCTGGTCGAGGACGAGGGCCTCGTGATCGAGAACGCAGGTCTTACCGAATGGCCCGTGGCGCTGCTCGGCCGCTTCGATGAGGACTTCCTCGAAGTCCCGCCCGAAACCATCCAGCTTACCGCGCGCGTCAACCAGAAGTACTTCGTGTGCGAGAAGGACGGCAAGCTGGCCGACGCCTTCGTGTGCACCGCGAACATCGCCGCAGTGGACGGCGGCGAGGGCATCGTCGCGGGCAACCGCAAGGTGCTCGCCGCACGCCTGTCCGACGCGCGCTTCTTCTGGGAGCAGGACCGCAAGACCCCGCTTTCGAAGCAGGCTGAAAAGCTGGGCCGCATCACCTTCCACGAGAAGCTGGGCACCGTCGCCGACAAGGTCGAGCGTGTGGCCAAGCTCGCCGAATGGCTGGCGGCTGAGGGTATCGTACCCGACTGCGACCCCGCGTTGGCCCGCAAGGCAGCCGAGCTGTGCAAGGCCGATCTCGTCACCGAAATGGTCGGCGAGTTCCCCGAACTGCAGGGCCTGATGGGCGGCTACTACGCCCGCGCCGAAGGCCTGGGCGACGAAATCGCCGACGCCATCCGCGACCACTACAAGCCGGTCGGCGCAGGCGATGACGTCCCGACCGCGCCGGTCTCGGTGGCCGTAGCGCTGGCAGACAAGTTGGATACGCTTGTAGGCTTCTTCCTGATTGATGAGCGACCAACTGGTTCAAAAGACCCCTTCGCACTGCGCAGAGCGATGCTCGGCATTTTGCGAATTATCATTGAGAACGGTTTCCGAATGGAAATCACTTCAATGTTTCAGATGGCAATGATTTATCAGGTTCAAAACATTGCTTGGCGAGAAGTCATACCGTTTGACTCTGATTTCTTAAATCTTAGCTCTGGCTCGTTGGCTGAGGATGTGAGGTTCCAATTTAGGGACGCCGCCCTCCGGGCTAAAGACGAAAAGCAGCGCCTGCTTCTAGAAGGTGCTCAGCAGACGGCGGCATATCTGGATCAATTTCTTGCTGACCGTCTCAAGGTCCAGCAGAAGGAAGCGGGCGTTCGCCACGACCTGATCGACGCGGTCTTCGCGCTCGGCGGGGAGGACGATCTGGTGCGGCTGCTCGCGCGCGTCCACGCGCTTCAGGCCTTTGTCCAAACGGACGATGGCGCAAACCTGCTGGCGGGCTACAAGCGCGCCAACAACATCCTCAAGAAGGAAGGGTTTGTGGCCAACGAAGTGGCGCGCACGGGCGACGAGGATCCGATGGAAAACGTCGACGATCCCGACATGACCGAGGTCTACGCCCAGCGCGGGCGCCTGTCCTACACGCCCGAACCGGCCGAGCAGGCTCTGATGGACGCGCTTGCTGGTGCAGCGCCGAAGGCGGTGGCTTGCGTGGAGGCCGAGGACTTTGCGGGCGCGATGGCGGCACTCGCCTCGCTGCGCGCTCCGATTGACGCATTTTTCAACGATGTAACCGTGAACGACAGCGATCCGGCGAAGCGCACGGAACGGTTGGGCCTCCTCGACCGTTTCCGCGCTGCAGTGCACAAAGTGGCTGACTTCTCCTGGATCGAAGGCTAGTATTTTTGCCCGGCCTGGAGGAGGGCCGGACGTAATTAGGAAAGCCAATACAATGACGAGGCAGGTCTACACCTTCGGCGGCGGTGTCAAACACGATGACCCCCGTGCAAAAGACAAGGTGATTACGGGGGGTAAGGGTTCCAATCTTGCCGAGATGGCGGGAATTGGTCTTCCTGTTCCTCCCGGCTTTACGATCACGACAGAAGAGTGCGTAAAGTATCTTGCCGAGGGTGGTGACTTTTCGGACGCGTTGCGCGCTGACGTGGCCGAGGCGCTGACCCACATCGAAAAGACGGTGGGCAAGAGCTTTGGCGATGCCGCCGATCCGCTGCTCGTCTCGGTCCGTTCGGGTGCGCGGGTCTCGATGCCGGGCATGATGGACACGGTCCTGAACCTGGGCCTTAACGACGAGACGGTCGAGGGGCTGGCGAAGGTCTCGGGCGATGACCGCTTTGCCTGGGATTCCTACCGTCGCTTCATCCAGATGTATTCCGACGTCGTCCTCGGCCTCGACCACGGCCGCTTCGAGGAAGCGCTCGAGATCGTCAAGGAAGACAACGGCTTCATGAACGATGTCGAACTGTCCGCCGACGACTGGCGCGGCATCGTCACGCAGTACAAGGCGATCGTTTCCGAGGAACAGGGCAAGCCCTTCCCGCAGGACGTGCACGAACAGCTCTGGGGCGCGATCCGCGCCGTCTTCGACAGCTGGGATTCCGACCGCGCCAAGGTCTACCGCCGTCTCAACGACATTCCGGGCGACTGGGGTACGGCCGTCAACGTGCAGGCGATGGTCTTTGGCAACATGGGCGAAACCTCGGCCACCGGCGTTGCCTTCACCCGCGACCCGGCAACGGGCGACAAGGCCTACTACGGCGAATATCTCGTCAACGCGCAGGGCGAGGACGTCGTTGCCGGCATCCGCACCCCGCAGTACCTGACCAAGGCCGCCCGCGAAGCCTCGGGCGCCACTGCGCCTTCGATGGAAGAGGCGATGCCCAAGGCCTATGGCGAGCTGGCCGCCGTCTTCGAGCTGCTCGAAAAGCACTACGCGGACATGCAGGACATCGAGTTCACCGTGCAGCAGGGCAAGCTGTGGATGCTGCAGACCCGTTCGGGCAAGCGCACCGCCAAGGCCGCACTCAAGATGGCGGTCGAAATGGTGGGCGAGGGCCTCATCGACGAGGCGACCGCGATCAAGCGCGTCGACCCGATGGCGCTCGACCAGCTTCTGCACCCCACGCTCGATCCCGAAGCCCCGCGCGACATTCTCGCCAAGGGCCTGCCCGCCTCGCCGGGCGCGGCCTCGGGCCAGATCGTGCTCGACGCCGATACGGCCGAAAAGCGCAACGAACTGGGCGAAGCGGTGATCCTGGTGCGCGTGGAAACCTCGCCGGAGGACATCCACGGCATGCATGCGGCCAAGGGCATCCTGACCGCGCGCGGCGGTATGACCAGCCACGCGGCGGTGGTTGCTCGCGGCATGGGCCGCCCTTGCGTCTCGGGTGCCTCGGGCGTCTCCATCGACATGAAGACCCGCACCCTGCGCATCGGCTATCGCGAGCTCAAGGAAGGCGATGTCATCACGCTGGACGGCGCGACGGGCGAGATCATGGCGGGCGAAGTGCCCACCATCGAGCCTGAACTTGCGGGCGATTTCGGCACGCTCATGGAGTGGGCCGACAAGCACCGCCGCATGAAGGTGCGCGCGAATGCGGAAACGCCGACCGATTGCAAGATGGCCCGCCAGTTCGGCGCCGAAGGCGTCGGCCTGTGCCGCACCGAGCACATGTTCTTCGATGCCGGACGCATCTCGGCCGTGCGCCAGATGATCCTCGCCGAAGACGAAGCCGGCCGCCGCGCCGCGCTGGAAAAGCTGCTCCCCGAACAGCGCGCCGACTTCCACGCGATCTTCGATGTGATGGCGGGCCTTCCGGTCACCATCCGCCTGCTCGATCCGCCGCTGCACGAGTTCCTGCCGCAGGGTGAGGCCGAGTTCGTCGAACTGTCCGAAGCCATCGGCATCGGTGTCGACACGCTGCAGCGCCGTGCAGGCGAACTGCACGAGCTGAACCCGATGCTCGGCCACCGTGGCTGCCGTCTGGGCATCACCTTCCCGGAAATCTACGAGATGCAGGCGCGCGCGATCTTTGAGGCCGCGTGCGACGTGGCTGAGGCCTCGGGCGATGCGCCCGTACCCGAAGTGATGATCCCGCTGGTGGCTACCCGCAAGGAGCTCGCGATCCTCAAGAAGGTCGTCGACGAGACCGCCGCGGCCGTGTTCGCCGAGAAGGGCCGCACGCTCGAATACATCGTGGGCACCATGATCGAGCTGCCGCGCGCGGCTCTGATGGCGGGCGATATCGCGCAGGAAGCACGCTTCTTCTCGTTCGGTACCAACGATCTCACGCAGACGACGCTGGGCGTCAGCCGCGACGATGCGGGCCGCTTCCTCAGCCCCTATGTCGAGAAGGGCATCTACCCGCGCGATCCGTTCGTCAGCCTCGATGTCGAGGGTGTCGGCCAGTTGGTCGAGCTGGGCGCCGAGCGTGGCCGCACGACCCGTCCGGACCTGAAGCTGGGCATCTGCGGTGAGCACGGCGGCGATCCGGCCTCGATCGCGTTCTGCGAAAAGGTCGGCCTCGACTACGTCAGCGCCTCGCCCTACCGCGTGCCGATCGCGCGCCTGGCCGCGGCACAGGCTGCGCTGGCCTGATCACGAACAGGGCGGCGTCGAGACGCTCTCGACGCCGCTCCTGGATCATTACTTTCGCCAGCCCGAAAGGGTGAGGATCTCGAAAGTTTCCACGGTTCGGCCGTCTTCGCCCCGCGCGGTGAAGGCGGCCGATGCGCGTTTGCGCGCTTCCTTTCCAAGGGTCGGACCGGCATCGTTCAGCACGTTCGAGGCACCCTGGGCGCGAAGGTCCGCCACCAGGCTGTCCAGGCTGCGAAAGGCGACCTTGAGCGGGCGCTGGTCGATCACCGGATCGGCAAAGAGCGTGCGCTGGAGCAGTTCGCCGCCCGCGCGCACGTCGACCATGGGGTGGAGGCGCGGTGCGGGCCGCTCGCCGTCGGCTTCCAGCATGGCTTCGCGCAGGTTCTGCAGGCTGCCCAGCGAGAGGAAGCTGGCGATCATCATTCCGCCTTGCGCAAGTGCGCGGCGGATGTGGATGAGGGCGCCGGGAAGATCGTTGACGGTGTCGAGCGTGCCGAGGCTCACGATCAGGTCGAATTCGCCGAAGGGGTAGGGCTGTTCTTCGTCAAAGCCGTCGGCGGGGTCGATCTCGGTGACCTCCCGGCCTGCCGCGCGCATGGCGCGGCCGAGGTCTCCGGTGTAGTCGCCCACGATGAGCACGGTCCTGGGCTCGAAGCGCAGGAAGCCGAGCCGCTCGTGGACATCCTCGATCATGTCCTCGATAAGGTAGCGCGCCGCGTTCGGGCGCTGCTGCAGGAGCCGCAAGCGCTGACGCAGTGCCGTGCGGCGGCTGCGCGAAAAGATGCGGGGCGGAGTGCGGGGAGGTGTGCTGGCCATGACCGCTCCCTGCCGCGTTGGTTAAAAGGTTGCAACCGCTTGTGCGGCAAGGCCGCGCGCCTAGGCTGCATCCATGCGCATTCGCGAGGCATTCTCTCCGCTCATAGACCTCGTCTTTCCGCCGCGATGCCCCTTGTGCGGGGACATGATTGCGACGCAGACGGGTCTCTGCGCGGATTGCTGGAGCGAACTGGCGCTTCCGGGAACGCCGGCCTGCGCAAGCTGTGGGCGTCCTTTCGCGCACCAGGTCGCGGAAGGAAGCTGCTGTGCGCCGTGTCTGAAAGACCCTCCACGGCACGACGGGATCGCCTCGGCAACGCTCTACAACGCGGCCTCGCGCAAGTTGGTGCTGGCGCTCAAGCACGGCAACCGCATCGGGCTCGCGCCCTGCTTGCGCAGTTGATGCTGGCACGGCTGCCCTTTCTCGATGAGCATTGGCTTGTGGTTCCGGTGCCACTGCACCGCTGGCGGCTGTGGCAAAGGGGCTACAACCAGTCCTCCGAATTGGCCAAGGGGCTCGCCCGGCCACGCGGCGCACGGCTCCTGCCCGAGGGGCTGATACGCACGAAGTCGACGCCCTCGTTGGGTGGGCTCGGCGCGGTTGCCCGCAAACGTACGCTATCCGGTGCCATCCGGGTGAATCCGCGAATGACGGCGACATTCAAGGGCGCGCAGGTGGTCCTGGTCGACGATGTGATGACGAGCGGCGCCACGACCGAGGCCTGCGTATCGGCGCTCAAGAAGGCGGGCGCGAAGAGGGTGGTCATTGCCTGTTTCGCGCGTGTGCTCGACGAAGCGCTTAGTGCCACATGAATGTCATACAGATCGTCCAATAGGCACGTGTCCGACAGTCTTGCGCTGCCGGGCCAATGGTCGGAAGTTTTTGGGACAGAATCGAAAACGCCCGGAATGACTGGCATTCCGGGCGTCCTCGTGACGAAACTGTTCGGACCCTGCGAATCGAAGCAACTTCCCCTTAGTCGCTTGGTCCGTCCCTCAAGGCGGCAGGTCCTATGTAGATGATACCTGCCGCAAATTCTCCCTGAACCGTGGCGCTTGTCATTCAGCACCCTTTGGGTCAGAAGCAGCCCCCCAGCTGCAAGACCTTTTTCCGTCACTGGGCGGCAATTGGAAAGCGGTTTCCGGGATCAGGGTCGATTTTGGGCCGCAGCTGTTGTTATCCTGCAACAATCGAAGCCTGTGGCTGCGAATTAGAGGAACTTTTGGAAAATGGCAGACGGTTGCGACGCGGATCGGGAGACGGGCACCGCGTTCCTCCCCAAGTTCGACGCACAGGGCCTCCTGATCGCGATCGCGGTCGACGCGCAGACCAAGGACATCCTGATGGTCGCCTACATGGACGAGGAAGCGCTCGCCAGGACGCGGGAGACCGGCCTTGCCCATTTCCATTCCCGTTCCCGCGGCAAGCTCTGGCTGAAGGGTGAAACCTCGGGGCACTTCCTGCGTGTCCAGGAAATTCAGGTCGATTGCGATCAGGATGCGCTCACCCTGATTGTGAAACCCGAAGGCCCGGCGTGCCACACCGGCGCGCGCCGCTGTTTCTACCGCCCCTTGAGGGCGACGAACTGGTTCACTTCACCGACTGAGCTCAGTCGGCGAAAGTTGGAGCGCCTCACGCAGGTGAGGGCGTTTCCAGAACATCCTCGAAGAAGCTGCGCATGGCCGCCCAGGATTGACGGTCCGCGCTGGCGTCATAGCCAATGGCATCGCTGCCGCGCGCATCACTCCCGGGATCCGTGAAGCCATGACGCACGCCGCTGTAGGCATGGAAGTGCCAGTCCGCGCCGCCGTGGTCCATTTCCTCCCAGAACGAGAGGACCTGGTCACGCGGCACCATCGGATCGGCATCGCCATGGCAGATGAGCAGGCGGGTTGCGATGCTGTCGTGATGAGCCGGACTGTCGGTCGAGAGCAGTCCGTGGAAACTCACACCGGCGCGCAAGGGTTGGCGATCGCGCGCCGCTTCGAGAACCGCCTGTCCGCCCATGCAGTATCCCGCGGCCAGAAGCGGCAGATCCTCGGCTTCGGGCACGTCACGCAGCGCGGCAATGGCCGCGGCAATGCGCCCGCGGTACTGTTTCACATTCGTGCGCAAAGCCTCAGCCAGCCCGCGGGAGGCTTCGAAATCGGCGACCGGCTCGCCATAGAAATCCGCGACGAGGACCAGAAAGCCCAGTTTCGCGTACATCGCCGCGCGGCGTTCGATGGCCGGGGTGATGTTCATGATCGTCGGAAACAGCACCAGGGCCGCGCGCGCAGCGCCGACCGGACGGGCAATCCATCCGGTCAGCTCTGTGCCCGCGTGGCGGTACGTGTGCGGGCTGAGGTCGCTCATTCGGGCAGGAAGTCCGGGACCGACAGGTAGCGTTCACCGGTGTCGTAGTTGAAGCCCAGGACGCGGCTGCCAGCGGGCAGGTCGGCCAGCTTGTGCTTGATCGCGGCGAGCGTCGCGCCCGAGCTGATGCCCACCAGCATGCCTTCCTTGGTCGCGCATTCGCGGGCCATGGCCTTGGCCTCCGCGCCGTCGATCTTGATCGCGCCGTCGATGGCCTTGGTGTGCAGGTTGGAGGGAATGAAGCCTGCGCCGATACCCTGGATCGGGTGCGGGCCGGGCTGGCCGCCCGAGATCACGGGGGAGAGTTCGGGTTCCACCGCGTAGGCCTTCATGGCGGGCCAGGTTGCCTTCAGCGCCTCGGCGCAGCCGGTCAGGTGGCCGCCGGTGCCCACGCCCGTGATGAGCGCGTCGATCGGCGTATCGGCGAAGTCGGCGAGGATCTCCTGCGCGGTCGTGCGCGCGTGGATCGCCGGGTTCGCGGCGTTGTCGAACTGCTGGGGCATCCAGGCGCCGGGCGTCTCGGCAACGATGGCGCTGGCGCGCTCGATGGCGCCCTTCATGCCCTTTTCGCGCGGGGTGAGGTCAAAGCTGGCACCGTAGGCGAGCATGAGGCGGCGGCGTTCGATCGACATCGATTCGGGCATGACGAGGATGAGCTTGTAGCCCTTGACCGCGGCCACCATGGCAAGGCCGATCCCGGTGTTGCCCGAGGTCGGCTCGACGATGGTGCCGCCCGGCTTCAGGCTGCCCTCGGCCTCGGCGGTCTCGATCATGGCCAGCGCAATGCGGTCCTTGATCGAACCGCCCGGATTGGTGCGCTCCGACTTCACCCAGACCTCGTGGTCGGGAAACAGCCGCGCCAGGCGGATGTGCGGGGTCTTGCCGATTGTCTCGAGAACGCTGTTGGCCTTCATGGCTCCGGGTCCCTCTTAGTAGTGTTGTTCAAATGTCCGCGCGCGCCGGATCTCGGGAAACAGCACGGCCCAGACGGCAGTAACGAATATGGCCCCGGCGCCGCCGAAAACAACGGCTCCTGTCGCACCCAGCAGGGCCGCGGCCACGCCCGACTGCATTTCGCCCAGTTCGTTGGAGGCTGAAATGGCTAGGCCCGAGATCGCGGAGACACGCCCGCGCTTGTCGTCGGGGGTGCGCAACTGGACAAGGGAGCCGCGGATGAACACCGAGACCATGTCGGCTGCGCCTAGAAAAGCCAGGAAGACGAGCGATAGCATGAAGTTGCGCGAAAGCCCGAAGGCCAGCGTGGCAGCGCCATAGGCGGCGACCGACCACAGCATTTTCGACCCGACTTCCTTCGAGAGTGGACGGAAGGAGAGGATCACGCCGACAATGGCGGCACCGGCCGCGGTGGCAGCGCGCATCTCGCCAAGGCCCTGCGGGCCGACCTGTAGGATGTCGCGGGCGAACACGGGAAGGAGTGCGGTCGCTCCGCCCAGAAGCACCGCGAAGAGGTCGAGCGAGATGCAGCCGAAGAGGAAGCGTTCCTTCCAGATGAAGTGGAAGCCGTCGATGATCTGGCGCACCGGATGGGCCTTGCGCGCGTCGGCGTGGAGCGGGGGCATGTTGCGGATCGAAAGGATCGCGATCGCGGCCACGACCTCGGCGACGGCCGAGACGGTATAGGGGAGGGGCCTGTCCCAGGCAAAGAGGTAGCCCGCCACGGCCGGGCCGAAGATGACGCCGATCTGCATGGCCATCGAATTGAGCGCGATGGCCTTGGGGATCATGTCCGCAGGCACGATGTTGGGCGCAATCGCTCCCATGGCAGGGCGCACGAAGACGCGCACGGTGCCGTGGAGGACGCCAAAGGCGTAGAGCACGGGCAGGTTGCGCAATTCCATCGCGGTGGTGACCGCAAGGCCGATGGCAACGAGGCAGTCGAGGAAGGCGGCCGATCCGGCGAGCTTGCGGCGGTCCATGCGGTCGGCAAGGACGCCGGCGACCGGTGTCAGGAGGAAAATCGGAATGAACTGGGCCAGTCCGAGCAGGCCCAGCTGGAAGGAGGCTTGCGCAATCGACATCCCGTAGTCGGCGCGTGCCACGTCATAGAGCTGGTAGCCGATGATGACGACCATGCCGGTCGAGGCGAGGACCGCGCAGAAGCGGGCCAGCCAGAACCGGCGGTAGTCGGGTATCTGGAGCGGCGATGTGGGGGCGGGAGAGGAGCTTTTCGTAGTCACGGGACGCTGCATGGCAGTGAGGCCGGGAATTGCCAAGCCATGCAGCGTTTTATCATCAATAGGTGATCTTTGCCGTGATGCGCACGTCACGCCCGGAAATGGGCATGAAATCGCTGGTGTAGGAGGCCGAACGGCGTCCGATGACGTCGAACAGGTTGTTGGCCGCCAGCATCAGCGTGACCGGACCTTCCTCGCCCATGGGGTGCCAATCGGCCCGCAGGTTGACGAGGGTGAAGTCGTCGGTCGCGTTCTCGTAAGTCCCGACGCGGTCCTGCTTGGCGTTCCATTCCACTTCGCCGCGAAGGTGCAGGTCGCCGAAGGTCAGGTCGCTGCCACCACGCAGGCGCAGCGGGGGAATGCGCGGGGCCGGGCCGATGTCGTCAAGCTTGGCATGGGTGTAGTCCGAGGTCGCATCGATGCTCCACTGGCCGCCGCTCCACTGCGCGGCCTGGAAGCTGGCCTGGGCCTCGAAGCCCTTGAACAGGGCTCCGGCCTCAGCGTACTGGTAGATCGGCTGCCCGTCTTCCTCACCGCCGGTCGCGACCGAAGCGATGTAGTTGTCGAAGTCGGTGATGTAGCCGGTCAGCGACAGCTCGAAGCGCGGGCTGGTGTAGCGGATGAACGCTTCGCCGCCGTTGCTGCGCTCGGTGCCGAGCGTGCTGTCCCCCAGTTCGTAGGCTTGCGTGGCGACATGGATGCCATCGCTTAGCAATTCCTCGGGCGAGGGTGCACGTTCGCCGTGGATGAAGTTCGCGCCCAGGGTCAGGCCCGTGCCTGACTTCCAGCTCACGCCCGCAGCGCCCGACCACAGGTGGTACTGCTTGTCGAAGTCCATCGAACGCGAGGAGACGTGCGAGCTTTCGTAGCGGCCCGAACCATCAACGGTGAAGCCCGAGCCCAGCGCCAGTGACTGCAGCGTGAAGAGGCCAAAGCGCTCGATCTGGTAGTCGGGAACGACCGCTTCGGGGCCATTCACGTTCATTTTGCGCCAGAAGTACTGCGCACCGCTGCGTCCGCGCCAGCCACCACGGTCGGCCTGGACGAGGTCGGCACGGGTCTCGATGGCCTGGCTGTCGAAGATCGTGCCGGTCTCGGTGCCTTCGTATTCGGTGTGGGTGTAGTCGGAGTAGCCGCCACGCAGCTGGAGGCTCTGGAACAGGCCGCCCAGGATCAGCTCGCCGCGCAGGTCGAAGCGGTTCTGGACAAGGTCGATGGTGACCGGCTCTTCGCCGTGGTCGTGATGGTGACCTTCTTCCTCGTGATCGTCGTGATCGTCATGGCCATCCTCTTCGTGCCCGTGCGGGTCCTCAAAGGCGGGGCGGGCGGGGATGCCGTAACGCGAATCGTAGCGCTGGTAGGAGATGCCCAGGCTGCCGCCTGCATCGATGAAGGCGAGGCCCGCGCCGATGGTGTAGGTGCGCGCGGCGGTGTTGGGCGCACGGCCCCGGCGGCCTGCATCGGCGAGAAGTTCATTCGCCTCGTCGGTCTCGCCTTCCTCGGCGAGGTGCTCGGCCGCGTGCTCCATTTCGTGACGCAGGGCCGGTGAATAGAGATTGCCGCCGATGCGCAGGTCATCGCTCTTGCGCCAGGAGCCGTCGACATGCGCCACGAAACGGTCGCCGAGCGGCATGTCGATCTTGCCGCTCAGCATGCGCTCGTCAGCGGCGGTGCCGTAGCTGCCCATGCCGGTCGCGGTGATGCGCTCGGGCACCTGGCGCGGAATGCGGGTGTCGATGGCGTTGACCGCGCCGCCGATGGCGTTGCCGCCGTAAAGCAGGACCGAGGGGCCGTGAAAGACGTCGATGTGATCGACGGTGAGCGCGTCGAACACGACCGCGTGATCGACCGAGACGTTCGAAGCGTCGAGCGAGCCCAGGCCGTCGGTCATCACGCGGATGCGGTCCCCGCTGAAGCCGCGCAGGATCGGGCGCGAGGCGCCGGGCGCAAAGCTGGTCGAGGCGACACCCGGGAGGCCATCGAGAATGTCACCGATCTGTGCACGGTCGGCCGCGACAAGTTCATCGCCGCCGATGCTGGCCGTCGCGGCGAGCAGGCCGAAATCCGTCGGGGGATGGCCGACGACGAGAATTTCCTTCGGGGTCTCCTCGTGGACCTTGCCGTGCGGCGCGGTGGCCCCAGTGTCGGCGCCTGCCTGCGCCGGATCGTCCGGTGTTTCGGCAAGGGCAACCTGGGGGAGGGCGCAGGCGAGGGCGAAAAGAGAGGCGGACATCGCGCGGGGCGCGAATGCGAATCGGAACGGGTACGTGCTCATCCCGCTCCGCTACTTGTGATGTTATACTGTAACAAGTGCGAGTGGCGCCCAGAAACAATTTGTTACAATCGCCATGTGTCCAAGCTTAAGCGTTTGAGAATGGGTGCGCTTCGTCGCCTTCTCAACGGCGCGGGCGCAGACGCGGGTTGGGCTGGAGTTCGTCCACGAGCTTCAGGAAGTCATCGATGCGGATGATCCGCTCAAACTGGAAACCGGCGCGCCCTTCGTGGGCCCAGATCTGGTGCGCCTCGATCCGTCCGATGACGGGCAGGCGCATGACCAGACGTTCCCCGCGCTCAAGACCCAGGTCACCCTGGGCCATGAACCCCTGTGCAGAGATGTTGACGATGTGCAGATGCACGTCACCCTGCTGGCGATGCTCGGCAATCACCTTGTAGTCGACCGGGTGGCGCGCTGCGCGCCGCTTGTCGGTTACAGTGAGCTGTGCTCCTGCACTCATGGCTGCCTGCCTTTGTTTGTGGGGACCAGTGACGCACTATTGGCTTCAAATGGCAAATAATGCGTTAAGACAGGCAGGCACCGCGGCGGAAATTTGCCGTTAGTCGCGTTAGATAGCCTTCAGGATGCCGTGCTTCTTCTTGCCCACGCTGAGCTTGATCGACGTTCCGGCGGGTACCTCGATGAGGAAGCCGGGATCATCCATCACCGCATCGTCAAGGCGCACCGCACCTTCGGCGACCTTGCGCTTGGCCTCGCCGTTGGAGCCTGTGAAGCCGAGGGCGGTGCAGGCCGCGTTGAGGCGGATGCCATCCGAGCCAACGTCCAGGGTCGGCAGATCTTCGCCCAGGCCACCGCCCGCAAAGGTCTGCGCGGCCGTCGCCTCGGCCGCCTTGGCTGCATCTTCGCCGCGGCACAGCTTGGTCGCTTCGTTGGCGAGGATCACCTTGGCATCGTTGATCGCGCCGCCCTCGAGCGCTTCGAGGCGAGCGATCTCGTCCAGCGGAAGGTCGGTGAACAGACGCAGGAACTTGTCCACGTCGCGGTCATCGCAATTGCGCCAGAACTGCCAGTAATCGTAGGCGGGGAGCATGTCCTCGTTGAGCCACACCGCGCCCGAGACCGACTTGCCCATCTTGGTGCCGTCGGCCTTGGTGATGAGCGGGGTGGTCAGGCCAAACACCTCGGTGCCGTCCATCCGGCGCGAGAGCTCGACGCCGTTGACGATGTTGCCCCACTGGTCCGAACCGCCCATCTGCAGGCGCACGCCCATCCCTTGCGAGAGGTGACGGAAATCGTAGCCCTGCAGGATCATGTAGTTGAATTCGAGGAAGGTCATCGGCTGCTCGCGCTCGAGGCGCAGCTTGACCGAATCGAAGCTCAGCATGCGGTTGACGGTGAAGTGGGTGCCGACCTTCTGCAGCATCTCGATGTACCCAAGCTGGCCGAGCCAGTCGTGGTTGTTGACCATCACCGCGTCGGTCGGCCCATCACCGAAGGTCAGGAAGCGCTCGAAGGCGGTGCGGATCGAGGCGATGTTGCTCTCGATCTTGTCGTCCGAGAGCATCTTGCGCACTTCGTCCTTGCCGGTCGGATCGCCGATGCGGGTGGTGCCGCCGCCCATCAGGACGATCGGCTTGTGCCCGGCCTGCTGCAGGCGGCGCAGCAACATGATCGAGACGAGGTTGCCGACGTGGAGCGAGGAGGCGGTAGCATCGAAGCCCACATAACCCGGTACGACCTCTTTGGCGGCGAGGGCATCGAGGCTCCCGGCGTCGGTCATCTGGTGGATGTAGCCGCGCTCGTCGAGCAGGCGAAGGAGGTCCGATTTGTACTGGGTCATAGTGGAAGTGCGCTTAGCCACAGCTTGCGCGTGAGGCAAGAGTGTGGCGGGCGGACGCCCACGCTTCCATGCCGTCTCGACCTCGCCTCCGGCCCGGTCTAGGACGGCTCGTGCAACAAGGAGCGCCAAACCCATGCGACCGCAGACATTTACGCTGGCCTGTCATCCCGCCACGCCCGCGCACAGGGTTGAAGTCGTGACCGGACGCTTGACGCCCGAAGCCGACTGGGTGCGGCTGCGCTGGCGCATCGATGGTGCGCAGGACCTTGTTGTCCCACCCTTCGCGGGCAAGGGGCGGGCGGACAACCTATGGCAGAGGACCTGCTTTGAACTCTTCGTCGCCGATCCGGATGGGGAAGCTTACGCGGAGTTCAATCTTTCGCCCTCCGAGCGCTGGGCGGCCTATGACTTCACCGCGCGCCGCGAAGGTATGACCGAGCGTCCGGCGCCGCGCGAGCCGGTGTGCACGATGCGCGTGGGCGAGACGATGGCGATCTTCGATGCGGCCATTCCCCGCGCCGCACTGCCGCCGATGCCCTGGCGTTGCGGCATCAGTGCCGTGATCGAGGAGGAGGGCGGCCACAAGAGCTACTGGGCGCTGACCCACGCCGGTGAAGCGCCCGATTTCCATGATCCGGCTTGCTTCACGCTGGCAGTTGCGGCACCGCAAGCGGCATGAAATTCGGTATCGATCGTCTCCTCGCAGACCCTGAACTGCGCGAGCCCCTCGAGGGCAAGCGCGTGGCCCTCGTCGCGCATCCCGCCTCGCTCACGGCCGATCTTGTCCATTCGCTTGACGCGCTGATCGCGGCCGGCATCAACGTGACCTCGGCCTTCGGGCCCCAGCACGGCCTGAAGGGCGACAAGCAGGACAACATGGTGGAGAGCGCGGACGAGCGCGATCCCGTGTACGGCATCCCTGTCTTCAGCCTCTATGGCGAGGTGCGACGCCCCAGCGCGGCGATGATGGATACGGCCGATGTCTTCCTGTTCGATCTCCAGGACCTGGGCTGCCGCATCTACACCTTCTGCACGACGCTCCTGTACCTGCTGGAAGCGGCCGCGGCGCAGGGCAAGTCGGTCTGGGTCCTCGACCGGCCCAACCCCGCGGGTCGCCCGGTCGAGGGGACCAAGCTGATCCCGGGGCAGGAGAGCTTCGTGGGCGCTGGTCCCATGCCCATGCGCCATGGCCTGACGCTGGGTGAAATGGGCTTCTGGTTCAAGCGCCACTATCGCCTCGATGTCGACTACAAGGTCGTCGCGATGGAGGATTGGCGCCCTTCGCACGGGCCCGGCTATGGCTGGCCCGAGGATCGCATCTGGATCAACCCCAGCCCCAATGCCGCCAGCGTCAATATGGCGCGCGCCTATGCAGGCACGGTAATGATCGAGGGCGCGACGGTTTCGGAAGGGCGCGGCACCACGCGCCCACTTGAGGTTCTGTTCGGCGCGCCCGATCTCGATGCTAAGGCGATCCTGGCCGAGATGGAGCGCGTCGCGCCGCACTGGCTTGAAGGCTGCGCTCTTCGCGAATGCTGGTTCGAGCCGACCTTCCACAAGCACCAGGGCACCTTGTGCGGCGCGCTCATGGTCCACGCGGAAGGCGCGTTCTACGATCACGGCGCGTTCAAGCCGTGGCGGCTTCAGGCGCTGGCCTTCAAGGCCATCCGCAATCTCTATCCGGACTATCCGCTCTGGCGCGATTTTCCCTACGAGTACGAATTCGACCGGCTCGCGATCGACGTCATCAATGGCGGTCCGGCGCTGCGCGAGTGGGTCGATGATCCGGCCGCGGTGCCGGGCGATCTCGACGCGCTGGCCTCGGCGGACGAGCAGGCCTGGCACGCCGAGGTGGCCGACCTGCTGCTCTACCGGGA
>NZ_DF850489.1:1070921-1229470 GCF_000813185.1 Novosphingobium sp. MBES04 | reverse complement strand
ACGCCCTAGGCCCTAGCGTGACTGGGCGCGATCGGCCCAGCCCGCTAGGGCTGGGCGATCAGGCGACGGCGGGCGCAGCTACCTCGTTCAGGACACTCGGGTTACCGAGCATGTACGAGGTCATCGAAAGCGCGCCGTCGATGCTGTCGTTGAACACGCCGACTTCGTCCTCGGGCAGCCTTGCACCGACCGCATAGAGCAGCGGCAGGTAATGCTCGCCCGAGTTGATCGCGTTCGCTGCGGCCTGGTCGTCGCGGGCGAACTGCGTCAGCGCGGCGTGGTCGTTCGCGATCACGGCGGCGTTGATGCGCTCCTGGAAGGCGGTCGCCCAGTCGGGCTTTGTACCATGCGTCGCGTGGTAGAGGCGCAGGTTGTGGACGACATTGCCACTGCCCACGATCATCACGCCTTCGCGGCGCAGGGGAGCCAGACGGCGTGCGAGTTCCAGGTGCTGTTCGGGCGAGAGTGAATGGTTCACGCTCATCGCAAGGACGGGAATGTCGGCCGCGGGGAAGAGCGGGCGCAGGACGCCCCAGACGCCATGGTCGAAGCCCCAGCTGGCGTCCCCGCGCACGGGGATGTCGCCTGCCAGTTCAAGTACTTTGTCATGCAGCTCGGCCGCGAGTGGCGCGGGATACTGCATATCGTAAAGTTCCTGAGGAAATCCACGGAAGTCATGGATTGTACGGGGAAATTCACCTTCAGAAATGCGCGTTGTTCCCTGGCTCTCCCAGTGCGCCGTGATCGTCAGGATGGCCTTGGGACGTTCGAGCAGGGGACCCAGCGCTTCAAGAAAGCGACGTTCCGGGTTGTCGGTGATCATGGTCATGGGCGAACCGTGACCGATGAAGAAGGCAGGCTGTGCGTGTGTCATGGCGCCAAGATGGTCCCAGTCGCGCCTGCGATCAATCCAGCGCTCTTGCATACCCCCTATGAGCTTTTGCGCAGGCTCATTTCTTGCGGGTGAGGGTGCGCATGGCCTCGTCGAGCCCGCCCAGCGTCAGCGGAAACATCGCGCCGCCCACCAGTTCGCGCAGCATCTGGGTCGAGGGCGTGTAGCCCCATTGGCGCTCGGGCACCGGGTTGAGCCAGACGGTGGCTGGATAGGTCTGAACAACCCGGCGCATCCAGGTCGAGCCGGGCTCCTCGTTCATGTGCTCGACAGATCCCCCCGGATAGCTGACCTCGTAAGGGCTCATCGCGGCATCGCCCACGAAGATCACCTTGTAGTCGTGCCCGTACTTATGGAGGATATCCCAGGTCGGAATGCGCTGCGACCAGCGCCGGCGATTGTCCTTCCACACGCCTTCGTAGAGGCAGTTGTGGAAGTAGAAGAACTCCATGTTCTTGAATTCGCTGGTGGCCGCGCTGAAGAGGTCCTCCATCATCTCGATGAAGGGATCCATCGACCCGCCCACGTCGAGGAAGAGCAGAACCTTGACCGCGTTGTGGCGCTCCGGGCGCATGCGGATATCGAGCCAGCCCTGCCTGGCCGTGCCCCGGATCGTGGCGTCGAGATCAAGTTCCTCGGCCGCGCCTTCGCGGGCAAAGCGGCGCAGGCGGCGCAGTGCGACCTTCATCGTGCGCGTGCCCAGTTCCTTGGTGCTGTCGAGGTTGGCGAACTCGCGCTTTTCCCAGACCTTGATCGCGCGCTTGTGCTGGCTGGTGCCGCCGATCCGCACGCCTTCGGGATTGTAGCCCGAGTGCCCGAAGGGCGAGGTGCCCCCTGTCCCGATCCACTTGCTGCCGCCCTGGTGGCGCTCCTTCTGCTCCTCCAGGCGCTTCTTGAGCGTCTCCATGATCTCGTCCCAGTCGTCCAGCGATTGGACGCGCTCCATTTCCTCGGGGCTGAAATACCGCTCCGCAAGGCGCTTGAGCCACTCCTCCGGAATGTCGACCGGCTGCTGGCCGTAATCTGTAAAGATGCCCTTGAAGACTTTCTGGAAGACCTGGTCGAAGCGATCGATAAGCCCTTCATCCTTCACGAAAGTCGCACGGCTCAGATAGTAGAATGCCTCAGGCGTCTGCTCGATAACCTCGCGCTCGAGCGCTTCGAGGAGGACGAGATGTTCCTTGAGGGACGCGGAAATTCCGGCCGCGCGCAGCTCGTCGATGAAGTTCAGGAACACGAAGCAAGGCTCCCCTTTGCCGGAGGGACCGTGCGCGGGCGGGTGCGATGCACCGCCGCGACGAGGACGAAGGAAATATACATGAGGAGATACCACGCGCCGAGTTTGGATGGGTGGACCAGTGCCCAGCCATCGCGCTGATCGGGATAGATCCAGGCGCGCGAGAAGGTTGCAAGATTCTCGGCGAACCAGATGAACAGCGCCACCAGCAACCAGCCCAGAAGAAGCGGCATCCATCGCTCGGCGCGCCAGGGGCGAAACCATATGCGGGTCCGGGCGAAGAGCAGAGCGAGCGCTGCGAATAGCGCAAGGCGCAGGTCGGGTAGCCAGTGGTGCGCGAAGAAATTGATGTAGATGGCCACGGCCAGCGCGGCGCTGAGTGCGCGGGAGGGGTAGGCGGTGAAGCGAAAGTCGAAGATGCGCCAGACCCGCGCGATATAGCTCCCGACAGCCGCATACATGAAACCCGAAAAGAGCGGGACACCGGCTATGCGCAGAACGCTGGGTTCGGGGTAGACCCATGAGCCGGCGGCTGTCTTGAACAGTTCCATTACTGTCCCGACAACGTGGAAGGCGAGGATGACCTTGGCCTCGTCCCAGGTCTCAAGGCGCAGCACGAGAAGGGCGATCTGAATAGCCAGCGCCGACAGGGTCAGGAAATCGTAACGGGCCAAGCCCGCGTCTGCAGGATAGAGCAGGTGTGTAGCCACAAGGAGCGCCAGGAGCAGCCCGCCGAACAGGCAGGCCCACGCCTGCTTGAAACCAAACAGCAGGAATTCGTAGGCCCAAGCCAACGGACCAAGCGGTGCGAAGGCTTCCAGTCGCGCGCGGATCGCTGCGAAACGGGTATGGGAAGAGGGCGCGTCCATCCGTTCAGGCGGATTTTGCCGCCGGCCCTGGAGGCTGGGCGGACCAGTGCTCGACCTTGGGATCGAAATAGGCCCAGTCAGGTGCCTCGCTCGTCCAGATGATGGCGTTGACCTTGAGGTCCTGGGCGTCGTCCAGTGCGCCAAGGCGCACCACCTGTGCGCCTTCTCGGCTCGGATTGCGGCCAAAGAGCTGGCTTCCGCAGGTGGGGCAGAAACCGTGCTCGACCGTGTTGCCGCTCGCCGCCGTGTATCCACGCCAGGTGACGGTGCCGTCGACTGTCATACCTTCCGTGCGAAAGAGGCCGTTGCAGGTGGCGTTGCCTGCCGCGGCCTTCTGGCACTGGCGGCACCAGCACTGGCGCACCCAAAGCGGTTCACTCGCAATCGTCAGCGTGACCTCGCCGCAGTTGCACGAGCCATGATAGGGCGCGTTCATTCGCCGCGCCGCGCCATGAAGGCGAGCCTCTCGAACAGCATCACGTCCTGCTCGTTCTTGAGAAGTGCACCGTGCAGGGGCGGGATGGCCTTGCCCTTGTCCTGCGACTGCAGGACGTCCAGAGGCATGTCCTCGTTCATCAGGAGCTTGAGCCAGTCGAGCAATTCGCTGGTCGAGGGCTTCTTCTTGAGGCCGGGGACCTCGCGCAGTTCATAGAAGATCTCCATCGCCCGGCGCACGAGGATCTTCTGGATGTCGGGGAAGTGCACGTCGATGATGGCTTCCATCGTCTCGCGCTCGGGAAACTTGATGTAGTGGAAGAAGCAGCGGCGCAGGAAGGCGTCGGGCAGGTCCTTCTCGTTGTTCGAGGTGATGACGACGATCGGGCGCTCCCGCGCGGCCACGTGCTCACCCGTCTCGTAGACATCGAAGGCCATGCGGTCGAGTTCGGCCAGAAGGTCGTTGGGAAATTCGATGTCGGCCTTGTCGATCTCGTCGATGAGGAGGACCGGCAGGCGCTCGCTGGTGAAAGCCTCCCACAGCTTGCCCTTGCGGATGTAGTTGGCGATGTCGTGGACCCGCTCGTCACCCAGTTGTCCATCGCGCAGCCGCGCCACGGCGTCATACTCATAGAGGCCCTGATGGGCCTTGGTCGTGGATTTCACGTTCCAGGTGATGAGCGGGGCATCGAGCGCTGCCGCGATCTGTTCGGCCAGAACCGTCTTGCCGGTGCCCGGCTCGCCCTTCACCAGAAGGGGCCGGCGCAGGAGCACCGCGGCATTGACCGCGACCTTGAGGTCATCCGTCGCGACGTAATTGCTCGTACCTTCAAAACGCTGCATCGGCTGCCCTCAATTCCCTTGCCTGGATTTCGTGCGGACAGTTTGTGAGTTGCACAAGGGCTTGGCAAGAGGGGGAGCCGAGAGCGGCGCGCGTGCAACCCGAGGCGCTTCGAGGTATTGTGAACAAAAGAAAAGCAGGCTTTGGAAGAGGCCGTAAAACGAATGAGGAACACGCGTGGCCCATCGCCCCAATAGCCGCAGCCGCAATATCGCCCTCCTGATCGATGGCGATAACGCATCGCCGTCGACGCTGGAGAGCGCGCTCACGATCCTGGGTGACCTTGGAACCGTGAACATCCGGCGCATCTACGGCAACTGGAGCAAGCCGGGGCTCAAGGGCTGGTCCGAACTCGTCCATCGCTATGCACTCGAACCCCAGCAGCAATTCGATGTGACCAAGGGCAAGAACGCCACGGACATGAAGATGACCATCGATGCGATGGACCTGCTCTATGGGGGGCATGTCGACGGGTTCGGGCTCATGACCAGCGACAGCGATTTCATGCCGCTTGCCATTCGCATCCGGCAGAACGGCACGCCGGTCTATGGCTTTGGGACGGACCGCACGCCCGAGGCGTTCCGCGAGGCCTGCACGCGCTTCATCGACCTCGGCGCCTTGAATGCAGAGCAGGATGCCAAGGCTTCGGATCCCGAACTTGCCGTCGCCAAGCCGCAGGTCGAAGATGCTCTGGTCGAATTGCTCGGCGATGCGTGGAAGGCCAGCAAGCGCGACGATGAAGGCTTTGCGAGCCTGTCCGAAGTCGGCCAGCGGGCGGCCAACCGGTCCAGCTTCGACGCGCGCAGTTACGGCTTCTCACGCCTGTCCGAACTGGTGCAGAGCCTGCCGCAGTTCGCCATCGAACAGCGCGCGAACGGGGTCTTCGTCAAGCGCATGCGTTGATAGCCGGCTTCAGGGCTTCTTTCCGGGATCATCCCTGGGCTTTCGCAGCGCCTTGCGGAAAGCCCAGAAGGCGGCAAGGAGAGCGGTGGCTCCCGTCAGCACGGCAGTAAGGACCTTGAACACCTCGGGCAGGTCGCGAAAGGTATCCATCGTCGCTTGCCATGCGGTCCGTTCGATGCGGACCTGCTCGATGTGCATTGTCGGTAGGAGCGCAAAGCGCGTCCCGTCCGCCGTCACACCCATCACGACGGTGCGCAAGGCGAGTTCCTGCGCGCCGTGCCGCATGGGCGTAACCGCCCATTCCCAGGTCGTTGCAGACCTGTCACTGACGGTTTGTTCGGCCGGGTTCATCGGCTCTATGCGAAACCCATCGCCCGTGAGTTCGGCGCGCATGATCCGCCCGACGATTGGGGGTGTACGTCTCGATAGTACCGGGTTGGCCTGCCAGTTCTTCCTGCGGCGTTCGGGGGCGCAGGGCCATTCCCTCCTCGGGCTCATCCGGCGGAGTTTCTGCAGGAAACCCGATCGACAGGCGGATGTTCACCGTCTCGTCCCGCATCAGTTCTTCGGGCACGTTGAAGGCAGCGGTGCCTTGCCGTGCCTGCTCCATGGCGCTGGTGAGGTCGGCGCAGTCTTCCAGCGTCATGCGCCGACCCGCCACGTCGCAAAAAGCCGTCTCGCCCGGATCGGCAGGAACCATCAAGGCTTCCTCGGGGACGTCACTCGCCATGGAACTGCTCGTCGCCCCATCCATCGCGGTTTGATTGCACGCGGACAGGGCGAGGGCCAGAGCCAGAGCCAGAGCCAGAGCAAGGCTCAGAATGTGTCGTGCAAACGCCATGAACACCTCCGACGCAACGGGGGCCAGATGGCAAGGATAGCACGTCACCAGGCAGGTCGCACCCACTCGGCGGCGGCCTAACAATCGTTTTCATGTTTCGTGGGCGGAGCACGAAGATCCGTCAAAGGGAGAAATGCAATTGGAAGGAAACTTCCGAGGGCCATCGCCCTCGGGCTCCCGAAACTGTCGAGCTCATCTTGCGCACGCTCCCTTGTGCGCGAGAGGCAGATTTGCAGACGAGGCGGGCAAGGCGCTAGTGTCCCTTGAAATTCGACAGTTTTCTGCCGTCGAGAGGCGCAAAAATCAGGCGTCGATCAGGTCGCGGTCGACGTCGCCTGCGCGGTTCTGGATGAACTGGAAGCGGTGCTCGGGATTGCGGCCCATGAGGCGGTCCACAAGGTCCTTGACCACGGCACGGTCCTCGTACTCGGCGGGCAGGGTGATGCGCACCAGCGAGCGGCTGGCCGGCGCCATGGTCGTCTCGCGAAGCTGCTGCGGGTTCATCTCGCCAAGGCCCTTGAAACGACCAACCTCGACCTTCTTGCCCTTGAAGACAGTGGATTCGAGTTCGGCGCGGTGCTCATCGTCGCGCGCGTAGGCCGACTTCGAACCATGGGTCAGGCGGTAGAGCGGTGGCTGGGCGAGATAAAGGTGCCCGCGTCGCACGATCTCGGGCATTTCCTGGAAGAAGAACGTCATCAGGAGGGTGGCGATGTGCGCGCCGTCCACGTCTGCGTCGGTCATGATGATGATGCGGTCGTAGCGCAGGTTGTCCGCATTGCAGTCCTTGCGCACGCCGCAGCCCATGGCGAGCATGAGATCGGCGATTTCCTGGTTGGCGCGGATCTTGTCGGCACTCGCGGAGGCGACGTTGAGGATCTTGCCGCGGATGGGCAGGATGGCCTGCGTCTTGCGGTCGCGCGCCTGCTTGGCCGAACCACCGGCGCTGTCACCTTCGACGATGAAGAGCTCGGTATCGCCATCGCCTTCGCCCGAACAGTCGGTCAGCTTGCCTGGCAAGCGCACCTTCTTGGCGTTGGTCGCGGTCTTGCGCTTGACCTCACGCTCCGCCTTGCGGCGCAGCCGTTCTTCCACGCGCTCCAGGATGGCGCCGAGCAGCGCCTTGCCGCGGTCGAGGTTGTGCGAGAGGAACAGGTCGAAGTGGTCGCGTACGGCGTTTTCGACCAGGCGGCTCGCCTCGGTGCTGGTGAGGCGGTCCTTGGTCTGGCTCTGGAACTGGGGATCGCGAATGAAGACCGAGAGCATGATCTCCGACCCGGTCACCACGTCGTCGGGCGTGATGTCCTTGGCCTTCTTCTTTTCGCCGATCAGTTCGGCAAAGGCGCGGATTCCCTTGGTGAGCGCGGCGCGCAGACCCTGTTCGTGGGTGCCGCCATCGGGCGTGGGGATGGTGTTGCAGTACCAGGAATAGGCGCCGTCCGAATAGAGCGGCCAGGCAATTGCCCATTCCACGCGGCCCTGTTCCTGCCCCGCATCGTTCTCCGGGAAGTCCTGCGAACCGGAAAAGAACTCGGCGGTGACGCACGAACGCCCCTTGATCTGTTCGGCCAGGTGATCGGCAAGACCGCCCGGGAACTGGAAGGTGGCTTCGGCGGGCACGTCTTCCGAGGCAAGTGCGGGCGCGCACTTCCAGCGGATTTCGACGCCGGCGAAGAGGTAGGCCTTGGACCGCACCAGTTTGAACAGGCGCGCAGGCTTGAACTTCAACTCGCCGAAGATCTCGGTGTCGGGAGTGAAGGTGACGGCGGTGCCGCGCCGGTTGGGCGCCGCGCCGATCTTCTGGATGGGCCCGAGTGTCTGGCCCCTGGAAAACTCCTGCGCGTAGAGTTCCTTATTGCGCGCGACCTCAACCCGGGTCTTGATCGACAGAGCGTTGACGACCGAGATGCCGACGCCATGCAGGCCGCCCGACGTGGCGTAGGCCTTGCCCGAGAACTTGCCGCCCGAGTGCAGCGTCGAGAGGATTACCTCCAGAGCGGACTTGCCGGGATACTTGGGATGTTCATCGACCGGGATACCGCGCCCGTTGTCGGTGATGGTGATCCGTCCGGCGGTGCCGGGTTCCTCTTCGAGAGTGACCTCGATGCGGTTGGCGTGGCCGGCGACTGCTTCGTCCATCGCGTTGTCGAGGACTTCGGCCGCGAGGTGATGCAAGGCACGTTCGTCGGTGCCGCCGATGTACATGCCGGGACGCCGGCGCACCGGCTCGAGCCCCTCCAGGACCTCGATCGCCGAGCCATCGTAGGTTTCACTGCTGCCCGCGCCGGGCATGTTCTCGAACAGGTTATCGGACATGCCCGGTGTATAGGGCCCGTTTTGTTCCGCAATCAAGCGGCCATCGCCGCTTTTTCCGCCATTGTGGCGCAAGTCGGCGAAACCGGCGGGTTTACTTGTCGAAGCGGGTCGGGGCGGGGCTTACGACACGGACCGAACCCGAGCTGACCTCGCGCACTTCCAGGGCGCGCTCGACGACACCGCCCTTGCCGAAGCGGAACGGCCCGTCGAGGCCGAGGAATCCGTCGGCTGAAACAAGGCTGGCGGTCGGGAACTTCGAACCCTGCTTCCAGTCCGTGCCACGCGCAGTGTCAGGAGCACCGCATCATAGCCCAGCGTCGCGATGCGATAGGGCTGTGCGCCGAAGCGGCTCTTGTAGCTGGAAGCAAACTGCGAGAAGCGCTGGTCGGAAACGGTCGCAAACCAGGCGCCCTGCAGCGCGGGGGTGGTGGCAAGGCGCTTTTCGCCGCCCCACAGTTCGGTGCCCAGAACACGGACCGAACCGGTGTCGTCGCCCGCCTTGAAGGTCGTGGCGGCCTGGGCCGAAAGGCTTCCGCTGTCGGCGATGAGGAGGGCGCCATAGCCCTTCTTGGACTGGATACGCTCGGCTGCGGCCCGGATCGAGGTGGGCGAGCGTTCGTAGGATTCCATGGCGATGACGGCGCCGCCGTTGGCGCGCACCGCCGACATGAGAGCCGAACTGGTGCGCTCGCCATAGTCGCCGCGCGGGATCAGTGCGGCGAAAGCCGAGATGCCCTTGGAGTGGGCGTACTCAACGGTGCGGGTGACCGACTGGCCGGGCAGGTTGCCCATGACGAAGACATTGTCCGAGGCCATCTTTTCATCGTTCGAGAACGAGATGAGCGGCACGCCCGCTGGCCGTGCCACATTGTTGACCGAGACGATATTGTCCGAAAGAAGCGGACCCAGAATCAGCTGGTTGCCATCGGACAGGGCGCGGCGCGTGGCGCCCGAGGGGTCGCTCGCGGTGTCGTAGGTCGTGATGCGCAGGTTCGAGGCGTTGGTGTCGAGGAGGGCCATGGTGGCCGCGTTCGCGATCGACTGGCCGACCTCGGCATTGGTCCCGCTCGTGGGGACCAGCAGAGCCACGCGGTGGTGCGCGGTATCGGTCGGAATCGTGCTTCGGGTAGGCTCGGGTTCGGGCGGGAGGTCGGGCGCCGTGGTCTTGGGAACGACGCTGCAGCCAGCGACCAGCGTCATCGCCGCCGCGGCAAGCAGGTTGCGCCGATTGGTGAAACTTTTCAGGCGCATGTCGAACATTGCTTGCCGCTCCCGTAGTGCTTGGGCATGAGTCCCGCGATGGAACATTCTTTAGATCCCGGCCTCTATATAGTGGCAACCCCGATTGGCAACCTTGGCGATATCACGATGCGTGCTGTCGACGTGCTGCGGGGCGTGGAGGCGGTTGCGTGCGAGGATACGCGCGTGACGGGCAAGTTGATGCACCACCTGGGCTTCAAGACCCGGCTCATCCGCTACGACGATCACGCGGGCGAGGGCGACCGCGAACGGTTGCTCGCGCTGATGGCCGAGCACCCCGTGGCGCTTGTCAGCGATGCAGGAACCCCGCTCATTTCCGATCCTGGCTATCGTCTCGTTCGCGAGGCGCGTGAGCGCGGCATCGCGGTAACGAGCCTTCCGGGGCCGAGTGCGGCGGTGGTCGGAATGACGCTGTCCGGCCTGCCGAACGACCGCTTTCTGTTCGCAGGGTTCCTGCCCAACAAGGCCAAGGCGCGCGAGGATGTGCTGGCCGAGCTGGGCGCGGTTCGCGCGACACTCATTTTCTATGAAACGGCACCACGCCTTGATGCGGCGCTGACGGCGATTGCGACACACCTGCCCGGACGCGAAGTTTCGGTCGCGCGCGAGTTGACCAAGAAGTTCGAGGATTGCCGGACCGGTCGGCCAGAAGATATCGCCGCGCACTATGCGGCCCATCCTCCCAAGGGTGAGATCGTGCTGATGATCGCACCGCCTTCCGACGCGCCGGACGAGGCGCTCGACGTCGATGCGCTGCTACGCTCCGAGCTTGAGGTGTCGAAGGCCTCGCAGGCCGCCGCCAAGGTGGCCAAGGCGACCGGACTGGATCGCAAGACGCTCTATGCGCGGGCCTTGGAACTGCGGTGAGCGCCCGCCGCGAGCAGGCGGAGCGCGATGGACGGCGCGGCGAAGCCTGGGCGGCCTGGTATCTGCGCCTGAAAGGATGGCGCGTGATCGCCCGCCGGGTGAAGACCCGGCGCGGTGAAATCGACCTGGTGGTGCGGCGCGGGCGGACCTTGTGCTTCGTCGAGGTCAAATGGCGCCGGAACAGGTTCGATCTCGATCATGCGATTGACGCCTGGCGGCTGCGGCGCGTGGCCGATGCGGTGACCCTGGTGGCAAGTCGATACGAAAAGCCCGGCGACAGTGTGCGGATCGATGTCCTGTTGCTGTCGCCGGGATGCTGGCCGCGCGTGATCGAGAATGCCTGGATGCCGGGATCCTGAAGGCAGCGGTCACGCGGGCTGGCGGGGGGCTCGTGTCAGAAGTGGGGCTTGGGCTCTTCGTGATGCTCGCCCTTTTCGCCTTCGTGATGACCTTCCTCGTGGTGGTCGCCCTTGTCGGCTTCCTCGTGGTGGCCCTCGTCCTTGTGGCCTTCTTCATGATGGTCGGGCTCGGCGGCCACGGCGAGAGGCGCAAGGCCCGAAACCGCGAAAAGGCTGGCGAGAAGGGTCAGGGTGGTCTTGTTCATGTGCTCCGAAACTCCCAAGAAGTCTGTTGCTTCGCAGCGATAACTACTCGCGTTGCCCCATGATTCGCTTTAAGCGGCCTCCCGGTAGGAACCCTCAGGACTCGATACTATGACCTTGCGCATTGCCGTACAGATGGACCCAATCGAAAGCGTCAACATCGCGGGCGACTCCTCGTTCGCACTGATGTTGAGCGCGCAGGCGCGCGGGCACGAGTTGTTCCACTATGACGTGCGTACGCTCGCTTACGACACCAATGAGGGCGCGGCCGGAAAACTCACCTGCTGGGGCGCGCCGATCACTGTGCAGCGTGTGGAGGGAGCCCACTATGTGCGCGGCGAATACCGCCTGATCGACCTCGTCAAGGACATCGACGTGGTACTGATGCGCCAGGACCCGCCTTTTGACCTGGGCTACATCACCGCCACGCACCTGCTCGAACGGCTCGAGGGCCAGACCCTCGTCGTCAATGACCCGGCTTCGGTGCGCAACGCGCCGGAAAAGGTCTTCGTGCTCGACTATGCGCGCTTCATGCCGCCGACCTTCATTGCGCGTCGTATCGAGGACGTGAAGCGCTTCCAGGCGCAGATGGTCGACAAGGGTCTGCCCGGCGACCTCGTCGTCAAACCGCTCCACGGCAATGGTGGCAAGGCGATCTTCCGCGTGCCCGAAGACGGCAGCAACCTTGGCGCGCTGGTCGAGATGTTCCAGAACGCCTGGGTCGAGCCGTTCATGGTCCAGCCTTTCCTTCCCGGCGTCGCCGAGGGCGACAAGCGCATTGTGCTGGTCGATGGTGAGGTCGCGGGCGCGATCAACCGCAAGCCGGGCGAGGGTGAGTTCCGCTCTAACCTGGCTGTCGGCGGTTCGGCCGAAGCCTGCACGCTCAGCTCGACCGAGGAAGAGATCTGCGCGGCGATGGGACCGGAACTCAAGGCGCGCGGCCTCGTTTTCGTGGGCATCGACGTGATCGGGGGCAAGTGGCTCACCGAGATCAATGTGACATCGCCCACGGGAATCGTGGCCATCGACAAGTTCAACGGCACCGACACCGGCGCCCGGATCTGGGATGCCATCGAAGCCCGCCACGCGGCGATGTAAACCCGCTTCGTGAACCCGCTTCTCGGGGGAGGGGCAGGACGGAGACCGCTTCGTGAGCGACCTCATCTACGACGTCATCCGTGAGGGTGGCTATTTCGGCGTCTTCGTGTTGATGGCGCTGGAAAATATCTTCCCGCCGATCCCCTCTGAACTGATCATGGGGCTTGGCGGCCTTGCCGTTGCGCGCGAGGACATGAGCTTCCTGCCCCTGCTCTGCTGGGCGACGGCAGGGGCAACCTTGGGCAACTACGTCCTCTTTCTGGGTGCGCACCGCATGGGCTATGAGCGGCTCCATCCGTTCATCGACCGCTGGGGGCGCTGGTTGACGCTGGACTGGAACGATATCGAACGCTCGAGCCGCTTCCTCAAGCGGCATGGGCACTGGGTCGTGCTTGGACTGCGGCTCCTGCCCATGTTCCGCACCGTCGTCTCGATCCCGGCGGGCCTTGCGCACATGGGCCACGTCCGCTTCCTGGCCTTTACCGCCATTGGTACCGGAGCCTGGAACGTGGTCCTCATCATCGGGGGGGCCTGGCTTGGCCGCACGCTCCAGCACGCCGAAGACTGGCTGAGCGGGAGCGCGCTCGCGCTCATCGCAGTGGCGCTGGTGTGGTACGTCTGGCGGATCGTTACCTGGCGGCGAGGGCGCTCCTAGCCTTCGTTCTCACGCGGGTGGGCGTTGCGGTAAACGTCCAGCAAAGTGGCGGCATCGACCTGTGTGTAGATCTGCGTCGAGCCGAGCGAGGCGTGGCCCAGCAATTCCTGCAGCGAGCGCAGGTCCGCGCCCGCGCCTAGAAGGTGCGTCGCAAAGCTGTGGCGCAAGGCGTGGGGCGTGGCCGTCTGCGGTAGACCCAGGACCGTGCGCGCACGCGCCATCGCCTTTTGCACCATGCCCTGCGAAAGCGCTCCGCCCTTGGCCCCGCGAAACAGCGCGGTGTCGGCGGATAGAGGCCAGGGACATTTGGCAAGATAGTCCTCGATGGCCGCGCGCACGATGGGAAGGATGGGCACGACCCGCTCCTTGTTGCCCTTGCCGAGCACGACAAGGCGGTCGCCGAGCGGCATCACGGAACCTGTCAGCGAAAGCGCTTCGGAGATGCGCAGGCCCGAACCATAGAGCAGGACGAGAACCGCGCGGTCGCGCGCGCCGATCCAGTCGTCCGAAGCCAGTTCATCGGCCATGGCGGCAAGGTTCACCGCCTCGTCGGGCGTGACGGGCCGGGGGATGCCTTTCTTCACGCGCGGGCCGCGTACCCGGGGCGGGGCGGCCATGGCGTCACCTGTCTGCTGGCGCGCGAAAGTCAGGAAGGCCTTGAGCGCGGAAAGCTCGCGCGCGGCCGAGGCGTTGCCGATGCCCCCGGCGCGGCGCGCGGCAAGATGACGGCGCAGGTCCTCGCTGGTGCACCGGGCAAGCTCGGCCCAGGTCACGCCTGCGGTAATGTCCTTGCCCAGGAAATCGAGCAGCCGCGCGGCAGTCGCGAGATAGGCGCGGGTCGTGTGGGCGCTGCGGCGACGGGCCTGGGCAAGGTGGTTTCCCCAGGCCTCGAGCACATCGGCGCGGGTCACACCGCCACCAGGTCTTCGGGAACGATCTCGGCGAGGAGCCCGTCGAGGAGCGGCATGCCCGCCTCTGTCACGCCCATCCGGCTGCCGTCCTGCCACACGAGCCCCTGCCGTTCGTAGAACGTGGCCTTGTCGGCATGGCACAAGGCGCTGGCCGGAAGGCCGAAACGCTGGGCGAGATGGGCAAGGTCGATCCCTTCGCGCAGGCGCAGGCCCATCAACATGGCTTCGGAGGCCTGTTCGGGCACCGCAAGGGCGCGCTCCTCGACGATGCCATGGTCGGAGCTGGCAAAGGCGTTGAGCCAGTTTTCCGGCTTGCGATGGCGGACCGTCGCGGCGTTCGCGCGCCGGCCGTGCGCGCCGGGGCCGATCCCGCAATAATCTTCATACCGCCAATAGGTGAGGTTGTGGCGACTTTCCTCGCCCGGGCGGGCGTGGTTGCTGATCTCGTAAGCGGGAAGGCCTGCCGCTGCCGTACGCTCCCGCGTAAGGGCGAACATGTCGGCGCAGGCGTCTTCGTCCAGCGGCGTGAAATCGCCCTTGCGGACCATCGTCTCGAACTTCGTGCCCGGCTCGATGGTGAGCTGGTAGAGCGAGAGGTGCCCGGTGCCAAAGCCAAGTGCACGTGCCAACTCAGCGTCCCACTGCTCCAGGGACTGCCCGGGGCGCGCATAGATCAGATCGAAGCTCACGCGCGCGAACCGGGCCTGCGCGACTTCGAGTGCCTTCAAGCCCTCCGAAACATCGTGAAGGCGCCCGAGGAAGCGCAAGGTTTCGTTGTCGAGAGCCTGGAGGCCGAGCGACACCCGGTTGATCCCGCAACTGGCAAGCGCGGCGTAGTTCGCCGCCTCGATCGAGGAGGGGTTGCCCTCCAGCGTGATCTCGATGTCCGGGGCAAAGCCCCAGAGATCCTGCGCCTCGCGCAGCAGCCGCTCGACAAGGGCAGGGGGCATCAGCGAGGGCGTGCCGCCGCCAAAGAAGATCGAATGGAGCGGCTCGCGACCGGCAAGGGCATGTTCGTGGCGCATGTCGGCCAGCATCGCGGCTTCCATCGCGCCATTGTCGACGCGGTCGCGGACATGGCTGTTGAAGTCGCAATAGGGGCACTTTGCGAGGCAGAACGGCCAGTGGATGTAGAGTGCGCGCGCCATGATCGGCCCAGCTTAGCTGCCGAACTGCTCCGCGACCAGCTTGGCAAAGGCATCGGCGCGGTGGCTCATCGCCTGCTTGTCGGCCGGTTCCATCTCGGCGAAGGTCACGGTCTTGCCCTCGGGCACGAACACCGGGTCATAGCCGAAGCCGACACGGCCGCGCGGAGGCCAGGAGAAGGTGCCATTGACGCGGCCTTCGTAGACCACTTCCTCGCCATCGGGCCAGGCAATCGCGAGCGTGCAGGAGAACCAGCACGAGCGGTCGGCATCAGGGCCCTTTTCGGCGAGCAGGCCCTCGACCTTGCCCATCGCCATGAACCAGTCGCGCCCCGGTTCGCCTTCAAACCATTGCCGTTCGGCCCAGTCTGCGGTGTAGACGCCGGGACGTCCATCGAGCGCGGTGACCGAGAGGCCGCTGTCATCCGAAAGCGCGGGCAGCTGCGCGGCCTTGGCGGCCGCGTGCGCTTGATGAGCGCGTTCTCGGCAAAGGTCGTGCCGGTCTCTTCCGGCTCAGGCAGGCCAAGCTGGCCCGCCGAGACGCATTCAAGGCCATAGGGCGCGAGGAGGGCGCCGATTTCCTTCAGCTTGCCCGCATTGTGCGTGGCAATGACGAGCTTTCCGCCCTGGAGCTTGCGGGTCATGGGATCCCTCCTCGTGCCTCTAGTTTACTTGCCGACGGCCTTGGCCTGCGCGGCGAAGATCTGGTCGCAGCCGATCTTGGCGAGGCGCAGCAGGCGTAGGAGGCCTTCCTCGTCATACGTCGCGCCTTCGGCGGTGGCCTGAACCTCGGCGATCTTGCCGCCTTCGATCAGGACGAAGTTGGCATCGGCATCGGCCGAGCTGTCCTCGATGTAGTCCAGATCCAGCACCGGGGTGCCCTCGCAGATGCCGCAGGAGATTGCAGCGACGCGGCCCTCGATGGGGTCCTCCTTGATCTTGCCTTCGGCCATCAGCTTGTCGACGGCAAGGCGCAGCGCCACCCAGGCACCCGAGATCGAGGCGGTGCGGGTGCCGCCGTCGGCCTGAAGCACGTCGCAGTCGAGCACGATCTGACGCTCACCCAGCTTCTTCATGTCCACGACGGCGCGCAAGGAGCGGCCGATCAGGCGCTGGATTTCCTGCGTGCGGCCCGACTGCTTGCCCTTGGCGGCTTCGCGGCTGCCACGGGTGTGCGTGGCGCGCGGCAGCATCGAATATTCGCCCGTGACCCAGCCTTCACCCTTGCCGCGCAGGAACGGCGGGACCTTTTCCTCGACCGAAGCGGTGACCAGCACGCGGGTATCGCCGAAGGAAATCAGCACGGAGCCCTCGGCGTGCTTGGTGAAACCGGTCTGGATGTCGATGGTGCGCATCTCATCGGATGCACGGCCGGAAGGACGCATGGATTTGCCTTTCTCTATTTTCGAGCCGCCCCTACGCGCATTGGGCTTGAGGCTGCAAGAGCAGAGGCTAAATTGTCACGCATCATGCCCACACCGCCCATCACCGAACTGACCACCCGCGCCCGCGAGATCTTCCGCCTTGTCGTGGAGGGCTATCTCGATACCGGAACCCCGGTCGGCTCCAAGGCTCTGGCCGGGGCAGGGGGCGTCAACCTCTCGCCCGCCTCGATCCGCTCGGTCCTTGCAGACCTTGAATCGCTGGGGCTGCTGGCCGCCCCGCACACGAGCGCGGGACGCCTGCCGACCGAGGCGGGCCTGCGGCTGTTCGTCGATGGCATCATGCAGATGGCCGAGCCCAGCATCGAGGAGCGCCAGGCGATCGAGCGCGGGCTTTCGGCGCCTGGGCCCATCGAGGCGGCGCTGGAGGCCACCAGCTCGCTTCTCTCCAACCTGACGTCGAGTGCAGGCCTGGTGATGGTTCCGCGCCGTGAGCCGCGCCTCAGCCACTTGCAACTCGTGCCGCTGGCGCCGGGCCGGGCGCTGGTGGTGGTTGTAGGAGACGACGGTGCGGTCGAGAACCGCGTTGTGGACCTTCCCGATGATCTGACGCAGGGCAGCCTGGAGCAGGCCTCCAACTTCATCAGCGCGCATCTGAAGGGACGTACTTTCGGGGAGGCGACACGGCTGATGCAGGCCGAGATCACCTCGGGGAAGGCGGAACTGGATGCGGCGAGCCGCGAACTGGTCGAGCGCGGCATCGCGGTGTGGAGCGAGGACGCGCTGGAGCGTCCGGTTCTGATCGTGCGCGGGCAGGCAAACCTCCTCGACGAAAGCACGCTTTCGGACCTGGAGCGTGTCCGCTCGCTCCTCGATGACCTTGAAAACAAGCAGTCGGTTGCCGAACTGCTGGAAAGTGCGCGTGAAGCGCGCTCGACCCGCATCTTCATCGGCTCGGAAAATCGCCTCTTTGCGCTTTCCGGGTCCTCGGTGATCGCTTCGCCCTATCGTGATCGCGATGGCAAGGTGGTCGGCGTGGTGGGGGTTATCGGTCCGACGCGGTTGAATTACGCGCGGGTCGTCCCCATGGTGGACTTCACTGCCCGAAGTCTGGGCAAGCTTATCGGATAGCTGGAACCATAGAAGACATGACTGACGACAAGACTCAGCCGCCGGTTGACCAGGAAGTGGCCAAGGAACTGGACGGCGTGCCCGAAGAGATGCTCGACAACAGCGAAGCGAACGGTGACGGCGTGGAAGACGAACTTGCCAAGTTGCGTGAAGAGCTGGAAACGGTGAAGCAGGAAGCGCTCTACGCGCGTGCCGAGACGCAGAACGTGCGTCGCCGTCTGGAGAAGGACATCGCGGACGCCCGCAACTACTCCGCCACCAGCTTCGCGCGTGAGATCCTCTCGGTCTCCGACAACCTCGCCCGTGCGCTTTCGGCCATTCCCGCCGACCAGCGCGAGAACGAGAAGATGAAGAACATCGTCACCGGTATCGAGGCGACCAACCGCGAGATCGACAAGGTGTTCACCAACCACGGCATCACCCGCATCGCGGCAATGGGCCTCCCGCTTGACCCCAACCAGCACCAGGCGATGATCGAGGTTCCCTCGGCCGACGCCGAGCCGGGTACGGTCGTGCAGGAACTCCAGGCTGGATACATGATCAAGGATCGTCTCCTGCGTCCGGCCATGGTGGCCGTAGCCAAGAAGCCGGACTGATCGAGGGCATCCTCGCAGGCCGCTTCGGCAGCTTGAAATACGCAAAGGCGCAGGCGGGCAGGGGCTCGTCGGCGCCTTTGCTGTTTGATGGGAGCGGGGGCGCGGGACAAAAAGTCAGGAACTCTTGCACGCAGGTCTCGTTGAAATTGGAAACAGGCAATTTCAAGGAGATCTCAGTATGCGGGCGTACAGCAAGCTCATTCTGCCGGTAATGGCAGCGGGCGCATTCACGATGGCGGGTTGCGCCAGCAACTACACCGGCGAAGGAGCTGCTGCGGGCGGCGCGGTGGGCGCGGGCATCGGCGCTCTTGCGGGCGGCGATGTCGGCACGGGCGCGGCCATTGGTGCAGCCGCTGGCGCCGCGGCGGGCTCGCAGGTCGACAAGGACCTGGTTGCTATCGCCGTGATCGTTCGGGTGACCGATACTGGGACGACGATTGCTGATCGAGCCTGTTCGGGCAGGGGGATGAAAAGGGCGTGGTGACAAGGCGGTCACCGCGCCCTTTTTCGTATCAGGCGGGCTGGAATGGCAGGATCGCCCGGTAGGAGGCAAGAGGCGGAGCCCCGGCCAGCACCACGCCGCGTTGAAGCAGGAACGCGTGCCGCACGATCTCGGCCTGCTGCTCAAGTCCATAGCGCTCGAGCGTCCAGCCCGGTCTCAAGGAATAGTGATAGCGACAGAAGGGATGGCGCCGGGTCGGCAGTAACAGGCGCCCGCGCGTCTGCGCCTGCCAGACATGGGTCATCTCGTGGATGAACAAGCCTTCCAGGGCGAGGTCACCGCAGGCGAAATCATCGCGGTAGATCTCGCAGGCCGGATGGAAGTGGATATGCCCGCACGGCGCCATGACCGTTGAGCGGGGCTGCAGCGGAAACCACTTCGTACGCTTGATCCGCACCTCGTCATAGGAAATCGCCTCGCCGAAGATACTCCGGGCAAGCGCGACTTCCCCGCGGGTCAGGGTGCGCGCCCCGCCCACAGGGCAGGTCAGGGACGAGGGTGGGCTCAGTGCTCCATCCCGCCCATGGCGTCATGGTCCATCGCGTCGTGATCCATGCCTGCATCGGCGTGCATGCCTGCGCCCATCTTCTCGATGACCAGCGGCATGGAAAGCTTGTCGCCGCCCTTGAACGTGATGGTCATCTCGGTCGTGCCGCCGCTCTTCAGGCTGTCGTCGAGATCGAAGGCCATGACGTGCAGGCCGCCGGGCGCGAACTCCACGCTCTTGCCTGCGTCGACAGCGACCCGTTCAACCGCGCGCATCTGTCCCCCTTCGGTCTTGTGCATCTCGGCGCTGTCGGCCCCCGCGATATGGATCGCGGCGAGCGCGACGGGTTCATCGCTGGCGTTGGTGAAGGTGAAATAGACCGCCGCGGGACGATCCGCGACGACGGGCAGGATCATCCGACCGGCCTTGGCGCTGGTGCCGGGTTTGGCGTCGGGGCCCAGTGCTTCGGCAGGCGCAGAGGCGGAGCCTTGCGCTTCGGGTTCTGCCGACTGCTGGCATCCCGCAAGTGCGAGAAGGCCCAGCGACAGGGCGGAAAAGGCGGCGTTTTTGCGAGTGAACATGCGAAACCGGTCCTTGCGGGAAGCTCTGATGGCGTGGATTGCGCTAATGCCATCGCAATGGTCTTGTTCCAACAAAAACCGCACCTATATCCCGCTTCGACGATTGAACGTCACCGAGCTGCACAAGCCGCCTTGCCTCAAGCCAGGGAGGCGATCCGTGCGGTGTCAACCACTGACGTGAGGAATGGGGATAATGGGTAAAGTAATTGGTATCGACCTTGGCACCACCAACAGCTGCGTTGCGGTCATGGACGGTGGCAAGCCGAAGGTAATTGAAAACTCCGAGGGCGCGCGTACGACGCCGTCCATCGTCGCCTTCACCAAGGACGGCGAACGCCTGATCGGACAGCCGGCCAAGCGCCAGGCGGTCACGAACGGCGACAATACGATTTTCGCGGTGAAGCGCCTTATCGGCCGCCGCTTCGACGATCCGGTGACCAAGAAGGACACCGAGCTCGTCCCGTACACCATCGTCAAGGGCAAGAACGGCGACGCCTGGGTTCAGGCTGGTGGCGAAGATTACAGCCCGTCGCAGGTTTCCGCCTTCACGCTCCAGAAGATGAAGGAAACCGCCGAGAGCTATCTTGGCGAGACCGTGACGCAGGCCGTGATCACCGTGCCCGCCTACTTCAACGACGCGCAGCGCCAGGCGACCAAGGACGCCGGCCAGATCGCAGGTCTTGAAGTGCTGCGCATCATCAACGAGCCGACCGCGGCTGCGCTCGCCTATGGTCTCGACAAGAACGATGGCAAGACCATTGCCGTCTACGACCTTGGCGGCGGTACCTTCGACGTCTCGATCCTCGAGATCGGCGATGGCGTGTTCGAGGTGAAGTCGACCAACGGCGACACGTTCCTGGGCGGTGAAGACTTCGACACCAAGCTCGTCGAATGGCTGGCCGACAAGTTCAAGGCCAAGGAGAACATGGATCTCCGCACCGACAAGCTGGCCCTGCAGCGCCTGAAGGAAGCGGCCGAGAAGGCCAAGATCGAGCTGTCCTCGACGGCTTCGACCGAAGTCAACCTGCCCTTCATCACCGCGCGCATGGAAGGCGGCGCGACGACCCCGCTTCACCTCGTCGAGACGGTCACCCGTTCGGACCTGGAAAAGATGGTCGCCGACCTCATCAAGCGCACGCTCGAGCCCTGCAAGAAGGCGCTCGCCGATGCCGGCGTTTCGGCTTCGGAAATCGATGACGTCGTTCTCGTGGGCGGCATGACCCGCATGCCCAAGGTCCGCGAAGTCGTGAAGGACTTCTTCGGCAAGGACCCGCACACCGGCGTGAACCCGGACGAAGTGGTTGCCATGGGCGCTGCGATCCAGGCCGGCGTGCTTCAGGGCGACGTCAAGGACGTGCTGCTGCTCGACGTGACCCCGCTGTCGCTGGGCATCGAGACGCTGGGCGGCATCATGACCAAGATGATCGACCGCAACACGACGATCCCGACCAAGAAGAGCCAGGTCTACTCGACCGCCGAGGACAACCAGCAGGCGGTGACGATCCGCGTGTTCCAGGGCGAGCGCGAGATGGCGCAGGACAACAAGCTGCTCGGCCAGTTCGACCTCGTCGGCATTCCGCCGGCACGTCGCGGCGTCCCGCAGATCGAGGTGACCTTCGACATCGACGCCAACGGCATCGTGAACGTGTCCGCCAAGGACAAGGGCACGGGCAAGGAACAGCAGATCCGCATCCAGGCCTCGGGCGGTCTCTCGGACGCCGACATCGACCAGATGGTCAAGGACGCCGAGAAGTTCGCAGACGAGGACAAGAAGCGTCGTGAATCGGCTGAAGCCAGGAACAACGGCGAAAGCCTCGTTCACGCGACCGAGCAGCAGCTCTCCGAGAACGGCGACAAGATCGACGCCGGTCTGAAGGAAGAAGTCGAAGCCGCGATTGCCGCAGCCAAGACCGCTCTGGAAAGCGACGATGCTGCCGAGATCACGGCCAAGACCGAAGCGCTGACCCAGGTTGCCATGAAGATGGGCCAGGCGATCTACGAGAAGGAACAGGCCGCTGGCGGTGCCGAGGGTGGCGAAGCCCCCAAGGCGGACGATGACGTGGTCGATGCCGAATTCTCGGAAGTCGACGAAAACAACAAGGGCTGACAGTCCGGATGAAACTGTGAAGGCGTCATCGGTGTGATCCGCACCGGTGGCGCCTTGCAGCATCGAAGGAGGTGAGACCACAGTGTCAGCAACCGAAATCGACTATTACGAACTTCTCGAAGTCTCGCGCGATGCCGACGACAAGACGATCAAGTCGGCCTACCGCCGGATGGCGATGCGCTTTCACCCGGACAAGAACCCGGGCGATGCCGAGGCCGAGTCCCGCTTCAAGCAGTGCAGCGAAGCTTATGATGTCCTGAAGGACCCGCAGAAGCGCGCAGCCTACGATCGTTTCGGCCACGCTGCGTTCCAGCAGGGCATGGGCGGTGGCGGCGGCCACGGCGGCGGCATGGGCGCCGAATTCGGCGACATCGGCGATATCTTCGAATCCATTTTCGGCAGTGCCTTTGGTGGCGGTGCCGGAGGTGGGCGTCAGCAGGCGCGCCGGGGCGCGGATCTTCCCTTCGACATGGAGATTTCGCTCGAGGACGCGTTCAAGGGCCGCAAGACCGAGATCACCATCGAGGTGTCGCAGCCGTGCGAACCCTGCGAGGGTTCGGGCGCGGAGCCGGGCACCGGCAAGCGTGGCTGTTCGATGTGCAACGGGCACGGCAAGGTTCGTGCGCAGCAGGGCTTCTTCATCGTCGAGCGAACCTGCCCGACGTGCCATGGCCGCGGCGAAGTCATCGAGAAACCGTGCCGGGCCTGTGGCGGCGAAGGCCGCGTCGACAAGCCCCAGACGATCGAGGTGGACGTGCCCCCCGGCGTCGACAACGGCACGCGCATCCGCCTTGCCGGCAAGGGTGAAGCCGGGCCATTCGGGGCGCCTCCGGGTGACCTCTATATCTTCCTGCACGTCAAGCGCCACAAGGTGTTCGAGCGGGAGGGCACGACGCTGCTCACGCGCGTTCCGATCACCTTCACGACGGCGGCGCTGGGCGGCTCGATCGAAATCCCGGGCATCGACGGCGAGATGATCGCGCTCGACATTCCCGCCGGGATCCAGTCGGGCAAGCAGCTGCGCAAGCGCGGCGCGGGCATGCCCGTACTGCAGGGCCGTGGCCGCGGCGATCTCGTCATCGAGATCACCGTGGAGACCCCGACCAAGCTGAGCGCGCGCCAGAAGGAAATCCTGCGCGAATTGCAGGAAACCGAGACGGGCGACGAATGTCCCCAGTCCAAGGGCTTCTTCGACCGCATCAAGGATGCCTGGAGCGACCTCACCGACTGAGGTCGCCCCACGGCCTACAGCCGCGCGAGGACCTCGTTGCGGATCTGATCGACAAGGGAGGGATCGGCCTGAAGCCGGTCCCTTTCTTCGTCGAGGATGGCCAGAAACGCCTCGCGCCGGATCGTGTCGATCTCGCTGCGGCCCAGCGCATGGTCTCTGGGAAGCGCCGAGGCGATGAGGTCGATCATGCGCTCTGCACCGTGAAGCCTTCCCCACAGATAGTCGTTCTCACGATAGGCGCGGCTGAAGAAGGCACCGAATGTGTAGAATTCGGTCCCGCGCAAGGGCGAGGGTGAACCTTCGGGCCGGATCGCGGTACAGTCCTCGGGCGAGATGCGATCGACCTGCACCGGATCGAACTCGTTCAGACCTTCGCCGCGCAGCATGGGCAGGGTCGCGGCGTCGTAGAAGGGAAAGCCCAGGTACGCGAGAAGCATGCGCCGACGCAGCGCGCGCGGCATTCGTGAGAGCGCCTCGGCCAGGATGGCGTCCACCTTCTCATCGATGTCGTGGAGCGACCAGCACCGTCCCAGATCGGCAAGGACCGCCTCGGGATCAGCGAGGATCTGCGCAGCCTTCTGCGCAAAGTCGCTATCCTGCGCAGTGCGGTTGCCTGCCTCCTGGTAGAGATTGAGCGCGCTGTAGATGGCCTCGCGGGCCTGGTCGCGGTCCACCTCGCGCACGCCCTCGTCCTGCGCGCTTTCCTGCGTGACACGCCGTTCCAGAAAACGCAGGCGGCGGGTGCGGTAGGCGAGGTCGAACTTGCGGAAGAAAGCGATCAGGCGCGGCGAATTGCCATCGCGCAGGGCCTCGCGCCGGTCGAGGCCGGTTTCGGCAAGATAGCGTGCCAGGTGCTTGGCCACGCGCCGTAGCGTAACGTGCTCGGCGCCGGGCGCACTTTCGACGATGCGATCGGCCATCTTTTCGAGGACACCGGTCAGCTTGACCTGCGCGTAGCTGTGGTAGGCAAATCCCGATTGCTCCTGCGCGGCCTTGTGCGCCTTGCTGCGCCAGCTGGCGAGGCGTGCCGGGGTGGGGCGGTCGAGGAAGAGGGTGTGCCCGAACAGGCGCTCGACCGTCTCCTCGATCTCGGGGCGCAGGGCCTCGATGATTTCACGCAGCATTGCTGTCTCGCGCGAATCGAGCTGGATCGCCTCCAGGTTGTCGCGGATGGGCTGCTCGCGCGGGATCGAGGACAGCGAACCGAAGATCACGGGGAAGAAGCCGGGCGGCGTGTTCTCGCGCCGTGCCGCTTCGCCGAAGGCATCGGGGGTGGGTTCGATATAGACAACCCGGCGATCCACTTCGCGCGCAGCCGGGCGCGTGCGCAGGACGCTCATGGCATCGCGGAAGGGGGCGTTGACGAGCACCGAGCCATCAATCAGCGCGACATTGGCGAGATCGCCGCGGCGGGTGTGCTCGGGCATGATCCGGGCCAGGAAGGTCTCGCGCTCCTCCCATTCGATCTCGCGCTCACGAGCAAGCTCATCGATTTCGGCAAGCTGAAGAGGGGGAAAGGCGCCCGGGAAGCTGGAGGTGGCCCTTGCCGCGAAAACGAGTTCGGGAATGGGCGCCAGGGGCATGCCGCGATGCACCGGCGTACGGGCGTGAAAGTCGATGGTGAGGCGATGCTCGCTCTCCAGGACTAGCGGGGGCGAATGCAGCTTGAGCGCTTCGAGGTGCCCCTTGAAGTCGGTCGCCGTCACGAACAGGTCGAGCGGGTGACCGCTTGGCAGGAGCGGAGCGCCGCCCGGCGCGCGCGCCATGGCTTCCAACGCCGAGGCGAGCGTATTGGAGAGCCCTTCGCCCGAGAACGGCGCCTCGAACCAGCGCGAGCGGATCAGGCGCGAGAGCTTCTCGCGCACCTCGGTGCGGGTTTCGGGCGCGACGCTGGAGGCGATGGCGCCGTCCGGGCGCTTCAGGAGGAAGGCGACGAGCGGCTGTGCCCAGAACTTGGTGGCGGCCGAAAGCGGGCGGGCATCGGGGTGGAGCAGGCGGTCGATGTCCGCGCATTCCAGCCACAGGTTGGTCAGCGGTTCGAGCGACTGGCCCGAATGGATTGCCTGGGCCAGGAACACGCTGTTGATGCCACCTGCGCTTGCCCCGGCGATGACGTCGGCCATGACCCGCAATTTGAGGCCGCTGGCATCCTCGATCCGTTCGAGCAACCGGCGGTAGACCGCGCCTGTGCCCAGATCGGCCGGATCGTCCGACCAGAACGAACGGCTTGCCCGCAAGGCATGCCAAAGCTCCTTGGTAACCCCGTGCATGTAGACCGCGAGGCTGACCCCTCCATAGCAAACGAGCGCAATTCGCAGTTCTTTCTGGCGCATGGGCTTAGGGTGGACCCGATGCGTGGGAAAGGCAATTGCGTTCTCGCTCCGTTCCGGTTACGCCCGGAGCCATGGCAAAGCCCAAACGTAGATACGCCTGCCAGGCCTGTGGCGCCGTCGCGACACGTTGGCAGGGACAATGCGCCGATTGCGGCGAATGGAACACCCTGGTCGAGGAGGCGCCGCAGACGGTGTTCTCCTCCAAGCACGACCTGTCCTCGGGCGGGCGGCCGATCGTGTTCACCCCGCTCGACGCGCCGGGCGAACTTCCGGTGCGCCGCGCCAGCGGACTTGCCGAGTTCGACCGTGCGCTGGGCGGAGGTCTCGTCCCCGGCTCGGCGATCCTGATGGGGGGCGATCCGGGCATCGGCAAGTCGACCCTGCTGCTCCAGGTCTCGGCGCACATTGCAACTTCGGGCGGCAGCGCGGTCTATGTCAGCGGCGAGGAAGCGGCAGGTCAGGTGCGCCTTCGTGCCGAGCGTCTGGGGCTCTCCAAGGCGCCGATCCTCATGGCCTCGGCGACATCCGTACGCGATATCCTGACGACGCTGGGCAACATGGACACGCCCTCGCTGCTCGTCATCGATTCGATCCAGACCATGCATTCCGACCAGATCGAGGGTGCGCCGGGGACGGTCAGCCAGGTGCGTGGCTGCGCGTTCGAGTTGATCCGCTACGCCAAGGAAAACGGGGTGACGCTGATCCTTGTTGGGCACGTCACCAAGGACGGCAACATCGCGGGCCCGCGCGTGCTCGAGCACATGGTCGATGTGGTGATGAGCTTCGAGGGCGAGCGCAGCCACCAGTACCGCATCCTGCGCAGCCTCAAGAACCGCTTTGGGCCGGTCGACGAGATCGGCGTCTTCGCAATGGAAGGTGCAGGGCTTGCCGAGGTCGGCAACCCTTCCATGCTGTTCCTGTCCGGCCGGGAAGAGCCGATGGCGGGCAGCGCGGTCTTCCCTGCGATGGAGGGCACACGGCCGGTCCTGATCGAGATCCAGGCGCTCATCGTGCGGCTCCAGAGCGGGGCGACGCCGCGCCGCGCCGTCGTGGGCTGGGACAACGGGCGCATGGCCATGCTGCTGGCGGTACTGGAAGCGCGCTGCGGGCTCAATTTCTCCAGTGCGGAAGTCTATCTCAACGTTGCAGGTGGCTACCGCCTATCGGATCCGGCCGCCGATCTGGCTGTGGCCGCTGCCCTTGTCTCCGCGCTTGGCGACAAGCCGCTGTCGAGCAACGCGGTGTGGTTTGGAGAGGTCTCGCTCGCCGGCGAAATCCGGCCCGTGGCCCATTCAGCGATCCGACAGCGCGAATCGGCGAAGCTGGGATTTGCCAAGGCCTTCGGCCCGTCCTCGGCGGCCGAGCAGGATTCGGGCGGAGAGGGTGGCAAGGGGCTGACCTTCACCGGACTTGGCATGTTGCCCAATCTCGTTGACCGCATCCTGAGCGATGCCTAGGAAACTGATCCCATGACTGGTTTCGACATGGCCGCCCTGCTTTTCGTTGCCCTGGGCGCGGCGACAGGTTTTGTGCGGGGCTTTGTCCAGGAAGTCCTGGCCCTCTCGGCGTGGATCTTCGCGATATTCGCGATCCGCATGCTGCACACGCCTCTCACCTATCAGCTTGAAGGCTATCTTGGTGACAGTTCAAGCGTGAGCATCCTGGCCTTCGCCCTACTGCTTCTGGTGCCCTACATCGTGGTCAAGATGGTGGCGAAGTGGGCCGGATCGCAGAGCCGCAAGTCGGTGCTGGGCCCCATTGACCGGGTCCTCGGTCTCGGCTTCGGGGCGATGAAGGGCATCATCATCATCGTCCTGGCGTTCTCGGTCCTGATGCTGGGCTATGACACCGTCTGGGGTGTCGCCGGCCGTCCCGATTGGGTGACCCAGTCGCGCACCTACCCGTTCATCAACGCCAGCAGCGAAGCGATGGTGCAGATGATCTCGGAGCGCCGCACGGCCATGCTGAACGAAGGGGAGGGCGCCTGATGTCGGCAACGGTCCTCTACACCCCCGATGTGCTCGCACTTGCCATGGACCTGGCCGCCTATCCTCTGGCAGGCGACCTGCCGCATGTGGCTGAGGCCCGTTCCGCAACCTGCGGAAGCCAGCTCAGGCTTGGTCTCGACAGCGGCCCGGATGAGCGCATTGTCCGTGTCGGCATATCCGCGCAGGCCTGCGCCATCGGCCAGGCTGCGGCCGCGATCTTTGCCAAGGGGGCGCAAGGACAGAGCGCGCCCGAGCTGGCCCAGGCCCGCGGCGAGATCCGAAGCTGGCTTTCGGGCGAGGGGCCGATGCCCGGATGGCCTGACTTTGACACGCTTGCGGCCGTTCCGGATTACCCGGGGCGGCACGGCGCGGTGCTGCTCGCCTGGGATGCGGCGCAAGAGGCCCTTTCCTCTCTCGCCGAGTAACGCTACCCTCAGTCCGGAGAGAGGCCTGAGAACAGGCTCTTGGGGGGAGAGGTCCGGTTCATGGCAGGGACGCATCTGCACGCAGCAGACACACAGCCAAGCGCTTCCGATATTCGGCTCGTGATTGCCGCATCGTCGATGGGGACGGTGTTCGAATGGTATGATTTCTTCATCTACGGAACTCTGGCTGCGATCATCGGTCAGACGTTCTTCCCCTCGGGCAATGAAACGCTGGAGACACTGCTCGTCTGGGCCGGCTTTGCGGTCGGCTTCGGGTTTCGGCCGCTGGGCGCGATCCTGTTCGGCTTCCTGGGGGACAGGCTCGGTCGCAAGTACACGTTTCTCGTTACGGTCACCCTCATGGGCATCGCGACAGCCGGGGTCGGGCTCATCCCCTCGGCCGCCTCGATCGGACTTGCCGCGCCCGCCATCGTGCTGTGCCTGCGCGTGTTGCAGGGGCTGGCGCTTGGCGGCGAGTACGGCGGGGCAGCGATCTACGTCTCGGAGCATTCACCCCCGGAGCGCCGTGGCTACTTCACCGGCTACATCCAGGCGAGCGTGGTGGGCGGGTTCGTTCTCAGCCTCGTTGTCGTGCTGGGCTGCAAGGCGCTCATGCCCGAGGCGCTGTGGCTGGAATGGGGCTGGCGCGTGCCCTTCCTGCTCTCGCTCGTGCTGCTGGGTATCTCCTTGTGGATGCGCCTCAAGCTCTCGGAGAGCCCCGTCTTCCAGGCCATGCGCGCCGAAGGCGAGATCGCGGGCAATCCCTTCAAGGAGAGTTTCACCTATCCCGGCAACCGCAAGCGCATCTTCATCGCGCTGTTCGGCATCGCGGCGGGACTGACCGTGATCTGGTATACCGCGATGTTTTCCGCGCTTGGCTTTCTCAAAGGCGCCATGCGGGTCGAGAGCACCATGGCCGAGATCATCATCGGCGCGAGTGCGGCGCTGGGCATGGCCTTCTTCGTCATTTTCGGCGCGCTGTCCGACCGGATCGGGCGCAAGAAGCCGATTGTCTGGGGGTATGCGCTGACGTTGGTGCTGCTGTTCCCGGCCTTCTGGATCATGGGCCAGAGTGCCAATCCTGACCTCGTCAGGACCAACATGGCGGTCCCCGTGCAGGTCGAGGGTGCGGGATGCCGCTACAGTCCGTTTGCCGAGGAGCAGGCAACCCCCTGCGCGAGCCTTCTGGGCGATCTCACCGGGCTGGGAGTAACCTACACGGTGGTCCCCGGCGACGCGCTGAAACTTCGCATCGGGGAGCGCGCGATTACTCTCGATGCGCAGCCGACGACTGCGGCACCCGAACGCAAGGCGCGCCTGAAAGGCTGGCTGGAAGACGCGGGCTACAGTTTCGAGACGGTTCGGCCGGGCGCCTGGGACGCCATTCGGATCGGGGCCATGCTGCTTCTCCTCATGGCGCTTTCCGGGGCGACTTACGGGCCAGTCGCGGCCCTTCTGGCCGAGATGTTTCCGCCCCAGATCCGCTACAGCTCCATGTCCATCCCCTATCATATCGGGACAGGCTATTTCGGAGGTTTCCTGCCGCTCATTTCCAGCTACATGGTCGCCAGCAGCGGGAATCCGTATCAGGGTCTGTGGTATACTTGGATCGTGGTCGCGTTTGCGCTGCTGATTTCCCTTTGGGGCCTGCGTGGCGGGCCTCCGCGCGACTTTGGACACGATGCACCCTGAACGGCCCCAGGCGCCCCTGCGCCTCGATTTCGACGACGACGCCCTGATTGCAAACTGGAAGGCTCTTGACCGGCTCTCCGGCGCTGCGCGGGCGGGCGCAGCGGTAAAGGCGAACGCGTACGGTACCGGCGCGCGCCATGCCGTGCCGCTTCTGCTTGAGGCAGGGTGCCGCGATTTCTTCGTGGCGCACTGGGGCGAGGTGGCCGATGCGGTTCCGGCGGTCGATCCGGCCATGGTTTCGGTCCTGCATGGCCCGCTGACGCAGGCCGACGCCGCCTTCGCAAAAGCGTGCGGTGTGAAGCCCGTGATCAATTCCCTGGCCCAGGCGCGGCGCTGGCTGGCTACGGGTGGCGGTCGCTGCGATCTCATGGTCGACACCGGCATGAACCGTCTCGGCGTTGCCATGGACGAGCTGGGCGACCCGGCACTGGCGCAGCTCGATGTCGATGTCCTCCTCTCCCACCTTGTCGCCTCGGAAGAGGATACCCCGCTCAACGAGGTGCAGCGCTCGCGCTGGATGGAGGCGCGGGGCGCCCTCACGCATCGCCGTGCCAGCCTTGCCAACAGCGCCGGGATTGGCCTTGGCGAGGCCTATCATGGCGACCTGACCCGGCCGGGCCTGGCGCTCTACGGAGGGCTACCGCGCGCCGAAATGGCACCGCACTTGCGGCAGGTCGTGCGCCCGCAGGTGGCCGTGCTGCAGGTGCGGGACCTCGAAGCCGGGCAGAGCGTGGGCTACAACGCGACCTTTACCGCGCCGCGCGCCATGCGGGTGGGCACGCTGGCTCTGGGCTACGCCGATGGCTTCCTGCGCTGCTGGTCGGGCAAGGGCATGTTTCGCGACGGTGAGGGCGCGGCTTTGCCAGTCCTCGGGCGGGTCAGCATGGACCTGACGGTCGTCGATCTGGACGCAGCACCCCATGTTCGGGAAGGCGACTGGCTGACGCTGGACTATTCGCTACCGGAGGCGTCCGAAGTCTCCGGCCTGACCCAGTATGAATTGCTGACCTCGCTGGGCCGTCGTTTCGGGCGTTGAAAGCGGTTAATTCCGTCTATTGCTGCGCAGCAAATCCTGTTGCAACGCGACATATCCGGGTGGTACGGTTCACTCATAGATAACTGAGGATTGCGCATGGCTGACAAGGCATCCAAGGACGACGGCACGGTCATCATCAAGAAGTACGCGAACCGGCGTCTCTACAACACCCGCTCATCGAGCTACATCACGCTTGACCATCTTGCGAAGATGACGCGCGAAGGTGTGGACTACAAGGTGCTCGACGCCAAGTCGGGGACCGACATCACCCACACCATCCTCACGCAGATCATCATGGAAGAGGAATCGAACGGCGAGCAGATGCTGCCCGTCAACTTCCTGCGTGAGCTGATCGGGATGTACGGCAACTCGATGCAGTCGCTGATCCCGCACTACCTGGAAGCCTCGATGGAGAATTTCCGGGCCAATCAGTCCAAGCTCGCCAAGACCTTCGAGGACAGCCTCGGCAACAACCCGCTGGCCAAGCTCGCCGAGCAGAACATGGCCATGTTCCGGGCCGCATCGGCCGCCTTCATGCCCGGTGCCGAAAAGCCCGAAACGCCCGCTCCCAAGTCGGAAGATGGGGACAAGGACCTCGCGGCGCTGCGTGATCAGATGGCCGAAATGCAGAAGAGGCTTGACGCGCTCGGCAAATAAGTATCTGCGCATGGGCATGGTGCCGGTGATTCCGGCACACTGATTTTTCACGCAAGGGCGGCCATTCGGCCGCCTTTAATGCAGATACAGAAAGATTGCCCGTGTCCGCTATCCGCCATGCCCTGAACACCAAGCGTGAAAACGACTTCGCGCAGTGGTACCAGGAAGTGATCGCCGAGGCCGAAATGGCCGAAGAATCCGGTGTCCGTGGTTGCATGGTGATCAAACCCTGGGGCTACGGCATCTGGGAGCGCATGCAGCGCCTGATGGACGACCGCATCAAGGATGCCGGCGTCGACAATTGCTATTTCCCGCTGTTCATTCCGCTGTCCTACTTCTCCAAGGAAGCCGAACACGTGGATGCTTCGCCAAGGAAATGGCCGTGGTGACCCACCACCGTCTGGTCTCGGACGGGAAGGGCGGCCTGGTCCCCGATCCCGAGGCCAAGCTCGAAGAGCCGCTGATCGTGCGTCCGACCTCGGAAACCGTGATCGGCCAGGCCATGGGCCGCTGGATCCAGTCCTGGCGCGACCTGCCGCTGATGACCAACCAGTGGGCCAACGTCGTGCGCTGGGAGATGCGCACCCGCATGTTCCTGCGCACCAGCGAGTTCCTCTGGCAGGAAGGGCACACCGCCCACGCCGACCGTGTGGACGCAATGGAAGAGACGCTGCGCGCGCTCGAAATGTACCGCGAGTTCGCCGAAGACGTTCTTGCCATGCCGGTCATCGCCGGTGAAAAGCCCGAGAACGAGCGCTTCCCGGGCGCCGATGCGACATACTCGATCGAAGCCATGATGCAGGACGGCAAGGCGCTCCAGGCGGGCACTTCGCATTACCTGGGCACCGGCTTCGCCAAGGCGGCGGGCATCAGCTACCAGGATCGCGAAGGCCAGCAGCAGCTGTGCCACACGACGTCGTGGGGCACCTCGACCCGCATGGTCGGCGGGCTCATCATGACCCATGGTGACGACGATGGCCTGCGCGTGCCGCCCGCCGTGGCGCCGCACCAGATCGTCATTCTCCCGATGCTGCGCGACAAGCCCGAAGACGCCGCACTGCTTGCCTACTGCGAGGACCTGCGCAAGGCACTTGGCGCGCGCCAGGCCCTGGGCGAGAAGATCCGTGTCATGCTGGACAAGCGTCCGGGCAAGGCCGCGCTCAAGCGCTGGGGCTGGGTCAAGAAGGGCGTTCCGTTGATCCTGGAGATCGGTGGACGCGATGCCGAGAACGGACAGATCACCGTCGTTCGCCGCGACCAGCTCTGGAACGAGGCGGGCAAGGTCAACTTCAAGGCCATGGCGCGCGAGGCTTTCCTTGGTATCGCTGCCGGCGAACTGGAAGACCTTCAGGCCTCGCTCTTCGCCGAAGCCAAGGCCAAGCGCGACGCCAACATCTCGCGCGTTTCGACCTTCGAGGAACTCGAGGCCTTCTTCGCTCCCAGCAAGAAGTACCCGGGCTGGGCCGAAGTGCAGTGGTCGCGCCCCACCGGTGTGCAGCTGGAAGAGGTCGTGCAGCGCCTGAAGGCGCTCAAGCTCACCATGCGCAACACGCCCATGGACGCCGAGCCGGTCAGCGGCGCGTGCATCTTCACCGGCGAACCTGCGGCCGAACGTATCTACGTCGCGCGCTCTTACTAGAGCCTGCGCAAACAGGGACCAAGCCATGAACGTGATAGAGCCGATCCGGCATTGCCTCTCGAACCTCGTCACGTTCACAGGGCGCGATTCGCGTACGACCTTCTGGATCTACACCGCGTTTCTCGTGGTGCTCTATTTCGCCGTATCGTGGATCTATGGTCTGATCGTGGGCGGTGCGATGGTGCTGGACGGCATCAACGCCATCTCGTCGAATCCGGATAGCGTGAATGAAGCCGCCATGGCCGATGCGATTAGAACACGCATGGCATCCACTCTGGTCGGCACGATCTGGGTCAACGCGATTGCATCCCTTGTCGCAACCGGATTGCTGGTCGCCGCGTTCGTGCGCCGCCTCCACGATTCCGGCAAGCCGGGCTGGATTGCGGGCCTTGTCGTTGCTTTGAAGCTCGTCGGCATCGGCGGCGGCATCGCCAGCATCCCCTTTGTTACGGCGGCGTTCGAGAAGCTCGACTTCGCGCATCCTGAAACCATGCAGGCGGACCTTCAGGGCCTCAACAGTTCGCCGGCGGTGCTCCTGGGCATGGTGCCCCTCCTGCTTGTCGTGGTCTTTGGCATCATGGGCTCGAGCGATGGCGATAACCGCTACGGCCCGGAACCCGACGACTACTGACCTGAGCGACAGCTGCGGCCAAGGCTTGCTTTCTGCGTTGGCGCGGGGAACATTGCGCGCCATGAACGCTCGCATTTTCCACACCGCAGTCGCGCTTGGCGCCGTCCTTTCCCCTATGACCGCCCATGCGGATCCGGCCTCGGAGGCGCGTCTGCGCGCCGATGTGGAGACCCTTGTTTCCTTCGGAACCCGCCACACGCTGTCCTCGGCGAGTGATCCGGTGCGGGGGATTGGTGCGGCCCGGGCCTGGGCCGCGCGCGAGTTCGCGAAGATCGGCACGGCGTGCGGGAACTGCCTCGATATCGTTCAGCCGGAACAGACGGTCACCGGCCGCCGCGTCCCCGAACCGACCCGCATTGTCGATGTGGTCGCGATCCAGCGAGGGACCGAACGCCCGAATGAAGTCATCATCGTGCAGGGGCACATCGACAGCCGGGTAAGCGACGTCATGGACGCAACCAGCGATGCTCCCGGCGCCAACGACGATGCCTCGGGCGTGGCGCTTGTCCTCGAGGCGGCGCGCGCGCTCTCCCCGCAGAAGTTTCCGACAACTATCGTCTACGCGGCGCTCTCCGGGGAAGAGCAGGGGCTTCTGGGCGGAAAGGTGCTGGCGGACTACGCAAGGGCGCAGGGCTGGACCGTGAAGGCGGTCCTCAACAACGATATCGTGGGCGGCTCGTGCGGCTCGGACGGCTATTGCGACGATGCCCATGTGCGCCTTTTCTCCGAGGGACCTCGCGCCGATGCAACCGACGAGACGCGCAGTGCCGCGCGGCGTTTTGGCGGCGAGAATGACAGTCCGGGCCGCAACCTCTCACGCTTCATCACGAACCTCGTTCCGGGGATCGATCCCGCCTTCGACGTGCGCGAGATCTGGCGCGCGGACCGCATGGGGCGTGGCGGTGACCAGACCCCGTTCCTCGAACTGGGCTATCCGGCCGTACGCTTCACCGTTGCGGTCGAGAACTACGATCACCAGCACCAGGACCTGCGCACCGAGGGCAGCACGTTTTACGGGGACACGGTCGAGTACATGGATTTTCCCTATCTCGCCAAGGTCACCGACTTGAACATTGCGGCGCTCGGTGCCCTGGCGAAGGCGCCGATGCCTCCCGCACCCCGTGCCGATGCAGCCGTAAAGACTTGGACCGACGTGACCTGGGAGCCGGTCGCGGGCGCTGCGACCTATTCGGTTTGGAAGCGTGCGACCAACGCGGCGGACTGGGAGGCGGAGCCGATCGTCACGGCGACCTCCGAGACCAGCGTGAAACTGGAGGGCCTTCGCGGGGACGACTGGATCCTGGGCGTCAGCGCCAGTTCGCCGAGCGGCGCCCAAAGCCCGATTGCTGCTGCGGTGCCGGGCGGGGCCTTTTACCCACTCCAGCAGGACTGACGCGGCCTCAACGCGTCGCTGCCCATTGCATTCGGGCCCTGTGTGTCCCATGGCAAGGCTATGGCATTCAAGAAACGGCCCGAACCGGGGCTGCCGACGCGCAAGCAGATCCTCGACTTCATCCAGAACGCGGACGGCCCCGCCGGCAAGCGTGAGATCGCGCGCGCCTTCGCGCTGAAGGGGCAGGAGAAGATCCAGCTCAAGGCGCTGCTCAAGGACATGGCCGAGGAAGGCCTGATCGACGGCAAGCGCACCGCGTACCACCGCATGGGCGGGTTACCCAAGGTAACCGTGCTGCGCGTGATCGACATCGACGAGGGCGAGGCGATTGCCGTGCCCGATACCTGGCACCCCGAGGACGCGAGCCCTCCGCCGCGCATCCGCCTCGTCGAAGCCAAGGGCAAGCGCAACCCGATGGGCGCGCTCAAGAAAGGTGACCGCGTACTTTCCCGGACCGAGGAAACCGGATCGGGCTGGCGCGGCTATCCGATGAAGAAGCTTGCCCTGCGCTCCGAGCAGATGCTGGGCGTGGTGGAGATCGACAAGTCGGGGCAGGGCTGGTTGCAGCCCGTCGACAAGCGCATCCGCCAGTCCTCCAAGATCAGCGATCTGGGCGGCGCCGAAGCGGGCGAACTCGTGCTGGCCGAGCCCATCGGCAAGTCGGTTCGTGCGGCGGTCAAGGTCACCGAGGTTCTTGGCGAACCGCTTGCGCCCAAGGCCTTCAGCCTGATCGCGATCCACAAGCACGGCATTCCCAATCACTTCGAGGAAGAGACGCTGGGCGAGGCTGAGGCCGCTGCGAAGCTGCCGCTTAGCCTCGAGGACCGTGAGGACCTGCGCCACCTTCCGATTGTGGCCATCGACCCGTCGGACGCGCGCGACCACGACGACGCGATCTGGGCGCAGCCGCGCGAGGATGGCGGTTTCGACGCGCTCGTCGCGATTGCCGACGTCTCGTTCTACGTGCGTCCGGGCGGCAGTATCGACAGGGAAGCGCGCAAGCGCGGCAATTCGGTCTACTTCCCCGACCGAGTCGTGCCCATGCTGCCCGAAATCCTGAGCGCCGACGTCTGTTCGCTCCGCTCGGGCGAGGATCGGGCTGCGATGGCCTGCCACATGGTCCTCGACGCGCAGGGCAAGGTCATCGACTGGCGCTTTACCCGCGCCATCGTGCGCATCGACGAAGTGATCGCCTACGAGGAAGCGCAGGCCCGCATCGACGAGGACCGCGCCGGAGCCAACCTCCAGGGCCTGTGGGCCTGCTGGAAGGCGCTTGCCGCGGCCCGCAAGGCCCGCGACCCGCTCGAACTGGAACTGCCTGAACGGCGTGTCCAGCTCGACGCCGAAGGGCGCATCACGGAGATCGCCACGCGCGAACGTCTCGATGCGCACCGCGTGGTCGAGGACTTCATGATCGCGGCCAACGTCGCGGCGGCCAAGGCGCTGGAAGCCAAGGTCGCACCGGTCGTCTACCGTGTTCACGAAGCGCCGAGCCGCGAGAAGCTGGTCGCGCTGAAGGACTACCTCGCCACTTTCGACATGAAGCTGGCGATGGGGCAGGTCATCACGCCGGGGCTGTTCAACCGCATGCTCAAGGACATTTCCGACGAGGCCGAAAAGGCCCTCATCATGGAAGCGGTCCTGCGCAGCCAGACGCAGGCGTACTATGGGCCGCGGAACGCCGGGCACTTCGGTCTTGCGCTGGGCTCCTACGCCCACTTCACCTCGCCGATCCGTCGCTATGCGGACCTTCTGGTCCACCGTGCGCTCGTCGATGCCTACCATCTCGAACAGCCCGCTCCAAAGGGCGACATCCCTGCAACCAGTGGCCTCTCCGAGCGTGACCGCGAGGATCTTGGCCGGGTGACCGATGCCATCAGCAAGGCCGAGCGCCGCGCGATGGAAGCCGAGCGCGAGACCATCGACCGCTATGTTGCGGCCTGGCTCGCCTCCCGTGTGGGCGAGGTCTTCCAGACCCGCATCACCGGGGTCCAGAAGTTCGGCTTCTTTGCGACAATCATTTCGCTCGGCGGCGATGGGCTCGTGCCTGTCTCGACGCTGGGCGACGAGCGCTTCGATTACGATGAAAAGAAGCAGGTCCTTGAAGGCGAACGGACCGGCACGACGTACGCCATCGGCCAGATCCTGCCACTGCGCCTCGCCGAAGCGAACCCTCTGACCGGCGCGCTCAAGTTCGAGCTGGAAGAGGGCGGAGGCCGGATCGAACCGCGCGGCAAGCCCGCGCCGCTCAAGCACCGTGGCAAGCATCTTGTCGGCAAGCGCGGACGCCCGGCGAACATCCGTCACCAGGGGCGCGGCAAGAAGCGCTGATCCCAGGATCAACTGGCATCGCCCCGACGAAATCGGTCGGCGCGATGCCGGGTGTGACAGCCAGTAACCTAGTTGTCGGCGAGGCGCTCGATGGCGGCATCGTCGAGGTTGCCCGGCACGACGAAAACCGGACAGGCCATGCGGGCAAGGCCCGAACCGGTGAAGTGCGAGACGAGGGGGCCCGGGCCTCCCTCGCGCGCCGCGCCCAGCACCAGCGCGGAGACTTCGGGGTGGGCTTCAAGGTACTTGCGCACGACCTTGATGTCCTCGCCGACCTCGACGGAAATCAGCGGCATCTTCGCACCTTGCGAGAGCAGGTTGCCGGCCGCTGCCGTCACCAGAGTCTCGGCCCGCGCGCGCGCTTCCTCCTCGATCGTGGCCTGCACGCCGGCGAAGGCGTTGAACTCCTGAGGGGGTACGATTGCAAGAAGGTGAAGTGCACCTTCGGTTTTTGCAGCTCTGCGCGCGGCGTAATGCAGCGCCACCAGAGCCTCGTCGCTTTCGTCCACAATGACCAGATATACGCGCATATTCATCCTCTCACCGCGCTTTATCAGGGGTATTGAGCCTGCGCGCAACCCATCCCATATGCGAAAAAAGCACCTGTTGGGAGCTTGTGCGCAAGCTGCAACTTGTTCAATGAAGGGGCAACCTGAAACGCCTCCCCACGGAAATAAGGGACAAAAAAGCTTCCATGCCCATCGAGATCAAGATGCCCGCCCTTTCCCCCACGATGGAAGAGGGCAAGCTGGCCAAATGGCTGGTCAAGGAAGGCGACACCGTCAGCTCGGGCGACATCATGGCCGAGATCGAAACCGACAAGGCCACGATGGAATTCGAGGCAGTCGATGAAGGCGTGATCGGCAAGATCGCCGTGCCCGAGGGCACCGAAGGCGTGAAGGTCGGCACGGTCATCGCGCTGCTGGCCGAGGAGGGTGAGGATGCCTCCGCTCTGGCCGACGCCGACGTCTCCGCAGCTCCTGCTTCGGCCCCTGCCGCCAAGGAAGAAGAGGCTGCGGCCCCGGCTTCCAGCGCGCCCGCTCCCTCGCCGAGCCCGGCTCCCGCCGCCGCGAAGTCCGACGACAGCCGCATCAAGGCCTCGCCGCTCGCGCGCCGCATTGCCGCCGACAAGGGCCTCGACCTTGCAACCATCAAGGGCTCGGGCCCGAATGGTCGGATCGTAAAGGCGGACGTCGAGAACGCCGAGCCCGGCAAGGCCGAAGCGCCTGCCGCTGCCGCCGCTCCGGCGCCCGCAGCTGCACCGGCCGTCTCCAGCGCAGCCTCGATCCTGGACGATCGCGTGCCGCACACCATCGAGACGCTCTCGGGCATGCGCAAGACGATCGCCAAGCGCCTCACCCAGTCCAAGCAGGAAGCGCCGCACATCTACCTGTCGGTGGACGTGAAGCTCGACGCGCTGATGGCGCTGCGCGCGCAGGTGAACGAGACGCTCGCGAGCCGCGGCCTCAAGGTCTCGGTCAACGACATGCTGGTCAAGGCGCTCGGCATGGCGCTGGTCGAAGTTCCCGAGTGCAACGTGTCCTTCGCGGGCACCGAGCTCATCAAGTACGAACGTGCCGACATCTCGGTTGCCGTCTCGATCCCCAATGGCCTGATCACCCCGATCGTGCCGGACGCCAACAACAAGTCGTTCTCGCAGATCGCGAAGATGACCAAGGACCTCGGCACCCGCGCGAAGGAAGGCAAGCTCAAGCCCGAGGAATACCAGGGCGGCACGGCTTCGATCTCGAACATGGGCATGATGGGCATCAAGTCCTTCTCGGCGGTGGTGAACCCGCCGCAGGGCATGATCATGGCGATTGGCGCCGGTCAGAAGCAGCCCTGGGTCATGGAAGACGGTTCGCTCGGTGTTGCCACCGTGATGAGCGCGACCGGCAGCTTCGACCACCGCGCCATCGACGGTGCCGACGGCGCGCGCCTGATGGCCGCGTTCAAGGACTTCGTCGAGAACCCGCTCGGGATGATCGCCTGAGATGGACACGGGATCAGGGCATGGCGAGGTGGGTGACCTGGTCATCCGCGTCACCGCCATGCCCACCGATCTCAACCCCTACGGCGGGGTCTTCGGGGGCTGGCTGATGTGCCAGCTGGCCCTTGGCGCGAGTTCCCTCGTCACCCGGCGCACCGGTCTCAAGGCCGTTGTCGTGGGCGCCACCGATTTCGCCTTTCCCGGCGCGATGCAGGTGGGCGACGAGCTCAACGTCTACGCCGATGTCCTGCGCGTGGGCCGCACCTCGATGACGGTGCGCACGCGCGGCTTCGGCCGAGCCCGGGCCAGTGACGAGGAAGTGGAAGTGGCCAACGGCACCTTCACCTTCGTCGGCCTCGACGCGAACGACCGTCCCAAGCCCCTGGCCGACGGGCGCAAGGAAGCATGACATGCAGGATATGATCGCAGACAAGCGCGAGGCGGTGATCCGCGTCTCCGCGCGTCCAGCCGACACCAACGCCTATGGCGACATCTTCGGTGGTTGGCTGGTGAGCCAGATGGATATGGCCGCCGGGCTCATCGCCGCGCGCTTTTCGCGCGGGCGTGCCGTGACCATCGCCATGGATTCGATGCAGTTTCACAAGCCGGTGAGCATCGGGGACGAAGTCTCCGTCTACGGCGACATCCAGAAGGTGGGCCGCACCTCGATGACCATCGCCATCGAGGCCTGGCGCCGCCATCGCTATGAAGAAGAGCGCGTGAAGGTGACCCAGGCGGTCTTCACCTTTGTCGCGATCGACGAGGCGGGCAGGCCCCGCGAGATCGAACAGGAGAAATAAGACAGTGGCAGACACCTACGACGTCATCGTCCTCGGCTCCGGCCCCGGCGGCTACGTTTCGGCCATCCGTGCGGCGCAGCTTGGCCTGAAGACCGCCATTGTCGAGCGCGAGCTGCTCGGCGGCATCTGCCTCAACTGGGGCTGCATCCCGACCAAGGCGCTGCTGCGCTCGGCCGAGGTGTTCCACCAGATGCAGCATGCCAAGAACTACGGCCTGGCCGCGGACAATATCCGCGCCGATCTCGATGCTGTGGTCAAGCGTTCGCGCGGCGTGGCCAAGCAGCTGAACCAGGGCGTCACGCACCTGATGAAGAAGAACAAGATCACCGTCCACATGGGCACCGGCACGCTGGTGGGTGACGGCAAGATCGAGGTCGCGGGCGAGAAGGGCAAGGAAACCATCTCGGCCAAGCACATCATCGTGGCGACCGGCGCGCGTGCGCGCGAACTTCCCAATGCGCCCGTCGACGGCAAGCGCGTGTGGACCTACCGCCACGCGATGACCCCGACCGAGATGCCGACCAAGCTTCTGGTCATGGGCTCGGGCGCGATCGGCGTTGAGTTCGCGAGCTTCTACAACGACATGGGCGTCGACGTCACCATCGTCGAGATGGTCGACCGGATCATGCCGGTGGAAGACAAGGACGTCTCGGCCTTCATGCACAAGGCGCTGACCAAGCAGGGCATGAAGATCCTGACCGAAACCGCCGTGCAGGACGTCAAGGCGGGCGCCAAGGACGTCAAGGTCAAGATCAAGGCCAAGGATGGCAAGGTTACCGAGGAAACCTACAGCCACGTGATCTCGGCCGTGGGCATCGTGCCCAACACCGAGAATGTGGGGCTGGAAAAGGTTGGCGCCAAGCTCGAGCGCGGCTTCATCCAGATCGACGACTACGGCCGCACCGGCGTCAAGGGCCTGTGGGCCATCGGGGACTGCACCCCCGGCCCCTGGCTCGCCCACAAGGCCAGCCACGAGGGTGTGACGGCGGCCGAAGCCATCGCGCAGGAACTGGGCAACAAGGACGTGCACCCGCACGGTCTTGACCGCAACAACATCCCGGGCTGCACCTATTGCCACCCGCAGGTGGCCTCGGTCGGCATGACCGAAGCCAAGGCCAAGGAAGCGGGCTACACCGTCAAGGCGGGCACGTTCCCCTTCATCGGCAACGGCAAGGCCATTGCGCTGGGCGAACCGGAAGGTTTCGTGAAGACGGTGTTCGACGCGAAGACCGGCGAACTGCTGGGCGCGCACATGGTCGGCGCGGAAGTCACCGAGATGATCCAGGGCTACGTCGTGGGCAAGACGCTCGAGACGACCGAAGCCGAACTGATGCAGACGGTCTTCCCGCACCCCACGATCTCGGAATCGATGCACGAATCCGTGCTCGCTGCCTTCGGCCGCGCGATCCACATCTGATCGGCGGGTCCCCAAGGGATCTACATACGAGAAAGGGCGGGCCTTGCGGTCCGCCCTTCTTCGTTTCGGGTTCTCGTGCGCTCTCAGGCCGCCGCCTTGGGATAGACAACCGCGCGGATCGCGTCGAGCGCGCCCGGATCCTCGATGGTCGGGGGTGGGGGGAAGTCCTCGCCGTTCATGATCTTGCGCAGGACATTGCGCAGGATCTTGCCCGAGCGGGTCTTGGGCAGCTGGGGCACGACGAAGGCGGTCTTGAGCGCGGCCACGGCGCCCAGTTCGCTGCGCACCTCGGCAATGACACGAGGGGCCAGGCTTTCCAGATCGCTCGCCCCGGCGCGGGGGATCACGAAGGCAATCGGGATCTGGCCCTTGAGCGCATCGTCCGCGCCGATCACCGCGCATTCGGCCACGCCATCGACGGTGGCGACGATCTGCTCCATCTGTCCGGTCGAAAGGCGGTGCCCGGCGACATTGATGATGTCATCGGTGCGGCCCATGATGTGGAGGAAACCGTCCGTGTCGAAATGGCCGGCATCTCCGGTTTCGTAGAAGCCGGGGAAGGACGTGAAATTCTTCGCGTAGCCTGCCGGGTTGTTCCAGAGCGTGCGGAAGGCACACGGGGCCAGAGGCTCGCGCATGACCACGGCACCGCTCTTGCCATCGGGAACGGGCTGGCCGTCCTCACCGAGGATCGCAAAAGCGTTGCCCGGCACCGGAAAGCCCGCGCTGCCACGCTTGCGGCGCGTGTCGCCAAGGCCGAAGCAGGTGGCGATGGCAGGTGCGCCCAGTTCGGTCTGCCACCAGTGGTCGATCACGGGCAGGCGTGTGTGCTGTTCGGCCCAGGAGATGGTCTCGGGATCGGCGCGTTCACCTGCCAGGAAAATCACCTTGAGGTTGCTGGTACCGATTTCCTGGAGGAAACTCGCTTCCGGGTCTTCCTTGCGGATGGCGCGGATGGCGGTCGGGGCGGTGAAGAAGGTCTTGACCTTGTGCCGCTGGATGACGCGCCAGAACGTCCCTGCATCGGGCGTCCCGACCGGCTTGCCTTCGAAGAGGACGGTCGTCGCGCCTGCCAGCAGCGGCGCGTAGACGATATAGCTGTGGCCCACGACCCAGCCCACGTCCGAAGCTGCCCAGAACACATCGCCTGGTCCTATGTCGTAGATCGCAGGCATCGACCAGACGAGGTTGACGGCGTGGCCTCCATTTTCGCGCACGACTCCCTTGGGCGTACCGGTCGTGCCGGACGTGTAGAGGATGTAGAGCGGATCATTCGCCGCCATTTCCGCACAGGGTGGAACAGGGAGATGCGCCGTCTCTTCGCGCAGAGCCGCCCAATCGTGGTCGCGCGGGGCGCGCAGTTCGGCGGCCACCTGCGGGCGCTGGAACACGAGGACGCTCTCGACCTCGTGCTGCGCGCTGGCAAGCGCCTCGTCGACGAGAGGCTTGTAGGCGATGGTGCGACTGCCTTCGATCCCGCACGAGGCGGTAAGGAGCGCACGCGGCGTCGCATCGTCGATGCGCTTGGCCAGTTCGTGCGCGGCAAAGCCCCCGAAGACGACCGAGTGGATCGCGCCCAGGCGTGCGCAGGCGAGCATCGCAAACACGGTCTGCGGGATCATCGGCATGTAGATGACGACACGGTCGCCCCGTCCAACGCCTCGGGCCTCGAGCATCGCCGCGACGCGGCCGACCTCGTCCTGCAGCCCGGCATAGGTCCAGCGCTCGACGGTGTCGGTAACGGGGCTGTCGTAGATGAGGGCGCAATCCTCGCCGCGCCCGTTGGCGACATGGCGATCCACCGCGTTCCAGGCGGTGTTGAGCGTGCCTCCGGCAAACCAGCCCCGGTCGGGATCGTAGGTGGTGTCGGGCGGCGTGATCCAGTCGATTGCGCGCGCGGCCTGGCTCCAGAACGCCTCGGGATGCTTGATGCTCAGATCCCAGGTCTGCCGATAGGCATCACTCATGTTGTCCTCTCCTCCTCATCCGACACCCCGATCTCCTCTTCTAGGGGGTGTCGGCCGCTTTTGTTGTGCCCCTATCGAAACGACTTGGACAGTACGACCATGGTAGGGTCTCCATCGAAGGGTTCGGGAACAAAGCCCTTCTCACGTTCCAGTTCGATGGCGGCATGGTTGTCGCGGCTCTCGATGGCGATGGCCCGGCGGCACCCCCGCTCCTTGGCCTGTTTGGCGAGGAAATCGAGCATGGCCCAGCCCACGCCCTGGCCCTTGTAGGCGTTGGCCACCGAGATCGCGATCTCGCCCGTGTCGAGCGGGCCGTCACAGGCGAGGAGGCCCGAGGCAATGAGTTCGCCGGTCGCGGTGTTGAAGCCCAGCCAGGATTCAGTGCGGAAGTGGTCGGCGTGGACCATCGGTGCAAGCTGCGCTTCGCTGACGTGCTCGGCCGCGGCAAAGAAGCGGAAGCGGCGGTCCTCGTCGCTCACCCGGTCGAAGAATTCCGAGAGGATCCCGGCATCGGCCTCGGTTGCGGGCCGCACATCGAGATCGAGCCCTGAGCGAGTGGGGAGGGTGACGGCTGTGATAGTGGACATCTGGAATACTCCGTTTGGAGAGGGTGTACCGATATCTGTAGGCGTGGCGCCGCCCCCGCACCTTGATTGAAATCAGGTTGCGGGGGCGGCGAGAAGTGGATCACGCTCTGGCTTCGTGATCAATCAGTCGTCGATATTGCGACGGAACGTTTCGGGCAGGAAGATGACACCGATGACGACCGTCAGGATCGCGACAACGACAGGGTACCACAGGCCGTAGTAGATATCGCCGGTCGCAGCGACCATCGCGAAGGCCGTGGTGGGCAGGAAGCCGCCGAACCAGCCGTTGCCCAGGTGGTAGGGAAGCGACATCGAGGTGTAGCGGATCTTGGTCGGGAACAGTTCGACCAGCATCGCGGCAATCGGGCCGTAAACCATGGTGACGAGCACCACGAGGTAGAACAGGATCGCGACGACCTTGACCGTGTCGATCTCGTCCGGGTTGGCCGCTGCCGGATAGCCTGCGTTGGCAAGCGCGGTGTCAACCTGGCCCTGGTAGGCGGTGATGGCGGCCGCGCGCGCCTCACCCTGGATCCGGGCGGGATCGGGCGCGACAAGCGAGGTGCCTCCCACCGAGACCGAGGCGATGGTGCCTGCGGGAGCCTTGGCATTGGTGTAGTTGATACCGTTCTTGGCGAGAAATGCCTTGGCGATGTCGCAGCTGCTGGCGTCGAACTTGTTCTTGCCGATGGGATCGAACTGGAACGAGCACTCGCCTTCGTGCGCCGTCACCACGACAGGGGCCGAGGCGGTCGCACGGGCCAGAGCCGGGTTAGCGGCTTCGGACAGCGCGTGGAAGGCGGGGAAGTAGCTCACCGCGCCGAGCAGGCAGCCGCCCAGGATGATGTACTTGCGCCCGATACGGTCCGACAGCCAGCCGAAAAAGACGAAGAGCGGGGTGCCCAGCGCCAGCGCGATAGCAATCAGGTAGTTGGTCGTCGCGCCATCCACCTTGAGGATCTTTTCAAGGTAGAACATCGCGTAGAACTGGCCCGTGTACCAGACGACGGCCTGGCCCGCGACCGCGCCGAACAGGGCAATGAGCACGAACTTGAGATTGCCCCACTGGCCGAAGGCTTCGGTAATGGGGGCCTTCGAGGTCGTGCCTTCCTCCTTCATCTTCTGGTAGACGGGGCTCTCGTTGAGCTGCAGGCGGATCCACATCGACACGCCCAGGAGGATCGCCGAGAGCAGGAACGGCACGCGCCAGCCCCAGCCTGCGAAGGTGTCCTCGCCCATGCCGGTGCGCACGCCCAGTACGATGAGAAGCGCGGCGAACAGGCCGAAGGTGGCCGTGATCTGGATGAAGCTGGTGTAGAGGCCCCGCTTGTTGGAGGGCGCATGCTCGGCCACGTAGGTCGCCGCGCCGCCATATTCACCGCCCAGCGCCAGGCCCTGGACCACGCGCAGCGCGACCAGGATGATCGGCGAGGCAATGCCCAGCGTGTCGTAGCCGGGCAGGAGGCCGACCGCGAACGTCGAGACGCCCATCAGGCCCATCGTGACAAGGAAGGTGTACTTGCGCCCGACAAGGTCACCCACGCGCCCGAACACGAGCGCGCCGAAGGGGCGGACCGCGAAACCGGCCGCGAACGCGCCGAGTGCGAGGATGAAGCCGGTGGTCTCGTTCACGCCCGAGAAGAACGTGCGGGAAATGAAACTGGCGAGAAGCCCATAGAGATAGAAATCGTACCACTCGAACACCGTGCCCAGCGAGGACGCGGTGATGACCAGCTTCTCCTTGCCCGTGGCCTTGTGGTGCTTGGGCAAGCCATCGTATTCTTCGTATGTCGTGGCCATTGCAAACTCTCCCGTGATGGCCGCCGGTCCGCGTCAGGGCGGGCCGGGCAGCCGCGTGTTGTCCCTCTTAGAAACTGTACTTGGCGGCAAACTCCATGCGGTCGAGCGCGCCGTCCGCACCCGAAACCGTCTCGCGCAGGGCGTGGCGGTATTCGACGCCGACGTCGAAATGCTCGACCGGCGTCCAGAACAGGTTGGCCGCCGCACTCCAGGCCCGCTTGTTGACCATGTCGTGCACCAGCAGTCCACTGGGGTAGTCGGCGCTCTGGTAGCCGCCCATGAACGTCGAGCGCAGGGTTCCCCCCCATCCCAGCTTGAGTGCGGCCAGCGCGGCAAAGTTGTCGATGACGGCCAGATCGTCGCCTGCCTGGGGCTGCATCACGTCGCCTACGAAGCCAAGCCCGAGATAGCGCCCGATGCCCTGGCCATAGGTTGCCATGAAGCGCAGGTCGTGGCGGTTGTCGGGGCCGAAGGGGATCTTGCCCGAGCCCGAGATGCCCCAGCCTGCGGCGGTGTGCTTGTCGCCTCCCAGTTCCGAGCGCAGTTCGCGCACGATGCCTGCCAGGGTGAAGCTGCCCAGCGAATTCGCCCAGTTGAGCCGTCCGACCAGATCGGGCAGACGGTCCTCATCGAGATCGAGATAACCCGGTGAAGCGCTGGACAGGATCTCGGTCTGCGGGTTCTCCAGTGCAACCGCCAGCTCCAGTCCGGGGCTCAGCCGGGTGGTGTAGCGGATCTGCGTCTGGCGGTTGAACACGGTGCCCTCGATGGGCCCTGCAAAGTCGGTCGACTCCGGCAGGACCGCGGTGTTCTGGAAGGTCGACCATTCCTGCCCGATCAGCCAGTGATCGTATTGGAGGAACGCGCGGCGCAAGGTCGGTGTGTAGGGGTTTGTCGCGCGCTGCGCGCCCGCAGGTGCGGTGGCGAGCGCGAAGTCGAATTCCAGGTAGCCCTTGATCTCCTTGTCCCCGACGGGCGTCGCCGCGCCGAGCGAGAAGCGGGTCTGGCGGGCCATCATGGTCATGTCGGTGCTGGAAGGCGCATCGCCGACCGGAATGTGCTGGGGAAGGTAGAACTCCTTGCCCAGCGCGCCGACGCCGACATCGCCCTCGCTCCAGCGCGAGGCAATCGCGTTGACGCGAACGTAGCCGCCCAGCGTGAAGCGGGTGGCACCGACGGTGAAGCCATTCTCGGTCTTGGGGCGGGCGGTTTCGGCGGCCGCGACGCGGGTCGCCACTTCGGCATTCTGGGCGGTAACGCTTGCCAGCGCCTCCTGCGTGCGGGTGTCGGCTTCGGCCTGGTCCTCGCGCGCGGCGGCCAGGTCCGCCCGCAATTGCTGCATCTCGGCCTCGAGCCGCTCGAGCCGGGCTTCCAGGGCCGCTTCGCGCTCGGTGATCGCGGCCTGGGCCACGTGCGGGGCCGCCAGGCTCGTCGCTGCGAGCAGGGCACAGGTCCAGCGCCTGTTCATGGACATTTCTCCTCTCCTCCAGTGCCCCGGCCGTGTCCATTCTCTTGGGAACGTGCCCGGGCCCTGCTATGTTCTGGAAGAAGAGAGACGGGCACCATCCCGACCTTTGGCGCAGTACTACGACCATTGTCTAATGTCGGTGGAGAACGTGGAATGTGCTAGAGGACACTCAAACCCGGATTAACCGGCGCGCAACATACCGGAGAGGAGATACCCATGGTCGAGGCCCTTTATCCCGTCCCTGAGGACTGGGCAAAGAATGCGCTCATCAACCAAGACACCTACATGGAGAAGTACCAGCGCTCTCTCGACGATCCGGAAGGCTTCTGGCGTGACGAGGCGCAGCGGATCGACTGGATCAAGCCCTTCAGCGTGGTCAAGCAGACGAGCTTCCACGAGGCCGATTTCGGCATCTCCTGGTTCCCCGATGGTACGCTCAACCTCTCGGCCAATGCACTTGACCGGCACCTTGCCGAACGCGGCGACCAGATCGCGATCCTGTGGGAACCGGACGATCCCAAGGACCCGGAACGCCGCATCACCTACCGCCAGCTGCACGAGGACGTGTGCCGCTTTGCCAACCTTCTGAAGGCGCGCGGCGTCACGAAGGGGGATCGAGTCACGATCTACCTTCCGATGGTGCCCGAAGCGGCCGTGGCGATGCTTGCCTGTGCGCGCATCGGTGCGATCCACTCCATTGTCTTTGCCGGCTTCTCGCCCGACGCGCTGGCAGGGCGCATCACCGATTGCGACAGCTCCATTGTCCTCACCGCCGACCAGGGCCTGCGTGGCGGCAAGCGCGTCCCCCTCAAGGCCAATGTCGACGAAGCGCTGGAGGACTGCCCCGGCGTCGAGACCGTGGTTGTTCTCGCCCACACCGGCGCGGACGTGCCCATGGTTGAGGGCCGTGACATCGATTGGACGACCAGCGTTGCCGAGCAATCGGTCGACTGCGCGCCGGAGGAGATGAACGCGGAAGACCCACTGTTCATCCTCTACACCTCGGGATCGACCGGCAAGCCCAAGGGCGTGCTCCACACCACCGGTGGCTACTCGGTCTGGGCCTCGATGACGCACGAGTACGTCTTCGACTACCGTCCCGGGCAGATCTACTGGTGCGCGGCCGACATCGGGTGGGTCACGGGCCACTCCTACGTTGTCTACGGGCCGCTGATGAACGGCGCGACCACGGTGATGTTCGAGGGCGTGCCCAGCTTCCCGGACGCGAGCCGCTTCTGGCAGATCGTCGACAAGTACGAGGTCGAGATCTTCTACGGCGCGCCGACCGCTCTGCGCGCGCTGATGCGCGAAGGCGACGACTACGTGAAGGCCACCAGCCGCAAGAGCCTCAAGGTGCTGGGCTCGGTGGGCGAGCCGATCAACCCCGAGGCCTGGTCCTGGTACTACAATGTGGTAGGTGAGGGGCGCTGTCCCATCGTCGACACCTGGTGGCAGACCGAGACGGGCGGCGTGATGATCACCCCGCTTCCCGGCGCAACCGATCTCAAGCCGGGCTCGGCTTCCAAACCGATGTTCGGTGTGCGCCCCATGCTGCTCGACAACGACGGCAAGGAAATGACGGGGGCGGGCGAGGGCTGCCTTGTCGTCGCCGACAGCTGGCCGGGGCAGATGCGCACCGTCTGGGGCGATCACGAGCGCTTCTTCCAAACCTATTTCAGCACCTTCAAGGGCTTCTACTTCACCGGCGACGGCTGTCGCCGCGACGAGGATGGCTATTACTGGATCACGGGCCGCATCGACGACGTCATCAACGTCTCGGGCCACCGTATGGGGACCGCCGAGATCGAGTCCGCGCTTGTTGCCCATCACAAGGTCGCCGAGGCTGCGGTCGTGGGCATGCCGCACGAGATCAAGGGGCAGGGCATCTACGCCTTCGTGACCACGAACAGCGGGGTCGAAGCGGACGAGGACCTGCGCCGCGAGCTCATCAAGTGGGTGCGCCACGAGATCGGCCCGATCGCAACGCCCGATGTGATCCAGTTCGCGCCGGGCCTGCCCAAGACCCGCTCCGGTAAGATCATGCGCCGCATCCTGCGCAAGATCGGCGAGAATGATGTTTCGAGCCTGGGCGACACCTCGACGCTGGCAGACCCCTCGGTGGTCGACAACCTGATCGAGAACCGCCCGCAGCCGGCCACGGCCTGACAGGCTCTGCCACAAGAGGGATGCAGGGCGCAAAGGCCGGTGCTAGGCACAGGGAATGACTCGCAGCGTCCTTATTGCCGATGATCATCCGCTTTTCCGCCAGGCCCTTGCCCTGGCGGTGGGGCAGGTCGCGCCCGATGCGCAGATCCTCGAGGCGGGCACCCTGGTGGCCGCCTCGAGTGCTGTTGCGGCTCACCCTGATCTTGCCCTGATCCTGCTGGACCTCAAGATGCCCGGCGCGGTCGGCTTCTCAGGGATCGCGCTGCTCCATGCCGAGCGGCCGGATGTCCCGATCCTTGTCGTGTCCAGCGCAGAAGGCGCGAGCGCCGCCGAAGAGGCACGCGCCTTCGGGGCCAAGGGCTTCCTTCATAAGGACGCGGACCTTTCCGAGATCGAAGCCGCGATTGCAGCGGCGCTCTCAGGAGCGGCCCCGGCTCCGCGCAAACAGGCCGAGCCCAGCGATCTCGACCCGATCCGTGAGCGCGTTGCCGGGCTCACGCCGACCCAGCTCAAGGTACTTCTCGCGGTTCTCGACGGCCAGCTCAACAAGCAGATCGCGCATAGCCTGGGCGTCAGCGAGGCGACCGTGAAAGCGCACATGACCGCGATCATGCGCAAGCTCGATGTCAGCAACCGCACTCAGGCTGCACTGGTCGCGCGCTCACTGGGCCTGCACCTCAGCCATTGAGACACTGGCCAGGAAGCCTTCGATAAGGCCGGGTTCCACCGGCTTGGCGAGAACCCGGACGCCCAGCGCTTCAGCGGCAGCCCGAACCGGCCCTTGCGGCTCGGCCGTCAGGATGGCGGCGGGCAGGGTCGGGCGAATGGCACGCAGCGCCTCGATCAGAGCAATACCGGTTTCGTCCCCGTCCAGGCGATAGTCGGCAAGGACCGCGTCGATCTCGCCTGCATAGGGCAGGGCCTGGTTTACGCCCGTGACGCCTACGGCGCGGTGGCCTAGTTCCTCGACCAGGGCGACCGTTGCCTCAACGATCCGGGTATCGTTGTCGACCACCAGCACGGCCAGGCGTGCAACAGGGCCTGTGATCTCGCGCGGCAAGGATGTTTCGGGCATGGGAGAGGCCACGGTTTCCGCCATCGGGAGAAGCAGGCTGAAGCGGCTTCCGCGCCCCTCGTTGGACGAGACTTCCATGCGCCCCCCCAGAAGGCGCACGATCCGCTCGACCAGGGCGAGGCCCAGCCCCAGGCCCTCGGCTTCGACCGTGCCGAGGCGCGTGAACTCGCCGAAGATCGTCTCGGCGGCCTCTTGCGGAAAGCCGACCCCGGTATCGACCACGTCGATGCGCAGCCAGTCACCGCGCGTCCGCACGCCCAGCACGACCCCGCCGCGCTGCGTGTAGCGGATGGCGTTGGAGAGGAAGTTCTGCATGACCGAACGCAGAAGGCCGGGGTCGGTCTCGACCTGCCCGAAGAGCGATCCGATCTTGAGCCGGAGCCCTTTTGTCTCCGCGCTGGGCCGGAAGCTTTCGGCAAGATCAGTGAGAAAGGGCTTGAGCGCGACGGGTTCGGGGTCCGGGATGACGCCGCCCGCATCGATGCGCGAGATGTCGAGCAGCGCGCGCAGGAGCTCCTCGGCGGCGACGATGGCGCTGTCGACCCGCCCGACGAGGGGCTCCACATCGGCGTGTGCCTTGCGCCCTAGCGCCGCGGTAAACAGACGGGCTGCGTGGAGCGGCTGGAGAAGGTCATGGCTGGCCGCGGCGAGGAACCGCGTCTTGTCCTGTGTCGCGCGGGCCAGCAGGCGGTTGGCCTCGCGCACTTCATGGGTGCGTTCCTCGACCCGGTGTTCAAGTTCGGCGAGCGTGCGTTCCAACTCGTCGCGTACGCGCACTTCCTCGGTCACGTCGGTGAAGGACATGACGTAGCCGCCGCCCGGCATCGGACCGCCCACGGTCTTGACCACGCGTCCATCGTCACGCCGCCGCTCGAAGCTGTGGCTCTGCCGCGCACGCAGATGGTCGAGCCGGCGCACGATGGCCGCCTCCACGTCGTCCGAACCGAAATCGCCGCGCTCGGCGTTGTGGCGGATGAGGATCTCGATGGGCATGCCCGCGCGCACCAGCCCGGCCGGGTATTTCAGGATCTCTTCGTAGCGTGAGTTCCAGGCGATGAGATTGAGTTCGGCATCGACCACGCTGATCCCAGCATCGATGTTCTCGAAGGTCGCGGCCAGAAGCTGGCGCGAGAAGCGCAGCGACTGCCCGCCCTCGTCGAGCAATCGGGTCACATCGGCAATCGACATCTGTCCACTGGCAAGAGCCGAGGCGACCAGGGTGCGAGCCGAGGCCGCCCCCACCACTTCGCCGATCAGAGCCTGCGCGCGGTGGGCCGTGCGGCGATCGACAGGTTGGCCGTGTTCACCGGAAGGGAATTCCCGAAGCGCCCGTTCCTCGCCGATGAAACTGGCGACGAACTGCTCCAGCTCACCCAGGTTCGTGACCCGGTGCGAGGGGGCAAAGAGGCTGGGCAGGGCCGGTGCAGGCATCTTGCGCGCGGCGATGAGGGCATAGACGGCCAGGTTCAGCCCCAGGCTCCAGAGTACGCCGTGGACAAAGGCGCTCGTTGCCGCGATGCCGAAGAGATGTTCCGGCGCCAGCGGGCCGCTCTCCAGGAACAGGATCCAGCTTGCGGGGAGGATCGGAGGCAGGGCCAGCGTGTAGGCCCATACGACAAGGCCGACAGCCAGGCTCGCCCGCGCGGCGAGAGGATCGCGGTCCCGGCCGTTGGTGGCAAGGATCAGGTGCGGCGTGAACTGGGCCATGGCGGCAAAGGCAACAAGGCCCATCGAGGCCAGCGACTGGTCGCGGTTCACGAGGAGGGCGAACGCCAGCGCGAGCGCCATGATGGCTGCAATGGAGAGCCGTCGCAGCGCCAGCATCCGCCGCCCGATACCCCCGGCCGATTGACGCCGTGTCTCGGCTCCGGGGGCGGCAAAGACCGCTCGCGCGAGCAGGTCGTTCGACACCATGGTCGCAAGCGCCGTCGTATCCACGATCGCCATCGAGGCGGCCGCTCCCACGCCGCCAAGGAGTGCCGCGGCGAGAGCCAGTTCGGATCCGACCCAATCGGGCAGCCGCAGCACGTAGAGATCGGGCGATGTCCCTTCCGGAAGCAGGGCATGACCGGCCAGAGCGATGGGGACAATCATCAGCGCCATGGCGGCTAGGTAGGCGGCGAGGCCGTGGCGCGCGCGTAGCATGTCGTCCTCCGCGCGCGCCTCGACAAAGCTCATGTAGAACTGACGAGGCAGCGCCACGATGGCGAAGACCGACACGAGGAGAACGGTCATTACATCTAGGCTGATGTTTCCGGGGGCGAAATTGGTGCGCATCTGCGCGGCCCCGGTCGCAATGCGCGCGGGCTCTGCACCTGCAAGCAGGATGAGCGCCAGAACGGCCACCACACCGAGCGCGACGATCTTGAACGCGGAATCCAGCCCGATTGCAAAGAGCAGGCCCTCGCTGCGGCCCGCCAGTTCGAAGCGTCGTGCGCCAAAGAGGAGCGCGAACAGGGTCAGGAGGACGCTGGCTGCAACCATGACCGGGACAGCTATCGCGGATCCCGACACAAGGGAGAGCGCGTTGCCGATGGAGCGAAGCTGCAAGGCGAGGTAGGGAATGCTCCCGAGGAGCGCGATCAGCGTGACGAGCCGGGCAACCACGATGTCATGGCCAAAGCGTGCGGCAATGAAGTCCGAGACGGTCGTCGCGCGCTCCTGCAGCACCGCGCGTCCCAGGCGATGCAGAAAGCCCGGTGCGAGCAGCAGCAGCAGGATCGGTCCGGCATAGATGGGAAGGAAGGCCCAGCCCGATTGCACCGCGGTGCCGGTCGATCCGTAGAAGGTCCAGCTGGTGCAGTAGACGCCAAGCGCGAGGGTGTAGGCCCCGCGCCGGGCACGGCGCTGGAGGCGTCCACGGCGCGCCATGCGCTCCACGGTTCCTGCAACGGCAAACAGGATGAGGACCAGCCCCAGAGAGGCGAAGATGGCACTGGACAAGCTCATTGCGGCGCCCGGAAAGCATATGTTTGGCCGGGCACCGGGCCCACCTCTGGCGCAATGTGGCTTGAATTGTTCACCTGCGGCACTCCCCCTCTCGCCAGATTTCTAGTGCACGCATGGCGGTGTGTCATGTGCCCAATTTCGCATCCCTCATGCGGATCCGACACGGCGCAGAGCGGGCAAGCTTGTGAACAAGATGCGGGATCTGTTTGAAAACGCCTGCTTACCCTTCACATCGCGTAAGTTTCGGTCTTATGCGCGGGGCCGCCCCGTCGCAGCCGAGCCTGCGCAACGAAGCCGGGGCGCCACAAGGGTACGCCAATGCACTACATGATCCGTTCCGTCCTCGCCGCCGTTCTGGCGATGGGGCCGGCCGTCGCCTTCGCCGCTCCTGCCGAGCCATCCGAACAGACCTTGAAGGCCGAAGAGGGCGGCCCGATCTCGCCCGAGGATATCGTGGGTCTCAAGGACATGCGGGAAATCGCCATGTCGCCCGATGGCCAGAGCATCCTCTATACCGTGACCGACCAGATCGCGACGGCAGGCTCACAGCGCCAGTCCATCTGGCTCGTCCCGACCGATGGCCGCAGGCCTGCCAAGCTGCTCGCCGGAGCCAAGGGGATCAGCACGTCGCCGCAGTGGGGCCCGCATGGCCAGCGGATTGCCTTCCTCTCCGACCGTGCCAATCCGCTGGTCGAGGACGAGAACACCGAATTCCGCTTCACCACCAAGGTCGAAGGCGCCCGTGCCGGGAAGGGCGAGGCAGAAGGCACGACGCAGGCCTGGATGACGTTCGCGGATGGTGGTGAAGCCGTCCCGCTTACGGCCATGCGCACATCTGTCACCAAGCTGGCGTTCGCGCCCGATGGCCGCCGTCTTGCCTTCCTCGCGGCCGATCCCGAAACGCCGGAAGAGCAGGCCGATGCCGAGGCGGGCCGCGACGAGGTCGTCTACGGAGAGCCGGGCCACTTCACCCGCCTGTGGATCCTCGACCTGGAGACAGGCGATGCGCGCCGGGTCTCGCCCGAGGGCCTCAACATCTCGGAGCTGGCCTGGTCGCCCGATGGTTCGCACATCGCGGTGAGCACGGCGGACAACACCGACATCAACACCTTCTTCTACGGCACCGGTGTCGCGCTGCTCGATCCGCAAACCGGCAAGCTTGGCGAAACCCTGATCGCCCATTCGCGCGGTCCGATCAGCTGGTCGCCCGACGGGAGCAAGGTGCTCTCCTCGGTGGTGGGCGCAGACAATCCCATCGGTTCGGCTGTCCGGGTGTATGACCTCGCCAGCGGCAAGACGCTGAATCTGGGCGATCAGTATCCCGGCCTCTTCACCCATTTCACCTGGGCGCCGGACAGCCGCTCGATCCTCGCGACGACCTTCGAGGCGACCCGCTCCAAGGTCGTCCAGATCAAACTGGATGGTCATGTCAACACGCTGGCGCAGCTGGACGGGGAAGCGCACGACCTGGCTCTCGACGCCAGCAGCCAGCGCATTGCCGTTGCGTTGAGCAGCCCTGAGCGCCCCTCCGATATCTGGACGCTGACGCCCAGCGGCGAGGCCACGGCCATTACCCGGATCAACCCGCAGGTGGCCGACTGGACCATTGGCGATGTGCGCGAGGTCTCCTGGACCAGCACGGTCGATGGCCGCACGATCTACGGTGTTCTCGTCACGCCGCCGGGATACGACGGCAAGGGAGCGCTCCCCACGGTCGTGCAGATCCATGGCGGCCCGGAATGGGCCTGGTGGTCCGGCTGGCTGGGAAGCTGGCATGAATGGGCGCAGATGCTCGCAACCCATGGATATGCCGTCCTGCTTCCCAACATCCGCGGCTCGGACGGGCAGGGCACCGAATTCGCGCGTGCGGTCGGCAGCGACTGGGGCGGCGCCGACTACCAGGACATGATGGACGGCATCGACAAGCTGGTGGCCGATGGCACGTCCGATCCGGAGCGCCTGGGCATCGGTGGCTGGAGCTATGGTGGCTTCATGTCGGCTTGGAGCGTGACGCAGACGGATCGCTTCAAGGCAGCCGTGATCGGGGCAGCCCCGGTCGACATGGCGGTTCTCGCCCGCACGACCGACATCCCCGATTTCTCAGCGGCTTACTTCGGAGAGGCACAGGAGCATCTGGCCGATCTCGACGCGGTGTCCTCGGTGCGTCTGCTGGACAAGGTGGAAACCCCGGTCCTGCTGCTGCACGGCAAGGCGGACACCCGCGTGCCGCCGGACATGTCGCTGCAGTACTACACCGGTCTCACGCGGCTGAACAAACCGGTGGAGCTCGTCTACTATCCGGGCGAGGGGCATTCCATCCAGCAGCGCGCGCACCAGATCGACGTGCAGGAGCGCACGCTCGATTTCTTCGAGACGCACCTGAAACCCTGAGCGGGATAATTATGTGAGCCGGGCTGGCAGGTCGTTCCTGCCGGCCCGGTCGGATTCTTCGGGTTCAGCCCCCGCGCACGACGCAGCGAAAGCCGATGTGCGTGGTTGAACTGTCGATCGCCTCGGGATGGCGCGCGGCCGGGCGATAGCGCTGGCAGTAGTTTGCCGCACACAAGTGCGAGCCGCCTTTCAACACCTTGCGTCCGATTTTGATCTTGGGTTGCGCCGGGTCGAAGCTCTCCTTGAGCTTGCCGCCGCGCGGATTGGCGATGGTGCAACAGCTTCCCTTGCTTTTCTTTGCCAGGGACCCCGCGCCCGGGTTCTGCGACCACCAGTCGCAGGTCCACTCCCAGGTGTTGGCAATCATGTCGTAGAGCCCATACCCATTGGGCGGAAAGCTGCGCACGGGCGAGGTCCTCTCCCAACCATCGGCCATGGTGTTGGCGAAGGGAAACAGGCCCTGCCAGTAATTGGCCATCATCGCGCCATCTGGTGCCAGCTCATCGCCCCAGGCATAGGCCGCATCGTCCAGCCCGCCGCGTGCGGCGTATTCGAATTCGGCTTCGGTCGGCAATTCCTTGCCCGCCCACTTTGCGTAAGCCTGCGCATCGCCATAGGCGACCTGGACAACCGGATGATCCCAAAGCCCGAGTTCCTCGATGTCGGCCCCGGGACCAAGTGGATGGCGCCAGTCCGCCCCGAACTCGAAATGCCACCAGTTGCCGGGATTGCCCATGTCGACAGGTCCGCTGGTCTTGCGAAAGACCAGGGATCCAGGCTTGTCCATGCCCGGAAGCATGTCTGGATAGTCCTTGGGGTCCGGCGCGATCTCGGCAAACGTCACGTGGCCGGTCGCCTTCACGAAGCGGGCGAACTCACGGTTCGTGACCGGGATCTCATCGATCCAGAAGCTGTCCACCCGGACCTGCCGCCGGGGTGCTTCCTCCGGGTAGAAGTCCTCGGAGCCCATCGTGAAGGTGCCCCCTTCGATGCGCACCATTCCTGAGGTCAGGTCTGTGGAAGACGCGGCGGTCGCCTCGGGCGTTGCACAGCTGCTTTCTACGGTCATATCCCAAGTTTGCGCGATAGGCTCGTTCTGTGCAAGCCTTGGCTACGTAGGGTGCCAAAGCTCATGGACATTCCAGCCGAGCGAGGACGGCCACCGCCTCGTAGCTTTGACACGCGGAGAATGACGGCAGGCCTGGCACCCTTGGACGGACCTAGCGTACGGGCACCAGGCGCCGCTTCTCGGTCACGTCGATCTGGACCACGCGGCCTTCGTGAACGGTCAGCGAGACGCTGCCGAACTTAAGTCCGCTCAGCGCCTCGCGCACGCTCGCCAGGCTGGTTTCAAGCGCGTGGTCACCCGTCGCGGGGGCATTGGTAAGCGACGGGGCCGTCATGACGCGACCTCGTCCAGTCCGTGAATGATGTGAAAGCGGCGCGGGCGGATATGGACCGTGTCGCCCGCGGCAGGCGGAGAACGACGCCCATCGGCATCGAACTCGATGAGCCCGGCAAGCTCCTCGCTGTGTGCCTCAATCCGCCAGAATCCGCCCTTGCGGAAGACATTGGCGACCTGCACGGGATGTCCCACGTCGCCCGACGTCTCGATCTCGATGTCGTGCGGACGCACGAGGTGGCCACCCGGCAGGCGCGTGCTTTCGCCGACGAAGCGGGCGACGAAGGGGCTAGCGGGCGCCATGTAGATCTCCTCAGGTGAGCCGACCTGCTCAATCCGTCCGCCCTCCATCACCACCACACGATCCGCCAGTTCGAGCGCCTCTTCCTGATCATGGGTGACGAAGATCGTGGTCAGACCCATCTGCTTGTGAAGGTCTCCCAGCCATCGGCGCAGATGCTTGCGCACCTGCGCGTCGAGAGCGCCGAAGGGTTCATCAAGGAGAAGCAGCTGCGGTTCCGTGGCAAGGGCGCGGGCGAGCGCTACGCGCTGCCGCTGGCCGCCAGAAAGCTGTGCGGGATAGCGTGCGCCAAGGCCGCCCAGCTGGACCAGGTCGAGAAGTTCCTCGGCGCGGGCCCGGATCGCCTCTCGGGAGGGGCGTTCGCGGCGGCCGCGCACCGACAGACCAAAGCCCACGTTGTCGGCCACGGTCATGTGCTTGAAGAGCGCGTAGTGCTGGAAGACGAAGCCTGCCTTGCGCTGCGCGACCTTGAGATCGGTCACATCCTCGCCGTTGAAGCACACGGTGCCTCGCTCGGGAAAGGCGAGCCCGGCAATGATGCGCAGGAGCGTCGTCTTGCCCGAACCGCTGGGGCCCAGGAGGGCAAGGAACTCGCCATCGCGCACCGACAGGTCGATATCCTGGAGCACGGTCTGCGCGCCGTAGCTTTGGGCTATTCCGGAAAGTTCGATCATCTAGGCATTCCTCCGTTGATGATGCTGGAACCGCGCCTCGACCAGGGTCTTGAGAACCAGGGTGACAAGGGCGAGGCCGCCCAGCAGCGAGGCCACCGCAAAGGCGGCCACGAAGTTGTATTCGTTGTAGAGAATCTCGACGTGGAGCGGCATCGTGTTGGTCAGTCCGCGCAGGTGCCCCGACACCACCGAGACCGCACCGAACTCGCCCATCGCCCGCGCGTTGCACAAGAGCACGCCGTAGAGCAGGCCCCAGCGCACGTTGGGCAGTGTGACACGCAGGAACGTCTGCAGGCCCGAGGCTCCCAACGAGAGCGCGGCCTCCTCGTCGTCGCGTCCCTGTTCCAGCATGAGCGGGATGAGTTCGCGGGCGACGAAGGGGAAGGTCACGAAGATGGTCGCAAGGACAATCCCCGGCACCGCGAAGACGATCTGGATGTCGTGTCTGTCGAGCCAGGGTCCGAGCCACCCCTGTGCCCCGAAAAGAAGCACGTAGACGAGGCCTGCCACCACCGGCGAGACCGAAAAGGGCAGGTCGATGAAAGTGATGAGGAGCTGCGCCCGGGAAAGTCGAACTTGGCGATGGCCCAGGCCGCAACGAGCCCGAAGATCACGTTCACCGGCACGCTGATTGCCGCCACCAGCAAGGTCAGACGGATCGCGCTGCGCGCATCGGGATCGACGAGTGCGGCCCCGTAGGCGGCGAGACCATGTTTCAACGCCTCGACGAAGACCACCACGAGTGGAAGCAGCAGGAACAGGGCGAGAAAGGCCAGCGCGGCAAGGATCAGTACCGCCGGGCCTGCAGAACGGAGACGGGACGTCATCGCACGCTCCTGCGGCGGCTCCAGGCCTGGATGAGGTTGATCACCAGCAGCATGGCGAAAGCTGCCATCAGCATGACGGTGGCGATCGCACCGGCACCGGCGTAGTCGTACTGCTCAAGGTGGGTCACGATCAGCAAAGGGGCGATCTCCGAGGTGAAGGGCATGTTCCCGGCGATGAAGATGACCGAGCCGTACTCACCCAGTCCCCGCGCGAAGGCGAGTGCAAAACCGGTCAGGAGCGCGGGCAGGATCTCGGGCAGGATCACCCGGGCAAAGACCTGCACCGGGACTGCGCCCAGCGAGAGCGCCGCTTCCTCGACCTCACGGTCGAAGTCTTCGAGTACCGGTTCGACCGCGCGCACGATGAAGGGTAGCCCCACGAAAATGAGCGCCAGGGTGATCCCCGCCGGGTTGTAGGCAAGCGGCAGGCCAAGCGGCGCCGTGACGCGGCCGAGCCAGCCATTGCTCGCGCAGATCGCGGTGAGCGCGATGCCCGCCACCGCGGTCGGGAGCGCGAAGGGCAGGTCGACCAGCGCATTCACGAGGCGCCGGCCGGGAAAGGTGTAGCGCACCAGCACCCAGGCGGTCAGCAGTCCAAACACCGCGTTGACGCTGGCTGCAATTAGCGACGTGCCAAAGCTGATCCGGTAGGCCGCCAGCGCGCGCGCGAGAAGGCCGCCTCGGCAAAACGCGCCCAGCCCATTCCGGCGCTGGCGAGGAATACCGTACTGAGCGGGATCAGAACGATCAGGCACAGCCACAGGAGGGTCAGGCCCATGGTCAGCCGGAAGCCGGGCAGGATCGAGCGGGGGCGGGGCCTGGGGCGTGGCGGCGGAATCCTGTCGGACCGGGCAGGCCGCGTGTGGTGGTCGAGCACCACCGAAGTCGTCATGTCCATGGCCGTCACCGTCCGCCGGGGGCGTAAATGCGGTCGAACACTCCGCCATCGGCGAAGAAGCGTTCCTGCGCCGCTTTCCAGCCACCGAATTCGCCGTTGACGGTCACGAGGTTGAGCGTGGGGAAGTCATCCGCATGGCGCTGCGCCACGTTGGTGTCGATCGGGCGATAATGGTTCTGCGCAATGATTTCCTGGGCTTCGGGGGAGTAGAGATAGTCGAGATAGGCCCGGGCGACCTCTTCGGTGCCGTGACGCCGCGCGTTGCCATCGACCACCGCCACGGGGGGTTCCGCAAGGATCGAGAGCGAGGGCGTGACAATGTCGAAGCGATCTTCGCCCAGTTCCTTGCGGGCGAGATAGGCCTCGTTCTCCCAGGCCAGCAGGACATCGCCGATGCCGCGCTCCACGAAAGTCGTGGTGGCCCCGCGCGCGCCGCTATCGAGGACGGGCACGTTGCGATAGAGGCGCTGCACGAACTCCTGCGCTCCCGCATCGCGGCCACCTGCATGCGCTTTGCCGTAGGCCCAAGCGGCCAGAAAGTTCCAGCGCGCTCCGCCGCTGGTCTTGGGATTGGGCGTGATCACGGCGACGCCCGGCTTCACCAGGTCATTCCAGTCGGCAATGGCCTTGGGGTTTCCCTTGCGCACGAGGAAGACGATGGTGGAGGCGTAGGGCGTGCTGTTGTGGGGCAGGCGGGCCTGCCAGTTTTCCGGCAGCTTGCCGCCGGTGCGCGCGGCGATCGCGTCGATGTCGTAGGCGAGCGCCAGCGTCACCACGTCGGCCGAAAGGCCGTCGATTACCGCGCGGGCCTGCTTGCCCGATCCGCCATGGCTCATCCGGATGGAGACGTCCTTGCCGGTCCTGGCCTTCCAATGCTCTGCGAAACGTGGGTTGAGCGCTTCGTAAAGTTCGCGCGTGGGGTCGTAGGAGACGTTCAGAAGTTCGATGGTCTCGCCCGCGGCACCATCACCAGCCTGCGAACAGGCGGACAGGACGAAGGGGGCCAGCAGCAGGACGGCGGCGCGCCGGGCGCGTGTCCTCAGGGCAGGTTTCATTACGCGGTCTCCTGGATGCCTTCCCTCCGCCCGTGTGGACGGAAAAGCGGGAGCGACTCGTTACCGCATTATTCCTATCTGGATGATAGGGATTGTAAAGGCGCAAAAGCGCACGGGCTTAGCTAGCCCTGCGCTCCCGTGCGATGAAACCGGGTTCCTGGCCTTCGCGCAGGGCATCCGCGATCGTGCGCGATTCCAGTACCTGTCGGCTCGCCTCGTAGGAGCGGGCAAGCTCGCGACGGATAATGCACCGGGCCTCGTTCTCGCAGTCCTCGCAGCGACGGTAGGCGTTGCGCGACAGGCACGGCAACGGCGCAAGCGGACCATCGAAAATGCGCAGAACTTCGCCAAAACTGATCGTATCCGCGGGTCGCAACATGACATAGCCCCCAGCCTTGCCACGGCGGCTTTCCAGGATGCCGGATTTCTTCAGATCGAGCAGGATCTGCTCGAGGAACTTGTGCGGAATCGCGTGGCTGCGGGCGATCTCGGTGCTGGTGATGGCCTCGCCTTCAGGCTGGGCGGCTACGGCAAGAAGGGCACGCAGGGCGTACTTGGCTTTGTTCGAGATCATGACCTGGGTGCAACTTCCCTACAACAGAACTGGACTTTACGCCCCCAAGGGCGCGGATACAACTAGACCATCAGGCCCAACGCAAGCAGCGCGGCAAGACAGCACAGCGCCAGGAGTGGAGCGCCAAAGCGGGGAAAGTCCCGAAAGCGATAGCCCCCTGCGCCCATCACGACCGCGTTATTGTGGTGGCCGAACGGCGTCAGAAAGTCGAGCGAAGTGCCAACCGCGACGGCCATCAGCAGGGGCTCCAGCGCCACGCCCGTGCGCGCGGAGATGCTTGTGGCGATGGGGCTGAGCACGATAGCGGTCGACACGTTGTCGATGAACGGGGTGATGGCGATGGCCATGAACAGTACCAACGCGATCACTCCGAGCGGCTGTTCCCCGGGGAGCCAGGCGACGATGGCGTTGGCGATCACCCGCGCGGCTCCTGTATCTTGCACCGCCAGGCCAAGCGGGATCATGCAGGCGAGCAGGATTACGATCGGCCAGTTCAGCTCTTGCAACGCGGTGCGCAGGTTGAGGCAGCGGGTCGCGGCGAGGAGGAACACGACCGCGCCAAAGGCGATCTCGGCCGGGATCAGTTCAAAGGCGGAGACGAGCACGCCGGTCGCAAAGACGCCGACACCCGTCGCCGCACGGGCGTTGAGACGGGGCGGGCGGTGCCGGGACAGGGGCAGGAGCGCGTCCTCGGCCAGGGTCGTTCCCAGCGCCTCGCGATCGCCCTCAAGGATGAGGACGTCGCCGACCCCAATCTGGAGATCCGCAAAGCGCCCCTCTATCCGGTGGCGTCGGCTCGCGAGCCCGACCACGCGGATCGCGTGCTCGGCAAACAGCCCGATATCGCCGATTCGTGAGCCGAGGAGAAAACTGTCCGGCATGACTACGGCCTCGCTGCGTTCGGGCGTGGCGGTCCCCTCGTGGCGTTCCGCAGCGGCAAGGGCACCTTCCAGGTGGAGCTGGTCGATCAGCGCGAAGTCGGCCTCAAGGAGGAGAATATCGTCTTGGGCCAAGACGATATCTGCCCGGCGCGCGAAGACATGGGCGCCATTGCGCACGACGCCGTGGACGAGGATGTCGAAGCGGGCTTCCGCGTCCGGCAGATGCAGGCCCTTCGCCGCAGAACCGTCGGGTACGCGTGCTTCGGTGAGGAAGGAGGCGGGGCCGAGATCGTTCCCGGCAGGGGCGTTCGCAGGCGCGCACAGCAGGCGTGGGGCGGCGAGAACCAGCCAGACAAGGCCCACTGCCATGACCGGCAAGCCGACTTTGGCGAGGCCGAAGAAGCCCATGTTTGCGCCCGTTTGCGATACCATCCAGTCATTGACGACAAGATTCGCAGGCGTGCCCGTGAGGGAACAGGTGCCCCCGAGCAAGGTTGCGAAGGAGAGCGGCATCAGCATGCGCCCCGGCGGCAGTCCGAGGCGCGCGCAGACCGACAGTGTGACCGGGAAGAAGAGCGCCAGCGCGCCGATGTTGTTCATGACCGTGGAAGCCAGCGCGGCAAGGCTGCACAGGACGGCGAGGATCGCGGTCTCTCCGTGCACGCGGCTGACGATGCGCCGTGCGAAGGTGTCGATCACGCGCGATTGCGCAAGTGCGGCAACCACGAGCAGGATTTCCGCCACGGTGATGACCGCCGGATTGGCAAATCCGGCGAAGACCGCCTGCACCGGCACGAGGCCCAGTGCGAAGGCGGCACCGAGACCGGCCATGGCGACAAGCTCGACGCGAAAGCGCTCGGACGCATAGGCCACGATCATGGCCAGGAGGATGCCCAGGATTGCCCATTGCGCGAACGTCATGCCGTATTCTTCCTGATCGAACAGCCTGGCCCGACGCCACCCGGGCGTCGGGGCCGACGGGTTCGCCCTATATCCCGATTAATTTAGTAGGCCAAATCTTTTGGCCCGTCTATGTAGGCGTCGTCCCCCCATACGAGGCGTGTTTCTTGGATCTGCAACTGCTGACGATCTGCTTGCTGACGTTCGCCATCAATTTTGTCGGAGCGCTGGCCTATGCCGCCCGGATCGCCGGGGTTCGAACGCAGCGAATTGCGCTGGCATTTGCGCTTTTCAACGTCCTTGTGCTGCTCTCGCGTTTGTCCAACGGCTTTCTCGGGCCGTTCCTTGCCAAGCGAATCGAAAGCGCGCTGCTGGCCGATTCGGGCGATGGGCTGCTTTTCGACTTTCGGCTGGTCCTGGCTGCGGCAACGGCGGCGAGCGTCCTGGGCACGCTGTTCATTCCGACCGCACAGCGGTGGTTTTCTCGCGCCATCGGTGATTTTCAGCATCATCGATCGGTTCTGACGCTCGTGAAAGTGGCTGCCTCACCGCGTGGTCTGGCCTTTCTGTGGCGGGCCGGGACGCGCCCCCGTGCCTCACATTTGCGCGGCCTTTGCGGCCTGCACGGCGTCGGTCTTTCGGTCATCGCGCTCAATGTCCTGGCGCAGGCCTTGCTGGGGGTGGGCGTCCTCGCCTCGCTCTACGCGGGCTATCTGGTCCCCGAATACCGGGTCACGGCCTCTCAATTGTCGGCCATCGTCAACGGATTTGCGACAATTCTCTTGTTCGTGCTGATTGATCCGCAGCTCTCGGTCATGACCGACGATGTCGTGTCCGGAAGTGTCGGAGAGGGCGTTTTCCGGCGCACCGTGGTCCTGCTCGCTTTAAGCCGAGTCTGTGGGACGGTGCTGGCACAGGTGCTTTTCGTACCGGCGGCGTGGTTGGTGGTGGCCTGCGCGCACCTCATGTGAGGGCCAGTGAGGCGTTCGCGCGTCCGCCATCCAGATCGGCTTGACATTTTCCCTACTTAAAAGGCAGGGTTTAAATCTACAAAGGGCGACTGGCCGGGACGCCCCCGATTTCTCCCGGCTCGCGGCATTTGATCGGGAAGCAGCTTGCTCCGCGTTACCAACCGCTAAAGCGCGCGATGCTCGGGCGACAACGCCAGGCCTCGTGTTCCCCTCACGTCCCAAATCTTGAGGTGATACGATGCAATGCACGTTCAGATCCCTTCATACCTCGCGGCAGCACACCCGCCGTCGCGCCGCCGTCCCTCGTCTACGGCAGGCAGGCTCGATCCACTTTGGTCCTGGTCCCCATGCCTCCGCGTCACGGCTGCATGAGGCGGGGACTTTCCTGCATGTAGACCCAATTCCGCGCATGGAGCCTGGCCCCTTTTTTCGCGGCCTCGCTCTGGCCCTGCCGATTTCGCTGACAGCCTGGGCCACGCTTGGCCTAGTCCTTTACGCGGCAGGCTCGTGAGGGGAATGCTCATGAACGATCTTGCAAATGCGGCCTTGGCGCCTGCTCTGCTTACCGTGCCGGGCATCGACAACAGCGGCCCCGGCCACTGGCAAACCATCTGGGAGCGCGAGGATGCGGCCTGCCGACGCGTTCAACTGGGAGCCTGGAGTGCGCCCGGCCGGGAGGCCTGGGTGAGCCGCCTCAACAGCGCCATTGCCGCCGCGACACGGCCGGTCATCCTGATCGCCCATTCCCTGGGCTGCCACGCCGTGGGCTGGTGGAATGCGGCTGAACCGGAACTGCTGTCTCGCGTGGCAGGCGCCTTGCTCGTCGCCCCGCCCGACGTCGAGTATGCTCCGATCGATCCACGGCTCCGCCCCTTCGGCCCGGTTGTCCGCAAGCGTCTCGCCTTTCCCGCGTTGCTCGTAGCAAGCCGGAATGATCCGTACGCCAGCTATGGCCATGCCCGGCGGATGGCGCGGATCTGGGGGGCGCCTATGGTCGATGCGGGGCCGATGGGGCATATCAATGCGGCCTCGGGCCTGCGCGATTGGCCTTACGGCAAGTACCTCGTCCAGCGCCTGATCGCGGCAGTAACGCCCCCGCCGCGCCCCCTGCTGGAGGCTGGCGCGCTGGCCACGTTGCTGGGGCAGGGTGAGGCCCCGCGCTCGCCACGCTGATATCTGGCATCACGTCCGGGATGCCGGAGGCATCCGGACGCAGTACAAATTCTCCGAGGGGAGGTGGGAGAGTGCACGGGCACATCCTGTCTCCCGCACGGCTGCCGGTGCCCCGCAAGCGTGCGGGCGCGGCTTTTCCAGAACACGATCAATGGCCTCGATCGCGCAGACCGGACCGCCGGATGCAGGGCACACTTCATGAGGGACCCAATGCATCTGACTTCGCGCCGATCCGGACTTGCCGGCTCCAACCACCTTGCATCGACCGCTCTTGCCACAGCGCTGATCCTGACCTTCCCGGTGAGCGCCATGGCCCAGACCCTGGAAGCGCCACCGCAAGGCGCAGAGGCGGGTGCAGGGCCGGATAATCCCACGTCGGTCGGCACCGGCGCGGCGGACCATGGCGAGATCTTCGTGACCGCACGGCGGCGCACGGAAACCGTGCAGGACGTCCCGATCGCGATCTCGGTCGTCGGCGGCGAGCACATCGACGCCACGGGCTCCTTCAACGTCGGACGCCTGCAGCAGTTGACCCCGACCTTGCAGTATTACAGCACCAATCCGCGCAACACGGCCGTGAACATCCGCGGCATCGGCGTGCCGTTCGGCCTCACCAACGACGGCATCGAACAGGGCGTGGGCATCTACGTCGACGATGTCTACTTCGCGCGCGTGGCTTCGGCGACCTTCGACTTCCTCGATGTCGAGCGGATCGAGGTGCTGCGAGGTCCGCAAGGGACACTCTACGGCAAGAACACCACGGCCGGCGCGATCAACATCGCCACGCGCCAGCCCACCTTCGACTTCGAGGGGCGTGCCGAAGTTTCCGTAGGAAACCTTGATTTTCGCCAGGCCAAGGCAGCTGTCTCGGGGCCGCTCTCCGAAACGGTGGCGGCCCGCCTCGCGCTTTCCTCGACCAGTCGGCGCGGAACCTTGTGGAACACGACCAGCGGACGCTGGATCAACGCGCAGGACAATCTGGGCCTGCGCGCACAGCTCCTGTGGCAGCCAAGCGCAAGCCTTTCGATCACGCTGGCCGGAGATTACTCGCAGCAGGACCCGGAGTGCTGCGGGACGGTCTACGTGCGGACCGGCCGGACGCAGCGCACGCTCAACCGGCAGTACGAGGCGCTAGCCGCCGCGCAGGGTTATGCGCCGCCCAGCACCGATGCCTTCGACCGCCTGACCGATCTGGACGCGTCGCTCAACGCGGGCAACAAGGTCGGCGGCGCGTCGCTGAAGGCAGTGTGGGACACCGGCATCGGCACGCTTACCTCGGTCAGCGCCTGGCGTTTCTGGGACTGGAAGCCCGAGAACGATCGTGACTTCACCGGCCTTGGCATCACCACCCTTAGCCAGAACCCATCCCAGCAGGACCAGTATACCCAGGAACTGCGCCTGTCGGGCGGGGAGGGGGCACTTGGCTACACCCTGGGCGCGTTCTTCTTTCAGCAGAGCGTCGACACACAAGGCAGCCAGCAGCAGGGGCCCGCAGCCAGCGCCTGGCTGATCAACCCTTCCAATCCACTCAGCGCGGACCCGAGCGTGCTCGACGGACTGACCGCGACCAACACCATCGGCCTCGATAACACGAGCGCCGCACTCTACGGCCAGGTCAATTGGCAACCGCTGGCGGGCCTCACGCTACGCCCGGGCGTGCGCCTCAATTACGACAGCAAGGACGGGGACTACGCCTCGGTCGTGACCAATGGGGAGGGGCAACGGGTCACGTACCAGAGCACGGATCCCCGGATCGTTGCGCAGCGTGCGGTGCTCGCGCCGCAGGCCTTCACCGTCGACTACGAGGACTGGAACTTCAGCTACGACCTGACCGCCAGCTACGAAGTCTCGGACGAGGTGCTCGTCTATGCAACCTATGCGCATACCTTCAAGTCGGGCGGGGTGAACCTCAACGGGGTTCCCTCCGATGCCGATGGTCGGCCCATCCTGGAGGCCGCGACGGTCGCCCCGGAAACGGTCAACCACTATGAAATCGGCGTGAAGGCGCGCTTTTGGGATCGCCGCGCCACGTTGAACCTCGCGGCTTTCCGCACCGACATTGCCAACTACCAGGCGCTCGTGACGAACGGCAGCCTGGGTGTCCTGCGTGGCTATCTCGCCAATGCCGGGCAGGTGCGTACTCAAGGGCTGGAGGCCGACCTCTCGATACGGCCGAGCCTGCGCTTCAATGCCTATGCCAACGCGGCCTGGACCGACGCCACCTACCGTAGTTTTACAGATGCACCGTGTCCGCCCGAGTTGTCTGGAGGAGCTTCGCCCCAGCCAGGACAGGAGCCCGACCAGCCCGGAACCCCCGGCGGGATCAGCCCCATCAATTGCGACATATCGGGCGCGCGGCTGCCCGGTGTCTCCAAACTGGCGCTCGCCTACGGGGCCGAAGGGAATGTGCCGGTCACGCTGCTCGGGCAGGAGGGTGCCGTCTATCTCGGGATCGACGGCAGCTACCGCTCGCGCTTCTCGAGCAATCCCACGCCCTCTGCCTACACCTGGGTCGAAGGCTATGCGCTCACCAACCTGCGCCTGGGCTTTCGTGGTGAGGCCGGCTTCGAGATCTTCGGATGGGTGCGCAACCTGTTCGATACCCGCTATTTCGAGCAGCTGCAGGTGCCCGGCGGCAATACCGGACTGATCGTGGGCACACCGGGCGACCCGCGTACCTACGGGCTCACCTTGAAGCATGTCTTCTGAGAAAATGCCTCGGGCGCCCTCGATCCTGAAAGGGCGGCCCGACGGAGTAGCCGATTGAACGGTTCGCGCGCGCAAACTAGGACCTACGGTACCCAGAGAGGCGCAGGGCGCCATCCAGAGCGTCGCCCAGAGGCTCGCTCAGGCGTTCGACGGTGCGTGCGCGCAGCCAGGGCTTCATACGGTGGGACAGGCCGCCGACAAGTACGCAGCGCGTCACGCCGCGAGCAAAGATCGTCTCGATGAAACGTTCAATGTGGCTGGCCGCGTCCTCGATGATGGACCGCGCGATTGGATCGTCAGCTTCGGCGTAGTCCATCACGAGCGGAGCGAATGTGCCGTAGTCACGCGGGGTTGCATTATCCATCCAGGCGATGGCCTGCGCGGTGTCGTGCCCGAAACGCTCAGTGACCGCGGCGCTCAGTTCGGTGCGGCGGGTGCGCCCGTCCAGCGCGCGAAGGGCGTGACGCATCGCGGAGAGGCCAAGGGCCGCGCCGCTGCCTTCATCCGAAATAGGAAAGCCGTATCCGCCGATGGTGTGGTCCTCGCCCGCGATGCGAAGCTGGGCAATGCTGCCGGTTCCGATAATGAGGATCGCGCCATCCTCTCCGGCATTGGCGCCCAGGTTCGCGATCTGGGCATCCGTGGCATAGCGGCAGGAGGCGAGGCCGAAATCGAACGCATCGAGGCCGTCCTGCACGCCGGGGCGGGTGATCCCGGCGATCCCCATGCCGCCGGCGATCGCGGCGCGCTGGGACGTCGTCAGCCCGGCTTGAGCGACCGCTTCGTTGATCGTGGCATTGAGTGTCTCGTAGAGCGCCTCCAGCCCGATCCTCGCGTTTGCGGCTCCCGCACGGCCCTCTCCGATCACGGTTCCTTGCGCGTCGATCAGGCGTGCGCGGCAATTGCTGCCGCCCGCGTCGATACCGAGAAAGTAGGTCATGTGCAGCCGTCTCCGTGGGGGGATGGGGAGGACCAGTGACGCCCACGCGCGGTCTGGCCGATGCCGGGGTTCAGCTGGTTGCGTGGATCGAGGCTCTGGTAGAATTCGGTCAGTTCGGGCTTGGCTATGTAGAGGTGGCCAACGTTATGCTCCGCCGGGTATTGCGCTCCGCGCGTGTCGAGCAGATCCCAGAGCGCATGTTCGAAACGCAGCGGGTCGGTGCCCTTGCGCACGATGTAATCCTGGTGAAATACTTGGCAGAAGAAGTGCCCGTAGTAGAGTGTGTGAAGGACTTTGCTTTCCAGTTCGGGCGGAAGGTGTTCTTCCCACTCCAGCGTGTTGCGCGGCAGGGCGACGTCGAGAGCGACGATATCTTCAACGGTCTCGGGATGGACCGCGCGGTAGCGCACGGCCGCCCCGGCTGCAACGAAGCGGTGCAGGAAGGCCTTGGCACTTTCCTGGGCGGTGCATTCGAAGTGGTCGGCCTGGCTGTCGCCGGGGAACAGTTCGGCGAGCAGGGCGCGGGTCGGTCCGACCTGGTCGTGGCTCACCTTCAGGATAAGATGATGCTCGAAGCGGGCGCGGAACTTGCGCATGCGCGTAGGCAGGTGATCGCCCAGGAAGCGTCCCGCCCACTGCATCATCCGGTCCGAGCGGCCGTCGCCGAAGACGGCGTCGAACCGGGACTTTGCCGAAAAGAGGGCGGGCAGTCGGTCGGTGCCAAGCCGCTCGATCGCGACGAACATGTCACGTCCGTAAACATCGGCGATGTCGAAGGCCGTCTCGTGCATGTACTCGCCCGCGATCGGGGGGAGTTCAAAGTCGCTGAGCATCGCACGGCGCAACCGGGTGAGACGGGCAGGATCGCGCGTCGCGATGTAGAAGGTGGTGGTCTCCTCCTCGCGTGCGAAAGTGTCGAGACGTACGGCGAAGACGATCAGCTTGCCCGCGCTACCGGCAGCTTCGAACAGGCAGCGCGGGTCCGCGTTGAAGCGCGCCGGGCTGGCGCTATCGATATCGCGCACATGGTCGAGATAGGCGTGATCATGTGCCCAGCTTCGGGTGGCGGGATCGATGTCGGATTCGGAAAAATCGCCTCGGTCGAGGCGCGCGAGAATCGTTTCGGGCGTGTCGCCAAGCGCGATGCCGAGATGGTTGACGAGGGCCAGCGTGCCATCTGGCTGGACCCGCGCGTAGAGGGCAAGCTGGGTATAAGCCGGGCCGCGCCGCACCAGCGAGCCGCCCGAATTGTTGCAGACCCCGCCGACGACCGAAGCGCCAAGACACGAAGAGCCGATCACCGAGTGGGGTTCGCGGCCGAACGGGCGCAGCGCCCGTTCCAGCCGGTTGAGCGTCGTCCCCGGCTGACAGAGAACCTGGGCGCCGTCCCGAATGACCCGCAGGTCGCCAAGCCGCGTCGTTGAGATAATGACGAGGCCGCCAGGGTAATCGCCCCCGTCCGGGGTCGAGCCGCCGGTCAGGCCCGTGTTCGATGCCTGCATGATGATCGAGACATCGGCGGCGACGCAGGCGCTGGCGACCTGCCACAATTCCAGGAGGCTTCCGGGCCGCACAACAGCGATTGCCGGACCATTGCCTGTGCGATAGCCCTTCCGGTACCGTGCCGTAGCGCGCGAGGATGTCAGCACGTGGCGACGCCCGACCACGGCGCGCAAGGCGCTCAGGAGGTCGCCGGTATCGGGTCTCGGCAGGGCCGGTATCACAGATGTCATTGGGTTTGGACCTCGTCATCGCGCATCAGGTCCTCGCCATCCAGCCAGCGCATGATTTCACGTGCCGCGGGATGATCGAGCGATGCGTAGCGCTCGCGCAATCGGTCGGCGCGTGGGCCGAGGCGTTCGTGGCCGATGTCGTGCAGGGCGGCAAGATCCTCCATCAGGCGTTTTGCGAATTCGGGCCCGAGGTGCGTGCGAGCCACTTCGGCGAAAGCAGCGCCATAGGCGTAATCTTCAGCTTCGGCATAGACCATCGGCAAGGTGAGTGCGGGAAGGCAGGACAAATGGGCCTGAATCGCAGGATTGACGGCATGGCCCGCGATGTGCGCGGCGTTTGCCGCAGGCCGTCCGGTGAAGGCACGCAGGTGCAGGAAGCGCGACATGCGCGCGCCATCGTTTACCGGATAGTTGTCCCACAGCGTGACCTTGCGGCCCAGTTCCCGCGTGACCCGAGCCAGATGCGCGGGCTCGATTGCCCGCGAGCACACTTCCTCGCCGGTCCAGTAGACCTCGATCCCGGGTGCAAGGTGCCGGCCGAGATTCGAGAGATAGTCCTTCGGGCGCGCGCCGAAGACGACATTGAGCACCGGATCGTCGGAATAATAGGTAGGGCAGGTGAATATCCGCCCGGCCCTAGTGCGTTCGGCCGCGAAGTTGACTACGTCCGCCTGGCGCCGGGCAAGATCCGGCAGATCTCCTCGAAGATCGTCGAAGAAGATGCACAGATCGTCGAGGCCGATGGCGTCGAGTTCGGCGATGCGCCGGGCGAGGTCGTCGCGGGCCGCGCCATCGAAAGGATGCGTGGCGCCGATCGGGGTGAGACCGATCCCGAAACGCAGGCCAAGGCCTCTGCAGAAGGCCGAGAATTCGGAGAGTTCCGCGGTCTCTTCGGGGCTGTGCGCGCGCTGCCATTCCCGCCGCAGGGCGCGGTCTGCCTTGGGGGCGTGATGGTAGAAGCCAAAGCCGCCTTCCGCGAGCGTGCGGGCGACATGGCGCCGCTCCTCCGCGGTCCACGGACGGCCAAAGCGTCCGTCTATCAGCCCGAGTTCGGGGGTCATTCGCAATGGTCCTCGCGCGTGCCCGCAATCCAGGTCGCTTGCACGTGCCGTTCGTCGTTGAGGTGGACCAGATCGGCTTGAAGGCCGGGCGCAATTTCGCCTACCTCCTCGTCGAGGCGCAGGAAACGGGCGGGATTGCCGCTCGCCATGCGCGAAGCGCTGACCAGATCGCAGCCCATGAAGTCCATCGCGTTGCGCAGAGCTTCGGCCATGGTCAGCGCCGATCCCGCAAGCGTCCCGTCCGATCCCTTGCAGGTGCCGTCACGCATGATGATCTCGCGGCCCATCAGCGTGAATTTGCCTTTGGTGCCGCCCACCGGGGGCATGGCATCGGTGACGAGCATGATGCCGTCGTCCCCGCGTGCCAGTCGTGCGACCCGAAGGCTGGCGGGATGGACATGGCGGCCATCGGCGATCAAGCCGAAATGCGTCGTGCGGCTTTCCAGTGCCGCGCCCACGAGCCCGGGCTCGCGGCTGAGGAACTGCGTCATCGCGTTGAAGAGGTGGGTGAAACCGGCAAGGCCCTCGTCCAGCGCGTTGCGAGCGTCTTCATAGGTCGCCAGGCTGTGTCCGGCACAGACCAGCACGCCCGCTTCGGCAAGGCGTCGCACGGCTCCGACCGGTGCCAGTTCGGGCGCCAGCGTGACGATCCGGCGTCCTTTCGTCGGCGCGGCAAGCCGTTCGACGATGCCCCCGTCAATGGGCACGATGCGGCTTGCATCGTGAATGCCCTTCTTGGCCGGGTTGAGGTGAGGTCCTTCGATGTGCAGGCCCAGCAGGCCTGGCATCCCTTCGGCAAGAGCGCTTTCACCCGCGGCAAGAGCCGTATCTACGACCGAGAGGTGGTCGGTGATGAGGGTGGGCAGGAGGCCGGTTGTCCCGAAGCGTCGATGCGCCGCGATGATCGTGCGCAGGCCCGTTTGCGTAGGCGCGTCGTTGAACAGGACGTCTCCGCCTCCGTTCACCTGCGTATCGATGAAGCCGGGCAGCAGATAACCGCCGCCAAGGTCCTGCACGAGGACGCCGTCCGGAACCGAACTGTCCGGTACGAGGCTGGCGATCCGCCCATCCTCGATAAGGAGGGCATGCGCATCGAGGATCCCGGACGGCGTGACGATCCGTGCCCCGGTAAGGGCCGCGTCAGGGGCGCTTGGTCGGGTCATAGCGTGCGCGTCACCTTGTTGAGATGGGGTGGGCTATCGGGGTCGTGGCCTCTTGCGATGGAGAGAGCGTTGGCAAAGCCGTAAAAGCTCTGGATCTGTGCGATGGCGGCCAGCACGGGGTGTGCCGTGGTCGTTGCAGGAAGCTTCAGGCGTGCGGCCTCGATGTCTTCGGCATGGCCAGCCGCGATGACCTGCGCGCCGCGCGCGGTGAAATCGGCAAGGCGTTCTCGAAGGCCGGTGCGGGCCTCGTCCAGCGGGGCCAGTGCCAGAACCGGGTCCGTGTCGCCCACGAGCGTCATCGGGCCGTGCGCGACTTCAGCGCTGCTGAAAGCCTCGGCGTGGAGGCGCGACGTTTCCTTGAGCTTCAAGGCGGCCTCGCCCGCGATGGCCAGCGTCGGGCCGCGGCCCAGCACCAGCATCTGCGTGGCATCGCGAACCAGCGCGACCGCATCGCTCCAGTCGGCGCGTGCGGCCTCTTCCAGTACATCGCCGGTCGCGTCGAGCGCGGCGAGGAGGGCCGGGTCCTGGCTCCACTCTGCGGTCAGGTGCATCAGCGCAACCAGCGTGCAGATGAAGCTCTTGGTCGCCGCGACGCTGGTTTCCGGACCTGCGTGAACAGGGATCACAATCTCGGCCAGTTCGGCGAGGGGGGAGGCCGTATCGTTCACCAGCGCAACGATGAGCGCGCCCTGCTTCTTCGCGTCTTCGGCGGCGGCCAAAAGGTCTGGGCTGCGGCCCGACTGTGAGATCGCAAGAACGGGGATGCCCTGAAAGTGCGGCGATGTCGCGTGGTAGAGCGAGCCGATCGAGGGGGCGTGGCTCAGAACGGGAATCCCGGCGTGACGTTCGAGAAGGAACTTGCCGAACCCTGCTGCCTGATCCGAACTGCCGCGCGCAAGAGTGGCGGCGAAAGGTGGTGCCAGTCGGCGCAGCCGGGCACCGGCTTCACGAACCAGTGCGGCGTTGCGGTGGAGCTGTTCGCTGGCACGGTGAGGAGCTTCGGCGGCTTCGCGCGCCATTTGCGTGGTGAGATCGGGGCGTTTCGAGTGCATGGCGGCGTTAATACCATTCTTTGTGTTTGACTCAAGTGGCATTAAAATGGTTTTATCTGATTTGTGTCGGGCGCTCGGGAGCGGCCCAAGGAATGGAACGTCTGAAGGAGCCTTTGCGTTGCTCACGATTGAGATTGCGGCCTCGGATGGTCAGGGCGATGTCAATGAGGACTGCGTCGGCCACTGCGGCTCGGCAGCCTGGGTCATCGACGGCGCAACAGGTGTGGGAGGTCGCCTGACCGACGCGCCCAGTGATGCCGCCTGGCTGGCGAGAACGGCGAATGACCTTCTTGCTCAGATACTGGTGCGAGACCCGCAGATCCCGACCGTCGAATTGATCCGTGAGGTGACGACGGGCTGCGCGGAGCGGTTGGGCGCCATCGCGACACGCTTGCCCACGGCGGCGCACGAACTTCCTTCGGCAGCCTTCGCAATGGTTCGGGTCATCGGGGACGAGGCTGAGTTGACGACGCTTGCCGACTGCCGAATTGTCGCGGAAGCGCGCGACGGCGAGGCGGCTCTGTTCGGAAGCTCGCCGCTGGATGCGCGCGGAGCGGAGTTGGTCGAGGAAATTCGAAACCACCTTGGTGTGGATCCCGAAATGTCGTCCGATGAACTTGGCCGACGGCTCCTGCCCGGGTTGCAGGCCATGCGGAGCACGATAAACCGGGATGGGGGCTACTGGGTGCTGGGCACCAGCCCGGAAGCCGCCGATCACCTATGGCAGATGCGAATCCCTCTCTCGCCAGGTGCGCGATTTGCCATCGCGAGTGACGGGTTTCTGCGCCTGATCGAGATGTTCGGCGAGGCGGATCCAGCAGACCATCTGGCCATTTGCGATGTTCGGGGCTGGACGGATTGGCTGAACCGGCTGCGGTCACTCGAATGTGCACCGGGAAGTCGTCGCCGGTTTCCGCGCGTCAAGATTCATGACGATGCGAGCTTGCTTGTATGCCGCTGGGAAGGGGATATCTGATGCGGGTCATGGGCTTCATGAGCGGCACGTCATTGGATGGAGTTGACGTCGCAATCATCGAAACAGACGGCCGAGATGACGTGGTGCAGGGGGCGACCGGCTTCGCGGCGTTTTCGGATGGAGAGCGCGCCATTCTTGCGCGAGCGACACGCGACGCCCTGGCCTGGAATGGCTATGGCGACCAGCCCGCCAGCCTTGCGGGTGCCGCTGGCGTGATCGAGGCGGCGCACGTTTTGGCGGGGCGCGACCTGCTCAGCCGTTGCGGGCCGGTCGATCTCATTGGCTTCCATGGTCAGACCGTGCTGCATCGTCCCGAACGGGGACTGACTTTGCAGATCGGAGACCCGCAAGTCGTCGCCGATGGACTGGGTGTGCCGGTGGTTGCCCAGATGCGCCAGGATGATCTGCAGGCAGGTGGGCAGGGCGCACCGCTGGTTCCGGCCTACCATGCGGCGCTGGCCCGAAGTCTCGGGTGCCCTGGCCCCGTGGCGTTCCTCAACATCGGCGGTGTGGCGAACCTGACCTGGATCGGGCGCGATGGCGCACTGGTGGCATTCGATACCGGGCCGGGAAATGGTCTTATTGATGAGGTGGTGCAGGCATGCGGCGTCGGTCGTTACGACGATGGCGGGCGTCTGGCCCGTGCGGGGCGGGTCGATCAGGAGCGACTCGCGAAGCTACTGGAGCATCCCTATTTCCGGGGCAGAGGTGCGCGGTCGCTGGACCGATATGATTTCGCGCTGGACTGGGCGGAAGGGCGCAAGCTGGAAGATGTGGTGGCAACCTTGACGGCTTTTACGGCTGAAGCTGTGTGCCTGGCACTCGATCATATCCCCGAAGCCCCTGATCTATGGGTTTTATGTGGGGGAGGGGCGCATAACCCCGCTATGGTCGATGCGCTGCGCCAGCGTCTTGGCGCGTGTCGCCTTGCCAGCGATCTCGGCCTTCGTGGCGATTACATCGAGGCCGAGGCCATGGCCTATCTGGCCGCGCGCAGTCTGGCAGGATTGCCGCTGACCTGGCCGGAGACGACTGGCGTGCGCACAGCGTCGACGGGCGGGCGGCTCTGGCAGCCGGGGGGGGGGCGCATACCCTTGGCTGATGCCCCGTCTGTTGGGTGCCGGGCTGCTGCGACACTGTAAATAGTACCAGTGAGATACCAATGTTTGCATGTATGAAACAGGTATGCCATGCTCTCCATCGCATCCGGATGTGCTCGCATCGCCGATTCCCTGGCGGGGCAAGCCGGGTTCAGGGATAGAGAATAAGGGGAAAATCATAATGATTAAGTCACCACGGCACGCGGTTGCGTGGACCGCGCTCGCTGTCGCGCTTGCGTCTGCCCCCACGGCGGTTTTCGCGCAGGCTGAGGATGCCACTTCTTCCGACAACGCTGGCGGACAAGGCAATGACATCATCGTCACGGGCACGCGCATTTCCGTGCCCGGTCTTGTTTCGAGCAGCCCGGTTGCGACCACTGACCAGGAGCAGATCAAGCTTCAGTCGGCCCTGACCATCGAGGATTTCTCGACCAAGGTCCCCCAGCTTTCCGGCGGTGCTCGTCAGGGCTCGCAGGGAAGTGATGCATTTGGCGCGCATGTCCTCGAACTGCGCAATTTCGGTCAGAGCCGCACGCTCGTCCTGATCGACGGCACCCGAGCGACGCCGTTCAGCTTCCGCAACTCGATTGATGCGAACTCGATCCCCGCCTCGCTGATCAAGCGTGTCGACGTGCTGACAGGCGGTGCGGCCGCCGTCTATGGTGCTGATGCCGTGGCGGGCGTCGTCAATTTCGTGCTCGACGACGAATTTGAAGGTGTGAAGGGCACCGCGACCACCCGTCTTTCGCAGCATGGCGGCGCGCAATACGGCGGTGCCCTGACTCTCGGAACCGGGGTAGGTGATCGCGGGCACATCGTCCTTGCGATGGACTACACGCAGCGCGACATGATCCGCGCGGGCGACCGTGACTGGGCCGAGACGCCGGGAACGACGCTCCCCAGCCTCGGCGGCACATACACCGATGTCGCGAGTGGGAACACCTTTGGCTACACCGACGCCGGGGCGTTCACGACCTCCCCTTCGGCAACCTCCAACATTAGCGCGCGCTATCCGCTCGTTTCGGGACTCAAGCGTTTCAACGCGACCGCGCTCTACAAATATGAGATCACGCCGGACATCGAAGTCTATGGCCGTGTCATGTACACCAACGTCCGCTCGACCGAGACGGGCACCGTCGGCGCCACGCCGGTTGCGCTGAACGAGACGGTCTCGATCCTGGAATCCAATCCCTATCTCACCGACGACATTCGCAACCAGTTGACCTTCGTCGACGGAGCGGCGGCGGTGAACGTGTCGCGGTCGCTCAACCAGATCGTGATGTACCACACCGATCGCGATACCTTCCAGGCTCAGACGGGTCTGCGCGGCGGGCTGACGCCTGCGACGAACTGGAACATCTACGCGCAATACGGCCGTTCAAGCGAATCCACCGACATCACGGGTGACGGCATTCGCAACGCCCCGTCGGGTGCCTCGATGTTCTCCACGATTGCCAACAGCACGAACATCTTTGCACAGGATGGCTCGCTCGAGGATGCTCTGCTCAGCGACTTCAGCAGCTTCCATCGTGACCGCGACCAGTTCGTCACGGCCGCCAACCTCAGCGGTACGCTCGACGATTTCCTGACCCTTCCGGCAGGTCCTATCGGCTTCTCGCTGGGCGTGGAATACCGCCGCGAGACTGCCAGCATCGATCAGGATTCCGCGCTGCTTAACGGCACGACCTACCGCGAAGGCGTGCAGGCGGCCTACCGTGGTTCGTTTGATGTGGCCGAGCTCTACGGCGAATTGCTCGTGCCCGTGCTGCACGACATTCCGCTGATCGAGAAGTTCGATGTGGGCGGCGCGTACCGTCTCTCGAAGTACGACAAATGGGGAACGCACGGAACCTGGAAGATCGAGGCGAACTGGAAGGTCGATTCCAACGTGCGTCTGCGCGGCACTTACCAGCGCGTTCTGCGTACGCCCAACTTCGGGGAGTTTGCGGGCGGCACCTCTTCGCTTGCGTTCAGCAGCCTCGTGACCGTCGATCGTCTGCGTCCGCGTTACGGCGGTGACCCGTGCGTCCTTGGAACCGGCGATGCTGCACAGTGCGCGCGCTTTGGAGCGCCGGCCGCCGGTTCGGTGGATTCGACTGCAGCGGGTTACCTCACAGGCAACTACTACTATGGCGGCAACCCCGATCTGCAGCCGGAAACCGGGCACACCAAGACCCTTGGCGCGGTGTTGACGCCGACGTTCCTGCCCGGCCTCACCGCGACGGTGGACTGGTACGAGCTGGACCTTCGCGGTGCCGTGGGCGTCATCCAGCCGATCGCTGCGATCACAAGCTGCTACATCACCGATCCGAGTGCCGGAAATCCGCTGTGCCAGCTTGTTACGCGCAACGACGACGGCTCGTTCCGCGATGCCTACGTCAATAACCAGAACCTGGGCCGTATTCTCCAGCGCGGGATCGATATCGGCGTGACCTACACGCTCTCGCCCGATTGGATCCCGGGTGACGGCCTGCGCCTGCGTTATCAGGGCAATATCGTCACCTCCTACAAGATCCAGGCGAACGCGACCGTGGATGCGGTGCAGTGCAAGGGCACCTTCGGGGCCACCTGCTCGAGCGATGGTACCACGCTCGTTCAGCCCGATTACCGTCACACCGCCGGCGTTTCGTGGCTGTTCGACAAGGGGCTGATCCAGTTTGACTGGCAGCGGATCAGCAAGGTCCGTTCGAGCGCAGCGGGCTCGACGGCCACGATCTCCGCACAGAACACCTTCGATCTTTCGGCCTCGTACGAATTCGAAAAGGGGATCACGATGACGGCAGGTATCTACAACCTGTTCGACAAGGATCCGCCGTTCGTTTCGAGCGGGGGCGTGTTCAATACCTTCCCGGACACCTATGACATTCTCGGACGAACCATCGGCCTCTCGCTGAGCGCCCGTATCTGAGAATAGCAGCGCGTTCCGGCACCGGGCCCTCCTCCTCAGGCCGGGTGCCGGATACGTTTGCAGGCACGTACCGGCGCCGCGCGGTGCCGGTACGTGCCGAAGGCCATGTCCCCTCGGGTAGTGGAGTAAGAGTTTGTCGTTGCCGTTTTCGTTTCTGGACTGGCTGGTCATCGCCGCCTACCTTTTCCTCCTGGTTGCCGGAGGCTGGATTTTCACGCCGCGCAAGACCGCTTCGGCGCGCGACTATTTCCTTGCAGGCGGGACCGTTCCGGCCTGGCTCGCCGCAATTTCAGTTCTTTCAGCGACGCAGTCGGCGGCGACATTCCTCGGCGGGCCGGATTACGGCTACCATGGGGACCTCACTTATCTCAGCGGCAATATCGGCGGATTGATCGGGGCTATCTTCGTGGCCCACATCATGATCCCGCGCTTCTATGCGATCAAGGCGACGACAGCCTATGAATTGCTGACCTTGCGCTTCAGCGAGAAGGCTACGCGCTGGGCCGGAGGCATGTTCCTCGTCGGGCGTGTCTTTGCAGGTGGTGCGCGCGTCTATCTGGCTGCCATCGCGCTGGCGATGGTGATCAGCGGCACGGTCGATGCCAGCGGTATCATGATCACTGCTGCGGTGCTGGTGATCGCAAGCGTGCTGTTCACGTTTGTGGGCGGCCTGAAGTCGGTCCTGTGGAACGACCTTATCCAGTTCATCGTCTATCTTGGCTCGGCCATCGCGGTGCTGGTCTTCCTGCGCCTCTCGATTCCGGCCTCGACCGGCGAGATCGTGCAGGGGCTGATGCAGACACCGGAAGGTGTGAACAAGCTACGGCTGTTCGATTTTTCGCTCGATCCCTCGCATCCCTTCTCGATGCTGGGTGTCGTGACGGGCCTTGCGCTTCTCTACATCGCCAATGCGGGCATGGACCAGGATACGACCCAGCGCCTGCTTTCCTGCGAGGATGCAAGGACAGGGGCCAGGAGCCTTTATCTTTCGGTGTTTGCAACCGTGCCCGTGGTTGGCATGTTCATTGTCATCGGGCTGTTGCTGTACGTCTTCTATGATCGGCCGGACCTGATGGGCGGCGCAACGGCGATCGCCGGCAACGAATTCGGCGGTGAGAAGATCAGTATTTTCATGCACTATATCCTGACCCAGCTGCCCGCTGGCCTGCGCGGCCTCGTTACGGTCGGGATCTGTGCGGCGGCGGTGGCGACCACCAATTCGGCGCTCAACGCCATGTCTTCGGTGCTTATCCAGGATTTTTATCGGCCCTGGCGCGAGACGCGTGGCTCTGTCGAGGAGCACCACTTCGTGCAGGCCGGGCGCGCGGGCATGGGTGTGATCGGCTTTGCCATGTTCCTGATGGCGATCGTGTCCTTCTACTGGCAGCGCTACACCGAGATGGGCCTGCTGGAATTTGCGCTGCAGGTTATGGTTTTCACCTACGCAGGCTTGATCGGTGTTTATTTCACGGCGCTGTTCACGCGGCGCGGGAGCACGGGTTCGGTCATTGCCTCACTTCTGATCGGCTTCGTCACGGTGCTGCTCCTGCAGCCGGGTATCGCCGGGACGCTGGGGCTGCCCGCAGTTCTCCTGGGTCTTTCGTTCCCCTTCCAGCTTTGCATCGCCTCGCTGGTCGCCTTCTGTGTCTGTGCCGTCGTGCCCGGGGAAGCCCCGCGCCCCGTTCCCGCCTGACAGTCCTGCCCCTCATGCGAATACGACAAGGATATGATGAAAACTGAAGCGCTCGATCCGCGCTACCGCGATCTCGAATTCTGGCCCACCCAACAGGCGGTGGAGGCCATGCTCGAAGGGCAGATGGCGGCCGTTGCCGCAATCCATTCCCAGACCACGGCGATTGCGGCGGCGGCAGAGGCCGCAGCGGAAAGGCTGGGGACGAGCGGACGTCTCGTGTTCGTGGGGGCCGGGACCTCGGGACGCCTTGGCGTGCAGGACGGCGTGGAGCTGAATCCGACCTTCGGCTGGCCGATGGAACGTCTCGTGTTCCTGATGGCGGGCGGTCTCGATGCCATGACCGAAGCCTATGAGGGTGCCGAGGATGACAGCGAGTCCGCGCGCGCCGAAATCGCACAATCCAGGATCTGCCGTGAGGACGTGGTGATCGGTATCGCGGCGAGCGGCCGCACGCCCTATACCATCGCGGCAGTGGAAGCCGCGCGTGCTGCCGGTGCGCTCACCATCGCGGTAGCCAACAACGCAGGATCGGTTCTGGCCGCCTGCGCCGAGCATGCGATCGTTGCCGTCACCGGCAGCGAGGTCCTGGCCGGCTCCACGCGCATGAAGGCGGGAACCGCGCAGAAGGCGATCCTCAACCTCCTCTCGACGGCGATCATGCTTCGCATGGGCCTTGTCTACGATGGCCGCATGGTGGCGATGCGCATCACCAACGAGAAACTGTTGCAACGCGGGTGCTCTATGGTTCAGGATATCGCTGGGGTGGATGAAGCTGCTGCGATGGCCGCGCTGGACTTGGCGAGGAACGATATCCGGCTGGGCATTCTGGTTGCGAAGGGGCTTTCGGCGGAGGAAGGCGCCCGACAGCTCGCCACCTCGGGAGGGGACCTGCGTCGGATACTCCCGGCGCTCGAACGGCGAGAGAGCTGACAATGGGGGAATTTGTCTGGACGCGAAGCGACGAGGGCACACCGCTCTATCTGCAACTTGCGCGATCCTTGCGCGAGCAGATCGGCAAAGGCGTTCTTGAAGCAGGAAGCGCCTTGCCGTCCGAGCGCGATCTTTGTGCGTTGGCGGGGCTTTCGCGGGTGACGGTTCGCAAGGGTATCGAACAGCTTATCGATGAAGGCGTTCTCGTGCGGCGGCAGGGGTCCGGTACCTTCGTCGCCCGCCGTATCGAGGCGCCGGGCGAAAAGTTGAGCAGTTTCAGCGATGAAACACGATTGCGCGGCGAAAATCCGGGGGTGGTCTGGATCAGCCGTTCCTACGCCCGCCCCACGGAGGAAGAAGCGAGTGTTCTGGGCATCACCGCTTCGGAGCGTGTGGTACGGCTCAGCCGGGTACGACTTGCCGGTGGTGAACCGCTTGCGATCGAGAACGCCGTGCTTCCGGCCGAATTCCTGCCCGATCTCGAAGGGCTGGGGGATTCACTTTATGAGGCGCTTGAAGCGCATGGCCACCGGCCTGTCTCGGGCACCCAGCGGGTGCGTGCTTCTCTGGCGACACCCACCGAGGCCGGTATACTGTGTATCGAGCACAATTCCGAAGTCCTGCGCATCGAGCGCACGACGACGACGACGGATGGGCGCGCGATCGAATTCACCCGCTCGGTCTATCGCGGTGATCGGTACGAGTTCGTGACCGAGTTGCGCCAAGTCTCCTGATTTCGCGGGCTCGTCAGCGCGCATCGGCAAGCGACACTTCGCGGCGCACTTTCAGACTGCGAAATATTGAACTCAAGTCGTGTCGCAGACCGAGGTGGCCCTTATGGGCGGGCGAGACCGCCGGCCTGGTTATGGTCCCGGTGTCACCAGGCCGAAGTTACCGGATGGCGCCTTGAACAGGGATGTAAATCGCGTGAGCAACTTCTGTTCGGCCTCGGGCACCTCGCCGGGAACCGGCCTATGGGTGATGGCCGCCACAAATTGCGCGCGAGTCAGCTGCAAAAGAGGGGCTTGGGGGAGGTCCGATCCGAGCGGTTGATGGACAAGCACGCCATTGCGGATCGAAATCTGTTCGCCTGTCTCGGCCTCGGTCTCGTCGGTAAGTTTCAGATTGAAGGCCATCGGGGATGCAAGGGCCCTGTCCGGAACGAGGCGGACTGCCATCAGATCGAGTATGTCGCTCAGTGGCAGGTTCGGTATCGTTCCCGCAAGAGAATCGAACTGGCCTGTCCGGATACCTTCGCGCAGCTCTCGGGCCCCGGAGAGGAACTGGTTGCGCCATTGCGAGCTGGTGGCCTGGTACCCCTGCTGTTCGAGGCTGTCGGCCAGGGCAAACCGGGCGGCCTCGTTGTCCGGTTCGGCGAAGACGAGGTACGACAGCAGCTCGGAAGCCCACCGGTAGTCGCCCGCGGCCATGGCCTCCCGCCCCTTTGAAAGGACCGCCTGCGCGCCCCCCATGCTTCGACGTGCTTGCGTCCCGACGCTTCGGGAGGGAGCGGGTTGAGATGGGCGGGATTGCCGTCGTACCAGCCAAGATAGCGTTGGTAGACCGCTTTGGAATTGTGGCTGAGGGTGCCGTAATAGCCCTGATTGAACCAGCGTTGCCCCAGCGCCGGAGGCAGGGCGAGTGCTTCGGCGATTTCCTGTCCGTTCTGCCCGTCATTCATCATCCGCACGCTCTGGTCATGCAGGTACTTGTAGGTGTCGCGCTGCGAAGACAGGAAATCGAGGATCTTGGCATTGCCCCAGCGCGGCCAGAAATGCGACGTGATCAGGGTGTCGGTACGGCTGCCGAAACGCCGCAGGGCATGGGTGAGCCCGTCCGCCCATGACTTTGCATCGCGCACCTGTGCACCGCGCAGGGTCAGGATGTTGTGCAGGCTTCCATTGGCGACTTCCGCCATGTCGAGCACGCGCAGCTGCGGCATGTAGATTGCCATTTCCGCGGGCGCCTCGGTGCCGGGCAGGTACAGAAATTCGAAATCGATGCCATCGATGGTGAGTGGTTTGCCGTCGTCTGCGGCCTCGCCGATTTCAAGGGTCGGTCGCAGCATACGGTTGGTGCCCGGACGCAGGCGGTTGAAGGCGGGGCCGATGCCGTCGCTGATGTCCGCTCTTGGCCCCACACCGATGAGATGGCCGAAGGCGTACATCGTGCGCCGGCTCATCGCCGGTCCGGCGATCACGTTTTCGGACACCGCCTCCTGATAGAAGTGCTTCGGGGCAACGATTGGTATCGCGCGCGCCTTCGCTTCTTCGGGAGAGATGACGCCCGCAGCGCCGCCGAAATGATCGATATGCGAATGGGTGTAGATCACGCCGGTAACCGGCCGGTCGCCAAGCGTATCGCGGACAAGCTGCATCGCCGCGCGGGCCGCCTCGACCGTGGTCAGTGTATCGATAACGACATTGCCCTTGTCGCCCAGAACGACGGTCAGGTTGGCAAGTTCGATACCCCGGACCTGATAGACCCGGTCGGTGACCTTGAAGAGGCCCGCGTTCGCCAGCAGCCGAGCGTTGCGCCACAAGCTGGGATTGACGGTCGCCGGGCGCTCTCCTTCAAGGATGTCCGTATCGTGCAGGTCACGCACGAGATTACCCTGCGCATCGCGGATCTCGCGCGATGGGATCGTCGCGACCAGGCCGCGCGTGGCCAGGGCCTCGTCCTCCCGATCCTCCCAGGCCAGCGAGCCGGTGGTCTCCTCGAAATATCGGCGCGTCGCTTCGGAGGCATCCTTTGAGGCCGCATCGCGCGCCTCATCCGCCCGTGCCGGGCTTGGGGTTCGGGCCAAGAGCGCGACGGCGGCAAGGCTTAGAAGAAGTCGGGCCTTGGGTTTCATCGTGCATTCCTTCCCATCTTCGTGCGCGGGCACTTGCGGCCCGTCCTGTTCGGATTTTCCGCCGCGCCACCCGCGCGGCACGCCTGCCCTTGAGAAGGGCGGCATTGGCAGGGAGGCCTCTTGCGGCCACGCCGGATTTACGGATTTCTTCGGGGCCTGAAATCCCCGCCCCGCCACTCCACGACACCCTCCTATAGGATGGGGCTCCGAAATTTCGGTGCGAAACGAACAGCCTGTCGTGAGGATGGTGGTGGGGGCCATGGCTTTCCACGCAGCACGGCGCGCAAGAGTCCCCGACCCGAAAAGGAAAAATGCGGCCCCTACCAAAGAAGGGGCAGAAGGCAGGGCAAACGGCGTATTCGAACCTGGACAAAAATAAACCCGATACCGGGGGAGGAAACCATCGTGAAACTAATCCATGCCCTACTTGCGTCTTCCGTTGCCATTGCGCCTGTGAACGCTCTGGCCCAGGCCGAAGCCACCGATCTTGGCAGTTCGGCGAAGGAGGCCGCGCCTGCAGCCGAAATCGTCGTGACCGGATCGCGCGCGATCACCAACGGGGAACAGGCCCCCACCCCTGTGACGGTCCTGAGCAGCCAGCAATTGCGCAACACCGCGCCCAACCTGGCCGAGGCCTTGCGCCAGCTCCCCCAGCTGACGGCTTCAGGTACGCCCGCGACCCCGAACCCCACAATCGGCGGCGGGCCAAGCACACAGAGCACCGCCGACCTGCGCAACCTTGGCGCCAACCGCACGCTGACGCTTCTGAACGGGCGGCGACCGGCCATCTTCGGCGGATCGGGTCTGGTCGATACAGGCGTGTTTCCGCAGGCGCTGATCTCGCGCGTGGATATCGTCACGGGCGGTGCCTCGTCCGCCTATGGCTCGGACGCGATCTCGGGCGTTGTAAACTACGTTGTCGACACCGATTACCAGGGCCTGACCGCCGAAGCCCGCCATGGCATCTCGACCTACGGCGATGCCGGATCGTACGCCGTGGAAGTGGCGGGAGGCACCAGTTTCGGGGGCGGCCGGGGCCACGTGGTCGCAAGCTTCAACATGAACGGGCAGCAACTGCTTGAGGCCGACCAGCGCGACTACAACCTCATCAGTGCCGCCACGATCCCCAACCCCTTGGCCGGGCAGCCCGGGCAGCCCCAACTTATCTACCGTGAAAACGCGACCATCGCGACAGGCACGTTTGGTGGCCGGATCATCACGCCCGGCCTCAACACGATCCGGTTCGATGCTGCGGGCAATCCGGTTCCCTACACCCCCGGGACCGAGAGCACCGGCGCGCTGCAAGTCGGTGGCGACGGGGCAAGCTATCCCTCGACCCTGGTTGCGCGCACGCGCAACTGGAGCGCCTATGGCCATGCCAAGTACGCCCTGACCGACGACATCGAGGTCTTCGCCGAAGGCAGCTTCGGCCACGCCCGTTCGACATCGCCCAATCTCTACTTCTTCAACCTGGGCGCCAACGGGGCCTATACCGTACGCCGCGACAACGCCTATCTGCCTGAATCGATCGGAGCCCTGATGGACGAGCAGGGGCTGAGCGCGATCCAGCTGGGCAAGATCGACCGCAATTACGGCCGCAACGTCACCTTCTTCGACAGCGACACCTGGAATGCGACGATCGGAGCCAACGCCAACCTGTGGGGCAACTGGAAGCTCGACATCTATGGCTCGCACAGTGTGTCAAAAACCCGGTACGGTGCGCAGAACAATCGCATCCAGGCCCGCTCGCGGCTCGCAACCGATGCCGTGTTTGCCCCCGATGGGGGGATCGTGTGCCGCTCGTCTCTCACCGATCCGGGCAATGGCTGTGTACCGACCAATCCGTTTGGCGAAACCCCTCTCACGCAAGCCCAGCGTGACTACCTGACCGCCACCTCGATCGCGCGCTCCACCACCAAGCAGGACGTGGCGGCATTGTCACTGCACGGCGATGTCGTGGATGCCTGGGCAGGAGCCATCACGGGCGCCGTGGGCGTGGAATACCGCAAGGTCTCGCTCGATCAGGTGGCCGACCCGATCGGGCAGGCAAACGGCTTTACCGCCGGCAACCTCAAGACCAGTTCCGGCAGTTACAACGTGAAGGAGGCATTCGCCGAACTGCAGGTGCCGCTGCTGCGGGACGTGACGCTGGCGCAGGACCTCAGTCTCAACGCCGCGATCCGGCGGACGGACTACAGCACCAGCGGCGCCGTCACCACGTGGAAGGTCGGCCTCACCGATGAAGTGTTCCATGGCTTCCGCCTGCGCGCCAGCCTGTCACAGGACATTCGTGCGCCCAACATCAACGAGCTGTTCGGCGGCGTCGTGCGCGGCGTCACGACCGTCCGCGACCCCAATTTCAACGGAGAGACCTTCCTTAATATCTTCAGCTATTCGGGCAGCAACGCCGATCTGGGGCCGGAGAAGGCGCGCACGCTGACGGCGGGTGCGGTGTACCGGCCCGACTGGCTTCCCGGCTTCGGCCTGTCGGTCGACTACTATCGCATCAAGCTTTCCGACGCGATCACCCAGGTCGCTTTCCAGACGGTGGTCGACCAGTGCGGTGTCGGCAACGCGCTGTTCTGTTCGTTGATCTCGCGCGGCTCGGATGGGCGGATCGTCGAGATCAATGCGCCGCTGCAGAACGTGCAGTCCGCGCGCGTTTCGGGCGTCGACTTCGAGGCCAACTACCAGACCGAAGTGGGCAACGGAGACCTGAACCTGCGGGCACTGGGCACCTATCTCGATCAATACCGATTCTCGAACCCCGGGGCGGCCACGGTCGAGCAGGCGGGTACTCCAACCCTGCCGCGTTGGCGTGCGAACTTCCTTGCCAGCTATACGAACGGTGGCTTCACGATGACCGTGCAGGAACGCTATGTCGGCAAGACGACGCGGGTGGTCCTTCCCACGACGGTCGATGACAACACGGTGAAAAGCGTGTTCTACACCAATCTGACCCTGCGGTATCGCTTCGAGGACGAGCGGATGGGCAGTCCCGAACTGTTCATGAACGTCAACAATCTGTTCAACCAGGCGCCGCGGGTAGGCCAGACCAACTCGCTGAATCTGGGCTTTGCGCGGATGTACGACGGGGCGCTGTACGACATCGTCGGCCGCTTCTTCACCGTGGGCGCACGGGTCCGTTTCTAGGCTCAGGACCCGTCCGAGACGTCTGGGCGCGGATGTCCGCTCGCCAGGATCGCACGGGCCCGTATCGCCCCATGCTCAAACCTGCTTGCGTGGGAGGGTGCATGGGGCGATTGAGCGCGGTGTACGTGGGGCCTTAGCGGGACGAGGCGGGCAGTTCCTTGAACGGAAAGGAACCTGCCATGACTGTCTCGATCAGCCCGCTGCGCCAGCAGATGCAGCACAAGAGCGGGCAGGGAACGCCGGGGACTGGATCAGAGCTTCTGCTGGAGCGGACAATGGAAGGCAAAAGGAACTGGATCGATGGATCGATATCCCGGCATCAAGTGCGCGCAAGGCCTCTGCCAAGTATCTCGCGCATGATCTCGCTGCTTCCCCCATAGATCCGCCGCACGCGCGCGTCTCGCCAGATTCGGGCGATGGGAAACTCGTTCATGTAGCCAGCGCCGCCATGCGCCTGGAGAGCGTTGTCACAGGCCTGCCACTGCATCTCGCTGTGCCACAGCTTGGCCGCGGCGGCCTCCTCCGCGGTCAGACGGCCGGCCAGATGGCGCTGGACCAGCCAGTCCAGGTGGGCCCAGCCCACCTGCAGTTGGGCTGCGATGTCGGCGAGCGTGAAGCGGGTGTTCTGGAAATCGAGAACGGGCTGCCCGAAGGCGGTGCGCTCACGGGTAAAGGCCAGCGCCTCGTCGAAGGCGCGCTGCGCGGCGGCCTGCGCGGAAACGGCGATGCTCAGCCGCTCTTGCGGCAATTCGTCGAAGAGGTGGGCCATCGCACGGTTTTCCTCCCCCACGAGATTTCCGACCGGCACGCGCACGTTTTCGAAGGCAAGTTCGGACGTATCGGCCATCCAGTGCCCAATCTTGTCGAGGTTGCGACCGCGCGTGAAGCCGGGGCGGTCCGCTTCGACCAGGATCAGCGAAAAACCCTGGCCGCCGGCTTCGGGATCGGTCCGGCACACCACGAAGATGATGTCGGCGTTCTGACCGTTGGTGATGTAGGTCTTGGCGCCGTTGATCACGTAGTCCGATCCTTCGCGTCGCGCCCGTGTGCGCAGACCCTTGAGGTCCGATCCGGCCTGGGGTTCGGTCATGGCGATCGCCGCGATCACTTCTCCTGTGACCATGCCCGGCAGCCAGCGTTCCTTGAGTTCAGGCCCGGCGTGGTGAAGCAGGTAGGGCATGGTGATGTCTGATTGCAGCGTGATGCCGTCGGCCATCATCGCATAGGACACCTCCTCGTTGACCACCGTGTTGAAACGGAAGTCGAGGTTGAGGCCCCCGTATTCGGCAGGGACCCCGGGGCATAGTATTCCGGCCTCGCCGGCCTTGCGCCAGAAATCGCGCGCGATGCGTCCGCACGCCTCGAACTCGGGTATGCGAGGGGTGAATTCTCGGGCGAGGAAGCGCCGAATGCTCGCGCGGAAGGCGTGAAGGTCTTCGTCGAAGAGTAGGCTCTCGGAGCGGTCGAGCATTGGGGGGGGCTCCCTGGAAGGACGGACGTCAGTTGCGGGGCAGGGTGCCTTCCAGCTTGGCAATGATGGTCAGCATGATCTCGTCCGCGCCCCCGCCAATCGAACTCAGGCGCCCGTCGCGGTAGAACTGGGAGACGTAGTTGTCGGCGGTGTAGCCCATGCCGCCCCAGTACTGGAGGCAGGAATCGCTGACTTCGCGCATCAGGCGCCCGGACTTGAGTTTGGCCATCGAGGCGAGCCGCGTCACCTCATTACCCGCGACGTACTCGTCCACGCCGCGATAGGTCAGCGCGCGTAGCGCCTCGACCTCGCTGCGCAGTTCGGCGAGGCGGAAATGGATCGCCTGGTTGTCGAGCAGGGCCTTGCCGAAGACCTTGCGCTGGCGGGTGTATTCGATCGTCTCGTCGATCATCCGGTCGAGCGTGCGCAGGTTTCGCGCCGCACCCCAGAGGCGTTCCTCCTGGAATTGCTGCATCTGGTAGACGAACCCCTTGCCCTCCTCGCCGATGAGGTTGCGGCGCGGCACGCGCACATCGTCGAAGAAGAGTTGGGCCGTATCCGAGGACAGCATGCCCATCTTGTCGATCTTGGCCCGGGTAATGCCGGGCAGGTCGAGGGGAACGATGATCAGGCTCTTGTTGCGGTGGACCGGTCCATCGCCGGTGTTGACGAGAAGACAGCACCAGTCGGCCTGGAGGCCATTGGTGATCCACATCTTGGTGCCATTGATGACGTAGTCGTCGCCGTCAATTCGGGCGCTGGTGCGCAGCGAGGCGACGTCCGATCCCGCGCCAGGCTCGCTTACCCCAATGCAGCCCACCAGTGTTCCGGCGATGGTCGGGGCAAGGTATTCGGCCTTGAGTTCGCTCGAGCCGAAGCGGGCCAGGGCGGGCGTACACATGTCGGTCTGCACCCCGATGCCCAGCGGCACGCCGCCGCAATTGGCCTCGCCCAGCGCCTCGGCCATGACCAGCGAATAGGTGAAGTCGAGACCAAGCCCGCCGTAGTCCTCCTCGTACTTGATGCCAAGCAGGCCCAGTTCGCCCAGCTTGGGGAACAATTCGTGCGCGGGGAACATGCCGGCGCGCTCCCACTCGGGCACGTGGGGGTTGATCTCTTCGCGGACGAAACGCTGCACGGTCTCGGCCATCAGGCGGTGTTCATCGGTGAGGATCATGGCATCTGCTCCGGTTCGAGGCCGAGTTCGTGCGCGACGCTGGCCGAATGTTCGCCGATCCGCGGTGCATGGCAAACCTCCTCGGGGCATCCGGCGGAGAAGCGGACCGGCCCGCGCACTTCGCGGTAGGTGCCCTCGCTGGGGTGTTCGCGCTCGCGGAAGAGGCCTGAAGCGGCCAGCTGGGGGTCTTCGAGCAGGTCGTGCAGCGAGTTGATCCGGCTGGCCGGAATGCTGTTTTCCGCGAACAGCGCGAGCCATTCCGCGGTGGTCCGCTCGGGCAGGCGCGAGGCCAGCGCGGTGTAGAGTCGGTCGGCGTTTTCACGTCGTGACATGAGGTCGGTAAGTCCCGGTTCCTCGAGAATCTCGGACATATCGAGAAGTTCGAAGACACGGATCCAGCGGTTGTCCTGATAGGGGGCGACGACGATGTAGCCATCCTTGGTGGGCAAGGGCTGTCGGGTCGGATCGAGCTGGCGGGTGTAGCCGATCGGGCCGATCGGCGGCACAAAGGTCTCCTCGTAGAGGTGATCCAGCAGGTTGAAGCTGACCAGCGATTCCAGCATCGGAACCTCCACCATCTGGCCCTCACCGGTGCGCAGCCGGTGGATGATCGCGGCGAGGACGGCATAAGCGCCATGCAGGCCCGATACCTTGTCGGCCATGGCCATCGGTACGAAGCGAGGCGCGGGATTGGCGTCCACCATCGGCAGCAGCGAGGCGATGCCCGAGGCCGCCTGGATGATGTCGTCATAGGCCGGCTGACCGGAACTCGGGCCACGCGTATCGAAGCCGGTGCATTGCACGTAGACGATGTCCGGACGCAGCGCGCGCACGGTTTCGTAATCGAGCTGCGCGCGTTCGGTGGCGTCGGGACGAATGTTGTGGATCAGCACGTCGCTCGTCGATATCAGGCGTTCGAGTGCATGGCGTCCCTTCGGCGTCTTGATGTCCCAGTCGACTGACCGCTTGCCCCGGTTCATGCGCAAGTGCAATCCGCCCATGAGTTTGGTGTGCGACGACTTGCCGATGTTGCGCGAGGCATCGCCGCCGCGTGGTTCGACCTTGATTACGTCGGCGCCGAGGTCAGCCAGGATCTGCGTGCAATAAGGGCCGAAGATCACGCTCGTCATGTCCGTGATCCGGATCCCCTCGAGAATCGCTTTTTGCTTCATGTCCGAGCCGGTCCTTTCGATCCGCTTCTCTGCTGTAATGTCTTTGGGCATGGGCCCGGGTGCTTCGGCCAGCGGCGATGGAACGAGGCGGTCGGGAAGGGCCGGCGAAGGTGCTTCGCGGCGCGGTCTTTCCTCATCCCCATCGGTGCGTGCTGGTGGCTCGCACAGTCTTGAGTGACCTGATCGCCGCTCTTCACACCGCCTGCCCCCTCCTTTGGGAGGGGTGGTTGCTTGCAATTCATGATTACCTGGTTTCAGATGCATCGCCAGAGAACAAGAACGGGAGAGTCAGATGCGGATCGAGGCGGAACTGCGCCCTGCGTCCAGCCAGAGCGCCTTGGACAAGTTGATGGCGGCGCGCGCGCGCCTGGTCGTCGTTGCGGCCCCGGCGGGCTATGGCAAATCGGCGTTGCTTCAATCGTTCGCCGATAGCCTGGGCATGCGGATCGAGGGGCCCGTCAGCCGGGGGCCCGGCGTCCGCATCGTGGACGATGGCGCCTATCTTGACGCCGCACGCGTCCACACGTTGATTGGCGAGGGCGAGACTGGCGAACGTGTCGTGCTTGCGAGCCGCAACCTGCCTCCGATCGACTGGCTCTCGTTGCAGATGAGCGGCAAGGCGCAGGTTGTCGGGGTGGAGGATATGCGCCTCGGACTTGGCGAAACGTCCGCTTTGCTGGAGGGGCGTGTTTCGGGAAGCGACGATCTCGCCCGCCGTCTGCACCAGGACACCGCTGGTTGGCCCGCAGCGGCGCTTGCCGGTGTCGAGATCCTGCGATCGCGCGATCGCGGGGCCGATCCTGCCGCTCCCTTGCTGCAGGGTGCGGCGGCGCGCGGTTTCTTCCGCACCTTCGTCGACGATGTGCTTCCGGCTGACCTCGTGGCGTTCCTGTCGCGGTGCGCGGTCTTCGACCTGCTTTCCAAGGATCTTGTCGAAGTGGCCTTCAGCACACGGGGAGCCGCCGATTTTCTGCGCTGTCGCGACGAGTTCATGCTCTTTGTGCCAAGTGAGCGGGATGGGTTCCTGAAGCTGCCTCCGGCGTTGCGGCGCCACTTCAACCGCGTCCACCCGGTCGCGCCTGAGGACGACGCGCAGGCGCTTCTGGCCACGATCAGCTGGCACGAGGCGCAGGGCCTGGAAGATGTCGCGATCGACTATCTCCTGCGGATGGATCTCGCCGAGGAGGCCGCACGGCTTCTGGCTCTCCACGCCCCACGCATCCGGCGCCAGCAGGGGGATAGTCCCAAGATGCTGGGCTGGCTGGAAAGCGTGGAGCATAAGGGCGGGTACCTCGGGCACGAGCTGCAACTGTGGTACGTGCGCGCGCTGGCCTTCTCGATGCGGCTCGACGAGGCCGAGGCACGGCTCGAACGGATCGTGCCGCAACTGGCCGAAGGCGACGATGCCGCGATGGCCTTCGCCGAACGCCTGCGCATCACCGTGGCGGCGCGACGCGGGGACGCGGAGCAGACCCGCCAACTCTCCCAGGACTGGCTCGACCGCTGGGCCAACGACGATGCGCTGCAGGCCGCGGGCGTCGCGATCATGTACGCCCTTGCCCACGGCTATGCCTTCGACGAACGCGCCTGTCGCCGCATGTTGCTCATGGCGCGTCACTATTCGACCCAGTCCGCCAACGAGGCGGGCAACGTCTGGGCCATGGGGATCGAGGCGCTGACCGAGCTGGATGGCGGGCGGGCGCAACTGGCGCTCGACATTATCGAGCGGGCCGAGAGCCATGCCCAGAGCGCGTGCGGACGCAATTCGACCGTGGCCAAGATGCTTGGGCTGATTTCTGCGACGGTCCAGCTCGAACTCGACAATTTCGAGGCGGTGAAAGATGGGCTTGACCACGGCTATGCGACCAGCAGCTATGGTCTGCCGCGCCTGCACATCGCTGCGCAGGAGGCGATGACGGCATCTGTCGAGCACAGCCAGGGCATCAACGCCGCGCTCCTATCGGTGCACCAGGACGGCATCCATGGCTGGTTCTATTCGCATATGGGCCAGCTGCTCGGGGTCCGGATGTTGATCCGTGCAGGCCGCGTGGAAGAAGCCAGCACGCGTTTCGATGCGGTCCGCGATGCGATGGCTAACCGGATGGATGCGCGCATGGAACTCGATTTCCAGGCCGTCGAAGCCTGGCTCCGTTTCGCGCACGGGGATGCGGCCGGGGCCCGCGAATTGCTTCTGCCCCTGATCGATTTCGCCGAACTCCATGGGCAACGCCGCTGGATGACGTCGCTGATGTTGCTGCGCGCCGCCTGCGAATGGGCGCTGGGCGAACTGGGAACCGCGCGGCGCTGCTTCTCGCGTGCCATCGCGGTGGCGGCGTCAGGCCAATTGCTGCGCACCGTGCTCGATCTTGAATGGGCGCTGCGCGCGATGATCGCGCACATGGTCGTCGACGATCAGATCAGCACCCAGTCGCGTCATTTCATGGCCAACGTAATGGCGCGCATGGGCATGACCCCGCCCGAAGATGCCGAAGCGGCCCCGCTCGAAAAGCTGACTGCGCGCGAGGCCGAAGTGCTGATGGCGCTCGACAGCGGGATGATCGCCCGTGACATCGCCGATCGGCTCGACGTCTCGCTGTGCACACTCAAGTGGCACATCAAGAACGTCTACGGGAAGCTCGGCGTCCGAAACCGGACTGGGGCCATTACCGTGGCGCGCCGGTTCGGTCTTATCTGAACGGCCCGTCGGCCAACCGCCAATCCCCCGGAAGGAACTCCCGCATGTCCACCCTACCGCCATCCTCGTGCGAGGTCCTCGTCGCGCGCGAGGCGAATGTCATGGTCGTTACTCTCAACCGCCCACAGGCAATGAACGCGATCACGGCCGATGTCGCCTTGCAGGTCGGGGAAGCACTCGAGGCAGCCGAAGCCGATCCCGAAGTGCGCTGTATCGTGCTGACCGGCTCGGGTGAGCGTGCCTTCTGCGCGGGCATGGACCTCAAAGCGGCGGCGCGCGGCGAGCGGCCCGTCCCGCCCGGCGAGCGTGAGGCCTGGGGGTTTGCCGGGATCGTTTCGCATCCGCTGTCCAAACCGCTCATTGCCGCGGTCAATGGCTTCGCGGTGGGGGGAGGAACGGAGATCGTGCTGGCCTGCGACATCGCAGTGGCCGCCGAGACCGCGAATTTCGGTCTGCCCGAAGTGAAGCGCGGTATTCTGGCGGCCGCCGGCGGCGCCTTCCGTCTGCCGCGCGCGATCGGTTCGAAGGCGGCCATGGAATTGCTGCTGACGGGGGACACCATTGACGCGTACCGGGCGCGCGACCTTGGCCTCGTCAACCGGGTCGTTGCGCGTGAGGAGGTAATGGGCGAAGCTCTTGCGATCGCCCGCCGCATTGCGGCGAACGCGCCGCTGGCGGTGCAGGCCACGAAGCGCATCGCCCGCGGCTACATGCCGGAGGGAGTGCCGGACGAGGCCGCGGACTGGGCCCTTTCCCACCGTGAGATGGCGGCGATCCGGACCAGCGAGGACGCGCGCGAGGGCGCGCTGGCCTTCGCCGAGAAGCGCGCGCCGGTCTGGAAGGGGCGCTGACATGGCGTCGACCACCGCTCGGCTCGATGATCGGACGCCCGTTCTCATCGGCGCGGGACAGAGCGTCGATCGCATCGAGGCACCTGATTACCATGCCTGGTCCGGCGTCGATCTCGCCGCCGAGGCCGCGCGACTGGCCTTTGCGGATGCCGGTCTCGACCCGGCGCTCGCGGCGCGCCTTGATGTGATCGCGACCACGCGCACCTTCGAGGATACGCTCGGCCTGCCGGCCCCCTTCGGCAAGTCGTCGAATTATCCGCGCTCGGTTGCGCAGCGTCTCGGAGCGAACCCGGCCCGGGCGGTTTGGGAAAAGGCGGGCGGCAACACGCCCCAGGACCTCGTCGGCGAATTCTGCGCGGAAATCGCGGGGGGGCAGGCCGATCTCGTTCTGCTCGCGGGGGGAGAGGCGATCTCGACCGCGCGACATGCCCGGAAGACCGGGGCGCAGCTCGACTTTACGGAGGCTCCGGAAGGGGAGGTGGAGGATCGCGGCGCGGGGCTGGAGGGCTGGCGCGATCCGCTGGCCGCGCGTCATGGTGTGGCGAGCCCGACGCTTGCCTACGCCCTTGCTGAGAACGCGCGGCGCGCGGCGCGTGGGGAGAGCCGGGGGGACTATGCCACCGCGATGGCCGGGCTCTTTGCCCCGTTCGTCCCGGTTGCGCGCGCGAATCCGTATTCCGCAGCGGTCGTCGGCCATGTCGATGCGGCCCGCCTTGGCGAAGCGCACGCGCACAACCGCTGGATCGCCGATCCCTACACGCTGCAACTCGTGGCCCGCGATCTCGTCAATCAGGGGGCGGCGCTGCTCTTGGCTTCGCGCGGTGCCGCGCGTGCAATGGGCGTGCGCGAGGAGGCGATGGTCTATCTTCACGGCCATGCCCGCGGGGTGGAAAAATCCCTGTTGAGCCGTCCCGACATGGGCGCGGCCCCCTCGGCCGTTGCGGCCTGCCGCACTGCACTCGCGCAGGCGGGAATTGCAGTCGGAGAGGTGGCGGGCTTCGATTTCTACAGCTGCTTCCCGATCGCCGTGTCCAACGCCGCTCTCGACGGGCTGGGCCTTGCCCCTGACGACCCTCGTGGGCTCACTTTGACCGGGGGTCTGCCGTTCTTCGGAGGGCCGGGCAACGGCTATTCGCTGCACGCCATTGCCGAAGCCGTGGCCTTCGCACGCCGCGCGCCCGGATGTGCCGCGCTTGTCGGTGCGAACGGTGGTTACCTGTCCAAATACAGCGCCGGGATCTACAGCACCGAACCGCGCGGGTGGCTGGCGCAGGACAGCAGGGAGCTCCAGGCGGACCTAGATGCGGTGCCTGGGCTCGTCCCCCTGGAAACCTACGCCGGTGACGCGCAGGTCGAAACCTATACGGTTCAGCACGATCGCGAAGGTCCAGCCTATGCCGTCGTCGTTGCGCGGACCGCGGAGGGCGCACGCCTTATCGCGCGTAGCCCCACCGACCGGCGCGACGCGGCGCACGTAGCCCACGAAAGCGATCCCCTCGGGCGCACGATCCGCGTCACCTGTGAGGATGGGATCAACACGTTCGCGTTTGTCTGAACCGCGCTCACGCCCGGCAGGGCTGTGGCGCACAGAGCGAAGGCCGGAGCTACTCAGCTGCGGCCTTCGTTCTATCGTTCTGTGCCGGCTCTCGACGTGAAGCCGGAACTGGGATGGTGGGCTATTCGGTTTCCTGGCGTGCCAGCGCGCGCTGGAAGGCGTCCCGTGCGGTCAAACGCTCAAGATAGTCAACCTGGGCAGGGCTGAGGACCTCATCGATGCCGATCCGGCGTGCCAGCATGAGGGCATAACCCGTCGAGATGTCGGCAATCGTGAAATCCGCACCGGCAGCATGGGCTCCCCGCTGCAACTGTCCATCGAGCCAGCGCAGGCGCGAGCGGAAGAACAGACGGTAGTCTTCGGCGGCCTGCGGGAGGCGGCGCTCGGCCGGTTCGAAGCGCGAATAGCGAAGGTAGACGGCCTGGGGGAAGGTGAGCGTTGCCTCGCCGTGGTGGAGTGCGTTGAGATAGTCTCCATAGCGCGGGTCATGCGGCGCCACGGCCAGTCCCGCGTCGGGATGCCGCTCGGCCAGATATTGGCAGATCGCCGCGGATTCGGTCATCCGTGTCGCACCGTCCACCAGCAGTGGGATCGTGCCCAGCGGATTTTCCTCCTTGAAGGAAGGCGTCGTCGCGCGGGGCGGGAAGGGCATCGTGACCAGCTCGTATGCCACGCCCACTTCCTCCAGCGCCCAGAGGGCGCGGAAGGAGCGGGTGAAATTGGAATGGAAGAGTTTCATCGCGTCAACTTTCTTCGGCGCAATCGGCATCGGGCAGCAGCACGACTTTGATACATTCACCTCGGGCCTGTGCGGCGATCGCCTCATTGATCTGTGACAGGGGGAAAGTGCGGATCAGTCGATCAAAGGGAAAGCGTCCCGCCTCGCGCAGTGCGATCAGTTCCGGGATGAAGGTCTTCTGGTCACTGTCGCCTTCGACCACGCCGATCACGCGGTGCCCGCGCAGCATTGTGCGCGAGAGCGGCAGGGGGATGGTCGCGGCGGCATCGTGGGGAACCCCCAGAAGCGCCAGCGTGCCGTGCACGGCAAGCGAATCGAGCGCGCCTGTGGCCACGTCGGGACGGCCGGTGGTATCCACGATGTAGTCGGCGCCGCCCGGAAGGAGTGCGAGGATCTGCTCGGTGAGGGGCCCGGCAAGCGGGTCGATCGTCGCGCTGGCCCCCAGTTCCATTGCGAGCGCACGCCGCTCTGCCATCGGTTCGACCAGGACGATCTTCGCGCAGCCCTGCACCGATCCCGCCATCAGCGCAGAGAGCCCGACCGAACCGCCGCCCACGACGACGAGGCTTGAACCCGCCGCGCACGCCAATGCGCGCATGACTGCGCCTGCACCGGTCTGGATTCCGCAGCCCAGCGGACCAAGGAGCGACAGGTCGAGCGATGTTTCGGGTACCTTTACAAGGTTACCCGCACGCGTGACCGCGTGGCGCGCGAACGAGGATTGGCCGAAGAAGTGCGAGGCGACCTTGGTATCCCCTCGCCGGTAGGCCGTGGTCCCGTCGCGCCGCGAGCCAATGAAGTTGAGCGGGGCAAAATCCGCGCAGTAACCGGGCAGGCCTTCGTCGCAGCGGGGGCAGGCCTCGCAGCTCGAGAAGCCCAGGATCACGGCGTCGCCGGGAGCGAAATCGGTGACCTCGCTGCCGATGGAAACGACGATTCCGGCACCTTCGTGGCCGAGCACGGCGGGCATGGGGTAGGGCCTGTGACCTTCGGCGAAAACGATGTCCGAGTGGCACAGCCCCACACCCTCGATCCTGACCACGACCTCGTCGGCGCGTGGCTCTTCCACCATCACGTCCTGAAGGACGAATTCGTCACCTGCTCTTTCGAGCACCGCTGCGCGCGTTTCCATGAACCTCTCCTTGGTGTCGGGCATGAATGCCCCATCTTGCTGACGAAAAGGCCTATCGCTTCACTTGCCGCGCTTGCCCCTCCTTTGGGAGGGGGCATGCCGGGATGGGAGGAGGCTTAAACACGGGAAACGCGAAGAAAAGGGCGAGGACCATGAATTCGGAAAGCGACTACGCGATGCTGATCGACGGGAAGCGCGTGGCAACGGGGCAGGGCACCTGCGGGGTGACGAACCCCGCGACCGGCGAAGAAATCGCCCGGGTGCCCGATTGCAGCGACGAACAGCTCGACGAGGCCATCGCCGCTGCACGTGCCGCCTTCCCCGCCTGGTCGGCGCTCGACCTGAACGAACGTCGTGCCCGTCTGGTAGCTTTCGCCGAAGCGATTCTTGCCCAGACCGCGCCGCTGGCGCGATTGCTCACACAGGAACAGGGCAAGCCCCTCCACGAGGCAGAGCGCGAGGTCATGGGCTGCGCGGGCTGGCTCAAGGGGGTCTGCGCGCTCGACCTGCCCGAAGAAGTCAACGAGGACACCGAAACCCGCCTCAGTGTGACCCAGCGCGTGCCGCTGGGAGTGGTCGGCGCGATCGTGCCGTGGAATTTCCCACTGCTCCTGGCGATGTTCAAGATCGGTCCGGCCCTCGTCACGGGCAATACGATGGTGCTCAAGCCCTCGCCCTTTACGCCTCTCACGACCTTGCGCATGGCCGAGCTTTCGCGCGGGATACTGCCCGACGGGGTGCTCAACGTGATCTGCGGCGAGGACCGCCTCGGTCCGGCCATGACCGCGCATCCGGGGGTCGACAAGATCAGCTTTACCGGCTCCACGGCGACGGGACGACGGGTGATGGGCTCCTCCGCCGCGACGCTTAAGCGCGTGACGCTCGAACTGGGTGGGAACGATGCCGCAATCGTCCTGCCCGACGCCGATGTCGAACGCATCGCCCCGGACCTGTTCTGGGCCGCGTTTCGCAACAACGGACAGATCTGCATCGCCACCAAGCGCCTTTACGTCCACCGCAGCGTCTACCCGCGCCTCAAGGAGGCCCTCGTTGCCTATGCCAGGACGGTGCGTCTCGGCGATGGCACCGAGCAGGGCGTAGGGCTCGGTCCGCTCAACAACAAGCCGCAGTTCGATCGGGTCCGGGACCTACTCGAGGACAGCCGGGCGCAAGGGCACAGCTTCCTATTCGAGGCGGCCGGCGACGTCCCGGCCAACGGCTATTTCGTTCCCGTGACGCTGATCGACAACCCGCCCGAAGAGGCTCGGATCGTCCAGGAAGAGCAGTTCGGCCCGGTTCTGCCAATCCTCGTCTACGAGGATGTCGAGGAGGCAATCGCGCGCGCCAACGCCAGTGAATACGGCCTTGGCTGTTCGATATGGGGCAGCGACGAGGAGGCCGCCGCGGCCGTTGCCGCGCGGATCCAGAGCGGTACGGTATGGATCAACGAGACGCAGTACCTTTCCCCCTTCGCCTCGTTCGGCGGGTGGAAGCAGTCGGGTGTCGGCACCGAGGGCGGGCGTGAAGGGCTTGTGGAATACACCGTACCGCGCACCATCGTCCGCCGCCGGGCATCGGCGTGAGGCGCATGATGCGCAACCTTCCCAGGTCCGCAAATCTGGCGCGGCCTCTGCCTGTCATGGCGCGAGGCCTGCCGGCCCTGTTCGCAGCAGGTGCACTGGCAGGCTGCGCAACGTCCGCGCCTTCGGCGACGGATGACGGCGTCGCGCTGGGCAGGGGGGCGCCGTCGGCTCGTACCGTCTCGGATTGCGCATCCCTGCGGGATCGCGCGCCTGGAGCGCAGGCCATCGCGCTGCCCTCGCGCGGAATCAAAATCGTGGAAGCGCGCCGCATCGAAGAGGGCACCCGGCCGTTCTGCGAGGTAACCGGCGCCGTCGTTTCGGTCCGAGACGGCGATCCGCCTGTGCGTTTCCGCGTCAATCTGCCCGAGGGCTGGAACGGCAAGGCCGTGCAGTTCGGCGGCGGCGGTTTCGATGGCACACTGGTCGGCGCGCAAGGGGCCATCGCCAACGGTCCCGAAGACGCGGCCCCGCTTGCTGCAGGCTATCTGACCTATGGAAGCGACGGGGGCCATACCGGGGCTTCGGGTTTCGACGGTAGTTTCGGCATGAACGAGACCGCGATGCGCAACTACCTGGGCGAGAGCGTCAAGCGCGCGCGCGATGCGGCCCGCGCGATTGCCGAACTCTATTATGGCAAGGCACCAGCACGAACCTATTTCATCGGCGGCTCGAAGGGCGGGCACGAGGCCCTCGTCGCCGCGCAGCGGTACGGATCGGACTACGATGGGATCGTTGCCTATTACCCCGCGCAGTTGCTGACGCCTGTCTGGCAGCGGCTGTGGCAGGCGGCTTACGGCAGCCCCGGCCACGCGCTCGACAGCGCGCAGCAGGCCCTGCTCAAAGGTGCGGTGCTGCGCAGTTGCGACGGCCTTGACGGGCTCGAGGACGGCATCGTGGGGAATACGAAGGCGTGCGCCAAGGCGTTTGACGTGACCCGGTTGCTGTGCCCGGACGGAGGGGCAGGGGGCACGCCCTGCCTTTCATCGGGCCAGATCGAGGCGCTGCGCGTGGCGGCAAACCCCGTTCACTTCGATTTTGCCTTCGCCCAGGGGATCTCCCAAATGGGGCCATTCCCGGTTTTCGAGGGCGGCGATCTCGGCGGCTTCTACATGGACCAGAGCGGCAAGGACGGGACGAAGACGGCCTACTACGGCTTCAATTCCGGCGTGATCCGCTACTTCATTACCCGCGATCCCTCTGCCCGCGTGGAGGATTTCGACGAGGCCCGCTGGTCGCAACGGATCCAGGAGCTTTCCAGGATCTGGGATGCGAAGAATCCCGACATCGACGCCTTCCGGGGCCCAGATGGAAAGGATGCGAAGGGTACCCGAAAGGGCAAGCTGATGCTGGTGCAGGGCAGCACCGACATGGCCGTACCCCCCGCCGAGACCAGCGCCTATTTCCAGAGTCTCGAGGGCCGTTATGGCACCAGTCTGGACAACTTCGTGCGCTACTACCTCGTGCCGGGATTCGGTCATGGACATGGCACGTTCACGCTCAAGTGGGATGCCCTGGGCGCGCTTGATCGTTGGGTCGAACAGGGCATCGCCCCACAGGACCCGATCGGCACCGACGGCGCCTCCGAAACCAGCGGGCGCAGCCGCCCGCTGTGCCGCTATCCCGCCTACCCACGCTATCTCGGATCGGGCGATCCGCAAGCTGCGGCAAGTTTCGAATGCACGCTTCCCTGACCGGGATGCACGCGCAAAAGGGACCGGACACGGTTCCGCCGGGTGACCTGCAAGAAGCGGGCTCCCGAACCAGTTGGGAGAGTCAGGTCAATGACGTCATTTGATATTGCGGATACCGTTCTACCCGAGATCTGGGCGAGTCACGCGCGCAATCGCCCAGCCTCCCCTGCGCTCGTATGCGCCGGGGAGGTGGTATCCTGGGGCGACTTCAACGCCCGGATGAACCGTCTCGCCAACGCCCTTCTTGCCAGCGGTGTGGGCAAGGGGGACCGGGTCGCGGTGCTGGCCTCCTCGTCCGTTGCGGCGTGCGTGGCGATGTTTGGTACCGTCAAGTCGGGCGCAGCTATGGTGCCGATTTCCTCGATGCTGGCGGCCGATCAGGTGGCAACGATCCTCAACGATTGCGGCGCCAGCCATGTCCTTTGCACCGCAGACTTACGCCATCTCGTCGATGCCGTCAGGCCACAGCTGACGGCGATAGTATCTGGCGGATTCGTGGGTCTCGACTTCGCTGAGCCCGAAGGGGCGCATGGAGGCTGGCGCGACTTTGCGGACTTCAGCGCAGGTGTCGACGAGGCCGAACCGCCAGTTGTGCTGGGTGCCCATGACGTTTTTTCGATCATGTACAGTTCGGGCACCACCGGCGCGCCGAAAGGGGTGGTCCACCTGCACGGCGCTCGCACCTATTTTGCGCTGTCGAACGGCTTCGAGATGGGCTACGCGCCCGGCGCAAGGGGACTGGTGACGACCGCGCTCTATACCGCCGGGACCTGGCTCGTGGTCATGCCCACGCTGCTTGTCGGCGGTACGCTCCACATCCATGCCCGCTACGATGCGCAACGCTATGTAGACGCGCTTGAGGCCGAGGGAATAACCCACACGTTCGCCGTGCCCAGCCAGTTGCGCGCCCTGCTTGACGAGGGACGTCTGGAGGGGCGCGCATTCCCCGATCTGCGCGTGCTGCTCTCGGCGGGATCCCCGCTGCGACCTGAGGAAAAGAAGCGGCTGATCGGCCTCATCGGCCGCCGCTTCTATGAACTTTACGGCTTCACCGAAGGCGGATCGACATTGCTGCGCCCCGAGGATCAGGCGGCCAAACCGACGTCGGTGGGCAAGCCGCTGATGGGGCAGGAACTGGTCATTCTCGACGAAGGGCGTATCTGCGGGCCAGGCGAAGCGGGTGAGATTGCAACCCGCGGGCCGGGGCTCCTGCGCGAATACGCGGGGCGCGAAGACGCCACGCGTGCGGCGATCTGGCGCGATGCGGGCGGGCGCAGCTTCGTGCGTTCGGGCGATGTCGGGAAACTCGACGAAGAGGGCTTCCTCTATATCCTCGACCGGAAGAAGGACATGATCATCTCGGGCGGGCTGAACATCTATCCCGCGGATCTGGAGGGCGTGCTGTGCAGCCATCCGGCTGTCGCGGACGTTTGCGTGATCGGCATCGCCCACCCGAAATGGGACGAGACCCCGCTGGGGCTGGTCGTTCTCCATCCCGGCGCGGCTATTGAGGCCGAGGAACTGCGCATCTGGGCCAACGCACGGCTCGGCAAGCACCAGCGCCTGTCCCATCTCCTGTTGCGCACGGATCTGCCGCGCAACGCGCTGGGCAAGGTGCTCAAGCGCGAACTGCGCATCGAATACACTCAGTGGCGCGAGGATGCCGTTCCCGGCGCTACCTGCTGACTTTCAAGCGAGGAATTTTTCATGGCAGAGGCCTTCATCTACGATCACCTGCGCACGCCGCGCGGCAAGGGCCGTCCGGGCGGCGGCCTGAACGAGATCACGCCGATCGAACTGGCGCGGCAGGTCCTCGCAGGGCTGAGCGCACGTAGCGATCTCGATACGGCGCTGGTCGAGGACGTGATCATGGGCATCGTCACGCCGGTCGGTGAACAGGGCTGCGATATGCCCCGCATCGCCGCACTGCTCGCCGGGTACGACGAGCGGGTGACCGGAATCCAGGTCAACCGTTTCTGCGCTTCCGCGCTGGAATCGGTGAACCTTGCCGCAGCCAAGGTCATCGCAGGCGACGGCATGGCGGTCGTGGCTGGCGGCGTCGAATCGATGAGCCGCGTGCCTATCTTCGGCGATGGCGGTGCCTGCTACAGCGATCCCAGTGCGAACTGGGGCAGTTGGTATATCCCCCAGGGCATCGGCGCGGACACCATCGCGACGATGGAAGGGTTCAGCCGGGAGACGCTCGATACTTACGCGATCGAGAGCCAGGCCCGCGCCGCACATGCCTGGGAGAATGGCTGGTTCGATCGTTCGATCCTGCCCGTCCGCGATGTCCTGGGCGAGGTCGTGCTGGCGCGCGACGAACACGTCCGGGCGGGCACCACGCTTGCCGACCTTGGCAAGCTGGCTCCCGTCTTCGCCGGCATGGGCAAACGCGACGGGCTCGATGCGATCATGCTCCAGCGTTATCCCGAGATCGAGACCATCGCCCATCTCCACACGGCGGGCAATTCGAGCGGCATCGTCGATGGCGCCGCGGCCGTCCTGGTGGGCAACGCCGATTTCGCCGCGGCGAGCGGCCTCAAGCCGCGCGCGCGCATCCGCGCCTTCGCGACCATCGGCACCGAACCTGCGATCATGCTGACCGGACCGGGGCCGGTCTCGCGCAAGGCGCTGGCCCGGGCCGGGATGGAGATTTCGGACATCGATCTGTTTGAGGTCAACGAGGCCTTCGCCAGCGTCGTGCTGCGCTACATGCGCGAAATGGGCATCGAGCCCGACCGGGTCAATGTGGCCGGAGGAGCCATCGCCATGGGCCATCCGCTGGGCGCCACGGGCGCGATGATTCTGGGCACGGTCATCGACGAACTGGAGCGCCGCGATCTCAACACTGCTCTCGTCACGCTGTGCGCGGCGGCCGGAATGGCCATCGCCACGATCGTCGAGCGGGTCTGAAAGGAAAGCTGAAATCATGACCACGATCCACACCTCTCTCGACGAGGCGGGCATCGCGCTCTGGCAGGTCGATGTTCCGGGCCACGCGTTCAACGTGCTGACGCCTGAGTTCTTCGAAGATCTAGACCGGGCCATCGACGACGTGGCTGCCAACCCGGCCGTGCGCGGCGTGATCCTCACCTCGGGCAAGGCCTCAGGTTTCATGGCGGGCGCCGATGTCGAGCAGATCCTCGACATGCAGGCCGGTGGGCTGACACCGGCACAAGGCGCCGCCTGGGCAATTGCCAACGGCAGCGTGCTGCGCAAGCTGGAGACCTGCGGCAAGCCGGTCGTCGCCGCGATCAACGGGCTCGCGCTCGGCGGTGGGCTCGAACTGGCGCTGGCCTGCCACCGGCGCGTCCTGCTGGCCCGTGCGGACATTGCGATCGGATTGCCCGAAGTGACGCTGGGCCTTCTGCCCGGTGCCGGCGGCACCCAGCGCCTCGCCCGCATGCTCGGCATCGAGAAGGCGCTGCCTCTCCTTCTCGAGGGAAGGCGCCTCGATCCTGCGAAAGCCCATGCGACGGGGATCGTCGAAGACCTGGAGGACAGCGAGGAGGCGCTTCTCGCCCGCGCGCGCGAATGGCTCCTTGCTGGGCCGGCCGGAGTGCAGCCCTGGGACGTCAAGGGCTACCAGATCCCGGGAGGCGCGGGTCCTCTGGCGTCGCACGCCGCCCGCAGTTTCCAGGCCCGAGCCAGCCAGTTGCGGGCGCGCCGGGGTCGCTATCCCGCCCCAATCGCGATCCTCTCGGCGGTCTACGAGGGCACCCAGGTGGCGATGGACGTCGGGCTGAAGATCGAAGCCAAGTATTTCGGCACGCTGATCGGCGGGAAGGTTTCGGGCAACCTCGTGCGCGCCTTCCTGCGCCAGAACCGGGCCCGAAAGCGGGATCTGGACGCGTCGGGGCACGAACCGCTGGAGGTTGGCCGTCTTGGCGTGATCGGCGCAGGCATGATGGGAGCTGGCATCGCAAACGTGGCGGCCGGCGCCGGGATCGACGTCGTGCTCCTCGACACGAGCGCTGAAGCCGCCCAGCGCGCGCAGGACCACGCAGCCAGGCAGCGCGCGAAAGAGGTCGAGCGCGGACGGCGCAGCGAAGAATCTGCCCACGAGATCGTCGCACGGATTCGTCCGACCGCCGATCCGGCTGGTCTTTCGGGCACAGACCTCATCATCGAGGCGGTTTTCGAGGATCGGGACATCAAGGGCGCGGTTTACAAGGACGCGTTAGCCGGGCTCGCCCCGGGCGGCGTGCTGACGTCCAATACGTCGACCCTTTCGATCGGCAGCCTTGCGCAAGGGTTGCCCGACCCCTCCCGCTTTATCGGCATGCACTTCTTTTCGCCGGTCGAGCGCATGCCGCTGGTGGAGATCATCGCCGGGCCCGAGACCTCTCCGGCGACGATGGCCGATGCTTTTGCGCTGGCGGGGCGCCTGCGCAAGACGCCGATCCTCGTTCACGACAGCCCTGGCTTTTATACGAGCCGCGTGTTCTGCACGTATATCGACGAGGCGATGGCGATGCTGCGCGAAGGCGTGTCGCCCGCACTCATCGAGAACGCCGCGCGCGAGGCGGGCTTCCCCGCACCACCGCTGGCAGTGACCGACGAGGTCTCGCTCGACCTCCAGAAGCGGGTGATCGAACAGGCCCAGCGCGACGGCCTCGATGCGCGGTTCCTGCGGGCCCATGCCGAGCCGGTGGTCGAGGCAATGAACGCAAGGGGACGTCTTGGCCGCAAGACGGGTGGCGGATTCTATACCTTTACCGACGAGGGTAAGCATCTGTGGGAAGGGCTCGCCGATCTGTTCCCGCTGGCCGAGAGCCAGCCTGCCGCAGACGATGTCGCCAAGCGCTTGCTCTACATTCAGGCGCTTGAAAGCGCTCGATGCCTGGCTGAAGGGGTGATCGACGACGAGGCGAGCGCAGACCTCGGCTCGGTGCTCGGGATCGGTTTTCCGGCCTGGACGGGCGGCGCACTTTCGCTCATCTCGACCGTCGGGGTCGACGCTTTCGTGGCCGATTGCACCCGCTTTGCCGACCGGGCTGGACCGCGCTTCCATCCCGATCCTGCGGCAATCGAGGCCGTCCGCGCCGAAGCCGAACGGGTACGTCAGGTCCGCCCTGTCCTGGCGGGGGAAGACGCATGAGCGACATCCTCTCGCTGCAAGGCAAGCGCGCGCTGGTGACGGGAGCATCGTCCGGTTTGGGGCGGCATTTCGCCGGGGTTCTGGCCCGAGCCGGGGCCGAGGTCGTCGTTGGTGCGCGCCGGACGGAGCCCCTTGATGCCCTGGTCGCCGAACTGAGAGGAGCGGGGCATGTGGCCTCGCGCGTTGTGCTCGATGTGTGCGACGAGAGTTCGGTCATGGCCGCGCTCGTAGGCTCGGACTTCGACATCGTCATCAATAACGCGGGCGTGACGATCACCTCGCCGGCGCTGGAGACTTCGCTCGACGACTGGAATCGGGTTCTCTCAACCGATCTCACCGGTGTCTTCCTTGTCGCCCGCTGCGCCGCGCAGGGGATGCGAGCCTCGGGACGCGGTGGGGCGATCGTCAACATCGCCTCGATCCTCGGCCACCGCGTGGCGGGCAGCTTGTCCGCCTACGCGACGGCCAAGGCCGGGGTGGTGCAGCTTACCCGCAGCCTCGCCCTCGAATGGGCGCGCCACGGCATCCGCGTAAACGCGCTTTGCCCGGGGTATATCGAGACCGATCTCAATGCGGACTTCTTTGCCAGTGAGGCGGGCGCCGCGCTGATCCGGCGCGTGCCGCAGCGCCGTCTGGGCAGAGCCGAAGAGCTGGACGGCCCTTTGCTTCTGCTCGCATCGGACGCCGGTTCCTACCTGACCGGTGCGGATATCTGCGTCGACGGGGGACATCTGGTCTCCTCGCTCTGATCAGGAGCCTTCTCAACAAAATTTCATCGGAATCGCCGTCCCCCTGCTTTGGGATGGGGGATGGCCTCGAGAACCGGGCCAGACTTCAGCCGACAAAAAGCAAGAACACCGGGGAGGGGCCATGAGAGCCTGTTCATTGGTTCGCACGTGCGTCTCGCTGGCGTGCGCCGGAGCGCCGCTAGCGTACGGCACTCCGGGCCGTGTCGAGGTCGCCTGGGCTGGTACCAGAGACGAGGGCGCCCGATGCTCAGCCCTTGCGCGGAACCAGCTGTCCCGCGAACTCGGCGTGCCTGTCAATTTTGAGGCACCGCGCATCGAGACCGGAGAATGGGAAGGGCAGGCGCTTCCCCGCCATTGCCGGATCGCAGGCCGAATCAATCCCCGTACCAGCCCTGTGGACGGGCGGGACTATGCGATTGCCTTCGTCCTGCGCCTGCCAGTCGGAGGGGCTTGGAACGGCCGCTTCGTGCAACTGGGCGGTGGCGGTTCCAACGGAGCAACTCCCACAGCGCTCGATCACGTCTTCGCCTCGGACACCACGCCGCTCCTTCGCGGCTTCGCGGTGATTGATACCGACGGTGGGCACAACGCGGCGAACGCCGATCCCGAAGCGGGGGGATCGGCCGCCTTCGGGCGCGATCCACAGGCCCGGCGCGATCACTTCTTCAACGCGTACGACATGGTCGCGCGCGTCGGGAAATCGCTGTCCGCGAAGTTCTATGGCGCGCCGATGCATAGCTATTTTGTCGGCTGTTCGGAAGGAGGGCGCGAGGCGCTCCTGATGGCGCAACGTTTCCCCGACCACTTCGATGGCGTCCTTGCCGGGGCTCCACAGTTCCTGCAGCCCATGCAGTCGGTGTCCTCGGTCCACGGCCTGCAAGCGCTGGCGAAGGAGGCTCGCGCCCGCGGGTTGCTCGATCCCGACGGACAACCCGCCATCCACAAGGTCTTTTCGGATGGCGATCTCCTTCTGGCCGCGAACGCCATCGCGCGGGCCTGCGATGGCGCGGACGGCCTCGTCGATGGACTTGTCTCCAACTACCGGCAATGCAGTGGACATCGAGTCGTCGCCCAGCTTCGCACCGTGACCTGCCCGGGGGAAAAAGAGGCGAGCTGCCTTCTCCCTGGCCAAGTGACCGCCCTGCGCACCTTGCACGCGCCGGTACGCAACGCGTCGGGTGATCAGCTTTATCCGGGCTATCCCTGGGACACCGGAATCACCGCGCGCCGCGCGGGCTTTCGGGCCTGGTGGCTGGGTGATTACGCGAAGCTAAAATCCGATTCGATCCGGCTGCACTTTTCCTCGAACATGCTGCGCATGGTCTGGCACGATCCGGCCCGGCCCTTCGCGCTGAAGCAGGGGCCCGCGATCGCGCTGCGCTATCCGTATGCCAGGAGCCCGGCCGATCCGGTCCGCGCCTGGCCGGCGCAGAGCGGCAATCCCGACGATGCCGCGGGCATCGCCATGATCAACGACACGCCGGACCTCGATGCCTTCCGTGCACACGCGGGCAAGTTGCTCCTGTGGGCCGGCGCGGCCGACGCCACCCACTCGCTCTATCAGACGCAGGGCTACGTTGACCGCCTGGGGAAGCGCTACGGAACGCAGCGCGGCAACTTCGCGCGCTTCTTCGTTGCCCCCGGGGTCGGCCATTGCGGCGGAGGTCCCGGCCCCGAGAAAGCGGATCTGCTCGGTGCACTGGTGAAGTGGGTCGAAGAAGACAAGGCGCCGGAAGCGATCGTGGCGCGCGGGCATGTGCCTGGCGAGGAAGCGAACGAAGCCTCCCCCCTTGCTCCAGGTACGAAAAACGGACTCGGCGGAACCTACACACGTCCGCTCTGCGCCTATCCCGCCCATGCGCACTATCGAGGCGGTCCGATTGACCAGGCTGCCAGCTTTTCCTGCACCCAAGCGGAGACGACCCTATGAACGCTTCCCTTTCCACCGGGCACGCGGACTCAGGCGATCGGCCTTCAGCGGGCGTGCCTTACCTGTTGGTCGGGATGATGTTCCTGACATACGCATTCAGCTACCTTGATCGTCAGATCGTGAACATCGTGGCCGAGCACATGAAAACGGACCTCGATCTGGCCGACTGGCAGATCGGGGCGATGAGTGGACTGGGCTTCGCGCTTCTCTACACGACGCTGGGCCTGCCCGTCGCGCGCCTTGCCGAACGTACCGATCGGGTGAACATCATCACCGCCGCGCTGATGGTCTGGAGCGGGTGCACCGCGCTGTTTGGGCTGGGCCGTAATTTCATCGAGGTTTTCGCGGCGCGCATCGGGGTTGGCCTTGGCGAAGCCGGTGGCAGTCCTCCAGCGATGTCGATGATCGCGGACGCCACGCCGCGTGCCTACCAGTCCCGCGCGCTTGCGCTCTACAACCTGGGCGTGCCGATGGGAGCTCTTCTGGGGATGGTGCTGGGCGGTTTCGTGGTCGATGCGCTGGGCTGGCGCTGGGCGTTCTGGATCGTCGGGCCTCCGGGCATCCTGCTCGCGATCCTGATCCGGATGCTCCTGCGTGACCCGCGTGGCAGGGCGGATGCCGAGGCGGGCAAAGCCGTGCGCAGTCAAGACACGGTTCCCTCGCTGGGCGAAGTGGCCGCCAGCCTGCGGCGCAACACCGCGTTCTGGTGGATCGCGGCGGGTGCCGCGCTGACCACCTTCGTGGGCTATGGCCAGCAGACGTTCTACGCCTCGTTTTTTCTGCGCAACCATGCGGACCAGCTGGACGACCTTGCCAAGGCGTGGGGTCTTGCCGGGCCGACGACGGTCCTTGGCATCGGTCTTGGCATCGCCTTCGGTCTGGGAGGGGCTATCGGGACCATTCTGGGCGGGCAACTGGGCGACCGCTGGCGCTCGCCCCACGCCTATCTGTGGGTTCCCGCGCTGGGCAGTGCGCTGGCGGCCCCGCTCTACATCGCGACCTTGGTCTTTCCATCGGCAGGCTTTTCGTTGGCGTTGCTGGTTGTGCCCGTCGCGCTCAAGAGCATGTGGTACGGGCCGATCTACGCCGCCGTGCAGCGCATGACGCACGCCCGTTCGCGGGCCACGGTGCTTGCCATCTTCCTCTTTCTTCTCAACGCGCTGGGGCTGGGTTTCGGGCCGCTTTCGATCGGCCTTATCAGCGATTGGCTGGCCCAGTCGATGGGCGAGGCGCAAGGGCTGCGCTGGGCGCTCATCGCGGTCACCATCGTCAGCCTCGCCTCCAGCCTGTGCTTCTGGGCGGCCAAAGGGCGTCCAGGGGAAGTTCCGGGGTGATCCGGGCGCGGAGATCCGCGCCGTACCGGAATTTTCAGGCCCCCCCCCTCAAAGAGGGGGGGGCAACCAAAGCGACCGGACGACAATTTCCGGAAATCAAAAATAACATTACGATCTGGGGAGACCTGAAATGCGACTTTACACCTGTCTGCTCGCGTCTGCGGCCTGCATCGTTCCGGGAGTAGCTCTGGCCCGACAAGAGGTGCCACCAGCTTCGCCGCCTGCACCAGAGCAAACGATTGCGCCCAAGGAGGCCGAGGAGATCATCGTCACCGGTTCGCGCGCGATCACCAACGGCGAACAGGCCCCCACGCCCGTCACCGTGCTCAGCTCCGCCCAGCTCAAGGACGCTGCACCGAACCTGAACGAGGCGCTGCGCCAGTTGCCGCAGCTGACGGCTTCGGGCTCTCCGGCCACGCCCAATCCCACCATTGGCGGTGGTCCGAGCACGCAGAACACGCCGAACTTGCGTAACCTGGGAGCCAACCGCACGCTCACCCTTCTCAATGGGCGTCGACCGGCGATCTTCGGTGGTTCAGGATTGGTTGACGCGGGCGTGTTCCCGCAATCACTGGTCAAGCGTGTCGACATCGTGACCGGTGGCGCCTCGTCGGCCTACGGTTCGGACGCGATCGCGGGCGTGGTCAACTACATCATCGACACCGACTACCAGGGCCTGACGGCCGAGGCCCGCCAGAGCCTCTCGACTTACGGCGACGCCGCCGCACGGGCCTTTGAGATTGCAGGAGGCACGAACCTCGGCCCGCGCGGGCACATCGTGGCCAGCGTCAACTACAACAGCCAGGACCTGCTCCAGGGCGAAAAACGCGACTATGCCCGGGCTGGATGGTCGACCATGCCCAATCCCAACTCGGGTCAGCCCGGTGAGCCCGATCTCCTGTTCCGCGAGAACGTGACCATTACCACTGCGACCTTCGGGGGCCGGATCATCACGCCGGGCCTCAACAATATCCAGTTCGATGCCGCGGGCAACCCGATCCCCTACACACCTGGCAGTCTGGTTTCGGGTGCCTTGCAGGTGGGGGGCGACGGCGCCCGTTACGCGCAGCCGCTCAGCGCCGACGTCAAGAACGTGAGCGGCTATGCCCATGCGAAGTACGAAATCTTCGACGGCGTCGAGATCTTTGCCGAAGGAGCTACGGCCATGCCAAGTCACGCAGCCCCAACCTCTACTTCTTCAACCTTGGCGGCAACGCTACCGTATCCAGCGCGACAACGCTTACCTTCCGGACTCGATAGCCCAGCTCATGGACGAGAACGGACTTACCTCGATCCAGCTCGGCAAACTCGACCGCAACTACGGGCGCAACGTCACGTTCTTCGAGAGCGATACCTACAGCATCTCGACCGGCCTCAACGCGAAGCTGTGGGGGAACTGGGAACTGGACGTCTATGGTACGCATAGTGTTTCCAAGACCCGCTACGGCGCCGAGAACAGCCGCTACCAGGCGCGCTCACGCCTGGCGACCGACGCGGTGTTCGAACCGGACGGCACGATCGTGTGCCGCTCCTCCCTCATGGATCCGGGCAACGGTTGTGTCCCGACCGATCCCTTCGGCGAGATCCCGCTGAGTGAGGCCCAGCGCGGCTACCTCACCGGCACCTCGATGGCGCGCGCGACGACCAAGCAGGACGTTGCCGCGGCCTCGATGCACGGAACGCTCCTCGAAGGCTGGGCCGGTCCGATCAGCGCGGCGCTCGGCGCGGAATATCGCAAGGTCTCGCTCGATCAGATCGCTGATCCCACTGGCATGTCGTTTGGCTGGAGTGCGGGCAACCTCAGTTCCAGCGCGGGGTCCTACAACGTCAAGGAGGTCTTCGGCGAAGTGCAGGTGCCGCTCCTGAACGACGTCCCGCTGGCGCGTGACCTCAGCCTCAACGCGGCTATCCGGCGCACCAACTACAGCACCAGCGGCAGCGTCACGACCTGGAAAGTGGGCGTGACGAATGAAGTCTTCGATGGCTTCCGCCTGCGCGGCAGCCTTTCGCAGGACATTCGCGCGCCGAATATCAACGAACTGTTCGGGGGCATCGTGCGCTCGGTCACCACGATCAGCGATCCGGATTTCAACGGCCAGACGTTCCTCAACATCTTCACCTTCTCGGGCAGCAACACCGCACTTCGCCCCGAGAAGGCCCGGACCCTGACTTTCGGCGCGGTCTACCGGCCCGACTGGCTGCCCGGCCTGGGCATGTCGGTCGATTACTACCGGATCAAGCTGTCGGATTCGATCACGCAGGTGGGTTTCCAGACCGTCGTCGACCAGTGCGATGCGGGCAACGCCCTGTTCTGCGGCCTGATCACCCGGGACGATGCGGGCGTGCTGACCGAGATCAACGCTCCGCTCCAGAATGTCCAGTCGGGCCGGGTCTCGGGCATCGATTTCGAGGCCAACTACGACACCGCACTGGGCGATGGCTTCCTGCGCCTGCGCGGCATCGGCACCTATCTCGACACCTACCAGTTCACCAACCCGGGCGCGCCTACGGTCGAGCAGGCGGGAACGCCGGGCCTGCCGCGCTGGCGGGGCAATCTCTCGGCGACCTACTCGAGCGGGGGCCTCTCGCTTTCGGTCCAGGAGCGTTACATCGGCAAGACGACCCGCGTGGTGCTGCCGATCACGGTGGATGACAACAGCGTAAAGAGCGTCTTCTACACCAACGTGACGCTGCGCTACGCGTTCGATGAGGGGACGTTTGGGAACCCTGAGTTCTTTTTCAACGTGAACAACCTGTTCAATCAGAAGCCTCGCGTGGGGCGGACCAACTCGACGAACCTGGGCTTCAATCAGGCCTACGATGGATCCCTCTACGACGTGATTGGGCGCTATTTCACGCTGGGCCTGCGCATTCGGTACTGAGGAGGCGTCCGGTAACTTTCGGCAATTCAAGGAGAACAGATGGAGACGGCTCGATGACGGATCCCTTCGCTCGCCCCCGCGCACAGGCCGATGACGGGGCAGGGGCGATGCGTCCCGGTGGTCCGCTGGAGGGCCTGCGCATCCTTGAGCTCGACGCGATCGGGCCGGTGCCGCTCTGCGGGATGCTCCTGGCCGACATGGGCGCAGACGTGGTGCGGATCACGCGTCCAGGCGGGCAGAGCGCTTATGCCGACGTAGGTGCGGCCATTTTGCACCGTGGCCGCACGAGCGTCGAAGTCGATCTCAAGTCTACGGCGGGACGAGACGGGGTTCTTGCTCTGGTGGCGCGCACCGATGCGCTAATCGAGGGAATGCGTCCAGGCGTCATGGAGCGCCTGGGCCTCGGTCCGGACATATGTCTGGAGCGGGCTCCTCGGCTTGTCTATGCGCGCGCGACGGGATGGGGGCAAAACGGGCCGTTTCATGCGCGAGCCGGGCACGACATCAACTATCTGGCCATCACCGGCGCGCTCCACGCGCTGCGCGGGAGCGACGGGCGTCCGCAGGCTCCGCTCAACCTCGTGGGCGATTATGCGGGAGGTGCGCTCTATCTCGCCTTCGGGATCGTCAGCGCGATACTCCATGCCCGCAAGAGTGGAGAAGGGCAGGTGCTCGACGCGGCAATTGTCGATGGTGTGAGCCACCTCATGGGCCTGTTCCACGCCCTGCTTGCAAATGGGCAGTGGTGTGAGCAGCCGCAGGCCAACCTGCTCGATGGCGGAGCCCCCTTCTACCGTTGCTATGCCTGCGCCGATGGCGGGCACGTGGCCGTCGGCGCGCTGGAGCCGCAGTTTTATGCCGCGCTGCTGACGGGACTGGGCCTTGATGTCGCGCTTTATCCCCAGCATGAACGAAGCCGCTGGCCAGCTCTGGAAACGTCGCTCGCGCAGGCTTTTGCGCGTGCCCCACGGGCGCACTGGGAAGCAATCTTCGCGGCAACCGATGCCTGCGTGACGCCGGTCCTCACGTTGTCCGAGGCGATGGAGCATCCCGCGAACGTGGCGCGGGATGTGTTCGTGGAGCGCGATGAGGTGTGGCAGTCCACACCCGCGCCGCGTTTCTCGAGGACGCCAGGGCGCATCGCGAGGGCACAAGAGCTCTCTTTGAAGGACGCGCTGAACCTTTGGGAAGCTCCGTCGGAGCGCTCGCGAGGATCCCCCTCCTAAAGGTGGGGGCGAGGCCCTTGCAGGAGTGTCTATCCCCTCGCCATGGACACGCGCCCGGGCCACCGGGGCAGATGAAAAATGGGTTCGAGGACAATGGCATTGAAGGCGGACGATCCGGCATGGGCAATCGGCGCGAAGGTGGAAGCCTTCGTGCGCACGACGATCATTCCCTACGAAAGCGACCCGCGTCGTGACCATCATGGCGCCCCCACCGAGGAACTCGTGCGCGAATTGCGCGCCCTTGCACGGGCCGAAGGCCTGATGACGCCGCATATTCTGCCGGATGGCGCGCACCTCACGCAGGAGGGGACGGCCTACGTCCTCATCCGTTCGGGGCTGTCTCCGCTTGGACCTGTTGCGCTCAACACGATGGCGCCCGACGAAGGCAACATGTATCTTCTCGGGCACGTCGCCGCGCCCCATCTCAAGGAGCGCTTCCTCGCGCCGCTGGTCTCGGGAGAGGCGCGCAGCGCCTTCTTCATGACCGAACCGGCCGAGTGGGGCGGAGCCGGATCGGATCCGATGATGATGATGACCACTTGCCGCAAGGACGGCAACCATTGGATCATCAACGGCCGCAAAGCCTTTATCACCGGCGCCGACGGGGCGCGGGTGGGGATCGTCATGGCCAAGTCCGAGGATCCTGACAGTGCGGGTGGAGCCTGCATGTTCCTCGTCGACTTGCCCGATCCGGCCATCCGCATCGTCGATGTGCCCAATACCATAGACACCTCGATGCCCGGTTCGCACGCGACCGTGGAGATCAAGGACCTGCGCGTTCCGGCTGACCAGATGCTGGGCGAGGCCGGGGAGGGCTTTCGCTATGCACAGGTCAGGCTCAGCCCGGCCCGGCTCTCCCACTGCATGCGCTGGCTTGGCTGCTGCATCCGCGCGCAGGAAATCGCAACCGACTACGCCTGCCGCCGTGAGGCCTTCGGCAAGACGCTGATCGATCACGAGGGCGTGGGCTTCCTGCTCGCGCAGAACCGCATCGATCTCAAACAGGCGCAGCTTATGATCGAATGGTGCGCGAGCGTGCTCGACGAAGGCGGGCTCGGCACGCAGGAAAGCTCGATGGCCAAGGTTGCCGTGTCCGAGGCGCTGATGCGGATCGCAGACAATTGCGTGCAGGTCATGGGCGGGAACGGCCTAACCGACAAGACCGTAGTCGAACAGATCTTCCGTGAGGTACGCGCCTTCCGCGTCTACGATGGTCCGACCGAAGTTCACAAGTGGTCGCTCGCCAAGAAGATCAAGCGGGAATGGCGTGAGGCGCAGGTCGCGGATGCAGGGCAGGTGCGTGCATGACCGACAGTATCGCGGCCGCCAACAGTGGAACCACCCCGGTTCGGCCCGGCTACGAGATTGATCTCGACCGGCTCGATTCCTGGATGTGCGCGCACGTCGAGGGCTATGCGGGCCCGCTTTCGATCGCACAGTTCCGCGGGGGACAGTCAAACCCGACCTACCAGCTGACGACGCCGGACGCTCGCTACGTGCTGCGCCGCAAGCCTCCCGGCGAGATCCTCAAGGGGGCCCACGCGGTGGAGCGCGAGGCCAGGATCATGGCCGCGCTCGGCCCCACAGGTTTCCCGGTCCCCCGCGTTCATGGCATTTGCACCGACGATACCGTCATCGGGACCTGGTTCTTCGTGATGGACCTCGTCGAGGGACGCATATTCTGGGACGCGACGTTTCCCGAAGCCTCGCGCGAGGAGCGGCCACTTTACTTCGACGCGATGAATGCGACTTTGGCTGCTCTGCACCAGGTCGACTACGAAGGGCTCGGGCTCGGCGATTACGGTAAGCCCGGCAATTATTTCGCGCGCCAGATCGGACGCTGGTCGAAACAGTATCTCGCCGATGCGGCCGCGGGGCGCAACGCGGACATGGACAGGCTCATCGAATGGTTGCCCGCCCACATTCCCGAGGGCGATGAGACCACGCTCGTCCACGGCGATTTTCGCTGTGACAACATGATTTTCCATCCCACCGAACCACGCGTGATCGCGGTCCTTGACTGGGAGCTGTCAACGCTCGGGCATCCGCTTGCCGATTTCGCCTATGCCGCGATGATGTATCGCATGCCGCCGGACATCGTCGCTGGTCTCAAGGGCGCGGATCTCGCCGCACTCAACATTCCCGACGAGAAGAGCTTCGTGGAGGCCTATTGCACCCGCATGGGACGTGAACACATTCCCGCTTGGCGCTTCTACATGACCTTCCAATTGTTCCGCCTCGCCGCAATTTTTCACGGAATCAAGGGGCGCATACTGCGCGGAACGGCCGCGAATGCCCAGGCGATTACCCGCGCCGAAGCCTTCCCGAGGCTAGCGCGACTGGCGTGCGAGGCAATGGACGACGCCCTGGCTTAACAGGTTCGGAAAGAACGGCTCCGCAAGCCTGGGCTCAGGCTTCGTTGATCAGAGCCAGAAGATTACGGTCGAGGTCGCGCGCTGCGATCCGTTCTACCCGCGACTTAAGGCGATGCATTTTTGTCTCGATCAGACTGCGCTGGTGATAGTCGCTCCATCGTTTCCAGATTGCCTTGGCGAGTTGCCGCCTCGAGCGAGCGATTTCATTGCGTCCTGCAACGCCCGGCGTGCTCTCAGGCCAGGCCCTGGTGTCAAAGGCGCCATCGGCGCTAACGGTCGCAATGGCGTGATCGTGAAGGATCTGCTCCCGCAGTTGTGGAGGGCTTCCCCCCATTTCCAATCGCTCACCGGTGGGTGGGGCTGGATGCAGAAGGACGCGAATCACCAACCAAGCCAAGGAAACCCTTGGACTTCTCGGTGTTCAGGTGGACATGGAAAGAGGGGTAATTGGCGGACAGGGTGGGATTCGAACCCACGGTGAGCTTGCACCCACGGCGGTTTTCAAGACCGCTGCCTTAAACCACTCGGCCACCTGTCCGCACTGGACCTGCGCATAGAGAAACGTGCGCGGAGTGCAAGGTGGAATTGTGCGAGATTGGCGTTGCAGCCTGATGATGGCGCTGTTGCACGACCAAAGCCTTGTGGCATGCGGCAATTTGCGTGGGAAGGCGCGGTGGGCCGGTTTGCAAACGCAAAGCCTTGTGCGAAAACCAAGGGCAATGAAATTCCGATTCCGCACCCTTCGCTCTGCCCCCCTCGCTCTCATAGCGACGGTGACGCTTGCTTCACTTCCCAGTGTCACGGCCTGTGCCCAGTCGGAGAGTTTCCCGGCGTACATGGAGACCGTGGCACGGCACGCCCGGAGCGAGGGTGTCAGCGAGGCGACAATTTCGCGGACCCTGAGCGGGCTGACCCCGAACCCGCGCGTGATCGAACTCGACACGGCGCAACCCGGGCGTTCAAACACACCGCCGCCCATGTCCGGCTATCTTTCGCGGCATCTGGGTTCCTCCATCATTTCGCGTGGGCGCGCCAAATACCAGGGGCTGGCCTCGATCCTGCCCGGGATCGAGCGACGCTATGGCGTCCCGGCGTCCGTGCTTTTCGCGATCTGGGGGCATGAAACGAACTACGGCGGCTACACCGGCAATTTCGACACCGCGCGTTCGCTGGCGACGCTGGCCTGGGAGGGACGCCGCCGCGAACTGTTCGAGGGCGAACTCATTGCGCTCATGAAGATGATCGACAGGGGGGTGCCGGCCTCCACGCTGAAGGGAAGCTGGGCCGGAGCCATCGGCAATCCCCAGTTCCTGCCCAGCGTCTACCTGCGTCTCGCCACCGATGGCGACGGCAACGGCACTATCGACATCTTCAACAGTTCGGCGGACACGCTGGCCTCGATTGCGCGCTATTTCCAGGACGCGGGTTGGCGGCCGGGGCGCCCTTGGGGCGTGCGCGCCTCACTGCCCTCCGGTTTCTCGCCCGAACGCTATGAAACCAAGCTTGAAGCCCCAACCTGCGACCGGGTGCACGCACGCCATTCGCAGTGGATGCCGGTCTCGCAGTGGAAGGCTCTTGGCGTTCAGCCACAATCCGCACTGGGCGACGATGTGCTCGCCTCACTGTTCCAACCGGACGGCCCGGGCACGCCAGCCTACCTGTTAACCGGGAATTATCGGGTGATCCTGCAGTACAACTGCTCGAACTATTACGCCCTCTCGGTCGGATTGCTTGCAGATGAGATTGCCCGTTAAGCGCACGCTGTCGCTGTTTGGAGGACTTGCGGGGAGCATCCTTGCTCCGCATGTCCAGGCGCAGGACACCCATTCCGCGCGCACCGGCCCCGCCGCCGATTACCCGATGGTGATCGGAGAGCCGTTCACCATCGACAGGACCGTCTGGACGCCCCGGGACCAGCTCAATTACGATGCGGTCGGCGTGGCGTCGGTGGCACAGGCAGATACCTCTGGCATCACGGCGGCGCACAAGACGCTGCCGCTTCCCAGCTATGTCGAAGTCACCGACCTGCAAAGCGGGCACACCATCCTCGTGCGCCTGGAAGAGCGCGGACCGATGGCCAACTCTCGGCTGATCGAACTTTCGCGCGGGGCGGCGCAGCAACTGGGCATTTCTCCCGGCTCCGATACCCCGGTCCGGGTCCGCCGCGTCAATCCTCCCGAACCCGAACGTGCGGCGCTACGCCAGGGTGGAGAGGCTCCGCGCCGGATGGATACGCCCCAGGGCCTTCTCGAAGTGCTGCGCAAGAAGCTGGCCGGGCAATCGCCGCTGCTGCCTCCCCCATCCACCCCGCCCACGCCGCCCAAGCTGTCGCCCGGGATGATGGGGCAGGGCGGTGCCAGGCCGTTCGCGACTGCGTTTCCGGCGCCCGCTGCGCAGCCCAAGGTCGCGACGGCCCCCGGCCTGAAGCCAGAGACAAGCGCTAAGGCTCCCTCATCGACGGCATCGGTGAAGCCCGCTGCGCCTGAGCCGGTCGCGCCTTCTCCTGCGAAAGCCCCTGTCGCATCCGCAGCATCCGGTTTCGTGGTGCAGGTAGGGGCCTTTTCGGTCGAACCCAATGCCCGCAAGCTCGCGCAGGAACTCGGTGGCTTCGTCGAGAAGCCGGCCCGCCTCTGGCTCGTGCGCATGGGGCCCTTTGACAACCGTGCAAAAGCGGGAGCGGCGCTGGAGACAGCGCGCAAGGCTGGCTATAACGACGCCCGAATCCTGCATCGGGACTGACGCGAGAAGTCAGGGTCGCTCGCCTGGCGGCAAGCTTCGCCGTTCTCCCTTTGCAAAAGGCCTAGCATCGCGCCGGGACAGGGCGCGCCGGAGAAGCGGATCTTGAAGTCCTATCGTTCGTTTGCACGCGCGCAACGTGCCGTGCTTGCCATGGTTGTCGCGCTGGCCGCGGCCACGCAGGTCCATGCCGCCACCAGCAACCCGAAGCCACCCGAGGAACTGGCCCAGATCCCCGTCAGCATGCTCGTCGATCTGGGTTCGGGGCAGGTCCTCGAACAGCGTCGGCCGGACATTCCCTTCCTGCCCGCATCGGTGACCAAGGTGATGACCGCGTTCGTCGCTTTCGAGGAGATCGATGCGGGGCGGCTGCCGCTGGACCGGCGCTTCCAGATGGATCCGGAAACGGAGAAGGAATGGTGGGCCAAGGGCTCGACCATGTACATCACCCGCAACGACCGCCCCACGACCGAGGAACTGCTCCACGGCGTGATGACGGCCTCGGGCAACGATGCCTGCATCGTACTGGCCAAGGGCTATGCTGGAAGCGTGTCGGCCTGGGTCGAGATGATGAACGCGGCGGCAAAGCGCATCGGCATGAGCCGCAGCCATTACAACACGCCCAATGGCTGGATGGACGAGGGCCAGACCTACGTCACCGCGAGCGACATGGTGAAACTGGCCGATGCCATGATCATGCGCCATCCCAAGCTCTACCGGGAGTTTTCGGGCGTAAAGCAGTACCAGTGGCGCGATGTCGTCATGCGCAGCCACGATCCCACGGTGGGCATCGTGCCCGGCGCGGACGGCATCAAGACCGGCTACACGCTGGAGGCGGGCTACAACTTCGTCGGCACGGCCGAGCGCGAGGGGCGCCGCCTCGTCATGGTGCTCGCCGGATCGCCAACCTTCCGCATCCGTGACGCCGCCGCGCGCAACCTTCTGGAATGGGGTTTCTCCGACTGGAGCGCGCGCCATCTCTTCGACATGGGACAGAGCGTGACCGACGCCCAGGTCCAGGACGGTGCCGACCTCTCGGTTCCGCTGGTTACCGACCGCGAGGTGCATGCGACGCTTCCCGCCAATGCGCCAGGACGCAAGGTGACGCTGACGGTCCATTACCAGGGGCCGCTGAAGGCGCCGGTGACCAAGGGCGACCGGGTGGGCGATCTGGAAATCGCGGTCGAAGGACTTGCCCCCGGACGCGTGCCGCTGTTCGCCGGGGCTGACGTCGCCAAGGCCGGTACGCTGGACAGGCTGCGCAACGGGCTTATCAACATCTTCCGATGACCACTGGACGATTCATAGCGCTCGAAGGCGGGGAAGGGGCCGGCAAGTCGACCCAGGCCCGGCTCCTGGCCGAAGCCTTGCGGGCACGCGGGTTCGAGGTCATCACGACCCGCGAACCGGGCGGAACTGCGGGCGCCGAAGCCATTCGCAGCCTTCTTCTCAACGGCGTTGAAGGTGATACTGCGGGCTGGGGGGCACGCGCCGAGGCACTGCTCTTTGCCGCGGCCCGGGCCGATCACGTCGCGCGATTGGTCCGTCCGGCGCTGGAGCGGGGAGCGTGGGTTGTCTGTGACCGGTATCTCGATTCCAGTCGTGCCTATCAGGGCGGAGGAGGGGGCGTCTCCGACGCGGATCTCCTGACGCTCCATGCATTCGGAAGCGAAGGGCTGCTCCCGGATCTCACCTTGCTGGTCGAAGTCGCCGCCGAGGAAGTGGTGCGGCGTCTGGCCTTGCGCGACACCGAAGGATCGGACCGGATCGGCGGGCGCGAACAGGCCTACCACGACCGTGTCGCGGCAACGTTCCGCGCGCTGGCCGATGCCGATGAGACGCGTTTCGCGCGCATTGACGGCAACGGCACGCCCGAGCAGATCCACGCCCGCATTCTCGCGGCCATCGCGCCCTTGTGCGAAGGAGCGGAAAAATGACGACGGGCGATTTCTGGGGCCAGGATGCCGCCTGGCAGGAATGGATGCGCGCCCTCGGCTCGCAGCGCATGCACCATGCCTGGCTGCTTGCCGGGGCGAGAGGTCTTGGCAAGAAAGCCTTTGCGCGTGCGGCCGCCAGCGAACTCGTCGGCCATCTGCCAGGTAGTGAAATCGACGCGGAAGCGCACCCCGACATTCATATCCTGACCCCGCTTCCCGCAAGCGACGATGACGCCAAGAAAAAGGCGGACGGCAAGCCCTACCAGACCAAGCGCAACATCTCGGTCGACCAGGTGCGCGAGATGATCCGCAAGCTCGCGACGCGCCCGACGCTCGGCGATCGCCGCGCGATCATCGTCGATCCGGCCGACGATCTGGAGAAGGGCGCCGTCAACGCGCTTCTCAAGGTGCTGGAGGAGCCGCCTGCCGGGACTTATTTCCTGCTGCTTGCCCACCAGCCTGGACGTCTTCTGCCCACCGTGCGCTCGCGCTGCCGTGTTCTGCGCTTTGCTCCGCTCAATGAGGACGCGCTGGGCGCCATGCTCGTGCGTGAGGCCCCCGAGGCGGACGAAGCGGCCCGGCAAGCGGCCATTCGCGCGGCCCAGGGCTCGCCCGGCCTTGCCCGGACCTTCGTGGCGCAAGACCTGGGTGCGATCCACGACCTGATGGTGCGGATCCTCCAGAACGGAGACCGTGACTATGCGCTGCGTGGCGGCCTATCGCGGGAAATGGGCATGCGGCCGACGCGGGATCGCCAGCTCGCCGCCATTGAACTGGCGCGTGCCGTACTCCTCGCGCAACTGGGCGAGACCATAGGGCACCAGCAACTCGCGATCATCGAGGCCTACCAGAGCCTCAGCCAGCTTCTGGTGCGCGCGCCGACCTACAATTTCGACGCCGGTGTCCTCATAATGGAGATTGGCGGGTTGCTGGCGTCCTCGGCAATGCCTAGAGAACGTCGGGCCTAGGACACCTCGGGCCCGACGAACGCACGGCCTTCATTCACTCCGGACACAGAAAGTGTGACGCCGCCATGGGCGAGCCTTATTACATCACCACCGCCATTTCCTACCCCAACGGCAAGCCCCACATCGGCCACGCCTACGAGGCGATCGCCGCCGACGTGATTGCCCGCCATCGCAAGGCCGAAGGCTTCGATGTCCGTCTCCAGACCGGCACCGACGAACACGGCCTCAAGATGATGCAGAAGGCCCGTGATCTCGGAACGACCCCCGCAGAACTTGCTACGGAAATGTCCGGATATTTCCGGGAGATGTGCGACGCTCTCAACGTCGATTATGACGTATTTATCCGTACCACCGAGCCGCGCCATCACGAGGCGACGCAGGAACTGTGGCGCCGGATGGAAGCCAAGGGCGACCTCTATCTCGACCGTTACGAGGGCTGGTACTCGGTCCGCGACGAGGCCTATTACGACGAAAGTGAGCTCGTCGAAGGGGAAGGGGGCGCCAAGCTCTCTCCGCAGGGCACGCCGGTGGAGTGGACCGTCGAGGAATCGTGGTTCTTCCGCCTGTCCAGGTACCAGGACAAGCTGCTCGAGCTCTACAACAGCGGCGACTTCATCCGACCGGAAAGCCGCCGCAACGAGATCACCCGCTTCGTGGAAGGTGGCCTTCGCGACCTCTCGATCTCCCGCACCAGTTTCGATTGGGGTGTGAAGGTCCCCGGCTCGGACAACCACGTCATGTACGTCTGGGTCGATGCCCTGACCAACTACCTGACCGGCCTGGGTTTCCCGAACGAGGAAGGCGACTACGCCCGCTACTGGCCCGCGAGCCTGCACCTTATCGGCAAGGACATTGTGCGTTTCCACACGGTCTATTGGCCCGCCTTCCTGATGAGCGCGGACGTACCCGTGCCGCAGCAGGTCTTCGGCCACGGCTTCCTCTTGAACCGCGGCCAGAAGGAATCGAAGTCGGTCGGCAACGTGACCGATCCCATCGCGCTCGCCGAGACCTTCGGTGTCGATACGTTGCGCTATTTCTTCCTGCGCGAAGTGGCCTTCGGCCAGGACGGCTCGTGGTCGCCCGAAGCCATTGTCACGCGCTGCAACGCCGAGCTTGCCAACAGCTTCGGCAACCTGGCTCAGCGCAGCTTGTCCATGATTTTCAAGAATATGGGCGGCGAAATTAAGTCCGATTTGGAGAAATCTGACGCGGACGTGGCGCTTTTCGAAGCGGTTGCCTCGGGCATTTCCAACATGCGCAAGGCGTTCATGGATCTCGCCTTCAGCGATGGTCTTGATGCCTGGATGAAGGCGGTCTTCGCCTGCAACCAGTATGTCGACGAACAGGCGCCCTGGGCCCTGCGCAAGACCGATCCGGCGCGTATGGAGGCTGTCCTGATGACACTCTTCCAGGTGGTGCGCGATCTGGCCATCGCGGTTCGTCCGGTGGTTCCCAGCGCCATCGATGCGCTGCTCGACCAGATGGGCGTCGCCGCCGATGCCCGCGGCTATGAGGCGTTGGAGAAGAGCGACTGGTTCGCGGTTCTGGCCGCGTCCGACTATGCCGTCGAAAAGCCGCAGGGTGTGTTCCCGCGTCTTGAACTGGCCGACGATCAGGCCGAAGGTGACGCGGCCTGATGCTCATCGATTCCCACTGCCATCTCGAATACGAAGGCGTGGTCGAGGACCAGAACGGTGTTCTCGACCGCGCCCGTGCGGCCGGCATCAAGGGCTTCCTCAACATTTCCACCCGCCGCAGCGAGTGGGAGAAGGTGGTCGCAACGGCCGAGCGCGAGCCCGATGTCTGGGCGTCCGTCGGCATCCACCCGCATGAAGCCGACGCCCACGCCGACCTCGGCGCTGCCGCGCTGCTGGAAGCTGCGGCCCATCCGCGGGTAATCGCGATCGGTGAAACCGGGCTCGACTACTATTACGACAAGTCGGACCGGGAGGTGCAGCAGGACCTGTTCCGCACCCACATCGGTGTGGCGCGTGAGACGGGCCTGCCGATCATCATCCACACCCGCGATGCCGAAGAGGACACCGCCCGTATCCTCCGCGAGGAGATGGACAAGGGCGCGTTTCCGGCGCTGATCCATTGCTTCACGGCCAGCGCCGAGTTCGGCCTAACCGTTCTTGATCTTGGTCTCACGATCAGCCTGTCGGGCATCGTGACGTTCAAGAACGCCAAGGACCTCCAGGCCTTTGCGAAGGATGTGCCGTCCGATCGTCTGCTGGTGGAAACGGATTCCCCGTTCCTGGCGCCTATCCCGCACCGGGGCCGCAAGTGCGAGCCGGCCTTCACGGCGGACACCGCGCGTTTCGTCGCGGATCTTCGCGGCGAGAGCCTTGAGGAACTCGGCGCAAACACCACGCGCAACTTCTTTGCCCTGTTCACCAAGGCAAGCCCGGTGGAGCAGGGCGCATGAAGGTCACAATTCTTGGTTGCGGCACATCCACGGGCGTTCCGCGTCTGGGCGGTGAGTTTGGCGCCGACTGGGGGCATTGCGACCCCAAGGAACCGAAGAACCGCCGCACCCGTGTTGCGATCCTGCTCGAGAGCGATGCGGGCAAGCGCATTCTGGTAGACACCCCCACCGATCTGCGTGCGCAGCTTCTGGCCAATGACGTGCATCGCCTCGATGCGGTCTTCTGGACCCACGATCACGCCGATCATTGCCACGGCATCGATGACCTTCGCCCGCTGCGCTATGGCCGTGCCGGTCCGATTTCCGGCTTCGCGGCCTCCGAAACCGTGCGCCGCCTGCGCCAGCGCTTCGGGTACGTCTTTGCGGGCCAGTTCGGGTATCCAACGCTCGTCTCATTGGAAAACCTGGACAACCTGAGGCTGTGCGAAGGCTACCGTGTCGAACACACACAAATGCCGCACGGCCCAGCACAGTCGACGGGTTTCCGGTTCGATTGTGACGGAAAATCCGTGTGTTACATGACAGACTTCAGTGAAATTACGAGGGACATGGTGGACCTTTGTGAAGACGCCGATCTTCTTGTCGTGGACTGCCTGCGGCGCGATCCCCATCCGACCCATGCGCATCTAAGCATGTCGCTCGAATTGGCTGAGCGGGCCGGTGTCGGTCGCACTGTCCTGACGCATCTCGACAAGAGCATGGATTACGCCACGCTTTCGGGTGAAGTGCCCGAAGGTGTCGAAGTCGCTTACGACGGGATGGTGATCGTGCCGTGAACCTGATGGCGACTCTGACGTCCATCGTGGCCATCGGGTGCTGTCTGCTGCTTGTCAGTCAGCACTCGGGGCTTCGGGAATTGGGGCCAGCACGCTTCATCCGTCTGGCGCTGATCTGGGCCGTCCTGATCGTTGGGCTGGTTCTGGTGATTCAGGTATTTGGTACCGGGGCGTGATCGCAGGTCATTTTCCCGAAATCCAGCTTCGCCCCGCCAGAATATTTTAACATAATATATATTATCTCTCTCAGTGCGCATCATGATCAGAGAGCCCTTCGCGCGGAATCTGCGACATCCTGCGGCGATCCTTCGGCGCGAACGCAATGCCAGTCTGTGAGATCGCCCGGATCCATCTGGAGTTGGCGGTCGAGCACCTCGACATCCGCGTCCGAAGCGTCGTTGACCCGTCCTTCGATCCGATGGCGAAGGACCTCTCGTGGTGCCTCGAGCCACAGTCCATCGAATGGCACACCGACCTTGTCCGCGAGTTCCGCCAAGGCCTGGCGCTCACTTGCGCGCGCGAAGACACCATCCAGGATGACGCTGCTTCCGGCCTGCAAGGTCTGCTCGGCCAGGGTCAGAAGCCGGACATAGACGGCGTCGGAATTTGCCCGGCTGTAAGCCGTTTCTGGCAGACGGGTCTCAGGCGCGGCACCGGCCAATTTCTTGCGCAGGACATCCGTGCGCAGCCAGCGCGCGCCGGGCACGGTTCCCAATTCCGGAGCAAGGTGCGCCGCGAGCGTGGACTTTCCCGTACCCGAGAAGCCACCCACCGTAACAAGGCGCGCCGGTGACGGGATCAGGAAGTCCCGAGCTGCCTCCAGGTAGCTCCGGGCCTCTTGCTGAAGCGCAAGCCCCCTCTCCTCGTCACGCGTCTGCGTTGCCTGTGTTGCAAGCACATGCGCACGAACGGCCGCGCGCATCGAAAGAAACAAGGGGAACAAGGCCGGCGCATCCGCTTCCATGTCCACCCGGTCGAGATAGCGATTGGTCAGCAGTGAGGCGAGGTCGTGATGGCCACGATGCCAGAGGTCCATGACTGCGAAGGCAAGATCGTAAAGCACGTCACTGATCGCGAATTCATCATTGAATTCAAGGCAGTCGAACGGTGTCGGGCGCCCTTCCCACATGCAGATGTTGCCAAGATGGAGGTCCCCGTGCCCATGCCGTACCCAACCTTTGGCCGCGCGGGCCTGCAGGAGCGGGCTTACGCGTTCCAGTTCGGCGAGGCTCTCTTCCAGCAAGGCCTGGCACGCCTCAGGATCGAGAATTTCGGTGCCTGTAGCCGCCATGCTCTGCCGATTGCCTTCGATCACCCGGCGCACACGGGTCACGCCGTCGTCCTGTACGGAATGGGCGTCGTGCTGATGAAAATGGGCGATGGTGTCGGCAAGGTCGCGAACCATCAGGGGCTTGAGCCGCCCTTCCCTCGCCATCGTCGCGAGCAGATCGCGATCCTGGAAGCGACGCATGACGACGACCCAATCGAGAACTTCGGGACCACTTTGCGAGGCTGTCCCGAATGCCAGGCTTGCGTCGGCGCGCTCCACGATCGGCAGGACGTCGAGGTAGAGGCCCGGCGCGGTACGGCGGTTCAACTCCAGTTCGCGCAGGCATACGGCGTGGCGCTTGTCCAGGCTCGAAAAATCGAGGTAGGAGAAGCGCACGGCACGCTTGAGCTTGTAGGCCCTGTCGGAAACGAGGAAGACGCTGGCCCCGTGCGTATCCACGCGCTCCACCGGCTCGCCATGCGTTGCAGGATCGGCCAGGAACGCAAGCACGCGGGCCTGCGGATCGCGGGGGCTTTCGGCTTTGCAAGTATCCATGCCCCGGAGATGGCACAGGCCGACGGCTTACGCCATGTCCCAGATCAAGGTGCGCGCATGGCCTCTGCCGCCTTGAGGATGGCCCGCTCAATGCGCGGATAGGTGCCACAGCGGCACAGATTGGTGATGCTCGCCCGGACTGTCTCGGCGTCAGGCTCGGGCGTTTCGGCCAGGAACGCGGCGGCGGCCATGATCATGCCGCTCTGGCAATAGCCGCACTGGGGCACCTGCTCCTCGAGCCAGGCCTGCTGGAGCGGGTGCAGGGCGTCCTCTTCGTCCGGTCCCGAGAGGGACTCGATGGTGGAGATGGCTTGCCCCTCCTCCACGGCGGCAAGCGGCATCTGGCAGCTGCGCACGGCCATTCCGTCGACATGAACGGTGCAGGCCCCGCACATGCCGATGCCGCAGCCATACTTGGTGCCGGGTAGATCGAGATCCTCGCGCAGCACCCAGAGCAGCGGTGTGTCCTCTTCCACCTCGACCGTCCGCCGAGCGCCATTTACGAGCAGGTTCTTCATCGTGAGAGCGTCCTTCAGATCGAGAGTGTGCGGGAGATGGGGAGCGCGCGGATGCGCGGTCCTCCAGCATCGACAATGGCGTTGGCAAGCGCGGGCGCGACGGCGGGGGTCGAAGCCTCACCGACATTCCCGGGCTGGTCACTGCCAGGCATGAGCGCGACCTCGATCGGGGGCACGTCCATCATCATGGGCAGGCGATAGTCGGAGAAGTTCTGCGCCGTAGGCGCGCCGTCGGCAAAGTGGACCTCGCCCCACAGGGCGGCCTGGAGGCCGAAGACAATACCGCCGCTAACCTGTCCTTCCACGCTGACCGGATCGATCATAAGCCCGCAGTCGCACGCGCAGGCAATTCGCGTGAGGCTGAGGTTCTCACCTGAAAGCGCCACCTCGATGCCCACCGCGCAGAAATTGGCTTCGGTGTAGGCAACAGCGATCCCGCGTCCGGTACCCTCCGGCCGTGGCGCATCAAGGCCGATCATTTCGGCCGCGCGGGTGAGGACAGGCGTAATGCGCGGATGCCCATCCAGAAGACGCAGACGCAGCTGCAGCGGGTCCTGCCCGGTTTCCTGCGCGATCTCGTCAATGAAGCTCTCCATGAAGAAGCTGTTTTGCGAGAGCGAGACCGAACGCCAGAAGCCGACCGGTACGCCCATGTCGACGCGGTGGCTTTCCGCGTAGCGCAAAGGCTCTGCATAGGCCTCATAGACCAGCTTGCCCGCGCTCATCGGGTCGGCCATGTCGCCCAGGATATCGCCGCGGCCGTGGTAGGCCATGATCGACTGTCCGGCGACCGCGGATTTCAGGGCTGCAACGCGCCCGTCCTTCGCCAGGGCCGCCCGTGAGCGGGCAACGAAGGCCGGGCGGTACTGGTCGAAGGCCATGTCCTGCTCGCGAGGCCAGATCGTCTTGATCAACTGGCCTGGAACGCCTTTGGCGGCCTCGATGGCAACGCCGACGAAGTCGGTCCCCCACTTGCGGCCAAAACCGCCGCCCACATAAGTTAGTTCGACCCGCACGTCCTGAAGCGGCAAGCCCGAGAGCTTTGCGCCCAGAATGCGGGCGCTTTCCGGGTCCTGGAGCGGGCCGCGCACGAAGAGGCTGGTGGCGTCCATCCGCGCGGCGCAGCAGATCGGCTCGAGCGTCGCGTGCGCCAGGAACGGCACCTCGTACTCGGCTTCGAGCTCGCGGTCGGCCTGGGCAAACGCGGCGTCGACCGCGGGCTTGTCCGGCATGATCGGACGGCCCGGGAAGCCGCTGCCTTTCTCGATCTCGGGAAAGACCCGAGGTTCTATCGTGGTAAAGGCCTCGCGCAGGCGCGATCGTATGGTGTCATCGTCGAGCCCGGCAATGGGGGATGACGTGACCGTCAGAGTAATGGCCTCGGCCGCGCTCTTTGCCCTCCAGAAACGGTCGGCAACGACCACAACGCCTCCGGTGACCGGCACCACGGCGCGCACGCCCGGACGAGCCCTGGCATCATCGAGCCCGGCAAGATCGAAAGTCGCGTGCGGATGCGGGGCGAGCACGGGAACGCCGACAAGCATGCCCTCCTCGCGCACGTCGATGCCGAACTCCGCGCTTCCGTTGACCTTGGGCAGAAGATCCTTGCGCACGCTCGCAGAGCCGATGATCCGGAACTCGGAAACCGGCTTGAGAGGAACTTCGGTCGGGACCGGCAGCGCCGAGGCGGCACGCGCGACTTCGCCAAAGCCCAGCGAGCGGCCGCTCGCGGAATGGGAAATCGTACCGCCCGATACGACGAGTTCGCCTTCGTCGGCGCCCAGGCGCTGCGCGGCGGCGCGCGTGAGCATCATCCGGGTCGCTGCGCCCAGGGTCCGCATCGCGGTGTAGTAGCCCATGACCGAGGTGCTGTTGGCGGTCATCTGCTTGCGCGAAAAAGGATTGGCAAACGCCGGATCGGCCCAGGGAAACTCCACTTCGAGAGCCGCCCAGTCGCATTCCAGTTCCTCGGCCACCATGCGGGCGAGCGCTTCCTGCGTGCCCTGGCCCAGTTCGGAGGACGGCACGATCAGCCGGACGAGACCCGCCCCATCGATGGTCAGCATCGCCCCGAAACGGGCCGCGTCAGGGGCGTCTTCTGCCTCGGCAGCGCGCCCTTCCCGCGGGATGCCCAGCACGAAGCTGGCAGCAGCAAGGCCAAGCGCCCCCGCAAAGCCCCTACGCGACAGATTGAAAATGGCGGGCATGGCCGTCACTGGATGTCTCCCTCGATATCGCGCGCCACGCGCAGGCCAAAGATCCAGGTGACCTGATCCACCGGATCACGTCCCCGCCAGGACACGCGGTTGCGGAAAGGCGTGCTGATCCAGCTGCCACCACGCACCGCGCGCAAGGGGCATTCCGCGGCATCCACGTAAGGCCGACCATCGCGGGGCACCGCGCTGGGATAGGGCGCCGCGTAGCAATCCTCGGTCCACTCCCAGACATTGCCGATCATGTCGTGGAGCCCGAAGGCGTTGGGCGCGTAGCTGCCCACAGGGGCGGCCCCGGCGTGCCCATCGTGGCAGGCGGCATGGGGCAAAGCGGTGGTATCGCCATCGGCTTGGCCTCCGAAGACAGGGATCATGCCACTGGCGGCACCGTCTTCGTCAAGCATGTTGGCCTGACGGCAGCCGTCGTCGGCGCTGGTGCCCCAGGGGTAGTCGTCCTGCGATCCGGCGCGGGCGGCATATTCCCATTCGGCCTCGCTCGGCAGGCGGTAATGCGCGCCGGTTCGCGCGCTCAGCCAGGAGAGATAGGCCTGCGCATCGTTCCAGGAGATGCATACGACCGGCATCTGCGGGGCTCCATCACCGGCGCCAAGGCCCGGGTCTCGAAAATCGGCCGTGGGCGTCTTGGCCACGGTCCCGCGCTCGGCATCGAGCGAGCGGCAATCGGTCGAAGGGATATGTCCCGTCTCATCCACGAACAGGGTATATTCCTGGTTGGACACCTCGAACCGGCCGAGCGCGTAGGGACGCGCAAGCGCGATTTCACGGACCGGACCTTCGGGACGACCTTCCTCGCCAGCATCGGCCCCCATCCGGAAACGTCCCGGGGCGATCGCGACCATCTGCGGACAGCCTTGCGCGCAGTCGGTGAATACCTCGCCTGCTTGGCGCGGCTGTACGGGTTTGGCCCCGGCCATTCCACCGCCGCCCATCACGGTACCCAGGATACTAAGCGCTGCAGCCCCCTGCCGCACACGACCTGCCCTCATGCGTATCTTCCCCCTCCCGGACAGGACCGCACGCAGGTGCGGCCTCTGCCCTGCATTCTGACCCGATCAGGCGCCGACGAGCGTGACCGAAATCTCAGCCAGCCCTTCACGCAGCTTCTTGGCTTCGGCGTATTCGGGCGAGTTCCAGAAGGCGAGCGCGGCCTCGCGGTCCTTCCACTGGGTCACCACGACGGACGCGCCATCTTCGCCCGGCCCTTCGAGCACGGTCCCGCCAGGGCCGCGGATGATGTATTCACCGCCGTACTGCGCCTGGATCTTGGCGGCCGCCTGCGGATAGCCAGAGGCCATGAAGGCATCGCGGTCGGGGACGCGGGCGGTGACGATGAGCCATGCGGCCATTTGGATATACTCCCTTGTTTCGGTTTCGCTTGGGTGCAGTGATCCCCTTCACTCAGGGTTTTGGAAACAGGGTGCTTGTGGCGCTATCCGCAGGGCGGATGAATTGCTCCGGCTTTCCCCATCGCCCGGCAAACCATCGACATTGCGCCACGGTAGCGCGAATATGACCTAGAACTATATCTTTTAGTCGGATAGGTCTCCCCCATCGGCGCATTGTCGTCGCCGCGCGCTGCGCTTCCTTGCGAAGCGGGAGCCCCCACAAGTTGCGAAAGAGGTAAGATCCAGATGAGCATCGTCGGCACCAAGATGGTCAGCGACGGCAAGACCGCCCGCCAGATCTTCGAGGAAGTCATCGCCAACCCCACCCGCGCGAAGTTCGGCTTCGGCGAGAAGCTGGCGATCGTGAACGTGGACTTCCAGAACGCCTATACCCGTATCGACGAGTTCAAGACGGCGTATGAGACCGACCCGCGCCAGATCGAGTACACCAACACGATCTCGCGCCTTGCCCGCGAAAAGGGCATGCCGGTGATCTGGACCCACGTCGCCTACGCCGAGGACGCGAGCGACGCCGGTGTCTGGGGCACGCGCACCGACACTCCGGACTCGCTGCAGAACATCAAGTACGAGTCGCGCCGTCACGCGTTCGATGATCGCTGCGAGATCGATCCGGCCGACATGATCTACACCAAGCGCATGCCCTCGGCCTTCTTCGAGACGCCGCTGCAGAGCCTGCTCGTCTGGCACAAGGTCGACACGGTCATCGTCACCGGCGGTTCGACCTCGGGCTGCATCCGCGCCACCGCCGTCGACAGCCTCAGCCGTGGCTACCGCACCATCGTCCCGATCGAGACCTGCGCGGACAAGCACGAGAGCTACCACTTCGCCAATCTCACCGACCTGCACCTCAAGTACGCCGATGTCGAGCCGGTGCAGACGGTGATCGACTGGCTGGAGGCGCGGTAATGAACGAGGGCGAAAAGGACCCCGGCCTCTACGACTTCGCGCCCTATCGCGGGCGCGAGCCGTTCTCTTGGCCGGGCGACAAGAAGGTCGCGGTCTGGATCTCGCCGAACCTCGAGTTCTACGAGATCGACCCGCCGGCCAACCCGCACCGCAAGTCCTGGGCGATGCCGCACCCCGACGTTGTGCGCCAGTCGCAACGCGACCACGCCAACCGCGTCAGCCACTGGCGCATGGCCGAAGTCATGTCCAAGCACGGTTTTCCGGGCTCGGTCAGCCTGTCGGTTGCGCTGTGCCAGCACCACCCCAACGTGGTCGAGGACGCGAACCAGCGGGGCTGGGAATTCTTCAGCCACGGCATCTACAACACCCGCTATTCCTACGGGATGGACGAGGCGCAGGAACGCGCGATCATCGAGGATTCAATCAAGACCGTGCGCGATGCGACCGGCCAGACGATCCGCGGATGGCTGGCGCCCGCCCTTACCCACACCCCGCGCACGCTGGATCTGATCGCCGAGTACGGTCTCGACTATACCTGCGACCTCTACCACGACGACCAGCCCCAGCGCGTGAAGACGAAGACCGGCGACCTGATCTCGATGCCCTACAGCCTCGAGGTCAACGACCACTACGGTTTCTTCGTCTACAACATGAGCCCGCGCGAATACGCCGACACGCTGATCCGCCAGTACGAGCGCCTTGCCGCCGAGCCTTCGGGCACGGTCATGTGCATTCCGCTCCACTCGTATCTCATCGGCCAGCCCCACCGCATCGGTCCCTTCGAGGACGTCCTGAAGCACATTGCCGCAGATGCCGGAGACGGTGGACGCGCGTGGATCACGCGCTCGGGCGACATTGCCGATGCCTGGCGCGCAATTCACACGAAGGAGGCGTAAGATGAGCCTCGATCCCGAATACCTCGAATACTCCAAGCGCGGCCTTGGCTACGACCACGACCTGTTCCCCTATTCGGTCATGGAGGAGCGCAAGCCCCTTGCCTGGCCCGAGGGGAAGAGCGTCGCAACCTGGATGGTGGTGAGCCTGGAATGGTTCCCGATCACGCCGGAAAGCACGCCCTTCAAGGCGCCGGGCCACATGCAGACGGCCTATCCCGACTACCGCCACTACACCTCGCGCGAATACGGCACGCGGGTGGGCTTCTACCGCCTGCTCGACGCCTTTGCGAAGGCGGACGTGAAGGTCTCGGTCGCGGCCAACGCGGCAATTGCGCAGCGCTATCCCAGCGTCATCCGCGACATCGTCGATGCGGGCCACGAGATCATCGCCCACTCGACCGACATGAACGGCACGATTGCCTCCACGCTGCCCGTCGAGGATGAGCGCAAGCTCATCACCGAAAGCATCGCGATCCTCTCCGACGTCGCCGGGGTCAAGCCGCGCGGGTGGCATTCGATCGCCCGCCAGCAGAGCTTTGCGACGATGGATCTGCTCAAGGACGCGGGCATCGAATACTGCTGCGACTGGGTCAACGACGAGCTTCCCTACGCCTTCACCAACGGCGTCGTTAACATCCCGCTCAACCATGAACTGTCGGACCGCCAGATCATCAACGTGCAGCAGCAGTCGGCCGACAGCTACGCGCAGCAGATGCTCGACGCGCACGACTGGCTGAGCGCCGAGGCCAAGGTCCATGGCGGGCGCATGCTGCCCATGCACCTCACGCCCTACATCATCGGCCTCCCCTACCGCATGGACGCCTTCGAGAAGCTGCTGGGCGATCTCAAGGCGCGTGAAGGCACGTGGTTCGCGCGGGGCTGCGACATTCTCGACCAGTTCAGGAGCCAGATGTGAAAGCTTACGTCCTTGGAACGCAGGAAGGTATCTCCTCGCTGACGCTCACCGAGCGCCCCGACCCGGTCGCAGGACCGGGCGAGGCCGTGCTCAAGGTGCGCCTTGCCTGCCTCAACAACCGCGACATCCAGATCCTGGAAGGCCGCTACGGCGCGAAGAAGGCTGAAGACCGCATCCCCCTTGCCGAGGGGCTGGGCGAAGTCGTCTCGGTCGGTGACGGTGTCACGCAGGTTGCCGTGGGCGACCGCGCGGTGTGCCCGCACTTCGTCGCCTGGCACGATGGCCCGTTCGACATGAGCTACTTCGGCAAGGACCTGGGCACCTTCACCGATGGCTGGGCGGCCGAATACATCAAGGTGCCCGCAGGCGCCCTCGTCAAGGTCCCTGAGGGCCTCACCGATGAAGCCGCCGCCCCGCTCGCCGCCGCCACGCTGACAGCCTGGCATGCGGTGTCGGTAATCGGCGAGGTCAAGGCGGGCGATCTTGTCCTGGCGCTCGGCACCGGCGGGGTCTCGATGGCCGCGCTGCAGATCGCCAAGGCCAACGGCGCTTTCGTCGCGATCACCTCGTCGAGCGATGAGAAACTCGATGAGGCGCGCAAGATGGGCGCCGACTACACGGTGAACTACCGCACCCACGCCGACTGGGCGGGCGAACTGCTCAGGCAGACCGGCGGACGGGGCGCGGACATCATCGCCGAGACCGGCGGCCAGCACACCCTGCCCCAGTCGATCAACGCGGCAGCCTGCAACGCACGCGTCGTGCTGATCGGTGTCGGCAGCGCCGATGGCCCGCTCCCCAACTACGGTGCGATCATCGGCAAGAACCTTGTCATCAAGGGCATCGCCTCGGGCAGCCGCGGGATGCTGGTGAACCTGCTGCGCGCGATGGACGCAAACGGATTTGCGCCGGTCGTCGACAAGACCTTCGCCTTCGAGGACATGGCAGAGGCTCTGGAATACCTGAAGTCCGGCGGACATCAGGGCAAGGTGCTGGTCAAGGTCTCCTGACCTGACGCATCACCGAAATGGAACCTGCGACGGCTCCGGTGCCCCATCCTACTGGGTGCCGGGGCCGTTCAGGTCCATGCGGATGTGGAAGCGATCCGCGCGGTAGTGCGCATAGGTCAGCATGAAGGGCCGGTCGTTCGCGTCGTAGGACACACGCGTGATACGCAGGATCGGCGAGTTGAGTTCGGCTCCCATGGCGTCGACCATCTCACCAAATGCCAGGACCGCGTTGATGGTCTGCGTCGCGTATTTCAGCTTGACCCCGACATCCTCGAGAAGCCGCAGGATGGGCGCCGAGGCCAAAGTTTCCGTGGTAACGTAAGGCGCCAGTTCGACCGGGACATAGCTGACGATCCAGCCAATCGCGACACCTTCCATCTCGCGCAGGCGCACCGAGCGGATGACGGGATCGCCTGCCTCGAGCCCCAGACTCGCCGCGGCACGCGGGGGCGCGGCAACTTCCTCGACGCTGAGCACCTTGACGTCCGTCCCGCCGCCGAAGGCGAGGAGAGAATCGTAGGCCTGATCGATATTCGCCTCGATGGGCTTGGACGGCGACTTGAAGATGACCCGCGTGCCGACCCGCCGCTTGCGCTCAACGTAGTTCTGCTCGGCAAGGTCGTTGAGGACACGGCGCGCGGTGATGCGCGAGACATCGTACGTCTCGGCCAGTTCCTGCTCGGTGGGCATGGCGCTGCCGAAGGGGCGCTGGCCCGAGAGGATCTCGTCGCGCAAGAAGAGGTAGATCTGGTGATAGAGGGGAACTGCCCCTTCGCGATCAAGCACGTTCTGACTTGCCCCTGTGCAAGGCCCCCTCACCCCGGCACGAACTCGTGCGGAAGCGACGCAGCGTAAACCGCAAATTTCGCGCTCGTCAGGGGCTTAGTCAACCCGTCCCGGCACGCTGTCCCCTGAGACCTCGCGCGCCGGAACGGATTGGACGCGCGCTCAGCGTTCGAGTTCGACCAGCTCGTACCAGGTCTGCATGTAGCCGCCGACGCCGCCCTGGACGAAGATTGCATCCTCATCGGCCGTCACCCACATCTCATACGGCGGGTGCGCTTCGCCCGAAACGCCGACCATGTCGCCGTCCTCGTCGGTGAACTGGAACTTGTGGCATGCGAACGTACCTGCGGGCACGGTCACCGTCTCGTCGCCGACATAGCCGAGCTGAAGCGTCGTCTCGGCGATCAGCGGCGGCGTCGCACCGCGGTGGTCGGGCGACGGCAGGAAGCAGCGGAACGGACGGCTGTGAAAGCCCTTCGAGCGGTCGATCTTGCGGGTGATGTAAGCGTCCGCAACGATGGGGTGCGTACCGAAGCCGTCGAATGCGCCGCCGATCTTCCTGGACTGCGAGACACGCCCGATCGAGGGGCCGTAGCTTTCGCACTCGATGGTGTCCTCGCCGATGATGAAGAGACCCGCCCCCATGAACTCGTCACCGACCGTGAGGCGCACGAGGCAGTCCATCGGACGATCATTCTCGTCGAGGCTATAGGTAATGTCGCGCATGACCGTGGGATTGGGCTCATCGATCTCGCAGTGCGCGCGCAGCGTCTTCTTGCCGTCGGAATGGTGGGTCCACATGAAGGTTTCGCGGCCACGGTCGGCCCCTTCACGACCTTCCTTGCGCGAGGTGTACTGGATCTTGCCGGTGATGGTGCGATGCTTCTGCAAAATCGGCTCCTGTGTTCTTGGAAGATGGATCGGTGGGATCAGGGAAAACTCGGCGCGCCCTCACAGCGGGGTGGCGATGCCGAGGAACGAGGCGATGAGGACGGCGGCCCAGAGCGTCATCACGGTGGGCTGCGTGACGGCCAGAACCCCTGCGATGGTCTTGTCGCCCTCAGGGCTTGCGCCGTTCTTTGCGAGATCGACGATCGCCGGGATCAACGGCACGAGCTGGCGCCGCACGAGCAGGCCGATGAAGATGCAGAAGGCCAGCACCAGCAACTTGAGCGCGATGAAGAGCGGTAGTGCCAGAACGCCTGCAAGACCGGCGACACCTGTGGCGATGAGTGCGGCGAGGACGATGTAGCGGATGGCAAGATCGATCTGCTTGTAGGTCTTGCCCGCAGGTCCATGGAGGATGTGGACCGCCCAGGCGAGCGCGAGCCAGGCCAGCCCTGCCACCCACACGCCGGTCACTGCCAGACCAGACACGGCGAGCCAGCCCTTCATCACGGACAGCGTGAAGCCGGTTGGAAAGGCGAGGATCAGCGCCGTGCGCGGGGCCATGTCGATGTTGTTGAGGATATGCAGCGCGAGCAGGCGCTCGGGCACGGTCCGCTTGGCATCGACAAGAAAGCGCGAGGAATAGAACGCGCCAAGGTCACCGCCCAGCCAGTAGATCGGGATCAGCAGATGCAGCAGGGTGAGGAGTGCAAGGGTGTGGTCCATCTCAGATCGCGCCCCCTTCGATCACTTCGAGAAGCGCGCCTTCGGGTGTCAGCAGAATGCCCGTCCGCTGACCTGCATAGAGCGGGCCTTCACGCACCACAGGCGCGCTTGCCCAGTGGCCTTCCAGGCGCGCGAAGTCGGGGTGCAGCATGGTCGTGATGGCAACGCCAGGCGGAAGGTCGCCCTCGTGCTTTTCGCGCACGGTCGCCTCGGCCGGGTACTGGTCGATCTCAAGGAAGGTCTGGCCTGCGCCGCGTGCGGTCACGATGGCCGTCTTGGTCTCGGGATCGAGGTCGAAGGCCTTGTTGATCATGGAATAGCGGATCGGCACCGGATCAATCACGGGAAGGCCCAGCACGTCCTCCACCCACTTCACGCTGGCCGGCAGATCGTGGCTGGCGAGCACCATGATGAAGGGGCGGTCGACCAGCGAGGTTGGCTGCGGAAGGCCATTTTCCTCGCCCGGCTGCAGGATCTGCGTCAGGTAGACGATTTCCTGGTCATCGCCCTTGACCTGCATCGGCTTGACCGTGGCAAAGCCGTCGAGGTCCTTGGGCGGCCCGATGATCTCGAAGGGGCTCTCCTCCATACGGGCGTTCACCGCCATGACGTCGCTCACGCAGATCTCGGTCGCGGCCCAGCCATACGTGCGGATCGGCGCATAGGAGGCAACCGGATCACCTTCCACGAAGCGCAGGAACACCTCCTCGCCCGAGGCTGGTTGCAGAAGCGCATAGGGGCGTCCGGCCGAGGCCGGGGCCTGCCAGGCGATGGCAAGATCTTCGGGGACAGCGCCTTCGTCGACGACGCGGTAGTCCATCCAACGGGTGTAGCGCTCGCTCGATGCGGCCACGTCGGCAACGACCAGGGTTGCGCATTTGAGTAGGGTCATCGGGTGTCCTGCATTGGGATAGAGGGAAAGAGAAGGCTCAGCCCATCACGCCCGTGGCGCGAAGGATGGCCATGGCGTCGGGCGCCACTGCGAAGGCGTCGATGGCCGCGGAAAGATCTGCATGGCAGTGTCCAAGCCCTGCAAAGTCGAGGCAGCCTTGCGCCTTCTCCATGTGCTGCTCGCGCGAGAGCGGCCATTGGGGCGAGCCGAACTGCGCCTCGACATCCTGCACCAGCGTGCGGCCGTCGGTGGTACGGGCCAGGGCCCGTGCTGGCGCAAAAGCGGCCATGTCGGGATTGTCGTTGGCGATCACCGTGATCTTTCGCGCAAGGGCAAGAACTTCGGGATCATCGAGCGAGGCGCGCTGGAAGTCACCCAGAGCCACCTTGCCGCGCAGCAAGGTCACGGCCGCAAGGTACTGCATGCACAGCCGTGCGTAGCCAGGCTCCATGTCCGCCTTGGCCGGGCGCCCGACAAGACGATGGATAAGCGGCGGCGCATGGTATTCGAGGCTTTCAAGATTGGCGGCGGTGAGGCCCTGCCCGGCCATCAGATCCTGCACGGCAACGATACCGCCATGCCCGGCCCGTCCGGTCGGGAAGGGCTTCCAGCTCACCTCGGTGATGCGGTGCCCTTGCCCTAGCTTGGCGAGCGCGGGCGCAAGTGCCTCGCGCTTTTCCATCAGCGCGAAATAGCCGAAGGGGCCGTCGAGCGGATGGGCCACGCCGGGCATTCCAACACGCGCGAGATCCACGGCGACAAGCGCATTGCGCGCCGCATTGGCGACCTGCACCGGCAGCGCCGGCTTGCCCTCGACATGCGCCTGCATCGTGCCCGAGGTCAGCGCCAAAGCATGACCGAAGGCATCGAGCGCCTCAGCGCGGGGCAGGCGGCGCATCCGGGCGATACCCGCCACGCAGCCGAAGATCCCGGCCGTCGCCGGGCGGAAAAAGGTGAGCGCATCGGGCGCCGCGATCCCGATGGTAACCGAGACATCGACCGCCGCCACAATCGCCGCGAGAAAGTCCTCGCCACGCACCGGATCACCGCGCTCGGCCTCGGCCAGAAGCGCGGCGAGCGCGGTCGCCATCGGATGCAGCACGGCCGGTTCATGAACGCAGTCGTATTCCTGCCCGTGGATCTGGAAGCCATTGACGAAGGCCGCTGACGCTGCAGGCAGACGGACACCGGGGCGTCCCAGCACCGAGACCGCGCCGCCCTCGCCCCAGCTCTGCGCCAGGGCGAAGACGCCATCGGCATGGGCGGCGTTACGGCCCGCGATGCCCACGGCCAGGCTGTCGTGCAGGAAGGTGCGCGCCCGCTCCTGTGCCTCGACGGGTATGTTCTCCCATTCGAGTGCCAGCGCGTGGTCGATGAGGACGTGCGCGGGATTTTCGGTGTGCTCAGCCCCGGTCGTCATCTCAGTGCGGCTCCTCGCCGCCCGAGACGTTCATGCTCTCCCCGGTGATGTAGATCGCCTCGTCCGAGCAGAGGAAGGCGATGGCCGAGGCGGTATCCTGCGGCAGGCCCGGACGGCCCATCGGGATACGCGCGGCCATGCGCTTGAGGTATTCCTCGACGCTGATCCCCTGCACCTCGGCAAAGTGCTCGTTCTGCCATTTGCCAAGGCCGGTTGTGACGTGGTTGGGGCACACGTTGTTGACCGTGATGCCTTCCGGGCCCAGCTCGATCGAGGCCGAGCGGACCAAGCCGACCAGTGCGTGCTTGGACGAGCTGTACGCCTGTGCGTGCGGAAAGCCCGACTTGGCCGCCTGGCTGGCGACGTTGATGATGCGCCCGCCCTTGCCAGCTGCAATCATGCGCTTGGCCGCAGCCTGAAGGCCGAACCAGGCGCCGTTGAGATTGACGTCGATCACCGCGCGCCAGTCGTCCACCGACACGTCGACAAGCGGCTTCATGATGTAGCCGATGCCTGCGTTGTTCACCCAGATATCGAGCGAGCCGAAGGTGTCGATTGCATGATCGGCCAGCGCCTCGACCTGCGCCGGGTCGCGCACGTCGCAGGCGAAGGTCGTCGCCTCGCTCGGCATCGCATCGGCAATGCGCTTCATCTCGTCCGTGCTGCCGATCATGGCATCGGGCGTGGAGGCATCGCGCGACGCGCCTATGTCCGAGATGACGACCTTGGCGCCCTCTTCCGACAGACGGCGGGCAATCGCTTCGCCCAGACCACCCTCGCGGCCCGAGCCGGTAACAACGGCAACCTTGCCGGCAAACCTCATGCCACCAGCTCCTCGGTCATCACGAAGGTGACATCGACCATGCCCTGGAAGGTCGCTGCGACCTCCTGCATGATTTCGCTCTGCGCATCGGCGGCGAACTGCTCCATGTCGTTGACGTCGAGAACTTCGATATATCCGAAGGGCGGCTTTTCATCCGAGCCCAGAACCGAGGTCGAACGGTACACGCGAAAGCTGTCGATGGACTTGAGGGAGTTGGCGGTGGGAAGGTCGGTTTCCCGCGCCCAGGCTTCGTATTCCTCCACCGAAACGCCGGGTTTGAGGTTGAATACGGCGAAGATGATCATCCGGTTTCCCCTTGGATTTGCGTGTCGCCTCGGCCCATCGGCTTCGGCTCTTGCGTCTCTTGTAACGACAATATAGCATAAGGCTATAACAAATGAGGTAGGCCGTGAAGACGTCGCGTACAACTCCACCTGCAAATGATCCTAGCGCCGCCTATGACGGCCCGCCCGACTACCGGGTGATTGGTCGCCATGCGGTATTTCCCGAGACCAACCACGACGAGATCGAGCGCGTAAACTTCCTCGCGCAGATGAACCGGCACCTGGCCGCGCGCGTCGTGCCGGGCGTGAAGGCGGCTTACGACAGCCGCGTGGCGCCGAAGTTCGAAGCCGAGAACGGACGGCCGCTCGCCAATCGCCACGAAGCGCGCAAGGCGCTGCTCAAGGACCCGGCCTTCCAGACCTGGTCTGCGCTGCGCCGCATGACGATGGAGCAGCGCCAGCAGGCCGGACGCTGGACCTCGCTGCGCCAGGCCGATCGCCTCGCCGCCATTGCGGCCGACCTGACCGACGGCGATCCGCGTCTGCAGCTCGATCCCACGGTGGAGATCCCGCGTTACGTCTCGGCGGTCGACCATCACTGCATGCCCGGCAGCTACCACACCGAGTACTTCGAGGGTGACGTCACCAACGGCGCGAACTACGACCACGCCGGGTTCGTCACCACCAGCGGGCTTCTCGGCAAGTACTCCGACGGTGGCGGCATGGCGGTGGTCAACTGGGTGAAGAAGAACCTGCCCGATTTTGCACCCAGGAAGATCCTCGAGATCGGCGGCACGGTCGGCCACTCCAGCCTGCCCTTGGCGCAGGCCTATCCCGAAGCCGAGATGACCATCGTCGATCTGGGTGCGCCTGTGCTGCGCTATGGCCTGGCCCGCGCCAAGTCGCTGGGCGTCGACAACGTCTCCTTCGTGCAGGCGAGCGGCGAGGACCTGTCGCGCTTCGAGGACGCCAGCTTCGACTGGATCCAGACGACGATGTTCCTCCACGAACTTTCGACCACCGCGCTGCGCAACATCTTCCGCGAAACGCGCCGCCTGCTCAAACCCGGCGGCATCGTGCTGCACGTCGAGCAGCCCCAGTATGCGCCCGAAATGCCGCTCTTCGAGCAGGCGATGCGTGACTGGGATGCCTTCTACAACAACGAACCCTTCTGGTCGCGCATGCACGAGATGGACCTCGACGAGGCCATGGTCGATGCCGGCTTTGCAAAGGACAGCCTGATCCATGGCGGCGTCTACGGCGTGGTCGACCGCGAGCTGTTCCCTGATGCGGAAGAAGATGACACCGAAGACTATGGCCGCAAGGCGGCCTGGCACGTGATCGGAGCCGTGGCATGAGCTTTTCCGACGCCCTGAACGGAGCCGGCGCCAAGCCTGCCGGCAAGCGTCCCTATTTCCTCGAGCCCCAGGTCGAGAAGGTCCTCGCGATCACCATGGCGGTAGCCCAGGAACTGGCGGTGGCCCGCCAGCGCAACGACACGCTCGAGCGTTTGCTGCGCGAAAAGGGCATCCTGGAAGATGGCGAGATCGACGCCTTCGAACCCACCCGGGAAGCTTCGGCCGAACGGCAGATGTGGAACCAGGAATACATCGCCCGCATCCTGCGCATCGTGCAGCAGGAGAACGAAGCTGCGGTTCTGGATGACGATGTCGCCTCGGGTGATGTCGGCGAAGAACTCGCACGGGAGGCGTGATCGCACCATGAGCGAAACCTTCGAATTCACCGTTCCCGTGCTGGTGGTGGGCGGCGGCGCCTGCGGGTGCATTGCCGCTCTTGCCGCCGCGAAGGCCGGGGCCGAGGTGCTGCTGATCGAGCAGGACGAGCGCCCGATGGGCTCTACCGGCATGTCGCAGGGCCTTATCTGCGCGGCGGGCACCAAGGCCCAGGCCGCACAGGGCATCGAGGACAGTGCGCACACCTATTTCGATGACATCATGGCCAAGACCAAGGGGCAGACCGACCCGGTCCTGGCGCGGGCCATCGCCGATCATGCGGGACCTACGGTCGACTGGATGGTCGAGGACCTCGACATGCCCTGGGAGCTCGATACGGGCTTTCGCCCCGCCTACGGCAACAGCACCTACCGCGTGCACGGCTGGCGCGGGCACGGCGGGCAGGACATGGTAGACCTGCTTCACCGCCGCCTGGACGACAACGGCGTCGATGTCATGACCGAAGCCAAGCTGGTCGACGTCCACGCCGATGAGGATGGCCGCATCACCGGCGTGACCATCGCGCGCCCGGACGGTTCGCACGAAGCGGTTGGCTGCGACACCCTGATCCTCGCCTGCGGCGGCTTTGCGGCGAACCATGCGATGGTCGCGGCGAACATGCCCGAAATGGCCGAAGCGCGGAACAATGGCCACGAAGGCAGCCAGGGCACAGGCATCGCGGTCGGCGGCAAGGTTGGCGCCGCGCTTGGCGACATGGCCTCCTACCAGGGGTACGCCATGCTGACCGAACCGCAGGGCATGCCGGTCCCGCCGGGCGTCCCGATTGCCGGCGGCATCCTCGTCAACATCGAGGGCAAGCGCTTCACCAACGAGACCGACGATATTGCCGGCATGGTGCACCCCGTGCTGCAGCAACCGGGCGATTATGTCTGGGTGATCTACGACGACCGCATCGAAAAGGACGTCGACTACATCCCCGAGATCATCGAGCTCAACAAGCTCAACGCCCCGCGCTTCGCAGACAGCGAAGAAGAACTCGCCCAGGTCCTCGGCCTTCCTGTCGACAACCTCGTGGCAACGCTGGCCGAGGCACGCGCTGCACAAGGCTCGGGCACGGCCGACAGCTTCGGCCGCGTCTGGGACGGCGACCTTCCCCCCGCCCCGCGCTTCCGCGCGCTGAAGGTGGTGGGCGCGATCTTCCACACCCAGGGCGGCCTTCAGATCGATGGCAACGCGCAGGTCCTGCGCCCTGATGGCACAAAACTTCCCAACCTCTTTGCAGGTGGCGGCGCCGCGCGGTCCGTTTCCGGCCCGGCGCACTGGGGCTATCTCCCGGCCATGGGGCTGGCGACGGCCGTGACTTTCGGTCGCCTTGCCGGAGAGGCCGCGGCCAAGCTCGCGCTGAGCCGCGAACCGGCCTGATGCGCATCGCCTTTACCTCGCTTCTTTCGTAATCCCCGGCCGCACGCCTCCCGCGCGGCCTCACTCACGGGAAACACACCATGTCCGATATCGCCGCTCCGGCCGCTCCTGCTTCCATCGCCCCGTGTCCGGGTGACCTTCGCGCCAAGCTTGAAGGCATCGTCGGCGCGGCCCACGTCACCTCCGACGAGGCGCGCTTGCGTCTCTTCAGTGAAGACGTCTGGATTGCCTCCAATCACGTCGCCATGCTGATCGTGGCCCCGGCGACGACCGAGGAACTCGCCGCCGTGGTCGCCGCCGCAAACGAGGCCGGGGTCGCCCTTGCCCCGCGCGGCGCAGGGATGAGCTATACCGAAGCCTATATCCCGGCGACCAGTGACACGATCACCATCGACACCACCCGCATGAACAAGGTGCTGAATATCAGCCCCGAGGACATGACCGTGACCGTGCAGGCCGGGTGCTCGTGGCGCGAACTGAACGAGGCGCTCAAGGACAAGGGCCTGCGCACGCCGTTCTGGGGGCCGATGTCGGGCATCTACTCCACCATTGGTGGCGGTCTCTCGATGCTGAACGCCATGTTCGGTGCAGGCCACTACGGCACCACCAGCGAGAGCGTCATTGCGCTGACCATGGTGCTGGCCGACGGGCGTATCCTGCGCACTGGCGCGCGCGGGCCGGATGGCGACACGCCGTTCTACCGCCACTTCGGCCCGGACATTGCGGGCCTCTTCTGCGGCGATTCGGGCACGCTGGGGCTCAAGGCCGAGATCACCCTGCGCCTCATCCGCACTCCCGCCTTCGAGCAGTCCGCCTCGTTCTCGTTCAAGAGCGGCCCCGCCATGCTCGAGGCGCTGGGCGAAATGGCCCGTGAGGGTCTTGCTGCGGAAAGCTGTGGCTTCGACCCCGGCCTCACCAAGGTGCGCATGAAGCGCATGTCGATGGCGAGCGACGTGAAGACGCTGGGCAAGGTCATCTCCAAGGAGAAGTCACTGGGCAAGGGCCTGCTGGCCGCAGCCAAGATCGCCATGGGCGGCCGCAACTTCATCCCCGAGGAAGAGTACCCGCTCCACATCACCGCCGAAGGGCGCTGCAAGGAGGCGGTCGCCCACGACATTGCCCGGGCCCGCGAAATTGCTGCGAAGTTCGACGGTGTGGAGATCGAGAATTCGATCGCCAAGATCATCCGCGCCATGCCCTTCCCTGCGCCCAACTCGATCCTGGGTCCTGAAGGCGAAAGCTGGATTCCGGTCCATGGCCAGTTCTCGCTCTCGACCGCGCCCAAGGCCTTTGCCGAGATCCGCGCCTACTTTGACGAGATGCAGGAAACCTTTGACAAGCACGGCATCTTCAATGGCTTCCTGACCTCCTCGATGTCGACCAACGCGATCATCATCGAGCCGGTCTTCTTCTGGCCCGAGGGGTACCGCCCGATCCACGAATCGATGGTCGAGCCCGATCACATGAAGCGCCTGAAACAGCTCGGCGCCCACCCCGAAGCCACGGCCATCGTCACCGCCGCGCGCGAGAAGGTGAAGGAAATCGCGCGCAAGTATGGTGCGGGGCACTTCCAGATCGGCCGTTCCTATGCATACCGGGACCGCATGGACGAGGCCTTCCTCGACGTGCTCGACGCGGTGAAGAACACGGTCGATCCCAAGGGCCTGTTCAATCCGGGCGGCCTGGGCTTCCCGCAGGGCAAGATCGCCCAATAATGACCCAAGTCGAGAAGACCTACCGCGCGATCCGTCTCACTCGGATCGCGCCCTCCTTCCGCGAAGCCTGCGATATCGTCGAACTGCCGAGCCGGGAGCCCGGGCCCGGAGAAATCCGCGTGCGCAACCGTTTTTGCGGCATCAACGGCATCTTCGACACGCAGATTGCGCGCGATGCCGTGGACTACGTCAAGATTGCCCTGCCAACCTTCACCGGGGTCGAGGCCATCGGGACGGTCGAGGCGGTGGGCGAAGGCGTCAGCGATTTCGCGGTGGGCGATGCGGCGGTCTCTGTCCGTTTCACGGGAGGCTACCGCGAAGAGAACACCGCGCCCGCAAGCGGCTTCGTCAAGGCCCCCGCGGTCACGCGCGAGTACCTCGCGCTTGCCTCGACGGGCGTGTCGGCCATGGTCGCCCTCGAACGTATCGGCGAACTGAAGGACGGCGAGACGGTCGCGATCTCGGCCGCCGCGGGGGGACTTGGCCATTTCCTTGTCCAGCTTGCTGCCCTGCGCGGATGCCATGTGGTGGGGATTGCCGGAGGCCCGGAGAAGTGTGCCTTCGTGAAGTCGCTCGGCGCCGCGCGCGTCATCGACTACAAGGCCGAGGACGTGGCGCAAGTGCTGGGCCGCGAATACCACAACGCGCTCAACGTCGCGGTCGATACCGTCAGCGGGCCGATCCACGACGCCTTCCTGGCGAACCTCGCCAACCACGGACGGCTCGTCGTTGGAGGCGCCGCCTCGGATCTTGAAGGCAAGCCCGAGATCGTCACCGCCCCGCGCATCGCCAATTCGATCTACTACAAGAGCGCCTCGGTGCGCGGTTTCATGAACGGCCTACTCACCCAGTATTGGGACGAGGCGCGCGAGCGTCTCTTCCGTCTTTACGAGGACGGCAAGCTCCAGGTGCACCTCGACAGCGCGGCCTGGCATGGGATCAAGGGGATCTATGACGGCGTCGAGCGTCTCCTGTCTGCTCGCTCATCGGGCAAGGTGGTCGTAGACTTGCACGCCGCGCCCTGAACAGGTCTAGGCAGGTCACTGAGGCAAGCTCATGACGCTTGCCCTTCGACCATTTGCGAACGGGCTGACGAAAAAACAACGATGACATCCACGGGACCAAAGACACTTTTCGAGAAGATCTGGGAAACACACCGGATCGATACCGGCACCTCGGGTGCCGGACTTGTCGCTATCGACCGCGTGTTCCTGCACGAGCGCACGGGGGCGGCTGCGCTCAAATCGATGGCCGCGGCGGGCCGTCCAGTCCGCGATCCGGCCCGTGTCTTTGCGGTGATGGACCACATTGTCGACACCCGCATCGGACGCGGTGACGGCACGCTGATGGAAGGTGGCTCGGCCTTCATCACCGAGACCCGCGCCGCGGCCAAGGCGGCAGGCATCACCCTGTTCGACGTCAACGATCCTGACCAGGGCATCACCCACGTCATTTCGCCCGAACTCGGCATCGTGCTTCCGGGTGTGACCCTTGTCGCGCCCGACAGCCACACTTGCACGCAAGGGGCGCTGGGCGCGCTGGCCTGGGGCATCGGTTCGAGCGAAGCCGAGCATGCCATGGCGACCGGCACCCTGCGCATCGAAAAGCCCCGGACGATGCGCGTCACCTTCACCGGCCAGCTTGCCCCGGGCGTCACCGCCAAGGACATGGCGCTCGCTCTCATTGCCGCGCACGGTGCAGGTGGCGGCGCGGGCCATGCGGTCGAGTTCGCAGGCGAGGCCGTGGAAGCGCTCGACATCGAAGCGCGCATGACCTTGTGCAACATGGCGACCGAATTCTCGGCCATGGCCGGGTTCATCGCACCTGACGCCAAGACTTTCGAGTACCTTGCCGGACGCCGCTATGCGCCCACGAATTTCGACGATCCTTACTGGCAGACGCTCTCGACCGACGCGGGCGCCACCTTCGACACCGAAATCGTGATCGATGCGGCCTCGCTCGCGCCGATGGTCAGCTGGGGCACCAGCCCGCAGCATTCCATGCCGATCGACGGCGCGGTGCCGCAGGGCCCTGAGCGTGCGCACCAGTACATCGACCTTGCCCCGGGCACCGCGATGCTGGGCACGCCCATCGACGTTGCCTTTGTCGGCTCGTGCACCAATGCGCGCCTTTCCGACCTTCGCCGCGCCGCGGCCCTGGTCAAGGGCCGCAAGGTCGCCGCTAGCATCAAGAAGGCGATGGTCGTGCCGGGCAGTTCCGCGGTCAAGCGCGCCGCCGAAGCCGAGGGGCTGGACGCGATCTTCACCGAAGCCGGGTTCGAATGGCGCGCCAGCGGCTGTTCGCTGTGCTTCTTTGCAGGTGGTGAACGCTTTCCCGAGGGAAGCCGAACGATCAGTTCGACCAACCGCAACTTCGAGGGTCGCCAGGGTCCGGGCATCCGCACCCATATCGCAAGCCCCGAAACCGTGATCGCGAGCGCCGTTGCCGGTGTCATCGCCGACCCGCGCGAACTGGCCAAGGAGAGCGCGCAGTGACCCCCTTCACAACCCTCACCTCGGTTGCCGTGCCGGTCCTGCGCGACAACGTCGATACCGACGCGATCATCCCGAGCCGCGAGATGAAGAGCACCGGACGCACCGGCCTGGCCGAGGGCCTCTTCGCACCCTGGCGTTACAGCGACGTTGCCGCACGCACCCCCGATCCGACCTTCGAGCTCAACATGCCCGAGGCCAGGGGCGGCCAGGTGATCCTGGGCGGCGCCAACTTCGGCTGTGGTTCGAGCCGCGAGCACGCGGTCTGGGCGCTCGTCGAGTACGGCATCCGCTGCGTCATTGCCGAGAGCTTCGCACCGATCTTCCGCGCCAACTGCATTCGCAACGGCGTCCTTCCGATCACCCTGCCCCGGACCGACGTTGACGCGCTGGCCTGGCAGGAAATCACGGTCGATCTGCCCGCACAGACGGTGACGGCCGGGGACGCCACCCACAGCTTCACAATCGAGGACGAGCCGCGCACGATGCTGCTCGAAGGCCTCGACGTGATCGACCTCACATTGAAGGCCCTGCCCGCCATCGAGGCATGGACCGACGCCGACCGCACGGCGCGTCCCTGGGTCTACCTGGAGAAGACCGCATGACCGAAATCCTCATTTCCGAAGTCGGCCCGCGCGACGGCCTGCAGTCAATCAAGCAGGTAATGCCGCTCGAAGCCAAGAAGGCCTGGATCGCGGCCGAGGCCGCCGCCGGTGTCAAGGAGATCGAGGTGGGCAGCTTTGTCCCTCCCAAGCTCCTGCCGCAGATGGCCGATACCGCTGAACTGGTGGAATTCGCCAAGGGCATCGAGGGCCTCAACGTCGTGGCTCTCGTCCCCAACGCGCGCGGCGCGGAGAACGCGGCGAAGGCGGGCGTTCACGGCATGTCGATCCCCTTTTCGCTGAGCGAGACGCACTCGATCCGCAACGTCAAGAAGGACCACCCCGCGATGCTCGCCGAGATCGCGAAAGTGGCCGAAATCGCCAAGGATGCCGGCATCCACTTTGCGGTGGGTCTCTCGACCGCGTTCGGCTGCACCATCGAGGGTGCGGTTCCCGAAGACACCGTGGTGCGCCTTGCTGTCGCCGCCGCCGAAGCGGGCGGCCAGGAGTTCAGCCTGTCCGACACCACCGGCTATGCCGACCCTGCGCAGGTCAAGCGCCTCGTGCGCAAGGTAAAGGCCGCGGTGGGCAACGACATGCTCACCACCCTGCACCTCCACAACACGCGCGGCCTGGGTCTGGCCAACGCCCTGGCTGGCCTTGAGGAGGGGATCACCACGATCGATTCCTCGCTCGGCGGTCTGGGCGGCTGCCCCTACGCGCCCGGTGCCTCGGGCAACCTCGTCACCGAGGATCTCGTTCTCATGCTCAATTCCATGGGCTATGACACCGGCATCGACCTGGAAAAACTGCTCGAAGTGCGGTCGATCCTGACACAAGCCCTTCCGGGCGAGCCGCTTTACGGCTTCACGCCCGATGCAGGTCCGATGCTGGACTACAAGGAAAGGATTGCGCGATGAGCGCTGAACAGGGCGGCGCACCGACGCCGCTGGCCGGAATCACGGTCATCGAATTCACCCACATGGTCATGGGCCCCACGGTCGGCCACATCCTTGCCGGGCTTGGCGCCGATGTCGTGCGCATCGAGCCCATCGGCGGCGACCGCACCCGCAAGCTGCTGGGTTCGGGCTCGGGCTACTTCCCGATGTACAACCGCGGCAAGAAGTCGATCTGCCTCGACCTCAAGAGCGCGGAAGGCATCGCGGTCGCGAAGGACCTGTGCGCCAAGGCCGATGTCCTCGTCGAGAACTTCCGCCCCGGCGCGCTTGATCGCCTCGGCCTCTCCTACGAGACACTCGCCGAGACCAATCCGGGCATCATCTACTGCTCCGAAAAGGGCTTCCTGCCCGGCCCCTACGAAGAGCGCACCGCGCTCGACGAAGTGGCGCAGATGATGGGCGGCCTTGCCTACATGACGGGCCCTCCGGGACGCCCCTTGCGCGCCGGCTCCAGCGTCGTCGACGTGACGGGCGGCATGTTCGGCGTGATCGGCATTCTTGCCGCGCTTGAAGAACGCCACCGCACCGGCAAGGGCCAGAAGGTCGTCGCCAGCCTGTTCGAGACCACGATCTACCTCGTGGGCCAGCACATGGCGCAGTTCGCGGTCACCGGAAAGGCGGCCAACCCGATGCCCGCGCGCATCTCGGCCTGGGCGATCTACGACGTCTTCGAGACCCGAGACGAGCCCGTCTTCATCGGCGTGGTCAGCGATGTCCTGTGGGAGAAGTTCTGCAAGATCTTCCAGCTCGACGAGCTTTGGGCCGACGAGAGCATCCGCACCAACAACGAGCGCGTGAAGGCGCGTGACCGCATCCTGCCGCAGGTGCGCGAGATGTTCCTGGGCATGACCCGTGACGAGGTTGTCGGCATGCTCGAAGGCACGGGTCTTCCCTTCGCCCCGATCGGCAAGCCCGAGGACATGTTCGACGATCCCCAGCTTGCCGAAGGCGGCCTTGAGAACGTGACCCTCGACAACGGCGAACAGACCCGCCTGCCCACTATCCCGCTGCAGATGGGCGGCAAGCGCCCGGGCGCTCCGGTTACGCTCCCCGGCGCGGGCCAGGACAGCCGCTCGGTGCTCGAGAGCCTGGGCTACTCGGCCGAGAAGATCGACGCTCTCACCGCCAAGGGTGCGGTCGGCACGGCCTGATCCGCTCCGATACACGACATGCAAAAGGGCCTCGGAAGTGCACGCTTCCGGGGCCCTTTTCCTTGGGCTTTGGGAGCCCTTCCTCCCCATGAAAAAAGGGCGATCCCTGTGGGACCGCCCTTTCCTCCTGCGATTTCCTTTATCGGAACATCGGCTTTCCCCTCAGAACGGCTTGACCGTACCCAGGAAGCAGATGCCGGAAATCGTTATCCAGTAGACGTAGGCCATCATCCGGCCATACATGAACTCCCGCTCGAGAGCGGCTTCCTCGGCCGGGTTGGGACCTTCGGCCAGACGACGGAAGCGCACCGTCCACAGGCGCATGATCCAGCGCAGACCAAGCCCGATGCACAAGGTGAAGCCATAGAGCGTCAGCTTCGTCGCGTACCAGCGCATGCCCTCACCCGCTTCGAGCGGACCATGGCCCAGGAGCGAGGAGATGCCGACCACGAAGATCAGCGGGATGAGAACCCAGCGGATCTTCTCGTCGATCTTGGTGAGCTTCACGCCAACATCGGTTTCACGCTTGATGAAGGCGCTCCAGCACAGGCCGAGCCAGAGTGCGATGAAGATCCACATCGCGGTGAGGTACCCACCGCCAAACGGATGGAGGCCATAGATGTACCCCATGTGCAGACCCAGCGGCAGCAGCGAGATGATGCCGGTGCGGGCCAGGATGTCGATGCGGTAGGCCGTCTCCATGTGGCGGCGGCGCTCGTCCATCGACAGCTTGCGGTTGCACACGTTGTAGCTCGTCTGAAAAACACCCCATTCGCCGCCCAGCCAATAGACCATGGCGATGATGTGCACCCAGCGCAGTACCAATACTTCTTCTATCACGACTTTCCCCTTGTCTAAGGGGGAGCCGCCCCTAAGCCGATGCGGCGTCCTGGCGGGAAAGCTTCTCCACCCAGTCGGTGACGGGCGGATCGGTTTCCTCCATGGCCTCGACTTCCTGCTGGAAGCCGCGCATGACGCGGGCGATATACGCCCTCATGGCAATTCCCCGTTCCTCGCCGGCGTTGCGGTCCGGCTCATACCTTTCAATCTTGGTGCGATCGATCGAGCCCTCCAGCTCGAGCAACCGCTCCACCGTATCCAGACGTTCGCGCGTGGCGGCGAGTTCAGCCGTCAGCGAGAGCGTCAGCGAGTAGAGGCGGTCGAGGGCCATCTCGTCAAAGAAGGCCGGGCGACCACCCTTGGCGCGTGCGCCGGAACGTGCGATCCAGTCCAGATCCTGCGTCATGCCGAAATCTCCTTGGCGATCTCATTGGAAACCTTCGGCTTCCAGGCCCCGTATGCATTCCAGATGGCCGCACGTCCGTAGTCTTCCTTGTCTCCGTCGGGCGAACCAGGGAACAGCGTCTTGTCGGGAATTGCCCGCACACCGGACACGAACTGCTCGTCCAGCGGAAAGCCGGCCTCTTCCATCACGGCCTTGAGGTCCACGCCGTGCATGGCCGACCAGAAGGGCTCATTGTTGTTGTAGGCGTCCCAGTCGCGCAGGAACTGCTCGAAAAGCGGCATATCGGGGCCATACTGCGGCTGCTCGACATGGAGCAGGAGCCCGCCCGGTTTCAGCACGCGGTGGCATTCGGAGAGAATGCGCGGCATTGCCGAGGCCGACGTCTCGTGCAGGAACATCGTCGTCTGCACCCAGTCGAAATGGTTGTCGGGAAAGCGTGAGAGGTCCTCACCACTCGCCTGGACGAACTTGATGTTGGTTACACCCAGGCTGGCCGCGCGCGCCGCGCCATAGCGCAGCCAGGTGCGGCGGTGTCGATGCCGATCACCTCGGCCTCGGGAAACCCTTGTGCGATGGGCACGGCGTTGTGGCCCACCGTGCAGCCTACGTCGAGCACCCGCTCGGGCGACCAGTCGAGGCAGTTCTCCTTGATCCACCCGACCACGGCTTGACCGCCGCCATCGTTGAGACTTCCGAGCGCGCCGCCGGTCGTCGCGAAGAGGCCGACATCGTAGTTCGCCGCGACCGCGACGTCGCCCGGGCGTTCCTCAGTATGGTAGCTACCGGGCTGGCAGTGGATGTCGACGCAGGTGACGTAGAGGGGCTGTTCGACCGAGGGATCGAGTTCAAGCAGGCCCGAAGCCTCGTTATACGCCTTGGCCTTCGCGTCGAGTTCGTCGAGCTGGCGCAGGACGATCTGGCGTCCGTTCTGCTGGCGCATCTCCATCGAATTGCGCTTGAGCGCGGACCAGGTGCGGTGCCAGGGATCCTGGTTCATCGCGACGCGGATTTCCTCGCGGTTTTCCGGCGAGCGGCCATGGATCGCCTCGAAGGCGGGCAGAACCCGATTTTCGTAGGCGAGCCAGTTGCCCTTGCCCAGATCCCCCGACAGGTAGCGGTTGAACTGGGTGAGGAAATTGAAGCGCGAGGCCTCGTCGTGATTTGCCTGCGCCATCATCGGATGGCGCTGAAGCGCGGTGTAGGGTGGTGGAATTTCGGCTGACATCAAACCCTCCTTGCTGCGGATGGCGGCGGGGCGGTCCGATCAGGGAGCCCTCGGCCTCTCGCGCTTCACCTATGTATGGCCACACGACGCGCACGAGGTTGATTTGAGTCAACAATATAACAAATAAGAACAGGGCCCCGTGATTTCCCACGGAGCCCTGCGCTTTTCCGGTGCCTTGCGGCTATGACAAATAACGTCGATACCGCAAGCGCGGGATCAGAATTCCGCGAGGAGGCGGCCGAGACCTTCGATCTTGTCGTCGATGCCGCAGGCACGCAGCCCGTGCCAGTAGGTCGCGGTGTTGATCGCGATCACGGGCTTGGACAGCTTCTGCTCGTACTGGGCTGCGATATCGACCATCGAGAGGTTGGTGCCGACCTGGACGATCGCATCGACATCATCGCCATCAAGCTCGGCGATGACTTCGTCGAGCCGCTCGGGCGTGACCTTGGCGATGTCGGTCCAGCGCTTGCACTGCAGCGGAACGTCGCGCTTCACCTCAAAACCCGATTCCTCGAGGAAGCGGCGCACTTCGGCGTTCGCAACCGGGTAGTAGGGCGAGACGAAGCTGACGGTCTTGACGTTGCCGTAGGCCTTCAGCGCCGCGGCAACCGATTCCGCGCCGGTCGAGGCTCCGACCCCGGCGAAGTCCTCGACCTGCTTCTTCCACTTCGCGGCGCCTTCGACGCCGCCGTAGAAAGTCACGGCCGACATGCCGAGTACGAGGTAGTCGGGCTTGCAGGTCATGACCGAGCGCACCGCATCGAGGGTGTTTTCGGCGATCAGCGTCGTACCCGCAATGAAGTCCTCGTTCGAGAGGGCCAGCGGATCCTCGACGTAGATGCGCGAGAAGTGGTTGGTCACACCCTCAGGGCGCATGCGCTCCATGTCGGGCTGGACAACCGTGTTGGTGGACGGTGCGATGACACCCAGCAGCTTGCGCCAACCGAGAACGTCTCCCATTGCATGTACTCCTTTTGCAGGCCGTCGCGGGCCTGCGGGTTGAATGACGTTTCTCCCCGCCTTCGTGGTGTGGCGAGTTGTTGTGTTTTTCCTGGTGCGGTCTTGCGCCGCGTTCTTCCCGAAGGGCCCTGTGGGCGCGGCACGGGGGAAAACGGACAAGCCCCCTTCCCCCGTGCCCGAATGGGGATCAGGTGATCGACTTGGCCTGCTCGAGGCTCTCGTACATGGCCTGACGCATCATGTAGGCGCGGCGCTTGTCGTCGTCGGCCTTGATGTCGAGCATCGCCTGGCGGCGCTGCTGGTGGGCATCGTCCTGCCCGCCCTTGATCATGGCCATGTTGGCCTTGGTCTGGGTCTGGGTGAAGCTGTGCGTGACGGTGCGGCGCTGGCGGTCATAGAGCGAAAGGTTCGCATCCATGTCGGCCTTGCCCTCGATCACCGGCATCAGCTTCTCGAACAGGTTGAACGCGTCGTGAATGCCCGAGTTCATGCCAAAGCCGCCAAGCGGGTTGTTGAGGTGCGAGGCATCGCCGCACAGCAGTACGCGGCCCTCGCGGAACGACTTCGCAACGCGCTGGTGAACACGGTACAGGGTGCGGTGACCGGTCTTGACGTCCTTGCCCGCGCCTTCGCCGATGAGACGGTCGAAGATGCCATTCTTGACCTCGTCCGAACGCAGGTAATCCTCGTCGGCCTCGGGATCGGTCGGCACCAGCACGCGCCACACCGAAGGAACGCGCAGCAGCACGAGCCATTCCTTGGGATCGCTGACGTAGTTCACGTAGCACAGGTTGGGCAGGTGATCGGCCAGCTCCAGCTCGGTCGAGAGCGTGAGGAAGCGTTCGGGATAAGTGAAGCCGTCGAATTCGACGCCCAGCCACTTGCGCACGATCGAGTTGGCACCATCGGCACCCACCAGGAAGTCACAGCGCAGCTTGTCGATGCCGGTCATGGTCTCGACGAAGACGTCCACGCCTGCGCCATCGTCGTTGAAAGAGACGATGCGGCTGCCGAAACGGACCTGCGCGTTGCTGTACTTGCCAAGCCCCTCGGCCAGTCCCTGCGAAAGGTGGTACTGCTCGCACTGGATGCGGAAGGGGTACTTGGTGACATCCGAGATCTCGGCGAGGTCGAAGTCGATGACTTCGCCGCTCTGGCGGTCACGCCAGTGGTAGACCGGTGCCTTGAGGCCCTTGTCGATGAGCATCTGGGTGATGCCGATCTGGTCGAGCATTTCGAGCGAGGGCGGATGGAAGGTCGAGGCGCGCAGATCCTGCGCACATTCATTACCCGCTTCGAGGACGACCACGTCGACGCCCGCCTGAGCCAGGAGCGTCGCCAGAACCGTCCCAACCGGCCCTGCCCCCGCGATCACTACCTGGCACCGTTCAACTGCAGCCATATCCAGCAGACTCCACTAATTGCTTCTTGCTGACAGGTATGGACCGCGTGCCCGGACTGGTTAGACACCACTGCCCGACTATCCGACTTGCGGTGAATATCGTGCGATGCGCGCTATTTCGGGCGCTCTAACGCCCAATTCTTGGCGGTCCGCCCGGACTTGTGCCCTGATGTCAGTGACCTCGATCAAGAACTGGGTCCGGCACAAAAAAAGAGGGACGCCGCAGCGCCCCTCCCATCCTTTGCGAATCCTTGGCGCAATCAGACGACCGCGCAGACCGTCTTCCACTCCAGGTAGCTTTCGAGCGCCTGCTTGCCGCTATCACGGCCCCAGCCCGACTGCTTGACACCGCCGATGGCAAGCGCGGGGTCGTACATCGCGTGGCAGTTGATCCAGACCGTGCCCGCCTTGATCTCGCTCGACATGCGGTGCGCGTTGCTGAGCCCTTCGGTCCAGACACTGGCGGCAAGGCCATATTCGCTGTCGTTCGCGGCCGCGATCACTTCCTCGGGCTCATCGAAGGCCTGGGCGACGAGAACCGGGCCGAATACCTCCTCGCGCACGATCTCCATGTCGGGCGTCACGTCCGTGACGACGGTCGGCGTGATGAAGGTTCCGGCCTCGCCGGTACGCTCACCGCCGGTCAGCATCGTGGCACCGGCGTCCTTGGCGCGCTGCAGGAAGCCTTCGACGCGCTCGGCATGGCGCAGCGAGACGACCGGGCCCATCTGCGTGTCGGCTTCAAGGCCGTGGCCCAGCTTCAGGCTCTTGGCGTAGTTCGCCACGCCTTCCACGACCTGGTCGTGGATCGAGCGATGCACGTAGAGGCGCGAGCCCGCGATGCAAACCTGGCCACCATTGAAGTAGATGGCGTTGGCCACCCCCGGAATGGCGAGGTCGAGGTTCGCATCGGGCATGACGATCGAGGGCGACTTGCCGCCCAGTTCCAGCGTCACGCGCTTGAAGTTGGTCTTGGCCGCGTCCAGCACCGCACGGCCCGTCGCGGTCGAGCCGGTGAAGGCGATCTTGTCCACGTCCTTGTGCTGCGCCAGCGTCGCGCCGGTTTCACCGCCAAGCCCGGTGATCACGTTGAGAACACCTGCGGGCAGCCCCGCCTCGACCATGATCTCGGCCAGACGCAGCGCGGAGAGCGAGGTGTCCTCTGCGGGCTTCAGGACGAGCGCGCAGCCCGCGGCAAGTGCCGGGGCAAGCTTCATCGCGGTCAGCACCAGCGGCGAGTTCCACGGCACGATGGCCGCGACAACGCCGACCGGCTCCCGCACGGTCCAGCTGCGTACCTGCTTGCCTTCGGGCTGGTAGTTGATCGAGTTCTCGATCGTGTTGCCCTCGATGTTCATGGCCTGGCCCGCAAAGAAGCGGAACTGGTTGATGGCACCGGGGATCTCGGCCCAGCGGCCCACGAACAGCGGCTTGCCCTGATCGAGTGTCTCGATCTCGGCGAGCTCGTCGATGTTGGCCTCGAGGAGGTCCGCGATCTTCCAGAGGATGCGCGCACGCTCGACGGGGATGGTGGCGGCCCACGTGACCTGTGCGGCGCAGGCTGCGGCAACGGCATCGTTCACATCGTCCGCGCCCGCTGCGGCCACCTGGCCGAGTTCCGAGCCGGTCGCGGGATCGACCGTCGCGAAGGTGTTGCCGCTGGCGGCCTTGCGCCATTCACCGTCGATCAGCAGGCCCTCGCCGCGGGCGCGGCGGGCAAGGAATTCGCGCGTCGCGGGACGCAAGCTGGCGAAGTCGAGTGGCATCGTCGGTGTCTCCTTTGTTCCGCCTCGTCCTAGTGCAGATGCCATCCTGGACCGACGCACGCCAAGCCGAAAAGCCGCAGGGCGGATAACTCTATCCGCAAGCGCAGCATGAAAACGCGATCACGTTCACTGTTCGAGCACACCGTGGAGGCCGCCGCGCCATCCACGCACAACCAGATCTGGCTGACCCGCAAGGACAAAGGGGCTTCTCGCACGAGGCGCCGCCCCGCCGAACCGGGCAGCAACCACAGCGCCGCGAGGCGAGAGAACGGATGGGGAAAGCATGACCTACCGCTTGGGTGTCGACGTCGGAGGGACG
>NZ_DF850489.1:1062052-1066598 GCF_000813185.1 Novosphingobium sp. MBES04 | reverse complement strand
TTGACCGCGACCCGGCCCTCGTCCTCACGGAAATCGGCCAGGGCCTCGTCACCGAGACCGGCGCCCTCGACTACGGCGTCGTCATCAAGGACGGCGCGGTCGACGAGACGGCCACCCAGGCCCTGCGCGAAAAGATGCGCACCGAGCGCGGCGAGGTCGAGGTCTTCAACTTCGGCCCCGACATCGAAACCCTGCGCAAGAACTGCCTCGAAGAAACCGGCCTCCCCGCTCCCAAGCAGCCCATGTGGCGCACGGCGGAAGCGGCCGAGTAAGAAACGTGGTTCGTCGGGAGGCACTCCATGTGGGTGCCTCCCGCTTTCCTGTTGAAGAACATTCAGGGCGGCACGGAACCGACCCTGCACAAGACATGAGGGCCTGATGGCAAATCCGATCTTCCGGGAGAAGCTGCGCGCGGGCAAGTTCTTTGCCGTTCCCGGCGTTCAGGACATGATTGCGGCCGTGATTGCCGACAAGGTCGGCTTCGACCTCGTCTACGGCACCGGCTACTGGCTGACCGCATCGGCCTGGGGCCTCCCCGACGCCGGCATCGCCACCTACACCGAAATGAAGAACCGGATGGAAACGCTGGTTCGCACGAGCAAGGCCGGGGTCATCGCCGATGGCGACACCGGATACGGCGGTCTGCTCAACGTACACCACACGGTCAAGGGCTACGAGGAAGCGGGCGTCACCGCCATCCAGCTCGAAGACCAGGAATTTCCCAAGAAGTGCGGGCACACCCCGCACAAGCGGATCATCGCGGCCCAGGACATGGTCGAGAAGATCAAGGTTGCGGTCGACGCGCGCCAGGACGAGAACTTCGTCATCATCGCGCGCACCGATGCCTACCAGTCCGAAGGCATGGACGGGGTCATGCGCCGCATGGAGGCCTATGCCTCTGCGGGCGCGGACGTCCTCTTCCCCGAGGCGCTGGCCACCAACGATGAAATCCGCATCGCCTGCCGTGACCTGCCCCTGCCGGTCATGGCCAACATGTCGAACAGCTCGGGCGAGGCCATGCCCTCTGCCGAGACGCTGGCCGAACTCGGCCTTGCCTATGCCATCTATCCCTCGCTGATGGCGCTTGCCGCCTGCAGCGCGATGGAGAGCGCGCTGCGCGGGCTCAAGGAACAGGGCACGGCCAACCCGGACGGGCTGTTCAGTTTCAAGGAATTCTCCTCGTTGATCGGTTTCGACGAGGTCACTGCATTCGAGAAGAAGTGGGCGCAGATCTGATGAGCAAGGAAACCCCTGTCATGAACCGCCGTATTGCCGCTGCCGTGCTTTCAAGCTCGGGCGGCCACGCAAAGCCCTACGCGGACAGCGCGCCGTTGGACGTGAAGCCGATTGAACTTGCCGATCCCAGGCCCGGCGAAGTGCTCGTGCGCATCGATGCAGCGGGCATCTGCCACTCCGACCTCTCGGTCGTGAACGGTGACCGTCCGCGGCCGATGCCGATGGCGCTGGGCCATGAGGCCGCGGCCACCGTCCTTGCTCTCGGCGACCCCGAGGAGCCGGGCCTTGCGGTAGGCGACCGCTGCGTGCTCGTGTTCCTGCCCTCGTGCGGCCAGTGCGAGGAATGCCTTTCGGGCGAAGGATACCTGTGCAGCGTCGGCGCAGCCGCCAACGGCAAGGGCGAACTCCTGCGCGGCGGCTCGCGCCTGTCCTGCGATGGCGAGACGATCCACCATCACCTGGGCTGCTCGGCCTTTGCCACGCAGGCCGTGGTCGATCGCCGTTCGCTGGTGAAGATCGATTCCGACATCTCGCCCGAAACCGCTGCCCTCTTCGGCTGCGCGGTCCTGACGGGCGTGGGCGCGGTGATGAACACAGCCCAGGTCCGCCCGGGCGAAAGCGTCACGATCTACGGTCTGGGCGGCGTTGGCCTCTCGGCCCTGCTTGGCGCACTCGCCGCCGGTGCTCAGCCGGTCCACGCCATCGATCCCTCGCCTGCCAAGCGTGCCCTGGCGCTCGAACTGGGGGCGGCCTCGGCCAGCGCTCCGGGTGAAGACGAAGCCGCCATGGGCAGCGATGTCGTGATCGAGACGGTCGGCAAGGCCGCTGTCCTAGCCGCAGCTTACAATTCGGCCCGCCGCGGCGGACGTATCGTCACCGTGGGCCTTCCCAATCCCGACGAGGACCTCTCGATCAAGGCCGTCTCGCTTGTCGCCGACGGCAAGACGCTGATGGGCAGCTACATGGGCTCGGCGATCCCGGCCCGTGACATTCCGCGCTACATCAAGCTGTGGCGTGCAGGCCGCCTGCCCATCGAGAAGCTCCTCACATCGGTGGGGCCGCTCGAGGAGATCAACGAATCGATGGACAAGTTGGCGTCGGGCGAGGCTATCCGACAGGTGATCGTGCCGGCCTGGTAAGGCCGCGCGATCATTGACCCAACTCAAACTCACGCATTTCCATTCCGATAGGCGGCTATCGTATCCGCCTATCGGATAAAAACTTGATCTTTGCGGCCATCTGTAATGGAATGGTCATTCTCCGGTTATCGCACGAACCGATCAGGGAGTTTGACCGTTGGAAAAAGGTGTCCCCATCCGCTCTATCACGCGTTCGATTTCGGCGCTGAAGGCGATCAACCGTCATGGTTCGCTCTCCATGATGGAAATCGCGAAGGCCGCGGACGTACCCTACCCCACTGCCTGCCGCATCGTGCAGACCCTTCTCTATGAAGGTCTGATCGAACAGGAGCCCTCGCGCAAGCGCTATCGCCCGACCGCGCTGGTGCAGACACTGGCCACCGGCTTCCAGCACGATGACGAACTGGTCCGCATCGCCCGCCCGCACATCGTCGGGCTGACCAAGCGCATTGGCTGGCCGGTTTCGATCGCCATTCGCGTGGGCCGCGAGATGATGCTGCGCGACAGCACGCACTCGAACTCGTCGCTTACCTTCGAGCACTACTATCCCGGCTTCACGCTGCCGATCCTCGACAGCGCGTCCGGCAAGGTGTCGATGGCCTACGCGCCCGATGAAGAGCGCGAAATGATCCTGCGCTTCATGCGCGTCTCGCAGGACATCGACCTCAACTACCTTGCCACGGCCGAAGTCAGCCTCGATGTCGAGCGTATCCGGGCCGAAGGCTATGCGGTCCAGGGCCGCAACCACTTCAACCTGACGCCGGGCAAGACCTCCTCGGTCTCGGTGCCGATCTTCCGCAACGGCCACTACGAAGCGGCCCTGACCATGGTGTTCTTCGTTGCTGCCATGCGCCTTTCGCAGGCCCTCGAACTCTACCTCGACGACCTCAAGGGGACCGCGCAGGCCATCAGCCACGACCTGTCGAACCCGGTTCCGGGCGGCAACGCCTGAGGCCACCTCCTCCCCCTTCGATCGGATAGAAAAAGGGCCGGGAAAGCAGATCGCTTCCCCGGCCCTTTGTGCATCTCTTCGCGATCAACGCGCGATGCTTTTTAGAGCCGCGCGGTAACCGCCTTGGTCTCAAGGTACGCGTCGAGCCCTTCGTTGCCGAACTCGCGGCCCCACCCGGATTCGCCGTAGCCGCCGAAGGGGATGTTGGTGCCAACAGCGCCGTGACAGTTGATCGAGACGTGGCCCGAACGGATGCGCTTGACCAGGCGGTGCGCGGTCGAGAGATCCTTGGTCCACACGCTGCCCGACAGGCCGTAGGGCGTGTCGTTGGCGAGTGCGCCCAGTTCGTCGAGATCGGTGGTCGCCACCTTCTGGATCGCCATCACCGGGCCGAAGATCTCCTCGCGCGTCACGGCCATGTCGGGCGTGCAGTCGTTGAAGATCGTGGGACGGATGAAGTTGCCCGGACGGTCAAGCTTCTCACCACCGGCCACAAGCGTCGCGCCCGCCGCCTTCGCGCCTTCGATGTAGCCCATGACCTTGGCGCTGTGCGCATCCGAGATCATCGGCCCCTGCATCGTCCCCATGTCGAGGCCGTGGCCAAGCGTCATGGAGTTCGCGAAACCGGCAAGCCCCTCAACCAGCTGGTCGTGAATGGACTCGTGCACGAAGATGCGCGTGCCGGCCATGCAGTTCTGACCCTGCAGGAAGAAGGTCGCCATCGAGACGCCGGGAATGGCCAACTCGAGGTCGGCATCGGGCATGACCATGACCGGGCTCTTGCCGCCCAGTTCCAGGCTCACGCGCTTGAGGTTGCCCATCGAGGCGGCGATGATCCGCTTGCCGGTCGCGGTCGAGCCGGTGAACGAGATCTTGTCGACGCCCGGATGCTCCGACAGCGCGGCACCGGCGTCGGCTCCAAGGCCGTTGACGATGTTGACCACGCCTTCGGGGAAGCCCGCATCGCAGATCATCTGGCCAAGCGCCAGGACCGAGAGCGGGGTCATTTCCGAAGGCTTGACCACGACCGTGCAGCCCGCAGCCAGCGCAGGCGCCATCTTGAGGATCGCGGTCGAGAGCGGCACGTTCCACGGCACGATCTGACCGGCCACGCCCACGGGTTCGCGCAGCGTGTAGGTCAGCGCCTCGGTTTCGTCGGCGATGTGGCGCGGCGGGGCGATGGTGGTGCCCTCGATGCGCATGATGGCGCCAGCGTAGT
>NZ_DF850489.1:943212-1061018 GCF_000813185.1 Novosphingobium sp. MBES04 | reverse complement strand
GATCATCTCGACCACGTTCGAGGTGGTCAGCCCGGCGATGAAGCGCGGCATGCCGTTGTCGAGAATGTCGAGCTCGGTGAGGAGCGTCGCGTTCTCCTCCATGATCCGGGCCAGCTTGTGCAGGATCGCGGTGCGCGCGGCGACCGTCATTCGGCCCCAGGTGCCGTCGAACGCCTTGCGCGCGGCAGCAACCGCCTTGTCGACCTCGGCCTTGCCGCCGGTCTGGAAGGTGGTGAGCGCCAGACCCGTGGCCGGGTCCAGCGTCTCCATCTCACCGCTGCCCTCGACCCACTCGCCGCCGATCAGCAGCTTGTGGGTCTGGCCGAGGAAAGCCTCGGTTTCAGGCGCAATGGCGTGACCATCGAAACGGGTTGCCTGGGTCATCAGACCTCCACCGTGCGCGGATCGTACTCGAACAGGCCGAGCGATTCCTCGTCCTTCATCTCACCAAGGCCGAACAGCGAGGTATCCTGGCCCTGCATGCGATCCGCGTTGTTGTTCGATTCGCCCTGGATGAAGGTGGCGCGTTCATGGCGCGCATCCTGGTAGCGCTTGAGGCCTTCGGCAATGGTGTCCGATGCCTTGAGCGCGCGTGCGAGAACAACCGCATCCTCGATGCCGCAAGCCGCGCCGTGGCCGAGGAACGGCGTCATGGCGTGGGCCGCATCGCCGATCAGGGTGACGTTGTCGTCGATGATCCAGCTGTCGAGCGCGGTGCGCGCGTTGAGCGCCCACTTGTACATCGGCTGCTGGCAAGCCGCATCGATCAGGCGCTGCGCGTCGCCGCACCAGCCTGGTAGACCTTGCGGATTTCTTCCGGATCGACAGGCGTCGTCCAGCCATCATCCGTCCAGCCTTCCTGGCGGGCGAAGAACACGAGGTTCATCGCTTCGTAGTTGCGGATGTTGTAGCGCGTGATCATCGCGCCCGGGCCAATGATGATACCCGGGAAGTCCGAGAGGTCCTTGATGTCCTCGGTCACGGGCACCAGCGTGCGCCAGGCGACGTGGCCGGTGAAGTGCGGCTCCTTGGGATCAAAGCGCTCACGGATCACCGACTTGACGCCGTCCGCCCCGATGAGAAGATCCCCCGAAACGGTGCTGCCATCGGCCAGCGTCACGGTCGTGCCCTCGCTCGAGACAACGGGCGAGGCGCAGCGCAGGTCGACACCCGACGAGCGCGCCGCTTCCGTCAGCACCTCGTGCAGATCCGCACGGTGGATGGTGATGTACGGCGCGCCGTACTTGTCCATCTGGCCGGTGCGGTCCTTCTCGACGAGCGTGCGCCCGTCTTCCCAGTGCTGGATGCGCTGGCGAGCCGGTTCGACACCGGCCTTGGTCGCCGCCTCGCAGGCCCCGATGAAATCGAGGCCCTTCATGGCGTTGGGCGAAAGCGTCACGCCCGCACCGATTTCACCGAACTCGGGCGCGCTTTCGAGCAGCGTCACCGCGAAGCCCTGCTGGGCAATCGCGGCGGCCGCGGTCATGCCGGCGATACCACCGCCGACAATCAGGATCTTCTCAGGACGGCTCATGGGTCTTCTTACCCTTCCAGCTGGCCGGGGATGTGGCTCTCGTGATTTTCGAGATACCACGCGGCGATTTCCTCACGGGTGGCCCACCAAACGCCCGGAAGCGACTTGGCGTGCTCGATGAATTCGCGCAGCGCGCGCACGCGGTGGGCGCGGCCCGAAACATGCGGGTGCAGGCCCAGGTTCATGATGCGGCCGGTCTTCTCACCTTCGGCGTAGAGCACGTCGAGTTCCTCGATGAGCGCATCGCGGTACTGGTCGGTGGTGAAGTTCTTGCGCGTGATGAAGGTGAAGTCGTTGATCTCGTTCGAGTAGGGAACCGAGACGATCGGACCGTTGGGCGTGCGCAGCAGGTAGGGCTGATCATCGTTCATGATGTCGCAGTAGAACGTGCAGCCCTGCTCGGCGAGAATGTCGGCGGTCTGCAGCGTGCCGCGCAGCGAGGAGGACAGCCAGCCCTTGGACTTGCGGCCGGTGTACTTCTCGAACTGGGCGAGGCTGCGCATGATGATGTCGCGCTCGGTCTCGGGATCGTGGGCGAAGTTGGTGAGAAGCTCGCCCTGCTCCCAGTTGTGGGTGAGGAGTTCCCAGCCACGCTCGAGAACGGCGTCGGTCATCGCCTTGCGGCGCTCGAAGGTGACGGCGTTGGTGGTGCAGCTGGCCGGAACGCCCAGTTCGTCGAACAGGTCGAACAGGCGCCAGATGCCGACGCGCTGGCCGTATTCACGCCAGGAGAAGTTGGGGAAGTCGGGCGTGTTGCCCGGCAGGATGTCGGGAAGGATCGCCGGACCGCCTGCGTAGTAGGGCTTGTCGGTGTCCTTGGTGAGATCCCAGGTTTCCAGATTGAACGTCAGGATCAGGGCCACGCGCGCGCCGTTGGGCCACTTGAGTGGCTTGCGCTGCGGAAGGGGGACGTAATCATATTCCATGGGGCTAATCTCACTTGCAACGTGTTGAGGGACAGGGACCATATTTCAGGGTCCCTCCCCCACTCTTTCCGAACGAATGTCCGACTTACGGATAGGCGTGATCGCCTGCCTGTCAGACTCCGAGAACTTCGAGCACCGCCCTTTCGGCACTTTCCATCGCGCCTTCAAGGCCGCGCGCGCTCGTGGCGAGGTGTTCACCACAGAAGTGCATGTTGCCCGCAGGCTGCGCCATGTCGGCGACCCAGGTTGACTGGCCCGGCGCAAGGTACGAGACATCGCCGCCGTTGAAGCGCTCCTTGGCCCACGAGAAATAGCTGTGCGCCTTGACCTTGCCCTTCGCGGCAGGGCGCAGTTCCTCGATGCGCCTGACGATCATCTGCTTGACTGCCTCAGGGTCCATGCGATCCCAGTAGAGCGCAAGGTTGCCGCGTGCCTGAACGATGAAACCGGTGATCTCGTTGGGGTCCTCGCCGTAGCGCTGGGGCATGACATTGCCAAGGAGACCATCGGTCCACATGCCCGGCGCCAGGCCGTCTCTTCCCAGAACGGGCTCTCAGCGGTGATGAAGGCCATCGAGATGGGCTGGTAGCCCAGCTGCGCGACGGCTTCGGCCTGCACGCCGTTGAGCGCTGGGGAGATCTTGACGTTGCGCAGAGCCGAAAGCGGCAGCGAACAGATGACCTTGGGCGCGGTAAAGCGCGAGCCATCGGCGCAGAAGACCGTGGTGCCCGCCTCTTCCTGGACGATGCCGAGAACCTCGCGGCCCAGCAGGATGTCGCCCTTGATCTGCTCGGCAAGCGCGATCGGAAGCTTCTGGTTGCCGCCCTTGACCGCCAGCGATTCCATGCCGGCCGCCATCATCGTCTTGATGAAGCCGTCGTTGAATTCCATCATCAGCGAAGACGTGCCGTAGGCATTGACGCCATAGTACGGCGCCAGATCGTTCGCGAGGTGGATCGCCGCGTCCGAGAGCCCCTGCCCCTTGAGAAATTCGTGCAGCGAAACGTCGAGCGCGGCGTTCGCCGGATCGCTCCAGCGCGTCCAGTCGTCCAGCCTGCCGTTCTGCGCCACGAGCATGCCGACGAGTTCACCCGGCATCACGCTCTTGTACTGCTCGGGGAAGGGATTGCCCGGGAAACGGGCCCATTCCTCGCGGGTCAGCGGGGTATCGCCGATGTAGAGAAGCGAAGGCGGACCGATGCGGTAGCGCGCGCCGACTTCCTGCAGTTCGACGCCTGCGCGCTGGGCCGCATCGATGCCGCGGCCGTAGCCTGCCGCCATCGAGTTGAAGCCCATCTCCGGGTAACCGGGCTGGTCCATCAGGGTGAGGATACGACCGCCCACGCGATCGCGTGCTTCGAGGATGGTCACCTTCATGCCCATTTCCTCAAGCAGATGTGCTGAGTGGAGGCCCGAGATGCCCGCCCCCAGGATCAGCACGTCGGGCTGTCCGGCCGAAGAGGAGGCATTCATGGTCGGGGCCGCCTGCGCGAACCGCGCACCGGTCATGGCGCCAAGGCCCAGGGCCGAGGCCCCCAGCGTGAACTTGCGGCGATCAAATCCCATGAGAACCCCATACTCCTTGTCTGTCTCGGCGCACGGTACGCAGATGCAGGCGGGCGCCACCATGGGCTCCTTCCTACTGCGCTCGGACCCGGCTCGAAAGGACGTCCATTGGCTCACCACCTGTCGGATAAGTTTTCGAGATCGTGCGTTGCGCAGGGCCCCCACGATAGGCATGCCGGGATACGAAATCCCGTCGACAAGCCGAGGAAGCTCCCACGATGCCGCGTATTTCCCGCAAGCTCTCCCTTCTCGTTGCGCTCGCCTGCTCGGTGGCAGGCGCTGGCCTTGCCGCGACGCCCGCCACCGCCCAGATCACCTCGGCACCCAAGGACCTCTCGAAGTACCCCTTCCTGAAGGTCAAGGAACTGCGCAACATGTATGGCGATGCGCAAAGCCGCTATGTGAAGATCGGCGACCTCACCATCCACTACAAGGATGAGGGCCCGCGCGATGCGCCGGTCCTCCTGATGGTGCACGGTTCGGAAAGCTCGATGCGCACCTATGACCGCGAGACCGAGCTCCTGAAGGACCGCTACCGCATCGTGCGCATCGACCTGCCGAGCTATGGCCTGTCCGATGGCCCTACCGACACATCGCTTGAAACGTTGCAGCCCACCGACATCCCGATTGGCGTGCTCGATCACCTGGGCATCACCAAGGTCACCTATGTGGGCGTCTCCAGCGGCGGCACCATGGGCATGTACCTTGCCGCGCGCCGCCCGGACATGGTCGAGCGCCTGATCCTTTCGAACACACCGTCCGATCCGGTCGACACAAGCGGCCTCAAGATGTCGCAGGAATTCCTCGACGCCGTTGCCAAGGCGCAGAAAACCGGTTGGCGAGGACCCGAGTTCTGGGATCTTTTCCTGACCTACTTCGCCGGTGATGGCGCGCGCATTTCCGAGCAGACGAAGAAGGAATATTTCGACTTCTACCGCCGCTTTCCGGAAAAGCACCTCGTCGGCCTCATCGCCCGCATCGGGGATGGCAAGCAGGCCGCCATCGAGATGGCCAAGGTCAAGACGCCCACGCTCCTGATCTGGGGTACGGCCGACCCGCTGCTGCCGGAATCGGCCGCGGACGCGATCTCGCGCTACCTCAAGAACGCGCAGATCTCACGCGTGCTGATGCCCGATGTTGGCCACTACCCGCCGCTGGAGGTTCCTGACCGCTTTGCCCAGCTGGTCGCCGCCTACGTCGAGGCCGGAACCCCGATCCTGCCGACGACGAGCGAAGCCGAGCCCGACGTGGCGCCCCAGTCCTGACCGTCCTGCGGAAGCGCAGGCGCTTGCCACTTGCCTTCCCGCCCTCTCCCGATACGCCCACGAGGCCAGCGCGGCTCCGCTCGACCGGTCCCGCGCCAAAGCCCCGAACAGAACAAGGATTGCCCCCATGAGCAGCGACGAAGACCTCCTCGCCAACTACAAGAAGGCCTATGACAACAAGGTCGGCTTCGGGAAGCGCCCCGCGCTCCTGCTGATCGACTTCTGTCAGGCCTACTTCGAACCGGGCAACATGCTCTACTCCGAAGTCGAGGACGCGATCGCCTCGGCCCTGCGCGTGCGCGCCGCCGCGCGTGAAGCCGGTATACCGGTCATTCTCACGAACGTCGTCTACCACCCCTCGGGCTTCAACGGCGGGCGCTTCTTCGAAAAGGCAATGCCGCTCCAGAACTTCACGCAAGGCAACCCGATGGGCGCATGGGGTCCGGGCCTCGAGCCCTTCGAGGACGAACTGATCGTCTCCAAGCAGTACCCGAGTGCGTTCTTCGGAACCTCGCTCGCTTCGACCCTGACGGCCGCGGGCTGCGACAGCGTGATCCTGACCGGCCTTACGACGTCGGGCTGCGTGCGCGCGAGCTGCGTCGATTCGATGAGCCACGGCTTCCGCACGGCCGTCGTCGCCGAAGCCTGCGGGGACCGCCACGCAGGCCCCCACGATGCCAACCTCTTCGACATGAACGCGAAGTACGCCGATGTCGTCAGCGAAGAGGAAACCATTACCTATCTCGAAGGCCTGAAGTCGGCCTGATCCAGCTCTCCAGGCGGCCTCGGCGAAACGCGCTCAGGCCGCCTGGAAGAATTCGAACCGGGCGCCCCACGGGGTCATGCACGCAAGAGCGCGCATCGGCCCATAGGGCTGCCACTCAAGCGATACGGGCGGCGATAGCGTACAGCCTGTCCCCGCCAGGCGGGCCGCCATCGCATCGACATCCGTGACCGCAAAGCGCAGCGCCGCCCAGCCCCTGCCGGGCCGGGTGACGCCGCCAAAGTTCCGCCCACCGCAGTCGAACGCGATCACCTCGACCGAGCCCTCCATGCGCCCATGGGGATGATAGATGCCGATCTTCATCGGAATCTTCGGAGCCAGACCCGGCGGAAAGCCCATGCAGTTCGCGCCGTCCTCCCCGGCCGCAAAGCCTTGCGTTTCCTGGACCGGCAGCCACCCCAACGCCTCGACGAAAAGATGCCGTGCCGCCTCGAAATCGGGAACAATCTGAGTGGAATTGAAGACCCAGGACGTTGCCCCGCCAATGCCGGCATAACCTTCGAGGGGAGGATGCACCCTTTGCATGGCCGCGACACAGATCCCGTCCGCATCCCGCTCAACCACTTCACGAACCGCCAGCGCACCGAAGTCCCAGTCCGTGACCGGGGCCGGACACTGGAACCCCTGCGCTCCAAAAGCGGCATGTACCGCATCGAGATCATCGAAGGCGCGGATATTGACGTCGAAAATTCCGCCGTGGTCCCAGGCTTGCGCTCCGTCGCGATCAAGAGGTGGCAGCGGGCCATCAAGAGACAGGAAGCGCACGGCTCCCCGCTCCGAATCCGGGTGCCGGACGAGCACTTCATGGCCCGAGATGGTGGGATCTAACCCCAGGAATTGCACAACATGCGGTGAGGCAATGCCCTCAAATGCCTTGATATAGCCCGTCGCAGCGCAGAATCGCGCCGCGCTTGCCGAGGCATCGCTCACAAGCCCCAGGGCTTCCTGAAATCCATTGTCGCAAGAAATCATGGGCCAGAGCCTGACGCAGTTTCCGGATCGACCACCTGATCCACGCCGCCATCACCACCTGTCGGATAGAGATGCCGATACGCGATGGCACGAAGCCAAGGTCGAATACCTGTATGGCCATGCACAGCACGCCCCCCGCCTGCTCTCGCAATCACCACAGCACCGGCGCGACACCTGACGCTGCCGTACGCAGGAGTGATTGGGCGAGCCCGCTGCCGCACCTCGAGGCGGCCTCGGAGGCGGTTGTGGGCGTGCGATTTTCTGGAGGGCACGAACCCGACAGACCTGGTGCCTCGACGGCCTGCCAACTGCGCGCAGTTCGGCCGGGAGCGGTACGCAGGTCTTTGCACGCGAGAACGCCGGTATGGCGCCAGGACCGTCCACAAAGAGGACGCTGCGCCAACTCGCTCGCGCAGCAGAATCTTGATAAGTGTACGAAATTATATTGCCTGACAGACGTCCAACCATCCGACAGGCGAATAGCAAACAGAATTGACAACCATCTAACCAAGGTCGCCGCCAATCTCTCCACTGCATACGACGCATAGGTAAAACACCCGAAGCGTAGAGGCCTCCCAAAGAGAGGCCGGTATGCACAAGAGAACACAAGATCACCCGAAAACCGGATGCTGAGAGTTCAGGGACTATCGAGGCGTATGCGCGTGCATTCGTCTCCCTTCGGTTAGCGAAAAACTGCATCCCGGTCGCTGGATACCGGGACCATTACTTCAATCGCCTCCCCATGGGGCGCACCAAGATCTATTATTGAGGGGTCTTCTATGAATCGTACTGCAAACACCATGCGGCTCGCATCGACGCTGTCGACGCTCGCCGTTGCGGGCAGCCTGCTCTACGCAGCGCCTGCCTTCGCCCAGGAGGCCGCTCCGGCTTCCATGCCCGGCGAAATCGTCGTCACTGCGCGCAAGACCGGTGAAGACATTCTGAAGACCCCCGTGACCGTCGCCGCGATGACCTCGGAAGAGCTCGACGTGCGCGGCATCGTCTCGATGGACGACGTGGCCGAAGCCACCCCGGGCATCAACATCAACAACTCGTCCTCGGGCCACGCCGACCGTTCGTTCCAGCAGGTCGTGCTGCGCGGCTTCACCCCCTCGACGACGCTGGCCACCACCACCTCGACCTTCATCGATGGTGTCGCGGTCTCCTCGCCCTCGCAGATCAACGCTGTCTCGAACCCCGAGCGCATCGAGATCATGAAGGGTCCGCAGAGTGCCTACTTCGGCCGTAACACCTTTGCCGGTGCCATCAACGTCGTGACCAAGCAGCCCAGCAACTACTGGGGCGGCGAAGTGCTCGGCATGATCGGCACGCGCGACAACTGGCGCCTGCGCGGCTCGGTCGAAGGCCCGATCATCGAAGACCTCATCAGCTTCCGCGTCACGGGCGAGAAGTACTCGAAGGGCGGCTCCTACCAGAACCAGAACGGCACGACGCTGGGCGACCAGTCGACCGTGATCGGCTCGGCCATGCTCGCGATCACGCCCTCGACCGACGTCACCATCAAGCTGTTCGGCATGATGAGCGAAGACAAGGACGGCCCGGCCGCCCAGACCCGCCTCAACGCCTACAGCACCCCCTACCTGATCGGCCAGTCGAACGGCACGACGGCCAACGGCAACCCCTATTTCTTCGGCGCGATCCCCGGCATCGCCAATCCGATCACCGCCAACGTCGAAGACAACGACCGCATCCGCCAGTACCTGGGCATCGCCACGGGCCGCGTGGTCGATCCCGAAGACGGCGTCCAGGGCTATGGCCTGCGTCGCCGCACCAAGCACTTCCACGGCACGATGGACTGGGACGTCACCAGCAACCTGACCGCCACGGTGCTGGGTGGCTGGAACCACGAGACCTGGTCCACGCTCATCGACCTCGATGGCTATGATACCAGCGGCTACACCAACGCTTCGTTCGATCCGGAGCGAAACTATGGCGCGGGCTACTTCGACTACCCCTACCTGATCGAACGCAACGTCAAGGACTGGTCGCTGGAAGGCCGCCTGGCTTACGAGAGCGATCGCTTCCACGGCGTGGCGGGCGTCAGCTATCTGCAGTCGGACCTCTACCAGGGTCTGGGCGGCGGTTCGGGCCAGCTTACCGCAGCGGTCAACAACGGCGGCGGCCTCAGCCGTTCGCAGACGCTCGGCTTCTTCTTCGGCCTGACCTACGACCTCACCGACACCCTCTCGATCAGCGGTGAAGGCCGTTACCAGATCGACGACCTGTCGGCCTATGCCGGCCAGCGCGGCCTGACCATCGGCGAGAGCCCGTACCTCGAAGCCGGCACTTACGCCTCGGGCGAGAAGCTGGCGTCCTCGAAGTACAAGAACTTCACCCCGCGCATCATCGTCAACTGGGAAATCACGCCCGAGATGATGGTCTATGCATCGTGGGCGAAGGGCGTGAACCCGGCGCAGTTCAACACCTCGATCCTGAACAACAGCTACGAAGTCCAGGTGGCCGCGGCCGAACTGGGCGGCGAGCTCGCGATCAGCCCCGAAAAGGTCACGAACTACGAAGTGGGTCTCAAGGGTCGCACCATCGACGGTTCGTTCCGCTACACCGTGGCCGCGTACTATGCGCAGTGGCGTGACCAGATCAACTCGGTCCAGATCGTCGTTCCCGACACCACGCAGGAGACCGGCTACTCGTTCGTGAACACCGCGCGCAATGCGGGTTCGGTCGACCTCTACGGCATCGAAGCCGATGTCACCTGGCGTCCGATCGACCTCATCACCATCGATGCGGCCGCGTCGTACAACGAGAGCGACATCAAGCAGTTCGTGAGCCCGACGGTCACCGCTCTTACCGGTCCGATGAGCTTCCGTGGCAACGACCTGAAGAACACCTCGAAGTACTCGGCGAACGTGGGCGTCACGATCGGCGACGAGATCCAGGGCTGGGACGATGGCCGCTGGTTCGTCCGTGGCGACTGGAACTTCAAGTCGGGCGTGTGGTCGAACGAAGCCAACCTGGCACGTCTTCCCGACCTGCACCTGTTCAACGCGCGCGCCGGGATCAGCCACGGCAACATCTCGCTCGAAGCGTTCGTGAACAACATCTTCAACAACCACACCCCGATCTCGGTCTCGGACAACTACGTCTTCACGCCGAACTTCCAGTACACCGGCACCTTCTCGGCGCTGATGCTGGGCCTCAACGACCTGCGCACCGCAGGTCTCCAGGCGAAGATCAAGTTCTGATCTAATCGGAAATCGGCTCCAACGAGCCGAGATGACATAGAAAAGGGCCCGGAAGCGTTACGCTTCCGGGCCCTTCCACGTGCAAAGACTCCTCGCGCGCCTGCCACGAAAAAGCCCGGTTCGATCCGCGTGATCGCACCGGGCTTTCCGGTATCGGGATATGGGGGCCTCAGTCCTGCGGCATCTCGCGCGCAACACGAAAGCCCAAGTGGTCATTGCGCGCGCCTGGTGGGTCGCCGATGCGCTGGGCAGCGCGAACGCTCCAGCCCTGGAGGCTCCACCCGCCGCCGCGCACATTGCGCAGTTCGCACGGGCCCGTCAGCCAGGCCGAGCCATCATCAGGCGCTCCATCATAGCTGTCATGGTGGCAATCCTGCGTCCACTCCGCGACATTGCCGATGACATCGTGCAGGCCGAAACCATTTGGGGCATAGCTTCCCACCGGGGTTGTCCGGTCCAGCACCTGCGCCGCGTTGGCCTTGTCGGCCGACAAGGCATTGCCGAAGGGATACCAGGTCTGCGTGCCACCACGCGCGGCGTAGGCCCATTCGGCTTCGCTCAGCAGCCGGTAGTTCGCGCCGGTCTTTGCGCTCAGCCATGCGACATAGCTCTGCACATCCGCAAAGTTGACATTGATGACCGGGCGGCGGCCCCGCCCCCACCCCGCGTCATCCGGCCGGTAGCCGTTGCAGCCGCCATCGGCGACGCAGGCGTCCCACTGCGCGAAGGTCACCTCGTAGCGACTGACGGCATAGCGATAGCCGATGGTCACGGGGTGGCGCGGCTCTTCCATGGTGTCGAACATGGCAAGAACGCCCAGGGTGCGGCGTTCCTCCTCGCTCGATCCCATGACGAAGTTGCCCGGCGGCACCACGACCATCTCGGGACAATCGCGGCATTCGGCAAAGGCGCTGCCCGCCACGCGCGGCGGGAATACCGGGGCAGGCGCCGCGACCTTGGCGGGCACGTGTCCATTGGGTTCGGGCGGCGCGGCGCCGACAGGTCCTGTGAGAGCACTTGCCCCAAGGGCAAGCGCAAAAACCGACCTCACTGCGCCGCGTCCGCCAGCGGTGGATCAATCGCGTCCGCCGCCGAGTTCGCGCGGGCCGAGGCTTTCACCCGGTCGATCAGCGCAATGAGCCGCGCGGCGTCGCGTCCCGTGGGCAGACGATGCGGCTTGCCGCGTACGGCGGCGTGCATCTCACAGAGCTGGTCGGCGAAGTAGTGCCCCAGCGTGCGCCCGCCCATGCGTCGCGGATCGATCAGCACACCTTCGGGGGGATGGACAAGTTCCTCGCCGTTCCAGCGCAGGATCTCGCCATGCTCGATCTCGAGCACGCCCTTGTCGAAGTGCAGGACCTTACGATCGAGGACGGCAGGCTGGTTGTAGGAGATGTGGACGCTCGCAAGGCGGCGGCCGGGATAGGCCAGCAGCACCATGGCCTCGTCTTCGCCCTGCCAGCCCGACTGGTGGCGCGCGGCCTCGGCATGGACGCGCACCGGATCGTCCTCGCCCATGATGAGCTGCACGAAATCGAGCGAGTGCGGCGCGAAAAGCGAAAGGATCAGCCCTTCCTCGGGCGTCCGCGTCGCCCACCAGGGCGCCTGGGGCCCGTCCCAGAACACGCAGGACGATACCTCAAGCGAGCGGAATTTCCCGAAGTCGTCCCAGTGATCGACGATGTAGCGCACCGCGTCGTTATGGCGGAAGGTATGGCCCACGGCGAAGACGAGGCCCTTCTCGGCCGCCAGGTTCGCCAGCGCCAGCGCGTCTTCGCCGGTCTCCGCAGCAGGCTTCTCGACCAGCACGTGCTTGCCCGCCTGAAGCGCGGCCATCGACTGCTCGGCGTGGAGGCCATTCGGCGTCGCGATGAGCACCGCCTCCACCTCAGGCATGGCGAGCACGTCTTCGAAGTTGGCGCACGCCACCGCTCCAAAAGGCCCGGCAGCCGCCTGCGCCTGCGCGGCATCGATGTCATGGGTCGCGACAATGCGCACCGCTTCGGGACGGGCCTTCGCCGCGTTGAAGTGGGCGCCGGAAATGCGCCCGCAACCGATAACGGCGAGGTTGAGCGGCGCCAGCGGCGCGGTCTGTTCGTTCATTTCAGGCATGCGCGGGCGTGGCCCCTCCCTGCGAGTTGGACGGTTGTTCGTGGACGTAGCGCCAGATCATCACGGCGGCGACGAGCTTGGCGATGCCGGGCACCGTCGAATAACTGACGATGATCCCGGCAAGAGCGCGCGGCGATTGCGGCATGCCCGCGCTGGCCGCCGCCGCGTCGAAACCGAAGGCCGAGAGGATCAGGCCGACAATCAGTGTCCCGCCCAGCGCAATGCCCGCCTTCTCGATGATCGACCAGATCGCCGAGTAGGACCCGGCGCGGTTCTCGCCATACTCTTCCCGCGCGGCGGCAATGCTGTCCGAAAGCAGCGAAAGGACGATGGTGCCCCACCCAGCGTTACAGGCCGCCATGAGCCCCGCCAGAACATAGGCGACCTCGATCGGGGCGTCGGGCAGGTAGCCCCAGACGAGCGTGACGAGGCCGTGGCCTGCCGCGGCGATGACATACGTCAGCTTCTTGCCGAGACGCTTGGAAACCATCACCCACAGGGGCGAGCCGCCCATGACCGCAAAGGCCATGATCGCCGACATCACGCCGATGTCGTGCAGGGGCTCTGTACGCGCCATCGCGTACTTCACGAAGAAGGGGAAGCTGGCGTAGCTGATGCCCGCCGCGACCGTCATGACGATGGCCGAGAGGCACAGGATCATGAAACGGCGGTCCGAGAAGGCGCGCGGCAGGTCGCGTGCGGCAAGCGGTGTTGCCACTTCGGCCGGTTCGGGAATGCGCGCGGCAAAGCGCCAGGCGACCAGCAGGCAGACAAGGCAGATGACCCCGATCAGGCTCATCGTGATGAGATAGGCCGGACGGTCGGTGCCCAGCGCGTTGACCGCCATGGGCGCGACCGAGGAAGACATGAGGACGCCAAGACCGGTGAAGGCATGCTTCCAGCCCATGAGCTCAGTGCGCTCGGCCGGGTCGGACGACATCTCCGAGAACTGCGCGAGGTAGGGCACCGAGAATGTCGAATAGACCGCCATGTAAGCGCTGAAGGTCACGAAGACCCAGGCCACCTGGAAGGTCATCGAGGCCTCGGGGACAGCGAACACGCCCAGCATCGCGAACGGCGCGGCAAGCCCGCCGACCAGCAGCCAGCGGCGCCGGGGAAAGCGCGGTGCGAGCCGGTCCGAGGCCACGCCGATCCACAAGTCGAAGACGAGACTGAAGAAGACCTTGGGTACGAAGATCGCGGTCCCCGCAATCGCAGGGGCTACGCCCATCACGTTCGTCAGATAGAACATGAGGAGAAGCGAGGGCGCATCGCGGAACAACTGGCCCGCCACCTGCCCCACGCCGAACCCGGCCTTTGTCGAGGTCGCCAGGCGGCCCGGCAACTTCGCTGCATCAGTATTCATGTACGACTCCCCGCAGGCCCACAAGCTCGGACCGCCTTTGCCGGGAAGGTGCCCAGAGCATCCTCCACAGGCCCGAACTCGTCCTGTTTTACCCGCGCATCGGATAATCGTACAACGGATAACGGGGATAGCGCCCTCGCCCACACGCGTCCCGCGGGCCAAGCACCTTGGTCGAAATTCCAGTTCCTTCAAAGAGAGACCGCATGGCAACCACGGCAAACGACACGACGATCATCGGCGCTCTGGAAAAGGCGCTTGGCCCGGATGCCGTCATCAGCACCGGCGAGAAGCTCGCGTACTTCGCCAACGACGTCTACCGCACCGGTGCAGAGCCGCTGGCGGTGGTGCGCCCCGCGACGGTCGAGCTCCTGCAGGAGGCCGTCAAGCTGTGCGGCGAAGCGGGCATCGCGATGGTCCCACGCGGCGGCGGCGCGTCCTACACCGACGGCTACGTGCGCCAGGAAGGTGGCCACGTGCTGTTCGACACCGGCGCGATCGACACGATCGAGATCGATGAGCGCAACGCCATCGTGACCTGCGGCGCGGGCGTGACCTGGGCCAACCTCAAGACCGCGCTCGACGCCAAGGGCCTGCGCACCCCGTTCTGGGGCCCCTTCTCGGGCATCGCGGCGACGGTCGGCGGCAGCGTCAGCCAGAACACGCTGAGCCACGGCACGACCATTCACGGCATCTCGGCCCAGTCGGTGGTCTCGATGGACGTGGTCCTGGCCAGCGGCGCGCTCCTTTCGACGAGCTCCTCGAAGGCGACCCGTTTCTATGGCCCCGATCTCACCGGCCTGTTCACCGGCGACTGCGGCGTGTTCGGCATCAAGGCGCGCATTCGCCTGCCGCTGCTCCCCGTCCTGCCCAAGTTCGAGTGCCTGAGCTTCGCCTTCGACAGCTTTGCCGACTACCACGCCGCCTCGCGCAAGGCCGCCGCCGCACGCCTGGATGACAGCCACTTCGGCCTCGACCTTGCCCTCTCGCAGGGCCAGATCGGCCGCCAGGAAGGCATGGGCGCGCGCCTCAAGATTGCGGCGGACATCCTGCGCAAGGCCCCCAACAAGCTCAAGGGCGTCGCCCAGCTCGTGAAGATGGCCTTTGCCGGTGAGAACCCGATGCGCGCGGGCGCCTACATGTGCCACTTCATCGTGGAAGGCGCGGACGACGACGAGGCCGCACTCAAGGCCAAGCAGCTGCGTCGCCTGCTCGATGGCCTCGGCCGCGAGATTGCCAACTCGATCCCGACCTTCGTCCACTCGGTGCCCTTCGCCCCGCTCTTCAACGTGCTTGGCCCCGGCGGCGAGCGCTGGGTTCCCATCCACGGTGTCCTTGCCCACGACGAAGTCGTTGCCTTCGACGAGAGCTTCAAGGCGCTCATCAAGAGCTACCAGGCGAAGATGGACAAGCTCGGCATCTGGATCGGTACGATGTTCTCGCCTGTCGGCTCGACCGGCTTCCTCTACGAAGTCGCGCTCTACTGGCCCGAGGACCGCACGGCCTACCACACGACCACGCTGGGCGAGGAATATCTCTCGCAGCAGCCCCAGTTCGCCGCGAACCCCGAAGCCAGCGCGCTGGCCGATGAACTGAAGGAAGCCATCGTTGCGACCTACCAGAAGCACGGTGCCGGCCACTTCCAGCTGGGCCGCGCCTACCCCTATCAGCAGCGCCTCTCAGCCGAAGCCAAGTCGCTGCTCGGCGCGATCAAGACCGAGCTTGATCCCAAGGGCCTGATGAACCCGGGTGCGCTCGGCTTCTGATCCGGGCGAACACGTACTAACAAAAGGAAAGCGGCCTCCCCGGATGCGGGTGGGGCCGCTTTCCTTTTGCAACTATCGCCCGCAACGCATTGTGGGATAACAAAAAAGGCCGGAAGCAGAGCTCCCGACCTCTTCTGTTTACGGTGCCGTCCGGCCGCAGGCCTTACTGGCCACCGCGCTGCAGCGGCTGCGGTGCGGCGGGTGCCTTGGGCGGCTCCCAACCTTCGGGCACCGGCGCGGGTTCATGGTCGTGGATGTAGTTCTCGATGCTCGAGAGCGAGGGACCATAATCGCTTTCGGGCGCGTGCAGCCACTTCTCGCCCATGTTGCGCGCGGCCGCGACGAGATCCTCGGGCAGGCCTGCAATGCCGTCTTCGGCGGTGGTGAAGTTGTTGAAGTAGTTGATGTGGCCCTCGGCCTGACCCATGAGCATCCAGGGCAGCCACGGCGTCACGCGGCTCCAGGCACCCACGTGCTGGATGTGCGTCACCTTGGGGTTCACCACGTCCTTGCGGTTCACCGTGTAGATGAAGTGCTCCGAAACGCGGTTGAACGGGCCCGAGGACTCGCGCACCCACTTGTCGGGGGTGAGGCCGTTGGGGTACATCATGTCGATGTCCGAACGCAGGATCAGCGTGTCGTTCGGGCCCTCTTCCCATTCCATCAGGAAGGGCTTGCGCGGGGGCTTGTCCTTGTTGAGACCGCCGTACGACGGCGGCTCGGGCGCCCACTGGCTGATCGTGAAGTTGAACGGATCGTTGGCGATCGGCACCACATCGACGGTCTCGTCGGTATCGGGGTTGTACCACTTGTCGATCAGCTTGCCGGTCTCGATGTCGCGGTAGAACACGATCTCGCGCAGCAGGCGGCGGTAGGAGCCGTCTTCCTGGCGGACCGAACGCACGACGCTGAAGCCTTCATTGATGAAGAGCTGGCGCACCGGCTCATTCGGGCGCACGCCATAGACCTTGCCCTTGAGCCAGCCCACCTTCTCCTTGGTGGGATCGATGTCGGCGTCGATGCGCACGTAAGTGTCGCGGTTCCACTCCGGATCCTTGAAATCGATCTTCGTCTTGAAGGCCGGGGTCTTGGGGCTCGGACCCTTGGCGCCGGTCGCGGCCTGCGCCAGCGAGGGCGCGGCGACGAGGCCCGAGGCAAGCCCGGCGCCAAGTCCGGCCATTCCCAGGCTCTGGCGACGGCTGAATTTCATTTCGTCCATGGTATGGTTCCCTTTAGGGGGCTGGTGAACTCGGTCGGACCGGAATCGGCCCCGTCAATTGATCTAGACTTATACTTTTTGTGCTTTCCTTGATCCAGCGCATCGCGATAGGATTGCATGATCGCCAAGCGGATAGCGGACCGGGGCGACTATGCCGCTCCACGCACCGTCCGCAAGAAAACCGCAAGAGCCCGATGAACAGAGGAGTCGCATCATGCTCAATACCTTTCAGCAAGCCGACCATCCGATTCTGCCCAAGGCGACGGCGGATGAGGCTTCCCGCGAAGAGTTCGCCAAGAGCTTCAAGGGCTTCATCCAGTCCACTTTGCTGCCCGGGCTGACCCCGATCTACGAGACGCGCGTGTCCAAGGCGTTCGAGAAGGCCAACGGCCGTCTCCCCGAGAACCGCCGCGACATCCGCTCGGTCATGATCCACGACCTCTACTTCCAGCACTACGCCATGGCCAACCGCACGGCGCAGGAATTGCTGTGGGAATCGGTCAACGTCTCGATCGACCGCCAGCTGCCCGACCTCATCGAGAAGGCCAAGGAGCTGTCGGCGACCAACAAGGGCGAACTGGTCATTCCCGAGGGCTTCGAGCCCCCGCGTTACGTCACCGCGCTCGACATCCACTGCATGCCCGGCGGCTACTGCTCGGAAGTGACCGAGGACGACGTTTCGGTTGGCGCGCTCTACGATCGCGGCGTGTACCTCTACTCGATGGGCTACACCGGTCCCAACAACGACGACATGGGCCGCTCGGTGGTGAACTACCTCAAGCGCAACATGCCCGACTTCAAGCCCAAGCGCATTCTCGACATGGGCTGCACGGTGGGCCACTCGACCCTGCCCTACAAGGAGCTGTTCCCCGAAGCCGAAGTCTGGGGCATCGACGTGGGCGGTCCCTGCATCCGCTATGCGCACGCACGTGCCGCAGGGATGGGCCTCGATGTCAACTTCGCGCAGATGAACGCCGAGGAAACGACCTTCGGTGACGAGGAATTCGATCTCGTCGTCAGCCACATCCTGCTCCACGAGACCAGCGGCAAGGCCATGCCGCGCGTGTTCAACGAAGCCTTCCGCGTGCTCAAGCCCGGCGGCCTGATGATCCACGCCGACCTTCCGCCCTTCGACCTGATGGACCCCTTCACCCAGTTCATCCTCGACAACGAGACCTGGTACAACAACGAGCCGTTCTGGGGCGCGATGCGCGACATGGACCAGATCGGCCTCGCCGAGAAGGCCGGCTTCGACCGCGACGCCGTGCGCTTCGACACCGCCCCGATGGCGGTCATGGAGTTCGCCGCCGCGGCGTCGGGCTACAGCCAGGAATCTTCCGAGCACGTCGCCGAGCGTGACTTCACCGCAGGCGAATTCGCGCCCGGCGGTGGCTGGGAAGTGCTCATCGCCAAGAAGGGCGAAAAGCAGGCCATCGCGGCCTGAGGCGCAAGCAAGGACAAGATACCAAGATGGACAACACCACCCAAGAGCGCCCGCACGTCATTCGCCACGCCAAGGGCAAGCGCCCCGAGTTCTACGAGCCCCCGGGTGTCGATGCCGCGATGTCGATGATCATGGTCCTCGCCAGCGAGCTTTCGGTCGTGCGCGATCGTCTCGACAGCGCCGAGCGCGTCGCCAAGGCCAATGGCCTTGACCTTGCCGCCGGTATCGAGGCCCTCGAACTCGACCAGGACGCCCTGGAAGAGCGTGAGGCACGCCGCCAGAACTTCATGCAGCGCCTGTTCTATCTGCAACTGAAGGACGCGGACGAAGCGGCCCAGGCGCAGACCTCGGAAGGCTTCGAGGCGACGATCCACGAGATCGCCCAGCCCTGATCGGGCGAAGGGGCTGCGTGCCCCTTCCCCACCAGACAGCAAGAAGGCCCGGCGGGATGACCGCCGGGCCTACTTGCTGTCTGGGCCTTGCGCGACCGAGCTAGATCGCGTTGCCAAGGCGTCGCAATTCCGGGCCGATCTCGGTGCCGATGCGGTGCGCATCGGGCAGCCAGTCAAAGCCAGTGACAAGGAAATTGTCGATCCCGACCTCGCGGTAGCGCAGCTGCGCCTGGACCAGCGTTTCGGGCGAGCCGACCAGGCACATGACCTGAAGTCGCCCCTGTGTCGCCCTGGTGAGCCCGGTCCACAGGCACGGATCCTCCGAGGCCGCGTCGGCCTCGGCTGCGCCCCTTGCCGTCTCCTGCGCCGCCTTGCCCAGATCCCGGCCGAGCAGGCCATGCGCGGCCTGGCGCGCCTCGACCGCGCGCAGGATCTGTGTCGCGCGCTCCCACGCGGCTTCGTCGGTATCGGCGACCACGAGGCGCATCGACATTGAGCAGCGCGGATTGCGCCCGTGCTTCGCCGCTTCGGCCCGCACGCGCGCGACCTGCGCGCCTACCTGCGCCACACTGCCCGGCCCGAAGGCGTAGACGTCGGCCAGTTCGGACCCGAATTTTACCGCCAGTTCCGAGTTGCCCGCCCAGAACACCGGAACCGTGCCGTCCACCGGATGGACCTCGCTTCCCGCTTCGTCGAAACGGTACCAGTCGCCCTCATGGTTGCACGGCGCCTCGCCCGCCCAGATCCGGCGTAGGATGCGCACGTATTCGTTCGAGCGGCGGTAACGCTCGTCCTTGGTAAGGTAATCCCCGTCGCAGCGCGTCTCGATATCCGAGAAGGCGGTGATGATATGGACCCCGGCGCGCCCGCCGGAAAACTGGTCGAGCGTCGCAAAGGCGCGTGCGGCCATGGTCGGAGCAATGAAGCCGGGACGATGCGCCACCATGAGCTTGAGCCGCGTGGTCGCCGCCGCCACCCAGGTTGCGGTAACCAGACTGTCGGCCGAGCGCGCGTTCTGCCCGATCAGCACCCGGTCGTAACCGGCCGCTTCATAGCCTTTCGCCGCTTCGGCCACGAAGCTGGCGTCATAGGCAGGCGGCGCCTCGCTCGCTTCGGACGCGCGGTAGGGGGCGACAAGCCCGACGAGTTCGATTTGATGACCGGACATGGCTCAGGCGTCCCTCTCGATACGGCCCGTCTCCAGCGCTTCGAGCATGGCCGGATCGAGACGGTAGAACAGCATGGCAACGATAGCCGCGAGCATTGCGGCGGCGGGAATGGCGGATTCGCACAGGAGAATGGCAAGCCGGGCGCTGTCGCTCTGCACCGCCGCCTCCCCGCTCGAGGACGAGACATAGCCCATGACGCTGAGGAACCCGCCCATCGCCGCTAGGGCCGCGGCCGACGACAGCTTGTCAAAGAGCGTGGTGAAACCGGCAAAGGCCCCTTCCCGCCGCTCGCCACTGGTGATGAAGTCGTAGCGGACCGCATCGGACAGAAGCGAATAGGCGCACAGGATCATGCCACCACCGGCAAGGCCGCTCAGGATACCACGCGCGCTTACCAGGATCATGCTTTCCCCCGGCCCAGCGAGCAGCCAGCTCAGCTGTACGGCGGCAAACATGGCGAGCGCAGAAATGTAGCTCTCCTTCTTGCCGATGCGGTTGGAGAGCCAGACCCAGGGCGTCATGCCCACCAGCATCGCGCCGGTCGCCATGGCGAAGTAGGTGCCGAGCGCGGAGTCCGGCAGGTCGAGGAAGGTGCGGGTAAAATAGGCCAGCCCCGCCGAACCGATCGCCGTGCCAAAGAGCAGAAAGACGTGGGCGATGGCAAGGATGCGAAACGGTACGTTATGCCAGGCAAGGCGCACCTGGTGGGCAAGACTGCGCAGCGGGTGCGGCGCCTTGGCGAGATCGGCCGCACGCGGGGTGGTACGCGGCGCCTCGCGCAGCAGCCAGACCGCGATCACGGTCGCGGTAAAGACCACCGCGCCCACCGCGAGGGCCACCAGCAGATGGCTCTCGCGCGACGGGCCAAGCGCACCCAGGATCCAGGCCGGAAGCGTGGAGCCAAGCAATGTCCCTACCGCGTTGCCATAGGTGCGCCAGGCCATGAGCCGGGTGCGTTCCTTGGGGTCGGTGGAGCTCTCCACCAGCATCGCAAAGCCGGGAATGGTGAGGAGCGTGTAGCCCGTCGCGTGGATCATCAGGGCCAGGAGAACGAAAGCCTGGGCCAGCAGGATCGAGCCGAAATCAGGCGCGCCGAACAGAAGCGCGAGGCCCACCGGCATGGCAAGGCCACCTGCAAAGAGGAATGGAAGACGACGCCCCCAGCGCGTCTGGGCACGGTCGCTCCAGGCGCCGACCGCCGGATCGGTGATCCCGTCGTAGATCTTCATCAGTGCGAACATGAGCCCCGCTGCACCTGCGGAAATCGCGAGGCTGTCGGTCATGAAACGAAGGCCAAGGACGGTGACGAGGTTCTGGCCCGCGGCATGGCCCATCGGGATCATCGCTGAGCCGAAACGGATCTTCCAGGTGGCGCCGGGCGCGCTCGGCACCGCGGCAAACTGCGGCTCGCTCACGGGCAAGGCCGCGTCGGCGGCCATCTGCGTTTCACTCGTCACACGCTTCTCCTCGCCCGTCTGTTGCATCGCGGGTTCGAAGAGGAGTGTGCAACCAAGCCGTCCCTCCCGGAGCGGCATCGCGGCTCTGTCCGACACGCGGACAGGTCACGCCAAAATTTCCTGCAGGAAACCGCGCTTCCACGAAAACGGGGCGCTGAACCGACCAGGTCCAGCGCCCCGCTTGTGATCGGCTGAAGCGCCTTGCGGCGCCAGCCTCAGACGATTTCGGAAGCCTGCTTGAGGCTCTGGTACATCGACTGGCGCAGCATGTAGGCGCGGCGCTTGTCGTCGTCGTCGCGGACGGCCTGAAGGTTGCGGCGACGCTCCTCGTGGCCGTCTTCCTTGGCCCCGTTGATCATCGACATGTTGGCCTTGGTCTGCGTCTGGGTGAAGGTGTGGGTCACCTCGCGGCGCTGGCGGTCGAACAGCGAAAGATTCGCGTCGGCCGCGGCCTTGCCCTTGAGCACCGGCTCGAGCTTCTCGAACAGGTTGAAGGCGTCATGGATCCCTGAGTTCATGCCGAAGCCGCCCAGCGGGTTGTTGAGGTGCGCGGCATCGCCGATCAACATGATGCGGCCCTCGCGGAACGACTTGGCGACACGCTGATGCACGCGGTAGAGCGTGCGGTGCTCGGTCTCGACGTCCGCGCCGCGGCCGATCAGACGCTCGAAGATCGCGTTCTTGTTTTCCTCGGAACGCAGCTGGTTCTCATCGACCAGCCCGTTGACCGGGACCAGAACGCGCCACACCGAAGGAACGCGCAGCAGGACCAGCCATTCCTTGGGATCGCTGACGTAGTTCACGTAGGCAAGGTTGGGCAGGTAGTCGGCCAGTTCCACCTTGGTCGAGAGCGTCAGGAAGCGCTCGGGGTAGGTGAAGCCGTCGAATTCGATGCCCAGCCACTTGCGCACGACCGAGTTCGCGCCGTCGGCACCGATCAGGTAGTCGGCGCGAATGCGGTCGATGCCGGTCATGGTCTCGACCGAGAGGTCGACGCCAGTGTCGTCCTGGGCGACGTGAAGCAGGCGGCTGTTGAAGCGCAGGTCCGCGTTCGTGTAGCTGTCCAGACCATCGGCCAGCGCGCGGCTGAGGTGGTACTGCTCGCACTGGATGCGGAACGGGTAACGCGTCACGTCCGAGATTTCGGAGAGATCGAACTCGATCGCTTCGCCCGAAGCGCGATCGCGCCAGTGGAACAGCGGCGCCTTGAGACCACGCTCGAGCAGCATCGAGGTGATGCCGATCTCGTCGAGCATCTCGAGCGTCGGGGGATGGAAGGTGGAGGCGCGCAGATCCTGCGCACAGTCCGGACCGGCCTCGATCAGGACGACGGACACGCCGGCCTTGGCCAAAAGGGTCGCCATGACGGTGCCGACAGGACCGGCGCCGGCGATTGCGACTTCGCAACGCTCAACAGCTGACATTATACGAGAAAACTCCAAAGTACGTGGCACCCGGCCTATGGCGTGACTACGCGCCATGCTGGACCAGTGCGGATTGTATCCGACGCTCGGAACTGAGAGCGCGGGTGCCGATCAGGCGGTGGGGGCGGCCTCCTGTGCCGTATCCTCAGGCTCGGGCTCCGCCTTGGGCTGGGCCGTTGCCGTCTCGAGCCAGGCCTTGAGATCGCCGCCGAACTTCTCGGGGTTCTCCCACATGGGGAAATGGCCGAGGTCCGGGTATTCGATCATCTTCACCTCGGTGTTGGTGAAGCGGTCGACAGAGGCGTTGGCCCCTTGTGAGATCACATCGTCGTAGGTGCACCACTGGATGAGCACGGGCACGGTCACCGCTTCGGCAACAGCGCCCACATCCTGCGTCTGGAACAGCTTGACGTTGGCCTGGATATACTGGGCCTGCCGCGCGAGCGCGCCGGGCCGGTTGTTCATGTCGTAGATCTGGTCGACCATGCGCTCGCTCGGCTCGAAGCCGGGGGGCGTGGTGTCTTCCAGCATGAGGCGCCAGAACGTGTGCGAGCGCCAGTTGGGCAGCACCGCGTTGTGGAACTGGAGCATCCACTTGAGACGCCAGTCCACCTTGCGGGTCTGGCTGGGACGCTCGAGGGGAAGGATGGAGAACGCCATGGCCGTGGTGTGGCCAGGATAGGCGCGGTTGAATTCGAGCCCGACATTGGCGCCGTTCGACGTCGCCACGACGGCGAACTTGTCATGGCCCAGCTGCTTCATCAGCTTGTCCATGAGTTCGGCCGAACGGGGCGTCGAATAGACACCGCTCGGGTCGACCCCGGTCATCCCGTAAGGCGACCAGTCGAAGCGCACGACGCGGAAGCTCTTCGCCAGGATCGGGGCCACATCGTCCCACTCGTGCAGGTTGACGATCGAACCGTGCAGGAGGACGACGACCGGCGCGCCCTCGGGGCCTTCCTCGCGCACGTGCATGCGCACGCCGTCAACCTCGACGAAGCGCGAGGGGCCATCGACCCATTTTGCCTCGAGTTCGGCCGGGTCGGGTTCACCCGCCCCCAGGCGAAGGGCAGCGACGCTGCCCCCCGCAAGGAGTGCGACCGCGCCCAGCGCGCCGAAGATCAGGCGTCCAGTCTTCACGCTTCGGCCCGTTCGTAGGCCGGAAGGCCCAGCGTCGAGCGCAGCGTGGTGCCCGGGTACTCGGTGCGGTAGCGGCCCTTCTGCTGAAGGATAGGAATGACGCCATCGACGAAGTCCTCAAGGCCGCCCGGCATGTAGCTGGGCTGCAGCGTGAAGCCATCGCACGCGCCGGCATCGCGCCATTCGATCATCATGTCGGCCATCTGCTCAGGCGTGCCGATGAAGACGTTGTGACCGCGCGGATTGAGCATGAAGTTCATCGCGAAGTCGCGAAGGCTCGTGCCCTTTTCACCAGCGGGCGTGACCATGCGGCCGACGTCGGCCGTGGGAAGCAGGGTCTTTTCGAGGATCGCCTCGACCGGCAGCTTCCCGTTGGGATCGAACGAGGTGAGGTCGCAGCACAGCGATTCCGACAGGTACTCGATGGCAAGCTCGACGCTGGCCATGTCCATGATCGCCTTGTGGTTGGCCCTGGCCTCTTCCTCGGTGCCACCAAGGACGCAGGACAGGCCGGGCATGACGCGCGTGCCATCGGGGTTGCGGCCCACGCCCGAAATGCGGCTGCGCATGTCGTTGCGGAAGTCGATACCCGCCTCGATCGAGGGCGCGGGGCAGAAGATGGCCTCGGCCGTGCGTGCGGCGAACTCGCGGCCCGCGGGCGACTGACCAGCCTGGACGAGGACCGGACGGCCCTGGTTCAGGTGCGGTCCTGCACGGTCCATGGCCGCCCACAGCTCGCAGGCCTTGTCGACGACATCGGCCGCGTTGCTGTAACGCGTTTCCTTGGGCGGCATCTCGTCGAGACCGAAGTTGCCCGCGGTGTCGGGGTGGACCGAGGTGACGATGTTCCAGCCTGCACGGCCGCCGGTGATGCGCTCCATGGTGCCAAAGCGCTCGGCCAGCATTTCGGGCGTGTTGAAGGTGGTCGAGATGGTCGCGACCAGACCGACGTGGTCGGTGACGGCGGCCATCGCGGTCAGCAGCGTCATGGGGTCGAGCGTCGGCATCGCCATGCGCTCGGGCGTACGGCCACCGGCGCCGCGCGACTGCAGCTGGTCACCGAAGACGATGGCGTCGAAGCGGCCCTTCTCGGCCAGCTTGGCGACGTAGCTGTAGTAGTCCATCGAGAACACGCCTTCGGGGCGCGCACGCTCGTGCATCCAACCGGTGGGGTAGAAGCCGATGCCCTGCAGGAAGGCCCAGAGGTGGATTTCGTTGCTCATCATGCGATCTCCGGGATCTTGGCGCCGTCAGGCTGGTTCGAGGCAGTGGACGCAAGCGGCAGGCCGAGGCGCGCGCGCAGGTCGCCCTCCCCGCCCGGATTGGCAGCGACCAGCTCGGCGAAGAGCGCGGCCAGCCTGGGCAGCTCGGCGAGCGGATCGGAGAGGCTCATGTGCACGCCCTCGATCTTGCCTTCGGCGAAGAGCGCGGCAACGTCCTCGACCTTGGTGTCGAGCGTGACCTTGAGCAGGCTCTTGGTTGCACCCGCATCCGCCGTCGGCTGCGAGACGAGCGCGATGTCGGCGTCCTTGATCGCGATCGGCGCAGCATCGTCGAGCACGAGCACGGGCTGGCCGAGCAGCGGGCGCATCGCGTTGACGGGGCCGGTCACCTTGAAGAAGGGACCTTCGTAGTTCGAGGCCTTGACCTTGCTGGCATCGAGGTAGCGACCCGATGCCTTGTCGAGGATCAGCGTGTCACTGCCCCAACCGTCCCACAGCGAACGCGCCGCGCCCACCATGTCCTCGGCCGTGCCTTCTGCGGCACCTTCGGGAATGACCGACCAGCCCGTGCGACCAGCGCTCAGGAAGTCGACCGCCGAAAGCGCGCGGGCCACGTGGAAGGGGTGCGCGTTCGAGGCGGGCACGGTCGCAACGAGGCCGACGCGCTGCGAGCGCGGCGCGGCCCAGGCGACGAGGACCTGCGCGTCGAACGGGCGGCCACCGGCCTCACCGAAAAGCAGCAGGTCGAGCCCTGCCGCGTCGGCCGCGTCAAGATAGGTGGCGGCCGTTTCGGGAACGGCCAGTTCCGGATCCGCAATCGCGGCGGACAGGATGAAAGGTCTGGTCATACGACAATCACCGGTTCGTGTAAGGGATGGATGGGTTCGCAACCGTCTTCGGTAATCAGGACAAGGTCCTCGCAATGGGCCGAGCCACCGATGCCGGTGTCGAGAGTGGGGCAGTCGACCGACAGGATCATGCCGGGCTGCAGAATGATGTCCGGCTTGCGCCAGAAGCCGCCGTGGACTTCGCCAGGCTCGTCGGTATGGGCCAGACCGCAGCTGTGCGGGCCGAAGCCAACGAGCGCGGTATGGCCCGCCGCCTTGAGCGCCTCTTCGCCGGTCTTGACGATCTCGGAGAAGCGCATGCCCGGACGCAGTTTTTCGCGCACGGCCTGCCACCCGAAGGCGGATGCCTTTGCGGCGGCCTCGGCCTCGCGGGTCGGATCGCCGACGAAGACCGTGCGCGCAAAGTCGCCGTGGTAGCCCATGAACTGGCTGACGCCGTCGATCATCAGGGTCTGCCCATCGGCGATGGTCGCGCGTGAAAGGTCCGAGGACACGCGGTCGACGTTGAGGAAGACCGCCCCGTTACCGCGCTTGGCGGCCTCAAGGCGGAACAGCGCCATCAGTTCGTGATGAACCGCGCCCGCACGCACGGCCTGGCCGACGGCGTTGAGCGCATCGACGTTGGCCTTTGCGGCGCGCGCCATCAGCGCCTGTTCGAGCGGCGACTTGATAAGGCGGATCTCGCGCAGGATGTTGTCGGCCTGGACCATGGCGCCCGGATGATCGTGGCGCGCGGCGACCTCGGCGATGACGCTGTGGTCGAAACCGACACGGCCCTGCCACAGCCCCATGCCGCGCATCGCCGCCACGATGGCTGCGCCCGCATCGCCGGTGGCGGTGTTGGCGCCGGCCTCACGCGCGGACGCACGTGCACGATGGCCTTCGACCTGGGTAAGCGGCGCACTTTCGCGCTGCGGGAGGACGGGGCCCGGCGGGACGACCGAAAGGGTCTCGTCGCCTTCGTCGCCCAGCGCGGTATAGAGCCAGCAGTGCACGTCGCTGCGGTCGCGCCCGTCAGCCCAGGTGTAGTGGTGCAGGAAGCGACTGGTAACGAGGCCGAATTCCTCGGGCTTGGTACGGGTGATGACCGCGAACGTGCCCGGCGGCTGTGCCATGCGCGTGCGGCCGATCTGGGGCCAGTGGCCGAGCGCATGAAAGACGTTGACCGGCTCGCCCAGGACCAGCCCTTCCAGGTCGTGGCGCTCCATGATCTCCACGGCGCGCGCCATGTTCATCGGGCCGGACTTCTCGAGCCAGGCAAGAAGTTCGGCGTCTGTGTATGTTGTTATCGCCATGACCCAAGCATGCCTATTGCCTCCCTTCGCCGACCCCTGTTCGGATGATCTTGTCCGCCTGCCGGTTATTGCGCCCCTCACGGGCTCGGCTTTCACCCCGCCCACGATAGGCTTTAGCCATGACAAAGACGCCCCCTGCTTCGGATAGCACGCAAGCCACCCAGATCGAACGCGCCTTCGTGCGCCTCGAGGAAGGCCAGCTCCACCTGCGCCGCCTGCCCGCCGCACGCGCGGGCGAAGTGCCGGTTCTGCTGCTCCACGCCTCGCCCGCCTCGTCCTGGTTCATGCAGGACCTGATGCACGCGCTGCGCAAGGCCGGGTGCCTTGGCGAGATCATCGCGCCCGACACGCTGGGTAACGGCGATTCCGTCGCGCCGAGCCCGGAAGAACCCGACATCGCCTATTTCGCGGGATCGATGGAGCGCCTATGCGCGGCGCTCGGCTACGACAAGGTCGATGCCTACGGCACCCACACCGGCGCGCGCATCGCCTGCGAGCTGGCCGCGGCCTACCCGGCGCGCGTGCGCAAGCTCGTCCTGGATGGCATCACCGAGTACCCCGACGACCTGCGCGAGGCGGTGATCGCCAACTACGCGCCCGTCGTCGAGCCCGACGAATATGGCCGCCACCTCATCTGGGCCTTCAACTTCTGCCGGGACCAGGCGCTGTTCTTCCCGCACTTCATGAAGGAGCCGGAACGGCGCCTCGCGGTCGGCATGCCGCCGCCGCAGATCCTGCACCGCATCACGCTGGACGTCCTCAAGACGCTCGACACCTACCCCAAGCCCTACATTGCCGCGTTCCGCTACAAGGCGTTCGAACGCATGGGTCTGGTCGCGGCGCCGACGCTCCTGCTCAAGCCCGAAACCGAACTGGCCCTGCTCAACGAGTCGGTGACCAGAGCACTTGAATTGCTCGACAACGGCAAAGCCGTGTCGACGGCGGGGTCGCCCGCCGCAAAGGCCGACGCGATCGGCGCGTTCCTTGGAGAAGCGGACACATGACAACTTCTGCACCTGCACAGCAGGGCGAGACCGGACACGCCAGGCTCAGCACAAAGCTGTGCCTGGGCTTCAGCGTCGGCACCATCGGCGTGTCGATCATGCTCAACGCCGTCTCGACCTATTTCCCGCTCATGATGTCGACGGTGCTGGGCCAATCGCCCCAGATCGCGGGCTATCTCCTGATGATCTCGAAGCTCGCCGACGCGGTGATCGACCTTGCCGTGGGCTCGCTGTCGGACCGGGCCCGCACGCGCTGGGGCCGCCGCAAGCCGTTCCTGGCCGCGGGTGCGCTTTTCTCCGTCATCGCCTTCCTCATGCTCTTTGCCCCACCGGTCCTGACCGACACCTGGCTGATCATCTGGATGAGCGCGGGCCTCCTGATCTACTCGCTGGCCTACTCGCTCTTCAACGTGCCCTACATGGCGCTTCCGGCCGAGCTGACCGAAGGCTTCCATGAGCGCACCCGCCTCATCAGCTTCCGCACCGTGTTCGTCTCCATCGGCCAGCTGCTCGCGCTGGCCGGTACGGGCTGGCTGATCGAGGCCGGTGGCGGGGACCGTTCGGGCTTTGCCACGATGGGCCTTGTCATGGCGCTGATCATTGGCGGCGCGATGACCGCGACCGCGCTCTCGATGCCGACGCACAAGCACAAGGAATCGAGCACCGGCACCCACCTGCCCGGCCTGAAGGAAATCCGCGCCATCGCGCGCAACCGCCCCTTCATGATGCTGCTGGGCGCCAAGATCTTCCAGTTTCTCTCCTTCGCCTCGGTCGCCTCGACCATGGCGCTTTACATGCTCAACGTCCTGAACGTGGGCTACTCGGGTCTCATCGTCTTTGCGGTCACGCAGAACATCGCGACGGCCTGCGCCATGCCGCTCTGGGTGCGTACGGGGCGCACCATGGGCAAGCGCCAGACCTACCTCATGGGCGTGATCATCTTCTGCCTGGTGACGCTGAGCTGGCTGTTTGCAGACAACACCATCACCAACACCGGGATCATCATTCGCGGTGCCTTTGGCGGCGTGGGTTCGGGCGCGATCATCCTCATGGCGATCTCCATGCTGGGCGACACGCAGTCCTATGACCGCCTCGTCACCGGCGAGGCCCGCGAGGGTCTTCTCGCCAGCGCCATCGCCGTCATCGAGAAGGTCAGCTACGCGCTTGGCGTCGCAGTCCTGGGCATCTTCCTGGAGGCCCTCCACTACGTCCCGACCACCGGCGGCAAGATCGTCGAACAGCCCGAGAGCGCCATTCTCGCCCTGACCCTGGGCTTCGCGGTGATCCCCGCAATCATGTTCGGCATCAACGGCCTCTTCCTGTGGGCCTACGATCTCGACGAGGACAAGCTCGCCGCAGCCCGCATGGCCACCACGGAGGGCACGGGAGCGACATTGACCTGATGGCGTGACATTTTTGCTACGCCGCGCTTTTTCGCGTGTTTGGAGGCTCCCATCACCCGATGGGAGCCTCTTTTTTTGTTTTATTTTCAATACAAAAAAGACTCCGATCCAGAGAGGATCATTTGACAAAGTCAAGTTGGCAGTTGTCCAATTTCCACGTGCAATCGCCCAATTACATCCGACAGGCGAATACTAGCACGCAGCCTTAATTTCTATTTTCCCAATGCAACCAATCCTGACGTCCGTGGACCTGCAATGATGAGTCGTCTCAAGGGGAGCGACGAGGCAGGTACCGCAAGGCGCTGCGGAGTGGTCCTGCTTGGGGGTACGGACCACCCGCCGCAACAGACCGGCGCCTTGCCCACATAACAGTTCTCCGCGTCCGAGGGCGCGCACGGCACCAACGACCGACGCGAAGAGGCGTGAGAGAACATACAAGCGGGGAAGAAAGTCTAATGAACACTCGACTTCAGACCAAGCTTTCGGGCGCATCCATGATGGTTGTCAGCGCACTTCTGGGAGTGGGCGTTGCCGCCCCGGCCCAGGCGCAGTCCGAAACCGCCCGGTCGGAGGGCCTTGCCGGCTCCTCGATCGTCGTGACCGCGCGCAAGCGCGAGGAATCGCTGCTCGAAACGCCGATCGCGATTACCGCCCTCTCCTCCGACCAGATCGAGAAGCAGGGGATCCGCTCGATCAACGACGTCGTGCTCAACACGCCCGGCATCAACGTCTCGAACGTCAACTCGGGCCGCAACGACCGCTCGTTCCAGCAGATCACGCTGCGCGGCATGACGCCCTCGACCACCAACTCGACGCTCACCGCCAGCTTCATCGACGGCGTGCCGGTCGCCTCGGCCACCGCGCTCATGGGCATCACCGACCCGGAACGCATCGAGATCCTGAAGGGTCCGCAGAACGCCTACTTCGGCCGCAACGCCTTTGCCGGCGCCATCAACGTCGTCACCAAGACGCCCGCCGACAGCTTCGGTGGCAACGTGCGCGCAATGGTCGGTACGCGGGACAACTTCGACGTTCAGGGCTCGCTTGAAGGCCAGCTCGTACCGGGCATCCTGGGCTTCCGCCTGACCGGCCGCTCGATGAGCAAGTCGGGCTCCTACACCAACGGCGCGAACCCGAACCAGACGCTGGGCGACCAGTCGAGCGACATCGGCACGCTGCAGCTCGAGTTCACGCCCACTTCGCAGCTGACTGTCAAGGCCTTCGGCATGTACAGCCGCGACAAGGACGGTCCGTCCGCACAGGGCATGGCCTCGGCCTACGAGGTGCGCGCGAACAACGGCTCGCCCAATGTTCCCTATTTCTCGGGATCGAACGCGGGTGAGGTCGTGATCCCCAGCATGGCCAACTGCACGCTTGCCGGACGCCCCTGGATCTGCGGCGCAGTGCCCAAGATCGACAGCCGCTACAGCCCGGCCCAGAACACCACCGAGGACGCGCTCCTTGCCGGTATCCTGGGTGACGACACCAACCGCATCACCTCGCACGGCAAGGGTGTGGACGGCTACGGCCTCAGCCGCGAGTACTACCACCTCCACATGAACGTGGACTACGAGCTGGGTGACACCGGCCTCACCGTGTCCTCGCTCACGGGGTACAACAACGAGTTCTATTCCGAGCTCGCCGACCTCGACAACTACGACAGCAGCGCCTTCACCAACTTCGCCGCAACGCCGGCAAACGGTCTGCGCGGATACTGGTCGTTCCCCTACCTTGTCGAGCGTCGCAACAAGGACTTCTCGCAGGAACTGCGCCTGTCCTTCGATGATGGCGGTCCGCTCCAGGCCATGCTGGGCGCCAGCTACCTCTACACTTCGGCGACGCCGGGTCTGGTGAGTGTCTCGAACTTCGAGCAGTACGGCATCCCGGCTCCGGCCAGCGCCCGCCAGCCTCCGCAGAAGGCGCGCACCTATGGCATCTTCGGCAGCCTCAGCTACGAGATCACCGATGCGCTCTCGATCAACCTCGAAGGCCGCTACCAGCGCGACAAGATCTATGCCTTCGCGGGCGGTGCAGGCACCAACATCTCGGCCGATGCGGCCGAGATCTACGGCCTTCCCGCGGGCAACTTCGCCCCGCTGGAATCCTTCTACAACCAGACCTTCAACAACTTCCTGCCGCGCGTCATCATCAACTACGACCTGACGCCCGACATGATGATCTACGCCTCCTGGTCGAAGGCGGCGAACGTCAGCCTCAGCTCGTTCAACACCAGCTTCATCTCCGGCACGCAGGCCGAAGTCGAAGCGGGCGAGTCGATCGGCCTTGGCGTCATCGTGAAGCCTGAAAAGCTCGACAACTATGAACTCGGCTTCAAGGGCAGCTTCCTCAACGGACGCCTCGTGGTCACTTCGGCGGCCTACTTCGCGACCTGGAAGGACCAGCACAACGACCGCAGCGTGATCTTCGCCTCGGGCGGGCAGCCGCTGATCGTGCGCGGTGTCGCCAACTCGGGCAAGACCAACGTCTACGGCCTTGAACTGGATGTCATGGCCGAGCCTGTCGACGGCTTCTCGATCACCGCCTCGGGCGCCTGGAACGGCAGCTCGGTGCGCTCGTTCGACAACCCCGCCGTCACCCTGCGCACCGGCTTTGAAGGCGATGACTTCAAGGGCAACACGCTGCCGCTGACCTCGGAATACTCGGGCAACCTCGCGCTCATGTACACCGGCGAAGTGTCCGACTGGGACGACTTCAGCTACTTCGCCCGTGGCGATCTCAGCTACAAGTCGAAGCAGTACGTCGATCCGGCCAACCAGACCTGGATCAAGGGCCGCGCCCAGGTGAACGCCCGCATCGGCTTCACCAAGGGGGACTTCACGCTCGAAGGGTTCGTCACGAACCTCTTCAACAACAAGCAGTACACCTCGATCGCGCAGAACAACCTGCTCGAACCCTCGTACCTGCTGGCAAGCCAGTCCTACGCCTACCTCAACCTCGCGCTGCCCGAGCTGCGCACCTGGGGGCTCCAGGCCAGCTACAACTTCTGATCCTGGCATCATGCGTCCCTGCCGGCCATGCGCCGGCGGGGCATCCCCGAAGGGCCGCTGCACGGCGCAGCGGCCCTTCTTGCATCCGGGCTTGCCGCCATGCCGCCGGCAAGCAAATCACCGCTGTGCGAACAAACTTGCGCGCGCTTGCAAAGCGGGAACGATATCGCGCACAGTGATTTCCATGCACAAGAGCTCCCGGATACGTCGTGGATATACATCCTGCCGCTTCGGCCATCTGCATTATCGCAGCTGCGGCTCCGCGGCCCCGGATCGCAATCCGGTCGTTCTCCTGCACCAGAACCCGTCGTCCTCCTACGAATATGAGGCACTGATCGAGGCTCTGGGACGTGACCGCCTTGTCTATGCCTTCGACACCCCCGGCTACGGGATGTCGGATGCACCACCGGCCCCGCCGGGAATGGCAGGTTACGCGCAGGCGTTTTCGGATGGGCTCGACGCCCTTGCCGAAAGCGGCGAACTGACCGGGAAGGTCGATCTCTACGGGTTTCACACCGGGACGCTTCTTGCCTGCGAACTCGCTCTGGCCCGGCCCGACCGGGTCCGTTCGGTGGCGCTGACAGGCATCCCGATGTTCGACGAGGCAACGCTTGCCGACAAGCTTGCCTACGCCGAGACCTTCCCCACGCCCGACGAGGACGGCACGGTCATCATCGACCTGCTCTCCAACCTCTGGAAATACGTGGTGGGAGGGCGCGACCCCAGGGTCCCGCTGGAAAAGGCCGTCTTCAATTTTGCCGACAAGGCGCATGTTCTGGATCGTTTCACATGGGCATACAAGGGCGTCTGGTCCTATGACTACGCCCGCCTCGAAATGGTCGAACAGCCCGCCTTTCTTCTGCAGCCTGCCGAACAGATCCGCGAACCGAGCCTGAAGGCCGCCGCCCGGATGCAGCGCTGCACTGTCACGGAAATGCCCGATCTCGACAGGGACATTTTCGATATTGCACCGGAACGTATAGCAAATGAACTCTGCAACTTCTTCGATCAACACGGACCTTCCGACCGCTGAGGTCTCGCACTCGGTCCTGCACCCCGACTTCATCGCACGCGAAGTGGCCCGCCGCTTCCCGATCGAGGGCGAGCTGACCTGTTTCCTGCTCTATCGCGGCATGAACGATGTCTACCTCGTTCAGGACGAGAAGACCAAGTACGCGCTTCGCGTGTGGCGCAAGACCTACCGCGACGTCGACGATGTCGCCTACGAGCTGAACTTCCTCGACTACCTGCGCCAGATCGGCTTCCCGGCCTCGGTCGCGGTGCCCCAGCACGACGGTGCGCTGTACTTCAAGGTCAACTCGCCCGAGGGTGAGCGCGCGATCGCGATGTACGACTGGGCCGACGGCGTGAAGTTCGGCGAGCGTCTCTCCGAGGAAACCGCCTTCCGCATCGGTGCGGCGATGGCGCAGATGCACCTCCACGGCAACGACTGGGCGGGCAAGGACCACGTGTTCTCGACCGACACGGCCAAGGACTACAACATCTGCATGCCCGCGCTGATCGACTTCGTGTACGATCGCCCCGACGACCTGCGCGACTACCCGATCATCGCCGCCAACCTCGACAAGCGCCTCGACGAGCTGGCCGCTTCGGGCAAGGTTCCGCTGGGCGTGTGCCACCGCGACTTCCACCCCAGCAACGTCCACGTCGACGAGAACGGCAAGATCACGCTGCTCGACTTCGACGCGGCGGGCGAAGACTTCATGATGCAGGACGTCCAGAACTTCGTGTGGGGCAACCTGTTCTACGGCTTCGATCCCAAGATCGGCGAAGCCTTCGAGAACGGCTACGAGAGCGTCCGCCCCTTCACCCAGGAGGAAAAGGACAACAAGGAGCTCTTCCTCATGGCCAAGTGCTTCCGCCTGATCGCAGGCATGGCGCACAGCTCGACCGCGGTTGGCCGTGGCACGCTGCGCTTCCGCAACCTCGACTGGCTGGGTGATTACGTGAAGACCCGCGCACGCGCCGCCGGCCTTCTCTGATCATGACGGATCCCGTTTCCTCGACTTCGACCGGAGCCGCTTCTGCGGCTCCGGTCTTCACCGCGTCCGCGCCCCGCCCCTCACCGGCCCAGGGCTGGGTCATGGTGGGCATGTTGTTCCTGGCCGGGATCCTCTCGGTCATCGACCGCGCCGCTCTCAATATTCTGGTCGACCCGGTCCGTGGGGACCTTGGCATCAGTGATGAGCAGATCGGCCTTCTCCAGGGTCTGGCCTTCGGCCTGTTCTATGCCTTCATGGGCCTGCCCATGGGCCTCCTTGCCGACCGCATCTCGCGCCGCAACCTGATTGCGGGCGGCATTGCGCTGTGGAGCGTCGCGACCATCGGCAGCGGCCTTGCGCAGAGCTTCGGCTGGCTGTTCGGTGCGCGTCTTCTCGTCGGCCTCGGCGAAGCGGCCCTTGGCCCGGCGGCGATCTCGCTCATCGCCGATCTCTTCGCGCCCGAACGGCGCGGGCGTCCGATCTCGGTCTACATGATGGGCCAGGGCCTCGCCAACGGCATCGCGATCTCGGTGACGGGCCTGCTCGTTGCCGCTGCCGCCGCCGGCAGCTTTGACGGGCTGCCCTTCGTCGGCCACCTCGTGCCCTGGCGCATGGTCTTCGTGATCTTTGGCGCGATCGGCCTTCTCGTCTCGGCGACGATGCTGTTCCTGACGCGCGAGCCGCCCCGCCAGGACGTGGCCGCGCAGGGTGTGCCCCGTACTCCCGGTGCTGCGGAAGCGGCCTACCTGTGGCGCAACCGCGCGATCCTGATGCCGCTCTACCTCGCCTTCGCGCTGGTCTTCACCGTCGCTTATGGCTCGATGTCCTGGGCACCCACGATGCTGATCCGCAGCTACGATGCGGATGCCAGCTTCATGGCGAGCTTCCTGGGCCCGGTCTCGATCGTCTTCTCGGCCTTCGGTCCTCTTCTGGGCGGCACCCTGCTCGATCGCTCGATGCGCTCGGGCAACACGATGGCGCGCTTCGCGATCCTCGCGCTGGCGCCGTTCTTTGCCCTGCCTTCGATCTTCGCCGTGATCTCCACCGACCTGCACGTGGCCTCGGTTATGGTCGCATCCTCGAACGCGGTGTTCTCGGTGATCGGCACGGTCATGTTCGCCACGCTCCAGTCGGTCGTCCCCCCGCGCATGCGCGGCAGTTCGATCTCGCTGACGCTGGTCCTGAACACGATCCTGGGCGCCAGCCTCGGACCGCTTCTGGTGGCGACCTTCACCCAGCGCGTCCTTCAGGACGAGAGCCAGGTGGGCTGGTCGATTGCCTGGGTCTGCCTGCCCTTCCTGCTGATTTCGGCAGGGCTCTATGCGCTCTCCTGGCGCGCGATGCGGAAAGCCCGCGCGAACGGGGGCAGCGAATGCGCCGCTCTCATCGACGGAGAGCTGGCCTGACAACATTTGCGGGGCGGGTGCCGGACAGGCTCCCGCCCCGTTTCATTTTCAAGCACCACACATTTCCGGGGGGAACGATTTGATGAGGGGTCTTTTGAAGGGGCTGGCGATTGCGCTGGTTGCCGTGATCGTACTGGCGGGCGGCGTCCTCCTGACGATGCGCCTGGGCTGGTGGAACCCATCCTACGAAGAGGTCAAGGCCGCGCAGGCAACGCCCCCTTCCACCTTCGAGCAATACGGCACCGCCAACATCCACATGCGCGATGAAGGCCCGCGCGATGGCCCAGTCGTCATCATGCTGCACAGCTCGATGACGAACCTGCGCGAATGGGATGCCTGGAGCGACAAACTCAAGGACAGTTACCGCGTCATCCGCTTCGACTGGCCGCCTTATGGACTTTCGACCGACACGGCCCCTTCGCGCGGCATGCCCGGCATCGTCGAGCTTCTCGAGAAGATCGTGGAGCGCAAGGGGCTCGACAGCTTCGTCCTCGTGGGCACGTCGAGTGGTTCGACCATCGCCACGCTCTACACCGCCAAGCATCCTGAGAAGGTCCGTGCTCTCGCGCTTTCCACCCTGCCCTTGAAGGCGCCGCCGCCGCCCGAGTTCAGCCGCCTCCTGTGGTCAATGGTCTGGGTCCACGAGAACCTCGTGCCCAACTACTACCCGCCCTACTACTACCGCGTCTCGCTCTCCGAGCTTTACGGAAAGCCCGAGCGCCTGACCGACGAAACGGTCGAGTGGTATTACCAGACCAACAACATTCCGGGCGGCTTCGACAACGTACGCCAGTACTACGCCGCGAACCAGAAGGCCGTCTGGGCCAAGGGCGCGGGCGACGAGGCCGCACAGATCCGCGTGCCGATCCTGCTGCAATGGGGCGATGCCGACCCGGTGCTCCCCAAGTACCTCTCTGATGACGCGGTCAAGCAGTTCAGCAACGCGCCTGTCGACGTGATCCATTACCCCGATGTCAGCCACTACCCGATGCTGGAACTGCCCGAGAAGACCGGGGCGGACCTGCGCACCTGGCTTGACGCGACGCTGGGCGATGATGCCCCGGCCACCGAAACGAAGGACACCCCATGATGCGAATGGCCCGCCCTCTTCTGGCGCTTGGTTCGGCCCTGGCTCTCTGTGCGACGGGAGCCCTTGCGGCCCCCGCAGCGCCCGACTTTCCCGGCGACGACGCGCTGCGCGCCAGCTACGCACTGCCCAACTCGCAGTTTGCCATGATCGAGGGCGAGCCCGTCCACTTCGTCGATGAAGGCAAGGGCCCCGTAATCCTGCTCGTCCACGGCTCCTTTGCCAGCCTGCGCCAGTGGGACAACTGGGCCACCGAACTGGCCAAAAGCTACCGCGTCATCCGCTACGACAAGGCACCGGCCGGTCTTTCCGGCCCGAACCCGCAAGGGGACTATTCGACCGAGCACCAGATCCGGGTCATCGATGCCTTGATGACGAAGCTGGGCGTGGAGCGTTTCACTCTCGTCGGCACGTCGAGCGCCGGCACGCCGACGGCGGCCTACGCTGCAGCGCACCCCGAACGGCTCGATGGCCTCGTCCTCTCGAACATCGCGGCCGGACCCATCCATCTCGACGTCGCGACATTGTCCGAGGAATTCCGAGCCGTGCTGGCCGAAGACGCCACGCACCCCGGCTGGCACCGCCCGGAATACTGGCGCCAGATCCTCCTCACCAATGTCGTCGACGACAGCAAGGTCACGCCCGAACTGGTCACCCGCTGGACCGGGCTCAACCACCGCATGCTGCGCGATCCGGAAGTGCCCAAGCAGGTCTTTGCCGCCATGGACCACGACCGCACGCCCGCCGATCTCGCGCAGATCACGGTTCCGACCCTTCTCCTGTGGTCGGATCAGGATCACGAGACCAAGCTGGAAACCCATGGCCTTACGGCGTTCAGTGCGCTCAAGACCCATGACAAGACCCTGTCGGTAGTTCCCGAATGCGGGCACATGATGCCGCTCGACTGCCCGACACGCGCGCTGGAAAAGGCGCTGCCTTTCTTTGCGCGTGTGGCCACGAAATGAGCGGCCTCAATCGCCGCAGCGCGCTGGGTAAACTGGGACTGGGTCTCGCGGCCAGCGCGCTCCCTTTCCCGGCGCGCGCGGCCGAAGCCATGGCCGAGGAACCTGCGCTGGAGCCCGAACTCGAGATAGTCGACCCGCACTTCCACCTGCGCGATTTTTCCGATCCCGAAGCATCGGGCGAACGCTATCTGGCGCAGGACTTCAGGGACGACATCGCCCGTTCGGGACACCGGATCACGGGCAGCGTCTTCATCGAATGCGGGATCATGTACGATACCGAAGGCGAGGACGCCGTGCGCTCGCTGGGGGAGACCCGATACGTCGGCGAACTCGCGCAGGCGCATCGCAAGAGCGGCCTTGCCTCGGGTATTGTTGCCAAGGTGGACCTGACCCGTACGGAAGGTCTTGAGACCTTGCTCGCCCGCCACGAAGAGGCTGCAAAGGGCCATCTTCGCGGCGTGCGCAACTCGATCGCGACTGCCTCGTTCCCGCCACTCTCGGGTATCCGCAACGATCCCAAGCTATTGCAGGCCCCGTCCCTTCGCGCGGGCATCACCCTGCTCGGACGCAAGGGGTTGGTGTTCGAATCCTGGCTGTTTCATCCGCAGATGGACGAACTGGCGGACCTTGCGAAAGCCTGTCCGGACACGACCATCGTGCTGGAACACCTGGGCTGCCCGCTGGGGCTCGGGCCTTATGCGGGCAAGCTCGACACGACATTTGCCGAATGGCGCCCGGCGATGGCACGCCTTGCGCAATGTCCCAACGTAGTCGCCAAGATCGGTGGACTCGGCCCCTTCATGGGACAGATGGCGGGACCCGAGACGACATCGGTGTCGCTAGCGCGCGACTGGAAGCCCTGGATCGAGACCGCCATCGAGCTGTTCGGCCCGCAGCGCTGCATGTTCGAGAGCAACTGGCCAGCCAACCGCCCTGCCTCGACCTACGGCCAGATCTGGAACGCCTTCAAGCTCGTCACCCGCGGCCTGTCGCAAGACGAACGGGCCGCGCTGTTTTCCAGCACGGCCCGCTCCATCTATCGTATCTGAAAGCCTCGGCGACCTACCTGGTCGCCGAGCACGCGTACCAGCTGCCGAGCAAGGCGCGCCCTTCGGGGTGCCCCTCGGTGAAGAAATCCGCGCGGTCAGGCTTCAGGCAGGTCGTGCCCTTGCGGTACCCGACGTGAACGTTCTCTTCCGCAAAACCGGCATCGGTCGCGACCTTCACCCAGTCGGTGCGGGCGAGCGAGGTCATGAACGGCTCGTTGTTGTAGTGGCTTTCAAAGTCGCAGCGCATCTGGTCCCACAGGGCCATGTGCTCATGGCGCGGCGGAACGTCGACGTGGCACATCACGCCGCCCTTGCGCAGGAGGCGGAAGCACTCCTTGAACACGCCGCGCATGCCCTTGGCTGAAGTCTCATGCAGCACGGCCGACGAGCAGACGAGATCGAAGCTCCCGTCCTCGAAGTTGGTGTGCTCGGCGTCCTGCTGGCTGAAATGGATGGGGACGCCCATCGATTCCGCGCGGGCGTGGCCGTAGCGCAGCATCGGCGCACCGACATCGAGCGCGAAGACTTCCGCATCCGGGAAAGCCTCGGCAATCGCCAGAGTCGAGTGGCCGACCGAGCAGCCCAGGTCCAGAATGCGCATGGGCTTCAGGTCGGGATGGAAGTCCTGCACGTGGCTGGCGAGCGTGTGCCCGCGCCCGTCGTTCTTCCACCCACCGTTGAGATTGCGCAGATAGGTCGAGGCGAAGCGGTCGTAGAGAGCGCCGGCACGGAAATCGAAGTCCGAGGTATCAACCACGTAGCTGCCGGGCATACGGTGGTGGTCGAAGGCCGCGATGTAGCGCGGAATTTCGAGCTCCGGGTTGAGGGTCAGCGAACCCTTGGGGCTTGCCACCTGCGCGCCGACCTTTTCCGACAGTTCGTCGTACTGGCGGTTGATCGCGGCGTCGAGCCCGTACCAGATGCGGTCCTGGTAGTGCAGCGAGAGCGTCAGCCAGTACTGGTGGAGCGGATGGGCTTCCAGCTTCTGGCGGACCTGGCGGCTGTTCGTCGGCGCTGCGCCGGTTTCCTTCTCGACCTCGGGCACGATGACCTCATCGAGGAGGCGCCGGTCGAGCGGATCGATGTTGCGGTTGGTCCACGCGCGCATGGCGAGGAAGTGATCCTCCAGCGCCTGTTCATCGTGGTTGGCCTGCGGCATTACCGCGTGGCCGAAATGTTCCTGCTTATACTGTTCCATGGCCGTCTCCCGCCCTGTGGATGTATGTTGGGGGTACGCTCAGTCGCGGGTGACCGCGTCGAGCACACCTTCGTATTCCTGCTGCTCGGCCAGCGCCTGGGGCACCAGCTTGTCACGCCCTGCGCCCAGCACACGGTCGTAGATACCTTCGCGATAGCCCGCGCGGTAGGCCTTGGCGGCCGCGTCGGGCGCGAAGCTGTCGACATCGGCCGGACCGTGCAGCCCGGCTGCGGCGAGCAGGCGCTCGTTGGCATCGAGCCGGTCCTTGAGGACGACCACCTCGCCCATGAGCGAGAGGACCATGCTCGCCAGCGCATCGACCGTCTCGTTCTCGAAGACGACCGGCTGGCTGCCCTTGGAGCGGGCGATACGCTCGCGGTTCTTGCGTTCCACCATCTTGAGGGTCACTCCGTAAGTTCGAAACGGAACACGTTGCCGGTGCGGGCGACGATGTCCTTCTTGTCGAGATCGGGGCCGTGGGCCTCTTCGGTCTCGGCGTCCTTGGCCTTGAGATCGTATCCCGTCTGGCTCGAGAGCACGACCACGATATCGGTGTCGTCCTCGATGGCAAAGGGGAATTCGTGCCAGGTTCCAAGGTGCAGCGCGAAGCCCGCCGTGCCGTCGAAGCGGAATGCGCGCACCTTGGAGAGGTCGGGCAGTTCGCCCTCGCTCGGCGGTGCCATGACCGCAATGAAAGGCTTGCCGCCCAGCGGCAGGAACGCCTGCGTGTGCTGGAAATGGCGCTCCATGTAGCGCACTTCGGGTTCGCGGCGCGTCATCTGCGCCAGCGTCATTTCGACCGGGTGCTCGGAGGTGAAGCGCGTGGGATAGCTCATCCGCACCGCGCCCTTGTAGAAGTCCACCGAGACCGGCTCGACCGGTGCCTGTCGGCCCACGATGTCGCCAAACGCGGCCGTATTCTCCGCCGTGGCCTCCTCGACCGTCAGAGAAATGATGGTGTGTTCGTCCATTGGTGATGTCCCCTCGCCCGATGTTGTGCCCGGGCTTTGCAGGACGACACTTTGACCCCTCGGGCACCTTGGCGCGGACTGGATCGCCATCCTGTCCGGCTAGCGGACAGGATGGCGTTCAGATTGGTCACCAGAGCCCCACTGCAAGGGGGCGAATGGCGGATGCGACCTGGTTACTTGGCCATCAGGCGCGCCGGAAGCGCGTCGGTGATCCGGGCATCGAGTGCGGATTTCGCAGCCGCATCGCCCTGCCCGTAGGCTTCGAGGAATAGCCCCACGTAGCGGTTGGCAAGGTCGATCTGGGCCAGCTGCGGCGGACCGGGCTGGCTGTCATCGCAGATGATGCCACCGAAATAGTGGTTCGCGCCCTGAAGCACGAGACCGTAGCGGTTCCCACCTTCGGCCGCCGCGTCGAACGGTGCAAGGTGGCCCTTCCAGGCCTCGCTCTCGGGATCGTCGATGCCCGGAGGATTGTCGATCGTGCCGGTCTGGATCAGGGCGGGCACGGCAATCTTGCCATAGCCTTCGGCCGTCATCAGCACGGGTACAGGCGCGGGCGGCGAAAAGGCGACCACGGCCTTGGCCAGACGCGGATAGAACGGCGCCGAAATTCCCTCAGGCGCCACGCCTTGCGAACCGCCCAGCGTCGTCGCGACAAGGCCGCCGTAGGAGTGGCCTGCCGCAATGAAGGGCGTATCGCCAATCGTGGTGATGAGCAGGCGCATGTCCTCGATGCGGGTTTTCCAGCTGGCTAGGCCCGGGAAGTCCTTGGTCCGCGGATGCTCGCGCGAATCCACGTGAAGCGGCGCGAGCACATGGTACCCGGCTGCAATCCAGGGCGCGAGGATGAGGTCGTAGTGCCAGGGCGCGGAACCCGCGCCATGCGAGAAGAGGATGGTTCCGCGCACCGTGCCATCAGGCACCCACTCACTCACCGAGACCTCACGGCCTCCCTGAGCCATGAGTGTGCGCGTGGCCCAAGCAGGCTGGTCCAGAGCCAGCACCGGCCTTGCCGCCAGCGCCGCTGCCAAAGCCAGCGATCCACCCAGAACCATACGGCGCGAATGCGCGGAACCCATCGTCATGCTTACTTGCCCGCTGCCTTCATGTATTCGATCAGCGACTTGCGGTCTTCCGGCTTGGGAAGGCCGGCAAAGACCATCGAGGTGCCCGGAACCACCGTCGCGGGGCGGGTCAGCCACTTGTCGAGGGTCTTTTCATCCCAGGTCAGGTTGGCCTTCTGCATGGCGGCCGAGTACTTGAAGTTCTTTACCGAGCCCGACTTGCGGCCGACAACACCGGCAAGGTTCGGGCCGACCTTGTTGGCGCCGCCCTTGTTCACCGTGTGGCAGGCCATGCAGCGCATGAACAGCTGCTTGCCGCGCGCCGCATCGGCCGAGGCGACCGAGGGTGCGAGCATGGCCGTCGCTGCGGCGACCATGGAGAGAGTGGAGAGCGAGACGATCTTCCGCATGAAATCCTGTGTCCTTCCTTGCAGGCCTGAGCCTTGATTAACCGCTTCTCTTTAGCAGGTTCTACCTGTCTGAAAGCTGCACCAAAGTGCTGTGCCTGCGCGCTTTTCGATTAATTGTTATAAAATGTAGCCATTTACGCCACGGCGCCGGGAAAGGTTTGCACCCTTTATCCGCGCAGCGGTCAACGATGTGTTGCAAGCCAGCGCTGCGCACGCAAGCGCGCATTCGCTCGAATATCCGCCCAGAACAAACCGATGTCGTGATAATGCATCACTCCGGTCCCGGGCAGCGGCTCCAGGCCGAGCCCCGGCGCGGGATAGACCACCAGCATTCCACGCTCGCAACGGGCAGCAACCGCCCCTTCGCGCAAGGGCTTCATCGGACCAAAGCCGGGCGAACCGGGCACCGCGCCCTTGGCCTGTGCCGAAAGGCTGGACGGCTGGCTGCGCTCAAAGGTGACCGGGTTCACGCAGACCATCTGCTGCCCGGGCTGCGCCCCATAGATATCGGTAAAGCTCTTCTCGTAGGCCGAGACGATCGGATCAAGCTTGGTTCCCGCGAGAATGGCGTTCCACTGGACAAGGCATCCGGTCTGGTCGGCATGGTCGCACACGGGCACGGACCCGAAGCGCAGCGGCACTTCGGCCTCGGCAATGTTGATGCCCACGATGTAGGCCCCGACGAGACGCTCCTGCAGGGGCGTTCCTGCAACCTTCTTCTCAAGAAGATCGCCCACGTGCTTGCCGCCCTGGCTGTGCCCGACAAGAATGAACGGGCGCCCCTCCCCGATGTGCTCCAGGAACCAGTCGAAGGCGCGCTCGACGTCGGTATAGGCCAGGGCATAGGCCGCGTCGGTATGAGGGCGTGAGCGCAAGGCGTTGGCGCTAGCCGCACGGTAGCGCGGGGACCAGATTTCGCAGCACGCCGAGAACGCACTGGCCTGACGCTGGACCACGCTCTCGTCGGCCCAGCGGTTTGCCTCGGCATCGGCCGGGTCCTGGGTCCAGTCATCCTCTTGGGACAGGAAAGTCGTGGGGTGGACGTAGAACACGGCAACGCCCGGATCGGCGGTGTCTGGAGTTGCGCCTTGCGGCAGGGCTCCGGCCGTCCCCGGCCCTTCAGGTCCCGCCGACCACATGGCCGGATCGGCGTAATCGGGTGGCGTAACCGCGCCTTCGCGCACCTCGCGCGCACCTTCCTCCAATTGCGCGGGGGTAGGAACGGGCCCCACGCCCTGCGCGAGCACGGAAGGGCTCACGCACGCCAGCGCGGTTCCCAGCGCCGCGCGCGTCAGCCAGCCTGTGTGGATCGGTCCAGTCCTGCCCATCGTTCCGCCCTTTGTCAGTGTCCGTCGAGAAAGGCGCGTAGATCGCCCGCGAAGGCTTCGTCGGCAAAGGCCAGGAAGCCGTGCCCACACCCTTCCAGTTCACGGTAGATCCCGCGTTCGAGCAGTCCTGCCGCCTCGCCCGTTACCGCGTTCAGGTCATCCTCGCTGTTGAGGATGAGCGCGCGGTGCGGCAGTGCCGAGAGGACCGCGATCAGATCGTAATCGAAGACCGCGCGGTAGCCCCAGTCCATACGCTCGCCCAGGCGCAGGCATTCGGCCATCGCGACCTGTCGCTGCGCGCCATCAAGGCGGCGATCGGCAAAGCTCGACTGAAAGGCATGGAGCTGTTCGGCACGTGCAAGGCTTCCATCCACGGGCGGGAACATGCCATCGATCCCGCGCAGCATGTCCTGGCGGGCCGCCTCTCCGAACGCGGGCAGGCTGCAGAACACCAGGTGCCGCACGCGGCTATCGTGCCGGGCCAGTTCGGCGGCGAGGACAGAGCCGGTGTGATGGCCCATCGCATCATAGCGGGTGAGTGCGAAGCCCTCATCTGCGGCCAGGACTTCGAGCCCTTCGGACAGCGCCGCGGCCAGTGCCTCGAGCGAAGCCGGTTCGGGCGGCGCATCGCTTTGCCCGTAGCCCGGCGTATCGGGGGCGATGACCCACCGGTCCCGGCTCATCAGCGCGAGCACGGCGTCCCAGTCGCCACCGTGGCTCGGCGTCTGGTGGAAGCAGACCAGCGGCGGCGCGACCGGCACGGCTTCCGGCTCCGCAATCCGCACGTGCAGCTGCCCGAAACGGGAGGGGACGTACGCACGGCGGAGCCGGGAATGCGGCATGGCAGGGATCAGTCCTTGGCGATGCGATAGCGCGAAAAGACGATGAGGCTGACAACCTGCAGCGCCGCCGGGATCAGGCTGTAGAGCAGCAGGATGCCCGTAATCGCATGCGGGGTCTGCTCGACCGCGCCACCCTTGGAGGAAACGAAGCCGAAGGCGCTCATCACAAGGCCAGCGATAACCGGGCCCAGAGCGAAGGACAGCTTCTCGATGGCGGAGAAAAGCCCGGCGAAGACACCCTCGTTCGCAGTGCCCATGCGGCGGCGCTGGAAGTCGATGGTGTCGGTCAGCATCGAGAGCGCCAGCATGATGAAGGCCGCGTTGCTGATCCCGATCAGCGCGCCGCGCACCAGCACGAGGAGGTGCTGCGTGCCGAGCACACCGACGCCGGGCAGCGTCATGATCTCGTCGGTGGCAGGCGCCATCCAGTACCAGGACACGGTCACCGCGGTCCACATGGCCGAGGCGAAGACATAGGTCTTCTCCTTGCCCCAGCGGCGCGAGAGCGTGAACCACAGCGGCTGCGCGGCAATGCCCGCAATCGACATCACAAGAATGAAGGCCGGAATGATCCAGACCGCCTGGAGCGCATAGAGGAAGACAAAACCGATCACGGTGTAGCCCGAAGCCTGCCCGATGTTCTGGATAAGGCAGGTGAGGACCAGGGTCAGGTAGGGCTTGTTGGTGCCGATCACCTTGAGCTGGCTCATCAGGCTGCCCTGCACGGAATCGTCCTCGATCATCGGCACGCGGGCCAGACCGATGGCCGTCACCAGCATGGTGACGAGGCACACCGCGCCCAGCGTGAACGCCATGACCGTCCAGCCATGCTCGCCCCCACCCAGCCAGTAGATCATCGGCTGCGCGACCCCGACACCGACAAGGACGCCGAAGGTCGAGAAGATCATGCGGAAGATCATGATCCGGGTGCGCTCGTGCGGGTCGGGCGAAAGCGTCGCGGCGATCGCGAGATAGGGCACCGAGAACATCGAGAATGCGGTCGATGCCAGGAAGAACAGAAGACAGGTGAGCGCCGCCGAGACCATCGGGCTTGCGCTTTCGGTCAGGGTGAACAGCGCAACGAAGCCAAGGCTGGTCAAGATGGCGCCGCCCACCAGGAACGGCGTGCGCCCGTAGAGCTTGCGCACCCGGTCCGACCAGGCACCGACAAGCGGGTCACAGGCGATCAGCCAGAGCTTGGGAATGAGCACGACAAGCCCGGCCAGCCAGGCCTCGACCCCCAGCATCGTGGTCATGAACAGCGGCAGAAGCACGGCGGGCGTGTCGCGGAAAACCTGCGCACCCAGCTGGCCCGTGCCATACCGCAACAGGACAGAGGTACCGACCTTGCCCCCATCCGGACCGGATGGGAGAGACACGGTCGAAGGCGGGGGCACGGCACCGCTCGGGGAGAGATCGGTCATCGAGGGGGGAAGCTCCGAATAAGTCCATGTGCCAATTGCGTTAAATCAAGGATCTTCAACGCATGGCGTCTATGGCCGAGTGGTGTTCTCCTTTCGCCGCGTGCACGCACCGCTTTAGGGATGCGCTATCCGACAGGCGGAATGAATTTCACCAGGCGACGTCTTCACCAAGCAGGTTGACGAAGCGTCCGGTATCCACAGGGCCCAGGCTTGCAATCACGTCCAGCTGCTTGGCGACGCTTTCGTCCACACTCCAGGTCGCAGCCGGGCCGCCCAGATCGGTGCGCGTCCAGCCCGGCGCCATGGACACAAGCGTGATGCCCTCCCCGGCCAGATCAATCGACAAACCCTTCATCACCATGTTGAGGGCCGCCTTGCTCGAACGGTAGGCGTGGCTCTGGCCCATGGTGTTGGCCGTGATCGAGCCGAGGTCCGATCCCATCATCACCACCAGCGGCTGCGCGCTGCGACGCAGGTTCGCGCGCAAGGCCACGGTCAGCCGGAAGGGCGCAATGGTATTCACCCGCAGGATCTCTTCCCAGAGCGCGTAGTCCATGCCTTCCAGCGACTGGCGATGCGCATCACTGGTCCAGCTCCCCCCGTAGAGCCCCGCATTGTTGACGAGGACATCGACGGTCTCGTCCCCCAGTCGCTGGACGAATGCCGTAAGCGAATCCGCGTCCGCCACGTCGAGGGTTTCGAGGCGGACACGCTCTGGATACTGGGACGCGAGGGCCGAGAGCGGCTCGGCCGCCTGCAGATCGCGGGCAGTTGCAATGACCCGCTGACCGGCAGCCGCCAGTTGCCGGAGATATTCCAGGCCAATGCCGCGATTGGCGCCCGTGACGAGCCAGGTTCGGGTCATGCGGATAACTCCTTGGGTGCGATCAATCGGCCCTGGTGAAGCCTTCGGCCTCGATCCACCAGGCGAACTCCTCGATCCAATGGTCCTGCGTGCCCCCTGTCTTCTTCATGCCGAAACCGTGTCCACCGCGTTCGTAGCGGTGCGTCTCCGGGGTGTAGCCCGCCTCCTTGAGGGCGGCCTCCCAGGCATCGAAGCCCTGCCCCACCGCGACATCGTCCTGCGCGACCGCCATGAACATCGGCGCGAGCCGTCCGGGCGCAGGTGTGGGGGCCGGGCGCAGCCAGGGTTCCTTGGGCGTGCCTTCGGGCCAGGGCAGGTTCGCCGGCGGCAGCTCGGGCAGGCGCTCCCCGAACGGAAAACCATAAATGAGCCCGGTGAAATCGGGCCGCTGGCCCTCTTGGGCCAGCGCCATCTTGCCCGCGACGTGCCCGCCCGCGGAGAAGCCGACCGCACCGATACGGTCCGGCGCGATACCGTAGTCCTTGGCGCGCCCACGAATGAGGCGCAGAGCCTCCAGGCCATCCGCCACGCCCGGCTCGCCGCCGACACCGGGGCGCATGGTCGTGTTGACGCGCGTGCGCATCGCCTCGTTGGTCTCACCCGGAGGGTCTGGATCAGCCGGTACTTGAGGACGAAGGCCGCAATCCCATGGTCAGCCAGCCACTGCGCCACTCGCGAGCCTTCGTGGTGGATCGCCAGAAGGCGGAAACCACCGCCCGGCGCCACGATCACCGCCGCGCCCGTGGCCTTGGCCGGATCGGGCAGGAAGGCCTGGTAACTGGGCACCGTGACGTTCCAGAGGCTCTCCCCGCCGTCGCGCGCTTCTTCGGTGACCGGCTGGTCGATGAGCCCGGGCCAATCCGGGTCCACCGGCGCGCCCAGCGGCCAGATCGCTTCGGGAGCCAGCACGCGCACGCCGTCTGCCTGCAGGCCGGGCGCAGTCGCCTCCAGACCCGTGGGGCGTACCGTACCGGCTGCGTGCAGCGGCGCGGCCAAGGTCAGGGCCGCCAGGGCCGCGCCCATGAACAGGTTTGATTTCATCTCGCGTGTCTCCCTTATTCGCCCTGGAACAGACGCGGCGCGAAATCGGCCAGATAGCGCCGCCAGTTCACCCATTCATGCCCGCCGCCTGTTTCGTTGTAGACATGCGCGATGCCGTAGCGGTCCAGCAGCGCGCGCGTCGGCGCGACGGTCTCGTGCAGGAAATCCTCGCGGCCCATGGCGTAGTAGACGAGGTCCAGTTCGGCTGCATCGCGGCGCAGGGCCGCATCGTACCGGGCCGCGTAGGTGTCCACGCCATTGAACGCCGAACCTTCCGCCAGCCCCATCGAGAAGACCCCGATCCAGTGGAAGGTTTCCGGATGGGTCAGACCATTGCGCAAGGTGTGCGAGCCGCCCATCGAAAGCCCCGCCATCGCGCGCGCCTGGGCCCGCGCATCGGTGCGGTAATGGGCATCGATGTAGGGAATGAGATCGCCCAGCAGATCGTTGCCGAAATCCGGATTGTCGAGCGTCATCACCCCTTCGCGCAGCGGCGTATGGCCATCGGGCATGACCACGATCATCGGCTTGGCCTTGCCTGCTGAGATCAGGTTGTCGAGGATCGTGTGCGCATGGCCAACGCTGGTCCAGCTGTCGTCGCTGTCGCCTGCACCATGGACCAGATAGAGCACCGGGTAGGACACAGCGTCCTTCATGTAGCCGGGCGGTGTGTAGACATGCGCGCGGCGCTTGATGCCTAGGGCCTGCGACCAGTATTCCAGCGTCGCGACCGTGCCGTGTGGCACCTCCTTGCGCCAGGTCTGGAACGCGCCCTCATCACCCGTCACCTCGAAGGTCGAGTTCGTACCCTTGAGCTCTTCGGAAAAAGTCTGGCCCAGCGGATCGACCGTCTTCACCCCGTCAACCTCGAAGGCAAAGCGGTAGACATCGGCCTCGACCGGCTTGGGCGTCGTTACCGACCACAGCCCCGTCGCGTCCTTCGTCATGGCCAGCCCCCTGGGCGTGCCCGGCGGAAAGCCCATGGGAATGACGTCGGCGATGTCGCTGCTGGTGAGCCGCACGTCCTTTGCCTGAGGTGCGCAGAGGCGGAATGTCACCCGCTGGTCAGGGAGCTGCTCGACCGACGAATAGCGCATCGGCCCGGAATAGAAGGGCGGTGTGACGCAGGTCGTGAGGTCAAGCTTGGGCGGCTGCATCTGCGCCATCGCGAAGGTGCCCGCCAGCAGCCCCATGGCCCCGGCTGCACCTGCAAGTCCGCGCTTTGCGTGATATCCCCAAGGCCGCATCCCGGCATTCCCCCTGCTTGTGCCTGAACCCACACGACCGCGTGCCCAGCGGCCGACAATCCGGCCCTCGGCCTGCAGGATCGACACCAAGGCCCGTTGCACGCGAGCTTTTTCTGGCCCGTTGTCCGACTGGTGGACAGCACCTCCAAGGTCGGACGGAGCCTGCGAACGATCATGCCACCTTCGCCGCGCACATTCAGGGAGGCGAAGAAGGATGGGTTCCAGGCACAAGCGCAGACATGCACGCACGATAGCCACCGCGCTGCTGTGCGCGAGCCTCGCGGCCCCGACCTTGGGCGCCGACGCGGCCCCCACGAAGCCCTCCGAAGATCCCGTCTACCGCGAACGGCTCGAAGTCTACGTCACCGACTACAGCCAATTCGTCTACACCCCGATGGCAGCGGTCTCAGGGGCGCCGGACTGGGCGCCCTTGCCCTCTGCGCCGAATAGCGCCATCAGCCAGGCCGCCCTGGAAAAGGCCACAACCTATGCCCGGCGCATGAACAGCACCGCGCTGATCGTATGGCACAAGGGCAAGATTGCGCTCGAATGGTACGGCGAAGACGTCACGCGCACCACGCCGCTCGTGTCCAAATCGCTCTCCAAGCCGCTTGCCGCGATAGCCGTTGGCCGCGCGATCGCGCTCGGCAAGATCACCTCGCTCGATCAGCCGATCGCCGACTTCATCCCCGAGCTGGCAGGTACGCAGAAAGGGCGGATCAAGGTGCGCCACCTGCTCGACATGCGCTCGGGCATGCAGCACCAGAGCTTCTCGCCCGATCCCGAAAGCCCGCTCAACCTCGGCTTCCTCTCGCCCGAGCACACCCGGCACATCATCGCGAGCTATCCGATGATCGCCGAGCCGGGCACGCTCTACTCCTACGCCAATGCCCCCGCAGACCTCGTGGGCGAAGTCATCACACGGGCCACGGGCCGGGACTACGCCGAGTTCGTCGACACCGAAGTCCTGCGCCCCATTGGTGCGATGGGCGGTACGTTCTGGCTCAATCGGCCGGGCGGCGAGGCCCACTCCGGTTGCTGCATGATGCTGCCCGCCGAGACGTTCGCGCGGCTTGGCGTGCTGCTCCTTCACGACGGGGCATGGGACGGGCGCAAGCTACTCCCCGAAGGCTACGTGGCGCAGATGCGCACGGGCACCGCGCAGAACCCGCACTTCGGCCTCGGCGTGTGGATTGGCGCGCCCTATGTCGAACGACGCTCCTTTGGCGCGCCCGGCCAGCCCGGCCCCACCGTCCTCCATTCCGAACCCTATCTCGATCCCGACCTGTTCCTGTTCGACGGCAACGCCGACCAGATCGTCGACATAGCGCCGGGCCACGATCTTGTCGTGCTGCGCATGGGAGGCAACCCGCCGCGTCCCACCAAGGAAAAACCCGAGGAATGGGACAACAGCTATCTCGTGAATACGCTCATCCGGGGAATGTCCTCCCCCGAATGAGCGCGAGGTAATCAGGCGTCCCAGAGCGGCGCGAGCAGCGCGGCCGGGTCCGCCAGCACTTCGGGACGGCGCGCGCGCGTTGCCGTGATCCAGGCGGGCGGCATCTGCGCCCAGTCCGCGTTGTGCGCGCCGACGCCCGTCGCGGTGAGATGCCCGGGCCTGTCCCCCATGCTCATCCAGGGCCGCCACGAGCAGACATTGGTGAAAGCCACCGAGACCGGCACGCGGGTCGCCCCCGGTGCCTCCATCGCGGCGCGGCTTGCGTGGTAGGTGTTGCTTTCGGAGTAGCGGAACGGCTTGGCGACGCCCGGTACCTGCATCGCGGTCCGCGTGCGCTCGGTCACCCAGAGGTCATCCCCGCGCAGGTCAAAGGGCAGCACTTCGTGCTCCATCGTCAGGCCGGGGATCTCTTTTTCAAGCTGCAATTCCAGTTCCGGTCCAAAACGCACCCTGGATGGCGCATAGCCCCCCTGCGGCACCTCGACATCCTCCCCGGTATAGGGATTGCGATAGCTATCGAGCGCATCGCCGCTGACCGGATCGGTGAACCAGGCAATCTCGGCATTGACCGCCTCGAAGCGGCCGTCGGCCAGCTGGCGCGAGCGCGAGAAAACTGCAGATACAACCGCGAAAAGCGGGTCCATGCGATCCTCGACAACGCCGTAGTAGCGCGCCGAGACCCAGCTCATGGTAAGCCTTTCGTCCAGAGCACCGCGCAGCATCATGAAGGTCCGCAAACGCCCCTTGGCGGTCTCGATATCCAGTGGCACACCGCCGTCGCCCTGCTGCGCCAGTGCCGTCTGTGACCCCAGGCTTGCGAACGCCCCCAGCGCCGTGAGCCCTGCGCCTATCGCACCGCGCCGATTCCATCCCGACATACCGCATTTCCCCTTCCCGTTTTCCTCCAGGAAACATCCGGCGGGCCTTCCGTGGGCGCCATGTGCGACACCATGGATATTCGCGTGTCGGACAGACCTTCGCGCCTGTGTACGCGCTCAAACCTCGCGCCAACTTGATTGTAACAACTGTTTGGTACATAGCGTCGCGTAACAGGAGGGACTGACCCTCGAACCCGGTTTGGAAAGGATGTTTGCGCGATGACCAGCTTCACACCGCCCGTGGACGACATGCGCTTCCTGCTTACGCAGGTGCTCGATTTCGATGGCCTGATCGCCTCCCTGCCCGGCTGCGAGGATGTCTCGGCCGAATTCGCGGGTGAAGTCCTGAGCGAAGCTGCGCGCTTCGCCGCCGAGAAGCTCGCCCCGCTCAACCTGCCGGGCGACGAACAGGGCGCTGCGCTCCAGGACGGCAAGGTCACCACGCCCGAGGGCTTCCCTCAAGCCTACCGCGATTTCGTCGAGGCGGGCTGGGTCGGCCTTTCCGGAAATCCCGAGTTCGGCGGCCAGGGCCTCCCGCGCACGCTCCAGATCCTGCTTGATGAAATGGTGAGCGGCGCGAACGTCTCCTTCGGCCTGTTCCCCGGCCTGACCAGTGGAGCGGCCGAAGCGCTCGAACACCATGGCAGCGAGGAACTGAAGGCCCAATGGCTGACAGGGCTCGTCACCGGCGAGACCTGCGGCGCGATGGCGCTGACCGAAGCGAATGCAGGCACCGACCTTGGCCTCCTGCGCGCCCGCGCCGAGCCGGTCGGCGATGGCAGTTACAAGGTTACAGGCACCAAGATCTTCATTTCCTCAGGCGACCAGGACTTCGGTAACAACATCGTCCACCTGGTGCTGGCCCGCCTTCCCGATGCGCCGGCTGGAGTGAAGGGCATCTCGATGTTCCTCGTGCCCAAGTTCCTGCCCGCCGAGGACGGCGGCCTTGGCGCACGCAACACAATGTCGGTGGGCGCCCTCGAGCACAAGATGGGTATCCACGCGCAGCCGACCTGCGTGATGAACTACGACGAGGCCATCGGCTGGCTGGTGGGCGAGCCGGGACGCGGGCTCAACGCCATGTTCACGATGATGAACAACGAACGCCTCTTCGTGGGCATCCAGGGGCTGGGCATTGCCGAGGCCGCCCACCAGAAGGCCGCGACTTATGCCCGCGAGCGCCTGCAGGGCCGCTCCTCGGACAACACCCGCGCGCCGGTGCCGATCATCGAGCACGCCGACGTGCGCAAGATGCTGCTGGAAGGCCGCGCCTTCCTTGACGCAGGGCGCGCGCTGGCGGTGTGGACCGCGATGCAGATGGACATCGCCGCACGCCACCCCGATCCCGAGGTGCGCAGCCAGGCCAATGGCATGGTTCTCCTGATGACCCCCGTCATCAAGGCCGCCTTCACCGACATGGGCTTCGAGACGGCGGTCAAGGCCCAGCAGGTCTTTGGTGGGCACGGCTACATCCACGAATGGGGCATGGAACAGTTCGTGCGCGATGCGCGCATCACCCAGATCTACGAAGGCACCAACGGCGTCCAGGCCATGGACCTGGTCGGCCGCAAGCTCCCGATGGAGAACGGCGATCTGATGGCGCGTTTCCTCACCTTGGTAGAAAGCGATCTGGCCGCCGCGGACGGATCGCCATTCGCTGCGCAGCTCACCGAGGCCCTCGTCCCGCTGCGCCGGATCACGCAGGCCCTCGTCGCGCAGAAGGGCGATGTCGAGGCGCTGGGCGCCGCGGCGACCGACACCTTGCGGCTTGTCGCACTGGTTTCGCTGGGCTGGATGTGGGTGCGCATGGTCACGGCCTGCGAGGGCGAGGACAGCGCCCTTGCGCGCAAGAAGCGCGCCGTTGCCGGCTACTTCTTCGCGCGCGTGCTTCCCCAGGTCCACGCGCTTGCCGCGCAGGTCGAGGCGGGGCCCGAAACCATCATGGCCATGGACGCCGAGCTGTTCTGAGCGCTAGAGGGAGGCGCACCGCCGTTTCCCCTTTCCCGCCTGCCCAAGGACAGCCATGACCGCCGCCTCCCGTCACGACCAGATCGACCGCCTGCTCTCCATCATGGCCACCTTGCGCGATCCGGTGAACGGGTGCGAATGGGACCGCGCGCAGGACTTTGCCTCGATCGCGCCCTACACCATCGAGGAGGCCTACGAGGTCGCCGACGCCATCGAGCGCGCGGACCTTCCTGCGCTTCGCGAGGAACTGGGTGACCTGCTTCTCCAGGTGGTCTTTCACGCGCGCATGGCCGAGGAACAGGACGCCTTCGCCTTTGCCGATGTCGCTGCCGCAATCTCGGACAAGCTGGAAGCGCGCCACCCGCACATCTTCGGTGAGGGTGATACGGAAACCGGCCAGACCGAGCGCTGGGAAAAGCTGAAGGCGCAAGAGCGCGCCGCCAAGGGCGAGACGAGTGCTGTCGATGGGGTCGCGGGTGCCCTACCCGCGCTCATGCGCGCGGAAAAGTTGCAGAAGCGCGCCGCGCGCGTCGGCTTCGACTGGCCCGATCCGAGCGGGGCGGAAGACAAGGTCCGAGAGGAACTCGTTGAACTGGCCGAAGCATCGGATGCGGAAAAGCTGGAGGAAGCCGGCGACCTGCTGTTTGCCGCCGTTAACCTGGTGCGCCTCAACGGGATTGCGCCCGAAGACGCGCTTCGCGCCGCGAACGCCAAGTTCGAACGGCGCTTCCGGGGAATGGAAGCCCTCGCCAGCCAGCGAGACGAGGTCTTTGCCGACCTCGATCTCGACGCGCAGGAAGCGCTCTGGCAGGCAGTAAAGGCGTCAGAGCGCGCGAAAACGGCCTAGTTCACGCTCGGCCAGGCGCACTTCGATGCGGATGCGGGGACCATTTTCGTCCTCGCCATCCGCAACTTCGGAGAGCACCTCACCCCGCGCGTGCAGGAACGCGAGCCGCTGCCCGTCGGCTGCGGGCAGCACGAAGGTATAGACCTTGGCATCGGCGTTGAGGCCGTGGCCGACGACATCGAGCAGGTGCTCGCAGCCCTCGCCGGTGACCGCCGAGAGCGGAATGATGGTCTCGTCCGAACGGTAGTCGATGACCTCGCGCAGTTCCTCTGCACGCTCGGGGCTGAGCAGGTCCCACTTGTTCCAGACCTCGATGATCGGGATCGTGGGTTCCTCGCCCGGCTCCTCTTCGTCGTCCTCGCGCGGAATGACGCCCAGGTCCGAAAGGACCGAGAGCACCTGGCGCTTCTGCGATTCGGTGTCGGGGTTGGCAATGTCGCGCACGTGCAGGATGACATCGGCTGCCGTCACTTCCTCCAGCGTGGCGCGGAAGGCCGCGACAAGCTGGGTCGGCAGGTCCGAAATGAAGCCCACGGTGTCCGACAGGATCGCCTTTTGCACGCCCGGCAGGCGCACCGCGCGCATCGTCGGATCGAGCGTGGCGAACAGGAGATCCTCCGCCATCACGTCCGCGCCCGTCACGCGGTTGAACAGCGTCGACTTGCCCGCGTTGGTGTAGCCAACCAGCGCAACGATCGGCCAGGGCGCCTTCTCGCGCCGGTCACGGTGCAGGCCGCGCGTGCGGCGCACCTGCTCCAGTTCGCGGCGCAGGCGTCCCATGCGGTCGCGGATCATCCGGCGGTCGGCCTCGATCTGGGTCTCGCCGGGGCCGCCGAGGAAGCCGAAGCCACCGCGCTGACGTTCCAGGTGGGTCCAGCTGCGCACCAGGCGTCCGGCCTGGTAATCGAGGTGCGCCAGTTCGACCTGCAGTCGGCCTTCGGCGGTCGCCGCGCGCTCGCCGAAGATCTCGAGGATCAGGCCGGTGCGGTCGATGACCTTGCGCTTGAGCTTTTCTTCCAGGTTTCGCTGCTGGATGGCGGTGAGCGATCCGTCCACCACCACCAGCTCGGCCTCGTGCAGGTTGCAGGCGACCGAGATGTTCTCGATCTGCCCTTCACCAAAGAGCGTACCCGCGCGCGGCTCGCGGATCGGGATGATCTGGCCATCGGCGATCACGAGGCCGATCGCGAGTGCGAGCCCCTTGGCTTCCTCGAGGCGGGCTTCCGGGTCCAGATCGGCGCTGCCCCGGTTGCCGCGCATGTGCGGATATACGACGAGGGCACGCGCGCCGCGCGTGACCTCTCCTTTCAGTTCGTCGTCCAAGCTGGAATCAGTCTTCCGTTTCTTCGTGGCTCTGCAGGTCCACCGGGGTCACCGGCTGGATCGTCGAGACCGCATGCTTGTAGGCAAGCTGCACATAGCCTTCGCGTTCGAGCAGCATGCAGAACAGGTCATAGGCCGCAACCCGGCCCTGGAGCATGACGCCGTTGATGAGGAACATCGTCACCTGCACGCCGGCGCTGCGGATGCTGGAGAGGAAGACGTCCTGTAGGGCGCGGGTCTTCTTGGAACCCTCGCCGCTGTTGAACTGGGCCGCATCGACGGGCGTCGAGGGCATGATCGTCGAAATGGCGTGCTTGTAGACCAGCTGCGACTGCCCATCGCGGCGCAGCAGGATCGAGAAGTTGTCGAACCAGGTGACGATGCCCTGCAGCTTGACGCCCTTGACCAGGAACATGGTCACGGGGGTCTTGTTCTTGCGCAGGAGGTTGAGGAACTGATCCTGAAGGTTCTGGCCCTTACCGGATGCAGGTGCCGATTGCGCCGGAGCTGCCGCGGGCTTGGTGTCCGCAGGCTCCGTGGTGGCGCTCGCTCTCGGCCGCGCGGAAAGCGTTCGACCAGCCATTGTATTCTCCTTCTTTTTGGCGGCCGCTGATGCGGTCCGCGATCTGGCATGCCCATCCCGGATCATGCCGTAAGCGAATCGAAATTACCCGCTTGCTGCAATGCAGTAAATCCGAAAGTTATGTCGTTTGCCTTACGCGTGTCTCACCCCTCGCCTTCACCGGGGGTTTCCTCCTCCTTGCGCTCGGACATGCCAAGCAGCTTGAGCTTGCGGTGCAGCGCCGAGCGCTCCATGCCGATGAACGAGGCCGTCTTCGAGATATTCCCGGAAAACCGCCGGATCTGGACGCGCAGGTACTCGCGCTCGAAGCTCTCGCGCGCCTCGCGAAGCGGCGCGCTCATCATCACCGCAACGCCGCCATCGCCGCCGCCCCGGGCGTTGAAGATTTCCGGGGGCAACATGTCGGGCTCGATCCGGTCCAGCTTCTCGCGCGGGGCCATGATGACCGTACGCTCGACCACGTTGCGCAGCTGGCGCACGTTGCCCGGCCACTCGTAGGCCTGGAGCGCGGTCATGGCCTCGGGCGAAACCTGCGGCGGCGCGACGCCCTGCTCGTTGGCGTAGCGTGCGAAGAAATGGTCGACGAGCGCGGGGATGTCGTCACGCCGTTCGCGCAGCGCCGGGATGGCCACGGGCACGACGTTGAGGCGGTAGAACAGGTCCTCGCGGAAGCGCCGCTCGGAAATTTCCTTCTCAAGGTCGCGCGAGGTCGAGGAGACAACGCGCACGTCAACACGGATCTGGCGGGTGCCCCCCACGCGCACGAAGGCCTGATCGGTCAGCACGCGCAGGATCCGGGCCTGGGTCGACAGGGGCATGTCCGCCACTTCATCGAGATAGAGCGTGCCACCATCGGCGGTTTCCAGAAGCCCCGGGCGTACCAGCGCGCCTTCGGCTTCCTCCCCGAACAGCTCCTGCTCGAAGCGCTCGGGCGTAATGCGCGCCGAGTTGACGCTGACGAAGGCCTTGTCCGCACGCGGGCTCCAGGCGTGAAGAAGCCGTGCGGCCACTTCCTTGCCCGAACCGGCGGGCCCCGTGATGAGCAGGCGGCTGCCGGTGTTGGCCACGCGCTTCAGGGTCGCGCGCACCTGGTTGATCGAGGCGCTCGAGCCGGTGAACTCCTCCCCGGTCGAGAAATCCTGGCGCAGCTGCGCGTTCTCACGGCGCAGGCGTTCGGTTTCGGTCGCCTTGCCGACGAGGTGGATCAGCCGCTCGGCTTCGAAGGGCTTTTCGATGAAATCGACCGCACCGCGCCCGATGGCCGCCACGGCCGTGTCGATGTTGCCGTGACCCGAGAAGATGATCACCGGCAGTTCGGGCTCGCGCGCCTTGATCGCGTCGAGCACCTCAAGCCCGTCAAGCCGGCTTCCGTGCAGCCACACGTCAAGGAGCACCAGCGAGGGACGGCGCTTGTCGATTTCCTCAAGCGCCTGGGTGCTGTCGCCCGCCGTGCGGCAATCGTACCCCTCGTCGCTCAGAACCCCGGCCACGAGCTCACGAATATCACGCTCGTCGTCAACAATCAGGATTTCCAGTGCCATGGCCCTATCTTCTTCTTGTTTCTCGTATCGTTCGTAGCAGGCGCGAGGCGCCTGGGTTCCCGCATGGCCGGCTTCATTCGGCGGCCTCCTGCTTGCGCTGGCGCAGCAGCGGGTCGGCTGCGAAGCGCATAGTTACCACCGTTCCCCCGCCCTCGGCGGGGGTGAAGGTCATATCGCCGCCATGCTCTTCAACGATCTTGTTGACGATCGCGAGGCCCAGGCCGGTGCCCTTCTCGCGGGTGGTGACGTACGGTTCGATAATCCGCTCGCGCGCCTGCGAAAGACCGATGCCGTTGTCCGCGACACGCACCTTGATGCAGTCGTCGCTGGCCGTGACGTCCACCGCGATCCGCCCCTTGTAGCCCTCTCCTGCCTCACGCGCCTTGGCCTCGGTGGCCTCGACCGCGTTCTTGAGGACATTGGTCATAGCCTGGCCGAACTGGTGGCGGTCGCAATCGATGGTGCCGATCTCATCCTCGGCGGCGAAGGTGAACTCGACATCGGGGCGTGCGACTTCCTGAAGAAACAGCGCCTGACGGGTGAGCGCGACCGGATCTTCCGCGCGGAACACCGGCTTTGGCAGACGCGCGAACGAGGAAAACTCGTCGACCATCCGGCGCAGATCGCCGACCTGGCGGATGATCGTGGCGGTCAGGTCCTCGAAGAGTTCCGGATTGTCGGTGATCTGCTTGCGGTAGCGACGGCTGAGACGCTCGGTCGCCAGCTGGATCGGCGTGAGCGGGTTCTTGATCTCGTGCGCAATACGGCGCGCGACGTCCGACCAGGCCGCGGTACGCTGGTCGACCAGCTGGCGGGTGATGTCCTCGAAAGTGATGACGTGGCCGGTCGCATCGCGGCTCGTTTTCACGGCGAGGGTCAGGAGTTCGCCGCCCCGGCTGAACTGGACGATGCCGCTGCGGTCATCGCTCTCGATCATGGTCGCAATGGCCGGGGCCAGTTCGGCAATCGGCATGCCCTCGGGCACGTCGTCCTGGTTGGTGAGCTTGAGCGCGGAGCTGTTCATCAGGAGGATGCAGCCCTTCTCGTCGAGCGAGATGATGCCCGAGGTCACCGATTCCAGAACGGCCTCGATGAACAGACGCCGCTCGTGAAGCTGGCGGTTTGCGCCCAGAAGCGCCTGCGTCTGCTTGTCGATCTGCGCGGTCATGCGGTTGAAGGCGCGGTTGAGAAGGCCGATCTCGTCGGTGCCGGTGCGCCCCTCCAGTTGCAGCGAGTAGTTGCCCGCCCCCACGCGGCGCGCCGCCTCGACCAGCTCGTAAAGAGGCTGCACCTGCCGGTCGGCAAAGCGCAGCGCGAACCAGACCGAGAGCCCGACCAGCGCCAGCGAGGCGACGAACAGCGCGACGTTGAACTGCAACTGCATGATCCGCGCGCGGCTGGTGAGCACCTCGTAGGCCTGCACGATATTCTCGGCGCGCTGCCCCTGGCTCAGCGAAACAAGATCATTGGTGCGCGCAACCAGGAGGTAAACACCCGACTGACGCTCGATCGGGGCGCCTGCGACGATGCGGTTATCCTTCGATTCCGCGACATAGGGTTCACCCTTGTCGAGACGTTCGAGCATTTCCTTGCTCAGGCGGTTGTTTTCGGACTTGTTGTCCGGATCAACGATGATGGGAGTGCGCTGCTCGCCATCGGAATCGATCTGGATGACCGCCGCAACCGACAGATTGCGAAGCAGGACTTGGTTGGCGAGAAAGCGCTGGAAGGTCTGGCTAACGGCGGGATGGCTCTCCAATTCCCGGCGAGAATCCGTTGCCATCGCGACCGATTCGTAACCGACGTCGCGCACCGTCTGCTCGTAATAGCCCCGCGCCAGCTTGTTCGCGTTTTCGAGGAGACCGCGCGAGTTGTCGGAAAACCAGAACTCGACACCCGACTGGAACAACCACGAGGCGAAAACCACCACCAGCAGCGTCGGAATCGCCGAAATGAGCGAGAAAATGAACACCAGGCGCACGTGCATCTGCCCGGTGCCGCCGATACTCTCCGCCGCGCGTTGTAGGGCTATGTAGCGCCCGAGAAGCACGATCAGCGCCATCGCGGGCACCAGCATGCCGACCAGGAGCGTTGCCGTGAGATTGGAGGGAATGGGCCGCGCCGCGTCCCACCCTGAATTGAGGCTGATCCAGGTGATCGAACTCATGACCACGAAGGCGACCACGCACAGCGCGGCGATCACCGCGAAGATGTTGGCCCGGCGCGCGGCAATCTGGAAGCGCCTCCACCACCGGGGCCAGTTTCGTCGTGTCGCGGGTACTGCACTCATCGTTGCACCTATACAACACCCCTGTTGCGCCAGCGCAAGTTCCAAATCTGCGTCCTGCGTTCGGTTGCAGGCACATATCGGCGAGACGACGCGGTATCCGCGTCGCCTTCTGCCGCCACGAAGACTAACGCCGGGCGAATTCCTCAGGGTCGAGAGCCAGTTCGCTCAGCCGCTTGCGCAAGGTATTCCGGTTGATCCCCAGGGCCTGCGCCGCGCGCAGCTGGTTTCCAGCGGTCTGGCGCAGGATCGAGGCGAAGAGCGGGCGCTCCAGCGCCGCGAGCGCCGAGGCGTAGATCGTTCCCGAGGCGGGCTGCGCGCTTTCCAGCCACTGGACGATAGCCGTCTCGATATCGGACCTTTCCGGATCGCCCTCGGGCGCAGGCTCTGCACTTGCCGCCTGGCGCAGCAGCGGGACAACGACTTCCACGTCGATCATGTCTTCACGCGCCAGCAGGGTGAGCCGGTAGATGAAGTTCTTGAGCTCGCGCACGTTGCCCGGCCAGGCCTGCTCGCCCAGCAGGCGCGAAGCCGCCGGGGTCAGCTGACGGCGCGGCAGCCCCTCGCTTGCGGCCTGCTGGAGGAAATGGCGGGCCAGGACCTCGATATCATCGCGCCGCTCGCGCAGGGGCGGCATGTGAATGGGCACCACGTTGAGGCGGTAGAACAGGTCCTCGCGAAAGCGCCCGGCCGCGATCTCGGGTTCGAGCGACTTGTTGGTGGCCGCCACGATGCGCACGTCGAGGCGGATGTCTTCCTGCCCGCCCACGCGGCGGATCGTGCCCGACTGGAGCGCGCGCAGGAGACGCGTCTGCGCCTGCATCGGCATGTCCCCGATCTCGTCGAGAAAGAGCGTGCCGCCCGCCGCCTGCTCGAACTTGCCAACATGGCGCGCGACCGCCCCGGTAAAGGCGCCCTTCTCGTGCCCGAACAGTTCGCTTTCGATCAGCTCGGCCGGGATCGCGGCGGTGTTGACCGCGATGAACGGCCCCGCCCGGCGATTGCCGAGCTGGTGGATGGCCTCGGCGACCAGTTCCTTGCCCGTCCCCGATTCGCCCAGGATTAGCACGGTCAGATCATTGCGCAGAACCCGCGTGATCATGCGGAAGACCGACTGCATCGCAGGACTGCGGCCCACCAGCGGCAGGCCATCCTCGACGATATCCTCATCCTCGAGAGCATCTCCACCGCCCGCGCTGCCCGCCGCCTGGCACACCGTGCGCGCCAGTTCGTCGATGTCGAAGGGCTTGGGGAAGTACTCGAAGGCCCCGGTGTCGGTCGCGCGTACGGCGGTGTCGAGCGTGTTCTGGGCCGAGAGAATGACGATCGGCATCTCGGGGCACAGCGTGCGCACCACCCCCAGGGTCTCGATCCCATCCCCATCGGGCAGCATGACGTCGGTCACCAGCGCATTGAAGCGCTGCCGCTGCAAAAGCCGGTCGCGCTCGGCCAGCGTCTCGACATGAGTCACGTTCGCGCCTTCGGCGACGAGCGCCGCATCGATGACAAGCGCGATCGAGGGATCGTCCTCGACCAACAGGACTTCGATCACGATGGCCTCCCTCCCAAGAGTGTCTTTCGTGTTTCCTTCGCAAGCGGCAAGTGGACGCGAAAGTGGGTAAGCCCCTTCACGTCGTCGCGCTCATGCGTGATACGCCCGTTCATCTCGCGCACCAGCTTGCGCACGAGCGGCAGGCCCAGCCCCTGTCCCGATTTCTTGCTGGTAACGAAGGGCTCGAAGATGTGCTCGCGCAGGTTCGGCGCCACGCCTGCCCCGTTGTCGGTCACGCGCAGTTCGACCGGCAGGCGCAGCGGCTTGCCATCCTCGGTGGTGTGCAGCTGCAACCCGCTGGCAAAGCGGGTGCGCACCATGACGCGGGGCACGGCTTGCGAGAGGCTGGCTTCCATCGCGTTCGACAGCAGGTTGATAATCACCTGCACCAGCGCATCCGCGCTCCCCAGGACCGGGGGCAGAGAGGGGTCGAACTCCTCCTGAATCGTGCAGTATTCCGGGTGCTCGGCACGTCCGGCGTGGATCACGTCAATCGCGCGGCGCGCCGCCTCGTGCAGATTGCAGGGAGCCATGGCGGGAGCCGTCTGGCGACTGAGGTCCTGCATGCGCCCGATAAGATCGGCGATGCGGTCCACTTCGCTGGTGATGAGATGGGTCAGCGCGTGCCCTTTCTCGTCGACCTGGCGCGCCAGGAGCTGCGCCGCCCCGCGGATCCCGGCAAGCGGGTTCTTGATCTCGTGCGCCATGATCTCGGGCCCGCGCAGCGCAGCGGCATCAAAACCGCCCGAATCGTCGCCCAGAGCCTCGGCGGTCGTGTGATCGTGGATCGTCAGCACCTGCCAGCGGGGATGATCGGCAACCGGCGCGACGTTGAGGTCGATCCGGCGCATGCCCATGCCCTTGACCTGCACCGCCAGTTCGCGCGCCGAGACCGGTGTCTCATAGTCGTCCAGGCGATCGAGCACTCGCGGGCTTGTCACATCGACAAGCTCGCGCAGGCCAACCCCCACCAGGCGCCGCAGCGACTGGCCGAAGAACTGCTCCGCGGCCGGATTGACCGAGGCGATGCGCAGGCCCGGCTCGAGCAGCACGACCGCCTGCGGAAGGCTGGCCAGAACGCGGTCGGCTTCGGGCAAGGTGATGCCCGCCGCCTCGCTCATGCGGCCTGCGCCTCACGATACGGGGCGTAGAATTCGGCCAGCGCGCGCAGCACTTCGTCGGGATCGTCGATGAAGTTCGCGCGGTTGCGGAACTCGGCCGAGCCCTTGATGCCCTTGACGTACCAACCCAGGTGCTTGCGGGCCATCTTGACGCCGGTGTCGCGCCCGTAGTGCTCCAGCATCGCTTCGTAGTGTTCGCGAATGATCGCGTACTGCGCGCCGAAATCGGGCTCGGCAGCGACCTCCTGGCCGCGCCACCACTGCATGATCTGCGAGAGGATCCAGGGCTTGCCGTAAGCGCCGCGCCCGACCATCAGGCCGTCCGCGCCCGACTGCTCCAGAGCGTTCGCCGCATCCTCGATACCGCAGATGTCGCCATTGACGATGACGGGGATCGAGACCGCATCCTTGACCTTGCGCACGAAGCTCCAGTCCGCGCTGCCCTTGTACATCTGGTTGCGGGTGCGGCCGTGGACAGTGATCATGCGCGCGCCCAGATCCTCGGCAATGCGCGCAAGTTCGGGCGCGTTGAGGCTGTCGTGGCACCAGCCCATGCGCATCTTGACCGTCACCGGGACCTTGACCGCCTTGACCGTTGCCTCGATCAGGCGGGTCGCGAGCGGCACGTCGCGCATCAGCGCCGAACCGGCATCGCCGTTGACGACTTTGCGCACCGGGCAGCCCATGTTGATGTCGATGATCGCCGCGCCGCGATCCTCGACCAGCCTGGCGGCCTCGCCCATCTGGGCGGGCTCGCAGCCGACGAGCTGCATCGCAACCGGATCCTCGCACGGATCCCACATTGCCTTCTGCACCGAGACGCGCGTCTCGCGAATCGCAGCCGGGCTGGCGATCATCTCGGTCACGTTGAGACCGGAGCCGAAGCTGCGCACCATCTTGCGGAACGGAAGGTCGGAAACCCCCGTCATTGGCGCGAGCACGACGGGACAGTCGATCCGCACGGGACCGATGTCGATGGGCTTGAGCGCGGGCGCGGCCGGCAGGTGAGTGTCGTCTCGAGTCATATCTTGTGCAGTACTGCCTAAAAACAGGCAGGCGCATAGTGGATTGCCCTCGCCGCAGCAAGCGATTACCCGCAATCGCGATGACGCAGAGCACTTCGACTCCCCCCCGCGCCATATCCGACACACCCAGAGCCGCCGCCGTGGTGGTGGCTGCGGGCAAGGGTTTGCGCGCTGGACAGCCCCTCCCCAAACAGTTTGCGAACTGGCGCGGCAAGCCGGTCCTGCGCCATTCGGTGGAGGCCCTCGCCGCCGCTGGAATCGCTCCGATTTGCGTCGTGATCCCCGAAAACGCGGGGCCCGTGGCGCGCGAGGCGCTTTCCGGCATCGCCGGGGTGATATTTACAGCGGGCGGCGAAACCCGGCAGGAATCGGTGCGTCTTGGCCTTGAAGTCCTGGCCGGTTCGCAGCCCGAGCATGTCCTGATCCACGATGCCGCGCGGCCGATCCTGCCCCAGGCGGTGATCGCACGGCTGCTCACCGCACTGGAGCACCACAAGGGCGCAATCCCGGCCCTCCCGGTGGTCGACAGCCTTGCCCACAGTGAGCCGGGCGCGCATGGGCCGCGGATGGGCGCAAGCGCGCGGCGCGAGGACCTGCGGCGGATCCAGACCCCGCAAGCCTTCCGATTCACCGAAATCCTCAACGCCCACCGCGCCTGGGAAGGTCCCGCCAGCGCCGGAGACGACGCCCAGGTCGCCCAGGCCTGGGGCTGCGACATTGCCCTCGTCGAAGGAGACGAAGCCCTGCACAAGTTGACCTACAGCCACGACTTCACCCCCGCCGCGCCGCCCATGCGCGTGGGTACCGGGTTCGACGTCCACCAGCTGGAAGAAGGCGAAGACCTGTGGCTGTGCGGCGTCAAGATCGAGCATACCCACGGCCTGGCCGGCCACAGCGACGCCGACGTGGCCATCCATGCGCTCGTCGATGCACTGCTCGGCGCGATTGCGGCCGGCGATATCGGGCAGCACTTTCCGCCCAGCGACGCGCGCTGGAAGGGGGCATCCTCGGACCGCTTTCTCGCCCACGCCGCCTCGCTCGTGGCGCAAGCGGGCTACGCGCTGGGCAATGCGGACGTGACAATCATCTGCGAGGCGCCCAAGATCGGCCCGCACCGCGACGCGATGCGCGCGCGTCTGGCCGAAATTCTGGGCGTCGACCCGCAGCTTGTCAGCGTCAAGGCAACCACCAGCGAGAAGCTGGGCTTTACCGGGCGCCGCGAAGGCATTGCCGCCCAGGCCGCCGTCAGCCTCGTGCGGATCTGACCCAAGGCTTTTCAAGGAGACGTCTGGTGACCCGATTTGCTTCTCGCCTTCGACGACATGCGCACCGCGGGCTGGCCGCAGGACTTGCCGCCAGCATCGCTTTGTGTCCAACGCTCGCCAGCGCCGCCACGCAGGCCTGCCTGACCCGCAGCGAAGCCCGTTCGGTCCTGACCTATTCGCTCCCCCAGGTAATCGATGGAACGGCGCGGCGCTGCCGCCAGGCGCTGCCCGCCGACGCCTTCCTGTCCACCCATGGACAGGAAATTGTCCAGCGCTACTCCGGCCCGCGCGAGCAATACTGGCCGCAGGCGCGTTCAGCCTTCCTCAAGCTCAGCCGCGGACGTGACGAGGCCATGGGGGCGATCGCCGCACAGCTTCCCGACGAAACGCTCAAGCCGCTCGTCGATGCCACCGTTTCGGGCCTCGTTGCGCAGGCCATTCACCTGGAATCGTGCGAGGAGATCGATTTTGCCATCGACCTGCTCTCGCCGCTCCCACCCCAGAACACCGCTGGGCTCATCGCGCTCTTCATCGAAGTCGCGGCCCGCTCGGAGACGATCGCCCGGCAAGGTGCCGCCAACTCGAAGGCGCTGGGCGGCCTGACCATCTGCAAGGACTGACATGGGTAAACAGCTTCTCTTCCCGACCGACCTGTTCGACCTCGCCGAGCGCGTGATCACCGAGAACAAGGCGCTGGGCCGCACCATTGCCGTGGCCGAAAGCTGCACCGGCGGCCTCGTCTGCGCGGCGCTGACCGAAGTGCCCGGCTCCTCGGCCGTGCTCGAGCGCGGGTTCGTGACCTATTCCAACGAATCGAAGCAGGAAATGCTCGGCGTCCAGCCTGACCTGATCGAGGCCTTCGGTGCCGTTTCGCCCGCCACCGCCTGGGCCATGGCGCAAGGGGCACTGCGCCAGAGCCGCGCGGACGTCGCCGTGGCGATCAGCGGCATTGCAGGTCCGGGCGGCGGCACCGAGTTGAAGCCGGTCGGCACGGTCGTTTTCGCCCGCGCCTTTCGCGGTGACGAAGAGGTCAACGCCGAACAGCAGCACATCGAAGGCGAGGACCGCGCCGCGATACGCCACCAGGCGGCGCTGACGGCGCTCAAGCTCCTCCTTCCTTAAAAAGACGTTATTTCATAGCCTTGAAAGGCAAAGGTAACAAAAGAAAACCCCGCAGGACGCCTGCGGGGTTTTCTTTAGAAACCACTTTAAGTGTAGCTCGGACGCTGTGGTTACAAATTGCAACCACGGCAAGCCACCGTACCGGTCAGCCTCCGGCAGGGGCGCCGTAAAGCTCGCTGGCGCGCGTCTCGAACGCGGCCACCATCTTGCGGAAGGCCTTGTCGAAATACTGGCCCGCCAGCTTCTCGAACAGCGCGTTGCGGAATGAGAAGCGCACGTCGAACTCCACATCGCAGCTGGTCTCGTCGACCGGATGGAAGGTCCAGACGTTGTCGAGGTCCTTCATCGGACCATCGACATAGTGAACGCGGATTTCGCGCGGACGGGTCTTCTCGACGCGCGACGTGAACTTCTCGCGCAGCGCCTTGAAGCCGACGAGCATGTCGGCAACCATCTCGGTCTCGCTGTCCGAACGGACACGGGTCGCCACGACCCAGGGCAGGAACTCCTGGTAGCGGCCGACATCGGCCACGAGATCGAACATCTGCTCCGCGCTGTACGGGAGCCGGTAGGTTTCATGAATTCCGGGCATTTGGGTGTAACGGGCTTTCCGTGGGCCAGTTCCGTGCCCGCGCCGGTCCAGCTCTGGACAGCGACCGCGGGCCGTCGGAGCTCAGCGCTTCTTCTGTTCCTTGGCGAGACGCGCTTCGCGCGCGGCCCGCATCTGCGCAAAATCATCGCCGGCGTGATAGCTCGAGCGCGTCAGAGGCGACGAGGCAACCTGCAGGAAGCCCTTGGCACGGGCGATCGCGCCGTAGGACTTGAACGCCTGCGGGGTGACGAACTCGGCGACTTCGGCATGCTTGGGCGTAGGCTGGAGGTACTGGCCCATGGTCAGGAAGTCGATGTCCGCGCAGCGCATGTCGTCCATGACCTGGTGCACTTCAAGACGGCCTTCGCCCAGGCCCAGCATGATGCCCGACTTGGTGAAGATCGAGGGATCATGCGCCTTGACCTCTTCGAGCAGGCGCAGCGAGGCGTAGTAGCGCGCGCCGGGGCGGATCGTCGGGTAGAGCCGTGGGACCGTCTCGAGGTTGTGGTTGAACACGTCGGGACGCGCGGCGGCGATGGCCTCGATGGCGGGACGCATCTTGCCCCGGAAATCGGGGGTCAGGATCTCGATGGTGGTCTTGGGGGTCGCCGCGCGCAGCGCCTCGATCACCTTGATGAACTGGTTTGCGCCGCCATCGGGAAGGTCGTCACGGTCGACCGAGGTGATGACGATATGCTCAAGGCCCGTCTTCAGCGCGAGTTCGGCAACATGCTCGGGTTCGGCGGGATCGACGCGTCCCGGCATGCCGGTCTTCACGTTGCAGAACGCACAGGCACGCGTGCACGTGTCGCCCAGGATCATCACCGTCGCGTGCTTCTTTTCCCAGCATTCCCCGATGTTGGGGCACGCAGCCTCCTCGCACACCGTGTTGAGGCTGAGATCCCGCATCAGCTGGCGGGTTTCACCATAACCGCGACTGGTCGGCGCCTTCACGCGGATCCAGTCGGGCTTGCGCTTGCGTTCGGGCTTGGGAGCGGAGGAAAGATCGTTCATGGGGCCCAGATAGTCCCTCCCGGCGCCGCTTGCCACCCCCAATATGCACGCTATTGATCGCGCAATCGTGCTTTGTCGCGCACGCGAAACGCAACGGAAGAAACTGCGTTATACCTGCCGCAATGGTTTGCCAGATAATCCCAAGGAGTTTTCAATGAGCGAAGCCAAGTCCCCCGTGCTCGAAGATCTCGTGGAGGGATACCGCCGCTTCCGGTCCTCCGGATGGAGCCAGAACCGTGACCGCTGGGCGCAGCTCAAGGACGGGCAGGAGCCGCAGGTCATGGTGATCTCCTGCTCCGACAGCCGCGTCGATCCCAGCCAGATCTTTGACGTCGACCCCGGCGAGATCTTCGTCGTCCGCAACGTCGCCGCGCTCGTCCCGCCCTACGAGACCACGCCTGGCCACCACGGCGTCTCGGCCGCGCTTGAGTTCGCGGTGCAGGTGCTCAAGGTCAAGGAAGTGCTGGTCATGGGCCACGGCATGTGCGGCGGCTGCAAGGCTGCGCTCAGCCAGAGCCTGCGCGGCAATGCGCCGGGCGCGGGCGGCTTCGTCGACGACTGGATTTCGCTCCTCGACGAGGCGCGCGAGAAGGTCGTTGCCGACCATGGCGACAGCGGCCGTGCCGCAGAGATCGAGATGGAGCACGCCGGCGTGCGCGTCAGCCTCGAGAACCTGATGACCTTCCCCTGGGTCAAGGAAAAGGTCGCCAGCGGAGAGCTCACCCTGCGCGGTTCGTTCTTCGCCATCTCCGACGGCATCCTGCACCTGATGAACCCGGAAACGAAGGAATTCGAACCCGCCGCCTGATCGGCAGCCGTAATTCTGTCGAGCGCGGGACAGCACCCTGTCCCACGCTCGACAACCGGCCATTTGCATGGCCACAAAAAAGGAGGCGATGGACACTAGGTCCATCGCCTCCTTTTTTTCATTGCCCGCAGGCTGGGGCGGCGACCGGAAGATCCGGCCGCCCTGCCCTTATCCGTCGATCAGGACTTGCTGGCGGCGTAGGCCGACCACAGCTCCGCGACCGGCTTCGAGGCACCGCCAACCTTGGCGAGGGTGGCCTCGGCCTCGGCGAACTTGCCTTGGCGGGCCTGCGCGATGCCCAGGCGCAGCGCGACGGTGTTCGCATCGACGCCCGGCTTTTCCAGAGCGCGCGCGTAGAAGGTCTCGGCCTTGGCGTTCTCGTCGTAGCTCAGGAACACGTCGCCCGCGTTGGTCAGCGTGGCGAGGGTCGCGCCAGGCTTGGCCGCGTCGGCTTCCTGCGAGGGCAGCGAGGCCTTGTCCGACTTCACGCGCGCTTCGGTGTCCGCCTTCTCGGTGCCGAGGTCCGCGCTGGCGAGCGCGCCCTTGGCAAGACCCTGGTTCATGATCTTGAGCGCTTCACCGGGATAACCGCGCGGGTCGGCGTTCTCGAGGTACTCGAGGTAGTCGCGCTTGTCCTTCATGGCCTGCGTTTCGTACATCAGGCGCATGAGATCGAGGTTCTGCTGCTTGGGCAGGCTGGCGAGCTGGCGCACGATCGAGGACGAGATGTACCAGGTGTCAGGCGAGGGATAGTTCTGCGCCAGCATCGCAGCGTATTCGGTCGAGGCGGCCAGGTCCTTGGCGTCATAGGCCGACTGGAGCGCCGAGCGCAGCGAACTTTCGGACGGCGCGCGACCGGCTGCCTGGGCTGCCGCGATGTCTTCCTTGACCATCGCAAGCGCGGCTTCGGAGTTGCCCGAGCGCTTGTAGGTGTCGGCCAGCAGCAGGTCGAGCTGGTTGTTGGGATCCTGGTAGCCGGCATCCTTGGCGGCCTTCAGGTACGGCGCGGCGGACGCAAAGTCCTTCTGCTGATAGTAGGTGACGCCAAGGTCATAGTTGACCGGACCGATCTGGTCGGCCGCAACCTTGCCGCTGTCGAGACGCATCTTGAGCGCCTTGATCTTGAGGTCATTGTCCTTCGAGATGATCGCGAAGAAGCGCATGAAGTCACCCAGGACGTTCTTGTCGTCCGGGGTTGTGGCCACGGTGGCCGCCTTCTCGTAGGCCGCCTTGGCGTTGCCGCCCAGCTCCGCGTTCATGACCGCAACGGCCGCGGCCATCGTCTCGTCATTAGGGGTGCCGTTCAGCGCGGCGCGCGCCTTCTTGTCGGCTTCCTGGATAGGCATGAATTCGGCGACGAACTCCTTCGAGTAGTCGGCCGAGCCACCCTTGTCCTTCTTGGCCGCGACAGCGGCCGTCGGGGCCACCGAAACCGCAAGGCCGCTCGAGAGCGCGACCGCAAGGGCCACACGGGAAATCAGGAATTTGCGAGCCATGATCCAGGCTTACTCCTCTTGCACTGCGGGGATGCGCTTCGTGCGCCTCTCCCGGGTAAATTCGACAGTCCGCCGCGTGATGGCGATGAATTCCACCGTTGGCAACCTTGCAGCCGACCTAAAGGCTTACGGCTTAACGCGGATTGAATGCACTTGGCCGCAGCATGTTCCCCAGGTGTCTCATCCAAGGCGTCGCACAATGCCGCCCGACGAGCACGTCACACCTTGAATTTGTGGAAAAGAACGTTGGAATTGGCGCCATGTGCATGCTTGTGGTGGCAATCGCCCGATCCATGCCCTAGAGCCGACTATCCGTTCCTGAAAGCTTGGCAGAAGACGATACTAGCGCGTGAGCGACCAGACCGAAAACCTCGACCCGACCGCCCCTGACGGCGAATACGCTCGTATCGACATCGTCGATGAGATGAAGTCGAGCTATCTCGATTACGCGATGAGCGTGATCGTGAGCCGCGCGCTTCCCGACGTACGCGATGGCCTCAAGCCCGTGCACCGCCGCATTCTCTATGCGTGTCAGGAAGCCGGCTACGTCGCTGGCAAGCCCTATCGCAAGTCGAGCCGCATCGTCGGTGACGTCATGGGTAAATATCACCCCCATGGCGACAGCGCGATCTACGACGCCCTTGCGCGCCTGACCCAGCCCTGGTCGATGCGCCTGCCGCTGGTCGATGGTCAGGGCAACTTCGGCTCGATGGACCCCGATCCGCCGGCCGCCATGCGTTACACCGAGGCCCGCCTCGACAAGAGCGCCAACGAACTTCTCTCGGACATCGACAAGAACACCGTCGATTTTGCCGACAACTACGACGGCTCGGAAAGCGAGCCCACGGTCCTTCCCGCCCGCTTCCCCAACCTGCTCGTCAATGGCGCAGGCGGCATCGCGGTCGGCATGGCGACCAACATCCCCCCGCACAACCTGGGCGAGGTGATCGACGGCTGTTTCGCGCTGATGGACGATCCGACCACCAGCAACGAACAGCTGTGCGAGATCATTCCGGGGCCCGACTTCCCGACCGCTCCGCTGATTCTGGGCAAGAGCGGCGCGCGCAACGCCTACACGACGGGCCGCGGCTCGATCATGATGCGCTGCCGCCACGAGATCGAGGAAGGCCGCGGCGACCGCCGCTCGATCGTCCTCACCTCGATCCCCTACCAGGTCGGCAAGAACAACCTGGTCGAGAAGATCGCCGAGGCCGCCAAGGACAAGCGCATCGAAGGCGTCTCGGACATCCGTGACGAATCGAACCGCGAAGGCGTGCGCGTGGTCATCGACCTCAAGCGCGACGCCTCGCCCGAGGTCGTCCTCAATCAGGTCTGGCGCAACACGCCCGCGCAGTCGAACTTCGCGGCCAACATGCTCGCGATCCGGGGCGGCCGCCCCGAGATCATGAGCCTGCGCGACATCCTGCAGGCCTTCATCCACTTCCGCGAAGAGGTCATCACCCGCCGCACCAAGTACGAGCTGAACAAGGCGCGCGACCGCGCGCATATCTTGCTCGGCCTGGTCGTTGCGGTCTCGAACCTCGACGAAGTGGTGAAGATCATCCGCGGCTCGTCGAACCCGGCCGATGCGCGCGCCAAGCTGCTTACCCGTGAGTGGCCGATCGGCGACATCGCGCCCTACATCCGCCTCGTCGAGGCGATCGAGCCCAACGCCGAGGAAACGGACGGTGTCTACCGCCTGTCCGAAGTCCAGGTCCGCGCGATCCTCGACCTGCGCCTGCACCGTCTCACCGCGCTCGGCCGCGACGAGATCGGGGACGAGCTCAAGGAACTGGCCACCGCGATCGAGGAATACCTCTCGATCCTCGCCGACCGCGTGAAGCTCTACGGCGTCATGCGCGACGAACTGAAGGCCGTGCGCGACGCCTACGCGACGCCGCGCATGTCCGAGATCACCGCCGCCTTCGACGGGATCGACGACGAGGACCTGATCGAGCGCGAGGACATGGTCGTGACCGTCACGATGGACGGCTACATCAAGCGCACCCCGCTCTCGACGTTCCGTGCCCAGGCGCGTGGCGGCAAGGGCCGCGCCGGCATGGCGACGAAGGAGGAGGATGCCGTCGCGACGATGTTCGTCACCTCCACCCACAATCCGGTGCTGTTCTTCTCGACCGCAGGCAAGGTCTACCGCCTCAAGGTCTACAAGCTGCCCGAAGGTGGCCCGACGACCCGCGGTCGTCCCATCATCAACATGTTGCCTGCCCTCGACAAGGACGAGACGATCCAGACCGTGCTCGCCCTCCCGGAGGACGAGGCGGAATGGGGCAAGCTCTCGGTCGTGTTCGCCACGTCGAAGGGCAACGTGCGCCGCAACCTGATGGACCTGTTCGCGAACATTCCCTCCAACGGCAAGTACGCGATCAAGTTCGATCTCAACGCCGATGGCACGCCGAGCGACGATTACCTGATCGGCGTGGCGCTGCTCGACCCGGATACCGACGACGTGCTCCTCGCCACATGCAAGGGCAAGGCGATCCGCTTTGCCGGCGACCAGGTCCGCGCGTTCTCGAGCCGCACCTCGACGGGTGTGCGCGGCATGAACCTCAAGGACGACGACCGGGTCATCTCGCTCTCGATCCTGCACCGCGTGGGCACCGAATCGGACGAACGCGACGAGTACCTCAAGTTCGCCCCCTGGAAGGGTGAGCGCGAAGGCACCTGCTCGCTCTCTGAGGAGCGCCAGGCCGAACTGGCCGAGCGCGAGGAATTCATCCTCACGGTCTGCGCCAACGGCTATGGTAAGATGTCCTCGGCCTACGAGTACCGCCGCATCGGTCGTGGCGGCCAGGGCATCACCAACATCGACAACATCGCCCGCAACGGCGATGTGGTGGCCAGCTTCCCGGCGACGCGCGAGCAGCAGCTCATGCTCATCACCGACCAGGCCAAGATGATCCGCCTCCCGCTTGAAACCATGCGCGTCATCGGACGCGGCTCCGCGGGCGTGCGCCTCTTCAACGTCTCGAAGGGCGAGCAGGTCGTGGGCGCGGTGCGCCTCGATGAACCGGCCGAAGAGGAAATCGAGGACATCGCCGTCGAAGCGGGCACGGACGCTCCGGCGACCGACACCCCGGCTCCGGACAGTGAAGCGCCGGAAGGCGACAGCGAAGCATGAACAGCGGCCCTGCGACCACGGGCGTCGCCTACAAGATCCTGACCGCGCCGCAGATGGAAACACTGCTGCGCGACCAGGCTTTCACCGGCGCACCGATCGACGTGGCCGATGGCTATATTCACCTTTCCGACGCCGGACAGGTGAACGAAACGCTGGTCAAGCACTTCGCCGGGCAGGACGATCTGCACCTCGTCGCGGTCAATCTCGATACGCTTGAGGGCGCCATCCGCTGGGAAGTCTCGCGCGGCGGCGCGCTGTTTCCCCACCTCTACGGCGAACTGCCGATGTCGGCCGTGATGGCGTACGCCCCGGTTTCACGTGACCCGGACGGCGAGCTGATTCTTCCGGCCTGACCAGCGCCCTCACCTCGCGCACCAACCTGGCCGCGAGAGATGCGCTCGACATTATGGGGAGCCCGAGGGCAATGGCCCTCGGATTTTCCTCTTCTTCCTTAAAAATCGTCCCAATCGATCCGCGCGATTTCCTCGCGCTGGCGCAGCTCTCCTGTGACACCAGTCGCCAGGACCAGATTGCCGAAGTAGAGAGCGAGCCAGGCAATCACCGCCTGTGGTGCCTCTCCCGCCAGGTATTCGGGCACCGTGATCTGGAGCACACCGCCCACCACGATGAGGACGCCGCCCACACCGACGCGGCTCTGCACGAAGGTGCTCATCCAGGCCGACGCCGCAAGACCACCCAGAGCCAGACCGTAGAACAGCGGCACGGGAACGCCGACACGGCTCGCGGCAAAATAGCACAGGAGCGGCGTCAGCAGGAAAAGCCCGGCGGTTCCGATCCGCCTGTTGATGTCAGGATCGTGGCTTCGGTGGCTGAGGAAGAGCGAAAGTCCGGCGAACCAGCCCAGCATCAGCACGATCCGCGCAAAGCCTGGATAGAAGCCTGTCAGCGCGCCTGCCAGCGCCTCGAACCCGAGCATGGCGGCGAGAAGCTGGGTATCGCGCCCCTTGTGGCGCAGCAGCGCATAGACCGCGAGCAAGGCGAATGGCAGCGCCTCCAGAGCCATCCAGTAGACACCCGGAACCGGGGTGTGCGACACAAGGAACCAGGCATGACCGAGTGCCAGCGCAAGGCTGGTGAGGAGCCAGGGTCGTCGTTCCACGAGTGCGCGCCGGGGCATATCTGTCTTGCAACCTCCATCATCCGCGCCCCGCCGCATCGGTGTATGGGTGCAAGCGCCTGAATATCCCTGTTTGTCCGTTCCAGCCCGGCAAGTCATCCCCCCAAATCGGTTCGTGCCCCGCAATCCCCCTCTTCCCGCCAGCGAGCAGAACGGCTAGGCGCCTCAGCCATGACACAGAAGGTTCACATCATCGGCGGCGGCCTGGCCGGCAGCGAGGCCGCCTGGCAGCTGGCCCGTCGCGGTTTTCAGGTCCGCATCTCGGAAATGCGCGGCACCGGCGAAGGCACGCCCGCGCATCAGACCGATGGCCTGGCCGAGCTGGTGTGCTCGAACTCGTTCCGCTCGGACGACGATGAGAAGAACGCGGTCGGCCTTCTCCACCATGAAATGCGCGCCTGCGATTCGCTGATCATGGGCGCAGCCAAGGTCGCTGCGGTCCCGGCCGGCTCTGCGCTCGCAGTCGACCGCGACGCCTTCTCCGCCGAAGTCGAGAAGCGCCTGTCCGCGCTGGACAACGTCGAGATCGTGCGCGAACGCGTCGATCAGCTTCCGACCGAGGGCACCACCATTGTCGCGACCGGCCCGCTCACCGCCGAGGCGCTGGCCGGCAGCATCGGCGCGGCGACTGGTGCGGACAGCCTGGCCTTCTTCGATGCCATTGCGCCCATCGTCTACCGCGACAGCATCGACATGGACATCTGCTGGATGGCCTCGCGCTGGGACAAGCCCTCCAAGGTCGGTGGCGGCACCAAGGACTACATCAACTGCCCGATGACCAAGGAGCAGTACATCGCCTTCCATCAGGGCCTGGTCGATGGCGAGAAGACCGTGTTCAAGGACTGGGAGGCCAACACCCCCTACTTCGACGGCTGCATGCCGATCGAGGTCATGGCCGAACGCGGGGTGGAAACGCTGCGCTTCGGGCCGATGAAGCCGGTTGGCCTCGACAACCCGCACTGGGCGACCCCCGAGCATCCCAACGGCCGCTGGCCCTATGCCGTTGTCCAGCTGCGCCAGGACAACAAGCTGGGCACGCTGTGGAACATGGTCGGCTTCCAGACCAAGCTCAAGCATGCCGAGCAGGTGCGCCTGTTCCGGACCATCCCGGGCCTGGAGAACGCCGAGTTCGCGCGCCTGGGCGGCCTGCACCGCAACACCTTCCTCAATTCCCCTGTCCTGCTCGACCGCCAGCTGCGCCTCAAGACCGCGCCGCACGTGCGCTTTGCGGGGCAGATCACGGGCTGTGAGGGATATGTAGAGAGTTCTGCGGTTGGCCTCATGGCCGGCCTGATGACGGCGGCCGAACTGACCGGGCGCACCTGGCAGGCCCCGCCCGCGACGACCGCGATGGGCGCTCTCCTTTCACACATCACCGGCGACGCGGAGGCCGAGAGCTTCCAGCCCATGAACGTCAACTTCGGGCTCTTCCCACCGCTCCACGAGGTCTCCAAGAAGCAGCGCAAGGAGGCCTACACCGCGCGCGCCAAGGAAGAGTTCGGTCCCTGGATCGCCGGACTGACCCCGGCGAACTGACACTCATAGCCCGCCTGTCCATCGCCCGACACCATTCGTCCAGCGTTGGACAGGCGCGGGAGCTCAATCGCAAGCGCACTTGGGTTTAGGCTTGGGCTTGCGCGGTGGCGGTGCCGTCCGCGCGAACTCTTTGGGCGTCAGCCAGTCGTTGCCATCGACATCGGCGTACTCGAACTTGTCGACCGTGGTGACGGCCCACTCCTCGAAGGTCAGCAGGTTGTTGCCGTCCTTGTCCAGCGCACGAAACGCCGCGGTCCGGGTCGAGAGCATCTCGTTGCGCGATATACGCCCATCGCTGTCGCGGTCATAGCGCGCGAAGCGGCGCTGCTCGCGCGAGAGCTCGTCGGCCTCGGGCGGCGCAGGCCCCACCAGAAGTTCCAGATCGTCCGCCGCATAGGACGGAAGCGCATCGTCATCCCCGCTCCCCAGCGTCGGAATGACATCAGGCGGCGGCGCGGCACTCTCGACAAGAGCGCGCCCCTGCAACCAGAACAGGCCAAGCGCAACGAGGCACAAGGCCCCGAAAGCTCCCAGCACGACGCGGCTCATCTCCACCCCCCTTCGCCTGAGCCCAAGAGTGGCGGAGATCGTTCTCTACGTAAAATTACAGATCGTTCATCGCAGCTAGCGCCCGAGCAGCCCGACCCCGATGGCGCGCATCAAGGCGCCAGGCGAACGGGCCGCCTCTTCGCTGCCCTTGGCATGACGCCGGGCCGAAAGGACCTCGAGAACCTTGAGTGGGCGCAGCGCGCGCGGCACATGTCCACGTGTCGTCGCCCCGTTGTTGGCCAGGAGCCGCTCGACCGCGGCGCGCTCTTCTTCCTTGCTCAGGCGGACCGCAAGATCGGTCAGCCCCCAGGCGCGGCCGATGGCTTCGGCCTGCCCGGCGGCTGCCGCGCAGCCGACCTCCTGGGCGAAGGCACCGAAAGCCCGCGCGCGCCCGTCCGCCATGGATTGCAGAGCCCCGTGCGTCAGCGGCGCGGGCGCGGTCAGCGCTTCCCAGCCATCGACGAGCGCCACCGCGCCGTGATGTCCGCCCGTCCAGGTGCGAAAGGCCGCCAACAAGGGCTCGCCCTGCGGCCAGGCCGATGCATCCTGCCCCAGCGTCTCACGCCACCACGAGAGCCGCAATTGCGCAAGCATGGGCTCGGAGGAGTGACGCAGCAGGTTGGCAAGTCGCGCGTCGAGTGCGAAGAGCGCGAGCGTCTGCAGGCGGGTGCGTTGCGGCGCATAGGACAGCGCAAGACGGGCAAGCGGGGAAAGCGAGGCAAGCAGGCTTTCCTCGATCTGCGCGGAGCTCAGCGGAGCGGGTCCGGCGGCGGATTCTTGTTCAGACACAGCTGCGTCTCTTAACTTCCGCCGCCACACTTGCAAGCGTTGCGCGCGCGCCAGGCCGGTCCGGGCCAGCGGCTGCACCGCGCAATTCCGCCATTCTTCCCCTTTGCAGACTGCAAACGATAGCATTGCACCATCAGGGAACCTGACCAGACCGCTATTAACTACGATTACTCCTCAATTCATAAGGAATTTAGCGGTATTCGGGACAGAGCTACCCCAGCAGGCATTTACCAACCGATGAACCATAGGACGCGTCCCCCGGGACAAGGTGATCGCATGCGGCAGGTTCTGTCCTGCCTTCGAAGGCTTGCGCGTGAGCGCAGCGGCAACACCTTCCTGATCTTTGCAGCTGCGGTGACGCCCTTGCTCGCGCTCGTCGGCGGAGGGATCGACATGGGTCGCAGCTACCTGTCCGAGACCCGCCTCCAGCAGGCCTGCGATTCGGGCGTGCTCGCCGCGCGCAAGGCGCTAGGCTCGCAGGTCGTGACCACCGGCACGGTTCCGACCGAAGTCTCGGTGATCGGCAACCGCTTCTTCAATGGCAACTTCGGCGAAGGCGCCTACGGCTCGCGCGATCGGACCTTCCAGATGGCGCTGGAGAGCGACTTCTCGATCTCGGGCCTGGCCAGTGCCTCGGTGCCCACCACGATCATGCGCATCTTTGGAAGAACGCATATTCCCGTCCGCGTACGCTGCGAGGCAAAGCTCAATTACTCGAACACCGACGTGATGATGGTGCTCGATACGACCGGCTCGATGGACCTCACCAATGCCGGGGACAGCGAAACCAAGATCACGATCCTGCGCCGCGTGGTGAAGGACTTCCACGCCCAGCTGGAAGGCAGCAAGACGCCGGGCGTACGTATCCGCTACGGCTTCGTGCCCTATTCCACCAACGTCAACGTGGGGTACCTGCTGCGCTCGGACTGGATGGTGAATACGGCCAGCTACGAAGGCCGCATCGCCAAGAGCACCGGCAAGACCGAAACGGTGCCGAAGTACAAGTACACTTACCAGACGCTCAGCGGAACGCGCGCCTCGCTGGCAAGCTGGTTCGACACCGAGTGTCCCGGCGACACTGCAACCTGGCAGATGATCGCCTATGGTTCGGGAACCGGATACGAGGTGTGGGACACCCGCGTGAAAGGCGACACGTTCGCCTGCGCGCCCGCCGACGGCGGCTTCACCGTGACGCCGACCCGCTACACCGATTACGTCTACCGCACATTGAAGCAGGAAGATGGTGTCGAGACCAAGGAAGTCTACAAGTGGCAGTACACCAGTGTCGCGCTCGACGTGCGTTCGCTGAAGGGTTCGTCCGGCAGCGCACTCTACAAGGGCGGCGCTCTTCGCGTGCGCATGTATGGCAATCCCTCGCCGACCCCCGAGAACATGTCGGCGAGCTTTCGCGGCTGCATTGAAGAGCGCGACACCTACCAGATCACCGATTATGACAATGTCGATCTGACCAAGGCGCTCGATCTCGATATCGACCGCGTCCCCCAGGCCACCCAGCCCGGCACCCAGTGGCGCCCGATCCTTCACGAGATTTCCTTCGAGCGCGCCTGGAAGGCGACCGGTGGCAGCTTCTCCAAGCAGCCGGTCATGACCGACGAGAACTACCTGCAGGCCAGCAACTACGGCGTCACCGCCTGCCCTTCGCGCGCGCACAAGCTGGCCGAGATGACGGCGAGCGAAGTCGCGAGCTATGTGGACGCACTCAGGCCTGAAGGCAGCACCTACCACGACATCGGCATGATCTGGGGCGGACGCCTGCTGTCCCCCACCGGGATCTTCGCCAGCGAGAATGCGGACGTGAACCAGCGCCCGACGACGCGCCACATGATCTTCCTGACCGATGGCGAGACGGCGCCTAATGACTTCAGCTATGGCAGTTACGGGATCGAGCCGCTGAGCGAGCGCCGCTGGTCGCCCTCCTCGCCCTATTCGCTGACGCAGACCGTGGAGAAGCGCTTCTCCTATGCCTGCAGCGAGGTGAAGAAGAAGAACATCACCGTCTGGGTGATCGGCTTCGGCACCGAAATGACCGACATGCTCAAGTCCTGTGCGGGGCCGGGCCACTGGTTCCAGGCCGACAATGCGGACCAGCTCAACGACGCCTTCGATGCCATCGCCAAGGCCATGGGCGACCTCAGGATCGTGCAATGAGCCGGCGCGATCTCTTCCAGGTCTGGGCGCGGGACCGGCGCGGCGTTGCGGCGGTGGAGTTCGCGCTAGTAGCTCCCGTCATGCTGCTCACGATCTTCGGGCTCTTTGACCTGGGCTACAACGTCTACACCGCCGAACAGCTCGAAGGCTCGATCCAGAAGGCCGCGCGCGATTCGACCATCGAGGGCGCGGCAGGCCGCGCAAGCCAACTCGACGAGCGCGTGCGCGAGGCCGTCCATGCGATTGCACCGGCCGCCGAACTGACCTTCGAGCGCACGGCCTACGCCTCGTTCTCGGACATCGGCGCGCCGGAGGACTTCACCGACGTCAACGGCGATGGGACCTGCAACGCGGGCGAACCGTTCGAGGACGCCAACGGCAACGGCACATGGGACGCAAGCCAGGGCACGCGCGGCCAGGGCAGCGCCCGCGATGCGGTGCTCTACGAGGTGGAGGTCACTTATCCGCGCCCCTTCCCCGTCGCCGCGTTCCTGGGCATGAGCGACACCTTCACGATGCGCGCGCGCACGGTGCTGCGCAACCAGCCCTACGAGACCAACGACGCTCCGCCCAGCATCGGGAACTGCCCATGATCCGCCAGCTCTGCCCCGCGATCGCCACTGTCGCGCGCCGCCTCAAGGCCCTGCCCGGCGCGTGCCGGGGTCGCGGTAACCGAGACAGCCCTGGTGCTCCCGTTCTTTCTGGGGGCGGGCCTCGCCGGCATCGAGCTGGCCAACTACTCGCTGACGACGCTGCGCGTGGGCCAGCTGGCTGTCCAGGTCGCGGACAACCCTCGCGCATCGGCGACATCTCGACCCTGGAGAACCGCAAGATCTACGAGGCCGACATCAACGACCTGCTGCTGGGCGCCAAGGTCCAGGCCGGATCGGGCATGGATCTCTACGAAAACGGGCGGGTGATCGTCAGCAGTCTGGAGGTCAATGCGGACGGGGATCAGTACATCCACTGGCAGCGCTGCATGGGCACGCTCAAGATCGTGTCCAGCTACGGAGAAGAAGGCGATGAGCTGCCCGACGGCATCGGGCCGGATGATCGCAAAGTGCTCGCCCAAAGCGGCGATGCGGTCGTCTTCGTGGAGATCGCCTACACCTATCGGCCGCTCATTTCCGAAGCCCTGATGGGCGCACGCCGGATCGAGAGCACCGCCTCCTACACGGTGCGATCGAGCCGGGATCTCTCGCAGATCTACCAGGTCGAGGGGCAGGCCCACGCGCCGGTCTCCTCCTGCGACAAGTTCACCGACACCGCCGCCTGAGCGCCATGAGAAAAGGGCCCGCAACCGGATGGTCACGGGCCCCTTCGTCATTCCTTGCGCCGCGGTCAGGCCACGGCGGTCACGATCAGCGGTAGCAGACCTTCTTGACCGCTTCGATCACGCGGTCGGTGTCGATCAGCGCGGCATGCTCGAGGTTCGCGGCGTAAGGCAGCGGAACGTCTTCGTTGCACACGCGGGTGACCGGCGCGTCGAGATCGTCGAAGCCCTCTTCCATGCAGATCGAGGCGATCTCCGAGGCAATCGAGCAGACCGGGAAGCCTTCTTCGGCAACCACGATGCGGTTGGTCTTGGCGAGGCTCTCCAGCACCGCTTCCTTGTCGAGCGGACGCAGCGTGCGCAGGTCGAGGACTTCGGCATCAATGCCTTCCTCGGCGAGCTTCTCGGCGGCTTCCAGAGCCACGCCCACGCCGATCGAGTACGAGACGATGGTCACGTCCGAACCTTCGCGCATGATGCGGGCCTTGCCGATCGGCAGGACGTGATCATCAAGCTCGGGCAGCTCGAAGTTGCGACCGTAGACAAGCTCGTTCTCGAGGAAGACCACCGGGTCCTCGCTGCGGATCGCGGCCTTCAGGAGACCCTTGGCGTCCGAGGCATCGTAGGGCGCGATGACCACGAGGCCGGGAACGCTGGCGTACCACGGGCCGTAGTTCTGCGAGTGCTGCGCACCCACGCGCGAGGCCGCGCCGTTGGGACCACGGAACACGATCGGGCAGCGCATCTGGCCACCGGACATGTAGTTGGTCTTGGCGGCCGAGTTGATGATGTGGTCAATCGCCTGCATGGCGAAGTTGAACGTCATGAACTCGACGACGGGACGCAGGCCGCCCATCGCGGCGCCCGTGCCGATACCGGCAAAGCCGTACTCGGTGATCGGGGTGTCGATCACGCGCTTGGGGCCGAATTCGTCGAGCAGGCCCTGGGTCACCTTGTAGGCACCCTGGTACTCGGCGACTTCCTCGCCCATCACGAAGACGCGCTCGTCGCGGCGCATTTCCTCGGCCATCGCGTCGCGCAGCGCGTCGCGCACGGTCGAGGTCTTCATGTTGGTGCCATGGGGCACTTCGGGATCGCGCTTCTTGGGCTTTTCCTCGGTCGCGAGCTTGGCGGTGCCGCTGGTGGCCGAAACGTCCTGAATGACGTCCGACTTGACCTGCTGCGCTTCGACCTTGGGCTCGGCGGGCGCTTCGATCGAGGAAGCGTCTTCGCCTTCGCCGGCCAGCATGGCGATGACCGTGCCGACCTTCACGCCTTCGGTGCCTTCCTCGACAAGGATCTTGCCGACGGTACCTTCATCGATGGATTCGAATTCCATCGTCGCCTTGTCGGTCTCGATTTCGGCGAGGATCGTGCCCGAGGACACTTCGTCGCCTTCCTTGACCAGCCACTTGGCAAGTTTGCCCTCTTCCATCGTCGGGGAGAGCGCGGGCATCTTCAGTTCAATCGCCATCAGTAGCGCTCCACCAGCACGTCAGTATAGAGTTCGGACATTTCGGGTTCGGGCGAGCTTTCCGCAAAGTCGGCGGCCTCGGTGATGGCCTTGCGCACGGTCTTGTCGAGATCCTTGAGCGATTCTTCGCTCACGCCCAGTTCGACCAGTTCGGCCTTGGCGTGTTCGATCGGGTCACGCTTGTCGCGCACACCCTGAACTTCCTCGCGGCTGCGATACTTGGCCGGGTCGGACATCGAGTGACCACGGTAGCGGTAGGTGTTCAGCTCCATGAGCACGGGACCATTGCCGGCGCGCACGTATTCGAGCGCGATCTCGGCGGCCTTGCGCACTTCGAGGACATCCATGCCATCGACCTGCATGCCCGGAATGCGGAACGCGCTGCCGCGGCGGTAGAAGTGGGTTTCGGCCGAGGAACGCTTGACCGCGGTGCCCATGGCGTACTGGTTGTTCTCGATCACGAAGATGATCGGGAGCTTCCACAGCGCGGCCATGTTGAAGGCCTCGTAGACCTGGCCCTGGTTCGCGGCGCCATCGCCGAAGTAGGACATGGCGACGCCGCCGTCCTCGTTGTACTTGTGCGCGAAGGCCAGGCCCGCACCCAGCGGCACCTGCGCGCCGACGATGCCGTGGCCGCCGTAGAACTTGTGCTCGACACTGAACATGTGCATCGAGCCGCCCTTGCCCTTGGAGATGCCCGCGGCACGTCCGGTGAGCTCGGCCATGATGACCTTGGGGTCGATGCCATAGGCCAGCATGTGGCCGTGGTCACGGTAGCCGGTGATGACCGAGTCCTTGTCGCCGTCGAGCGCGGACTGCAGGCCCACCGCAACGGCTTCCTGGCCGATGTAGAGGTGGCAGAAACCACCGATCAGGCCAAGACCGTAGAGCTGGCCCGCCTTCTCTTCGAAACGCCGGATGAGCAGCATCTGCTCATAGAGCTTGAGCAGCTCTTCCTTGTCCGCCTTGTAGCGCTTGTCGCCTTCGAGCGCCTGCTGGAGGCTGCCGAGATCGAAGTCGTCTTGGGTGGCTGGCGTTACCAGCGTATCGGTCGTGCCGGACGCGGCGTCAGTCTTTGTTTTGGGCAATGCTGCTCCCCCTGGGGTAAGGATGGCTTCGTCCACGCGATATAGGGAGATCGCGTCGATACGGGAAGCGTTCCAACCCTGAATCGAGGGCGATTCAAAGCACTTTTTGTACCATTCGACGCAACTAGCCTTGCAAAAAAGTGCATAGACGCCGTTTTCCGGGACGCGCGGGAGGGCGCAAATCAGGGAAGCAGGAGAACCTTTTCATCGGGACGGGCGACATTGAGATTGCTGCGCAGCAATTCGCCGGCAAGATCGGGATCGACGTGGTCCGGTGCGAGCAGGTTCACCCGGTTGCGCAAGCGGTCGCGCTTGTCCTGCAAGTCGACAAGGCTCGTCCGGCGCTGTTCGAGCACGCGCTGGTTTTCCCCCCAGGCGAGCAGACCGCTCGGCCCGGCCACGGCAAAGGCACCCATGAGCAGAAGCGCCGCCACGGGCAGCCCCTGCACAAGTCGCTTTCGCACGATGGTGGTATCGCCCCGCATGGTCCTCATGACTTCGATAGAATCACAACTGATTCGCCCTGACAAGCGCTAATTCTAGGCGATTCGCCCTTTTCGATACAGAGGCGCGCACATCAGTCCGTCCGATACCCGGAACGAATTGTGTCGATAAGTTGCAAGCCCCTGCGACGAGCCTCCTATAACGCAGGCAAACGCGATTGGTTCCACGTCGAGACCGGCCCTTCGCGTCAGCCTTTTCCCAAGACTTTCCGCCACTTCCCAGCGAGGGCGCGGCACACCCTAATGTCCGCTAATGCGAATCTCTTGCAAAACTCTTGCAAACCTTCGCAACCCATGCGAATGGTTCGCAACAACATACAGCAGACATCTCCGGGCAACGCTCGGAACATCAGGGGGACATACGATGATCACTGGCAAGAGGCTTGGGGTGCCTGCCATGATTGCTGCACTGCTCGCGACCAGCCCGGCCCATGCCGCGGCCATCGCCCTTCCCGAAAATCTCTCGGTCGGGGCCATGTTCTGGCAGGCCGACTGGCTCGTCAAAATCGTCATGATCGGCCTGGGTCTCGCCTCGCTCGCGACCTGGACGATCTTCGTCGCCAAGCTCATGGAGCTGCGCAAGGCCAACGCGGCCGAGAAGCAGGTCCACGACCAGCTCGTCTCGCTGCGCTCGCTGCGCGACGCCGCCCTCGACGGCAACCTTGCCTTCACCCCGCTGGTGCGCGAGGCGCTCGCCGAACTGCGCCTCTCCAGTGATGCGCTTTCCGATCCCGAAGGCATCAAGGAGCGTGTCGTATCCCGCTTCCAGCGCCACGAAGCCCTGGTCACCCGGCGCATGACACGCGGCGTCAACGTGCTTGCCACGATCGGCGCAACTGCCCCCTTCGTCGGCTTGTTCGGAACGGTCTGGGGCATCATGAACAGCTTCATCGGCATTGCCGAGAAGCAGACCACGAACCTCGCCGTCGTCGCACCGGGCATCGCTGAAGCGCTCCTCGCGACGGCCATCGGCCTGGTCGCCGCGATCCCGGCGGTCGTCATCTACAACCACTTCGCGCGCCAGATCGCCGCCCACAAGGCGCTCGTCTCGGACAGCGCGGCGGCCATCCTGCGCCTCGTCTCGCGCGACCTCAGCCGCGGGCAGCCGATCCCGCTCGCCAAGGAAGGCTGACGCGCGATGGCGATCCAACTCTCCGACGGCGGCGAGGACCTGCCGGTCAACCACGACATCAACGTGACGCCCTTCATCGACGTCATGCTGGTCCTGCTCATCATCTTCATGGTGGCCGCGCCGCTCGCGACCGTCGACGTCAAGGTCGACCTGCCGTCTTCGACCGCAGCGCCCGCGCCCAAGCCCGAGGCTCCCGTCTACCTGACGTTGCGCCAGAGCGGCGAGATGCGCGTGGGCGAGACGGTGGTCTCTCCCGCAGCACTTGGCGAGGCGATCACCCGCGCCACTTCGGGGGACCGGGAACAGCGCGTGTTCCTGCGCGCGGACAAGAACGTTACCTACGAAGCGATCATGGACGCGATGAATGTCCTGCGCGCCGCGGGCTATCGCCATGTTGCCCTTGTTGGCGCGGAAATGGGCGCGGGAGCCTGACCATGCGCAGCCCCGACCTCTTCGATCCGGACGCGCGCCAGCGCTGGGCCGGGGCCACCGGCATTGCCCTTGGGGGACATGCCCTGGCGCTTGGCGCAGTGCTCCTGTGGAGCCGCGACGCAGCGCCGCCCCGCCCGAGCCCGTGGTCCTTGTCGAATTGCCCGAAGGCGCCTCGGCCCCGGCGGCCTCGCAGGCTGACGCTGAAGCAGCCGCCACGCCCGAAACCACGCCCGAAACCACGCCGCAACCGCCGCAGCCGACGCAGGCCCAGCCCGCGCGCGCCGAGCCGATCCCGCCTCTGCAGACGACCGATCCGGTGCCGAGCGAACCGCGCCCGATGCCGCGTCCCATGCCAGTCGCCCTTGCGCAAAGTGCGCCACTCGCGGCGCCCGAGCGAGCCGTCTCCGTGCCTGCCCCTCCGGCTCCCGCGCCGGCGAGCCGCAGCACGGGCAGTGGCAAGAGGGGCGATGGCCCGGGCACCAGCGCCAAGGCACGCAAGGCCCAGGCCGACTACTTCGCGATGATCGCCGCACATCTGCAGCGCAAGAAGAGCTATCCCACGGAAGCCAAGAAGGCGCGCCAGCAGGGCACCGTGACGGTGCGCTTCACCGTGGCGCGCGACGGATCGGTCAGCGCCGTCTCGATCAAGACCTCGAGCGGGCACGACCTGCTTGATGGGGCGACGCTCGACCTCTTGCGCCGCGTGGCCCCGCTGCCGCGCATGCCGTCTTCCATGGAGCGCGACAGCGTCACGCTGGCGCTTCCGATTGATTACTCGCTGCGCACCGACTGACCGGCGCGCCGCCACAATCCAGAACCGATCACATTCGTAATGAGGGAAGTTTCGTGAAAAAGAACTCCGGGGGAATCCTGCGTCCAACCAGCCTGCGCGCAACTGGCCTGCGTGCCTCGGGACTGCGCCGCTCGGGCACGGCCGCCCTGCTGGGCGTGACCGCCGCCACGTTCGCCGTGCCGGCCATCGCGCAGGACGTCGAGGACGAGGAAGAGATCCAGCTCGAAACGCTGCAGATCGAGGACCGTGCGGCCGACGTCAATCCCTACACCTCGCAGGGCGCGCCCTACAAGGCGCGCGTCTCGGCCGACCCGCGCCGCGTGAAGCCGCTCGCCGAAACCCCCGCCACCATAACCGTCGTCACCGAGACGCAGATGGAGGAAGCGGGCACGACCGACCTCAAGGAAGTGCTGCGCCTGCAGCCGGGCGTTACCATCGGCACGGGTGAAAACGGCAACGCCTTCGGCGACCGCTACATCATCCGCGGCGAGGAAGCGCGCAGCGACGTCTTCGTCGATGGCCTGCGCGATCCGGGCATGACCACGCGCGAGAGCTTCGCGGTCGACCAGGTCGAGATCACCAAGGGGCCCAGCGCGACCTTCGCCGGGCGCGGCGCCTCGGGCGGCGCGGTCAATGCGATCACCAAGTCGGCGAGCACCGACTACTCGTTCCACAAGGTGGACCTGGGCGTGGGCACCGACAGCTTCTGGCGCGGCACGCTCGACACCAACTGGGCGCTGGGCGAGAACGTCGCGGTCCGCGCCAACCTCCTCTATGCCAACCAGGACGTGCCCGACCGCGATCCTGCCTATCGCGAGCGCTGGGGCGCCGCTGTCTCGGGCCTCGTGCGGGTGAGCGAGGACGTGCGCGTCCAGCTCGATTACTACCACCTCACCGCCAAGGACCGCCCGGACCTGGGCGTCTACGTCGCGGCCAGCGATGCCGATGGCTACGGTGAGACCTTCGATGACCTGCCCAGCTATGCGCAGGACGAGGACTTCCTGAAGTCCGACGTGGACACCGTCACGGGCCGCATCTTCATCACCCCGATGGACGGCCTCGAGATCGTCAACTCGACCCGCTATGGCGAAAGCCACAACGGCTACGTCGCGACTGGCGCGCGCGGGAACAGCACCGGCGGCTCGATCTCGCTCAGCACCCACCAGGGCTGGCAGGACGTGAGCTACTTCGTGAACCAGCTCAACGTGATCGGCCGCTTCGAGACGGCGGGCCTAGCCCACAACCTGATCGTGGGCAGCGAATATTCGGATCACAAGGTCCGCAACGGTACCTATAGCACGACGGCCATGGGCACGCCCAATTGCGGCACCACCCGCCCCGGCTATTGCATCACCGATGAAAACGGCGAGCAGATCGTCGAGGACAGCGCGATCCGCAACCTCCTGCAGCGCGACATCACCAAGTCCAGCTGGGACTCCTTGTGGCACATGCGCACCTTGTCCTTCTACGCGATGGACACCGTGGATGTGACCCCCTGGCTTTCGCTCAACGGCGGCGTGCGCGCCGATGCCATCGACTTCGCGCTCTCCACCTACAGCGCGAGCAGCGACGCGCGCACGGACTACTACATCAACGACACCTTGTGGAACGGCCATGCCGGGGTGAGCCTGAAGCCGATGGAAGAGCTCATGCTCTACTTCACCTGGTCGACCGGCTCGAACGTCAACGGCGGCGAATCCGATCTTGGCGCCAACTGTGGCTATGGCGGCCTGTGCGTCGATCAGAACATCCCCCTTTCGGCCGGCAAGCCGGAGAGCTCGGAGTCCTTTGAAGTCGGTGCCAAGTGGGACCTGTTCGACGACCGCCTGCTGCTCACCGTGGCGGCCTTCCAGACCACCAAGGACGATGTCTACGAAACCGCCGGCCGGGGTAGCGACTACACCCCGAGCGGCTCGCTCAACACTGGCAAGACCCGCGTGAAGGGCATCGAGATCGGCCTTGTCGGCAACATCACCAACCGCCTCTCGGCGCAGATCGGCGGCTCGATCATGGATGCCAAGGTGCTCGACAGCTACAGCGATGCCAACATCGGCCTGACGCTGGCGAACTTCGCGGACAACCAGGTGACGGGCCAGGTACGCTACCAGGCGACCGATGCCTTCGCCTTCGGTGTGACCGGCACCTACAAGAGCGCGATGTACGCAGGCCAGCCCGACGCGGCGGCAAGCTACAACGCGCAGATCGGCCGCTACACCTTCCGCGTGCCCTCCTCGACCGTGTTCGACGCCTTCGCCGAGTACAAGTTCAACACGAACTTCTCCGCGCGCATCAACGTCCAGAACATCGGCGACGAGGACTACTATACCGCCGCGTACCGTTCGGGTGCCTTCCTCTACAAGGGGGACGAACGCCGCGGGACGATTACCCTGACCGGCCGCTTCTGATAGGCCATGGCGCGGCGGGCGTGCTCGAGCACCTCCGCCGCGCTGCATATCCTTTCTTGCCCGGACACCACGACGCATGCTGATTGTCATCGAGAACCTGCTCGGTCCCGACGAGGTCGCGGATCTGCGCGCGCGCCTCAACGAGGCGCGCTGGATCGACGGAAACCAGACCGCGGGCACCCGCTCCATCGCGGTCAAGCAGAACCTCCAGGTCGACCGCGAGTGCCCGGTGGGCCACGAGCTTTCCAACATCCTCTTGCGGCGTCTCGGCGAAACCCCGCGCTTCGTCTCGGCCTCGCTGGCCGAGAAGATCTGGCCCCCGGTATTCAACGCCTACCAGGACGGCGGGCACTACGGCACCCATGTCGATTCCGCTCTGATGCGCGACAACGCGCGCGGCCTGACGCTGCGCAGTGATCTCTCCGCCACGATCTTCCTCTCCGATCCCGACAGCTACGAAGGCGGCGAACTGGTCATCGAGCAGGAGTACGGCGCGCAAGGCGTGAAGCTCGCGGCCGGTGACATGGTCCTCTACCCTTCCAGCAGCCTGCACCAGGTCACGCCCGTCACCTCGGGCCAGCGCCTCTGCGCGATCCTGTGGTTGCAAAGCGCGGTAGCCGACGCCGCCGAGCGAGCGCTGCTCTACGATCTCGACCAGTCGATCCAGGCGCTGTCGAGCGACCGGGCCGTCGATGATCCCGACGTCGACCGGCTGATCCACGTCTACCACAACCTCGTGCGCCGCTGGGCGCAGGTCTGAGAGCGATGAAGCGCGCGCGCCTCTCGCTCCTGGTCAGCCTGGCGCTGGCCGTTCCCGGCCTGCTCATGGTCTGGGACCTGCTCGCGAACGCGGCCTGGCCGACGGACCTGCTGGCACCCAGCGGGGAGCTTGCCGTGCGCCTGATGGTCCTGGCGATGCTGCCCGGCCCGCTTGTCGAACTGGTCGGGACAAACCGCTTCCTCAAGGGCTGGCTGCTGATCCGCCGCAACCTGGGCGTAGCGGCTTTCAGTTACGGCCTGCTGCACCTTGCCTTCTACGTCATCGACATGACGCCCGAGGGCATTGTCTCCGAACTTGGCCTCCCCGGCATCTGGACAGGCTGGCTTGCGCTAGCTCTCCTGATGGTCCCCGCCTCGATCAGTTTCAACACGGCTGTTCGCTGGCTCGGCCGCCGCTGGAAGACGCTGCAGCGCCTCGTCTACCCTGCCCTTCTCCTGGCCCTTGCACACTGGTTGCTGCTGGGCTGGAATTCCACCCCCGCCCTCGTCCATGTCGCGCCGCTCGTCCTCGTCTGGGCCGCCCGCGCGTGGAAACGCCATCGCATCCGCAAGGGAGCCTTCATCGCATGACCCGCCTGTTCACCTCGCTCGCCTGCGCGGGCCTCGCCCTCTCGGCCCTTGGCCTTTCCGCCCCGGCCCTCGCCGATGGTGATGTCGCCTGCAAGGCCGGTCCCGAGGCCAATTGGAAGCCCATCGAAAAGCTCAAGAAGAAGATCTGGCAGGAAGGCTGGACGCTTCTCAAGATGCAGGTCGAGGGCGACTGCTACGAGGTATATGCCCGCAACAACGCAGGCCAGGTGCTCGAAGCGTTCTACCACCCGGTGACGCTGGAGAAGCTCGTTGTCTATCGTCGTGGCACCGAGATCTACCGCAAGAAGGGCTTCTAAGGGGCGCCCTCTCCCCCTGCTGGATCGCCCGGCGGCACGTTGCCCACCGCCTTGTTGACCGCAATGAAGCGGGTGCGCAGATCGCCCTCGCTTTGGGCAAGCTCGCGCTGTGCGCCCAGCACACCGCGGCGCGCATCAAGCAGCGGCAGGTAGCTGACGTTGCCCGCCGCATAGTTCGCCTGCACCAGATCACGCCGCCGCTCGGCGCCGGCAAGGCGCGCGGCCAGTTCATCGCGGCGGCTGCGCTCGGCGGCATAGCCATTGAGCGCGTCATCGATTTCCTGCCAGGCACTCAGCACCGTCTGCTGGAAACGTACTGCGGCCTCGCGCTGCTCGATCCGGCGCAGCGCGACAACTCGGCGGCGGCGCCCGCCATCGAAGAGCGGCAGGTTGAGGCTCGGCCCCACCGACCAGGTGCGACTGCCCCAGTCGAACAGGTTTTCGCTGCGATAGGACTCCAGGCTGAAGCCTCCCCCCAGGCGAATGCTGGGATAGAGGTCGGCCACGGCAACCCCGATCTCGGCCGTGGCCGCATGGAGCTGCGCGCCCGCCGCGCGCACATCGGGCCGCCCCAGCGCCACCTCGGACGGGAGCCCCAGCCCCAGATCCGGATCAATCGACGCCCCCGTACCGGCAGGCGGATCGAGAAGGTCCTGCAATCCCCCCGGGCGCTCTCCGGTCAAGACCGCCAGCGCGTTGATGAGCGCAGCCTCCTGCGCGCGCAGCGGGGCAAGAGTGGCCTGCGTACCGGCTCGCGCCATCGTTTCGCTTTCGAGCGCCGCGTGCCCGTCGAGCCCGGCTCGAACCCGCGCGCCGACGATCTCCTCACGCTCTGTCAGGATGTCCCGATCCTCTTGCGCCAAGGCCAGTTGACGCTGCACGCTGCGCAGTTCGACATAGCTGCGCGCGACCTCGCTCGCCACTGCCAGGCGCGTCTGCTCGAGCGTGGCGGCCTGGCCTTCCACGCGGGCATCGGCGATCTCCAGCGAACGGCGCACCTTGCCCCACAGGTCCGGCTCCCACCCGGCGTCGAAACCGCCCTGGAAGAGCGTGAAGGGATTGGCGAGGAAGCGCGCCATCTGGTCGCGCTCGGCCTCACTGCCGATCACGTCGAACAGGCGGGTCGAGGCACCGTTCTCACTCAACCGCTGGCGCGTGAGCGAACCCGACAGGTTGACCTGGGGCAGACCCGCCGCCTTCGCTCCGCCGCGCTGCACCCGCGCCGCGGCAAAATGGAGCGCAGCGCTCGCAATATCCGGGTTCGCCACCAGGGCGCGCGCCTCCAGATCGTTCAGCACCGGATCGCCCCAGAGCGTCCACCAGTCGGCGGGCAGCGCCGCACCGTCCGTCGAAGTGGTGTGCAGCGCACCATCGCCCGAGCGCCAACTGTGCCAATCAGCCGGGGCCTCCAGCGACGGCGCCGCATAGTCCGGCCCCACCGTGCAGGCCCCCAGCGCGAGGGCGAGAGCGAGGAGCAGGGGCGGAGCCGTCGTTCGTGCACGCGAAGAATGGTGGGTCATGCAGCGACTCGCAGGTTCGAGGTTCAGGCCAGACGGTGGCGAAAGAGCCATGCCGCAAGCGGCAGTGTCAGCGCCGCGATCACGAACATGGGGATGAAGTCGTGGTAGATGTCGGTGATCCCTGCGCCCTCCAGATAGACCCGCCGCACAAGGTCGACGCCAAAGCGCAAGGGGTTGGCGTAGGTCGCGACCTGAAGCACCTCGGGCATGTTGCGCACGGGCGTGATGAGGCCCGAAAGCAGCGTCAGCGGCATGATGATGAGAAAGGTATAAAGCATCGCCTGCTGCATGTTGAGCGCCACCGAGGACAGCGACATGCCGATCCCGACCGAAGCCCCGGTAAAGCCCAGCAGACCAAGGTAGAGCAACCAGACCGATCCGCTCATCGGGATGTCGAACCAGAACAGCGAGATCAGCAGCACGATCGTCGATTGCAGCATGCCGACGACAATCGAGGGCACCGCCTTGCCGACCAGTATCTGCAAGGGGGTAAGCGGGGTGACGAGGAGCTGATCGAAAGTCCCCTGCTCGCGCTCACGCGCGACCGAGAGCGCGGCAAGGAGCAGTGTCTGGAGCATGCTCAGCGTCGCGACCATGGCGGGCACGATCTGCCAGCGCGATTCCAGGTTGGGGTTGAACCAGGCCCGGCGCACCAGTTCCAGTCCCTGTCCGCCCCCACGCGCCGCGTTGAAGGCGGCCACCACCGAGGCGACATAGCCCGAGGCCGACCCCGCCGTCGTCGAATTGCGCCCATCGAGGATCAGTTGCACCGGGGCCCGGCGCCCGGCGGCGAGGCTCTCGGCGAAGTTCGCCGGTATCGCGATGACCATGAGCGCGCGCTGCTCGTCGATCACCGGCGCGATCTGGTGGGCGTTGGCGAGCGTCGCCTCGCGCCGGAACACACCCGTCCCATCGAGCCGGGCCAGCAATTCGCTGGAAGCCGCGCTATGGCTCTGGTCGAGCACGGCATATGGCACGTTGGTAAGATCGAACGAGGCCGCATAGCCGAACAGCAAGGTCTGCACGAAAGCCGGTGCGAACAGGACGATGCGGTTGGCCGGGTCCTTGAAGATCGCCAGCAGCTCCTTGCGGATCAGCGTGAGGATCGGGAAGATCAGGGCGCTCAGGGCTTCCATCGGCCGCGCCCTCAGTCGAGCCGCTTGCGCACGGTGCGCCGCGTCAGGAAAGTGAGAAGAAGCGCATAGCCCCCCAGGATCGCGCAGCTGCGCGCGACCATTGCCCAGTCGGTTCCGGCCAGAAACAGCGTCTTGATGAGCGTCATGAAGTGGGTGGCGGGCACGATCTGCGCGGCGATCTCGACACCGATCGGCACATTGCGCAAGTCGAACACGAAGCCTGAGAGCATCATCGCGGGCATGAAGCTGGTGAGAAGCGCCACCTGGCTCGCCGCGAACTGGTTGCGGGTCGCCCCCGAAATCCAGAGCCCCAGGAGCAGCGAGACGATGAGGTACATCGTCGAGGAGACGAGGACCGCCAGCAGCGAGCCGCGGATCGGCACATCGAAAAGGACGCGCGCGGCCACCAGGCACATGGCGAGGTCGACAAGTCCGACAAGAATGTAGGGCGCGAGCTTGGCGAGCACGATCTCGAGGGGTCGCACCGGGGTCACGAACAGCGATTCCAGCGTGCCGCGCTCCCACTCGCGCGCTACCAGGAGCGAGGTCAGGAACGCCCCCACCAGCGTCATGATGAGAACGACGAGCCCGGGCACCAGGTACCAGGTGCTGTTCGAGGTCTCGTTGAACCAGACGCGCTGCACGATCTCCACCTGTCTGGCGCCGGACAGCGCGACCTCCCCGCGATCACCACGGTGCTCCAGTGTCTTGGAGATGGATCCTGAAAGATAGGCTTCCAGCGTGCTGGCCGTCACCGAATCGATACCGTTGAGGACGACCTGCACGCGACCGCTGCCCGCCGCAGACCGGCGCGCGAAGTCGACCGGGAGATGGACGATGGCATCCACGCGGCCATCGCCCAGCAGGTGCTCGGCCTCGGCCATGCTCGTGACCCGTCGCGGCGCGAGGTACCGCGAGCCCTCCAGCCCCGAGACCACCTCGCGTGCAGCCACAGACGGCGTGTCGATGACGACGGCGACAGGCGCGTTGCGCACGTCGAAGGAGAGGCCGTAGCCGAACAGCAGGATTAGCGCGAGCGGGAGCAGGAACCCCACGAGGAGGTTCGAGCGGTCCCGCACCATCTGGCGCATTTCCTTGCGCACCAGCGCAGTCAGGCGCTGGACAAAGCCCGATCCTGGCGCGCTCATGCCACGCTCTCCGGCGCGGCGGCTCTGCTCCGCTCCTGCGCCCGCGCGGTCTCGACAATGGCGATGAAGGCGCTGTTCATGTCCTGCCCCCGCGGGCCCGCCTCCTCGCGCACTTCGCGCGGAGTCCCCAGCGCAAGCAGACGGCCCGCGTCCTGGATCGCAATGCGGTCACAGTACTCGGCTTCTTCCATGAAGTGCGTGGTCACGATGATCGTCACGCCCTCCTGCGAAAGCTGGGTGATCGTGCGCCAGAACGCCCGCCGGGCCAGGGGGTCGATGCCGCTGGTCGGCTCGTCGAGGAACAGGATCCGTGGACCGTGCAAGAGCCCTGCCGCCATCGCCAGGCGCTGCTTGTAGCCGTGTGGAAGAGTGCCGCTCTGCGCCTGGGGGTCGAGATCGAAGCGGGTCTCGATGGCGCGTACCCGCGCGCGCAGGGACCGGCCACGCAGGCCGTAAGCGCCGCCGAAGAACTCCAGGTTCTCGCGCACCGAGAGGTTCGCATAGAGCGAGAACTTCTGCGCCACGTACCCGATGCGCCGCCGCGCCGTCGCGCGCGCCTGGCGCAGGTTCACCCCCGCCACCTCCAGATGCCCGCTGGTCGCCGGAAGCAGCCCGCAGAGCATGCGGAAGGTGGTTGTCTTGCCCGCGCCATTGGGACCCAGGAGACCGAATATCTCGCCTGGCCGAACATCGAAACTGGTGCTGGCAACCGCGGTGAAGTCGCCGAAACGGCGCACCAGGTCGCGCACAACGATGATCGGCGCGCTGTCCTGCTCCCGCTCCGGTCCGGCGCTGGATAGCGCCGATTCCCCGCCCTGATCCGGCCCACCCTGGTCGGGCGCGGTCGGCTCGTCTCCCTCTTCGTGCGCCCGCAACAGGAGCATGAAGGCGTCTTCCAGTTCCTCCTCGCGGGCCCGCACTTCGCAGCCGGCCAGCAGATCGCCGAGACTGTCCGCTGCGCATTCGGCTCGGCGGATGAAATGGACTTCGCCACCACTCGGCACGGCATCGACAATCCGGCCCGGCGCATCGATCAGGCGCGCCTGAAGATCGCGGGCGGGCTCACCCTCGCGCGGCGCGGCAACGTACGTGAGCCCGGCAACCCGCGCGCGCAGTGCACCGGGCGTGCCTTCGGCCAGCTGTTCGCCCTTGTTGAAGACATGGACCCGCTCGCAGCGCGCCGCCTCGTCCATGTAGGCCGTGCTGACGAGGACGCTGAGGCCCTCTTCGGCAATCATCTGCTCGATGATCTCCCACAAGTCACGGCGCGAGAGAGGATCGACCCCCACGCTCGGCTCGTCGAGCAGCAAGAGATCGGGCACACGCACCAGCGTGCAGGCGAGGCCCAGCTTCTGCTTCATGCCACCTGAAAGATTGCCTGCCGGGCGCGCAGTAAAGCGCGCGAGGTCGGTCATCTCCAGGAGCCGGGCGAACCGCTCGCGTCGCAGGTGCGCGGGCACGCCGTGAAGATCGGCGTAGAGATCAAGGTTTTCCTGAATGCTAAGATCTTCATAGAGCCCGAAGCGCTGGGGCATGTAGCTGATGCGGCTCTGAATTTCCTGTGCGTCCTGCGCGGCGTCATGCCCCAGCACATGCAGTGCGCCTCCATCGGCTCGCAGCAACCCCGCGATCATGCGCATCAGCGTTGTCTTGCCAGCCCCATCGGGACCGACGAGCGCGGTCAACCGGCCCGCTGCGACCTCGAAGGACACACCTTTCAGGGCGTCGAAGGGCGCGCCGTCAGGCCCCTCGAAACGCTTGACCAGATCGCGCGCGACGATGATCGGCGGCGCGTGCTCCACCTCTCCGACCTCACGGATGTCCAGCGCTGGACTCACTTCTGTCCACCGATGTCCAGACGCACCGTGACCGGCTGGCCAAGACGCAAGGCCTCACGGGTGTCCGAGACAATCACGCGCACCTCGTAGACCAGCGCCGTGCGCAGCTCTTCGGTCTCGACCGACTTGGGCGTGAACTCGGCGACCGAGGAAATATAGCCGACCTGCCCCTTCACCGGCGCGTCGGGCGCACTGTCGCTGGTCACTTGCGCCGCCATGCCGGGATGAACTCGCCCCAGGTCCGCCTCACCGACGTAGACACGCACCCACTTGGGCGAAAGGAGCGCCAGATCCAGCACCGGCCGCTGGGGCGATGCCATGTCCCCCTCCTCAAGCAACCGCGCCCGGACGACCCCGCGATGGGGCGCACGCAGCACACCCATCTCGACGCGGTGGCGCAGCAACGCGGCCTGCACTTCGGCGGCCTGGACTTGCGCGGCGGCGGTGGCCACCTGCTCGGCGCGCGGCCCCTTGCGCGCAAGTGTCAGCGCCTGTCCGGCTTCCCCGGCGCGCGCCGCCGCCGCTTCGGCCGCGCTCCTTGCCGCGTCGAGATCCTGGGTGCTGACCGCCCGGCCGTCGGTCGCGGCACGCGCCTGCTCCATACGGGCAAGGTCCTGACGGGTGCGGGCGGCGTCGGCCTGCGCCGCGCGCCTCGCCTCACGTGCCTGGGCAATTTCCTCGGGGCGCGAGCCGTTGCGCAGTTGGTCCAGTTGCGCGCGGCGAGCCGCCAGTTCCGCCTCGGCCTGGCGGGCCTGCAGGGCGAGAGTCTCGGTATCGAGCCGTGCCACGACATCTCCGGCGGCCACCGTATCCCCCTCCTCGACGGTCAGCTCGGTAAGGCGCCCAGCTTCCTCGAACGCGAGCGAGACCTGACGCACATCGACATTCCCATGCAGTTCGAGGACGCCGTCCCGGTCATCACCCCGCCCCAGGAACCAAAAGAGAGTGAGCGCCACGAGGACAAGCGCCAGCAGCGCGGCTCCGACCGATTTCTTCATGCCCCTTACGAACCCCCGAGTCGTTTCCGCACCGCAATCCGACAGGAAGACTGCCACCACCGCGCGCCCAAGAAAACCGCGCCAGATCAAATTGGACGAATGTCTTTGCAGCCCGATTGCACTGCAACACGCCCGACTCCATCGGGGACAGGCCATCTGCCGCTTGGGAAATCGGCCCGGTCCTGCTACGCGGCCCGCCATGCTGACGATCCGCGACATCACCGTGCGCCTTGGGGGCCGCACCATCCTCGACCAGGCCAGTGCGACCATCCCCAACGGAGGCAAGGTCGGCCTCATCGGCCGCAACGGCGCGGGCAAGTCGACACTCGTCAAGACCGTGATCGGCGAGCTGGAACCCGATGGCGGTTCGGTCGACCTGCCGCGCCGCGCGCGCCTTGGCTACATTGCGCAGGAAGCACCCAGCGGCACCAAGACCCCGTTCGAGGCGGTGCTGGACGGCGACACCGAACGCACACAGCTGCTCGCGGAAGCCGAGACCTGCACCGACCCCAATCGCCTGGGCGATGTGCACGAGCGCCTGATCGCGATCGACGCCTACTCGGCCCCCGCCCGCGCCGCGCGCATCCTCGTCGGCCTCGGCTTCGACGAGGAGATGCAGGGCCAACCGCTGGACAGCTTCTCGGGCGGGTGGAAGATGCGCGTCGCGCTGGCCGCGCTGCTCTTCTCCCAGCCCGACGTGCTGCTGCTCGACGAGCCTTCGAACCACCTCGATATCGAAGCGACGCTCTGGCTGGAAAGCTTCCTCTCCAGCTACCCTGGCACGCTGATCGTCATCAGCCACGAACGCAGCCTCCTCAACCGCGTGGTCGACCACATCTGCCACTTGCAGAACGGCAAGCTCACGCTCTATCCCGGCACCTACGACAGCTTCGAGCACCTGCGCGCCGAACGCGCGGCGCAGGCCGAAGCCGCCAAGGCGAGCCAGGAAGCCCAGCGCAAGAAGCTGGCGGATTACGTCGCGCGCAACTCTGCGCGCGCCTCGACCGCCAAGCAGGCCCAGTCGCGCGCGAAGATGCTGGCCCGCATGCAGCCGATCGCGACGCTCGCCGAAGATCCCTCGATGCGCTTCGAGTTTCCGAGTCCCGACGAACTGCGCCCGCCGTTGGTCACGCTCGACATGGCGGCCGTCGGATACGAAGAAGACAAGCCGATCCTGCGCCGGCTCAACCTGCGCATCGATCCCGATGACCGCATTGCCCTGCTCGGCCGCAACGGCAACGGCAAGACCACGCTCGCGCGCCTGATCGCGCGCCAGCTCGAGCCGATGGAAGGCGAAACCAACTTCTCGCCGCGCATCCGCATCGGCTACTTCACCCAGTACCAGGTCGAGGAACTGCCCGAGGGGTCAACGCCGCTCGAGCTGATGACCCGCGCCATGCCCAACAAACCACCGCAGGCCGTGCGCAACCAGCTCGGCCGCTTCGGCTTCTCGGGCGACCGGGCGACCTCGGACACGCACACCATGTCGGGCGGCGAACGCGCGCGCCTGGCGCTCGCCCTGGTTACCCGCGATGCGCCGCACATGCTCATCCTCGACGAGCCGACCAACCACCTCGACGTCGACGCGCGCGAAGCGCTGGTCCAGGCGCTCAACGCCTATGAAGGCGCCGTCATCCTCGTCAGCCACGACCGCCACATGGTGGAACTCGCCGCCGACCGCCTCGTGCTTGTCGATAAGGGCGAGGCCCGGGCCTACGACGGTTCGATGGACGACTATATCGACTTCGTCCTGGGACGGAACCAACCCAAGGCCGAGGAACCGCAGCGCGCAAACGAAGCCAAGCCCGCCCGCAAGTCAGGCGCAGTCGCGCGCGAGGAGCTGAAGGCCCTGCGCCGCAAGGTGACCGAGGCCGAGACCGCCATGAAGCGCCTCCAGACCCGGCTCGCCGCCCTCGACGCAGCGCTGGTCGATCCCGCAAGCGCCAAGGGCGACCTCAAGGGCCTGGGCCTCGGCGCCATCGGACAGAAGCACACCGAAGTGACCGAAGCGCTGGACGAAGCCGAGATGACCTGGCTCGAAGCCAGCGAGGCGCTCGACGAGGTCATGGGGAACGGGTGAGGCCTATAGGCCCAATGCGGGTGTACACAGCCGCAGGCACTAATAAGCATATATAATTAAAAGAAGAAATTCCGAGGGCCATCGCCCTCGGGCTCCCCAAACTGTCTACCTCACCTTTCGCACGCTGCCGTGGCTTCGAAAGGTGAGGTCGCCGATTTTGGGGTCAAGGGGTAATAACCCCTTGAAGAAATACCCTTCCTGTTCCTGCACGTGTCTACTCGCTGACCATCACCGCTTGCCTAAAGTGTTCTGGATCAAGGCGCTGAGAACGCACGTTTACCAGCGCTGGACAAAGACCTGTCCGACGCTTGACAACGAAAAAGGGCCGGACGCGTGGTCCAGCCCTCTTCTTTTCCTCAAGTGCGCGCGGCGGCGATCAGCCCCGGCGGCTCTTGCCCTTCGGGCCGCCACCGTGGCCACCGTGGCTCGAGGCGCCGCGGTGCGGGCCTTCGCGGCGCGGACCGTCGCGGCGCGGCGGCTTGCCGCCACCGTTGAACGGACGGGCCTTGCGCGGCGGACCGTCGTTGCCGCCACGCGGACCACCGCGGAAACCACCGGGGCGTCCCGGCGGCGGCGCGGCCGAACGCTCGAAGCGGATGGCCTTCTCGAAGTCATCGTCTTCCGAACCGGCGGTCTTCTCGACGGTCTGGGCGAAGCGGTCGGCCATGGCGGCCGGGATTTCGACGAAGGTCTCATGCACGAGAATGCGGATCTGGCCGATGACATCGCTCGACACATGGCCACGACGGCACACGACCGGGAGCACCCAGCGCGGCTCGGCCTGGTCCTTGCGGCCGATGTTCATGCGGAACCACACAGCGTCCTCGAAGCCTTCGCCCCGCTTGCCACGGCCCGGCTTCTCGACCTTGCCGAGGAGTTCCTCGGGCTGCGGCATCGTTTCGCGCTGCGCAGCGACGAGAGCCGCGGCGAGGTCTTCGGCCGGAACCTTCTCCATCAGCGCACGGGCGATCTCGCGGTCGTCCTCGGTGATCTCGCGCGGCGCGGTCAGCGCCTCGATGATGCGCTCACGGTCCTTGGCACGAATGACCTCGGGGCCGGGAACTTCGGTCCACTCGGCCGGGATCTTCGCATCGCGCAGCATGTATTCAACGCGGCGACGGCGTGAATGCGGCACGAGCAGGACGGCGGTGCCCTTCTTGCCCGCACGGCCGGTACGGCCCGAACGGTGCTGGAGCGTCTCGGCATCACGCGGGATCTCGACGTGGACGACGAGGGTCAGCGTGGGAAGGTCGATACCGCGCGCGGCGACGTCGGTCGCAACGCACACACGAGCACGCTTGTCACGCAGCGCCTGGAGCGCGTTGTTACGCTCGTTCTGCGAGTGCTCGCCCGAAAGCGCCACGGCGGAAAAGCCGCGCTCGACCAACTGCGCGTGCAGGTGCTTCACCTTGTCGCGCGTCGCGCAGAACAGGATCGCGGTCTCGGCTTCGTGGAAGCGCAGGATGTTGATCGCCGCGTTCTCGACGTCCGAGGGAGACACCGTCACCGCCTGGTAGGCGATGTCGCCGTGGCCGCGGCTTTCGCCCACGGTCGAAATGCGCAGCGCGTTGTTCTGGTACTGGCGTGCCAGCTGCTCGATGCCGCGCGGCATGGTCGCCGAGAAGAGCAGCGTGCGGCGCTCGGCCGGGGTCGCGTCGAGGAGTTCCTCAAGGTCTTCGCGAAAGCCCATGTCGAGCATCTCGTCGGCCTCGTCGAGGACAGCCACGCGCAGCTCGGAGAGGTCGAGCTTGCCACGCTCAAGGTGGTCGCGCAGACGGCCGGGGGTGCCCACGACAATCGCGGCGCCCTTCTCCAGCTTCTTGCGCTCGGCCACGGGGTCCATGCCGCCCACGCACGTCACGATACGCGCGTTGGTGGGGGCGTAGAGCCAGCTCAGTTCGCGGCTGACCTGCAGGGCGAGTTCGCGGGTCGGGGCGATGACCAGTGCGAGCGGCGTGCGCGCATAGGGCAGGTCCTCGACCGCAAGCATCTGCTCGGCCATGGCGAGGCCGAACGCCACCGTCTTGCCCGAGCCCGTCTGCGCCGAGACGAGAAGGTCGCGGCCTTCCGCTTCCCCTTCGCAGACAGCCTCCTGCACGGCGGTCAGCTTTTCATAGCCCTGGCCGGTCAGCGCGGCTGCAAGAGGTTCGGGGAGGTGTTCAAAATTGGAAGGCATCAACGGTTCATGCCGCCAAAAAGCGGCCTCTCGGTCAGGGGGATTCGGGAAGCTGGCCCGCACATCGGGCAAACAGTCGGCGCCCCCATAGACGAAAGCGCGCCACAATGCGCGCCCCAATTTCGTTTTCGGGCGATTTTTTATCGAGGCTGTCCCGTTCCGCGCCGGGCCGAGTGCCGGAAATGAACCGCACGCCCCGCCCACTCGAAGGAGAAAGGAGCCCCCCTTTCCCCTTCCCGGCACCAGATTTCAGGAACTTGGCTCCAGCCGCACGGCCATACCGCCGCCGGGAGCCATCCACATGTCGAGGCTGTCCCCTTGCTTCACGGTCTTCGTATCATAGGCAATGGAATGGCGCGTTTCATCGAGATAGGACGCGCCCTCGCCATCCTTCCAGATCGTTGCCGTATACGTCCGCCCCGGATCGAGAAAATCAAAATCCACGCGCACCGTGCGCGGCGTTGCATCGTTGACCCCGCCCACGAACCAGCGCGGGCTCTTGCGATCCTTGCGGGCAAGGACCGCATAATCGCCCACTTCGCCTGCGAGGAGATGGCTTTCCGACCAGTCGGTCGGCACGCTCGAGATGAAGTCCATCTCGCGCGGGTGCTTCTCCAGTTCCTCGATGAAGTCCGCCGCCATCTGGATAGGCGAATAGAGCGTGACGTAGAGCCCAAGTTGCTTGGCCAGCGTGGAAGCGAGCGGCACACCCTCGGCGCCGGTGAGGCTTAGAATGCCGGGGGTGAAGTCCATCGGACCGGACAGCATACGGGTGTAGACCAGCGTCGGCTCGTGATCCGGCCCGTTCGCATAGGCACCCCAGGCGTTGTATTCCATGCCGCGTGCGCCCTCGCGCGAGACCCAGTTGGGCCAGGTGCGGCGAAGGCCGGTGTCCTTGATCGGCTCGTGCGTGTTGACGGCCACGTGGTGCTGTGCCGCGACCTTCACCACGTCGAGGTAGTGGTTCGCCATGCGTTGGCCGTCGTGCCAGGCGGTGCGCACCGCGCCGGACGCTTCGCCATAACGGTCGGTGTCGGCGATGATCCCGCCTGCGTCGGTCACGTATCCGGTCTTCACGACATCGACGCCCAGCCGCTCGTAAAGCGCCATCGCATCGTCGAGCTGGGCTTCGTAGTTGGCGATGTTCCCGCCTGTCTCATGGTGCCCGATGAGACGCACGCCCTTGCTGCGGGCATAGGATGTCACCGCGTCGATATCGAAGTCCGGCACGGCCCTGGTGAAGCTGAAGTCCTGTCCATGCCCCAACCAATTGCCGTTCCAGCCCTTGTCCCATCCCTCGACAAGGACGCCCCGGAATCCATTCTCGGCGGCAAAATCGATATAGGCCCGGGTGCGGGCGGTGGTGGCGCCATGGCGCGGGCCTTCGCCCCAGGTCCAGTCGCCCCGGATCATGCCCCACCAGATGCCGATGTACCGTCCCGGCTCGAACCAGCTGACATCGCCCAGCCTGTTGGGCTCATTGAGGTTGAGTTCCAGGTCGTTCTCGACAAGGCCCGCCGCATCCTCGGCAATGCGGATCGTACGCCAGGGCGTTGCGAAGGGAAGATCGCGCACGACGGCGGGGCCATTGGCGGACGGGGCAAGTTCGGTCCGGTAGCTCTGGCCATCGGCCCGGCGTAGGCGATAGCCCGCGTAATCGACGAGGGCCGCCTCGTGAAACGAGAGGTGCGTGCCGTCCTCCAGCTTCATCGTGATCGGCGTGTGCGCCGTGGACACCGCGTCGATGGCGGTGTGCTGGTAGACCTGCTCGTAGCGGTTCCATTCCCCACCCGCGATCCACCAGGCCTCGCCCTTGGGCGCGATGGTGAAGCCGGTCGCTTCCTCGGCGATGCGCATGGTCTTGAGCGCGGGCTGCTCGGGCAGTTCATAGCGAAAACCGATGCCGTCATCGAAGAGGCGGAAACGGACGTTCATCCGCCGCGCGCCGTCCTCTTCGGACTGCACGAAGCGCACCAGCACCTCGTTGTGACGGTCATGCACGAAGCGGCGCTCGCCCCAGGGCTGCTCCCAGGTCTCTTCGCCCTGTGCCCGCTCGCTGCCCGTGATCGAGAAACCCCGCACCATGGGAAGACCGTCGGCCAGGACGAAGCCCAGCCGACTGGGCGCGACAAGGAGCTTACCCTTGCGCGAGAGCGACCATTCCGGCCGGGCATCGTTGTCGGTCGTCACCCGAAGGACCAGGCTTCCATCGGGCGAACTGGCCGAAACTTCCTTGGGCTCAGCCGCTCCTGCGCGTATCCCATGGCAGGTGGCAAGAACCAGTCCGGCGGCGGCCAGAAGGCGCAGCGGTTTCATCGTTATCTCTCTCCCTCTTCGATCCAGATCGCCGCGTGCGGGGGCAGTTCGTCAAGGCGCCCCTCGCCTGTCCATAGGGCGGCGTCGAAATTGGTATGTGCAAGCAGATTGCCGGCAGCGGTCAGATCCTCCGGCCAAGGCTGCGCGGCTTCGCTGAAGTTGAACACCGCGAGCACGCTCTGGCTCATGTGGCTGCGGCGAAGGACCAGCCGGTGCGCATCGGCGAGCAGCACGGCGCAGCCCCCTTCGCGCAATGCGGGCGAGGCCTTGCGGATCTGCTGCACGTGCACGGTCAGGTTGAGCTGCGAGGCCGGATCGGCCTCTTGCCCATCAACGGCCCGCGCGAGGTTCTGGCCGCTCAGGGGCAACCACGGGTATCCCCCTTGTGTGAAGCCCCCATGCACATCGTCCCCGAGCCAGGGCAGCGGCGTGCGCACCCCATCGCGCGACAGGGTCAGCGGCCAGTTGGCGATGGCCTCCGGGTCCTGCAGCAAGTCGAAGGGGACCTCATCCTGGAGCAGCCCGAGTTCCTCGCCCTGGTAGAGGATGAGATTGCCGCGCAGCGCGAAGAACAGCATCGCCTTCAGGCGGGCGAACGCGGGGCGCGCGTCTTCATCGGCACACCAGCGCGAGAGGGCGCGCGGCGCATCGTGGTTCTCAAAGGCCCAGCTCGGCCAGCCGCCGACCTCGGGCCCGTCCCAGGCCTCAAGCGCCTGCTGGACAAGCGCCGGGGTAAGCGCCGGTGCGTAGAGGAAGTCGAAGCCATAGGCGCTGTCGAGCCGGTCGGGTCCGCGCGTGAATTCGTGCATCTCGGCCAGTGCGTTGCGCCCGCCCACTTCGGCGAGCGAGAAAGTGCCCGGATAGCTGGCAATCAGCGCCTGCAACCGCTCGATGAACTGCGGGATATCGGGGTGCGACTGGTTGTAGGCCTGAAGCTGGAAATCGAAGGGCCGTGTGCGCACCTCGCCGGTATCGGGCGCAGGCGGATTGTCGCGCAGCAGCGGGTCGTGCATCGTGAAGTTGAGCGCATCGATGCGAAAGCCCGCGACGCCCCGCTCCAGCCAGAAGCGCGCCACATCCAGCAGCGCTTCCTGCACCTTGGGATTATGGACGTTGAGCTGGGGCTGCTCCTTCAGGAAATTGTGAAGGTAGTACTGCCCGCGACGCGCGTCCCAGCACCAGGCCGGACCGCCGAACACGGACTGCCAGTTGTTGGGCGGGGAGCCGTCGGGCTTGGGGTCTGCCCAGACGTACCAATCGGCATGCGAATTGCGGCGCGAGGCCCGGCTCTCGACAAACCAGGGATGCGCATCGGAGGTATGCGCGTAGACCTGGTCGACGATGACCTTGAGGCCCAGTTCTGTGGCGCGCGCGACCAGGGCATCGAAATCCGCGAGCGTCCCGAAGATCGGATCGACGTCGCAATAGTCGGCGATGTCATAGCCGAAGTCCGCCATGGGCGAGGTGTAGAACGGGGAGATCCAGATCCCCTCGACACCCAGGCGCGCCACGTGGTCGAGGCGCTGCGTGATGCCCGCGAGGTCTCCCACGCCATCGCCGTTGCTGTCCAGGAAGCTGCGCGGATAGATCTGGTAGATCGTCGCACCGTGCCACCAGGCACCAGCTTCGCGGTCGGTTTGATTTGCCACAGGGCTCGTCATGCTGCGCAGTATCCCTTTTCGCATGTCACTGTGCGCCGAAGTCCGCCAGAAACTAACGCCGAGCCTCGCACAGGGCGAAGCCGAAGGGGGCCAGCGTGATGGCGAGACTTCCCGCTGCAATCGATTTTGTAACGCAGCCGTGGCCCGCAATCTCGCGGAACTGCACTGAGTTTGGATCGACTGCCACCACAGCCTCTAACGCCTGCCCCGAAGTATTGAAAACCATAACAATTTCATGGCCATCGCGCGGATCGAAGCGCGAGACCGCAAAGAGCCCGGGGGCGGTTTCGGACGCCGCGCGCAGCCGTGTCGCGCCGCTCTGCAGAGCTGGCGTGTGCGCACGCAGCTGCGCCATCTGCGATATGAAGCGATAGAGCGGATGCGTGGTATCGAAATTGGCCTCAGCGCTTGTCGCGTCGGTGCCCAGCAGGTCCTGCGTGTTGAAGGCGGCGACCTGCGAGGCGAACATGTCCTGGCGCGCCTCCTTGTCACCGCCGGTGCCGACAAAGCCCTGCTCGTCGCCTGCATAGATCGTGGGGACGCCGCGCAAGCTCAGCAGCAGCGCGTGGGCGAGCGTCACCCGCGCAAGAAGCTCTTCGCGCGAGATGCCGGGGTTGGCCTTCTCCAGAAGCATGGCGATCCGGCCCGCATCGTGGTTGCCCAGGAACGTAGGCAGCCGCTTGGCCGCTTCGACTCCACCCGCATAGAGCGTATCGTCCATCGGCATCCGGGCGAGGTCAGCCTGGCCGCCACCTGCCGAAAGAGCATGGATCACCGCGTACATCAGGCCGAAATCGAGCACGGCGGGAAAATCGGCCGCATGGGTCCAGGACGCGAGCAACGCCGGGTCGTAACGCTCGGTCGCGACTTCGCCGAAGATGTGGAAGTTGGCAATGCCCGCCTTTCGCGCCCGCTTTTCCATTGCAGGTACGAAAGCCTGCCAGAACTCGGGATTTACATGACGCGCGGTATCGATCCGGAAGCCGTCTATGCCATAGCGATCTATCCAGGCGCCGTAGATCTCGATCATCCCCTCGACAACGCGCGGATGTTCGGTCGCCAGGTCATCAAGGCCGATGAAATCGCCGTACTGCGCGCTCTCCCCGGTCCAGTCGGTGTCGCCCCGGTTGTGGTAGTAGATCGGGTCGTTAAGCCACTTCGGGGTCTTCGCCGCGCGTTCGCCCTCCGGCACGCGCGGGGCATAGGCAAAACCGGGATCGGTCAGCTTCGCCCAGTTGGCAGGTGCGCGATCGTGGTCGCCCGCAAAGCCCGGGTTGATCGGCGCCCCCTGAACCCCGCCTCGGGTCGAGAAGGGATATTGGGCCTTGCTGCGGTAGGCATAGCCGTTCTCTTCGCCATCGGTATAGGTGATCACGTCGGCTGTGTGGTTGACGATGATGTCCATGTAGACCTTGAGGCCGCGCGCATGGGCCGCTTTTACGAAGGCGGCGAACTCGGCCTCGGTGCCAAGGTGCGGGTCGAGTGTCGTGAAATCGGTGATCCAGTAGCCGTGGTAGCCGGCGCTCTCCTGGCCCGACGCGCCTTGCACCGGCTTGTTGCGAAAGACCGGGCCGACCCAGATCGCGGTGGCGCCCAGGCCCTGGATATAGTCCAGCCGCGAAGTCAGTCCCGCCAGGTCGCCGCCATGATAGAAGCCCTTGTCAGCCGGATCGAAGCCCGTCGCGAGCCTGTCCCCTGCGTACCCTCCCCGATCATTAGCGGGATCGCCGTTCTCGAAGCGGTCAGGCAGGAGAAAGTAGATCACCTCCTGTTCGGGCGCACGCGCGCGCAGGGCGGCCAGCGCGTCGGACGGCTCCGCGTCCCGTGAATGCCCAGCGCTGGACAGCAGTGCCAGGCTTGAAGCCGCAAGGGCCAGCGTCGTGGCTCGGATCATCGTGGCCTCCTCGAAAGAGATCGCGGGGGTAAAAGCGGGTCAGGGGTGGGCCCGGCCGGGACGTTCAATCGGACAGTCCCACCCCCGAGGTGTGGCCGCAAGGTCCGGTCCGGGAGGAGCCAGTCCGGGCCTTGCTGCCGAAGCGGTCAGAACTTGTAGGTGAACCCGGCGAGGAACCGGCGTCCATAGCTCTGGTAATCAATCACCTGGCGCGCATCGCCGGGATTGGCGGTGATGAAGGGCTCGTCGGTCAGGTTCTGCCCCTGGAGGTAGAGCGAGAGCCCCTCCAGTGCGCTGCCCGGCTGGAATTCGTAGCCCAGCTGCCCGTCGACGATGAACTCCGAGGCCGCACGGCGCCGCACGCGCGCCGCACCGAAGCCGGAAACCTCGCCCACGAAGGTCGAACGATAGCGCACCGAACCGCGTGCGCTGAAGCCTGCCTTCTCGAAGTAGGCCGTGCCGTTGGCCACCCACTTGGAATAGCCCGGCAGGTCCTCCGAAGCGCCGCCCGGCACCGGCGAGATCTTCGTTTTGGTATAGGCAACAGAACCCGTCACACCGAAGCCTTCCAGCGCCTCGACGAAAGTTTCGAAGGGAAGTGTCGTCGCCACTTCCACGCCGTAGAGCTTGCCGCCCTCCCCGTTCACCGGAACATTGAGCTGGGCATAGGGCGCAATCGTGATGCCATCGCCCGGGCTCGGCAACGCCAGCGCCGAGGTGGGCACCGTCACGTCCAGATTGTAGACGTAGCTCTTGAGATCCTTCCAGTAGAACTGCGCGGCGATGTAGCCCTTGCTCGCGAAGTACTTCTCGAAGGTGAGGTCGATGGCGTTGGCGCGCCAGGGGCGAAGATCGGGGTTGCCCGAAGAGCCGGTCACCTGCGCCACGTCACCCGTGACGGTGTAGCCCCAGCTGAGCGAGGCGCGCATATCGTCAAGGCGCGGGCGGATGATCTCGCGCGCGGCGGCAAAGCGGATCACGAAATCGCTCGGGAAACGCAGCGAGAGGTTGAGGCTGGGGAGCACATCAAGGTAGTCGGTGCTCTCGTTGCGCTCCGAAGCGCCAATGTCGGGCGAACCATTGGCGTTGGTTCCCAGGTACACCGCCGTCGCCCCCTTCGAGTTCTGGTCGACCCAGTTGGCCTGCACACCCACGTTGCCGGTCAGATGCGCCGAGCCGATCTCCGCATCGATGTTCGCCTGGGTATAGGCGGTCATGATCTTCTCGCGGATCGCGTAGGCCTTGACCACGACATCGCCGTAGGGGTTGGCCACAAGGTTGTAGAGCCCGGCATCGACCAGCGCGACCGGATCGTAGCTGACCATCGAGCCCAGCCCCAGATAGTCGAGGTCGGTTGCGCCCAGGCGCGCGTCCTCGGGGATCGGGACCGAGACCGTGCCATCGGTGTTGGCGGCAAGGCCCAGGAAATACTCCTCGGGCACCAGCCGCTTGGAGCGGGTGGTGTAGTTGAGCCCGGCCTGGACCGAACGCAGCGGCCCGCGATCAATCTCCTTGGCGACTTCGAGGCGCAGCTGCCACAGCTCGTCCCGGATCTTGCGGTCGTTGTAGTAGCCGTCCTGCCCGCCGGTGATGGTCGTCCCGTCCGGCCCGATCTGCGTGCCGCCCCAGCCTTGCGGGCTGGTCAGCTGGATCAGATCGTAGTCGGCATAGTCGAGCAGGTGGGTAAACACCGTCCCGCCCGAGGAACTGGAAAAGCCGATGGTGTCGGTCGCGCCCTCACCCGCGCGGCCCGTGCCCGAGTAGGTTTCGACCACGAGTTCGTTGCGGTCGGTGCGCGAGTAGCTGACGTCGGCAACGGCGTTCCAGCCATCGTCGCCCTTCCAGGTGTTGTTCCACCCGAACGAGTAGAGCTTGGCGTGGCGCTGGAACGCGTCGTTACGCAGCACACCCTTCACATCGTCGAAGGCCCCTTGCGTGATGAGACCGTCCGAGGCGCTGTAGTCGTCCTGAAGCGAGGCCCCCGACCAGAACAGCGGCAGCTCGATCCCGCGCTTGAACTGGTCGTCCTTGAAGTCGGAATAGAACGCATCGAGTGTCGAGGTGAAGTTGGGAGACGGGCGCCATTGCAGCGTGCCGTTGAGCCCGAGGCGCTTGAGCTTGGTCGAGGTGACATAGGACTTCGAGCCCCCGATCACGCGGTTGCCGTCCGGCCCATCGGCGTAGCCCCAGGCGTTGAATTCCTCGACCTGATAGGGCTCATCCAGATAGCTGGCGCCAAGCGCGATGCCCAGGGTGTCGTTCGCAAACTGGTCGACATAGAGCGCGTTCATGCGAAACCCGGTGTCCGAGGACCCTGCATTAAGCTTGCCCTGATCGGTGTAGGTCCCGCGCGCGCCGACGCTGACGATGCGCTTGGTGCCATCGAGCGGGCGGACCGTGCGCATGTCGACCGTGCCGGAGAGACCCTGGCCGATGAGGCTGGCCATCGGTGTCTTGTAGACATTGACCGCGTTGACGATCTCGGACGGGTACTGGTCATACTCGACCGCGCGGTTGTCGCCGGTCGAGGTCTGTTCGCGCCCGTTGAGAAGCGTGGTCGAGAAGTCCGGCGCAAAGCCGCGAATGGAGATTGCGTTCGAGCGCCCGTTGACGCGCTGCGAAGTCAGGCCCGGCAGGCGCGCGATCGATTCCGCGATGGAAGCGTCGGGCAGCTTGCCGATGTCCTCGGCCGAGATCGATTCCACGATCTGCTCGGCCTCGCGCTTCTCGCCCACCGCGCTGGCCAGGCTGGCGCGGTAGCCGGTGACGATGATCGCGCCTTCCTCGGTGAGCGGCTCGGCGGCCTCCTGCGCCAGCGCCGTGCCGGGCATGACGGCCAGCATCGCGGCGACCAGTGCGCCCCGTGAAATCGCGACCTTGCTCGCAGTATACGTACGAAAATGCATTCCCTGTTACCTCCCACTACCGCGTGACGGTTCTGAAGACCGATTGCGGCGTCCGCTCCCAAGGGCGAGTGCGCTTCGAAGACGGCGCGACTCATTTCCTGCCTTCGGCATAGACGCGGGATTGGTTACGCATAATATGGCATACGTATACGTAGAGCGAACGGGGCCTCGCGCCGTGGCACCCGGGCAACATACGCAAGACTGCGTGATCGCCCGGAAATCCGCGCCACAAGGCCCGACCGAACGCCGCGATTGTGCGCAGCATGAGAGCGCCAGGGGAGAGGGAGAACTACATGGGGCGCAAGCCTTCCAACCGGCCGACGAGCTTTGACATCGCCTATAGGGCGGGCGTCTCGCAGCCGACCGTCAGCCGGGCGCTCCGCGGCAGCCCATCGATCAGCGAAGCGACCCGAAAGCGCATCGAAACCATCGCACGCGAACTCAACTACTCGGTCGACAAGAATGCTTCCTCGCTGCGCTCGAAACGGACCAACACCATCGCGCTGCTCTTCTTCGAGGAAGACACCCCGGGCGATTCCAAGATCAACCCCTTCTTTCTCGCCATGCTCGGCGCGATCACGCGGCACAGCGCCAAGCGCGGGCTCGACCTGCTCATCTCCTTCCAGCGCATGGAGGACGACTGGCACGTGCGCTATCTCGACAGCCACCGCGCCGACGGGCTGATCCTGCTGGGTTATGGCGACTACACACTCTACCGCAGCCGCCTGCGCGACCTAGTCGAGCATGGCACGCATTTCGTGCGGTGGGGGGCGGTCGACGATCCGGCCTTTGGCGCCGCGATCGGTTCGGACAACGTGCAGGCGGGCCGAATGGCAGGCGAGCACCTGCTGGACCAGGGGCATCGCCGCATTGCCTTCCTCGGCCAGGCGGATGAGCACTACCCCGAGTTCGCAGACCGCTATGGCGGACTGTGCGAGCGCTCGATGCGGCCGGTATCGCCCCCGACGAAGCCCTCCGGCGCGACACGATCAGCCACGAAGACCTTGGCCGCGCGGCCATGCAGGACATCCTTGATGCGGGCACCCAGTTCGACGCGGTCTTTGCGGCCAGCGACCTTATTGCGCTGGGCGCCATGGCGGCCTTGCGCGCTGCGGGAAAGCGCATCCCCGAGGACGTGGCCGTGATCGGCTTCGACGATCTGCCCGCCGCCGCCATGGCCTCGCCCGGCCTCACCACCATCGCCCAGGACATGCGCGCGGCAGGCGAGCGGCTGATCGATGCCCTGCTCGCCCGGATCGAGGAGCGCGCGCCGCCCTCCCCGCTGATCGGCACACGGCTTATCGTTCGTGAAAGCACGATGCCCGGTTAGCTTCGAAACGGACCCAGAAGTGGGCCGCGTATTCGTATGCGTGATTGCCGCAGGCCCCGGCTCGTGCAAAGGCCATGGGCCTGAAGCGCACGGTGGCAGACCATCGGCAGACAAGATGGGAAAGGACGGCCGGATGGCTACAGGCGGCGAGGCCGAATTGCCCGGAGAGGCCACCACACTCTCGGAAAAGCCCCGGCAGGGCTGGCTGGGCCTGTGCAACATCAGCGTCGGTTTCTTCGGCATTCAGGTCGGTTTCGCGCTGCAGAACGCGAACATGAGTCGGGTCTTCCAATCGCTGGGTTCGTCCATCGATGACCTGCCCGCACTCTGGGTGGCCGCGCCGCTGACGGGCCTCCTCGTCCAGCCCGTCATCGGCCACCTTTCGGACCGCACCTGGCTCGGCAGGCTCGGGCGGCGGCGGCCCTATTTCCTGGCAGGCGCACTTCTGGCAGCCGCCTCGCTGCTGGCCATGCCCGGCAGCACGAGCCTCCTGATGGCGGCCCTCCTGCTCTGGACACTGGATGCCAGTCTCAATGTCTCGATGGAGCCGTTCCGGGCCTTCGTCGGCGATATGCTGCGCCGCGACCAGCACACAGCGGGCTATGGCGTGCAGACCGCCTTCATCGGTGCAGGCGCGGTTGTGGGCTCGCTCTTCCCCTACCTCCTCGATCACCTGGGCGTTGCGAATGTCGCCGCAGACGGCGCGATCCCCGAGACGGTGCGGATCAGCTTCCAGGCCGGCGCGGCCCTGCTCGTCATCGCCGTGCTGTGGACCGTCCTGTCCACCCGCGAATATGCACCCGAGGACATGCGCGCCTTTGCGGGTAGCGAAGACGTTGTCACGCAGTCCGCAACCCTGGGCGCGCTTGCGGCACGCAAGCCCACAACGGGGCTGGCCTGGATCGGCCTTGGCGCCGCGCTGGCTCTCGCCGTCTGGCACTGGAGCCTCGAAAAGGAAGTCTACCTCCTCGCCGCGCTGCTTGCCGCCTATGGCCTCGCGGTAAACCTCGCGGCCCGGCGCGCACGGCAGGGCAAGGAAAGCTCGATGCTCACAGGGATCGTGGGTGACTTTGCCGGAATGCCGCCCCTGATGAAGCGCCTGGCCCTTGTCCAGTTCTTCAGCTGGTCGGCGCTCTTCATCATGTGGATCCACACGACACCGGTCGTGGCGAGCACCCATTTCGGCGCCGCCTCGCCGCTCGATCCGGCCTACCAGGAGGCGGGCAACTGGGTCGGCGTGCTCTTCGCGGTCTACAACGGCGTGGCGGCCTTTGCCGCGCTGCTGCTGCTCCCGCTCCTCTCCGCCCGGCTGGGCAAGGTGCGCACCCACGCGCTGTGCCTGCTCGCAGGCGCGCTGGGCTTTGCAGGCTTCCTCGTGGTGCGCGATCCCACCTGGCTGATCGCCTGCGAGATCGGCATCGGTATCGCCTGGGCCTCGATCCTGGCGATGCCTTACGCCATCCTCGCCAGCCACCTGCCGCAAGCCAAGCTCGGCGTCTACATGGGTCTCTTCAACGTCTTCGTTGTCCTGCCCCAACTGCTCGTCGCGACGGTCATGGGGACGGTGATGAAGGCCTTCTTCCCCCAGGCGCCGATCTGGACGATGGCCTTTGCTGCGGGAACGCTGGCTCTCGCCGCGCTGCTTGCGCTTCGCGTCGATCCCGACCAGGCCCGCGCGGCGCCCTAGTCCATGTCCTCGGCGCACGGCGCGCCGCGTGTCGCGGCCTCGTTCGCGCGCAAGCGATAGGCATGGGCGGCGCGGCGGATATGGTTGCGCGCGATGGCGCCCGCCCAGGCGACATCGTGCGCGGTGAAGGCCGCAATCAGGTCGCGGTGGTCACGCTGGCTCTGTTCAAGGTCCGAGACAGTGTAGCGCTCGGCCGTGCGGTGGATGATCACCTGGTTGACGATGATCCGCATCATCTGGTTCAGCGGCTCGGAGCGCGCCGCCGCCAGCAAGGTCGCGTGGAAACGCCGGTTGCCTTCGACGAAGCCCGGGATGTCGGCCTCGCCGCCCAGCGCCGCATCGATGAAGTCGGCGTGGGTGCGCAGTTCCGCGATCTCCTCAGGCGTGATCAGTTCGGCCGCGCGCTCGGCGCAGTGCGCCTCGAGCTTGGCGCGCAGAGTGAAGAGTTCCTCCACCTCGCCATCGGACCACAGCGGCACGAACACCCGCCGCGTGCCGGAGCGCTGCAGCAGCGTTTCGGAGACAAGCCGCGCAATCGCCTCGCGCACAGGCGTGCGCGAGGTGCCACAGTAGCTCGCGAACTCGTCCTCGGGCACGAACATGCCCGGCTCGAAATCGCCCGCCAGAATACCTGCACGGATCTGGCGATATACCTGCTCTGATGTCTTGGCCATGTTCAACTCCCGGAGCGTGCGCCCGGCATTCCTCTGGGTAAACAGTCAGGCTCCCTAGCGCCGGGTGGGTGGGCAGCGCAACGCGTAAAGTGCGCGCGCCGCCCGCCCAACCGCGCCCTGTCAGAAGCTGAAGCCCGCTTCCACGCCGATCTGGCGCAGCGCGCCGGGCGTCAGGAACGCACCGCCGAACTCGGGCGCAGGGATCACCTCTTCCAGGTAGCGCTTCTTGAAGAAGTTGTTGACGAAGCCTGTCAGGTGCCAGCCTTCGCCCTTCAGCCCGGCGCGCAGGTTCACGATGCCATAGGCATCGCGCCGGGTCTGCGAATAGTCCGCCGTGCCTAGCCCGGGGTAGAACACGTCGAAGATCGTGCGGCGCTGCTGATCCTGCACGACATGGAACCAGGTCGGCCCGGTCAGGCGGTAGTCTGCACGGAAGGTGAAGTCGACGCGGTCGCTGACCGGCTGGATCACCGAGGCCCCGACGTTCAGCGTATAGTCGGCCGAGTAGGGCGACTTGTTCCCTTCGGTATCGGGCCGCACCGAATTGGTGATGATCTTGCTGTCGAGGACGTTGCCGCCTGCATCGAGCGTGAAGCCCGGAGCGACTTTCCACACCACGCCCAGTTCCGCCCCCATCAGGCGCACCTTGTCGATGTTGGAGACGACGCGCAAGATCCCGAAGGTGCCGGTGTAGAACTCGAAGAACTGCATGTCCTCGACGATGTTGCGGTAGACTGCACCGTTGATCTGCACATCGCCATTGGCCAGGCCGATCTTGAAGCCCGCCTCCAGCGCGTGGCTCACCTCCTTCTTGTAATCATCGTCAATGGCGAGGTTCGAGCCGAGAAGATCATTGTAATAGGTGTCGATCAGCGCGGCGCTGCCCTGGCTGTTGAAGCCGCCCGCCTTGAAGCCCACACCATAGTCCAGATAGACATTGATGTCGGGCGTGAACTCGTAGCGCAAGGTGACCTTGGGCTGGAGCTGCTCGTAGGCCCGTTTCTGGAATTCCAGCGTGCCCACCTCATAGCCCGGATTGATCGAGGTCCCGGTGATGGGATCGAGGACATCGGGCACGAGCGGAGTGACGGTGCGCTCCTCGCGGTCGAAACGCAGCGCACCCGACAAGGTGAGTGCCTGCGTCGGGCTCCACTCCAGCGACCCAAAACCGGCGTAGACATTGGTCTTGAAGCGGTCGTTGAAGAGCTGCGAGGTCTGGTTGGGTGTGCCGGGCGCATTGTAGAGGTTGGAATTGACCGGCCCACCGTCATCCTCGTTGAGCGCGGTCGCATAGTGGCGGTTGATGTGGAGGTAATAGGCCCCGACCGACCATTGCAGCGGCCCACCGGTGTCCGAAGCAAGCCGGATCTCCGCGCTGATGTCGCGCTGGTCGCGCAAGGTCACCTGAATACCGTCGCAGGCGGTCGGGCTATAGGCGCCAAGCGTCGAGCCGCCGGGCGTCGGCGCCAGATAGAGCGGAGGTGCCAACACCACACCCGCATCGTAAAGCGCCGCAGTCGAGGCGATGCACGCGGCCTGGCCGTTGAAGCGCCCGAACGAGGCAGCGGTCGTGTCCGCATAAAATGTCTCGTCGATGTCCGAGAAGGACACCCAGGTCGTCAGCTTCGCTCCATCGAAGGCGTAGTCCGCCTTGAGCGAGGCCTCGATCGTGCGCAGGGTGTCTATCGAGGGGACGTTGCGCTGCCACTCGAAACGCGCGGTGTTCACGTTCTGGTAGTATTCCGGGATGCCCAGCGCGCTGGCAAAGTCGGGCATCTCGAAAGCCGCGTTGTAGTTGAGCGCCGCGGCCTCGATCTTGTTGTAGCGAAACTTGGCATCAAGGCTCAGCCGGTCCGTCGGCTCGGAAACGAGACGTCCGCCCAGCCCCCAGCCTTCGTACTGGTCGATGGTCTTGCCGCGCGTGCGCGGATCGGGTCCGGTGTTGGTGTAGAAGCCGTCGGTCGCGCGGTACTGGCCGAAGAGGACAAAACCGGTGTTGTTCCCAAGCGGCCCCGAGATCGATCCTTCCAGAAGCTTGCTGTCCTGCGTCGCCCAATAGGCACGCCCTTCGGCCTCGAGACGGTCCGAGGGCTTCTTCGTTGTCATCACGATCACGCCCGCGGTTGCGCCGCGTCCGTAGTAGGCGCCCTGCGGTCCCTTGAGGATCTCGAACTGCTGGAGCGCGCCCTGGTACTGGTTGACCGCCGCCGTGTTGGTCTTGAGAATGCCGTCAACGACCAGCGCGACGTTGTTCTCCGCATCACGCGCGCCGTTGACGCCGCGGATATTGATCTGCGCATCGCCGACCTGCGCGGCGTTGGAGACGATCGTAACGCCCGGCGTTGCCGCAATCGCCTGCTCGGTCGTCACGATTCCCTTGGCTTCCAGGTCCGCGCCGGTCAGCACCGTGACCGAGGCGGGCACGTCGCTCAGGCTCTCGTTCTGGCGTCGCGCGGTAACGGTGATCTGATTGCCGACCAGTTCCGCTCCCGAAGAGGTGGACTGCGCCGCGACCGGGTTGGCGCCCACAACGCCAAGCGCGACACCTGCGAGAAGAATTACCTTCTTGTGCTGCATCTGATGATTTCCCCTGAACCTCGAATTGTCTTACTTTGCAAACATTTCATCGAGCGCCCGGCCGGTTTCGGCTCTTGGCGGCATCAAGGTGACTGCGATTTACATGTTTGTACACAAAAATATTCAAGCATCATTCGCAAAACATCGCACCTAGCCCTAATGACGCAATTTACAGCAAGGTAATGCGCGCGACAGGCACTGGCATCTGGACCGCGAAATCCATTTCGTGTACAGTTTTGAAAACACCTCCAGCGGAAGGCACGAAAGGCAGCCACCAGCCTTCGCCCGCCCCACCCACCGCTCCGCACATGCAATGCGCTCCAGGCCCTCCCCGGTCCTGAGCCAAGGAAAGGCCCGAACCGCGTGACGGTAAAGTCGATCGAATTCATGGAAGTAGGCCCGCGCGACGGCCTGCAGAACGAAAAGACATTGATCTCGACCCAGGACAAGCTCGAACTGGTGCGCCGCGCCATCGACGCCGGTGCCCGCCGCATCGAGGTGACCAGCTTCGTGAACCCGCGCCGCGTGCCCCAGATGGCCGATGCGGCCGAGGTCTGCGCGGGATTGCCCGAGGTCGAAGGCGTTCTCTACACAGGCCTCGTCATGAACGCGAAGGGCGGCGAGCGCGCCATCGCCACGGGACGCATCCACGAACTCGGTGCCGTCTGCGTCGCCTCGGACCGCTTCGCCATCGCCAACCAGGGCCAGACCAGCCTCGAATCGGTCGACGCCGCCAAAGGCCTCATCGCCATGGCCCAGGATGCGGGCCTGCGCGGCCAGGCCACCATCGGCGCGGCCTTCGGCTGCCCCTTCGAGGGCGAGATCGCCGAGGAGCACGTCGTCGAAATGGCCCGCAAGCTGGCAGAGGCCAACCCGGTCGAGATCGCGCTGGCCGACACCATCGGCGTCGCCGATCCGGCCCACGTCTCCCGCCTCGTGCGCGCCGTCAGCGAAGCGATCGGCCCTACCCCTGTGCGCGTCCATTTCCACAACACCCGCGGCACCGGCATCGCCAATGTCTGGGCGGCGGTGGAAGCGGGCGCACGCGTCGTCGATGCCGCCCTCGGCGGCCTTGGCGGCTGCCCCTTCGCCCCCGGCGCGGCCGGTAACGTCGCCAGCGAGGACGTGGTCTACATGCTCCACCGCGCAGGCGTTGCGACCGGCATGGATCTTGGCAAGCTTGTCGACGCAAACCAGTGGCTTGCCACGGTCATGGAGCGCACCCTGCCGTCCATGGTCGCCCGCGCACCCGCCTTTCCCAAGCCGGTCGAAACCGCCGAGGCCTGAGCGTGGCGGCGGCGCCAACTTATCCGATAGGCGGGACCAGCCTCCGCCTGGCGGATGTTTGTGCGCCAGTCGTTTTCATATTCCCCCGACTTGCGGCCTATTCGCTGGCGCATAGTCTTCGAACAAGGTGAAACACATGACCTATCGTTTGGGTGTCGACGTTGGCGGCACC